>JAJECN010000025.1 GCA_022821965.1 Candidatus Poribacteria bacterium
CCCTGCGTAATACTGTGCTAACGCTGCTCCGCATATCAGGGTATACAAAAATAGCACAGGCATTCCGATTTTTCGCCGCACGTCCCACTGAAGCACTCAAAATCATTCAAAACCCAATACTCGACAATTGAATGCCTCTGACCATTTATGTCTTTAATCTTGACATAACTTGTGCAAGTTTTGGGATACAAGAGGTGCCAACCCCTTCCACAGCAAAAGATGCCACACAGTGCGCAAAATTCAATGCCTCTTGTACCGATCGGTTTTGATAATAATTGATTAAGAAGGCGGTCGCAAAAACATCGCCAGCACCTGTCGGATCTACTTCCGTGACGGAGTATGCCTCTGATCGAAGTTCCGTGCCATTTTGGAAAAGGGTCGCGCCTCGCGCTCCCTGTGTTAGCACAACAATCGGGGCTAATCCGATATATTTTTCTAATTCATCTGGGTAGGTGCGGAGGTCCTCGTCACTCAGAATTAATACATCAACGTGAGGTAAAATATTTTTCGCTGTTTCCCACCGTTTCGCTTCAACTTTACCATTGGTATCCCATTGCCGGAGCCAACCTTGCGGTGTAGCACCTATTAGTGTTTTATCACTGAAGCAGTGGACGACTTCAGCGGAGACCTCATCGGCAATCGGGCACAAATAGGCTATATTGCTGGTACGCCAGTCAGCTGGAACATGGCTACCTTTTAGTTGTTGTGCGTTCCCTAAAATAAATTGCTGTCTATGCCCCTTTGCGTCATATTGGTTATCGAAAATTGTCGTCTCAGGAGATTCATGATAGACCGTTTTTATCCCCTCCAAAAGTGGATTTTGTCGGTCAAAGTTTGTGCCTACCGCTGTAACTGCTCGGGCGTGGTGTCCGAGGTTCCGAGCGGTCAGTGTCGAGTACGAGGCGGACCCACCGAGAATATATCCATTTGGCGAGACATCATAACAGAAGTGACCAATTGATAGAAAAGTTGCGGGCATCGAAGGCGGTATGTTCATTTTTGCGCTATAATTCAAAGACAGTCTCCATACGTGCCCACCATTCATCTGGCTGCGCGTCCTCCACGGGTTCTTGGAAGGTTCGCATCAATTCATCCCAAGCTTTGCACTTCGGATTTTCTTCAAGGTAACGCGGAAAATCGCGTTCTATATCGAAACCGTCGACTGTTTCCATTGCCATAAACAGGCGGCGTCCTAACAGATAGATATTCATTTTTGTGATACCAACTGCCTTCAGTGCCTTGAGAACCTCAGGCCAGGCATCTTGATGATATGCTTTATACTTTTCAATAATTGCTGAGTCGTCTTTCAGATTCAGCGTTAAGCCGTAGTGTTTCATTTTAATTTTCTTAGTGCCTTTCGGATTATCTCGTCCATCTCCATCTCAATCAGTGTTTATATGATACCAAATTTTAATATTTTCGTCAACCTTTTTCTCACAATTGGCAAAGTAGTTCAGTTTTCAGAACTACTGATTCCCTTTGCTTTCCACCTACAAGGTTTCCAACTTCATCTTAAGTGTTGCGAATCGGACCATCTTTTTTCAAAGGAGGATTAAACGAGTCGCAACAAATAAGACAAGTCAATGATGAAGAAGTATCAAAAATTTTCTTTACTTGAAATAAGCGTAAACATGATGCTATAATAGTTTTTACGACTGTGGACTTATGAAAAACACCTGAACGCATTGTTGAGACAGGTAAATATCGAAAATGAAAGTCCTCCTTAAGAAAAATATCCCAAATGCCCTTCTCATTTCTATCGGGCTTCATATTCTCTTGATACTGCTGCTTGGGGCTTTATATCGACAAAAACCCAATTGGCAGATTAAACCGGTCACCGAATTTGACATCGTTAAGATCCGCTTGCGGAGTTCTATACGCCCCCTAAAAAGAATTACGCGAGTTCCTGTCCAACCCTCAACGGCACCTGAGAGTCTACAACAGATGGAGACAGTCGAAGTGCAACCCCCCACGCTTCAGACCTCAGCAGCACCTGTACCACATCAAGAGGCAACTATTGAATTACAAACGCCCGAACTTGCTGCACTCTCCCGTTCCGGGGATAGTGCCTATGGGAAAGGGCTACAGGCTAAACCCGTTTCAGGGTTAGGGGGCAGTAGCGTCGGAAATGGGTTGGGATCACGCATCTCACGGAGTGGAAAATCGGGCCGCGGCTTTCTGGGGCAGACCGGAGGACAACCCCCATCCGATATTGAAGGGTTGACACTACCGGATCTCGCATTGACCAAGGTAGGTAAGCATATTGTCGCCAATCGCGGCACCGATCTTGTTGACATCGTCTTTGTGATTGATGGAAGTGGCAGTATGAAAAACGATGTTGCCGCAGTACGTGAACATCTCAGCAGCATGACAGATCTTTTTGACAACGCGGATATGGACTTCACTATCGGCATTGTTACTTTCCGAGCAGGGACAGGGTACGGTCTACTTGGATTGGACTTTGAGGTAATTCCACAAACGCGTTCGGTAACCCAGATTAAGAAGGTGTTATCACAATTAAAATTCCGGGGCGATGAAAACGGGCTGGACGCGCTCATCCGCGCCGCTGATGAATTGAGTTTCCGACGGGATGCTGAAGTCCATTTCATTTTTGTCACGGATGAGTATGTAAGCGGCGCATACTCCTCAATAGATGTGATGATGAAGATGAAAACTGCCAAAATCAAGGTAGATGTTATCGGGCGAGATGAACCCTTCCAAAAGTTTATAGCAAAAAGTACCGGTGGCTTATGGCTGCCAATTTCAAGCCTCGCTATCCAGTAGAACGACGGGAGAGCCTCGATCGGAAGGTCGTCGCTACATGCAATGGGTAAAGGGAATAAACACTACGCCCTCGGCTTGACATTCCTTTTTCTCGCAGTCGGTGCGTTTACCGCAAGCCACCATGAAATGTGGCGAGATGAAATCCAAGCGTGGCTCCTCGCACGCGACAGCACCTCGGTCTTTAACCTCTTCGCGAATCTCAAATATGAGGGACATCCAGGTTTGTGGCATCTCTGCCTCATGCCGCTCAGCCGTATCACGGATTCCCCCGTCATCATGCAGATGTTCCATCTCCTGATTACAGGAGTTACCGTCTACCTTTTCGTTCGTTATTCCCCTTTCAACTGGTTCCAGAAACTTCTCTTCTGTTTTGGATATTTTGTTCTCTATGAATACGCGATTGTCGCCCGAAACTACGCCCTTGGACTTCTGCTGATAACCGTCTTTTGTGTACTTTTCAGGGAACGTTACAAACGTTTCATTTGGGTCGGTTGTGTGCTATTTCTGCTTGCACATACAAGTGTTCATGCGTTAATCGTCGCCATAGCGATTGGAGTTGTGCTATGTTGTGAATATGTCTTTGGAAGTCGGTTTCTTAAACCGCTAAATCAAGAAATTGAGGCGATAGAAGATAAAAGACCTATATGGATCGGGTTCGCGCTTATCGGCATCGGTATTACGACAGCGGTTTTACAACTCAATCCACCACCAGATACAGGTTTTGCTGTTGGGTGGAATTTTAACTATGAAGCGAAACGGGTGAACGATATTGTCAAATTAATTTCCCGTGCGTATCTCCCAATCACAAGCCCTACAAGCGGTTTTTGGGGTTCAAACCTACTAACGACCTACGCCTTCTTCCAAACGATTCAAGTTCCGCTCTGCTACTTCCTGATGTTTTTCAGTGTGCTGTTATTCCTCAAGCGACCAACTGCCCTACTTACTTATCTCATCTCAACGTTTGGACTCTTGGCGTTTTTCTATATCAAATATCAAGGTAGTATTCGGCATCACGGCTTTCTGTTCCTTGTGTTCCTGATGTGCTGTTGGATTTACCGAGACTCTCCAGTAATAAATCTCAGTAGGACTGACCAACAAGATGGGGATTCTATCGTGGACAGAGTTTTAAATGTGTCAGGGACGGTGCTTGTAACGTTGCTGCTTATCTGCCATGCTATCGGTGGTATTACAGCTGTCCGGATGGAGCATCGCCATATTTTCTCTTACGGCAAACTGACAGCTGAATATATCAAGTCCCAGGGCATGCAAGACTTGGCGATGGTTGGTGACAAGGATTCCGCTGTAAGTACTGTCGTCGGATATTTAGGGAAACCACGGCAGATTTACTATCCACGTGGAAGTCGGCTCGGCTCTTTTGTCAGATGGGACAATGCACGTGCCTCGGTATCAAAGAGGCGTGTCATTGAAGAAGCACTGAAGTTGAGCAGCCAGAATACGCAAGATGTGCTAATTATCCTGAATCACGCTTTAAGTGCTAAACGACGTAAACAGCACAATCTCACGTTCCTAACCAAATTTACCGGTTCAACTGTTCGAGACGAAGGTTTTCATCTCTATCTGATGCCCGCACCGTGACACAGTCGCTTTGGTAGCGGTCTTATTTTCAAAAGAAGAGACTTTCAAACCATAGGACACAATGTAGACAATGGACAAAAAAGATAAACACTACGCCCTCGGCTTGACGTTCCTTTTTCTCGCAGTCGGTGCGTTTACCGCAAGCCACCATGAGATGTGGCGAGATGAAATCCAAGCGTGGCTCCTCGCACGCGACAGCACCTCGGTCTTTAACCTCTTCGCGAATCTCAAATATGAGGGACATCCGGGTTTGTGGCACCTCTGCCTCATGCCACTCAGCCGTATCACCTCTTCCCCTGTCATCATGCAGATGTTCCATCTCCTGATTACAGGGGGTACCGTCTACCTTTTTGTTCGCTATTCTCCTTTCAACTGGTTCCAGAAACTTCTCTTCTGTTTCGGCTACCTCGTTCTCTATGAATACGCGATTGTCGCCCGAAACTACGCCCTTGGACTTTTACTAATAACCGTCTTTTGTGTCCTGTTCAAGGAACGTTACAAACGCTTTATCTGGGTCGGTTGTGTGCTGTTTCTGCTTGCACATACGAGTGTTCATGCATTGATCGTCGCCATCGCCATAGGCATCGCGCTCTGTTGCGAATATGTCTTTAGTGGTCGGTTTCTTCAACCTCTCAGCCAAGCAATTGAAACTATAGAGAATAAAAAAACCATCTGGATCGGATTTGCACTTATCGGTCTCGGTATTATTACAGCCGTTCTGCAACTCAATCCACCGCCAGATACGGGTTTTGCCGTTGCGTGGAATTTCAACTATGAAGCGAAACGGGTGAATGATATTGTTAAACTGATCTCCCGTGCCTATCTCCCAGTCACGAGACCGGTACTCGGTTTTTGGGGTTCAAACCTACTAACAACCTACGCCTTCTTCCAAACAATCCAAGTTCCGCTCTGCTATTTTCTAATGTTTTTCAGCGTGCTGTTATTCCTTAAACGACCAACTGCGTTGCTTACCTATCTCATTTCAACGCTTGGACTCTTGACGTTTTTCTATGTCAAATATCACGGCAGTATCCGGCATCACGGCTTCCTGTTCCTTACATTTCTGATGTGCTGTTGGATTTATCGATATTGCTCAGCAATAAATCTCGGTAAGACTGAGCAACAAGATACGGATTCTATCGTGGATCGGGTTTTAAATGTAGCGGGAACAGTGGTTTTGACCCTACTACTTATCTGCCACGCTATCGGCGGCATTACAGCAGTCAGGATGGAGCACCGCCATATTTTCTCTTACGGCAAATTAACAGCCGAATATATCAAGTCGCAAGGCATGCAAGACCTTCCGATGGTTGGTGATGTTGATTTCGCTGTCAGCACTGTCGTCGGCTACCTACCGAAACGACAGATTTACTATCCACGTGGAAGTCGACTCGGCTCTTTCGTCAGATGGGACAACGCCCGCACCCACGATGCACCCAACCAACTCGTCATTGAAGCAGCAGAAACGCTAAATGCTCAGACAGATAAAGAAGTATTAATTATCCTGAATCGTGCTATAGGCACCGAACTGCGTGAACAGCACAATCTCGCGTTCCTAACCAAATTTACTGGTTCAACCGTTGGTGACGAAGGTTTCCATCTCTACCTAATGCCAGCACCTTGACCCCGTATCTTTTCTGTAGGAGCGATCTCCAAATCTCGATTTCTTCCCACCAAAACAGAATATTCCGTTGACTTTTCACCTGAAAAATGGTAAACTTAGAACAAGTTATATTAGTGGAAAAACTCCATTCCTGATCTGCTGCTATCCTAAATAAAATGAAGGTTACTGCTCCTTATGTCAAAAGAAAACTTCAATGAAAAACTTATCCGATTACTCAAAGACAACCCAGACCTCCTTGACGATGCAGGTGAACTTATCCCCGCTGCTGTCAGAGACCACGCATGGCGACTCAACCACGACCTCATCAGGTTACTCCTTACTGACAATGAGATAAAAGCAAAGTTCTTTGACGAGATTGACGGGCATTGGGTCTTCAACCACAACACCTTCATCAATTACATCACCGACAAAAACTTTCTTGCCAACTCCTACACCCGATTCCGTAATAAGATCGGTTTGAACATCGGAGACAAATTCCTCCGTGAACGCGGCGAAGTCTCGCTCGTCTGGCCCTACAAGGATTGTGTCTTAGAGGGTGGACAGACAAAGGAAGAAGAAAAACGCAAAGAGATTTTCTTCAACGAAATCCTTGCACAAGACGAAATCAATCGGATGTTCAATCCAAAAGTGCTTACGAACTGGAAACGTCACACCGCCGCAGGTGAACAGGATGTAACAGAAATCCAACGCGACGAGAACGGCATTATTCGCGAAAACCTCATCATCAAAGGCAATAATCTCATCGCGCTCCACACCCTCAAACAGCAATTCCGCGGGCAGGTCAAACTTATTTATATCGACCCACCCTATAACACGGGAACCGATAGTTTTGGCTACAACGATAGTTTTAACCATTCCAGTTGGCTGACATTTATGAAAAACCGGTTGGAAGTGGCAAAGGAACTATTAACAGATGATGGCGTGTTTTTTGCCAGTTGTGATGACAACGAGCAAGCATATTTGAAAATTTTAATGGACGAAATCTTTGGCAATGAAAATTTCATTACCAATTTTGTAGTCATTCGTGCCGAGGGCGGTGGACTCGCTAAACAAGTTGTGAAAGGACACGATTATCTGTTGACCTATGCAAAGAACATCGAAAATTTTGAACCCTTAAGAAGGCCAAAAGATATCAGAGGCAAAATTGTTGAAAAAGATGGTAAGAAATATTGGATTGAAGAAGACTGGTTGAGAGTAGAATTTGGGAAATATGGGACTTGTTACTATGAAGATATTGAGAGGATTAAAGGGAAAGCTAAAAAAGATGAAATTGATCAAGGTATAGAAGACGGTCAGTACATCCTTCTGAATAAAGGAAAAAACAAAACAATTGTCGGGAGATATAGAGCATTAGATGAAGATGGATCAAAGTTTTATTCTGTTTTAAAACACCTTAATGCAGACGGTAAGAATGAACTAAAGGATCTTATGGGTGAAGATATTTTTGCTTTTCCAAAGCCAACTGCATTGCTAAAAGAGATCATACTCGGTGCTACTTTTTTTAAAAAAGATAAAGATGCCATTATTCTCGACTTCCACGCTGGTTCAGGAACTGCTGCCCATGCTGTTTTAGAATTGAACAAGCAAGATAATGGAAATCGCAAATTTATTTTGGTTGAGCAGATGGATTATGTTGAAGATGTCACCGTTCCACGTGTGGAAAAAGTAATAAAAAAGCAAAGCAGCGGTGATTTCATCTATTGCGAACTGATGCAATACAACCAAATCTACATAGACAAAATCCAAAACGCGCAATCCTCTGAAGACCTCATTGCCCTCTGGCAGGACATCGCCGAAAATTCGTTCCTGAACTGGTATGTCAACGAAGAAATGCCACAAGAAGCGGTAAAAGATTTCATCGCCATTGACGACGTAGAGAAACAGAAACACCTACTGGCAGAGTTGCTGGATAAGAACCAACTCTATGTCAACCTCTCCGAAATAGCCGATGCGGATTTTGAGGTTAGTGCGGAAGATAAGGGGTTGAACAAGGCGTTTTATGGAGATTCTTGATAGAAAGGTGAAATAAATGACTGAGGAAAGAAAACAAGAACTAAGGCAGTTGCTACAAGAAGCAATGGAGAACTTAGAAATACGACAGCGTTCATCAAGTCACTCTCAATCACTGTCTATGGATACCCATAGATATAGAAGTCTTCTACAGCAATACTGGACATCTTATTCGGAATCTGCCTTATCAATTGTGAGGAATTATGAACCTCACATTGTAAGTGGAGGGACCAAATTAAAACTTCTGGACTTCATAAGAGTGGAATTCGCTCCCTTCATTGATGAAGATGAAATCCTATCCGCCAGTCTTTTTCTAATAGGTGGTGTTAGCGACGGATTTCCTCCGAGATTTTCTCTGGATTACTTACTAATTCAACTTCTAAAAATTACCATTGCTTATGGAATAGAAGAGGCATCATCAACTTTTGATAAATGCACCAAGGAAACACAAGGTTCTTTTCAAGATATAGCATTACTCGAAGGAATAAAGTTAGCATCAGAAATTCAAGTCTTTGATGGAATACGGCTTATTCCTCTACCTAATTCAACATCGGAACTCCCGTACTATCTGCGTAATCACTTGCATGATGTGCCCAAGGATTTTTTCTCCGGTAAAACATTACTTGTTGTTGATTATTCTGTATCCCCTATATTTCATAAACCTTTTCGAGCATCAACAATGCAAGAGTATGAAGACCAACTAAACCGTATATTTCGTGCTGAAATAGATAGCAAAGATTTTCCGAACCTTAGAACAGATGATTTTCCTCTAAATTTGCTTTGCCAAGCACTGTCTTTGGCTTGCCATTCGGGAGTTAAAATCTTTTTTCACGCCAGATTTTTGCCGGGAGATAAACTCTACAACTTGAGCCACGGGATCGGCGGAGGTAGTTGGAGGACTCGTCCACGTATTGGAAACTTTCCTGAGGTCGGTCAACATGAAATAGAGGAAGCCAAACATCTGTATCAGATTCTGGTTAAACTCAATTCAGAAATTCAGGAAAAATTACAGATACCCATTGATAGATGGTTAAAATCAAAAGGTAATAAGGATACCATTGACAAAATCATTGACTTAGGAATAGCCTTGGAAGCCCTCTATTTATCAGAAGGCACCAGAGAACAATTAACGCTTCAATTCCGCCTCCGCGCTTCGTGGCACTTGGGAAAAAATAAAAAACATCGAAAAAAGCTAATAGATGAGTTTAAAGCAATATATGACTTGCGTTCCCAAGCTGTTCACAGTGGAGAAGTTCCCAAGAGGATCAAGATGAGGAAGGGAGAATCCCTTCCTACATCAGAATTCATCACAAAAGCACAAGACTTGTGTCGGGACTCGATACTGAAGATTCTGGAAGATGGAGAATTCCCCGATTGGAACGATTTGATACTGGGGGAGTTTTCACTTGACTTTTGCGTCCAACAAGAAGTAAACTTAATGAGTATCTACATTGGAAAAAAGGAGAAAGGATAAAAAAGGGATTTATGGCGATATTCTATCGCGGGGCAGGTATTAATACTTATTGGTATCTCAACGATCCAATGGAACAAGGTTTTGTTGCCAGGTCCCCCGGAATGGCACCTACTATAACTCGACAAATGCTTCATATTGCCAGAAGCACTGTGAATAGTCCTTTTATTTCTATTACGCGTTCTTACGCGGTAGCTTGGCATTATGCGATGGTAAGCAGCGAGAGAGTACCTACCCCAGAGGATCCTGCCTACGTTCATGAAATTGAGATTCAGGAACCACTACTGACCGGATTACACCTCCTTGATCCAGTCAAGGAGGTTGCACAGATGTTACCGTCTCCGCCAAGCTCGGGGCCACCCTACCAGCATGATGGGTTGCCTGATTTCTTATTAGGCGTTGTTGATCCCGGACGTATGGGGGATTTCCTAATACAATACGCCATGCAACCACCTGCAAGCGAAGGCACACCTCGCTCGCCGAACTTAACCATTGAATTAGAAACACTTGTACGCGCCTTACGGGATGCCGAAATTCTTGCACACGGAAATATCCCCGTAACTTGTGTAAAGAATCGCTTCGAGGTTTATCCAGAACTATCACTTTTAGCGTAAACGGAGATACACTTATGCAATCCATTGCTGACAACCTTAATAAGATGCCTCTTAGGATTAAGACGCTTGACCTGGCTGGACGAGTACCAGGCCCTGATTCTATTGAGCTCCTGCGAGTGGAACTCTATTATTATGACGAGTATGGACCGCTCTCCGGAGCACGGGTTCGGTACGCCCGCGACGGTATTGAACAAGAAAACGGTTTTCCTATTGATTTACACAAAAAGGCATTCGTTGCCACCGTCCCTATCCAAGAGGCAGGGTTGGAAGAAGAACTTCAAAAGATTGGCCCCGAAATCGCCCGGATCGTATATGAAGATTTGGCGAAGAACCAACACACGCCTGGAATGCCATCGTTTATCGATCAAGGGTAATTGGAAACTGTTCGATGCTTGAGCAATTTCTTCATGAACAACTTGAAATCGCTTTCAACTATGGGGTCCCCAAGCCCGAAATACCGGATAGCATCACGCAAAATCTGAACCCTGAATTTGAGTTACGTCCCTACCAAGAAAACGCTTATGCGAGTTTCGTTCACTACTTCAACACCGATCTCCCTGGTAAAGAAAAACCGCTTCATCTACTATTCAACATGGCAACCGGCAGCGGTAAGACGCTCATCATGGCAGGCTTGATCCTCTACCTCTATGAGAAAGGCTACCGTAATTTCCTCTTTTTCGTCAATTCCACCAATATCATCGAAAAGACAAAAGATAACTTCCTGAACCCACGCGCCGCAAAATACCTTTTCAATCAAGACATCCGTTTTGAAGGGAAACGGGTTAACGTGACGCAGGTGGACAATTTCGAGGGTGTCAACGAAAACGACATCAATATCTGTACTGCCATCGGTTTTTTAGACCACTCTCTAAAACAAGGTTGTGCTACAATAACAACCTACTTGAAAGGAGTATCCGATGGCCAAACGAAGACGATTTACCGCTAAATTTAAAGCGAAAGTTGTGCTTGAAGCACTTAGCGGTGAAAGTTCACAAGCGGAGTTGTGTCGACGTTATACC
>JAJECN010000017.1 GCA_022821965.1 Candidatus Poribacteria bacterium
CTGACAACTGATAAAATATCCATTAGGTATCCTCTCCTATAAAAAGTTAAGGCTTTGTTGTTCTTAGGAAAGGATACCCCTTTTCCGCTTCTCTTTCAACACATATCACTCAATACCCCCTGCCAAAATATTTACACACCCTTATTATACCATTTCTGAATAAATACGTCTCATTAACGAAAGGTATCCGGTTCGTCTAACTTGTTTTTTCCTGAAAAATTATGGTATATGCCAATAGGTACATTCAGACTTTTATAACTATTACTTTACAAAATACAAAAATTGGTTTATTGTGACTGTAACGCAAGTGGTTTCTTGTAGCACACAGACGAACAGTCTACGCTACAAAACTCCTGTGAAGAATAGTTCCCTTTCAATTTCAATAAGAAAAGGTATCTGCACACCTATAACGAACGTTGTGTGTTTCAATAAGGTGTCTCAGATGCTTTCCCCACCCCAGAGGGGTGCTATATCTATAAAGAGGTGGCAACTTGCGTTATATGTTCATAATTTGCCATAATTTGCTTAATTATGCACATAATTTGCTTAATGGCGTACCATTGAGTATAATTATAGTACATCCTTAAGTGGAAGCATAAGTTATTAACTGCGCTTTTGTGTTTTCCATACGACTTAGATTCTTATTTCTGAATGTAAGGGTGTTGCTTTCATCATAGGTTTCACTCTCATTGCATTCAATTTTTACGGATTGCGACCCGAAAGATGGAAAGATACCACGCCTGAAGCTCCAGCGGGGCGACAGGTGTATAGGAAGTTTATTAGGTTATATAGCAGTTTTCAAAGTTTGACCTTCACGTCAAAATTATTAAAGGGGAAGATTGTATGTATTACAGTAAATACATTAAACCGATTGTTTTCGCGCTCAGCATTATTATCGGCATTTTGGTGTGCACGTTTGCACCAGTTATAGCAGATGAACACGCCGAAGAACCGGAAGAAGCAGAAACTACGAGCGAGGCAGAAGCAACTGAAGAAGCGTCCGAAGCGGCTGCTCCTGTGAAGCTTGAGAGTCTTGTTATCGTGGGTACCCGTGCGCAACCGCGTTCTGTCTTAGACTCGGCAGTACCGATTGATATTGTGTCAAATGAATCTTTTGAGAAGCAGGGCGGCGCGGATCTGCCGGATCTGCTGAGAACTTTGGTGCCATCTTATAACGTCAATACACAGCCGATTAGCGATGCGTCAACAGTGGTGCGTCCGGCGAATTTACGGGGACTTGCCCCAGACCATACGTTGGTGCTCGTCAATAACAAGCGGCGCCACCGTGCCGCAGTGATTCACTGGCTCGGAAATGGTCTGTCTGATGGCTCACAGGGACCTGACCTGGCACCTATTCCGGCGATTGCTCTGCAACAGGTAGAGATCCTCCGTGATGGCGCATCCGCACAATATGGGTCAGACGCTATTGCGGGTGTGATGAATTTTCGATTGAAGGACAACTATGAAGGCGGGTCGTTTGAATTTAAACCCGGTATCTACCAATTCGGCGACGGACGGCAATTTGCGCTCGCCGGCAACATCGGTTTAGGGAATCCAGACGCGTGGAGTAGCCTCAGTTTTGAATACGGTGGCGCAGATCCGACCATCCGCTCTGTCCAACGTAATGATGCCATCAAATTGATTAACGCAGGCAATTTTAGTGTGAAAGACCCCGCGCAAATTTGGGGACAGCCGATTATAGAGAATGATGTCAAATTGTTTGCCAACTACGGTGCCACCCTCACGGATGACATCGATTTCTATGGACATGCCAACTACGCCCGCAAGCGCGTTGAAGGTGGGTTCTATTTCCGTAACCCGAATACCCGCGGCGGTGTGTTTACTTCGTCGGGTGGCAAGACGTTGCTCGTCGGTGATATGCGGGGTTTGACAACCGAGATGGCGGATTGGGAAGCCCGAAAGGCGGCGTGGGAAGCCGAAAATGCGGCAGCAGTGGAAGCCGGGGAGACATTTGCCGAACTGTCACCTCACGATGCTGACGATATCCCGATAACCAATGATGTCCCTGATCCCACAAGGTTGCAAGCCGTCAAGAATGACCCAAATCTATTCACATTCCAGGAGATGTTCCCAGGGGGATTCACACCCAGATTTGGTGCATTCATGTGGGATAGTTCCGTCGTCGTTGGCGTTAAAGGCACCGCTTTGGAAGAAGCGTTAGGCAAACCCTTAACGTGGGATCTGAGTGGCTCTTTTGGACGGAACCATGCTGATTTCTTTATCTTCAATACCGTCAATGCTTCTCTCGGACCCGATACACCGACATATTTTGATCCGGGCGACTATATCCAGACGGATTATAACCTCAACTTCGATGTAACCTATCCGCTCAGCGACATGGTGTTCCTCGCTTCTGGTTTGGAATATCGGGACGAAGGATTTGAAATCATAGAGGGCGAACGCGAGTCGCATCAGATCGGACCCCTCGCAGCGCAAGGCTTCACGGCTGCCTCCAACGGATTTTCCGGGTTCAGCCCTGTTGCGGCAGGCAAGTGGCACCGTTACAACGTCGCAGCGTATCTGGAAACTGAAATCAGACCGATTGATCCGCTCCTGATCGCCCTGGCTGTGCGCGCTGAACAATTTGAGATTTTCGGTGGTACCCTGAACTACAAAGCCGCTGCAAACTACAAGGTTACGGAAACAATGCGGTTACGCGGAAGTTATAGTACTGGGTTCCGCGCGCCGACACCCGGGCAGCAAAATACGTTCAACATTACCACTGAATACGATTTTGAGAAGGGTGATCTCGTTAATAAAGGAACAATTCCTTCCACCAACCCTGCTGTCGATGTTGTGACAGGTAAGGAAGATAACTCGCTTGACCCGGAAACATCAAATAACTTCACAGGTGGATTTACCGTTGATATTTTGGGCGTAAACTTCACGATGGACTTTTTTGATATTCGGCTGAAAAACCGGTTATCGGTGTCACAACACTTTGCATTAACTGACGCGCAGAAGGCAGATCTCATCGCCGCAGGTGTGACCAGTGCAGCGAATCTGCAAACATTCCAGTTCTTTATCAATGACTTCTCTACTACAACCAATGGTATTGACTTTGTCGTTACAGCACCAATACCCAATGGAAACATAATCGCCGTGTATAACTTCACGAACACCACAGTTACCGATCACAATCCGGACACGCTGGACGACCATCGAATCCGGGAACTGCAAGAGAATTTACCCACACACCGTGCCAGCCTGACTGGCGTTTATTCCATAACGGATGCGTGGGGAGTGCTCGGGCGCGCCAGTTATTTCAGCGGTTGGTTCGATTCTGAAGATTACTTGCAAAATCCAGAGATGGAAGGCGTTGGAGAATACACTGGAAGGGTTATTTTTGACTTAGAAACCACTTACACCGTAGGGGCCGGATTGGCACTCACGCTCGGTGGAAGAAATATCCTGAATACCTTTCCCGATGAAAATCCGAATGGTGCTGATTCCGTCGGTAACAAGTATGGGCAGTTCAGTCCGTTCGGTTTTGATGGGGCGTTCTGGTATGCCAAAGTCGGATACAGTTTCTAAAACCTATTCATGAAAAGTGATAGGTCTACTTTTCACAAAGGGCGCGGTTTTTAACCGCGCCTATTCAATTTATATAGGTCGTGTATATAAATTATGCTTTAGATGACGGTGTTTTCTTAACTAAAAAATGAAGGAGTTTCATTTATGAAAGTCGGGCTTACTTTTAAAACGTTACTGCTTCTGATGCATGGTGTTTTAGTTATTTTTATAGGTTTGGCATCTACGGCAGTAGCACAAGAATCTGAACAGGAGGTCATAACGCTTGAGGGGGTGGTTGTGGTCGGGACGCGTGCGAAACCGCGTTCGGTTCTTGAATCTGCTGTCCCGATTGATGTCTTACCAAGTGATGATTTCGTCAAACAGGGAAGCACGGATTTGCCAGACCTGTTGAGAAACTTAGTCCCATCTTACAACGTTAATGCGCAGCCAATCGCCGATGCGGCTACTGTCGTCCGCCCAGCGAATCTACGCGGGTTGGCACCAGATCACACATTGTTACTGGTTAATGGTAAACGCCGCCACCGTGCCTCCGTAATTGCTTGGCTCGGAAATGGATTGTCCGATGGCGCACAGGGGGCGGATCTTTCTCCTATCCCTTCCATCGCACTGAAACAGGTGGAGGTGCTACGAGATGGTGCATCGGCGCAATACGGTTCCGATGCGATCGCGGGAGTCATGAACCTGCAGCTCAAAGACAGTTATGAAGGCGGATCTTTTGAAATCAAACCGGGTATTTTCCAAGCGGGTGATGGTCTTACGTACACCCTCGCTGGGAATATCGGTTTGGGGCGCGAAGATCTCTGGACGAATCTCAGTGTAGAATACGGCGGCATGAACGAGACAGACCGCTCGGTACAACGGGATGATGCCGCCGCGCTTATCAGTGTCGGAAATACGGATGTTGCTGACCCTGCCCAACCGTGGGGGCACCCTATTATTAGAAACGACATCAAGCTTTTTGCAAACTATGGGGCAAGCATTACCGATGACATTAAGTTCTACGGTCACGCGAACTATGCACAGAAGGAAGTTGAAGGGGGTTTCTACTTCCGAAATCCCAATACCCGCCCCGCTGTGTTTAGTAATGATGATGGGGAAACCTTACTTGTTGGACGATTGTCTGGTGAAGGTGAAGTTCCTGTAGTGAAAATAACCAACAATGTCCCTGATCCGGTTGCCTTGCAACAGGTTCTCTCTGACCCGAATCTTTTCACATTCCAAGAACTTTTTCCCGGTGGGTTTACCCCTCGTTTCGGTGCTGATACCCAAGATACTTCGCTCCTCGTTGGTCTGAAGGGAACGGTTTTGGCGGAGGTCGGGTGGGATTTGAGTGCTTCCTATGGACGGCACGCCTCCGATTTCTTTATCAGGAATACAGTCAATGCCTCGCTTGGACCGGACACACCGACTGAATTTGACCCAGGAGATTATATCCAAGCGGATACGAACATTAATCTTGACTTAACCTATCCGCTACACGATATGGTGTTCCTCGCCTCTGGACTGGAATATCGAACAGAAACCTTTGAGATTGTGCAGGGGCAGATTGAGTCTTGGAAGATCGGTCCGTTGGCAAGCCAAGGATTTAGTTCAGGATCCAATGGGTTCCCTGGCTTCAGTGATATTGCCGAAGGGAATTGGACCCGTTCTAACTTCGCTGGTTATTTGGAAAGCGAATTGAGACCTCTTGACTTCTGGACGGTTAATGCTGCGGTCCGTGGTGAGTACTTTGACGATTTTGGGAGTACAGTCAACTACAAAATTGCAACGAACTATGGCATTGCCGACACGTTCAAAGAATTGCTTTCAATTGATCCTGTTATTGACTTAAGGGTGCGTGGTAGTTACAGCACCGGTTTCAGAGCACCGACACCCGGGCAGCAGAATGCCTTTAACGTCACAACGGAGTTCGGTGAAAACAATACATTAGTCAATAAAGGGACGATTCCCTCTACGCATGCTGCCGCTGGTTTGGTGGGTGGTAAGGCACTTGAACCGGAGAAGTCAAAGAATTTCACGTTTGGAACGGTTGTCAGCCACACTATCGCGAGTATCACTGTTGATTATTTCAACATCAAAGTGGAAGATCGGTTGGCTCCGTCGAAAGACTTCCAGCGGGGTCAAGATATTACTGAGGCACAGATTCAGCAGCTCGTCGCTGAAGGTATTACGAGTGCCGGGAATTTACAGGAATTCCGATTCTTTACCAATGAATTTGAAACAAGCACTCAAGGTTTTGATGTGATTCTTACAGCACCTATACTGGACGGTGCACTCAGTCTCGCCTATAACTACACGGGGACCACAGTAACCAAGCGTAATCCTGATATCCTTGACGACACGCGTGTCCGTTTATTAGAGGAGGGGGTTCCTCGCCATCGTGGCAATGTGACCCTAACACAAGGCATTGGTGACAGTTTAGGTGTATTAGGGAGGGTCAATTATTACGGTCCTTGGTACGAGAATGCTGTAGGCGCGCAAACCTATGACGATGCGATTCTCGTGGACCTTGAGGTCAGTTATGCACTCGTCGAAAACTTGGGAATCACGGTTGGCGTGAATAATGTCCTCAATGTTGAACCGGATAATATTACTTCGGCAGAGGGACCTGACGTGCCCTACGATATTAAAGAATTTCCTGCCAGAATCGTTGGTCGACCTTTCGGCGAGTATAGTCCGTATGGATTTGGCGGTGCGTTCTGGTATACCAAAGTTGGCTATAGTTTTTAGGAATCATACAGTTCATATTTCGTGTTGCGAAGCGGTTTAAAACCGTTGCTCAACGCGAAAAGCAGTCTTTATATTATTTTTTCATCTTTATGCTATTCTTTCAAAAGTGAGGTAATTAATAATGAGCAATCAGCCCAGAGATGCAGAATATACAATGGGGCGCAGCGAAGGAGAAACAGAACGCTTAATCGAACAATCACAACTTTATGACGATGTGACGCGACGCTTTTTTCTCAGGAGCGGCATCGCTGAGGGGATGAAAGTCCTTGATGTTGGGAGTGGTGCTGGTGATGTGGCACTCACCGCCGCTGAATTTGTTGGTCCCGAGGGAAAAGTTGTCGGCGTAGATGTCAACCCTGATGTTCTCAAAACCGCGCAAGAACGAGCCGATGCAGCAGGCTTTACAAACGTTGAATTCATTGCCGGTGATGCCCGAACGCTTGAACTTCCAGACGACTTTGATGCTGTCGTCGGTAGACTTGTCCTGCTCTATATGGCAGACCCAGCAGATGCCCTGAGGCATTTGGCAACGCGCCTACGTCCCGGTGGAATCGTCGCCTTTCAGGATACTGAACTCGCGCTCTACCGAACGGTTATACATCCGGATACACCTTTGATAAACCAGTTGGTTGAATGGGGGCTTACAGTGTTTGAACGTTCAGGGGCACATCTCAGCATGGGTATGGAACTTTACAGCGTATTCGTTGATGCCGGTTTGCCCGAACCGACCTTACATTTTGAGGCACCCATGGGCGGTCCTGCAGGCTGGCCCGGGTTTGAGTATCTCGCCAACAGCTTTCGGAGTCTTGTCCCATTGATGGAGGCGTACGGCATTGCCACCGCTGAAGAGATAGACATTGACACACTTGCGGATCGGATTCAAGCGGAGGTCACGACATCAAAACGACCGCTTCTTTTGCCACCGCACATCACAGCGCATGCCGCCCTACCGACGTAAAAGGGTTCCATGTATGGCGAAAGATCACGCAGAAAACTTGTACACGTCAAATAGTGATGCTACCTATACATTAGGACGAACGTCACACGAAACGACTCGTCTCATTGAGCAGTCAAGAATCTATGGAGACTCAACGCAACGTCTCTGCAAACGAGCCGGTCTAACGAAAGGCATGCGGGTGCTTGAAATCGGTAGTGGTGCCGGTGATGTTGCACTCATGCTTGCTGAACTCGTTGGGCAAGAGGGACAGGTTGTCGGTGTAGATGTCAATTCGGTAATTCTGAAAACCGCACGCCAGCGTGCAACCGAAGCAGGCATGCGGAACATTCAATTTATTGCAGGCGATGCGCGAACGCTTGCTTTCGCGGATAAATTTGACGCTATTGTCGGGCGATTTGTCTTGATGTATATGGCGGATCCGGGAAAAGCATTTGCTAAACTCGTAACGCATTTGAATCCGAGCGGTATCGTCGCATTTCAGGAGCCCGAATACACGCTTTACCCCGCACTCTCACATCCGGACACGCCTCTCATGAACCAACTTGTTACGTGGATCTTGGACGTGTTTGAACATTCAGGAGCACATCTGGACATGGGAATCGGTCTCTATCGCGCTTTTGTTGACGCAGGTTTGCCCCCACCAACGATGCATCTTGAGTCTCCAATTGGTGTCGCCAAAACATGGGCGGGTTACCGATATATGGCGACTATTTTCCAAAGTCTCCTTCCGCTCTTAGAGAAGTACGGACTTGCGACGGCCGAGCAGGTAGATGTCAATACGTTAGCCGCACGTCTTCGGCAAGAGGTCCTCACATCGAAACGTCCGTTTTTCTTACCGCTACATGTGACAGCACATGCCGTACTTCCAACCTAAATTGCTTGTTTGCTTAAGGCACTGCTTGAGGAAAAAAAGTCGCAACATGCATTGACTACTGATGGAGACCGATGGTTGACTGCTGACAACTGAAAATCGACAACTTATAACCATAAAAAAATGTGGTTTTTGGTTGATATGCAAATTGAAATGTGGTATAATTATATAAACTAAATTAACTTAACGGAATACCATCTAACCTGTAATCGCGCTTTTGTCGCGCTTGCGTCGGATGGGATTCACTTAATTAATCTCTGCTCCCTGCTTTTGTTGTGATCGCAGTGGAGCCATTAGTCCGAAGAGAGGCACGAAAATTTGAAACCTTACGAACTCCTGCTTATCATCACGCCCGACTACGATGAAAATGAAGCAGAGGCTCTTACGAATCAAGTAAAGGGCATCATTGAAAACGGGGGGACTCTTCTGAAAGTTGATCCCTGGGGCAAGAAACGACTCGCCTATCCAATCCGGAAACGGAGTGAAGGCTATTATGTACTCTACATTTTTGAGTGCGCAACGAGTTTTGTCGCTGAACTGAACCAATCCTTGCATGTCATTGAACCCATTTTGCGCTATATGGTCGTCCAATACGAGGATGATATTGAGAAGTTGAAAGCGGAACTCACCGGCGAGACAGGCGAGGATAAGGAATCGACATCGGATGAGAAATCCATATCGGAGGAAGAATCAACACCGAGTGAAGATTCGACATCGGGTGATGATACAGCGACTGAAGAGACAACAGATGATGATGCAGCGGCTGAAGATGCAACAGAATCTGCCTAAATAAGCGTCAGCCAAATTTAAACGAGTTTTTGGCTTGTAGGCGAGGTCAAAGCACCTAAGCTTACATATAGGAAGGAGAAACCATGGCAAGTTACAACAAGGTCATTCTGATGGGGAACCTTACACGCGATCCCGAAATGAAATTTCTGCCAAGTGGAACATCAGTCGTAAATTTTGGACTCGCTGTGAGTGAGCGTTACACCGATCGGCAGTCGGGTGAACAGAAAGAGTCTGTCTGTTTTGTTGATGTTGCCGCTTGGGGTAGGCAAGCGGAAATTGTGAACGAGTACCTCAGTAAAGGCAGCCCTGTTTTTCTCGAAGGGAGTCTTAAATTTGACTCTTGGGAAGCCGATGACGGGACCAAACGGAACAAACTCTCTGTTACAGCGTTTCGAATTCAATTAATCGGTGGGCGACGTGACAGCGATCAAATGGATGGTGGTTACACTGATGCCCAACCTGCAGCTGCACCGGCGGAATCTACGCCTTACCAACAAGCACCTGCACCGAGCAGCGCACCTTCCACAACGGAAGACGACATCCCGTTTTAAGTGAGAAAAGTGTTCGTGGGAGAGCCATTGTTATACAGAGGCTCTCCCGCGTTCCCTTGTTTAACCTTCCAATAGAAGTATTGGATATAGCGCATCAGAACTGCTTTGATGCGCAATACTTTAGAAAAAGGAACTGAATTGATATGGCATTCCGTCGCAGGCAGCGCTACAACAAAATTGAGTCTTTCGACTACAAAGACGTAGATATGCTGCGAAAATTTATTAATGAACGTGGTAAAATTGTGAGTCGCCGGGTTACAGGACTATCGGCGAAACAACAGCGAATGGTGACGCGTGCAGTGAAGCGCGCACGCAATATGGCACTGTTGCCATTTACACGATAAAAGTAGGGCTTCAGGCACAATGGGACTGGTTTCCCTACAAAAAATAGTTTAGGTTTTCAATTATGGAAGTGATTCTAAAGAAAAGTGTTGAAGGGCTCGGTGTACCGGGCGATGTATTGAAGGTCGCAGATGGCTATGCACGCAACTACCTCCTCCCGATGCAGCTGGCGGTGCATGCAACGGAACGGAATCGTCGCCACCTCGAGCATGAGAAGCGAGTAATTGACCACCAGGAAGCGAAAGATAAAGAGCACGCACAGGAAATCGCTGCACAGATGGCTGATGTTACATGCACACTGAGTAGACGTGCTGGCGAAAACGACCGGCTTTTTGGGTCTGTTACCTCTATGGATATTGCTGAGGTTGTACGGGCTCAGGGCTTCGACTTGGAACGCCGAGTCTTTGAACTCGTAGAACCGATTCGTGAACTCGGTGTGTTTATGGTGCCCGTCAGGTTGCATACGGATGTTGTTGTTGAACTCCGTGTTGTTGTTGAACGTGAAGAATAATTATGCAGGCACAAGCGGTTGATACCCTCTCTGACAAAGAAGCTGAACAAGCAGTACTCGGCGCGATGATGACTGAAAAGTCGGTCATTCCTCCCGTAATTGCCCTGCTTGGGCATAATTCTGACGCCTTTTTCACGACCGACCATCAGCTTATCTACGCAGCTATCCTCGCTGTATATGAACGCGTTAGCAATGCCGATCCGCTTCTTGTTGCCGATGAACTGAAACGCACAAATCAGATCAATCGGGCGGGGGGTGCTGGCTATCTGTATGAACTCCAAGCTCCTATTGTAGAGACAGAGAGTACGGAATTTTATGCCGATATTTTGCATGAGAAAGCGACGCGCCGGCAGCTGATTCAGGCAGGAAGCCAGATTCGCGAACTCGCCCAAGATGAAACTGTAGAGCTTACAGAGGTGCTCAATCAATCGCAGGAAGCTGTCTTTGAACTCGGACAAAATGAATCCGAACGTGGATTTCATCCTATCCGGCCACTGATTACAACGAGTATAGATGCTATAGAAAAACTCTACCACAAAGCCGATCGTTTTTTGGGCGTACCGACCGGCTTTATGGATTTCGACCACATGACATCCGGGCTGCAGCCCGGTAATTTTATTATCATTGCCGCGCGACCAAGTATGGGAAAAACAACATTGGTGCTAAATATGGCGCAAAACATTGCCCTTGAACAGGAGCGGCCAGTTGCCATCTTTAGCCTTGAGATGCCCGCGCAGGATATCGTCATGAGGATGTTAGCCGCCGAATCCCACATTGACTTTGGACGGCTCCGAACCGGTAATTTCAGTGAAGATTATTGGAGACCCTTAACCGAAGGCGCAAGTCGGTTGGCTGAAGCTCCTATCCTCATTAACGATAACCGGGGACTTACCGTTCAGGGACTACGCGCCGAAGGACGACGGTTGAAAGGCGAACACAGTGAGCTCGCTCTCATTATCGTTGACTATCTGCAGTTGCTCAGAGGGACGGGTAGATATAATGCGCGTGAACAGGAGATCTCCGAAATATCACGTTCCTTGAAGGTACTTGCCTGGGAACTCAATGTTCCAATTATCGCTTGTTCACAGTTGAGCCGTGAAGTTGAACGGCGGCCAGACAAGCAACCGCAACTTTCAGATTTACGCGAATCTGGAGCCATTGAACAGGATGCTGATCTTGTTGCCTTTTTGTATCGTGAAGATTATTATGAAGAGGAAGAGGTCGGAGACAGGGTTGAGGCGAACCTCATGATTAAAAAACAGCGTAACGGGCCAACTGGAACAGTCGTTCTTTATTTTACGAAAAAACAGATGCGATTTGAAAATCCTAATTAAACAAAAATATGGATCAGCAATCCACTAAAAGTGAAGCCTCTGGTGGTTTCCGTGATTTGATTAAGATTCGGTTGCATAATGTGCTTTCCGAGATAGGACAAGCCTTTACGCTCTTTTTTCAAACCCTTATTCAAATTTTCCGTCCTCCCTTTCAGTTTGATCTGTTAATTAAGCAATTATTGTTAATCGGTTTCAATTCTCTGGCTGTCGTTATTGTCTCAGGGTTTTTCACCGGAATGGTGCTCGGTGTTCAAGGGTACATTCAACTCAAACCTTATGCGGTGGAAGGTTCAGTCGCGCGGTTTGTCTGTGTCTCAGTCGTGAAGGAACTCGGACCGATGATAACCGCATTCGTGCTTGCCGGACGTATCGGCGCATCAATTACTGCTGAACTTTCGACGATGAAGGTTACCGAGCAAATTGATGCACTTGAGGTAATGGGCACAAATCCGGTCAAATATTTGGTAGTACCGCGTTTTCTCGCGTGTTCTATGATGCTACCGACGCTTACTATCTACTCAACATTTGCTGGCATCGCTGGTGGTTTTATTGCTGTTGTTGCCCTATTTGATGTAAATGGCTACTTTTTTCTCTTAGAAGTCCAAAAGAATCTTTTTGTTGGAAGTGTTCTCATTAGTTTAATTAAAGCAACCTCTTTCGGGATGGCAATTGCTGCAGTTGGGTGCTATAAGGGGTTTACTATCTCGACAGCGGGTGGTGCTGAAGGTGTTGGCACTGCTACAACCGGTTCCGCTGTTATTTCACTTGTTGCTATTCTTGTACTGGATTTTGTTTTAAATCATATCCTCTTTAACGTCCTGGGATTGGTATAATCAGCGCGGATTTGACAAAAGTTTCACCCGATGGGGACATCGCACCCGCGAGAATAAATGTACCTTGTTTCATATCTTGTGCTAAGGCGAAAAATATGATTTCGATTAAAAATGTCACCAAAAATTTTGGAGGCAAAAACGTTTTAAACGGACTGAGTCTTGAAATTTCGCGTGGTGAGACGCTCGTAGTTATGGGGCAAAGCGGGTGTGGTAAAAGTGTACTTCTCAAAATTATCACAGGGTTGATTTCTGCCGATTCCGGTGAAATCTGGTTTGATGGCACAGAAATATCAAAACTGAAAACTAAAAAAATGAATATCCTCCGCCGAAAAATCGGGATGCTGTTTCAGTCTGCCGCCCTTTTTGACTCGATGACTGTCGCGGAAAACATCGCTTTTATGCTTGATCAACATACCGATCTTAGCAAACAAGAGATGCGTAAGGTTGTTGATGAGAAGCTCAGCCTTGTTGATTTAGAGGGAGTCCAAGACTTACGGCCAGCCGAATTAAGCGGCGGCATGCGGAAACGAGTTGGCCTTGCACGGGCACTCGCGTTTGAACCGGAAGTTATTTTTTATGATGAACCCACAACTGGACTCGATCCGGTTACCTGCACTGAAATCAATCAACTTATCAGAGACCTCCACGAAAGGCTGCGAGTCACCTCCGTTGTGGTAACGCATGATATGCACAGTGCTTTCAGTGTTGCAACACGGATGGCTATGATTCATGAAGGTGAAAAGATTGCAGACGGAAGGCCAGATGAGATCATCAACATCGACAACCCCATTTTGCAACAGTTCATCCTATTTGGAGCACCAGACCAGATTCTCAACATGGAAAATCCCATTTTGAAAACATATTTGGGGAGATAGGAGAGTATGAACTTCTGGACCGCATCCGTAAAAGTCGGTGTAATGATTCTAATCGCGATCGTCTTTTTGACAATCCTTCTTACAAATGCTGAGAATTGGCCGTGGGCGACTGCTGGCGATGAATTAACTTTTCAATTTCGATCTGTCAATGGGCTTTATGTCGGGGCAGGGGTCTACCTATCTGGTGTCTCGATCGGTAAAGTGACGGCTATTGAACTCCGTCCTGAGGCTGATAATGTTCACATCAAGGCGAAAGTCAAAAACGGATTTGAATGGTTAAGGGAGGACTGTGGTGCCAGAATTTCTATGAACGGGTTCGTCGGTGAGATTTATATTGCCCTTGATAATGGACCCATCGGGAACCCGCTTTTAAAACCAGCGAATCTACCGATTGTCGGAAAAGACCCGGTTAATGCCTTGGAACTTCTTGAACAGACAAGTGCCGGTATGACGCAAGCAATTGAGCTCACATCTGCTGCGAATGAGGTGCTTCAAGCAAATCAAGAAGCAATTCAGCTCGCCATCAAGGAAATTCGGGAAGTTGTTGCGATCACTGGCAAAACTATTGAAAAATTAAGTGCTGATTCTGAGGAAACAGTGCGGACCTTGACACAACTCGCTTTAGAAAATGATAAGCGATTTCAGGAGACGCTCGTAAAGGTGAACAACCTGCTCACGCAGCTTGAAGGCGATTCTCTCATGGTCAGCAGCCACGTGTCTGACATTACACGTGAGGTCTTGCGATTGCTCAATCAGAATTCGCCGAAACTCAATACTATTTTTACGGATGTCCGAGCAACGACATCAGAATTCCGACAGATAGCACAGAATTTTCGGATGGATTTCAACACGTTAGCTGCTCAGGTTTCCGCCCTCGTTTCGCAAAGTAGCGAGGCTATTAAAACGGGAGAAGCCAACATTGAACCAATCTTAGAAAATCTACGGACAACAACAGCCGCAGTCGCCTCATTGGAGGCAAACGTCAGTCGTCTCCTTGACACACTGAACGAAGGAGATGGCTCCTTTGCACAACTCCTAAATACATCGGAACCGCTTGAAGATGTCCAGCGAACCTTGCAAGATTTCGGTCAAGCGATGAACGCAGTAACAGAGCTCTCTCAACAAACCGAAAAACGATTACAGACTTTTGAACTCCCACAAGTCAGATGGGATTACGAACTCCGCTATTTAAGTCTTGAAGAGCGACTCTATAACGAATTGGCATTTTCATTATTCCAGCGACCCAATGCACGGTATAGGTTCGGGGTGGGTATTCGGGACGAGAAGGCTCGATTTGAATTTCAGTATGAACACGATGTGACCGATTTTCTCCGCGCACGTGCCGGAGTCATGCGTGCTAAAGTCGGGGCTGGCTTGGATTTGTGGTTGTGGTCCCGACGCTTCGGTATCAGTGTGGAGGGCGTGGGATTGACGAGTAAGGAACCGGAACTGAACACAGAAGTGGCATTCCGGTTTTTCCGATACGGACAATTCCTTGTTGGTGCTGAAAATTTGACCGGTGAACGGCGGTGGACAACAGGATTCCGTTTTTTCACAGGTGAGTGGTAGTATTAGCAGTGTGCTGTTGGGAAGCAAAACATCCGGTTTCAAGCCACGTCAATAGCAGCGTGATTGGTAACATCGCAGATGGCACGAGAGAAACGTAAATTTGTTTGTCAAGAATGTGGATATACAACACCAAAAACACTCGGACGGTGTCCGAGTTGTAGAAGTTGGCAAAGTTTTGCCGAAGAGATAGAGACCCTTGACACGCCATCAAAACATCGCGGGATCGGACAAGCCGCTCGTGGTCCTGAACCTATCTCGAAAGTTACAGCGAGCGACGTAGAACGACATCTAACGCAGATGTTAGAGTTTGACAGGGTACTCGGCGGCGGAATCGTGCCGGGCTCTGTGGTTCTCATCGGTGGTGATCCAGGAATAGGCAAGTCTACATTGTTGCTTCAAGCTGGTAACGCTTTGAGCCAGAACTATGGAGATGTACTTTACGTTTCTGGTGAGGAATCTGTTAGCCAGACGAAACTCCGAGCAAATCGGCTCGGTGTCGTCTCTGATACGCTCTATGTCCTGTGTGAAAACAATTTGGAGCAGATTCAAAAATATATTGAAGAGCGGGAACCGAAGGTCGTCATCGTAGATTCTATTCAGACGGTTTATTTATCGAATATTCCGTCTGCCCCCGGAAGCGTTACGCAGATTCGTGAGTGTGCTGGCCATCTCTTGATTTGTGCAAAAAATCGGAATATCCCAGTATTTCTCGTTGGACATGTAACAAAAGAAGGCGCACTCGCTGGTCCTCGGGTCTTGGAACACATGGTGGATACCGTCCTCTATTTTGAGGGCGAGCAGCATCACATCTATCGTATCCTCCGAGCCATTAAGAATCGATTCGGTTCGACGAACGAACTCGGTATCTTTGAGATGCAGAGCACAGGTCTCGCAGATGTGATGAATCCATCGGAGCTTTTTCTAAGCAACAGAGACGAAGAAGTTTCAGGTTCTGTCGTCGTTTCAAGCATGGAGGGCACCCGACCATTGCTCATGGAGGTCCAGGCACTCGTTGTGCCTACCCATCACGGAAATCCTCGTAATACGGCAACTGGCGTGGATCGGCATCGGATTGCTCTACTCATTGCTGTACTCAATAAACGCGTCGGGATTGATGTAGGCGATGCTGATGTCTTTGTTAACATTACGGGTGGGTTACGCATTGATGAACCCGGCATTGATCTCGGTGTCCTTATGGCGATATGCTCAAGCCATCGGGATATTCCGGTGGACAGGCACACTGCTGTGATTGGAGAGGTTGGACTTGGGGGTGAGATTCGGCCCGTAACACATGTTGAGAGACGAATTCGGGAAGCCGCAAAATTGGGATTCAGACGCGTGATCTTTCCCGAATATAACCGTAAAGGCTTAGAAATTGATGAAGATATTGAACTTGTGGGTGTTAGTGACGTATATGACAGTTTGAGTGCTTTATTATAATATTATTCATGATTTTTTGGTAATTGTGAGGTCTAAGCGTGAACGTTGTTGAATTAGCGCACTTACGCGGAGCACCGAAAATCTAAACGCAGATGCTTACAACCAAAAATATTTTGTAAGTATGGATAAAAACAGCAGCTGTGAAGTGGCAGCACTGTTTTTCAAGTTACGCTTTTCAAGTTACGCTTGGAGTACAAAAAATGAAAATTTGGGGCATTCGTGTTTTTTTTATAATTGCAAGTGTCGGCAGTTGCTATCTCATCTACGGTGAGTTGTTCGCTGTAATTGCTGGACTTATTGCGGCACTTTTCCTTGTTGGGGCAGAATTTTGCCTACATATACCCAGTCTACGTAGCATTATCACGGCACTAATGGGACTCTTTATAGGTTTATTAGTTTCTTTTGCTGTGCTATCTTTTCTTCCACAATTTAATGGTCATCTAAAGATAGCGGTTGTTCTCAGCCTCGGTTACGTGGGTATAATGAGTGGATATCATTTCCCTACAACGTTGGATCTAACCCAATTTCTGCAGTCAAAGGTTCCTGCTCGATCTGGCGAATCACGCGCATCTCAAATCGCAAGTAACTTCAAAATTTTAGACACAAGTGTTATCATTGATGGCAGAATTCTCGAAATCTGTCAGACGAAATTTATTGAAGGCACACTTGTCATTCCGCGATTTGTTCTCAATGAGTTACAACATATTGCTGATTCAACGGAACCACTTCGTAGAAATAAGGGACGGCGTGGTTTTGATATCCTCCGCGCACTTCAGACCAATCCTGCAATTGAGGTTGAAATCTCGGAGGAAGAGGTACCTCATCTGCCAGAAGTCGATGCGAAGTTAGTTCATCTCGCTCAGCAGCGAGGTGCGACAATCATCACAAACGATTTAAATCTCAACAAAGTCGCCGAATTGCAGAGTGTAAAGGTTCTCAATATCAACGAGTTATCAAATGCCGTCCGTCCTGTCGTCATTGCCGGTGAGGCGATCCAAGTCCTTCTCCTTAAAGAGGGGAAAGAACCGAATCAAGGGGTTGGTTACCTTGACGATGGGACAATGGTCATCGTTGAAGACGGAAAGCCGTACATTGGGAGTACACTTAACGTTGAGGTTACGCAGATGCTACGGACGAGTGCGGGGCAAATGATTTTCACGCGAATCAAAGAACATGAAATGGACATTGATGAACAGCAAGGTATGCACCCTTATTCCCGCAGCTGGTAAGGGGAGCCGGATGGCGCATTCCGTTAAAAAGCCTTACTTACAACTGGCACAAAAACCGATTTTGGCGCATACGATTCAGCGGTTTGAGGAAAATAGTGCTGTAGATGCAATTTTCGTCATTGTTGACCAAGCCGATTTTAGTGAGTGTCACGCCACCGTGTTGCAGCCCTACGCTTTTACGAAGGTGCAGAAACTTGTTGACGGAGGGGAGACCCGACAGATGTCTGTCTACAATGGTATACGCGCCTTGTCAGCGGATGTCGATTTTGTGATTGTCCATGATGGCGTGCGTCCTTTTGTGACAGATGAAGTCATTTTCGCATGTCTCGCAGCGGCAGATGAATGTGGTGCTGCTGTTGCTGCTGTTCCAGTCAAGGACACAATCAAGATCGCTAACACGGACGGGGTCATTGTTGAAACACCGGCACGTGAGCAGCTTTGGGCGGTGCAAACACCCCAGGTCTTTCGGAAATCTCTTTTGGAGGAGGCACATCAAGCAGCGCAAGCGCGGCAGCTCGCGGCAACCGATGATGCCTCTCTTGTCGAACAACTCGGCTTTCCTGTCAAATTGGTCAAGGGAAGCTACGCGAATGTGAAGATAACTACGCCCGTTGATTTACAGATTGCTGAAGTATTACTCTCGGATGCCACACTTTGGTAGGTAGTTTTTGCTTCCGCCTTCTGCATGAGTCTACTGTGATGGAAATGTGCGAGAAAAGATGCGAATAGGTATTGGGTACGACGTTCATCGATTAGTCCCTGATCGGAGATTGATTTTGGGCGGCGTTGAGATCACATATCATTTGGGATTGTTGGGACATTCAGACGCGGATGTTCTAACACACGCAATTGTGGATGCAATTTTAGGCGCAGCCGCACTCGGTGATATTGGAACACATTTTCCTGATACAGATGATCGTTATGAAGGGATGGACAGTCTTATTTTTTTGGCTGATGCTGCTACGAAGATAGGACAGTGTGGCTACCAGATTGAAAATGTAGATAGTACAGTTATCGTACAGTCCCCGAAATTGGCTCCCTACATTTCGGAGATGCGCGCGAAACTTGCAGAAACGCTTAATATTGACATAGCGCAGATAAACGTTAAGGCGACCACAGCCGAAGAATTAGGCGTTGTTGGCGAAGGAAACGCGATTGTCGCTCACGCTATCGCCTGCCTTTCCAGGCTATAATATCTTTTGTGAACAGTGTCAACAGGAGTCTGACATATAGAAAAATGGGAATAAAAATCTATAACTCAATGAGCCGACAGGTGGAAGATTTTGTCCCCCTAAACCCCGAACAAGTGTCGATTTACAGTTGCGGTCCGACTGTTTACGATTACATTCACATGGGCAACGCACGCACCGCTTTAGTGACAGATATTATTCGACGCTATCTGGCATATAGAGGATACAACGTCAAACTGGTCCAAAATTTGACGGATATTGATGATAAGATTATTAATCGTGCAGCAGAGGTAGGGGTCAGCGCAAAGCAGCTTGCACATGAGAACGGCGAAGCGTTCTTTGAAGACTCGCAACGTCTCGGTATCCACCCCGCAGATGTACACCCGAAAGCGACTGAACACATCCCTGAGATGATAAGTCTAATTCAGACGCTGCTTGACAAGGGGGCGGCTTATGTCATTGATGGAAGTGTTTATTACCGCGTGAATCAGTTTGCTGAGTACGGGAAACTTTCCAATCGAAAACCGGAAGATTTACTGGCGGGGGCACGCGTTGAAGTTGATGAGCGGAAGGAGGATCCGCGTGATTTTGATATGTGGAAAGCCGCTAAGCCGGGTGAACCTGCTTGGGAGAGTCCATGGGGGAGAGGCAGACCCGGATGGCATATAGAATGTTCCGCTATGGCGATGAAGCATCTCGGTGAAACGATTGATATTCACGCAGGTGGGGAAGACTTGCTGTTCCCACACCATGAAAATGAGATCGCACAGAGTGAATTAGCCACCGGATGCACTTTCGCTCGTTACTGGGTACATGTCGCTTTTCTAAAAATTGATGGCACACGGATGGGCAAATCAGAGCAGAACTTTATTCTCCTCCGAGACGCTCTCGACAATTATCCCACCGAAGTGATTCGTCATTTCTTGGTTTCGGCACACTACCGACACCCGCTTGATTACAATCCGGAGAGTTTGACGAAATCGGAAGGGGCACTTAGGCGTTTGAACAATTGTTTGGACGCTCTAAAAAAGTACGAAGGGCAATTTGAAGAGAACGGAATAGAAACCTCATCCCTTCAGGACGCGGTCCAGGTGATGAAATCGCAGTTTACCGCTGCGATGGATACAGACTTCAACACAGCACAGGCACTCGGTGCTATTTTCACCCTCGTCGGTGAAGTCAACAGATCGCTCAGTGCTTCCAATAAAGCATATGCCCCCGCCCTCGCGCAAGCGTATCAGGCATTGACTGAAACCTGTGAGGTGCTTGGGATTTACAACTTGGATGCCCAAGATAGTAGTAATGTGGAGCAACACGACCAACTCGTCGATCTCCTTTTGGAAATAAGGCAGGATGCTCGAAGCCGTAAAGATTGGGACACGTCCGACAAAATTCGAGACAGGCTTAAAGAACTCAACATTGAAATTCAGGACACCCGTGAAGGTGCCACTTGGAAAATTGTATCGTAATATGAGTGAACAGAAGGTTTGGCGCACGAAGGCTTCTGCCTGAGTGCGGTATCAAAGGAGTAAAAAGATGATTTATCGATTCACTGTCCTCTTTGCACTGTTCTGCTTGGTTTCCGTTCTTCTAACAGGATGCAGCGCACTCTTTTCAGAACAGGAATGGAGCGAAAATTATGCCCTTATGGAAGGTGTACAGTCAACAGTTCCACAAGCAATTGATGGTAAGTTAAACACTATGGGTGAAACGACTTTCCCCTCCGGTATGGAAGGGGTTATGGGTGGCAATGCTGCATCGCAAGTTATAATTACGTTGCCAGAAAAAAAGGTTATCCGTCGCATTGTAATTCACTCGGATAATTTGTCGCAGTTTGATGTTTACGCCGATAAGGGCAGCATCGCAGTTGATGCAGACTGGCAGCTCATTAAAGATGTGAAGAGTGTCAAAGAGCATCCGATTAAGGTTTCGCTATTGATTCCGTTCCCGACAGATCGAATTCGGTTGCGTGTTTTGGGCACCAAAGATGACGCGCTTCTGAATCGGCAGCGACGCGCAAGATCAGGTGGATTCCGTGGATGGGATGCGAATCGCCGCGCAGCTGCTAAAATCCGGGAAATTGAACTTTACGGCTATAAGACCGCTGATCAGGTGGAAGAGGAACAGGCTACCGATAAGCGTGAAAAAGAACTTGATGATTTACTCCAATTGGAGTAACATGGAGAAAAACACCAACAAGGTGGCTGGTTCACAACATCACTTTAACTTTATATTATACTTTAGTGGACGGCATCAGCACCGTTCTAAGCAACAAGGAGGCAATATATGCGTTTTGGATTATTCGCAATAATCCTCTGTGTGGTGGTTGGAATGTCTGGCTGTATTCTCGCGTCAAATCCTGCGATTAACCGGAGCAAAAACATCGCGCTTGACGCTACAAGCGAGGATACCAAGTTCCATGACGACAATATCCACACCCGAGGAGAAACCGGTCCTATTCTCGAAGATGAGAAGGATGAGGCATCACAACGGGAATCAGATAACTATACCGAGGCTGTTCTCAGATGGCGGCAGCCTCAGACGATTCAACAAGTCGTGGTGAAAGCCGAACCTGGTCAATTAGAATTCTTTGCGGTTCAGTACGCGAATGAAGATGGTGAATGGGTCACGGTCAAACAGGTACGCGACAATATGCGTCCAATTTACACGTTTACTTTGAATAAGCCGATTGTGACAACTAAGTTTCGCCTCAAGGTTCCGCGCCGTTGGGATTCGCGGCGGGTCGGCGGGCAGAAACGCTCAACCCGTGGTGAAACTGGAGCACCCAGCGCACAGGAATATAAGAAGATTCAAGAGATTGAACTCTATTACGCACTCCCACCAGATCCGATGGAAGCTGGAACAGTGGAACAGTAGCAGAGTCGCTGTCAGTCATTGGAGGAATGGTTATCAGTTATCAGTTATCAGTTATCAGTTAAGAAGATTCTTGTAACTGATGGCTGACGACTGACAACTGACGACTCCGAAAACTGACAACTGATAACTGACAACTATTAAAAATGCTGTCTAACGAGACGATTAGTCTAATTCATTTAAATCTAATTCCAGGTGTCGGACTAAAAACCGTTCAAATCTTGCGCGACGTTTTTGGGAGCGCGGAAAGGGCACTTCAGGCGACACCGGACGAACTGAAAAAGAACAATCAACTTTCGCCGACGGTCTGTGATCTCTTAACTCACAAACCCGTTTTGTATCCTATAGAACGTGAACTTGAGTTAATACACAAATACGGTTGTCAGGTTATAACGCTCTATGATGCTGCATATCCATCCCACTTGAAGCAGATTGATACCCCACCACTTGTGTTGTATGTCAAAGGGGAACTGGTGCCAGAAGACGCACTTAGTATTTCCTTCGTCGGTTCCCGAAATGCAAAGGACTATGGGCGAAAGGTGAGTTACCGCTTGAGTTACCAGCTCGCGCAGCGCGGCTTAACAATCGTTAGCGGATTTGCCAAAGGTATTGATACCTCAGCGCATCGCGGCGCATTTGAAGCGGGTGGTAGAACAATCGCGGTGATGGGAAACGGATTAAGTCTTATCTATCCTGCAACAAACAAGGACCTTGCTGAGAAAATTACAGAATCCGGTGCGTTGATTTCTGAATTCCCAATGGATGCCAAACCGAAACCGAGAAATTTTCCACGTCGTAACCGCATCATTAGCGGTCTGACCCTCGGAACTGTTGTTGTAGAAGCATCAAACCGTAGTGGAGCATTGATTACCGCACGCCTCGCAGGTGAACAAGGCAGAGAAGTCTTCGCTGTACCCGGAGAAATCTTTTCAGAACTCTCAACCGGCACGCACAGATTGATTAATAACGGCGCGAAGCTTATCAACACCGTGGACGATCTACTCAATGAACTCCCGCCGTATGTATTAAGTCAGGTACAGTCCGAGGCATCACCTGTGCCGGATATGGAGACAGAACCTACGCAAGGGGCATCTGTTGAGAAGAGTACTGCTGAACCTGTATCTCCGCAACCTTCCGTTGAAGCGCAGCAACCTGTTCCTACGCCTCCTCCACCGGATTTAACCCCAGATGAAAAGACTATTTTTGATGCTATCGAAGTGCCATCCTCACATATTGATACCATCGTTCGGACGACGCAACTACCGATTAGTCAGGTTTCAAGTGTCCTTTTGATGCTGGAGCTTAAGGGAGTCGTTCAACAATTGCCGGGAAAACAATTCGCTAAGGCAAGTCAATAACTTATTTCACAACAAAGGCAGAATTACAAAAAATAAATGGAGTGGAACAATCAATGGAGGGATGGCGATTTTTTGGAGAAGATGAGAACCATGTTTACGATCGTGCAGAAAGGAACAATCCTTACGGTCAATGGCAAGAAAAGCAAGCACAGCGAAGAAAAACACGACGCGCGAACCGTGGGAGAGTACCTAAAAACACTTAACTTTTGAAGCCTGATGAGAGGCTAAACCAAATCATCTGTTGTAAACGAACTATGGCATTTTTTCCGTGTCCTTACCTGAATAGTGATGTTGAATTGACAGATGAACGGGAACATCATATTACTTTACGCCATCCAGATCTTCTACCAAGTTATCGGGAATGCATTCATGATACATTAGTGCTTCCAGATGAAGTTCGTCGAAGTTCTCGCATTGGAAACGCTCGATTATTTAGCCGCTGGTTTGAGTGGTTACGTGGTGGTAAATACGTTGTAGTTGTTGTAATCAGTGATTTAGTTCCAACAGAACGTCATTGGGTTGTCACTGCTTACATGGCTAGAAGACTCGCGAAAGGAGGAAATGTTGAATGGGAACGAACCTGACCTTCCAGTATGACAGAGATGCCGATATTTTGTACGTAAATACTTGTGCGCCATACGCAGAGCAAGAGAGTGAAGAGCTTGCTGATGAAATTATCGCACGCTTCAACCCAGACACGGGTGACATCGAAAACCTTGAAGTTTTGTTTTTCTCCACGCGCTTATTGCGCGAAGAGTTATTTCATTTACCTATTTCCGCCCGTTTGCAGTTAAACAAAGAGTGATGAGATTTACCATAGAAACATGAAGATACTTGGCATTGACACCTCATGTGATGAAACCGCTGCTGCAGTTGTTGCTGATGGCAGAGAAGTGCTTTCTAATGTTGTTGCTTCACAGGTTGAAGCGCACCAAGAATACGGTGGCGTTGTACCGGAACTCGCATCCCGTAAACATATTGAAGCGATCAACTATATCGTGAGTAGGGCGTTGGCAGAAGCGGAGGTCCCATTTAAAGATTTGGAAGCGATAGCGGTAACGAATCGTCCCGGATTAATCGGTGCCTTGCTCGTCGGGGTTGCGGCGGCGAAAAGCCTTGCCTATTGCCACAATCTTCCGTTGCTCGGTATCAACCATATTGAAGGGCATATCTACGCTAACTATATGGTGCATGATACCCTAACATTTCCGCATATCTGCCTCACGGTTTCTGGAGGACACACACAACTCGTTGAAGTTCACGAAGGGTGGCAATACAAGGTATTGGGTGGTACACAAGACGATGCCGCCGGTGAGGTCTATGATAAGGTCGCGAAATATCTCGGACTCGGTTTCCCCGGCGGTAAAGTCATTGACGATCTTGCACAAAAAGGCAACCCATCGGCGATAAAATTTCCCAGACCGATGCGAAACAGCGGGGACTATCAATTCAGTTTTAGCGGCATCAAAACGTCAGTACGTTATTTTGTAGAGAAAGCACGGCGCGCAGGTATACTTGTGGAAGGTCAAAACGGGAAGGCCGAGGACACAAATCCTGATATGGTAACTGTTGAAGACATTGCCGCGAGTTTTCAAGCTGCTGTTGTTGATGTGCTTGTTTACAAATCACTCCATGCAGCCAAAGCTACCGGTGCTAAGGCAATAACACTAACTGGTGGAGTTGCTGCAAATAGCGAACTTCGAGCTTCACTGAAAGCTGCCGCTACAGAGATCGGTGCTGAAGTCTACTACCCACCGATGAATTTGTGTACGGATAACGGCGCGATGATCGCGGGGATTGCTTACCAAAAATATCAGCAGGGACTTCGAGATGGGCTTTCTCTGAATGCCGCTGCGAACGGATCTATTACGCAAAGGAAATAAATCGCACGCGCTGTGCCAACGTAGCTGCAAATTAACCCGAAACCTATCTGGAAAGTCGGGAGTGTTCTGAAGTGGAAGTCCTGTGCAGGTTTCTCATCTGCTTTCGATAGAGACTATAGCCCGTAACGTAGTGGAGGGCGGATCTACGGAGAGGATCGTTGTTTATTCAAATCACCTCACCGAACCGCAAGGAAATTAAAAAATGGAATGTGGTGTCTGTTTTGAAGCAGTAGAGTCCTTGAAATCAGGTGGTATTGTCGCTATTCCTACTGACACAGTCTACGGGTTAGGTGCCGACCCCTTTAATGCGAGTGCCGTGCAAAAACTCTACACATTCAAGGGACGACCGGACGGGAAACCGATTCCGCTTATCCTCAGTTCGGTTGAAGATATCCATAGCGTCGCTCAGAACTTACCCGGATTTTTCTTCCATCTCACAGATCGATTTTGGCCCGGCGGTCTGACGATCGTCGTTGAAAGCAAAGACTTATTGCCGGTGTTGACAGCTGGGGGGAACACTGTCGGGGTACGGATTCCCGATAATCCGCTGCTTTTGCAAATCCTCCGAGCCTTTGGGGGCCCGATGGCGATAACAAGTGCGAATGTCTCTGGAGAACCGCCAGCCACCTCTATCCAAGAGATTGGCGAAGAGCTCGCATCACGAATTGATGTGATCGTTGATGGCGGTAAAACGCCGGGACCTGTCCCTTCAACAGTTTATGATATTTCTGTCTCACCGCCTATCATCCGACGGCACGGCGTGATTTCAGAAGAAACTCTCGCCAAGGAGTTTGCGTGCTACAACAAGCATTAAAACAAATCCTTCAATTCTTAGCCACTCCGACCGGAAATTGGGTGATATTTGGCTTGGTTAGTTTTGTCGCATTAGCGATCGTCTATAACAGAAAAAAGCAGATTCCGGGGCTGACCGTGGAGGTTATTCCCGAGGATACGTGGTTTATCAACCGCGATGATAACCACCGCCTCGCTATCGTTGTGTCGTTGCACCTGATTAACAAATCAAGCGCACCTATTCGCATCCGAAAATGCAAACTGAGTGGGTATTCACCCAAACCACCCCCTGAGCAGTTGCTTTTACAAGGACACGATACGAGCGTTGAACTTGAGTATCCAAAGCATGATCTCTTTGTTGATGTCGGCGCGCACCCATCTGAGCATACTTCCGAATACGTTCTCAATCCTTACACAGAACAACGTATGTGGGTTTTTTATCACTCCGGCATTGTTACAATGACGAATATGCTTCGCGCACCGATTGTGATCGCGGATGTAAATCGGAAGCGCAAGTCTATCCAGATAGCTGTGCCTCGCAATATGGAGCAGATTCAACTCTATCGCGAGGCAGCAATGCGGTGGTGATTTAAGCCAGTTCGGACAGTTTAACGGTCCTGCCACCTGCCTCTGCCGACATATCGGCAGCAAAAACAACGCGATGCGTTTCAAACGCCGTGTCAAAATCGGTCAGTGGCATCGGTTCGTTTTGCCTGACGCTATCTACAAACGCTTGGAATTGTGGTTCGTATGGATGGTCGCTGACATCACCAGAGTCGATGAGCGAGGTCTCAAGTGTGCTCCATCTGCTTTTGTCCATGCCTTTAAGTTTCGCGGAATAGATACGGTTATCAAGCAGACTCCCCTCGCTTCCAACGAGATGGATGTGGAAATAGTAGGGCTGTAAACAATCGACACAGGAGGTGACTTTCCCAATCTTTCCGCCGCCTTCAAACTTAAGGAGGCTTACGCTCGTTGTTTTATACTCATAAGGCTCGAAATCGGCACCTGTGGATTGTGTGTGATAGCCCGTTACCTCTTCGACGTTTCCATCCATAAAGAAGAGGAGTGCATCGAGCGCATGACAGCCAGCAGTAAGTAGGGTACTACCCCCGAAGTCCTTTTTGATGTTCCATTCGTATTGTCCATACCAGGGACCAATACCGTGGTAGTAGTCAACTTCAGCGTAGTGGAGTTCACCGAGCAATCCATTGTCAATGACGGAGCGGATCATCGTGAAGTGCGCGCTATACCGGCACTCAAAGCAGACACAAACGTTGACCCCTGTACTTTTAACAGCATCACGGATAGCTTTCGCCTCTTGGTATGTAAGACAGATCGGTTTTTCTATGATGAGATGTTTTCCCGCTTCTGCAGCGGCGATGGCTTGTTCAGCGTGAAAAGGGTGTGGCGTACAAATATCAATGATATGTACATCCGGATCGGCAAGCATCTTATCAAAATCGGTATATGCCTTGAGAGGTGTCCCATAAGTCTCTGCCAATACGGATTCATCGTGTTCTCGGCGTGAGCAGATAGCGGTGACATCTGAACCTGTAACCGCTTTGAAGGCTTCAATATGAGCACCGGCTACCCAGCCAAGCCCGACGATTCCAACGTTTAAGTTATCCATTTTACACTCCTTTTATCCTATGAGGTATTCTAACATCTGCAGCAACACCCCGGCCAACAATTGCAAGTTTAACGTTGAAAGCATTATATCACAGATACCGATTTTTAAGAGAAAAAATTGGTTGCTATAATTTTCGTTTTCCTGTATAATTAAACGAAATAGGGGTTGCGCATCATCGGTTTTTAGCATAAACTCCGAAGGGTAGGCAAAACACACGGAGCAGAACAGAGGCAGAAAATGAATCAAGAGAAGTTTGAAGAACTCCTGTTAAATCAACTATCCTGTCCACCCTAACTCGCAATAAAGGAGATGATTCCGATGGAGACCAAAATTTCCGATGTCTTCCCACCGAAATTCGCAAAAGAAGGGTTAACTTTTGACGATGTTTTGCTGATTCCGGCTGAATCGGATGTGCTGCCGGACCAAGTGGATACGAGTACGCAGCTGACACGTAATCTGCGGCTGAACATCCCTATCTGCAGTGCTCCTATGGATACTGTCACCGAATCTACGCTTGCTATTGCGATCGCACGCGAGGGAGGCATCGGAATAATTCACTACAACTGCACTATTGACGAACAGGTATCTGAAGTGGATCGGGTCAAACGCTCTGAAAGTGGTATGATTACTGCACCGATTACGCTAACGGAGGATAAAACGATTCGTGATGCACTGGAAGTGACAGCGCGTTACCGGATCGGCGGGGTCCCGATTGTGACAGGAGACGGTTACCTCGTCGGTCTTATTACCAATCGTGATCTCAAGTATGAAAACAATCTCGAGCTCCCCGTAACTGCCCGAATGACACCCGGTAAAAAGTTGATTACTGCCGCTCCCGGAATTACACTTGATAGAGCGAAAGAGATTCTCCACAAATCTCGGAAAGAAAAGCTACCGATTGTAGATGAAAATTTTCGACTCTGTGGGTTGATTACTATCAAGGATATTGACAAAGTGCAGATGTTTCCACAAGCGTGTAAGGACAGTGCTGGGCGTTTGCGTGTTGGTGCCGCTGTGCTGCCATCAACCCCTTTGGAAAATGTTGACCGCTTAGTGGAGGCTGGTGTAGATGTGCTTGTGTTAGATACGGCGCATGGTCATTCCAAAAACGTAATCCGATCGACAGAGTACATCAAGTCACATTTCCCAGATGTTGAACTTGTTGCTGGAAATGTTGTTACACCTGAAGGAACACGAGGACTCATTGATGCGGGGGCAGACGCAGTGAAGGTCGGTGTTGGCCCGGGCTCCATTTGCACAACCCGTATCGTAGCCGGAGTTAGTATTCCACAGATCACAGCAATTTACGATTGTGCACAGGAGGCGGATAAAGCAGGCGTACCAATTATCGCCGATGGTGGTATCCGCTATTCTGGAGACATAGCGAAAGCCATTGGGGCTGGTGCGAGTTCTGTAATGATTGGCAGTTTGCTCGCTGGAACTGATGAAAGCCCTGGAGACACCGTCATCTATCAAGGAAGAACATATAAAATTCACCGCGGAATGGGTTCGTTGGGAGCGTTACGGAAGCGAAGCGCTCAACTCTCAGACGAAGCGGGCGAAGATGTGTCTAAACTTGTGCCGCGTGGAATTGAAGGACGGGTTCCGCACAAGGGCAAACTCAGCAATTTTGTCTATCAATTAGTCGGTGGGATTCGTTCCGCGATGGGCTATTGCGGGGCTTCTGATATTGAGGTGTTACGGCGGGATACGCAATTTGTACGGATGTCAAGCAGCGGTTACCGCGAAAGTCATCCCCACGATATTGATATTACCGAGGAAGCACCGAATTACACGGTAGCGAACCTCAACTCATAACTATTATTTGGACGCTTCTTTCACTATGCTGCGACCACTGATGACACACTGCTCATGTAAAGAACATAGACGTGCAAGTTGCGGAGACCGTTCAAATTCACTGGAAACCTGCCCGAAACGAAATGGATGGGTTTTTGCTTGGGCGTTTCTTTAGCCAAGGAGGCAATAATTAAAAAATGAAAGTTAACGAAGAAATGTCTTTTTGGGATAGACTCTATATCCCCGCGTTGATTAAGGGGATGCTTACCACATTGAGGCATATCCCGAAAAAGAAATTGACGTATCAGTACCCCGAAGATCCGAGAAGTGTGGATGAACGGAACGATCGGTATCGTGGCATTCACAAACTGACGACAACAGAAAAAGATGAGATCAAATGCGTAGCATGTTTCTTATGCGCAACTGCTTGCCCTGCTGATTGTATCACGATTCAGGCGGCACCGGCACCGGAAGGTTGGCAAACCAAGGAAGGTTATCAGCGCGAAAAGTACCCTGATGTTTTTGAAATCAACATGCTGCGTTGTATCTTTTGTGGGTATTGTGTAGAGGCTTGCCCTGAAGATGCCATCCGGATGACAGGCTTAACGCTCCCGCAATACTTTCGTGAACGTCAACAAGAGGGAGAAAGCCTGGGAAGCTCCCGTAGTGACTTCATATTTGATCGGGATATGCTTGTTGCTAACAACGACATCCCGCAAGACGGACTTAGTGTCGAAGCGAAGTAAGTGGACCGGTCAACGAAATTGATGGCACCTTATGCTCCCTTCCCGAATAAGAAGTATGATATTATATACGCGGATCCGCCGTGGGACTATAAGGGGCAGCTCCAACACACGGGGGGTGGCGGCAAAGACAGTGGCGGCGCAATTCGACATTATCCGACTGTACCCGTATCGGAGATGAAAACGTGGGATGTTGCTTCGATCAGCAAAGAGAATTGCCTGCTTTTTATGTGGAGTTCCTCTCCACATCTCGATCAGGCGATTCAGCTTGGCAAGGCATGGGGGTTTCGGTGGGCAACGGTTGCCTTCGTCTGGGATAAGCAACGTCCAAATCCTGGTTTCTATACGGTAAGCCAGTGTGAATTATGTCTCGTTTTTAAACGTGGCAGAATCCCGCAACCGCGAGGTGCCAGAAATATGAGGCAACTCGTTCAGGTTAAAAGGACACGCCATTCTGAAAAACCGGATGCAGTGCGTGAACGAATTGAGAAAATGTTTCCAGACCAATGTAAAATCGAATTGTTCGCGCGAAAACAGTACCAAGGTTGGGAGGCATGGGGACTCGAAGTTCTCGAGGCTTCGTGAAATCTGATGTGCCGTTGGCACATCAACTTAACCGATAACGCAGGAGCAGAAATATAAATTTTTTAGTTATAATTTCGGTTGATATAAGCAGAGCACACGAAACTATAGAGGGTACCTCCAGCTAAAGTTGGGGTTATATCTATATCATCGAACTTTCATAACCACCACAGCTTTAAGGGGTGTCCTATACGAAAATGGGGCACATTTTCTGTTTCATACGCTGTCAACCTACGAATTTATTTCACCGACCGGGCATAGCGGTTTTCGTTAAACGTTAAAATAAAACCGCTATGTTTTCACCGATCATTCACAAATTTATTTGCCTAAAATTACTTGAAAGGCACACAATCGAATCGACCCAATGCAAGGATTATCGCTTAATTTTCGTTCAGAAACGCTTTTCGCGTTGACTGATAAAATCAAATCCAGTATTGAGGGACGGATGAGTTGGGGAGATACCTTTGGCTTAGGACTCGGTGTGAAATCAGATAAACATCTGATTGTTTGGACACCGAAGCAGAGTTCAGAAGGCGACATTCTACCCGGTTTCGACTCAGAAGATGGCGAACTTACAGTAAAGATGCGACCCCGTCCGGGGGCATGGGTTTCTTGGATCGACGAAGCAAAAGTCACTGCCGAGACCAGCAACGACTATGACAGGGTCCATAGAAGCATACAAGAATTGGAACGGAATGCACGCCAGATTACAGATTTTGCCGATGGTGTTGTTTCCGAAATCGCCATTCAAAACCTCGGGAAAACCCTGACACTTTCCGAACTCACTCAAGAAGTTTTGAAAGCACGGCTAACAATACCGAGCACCATCAAAACTGGTGGTTATGTGCTCACAAAGGTTGATGACGTTGAGACTGACGGAATATCCGTTGCTAATGTTATCATCCCAGAGCAAACCCACATTCATCGCGTCCATCTCAATGAAGACGTTCTTTTTGATCAAATACTAACCGAGAACTATAATTTACTCCTTGTAGTTCTTAGAACCCATATTAAGCAGTACCCTGACCTAATTGATTTGGGATACAGTTTAACGCTTCATACTCGGTTGTCTGATGTTTTGGCTGATGAAGATGGGGAGACACCGGAGGCAGTTAAAGACCTTGATCCCGTTCAGGTGCTTGCTACAGCGGCGGTTTACGATCCTCTTGAACCGGAGACGCTTCAGTTCATGCCTATCGCGTTCGACGCACCCGCTGAGGAAATTGAGACCGCGATTAGCGAGAGTTCAAAGAAAATCGAAGCGTACACGGTGAAAGCCAATCAGCACGCCTACCAACTCATGGCGCAGTTTCAACAGCGTGTCGAAACCCGTTTGAAAGCACTTGTGCTTGGACCTGGACAGCGCGTCCATAATAAGGTGTGGGATGATCTGGTGATCCGTGAACTGCAGAATACGATGATCGCTTTTGTCAAATTCTATGCCGAATATCTCACTGAACATTTTGATGAGGAAGTCGCAGTGCCGAAAACTGATGCACTTTCACAGAATATTGACCCCATGATAGAGTTTTGGCAGCTACAGGATAATCAGCAGTTAACGCTGAATCACCTCATTCAATCCTCTTACAAATTGGCGAATCAGGTACTTGATCGAGCAGCAGGGTTGTTTCATAATCTGGTGTTTGAACAGGATTTCATTGAAACCGCGCTTGTCAAGCAGGTTGAACTCTCAACTTTTGAGAACAACGAACGCTTAGACGAAATTTACTTGCCGAAGTGGACGCGCGGGGCAGTCCGTGAAAAAATGGCTGGTATTGCGCTTCGCTCGACTTTACATGCCACCCAAGTCGAGCGGTTGACAACCATCTGGCTGGAATTGCTGGAACTCGCGAACTTCGCAAGTCAGCACAAGCAAGATTTTGAAAATGTAATTCAACCGTTAGTCGATCTCCTCTTAGCGGCCAAAACCGTGCAAACGCAGCGACGGGGTCAGCAGGCACAGCAACGCGGCACTACCGCTTTTCCCGGTTTTGAAATCCCTGATGACGCTTTTGAACAACTACTTGATCATGTAAAGTTGTATTTACCAACTATAAAGCAGTGGTTGGAAAATATCCCCCCAACGGTGGATCAGGAACAGCATTACGCAACTTTGTGGACATTAGTGCTTGATGGTAAACTCCGCGAACGACTTCTTGCGAATGTTCAACCTACTTGTGATATTAATCTCAGTGTACCAGACCAGACAAAGAGGTTAATCAACCTTATGTTGGGAAGCACACTGATTATCCAAGCTGAAAAGGACCGCAAGTCGATAGAACGCAACCTAAATCGGGCGATTATCTCGAAGACCGGACATGAGTTGTCGAATATCACCACGGCTTCGATGCTTGCTATTCATGGCGATACCCTGCTTGCAATACTCCACGAAGAATTGCTCGGTTATCACGGCACCTTAGTGAAGCGGGCGAATAGACTCACGAATGCAGCACCCCAAAAAGGGAAAAAGCGGAAACGTAGGCAGTCACAGAATGGCGATACAGCGAATGCTGAAGCAGTTGAGGCGGAACAACAGAAAGTTGAGGAACTCATGATTTTCCTCAGACCCTATCGCCAAGAGGAGGTTATCGCCATCTTAGCGGACGCTGGACTTGACCCGCGCGCGACGAATCTTGAAGAGATCCGCAAGCAGCAAGTACTTAGCTTTGATGTAAGTGATTTGCCGCCAATAGGTGAAACGTGGCTTGGTGATAGTAAGAGTGTTGAAGATTATCCAAATTTGCGGGTGTTCCTCCTACAAAATCAGCTGCCGGTCTCGACAACCGGTAGGTTGCTTATGGGATTACGGCAGCAATTTCCAGATGAACTCTTCAATCACGTCTTGGGGCTTATCCAAGAGGTTAAAGCACTTCAAGAGGACGATTATAAAGGGGATCTGCTTGATCAGTTTGTCACCTACATCTCCGAAAAGGTCTGGCGATGGGAATTAACCCAGATTACGGAAACCGAACTCCCGCTCTTCTTGAAAGAGAAGGTCCTCGCTTCGGCGATCTGCTATGAAAAAGAGGTCGATACTTTGCTTGAGTACGTTGAGCGTTACGATGACTTGCTATCTACTAAACTGGTAGCAGGTTCAGAAATGGACAACCACCGTCAATACATTGAGGAGCAGTTTCAGGCAATCGTTGAAACCCTTTTGGTGTAATTTTAATGTTCCTTGCGGTTCGGTGAGGTAGGTTGTGTAAGAATCGTTCCTCTCCGTGTATCCAGCCCGGCGCGATGCTTGGGCTTACAATCTCTGGTCAAAGAGCCGAAAGCCGAACACCGTGAGGCTTAGATTCTGAAAAGGAGGTTTTTGCAAACCCTACCTGAACAACTGCAAGGAAAATTTAAAAAAAAAATGAAAATAGCTTTATTGGGCAACAGTCAGTTAGCCGTCTCGACTGCCTGGGGCTTAAGTCAATTAGAGTCGGTGCGTGAAATCGTATTTGTGTCGGATGCGACATCGAAAAAAAACAGGTTCGTTCCTCCAAAAGAGGGCGCACCCGGAAACTTCCGAGATCTTGTGGAAGCAAACGCTTTAAGTGGCAGTGATGCTGCGATTTCCTTTTCCGATTCGTTAGACAGCCTGTCTGGCGCGGATGTGATTGTGTTGATGCCTCCGATGGGGCAATCTGGTTTCCGTTCTCCTCAAGCCGCGAAGACAACAAGTATTGCCCTTACTCGACGATTTGTAACTGGAATTCAGCAACATGCATTAGATGCCAAGATTCTGGTGGCAATGTCACCCACCAATTACATCGCTTCGTGGATTCATCAGACACTTGGCGGCGGACAAATTATTGGTCTCGGAAACGGGGCTGCTACGGCGCACCTAACCGCTGAAATTGCAAAACGTGTTGAGGTCTCAGTTCAGGATGTGATGGCTCTGGCAATCGGGAGCGACCAAGAGACGTACCCTCTCCCGCAATACTGCCGAGTAAACGGTATACCGCTTCCACAACTGATGTCTGAAGCTGACATCGAAAGCCTCTGTGAAGCCGTTGCGCAGCGTTGCCCATATACCACCAGCGACCAATGGACATTGGTGAGCCATATCTTGCAGGTTGTTTCAGCCATTGCCCTTGATAAAAGACGGGTGATGAGTGTTGGCACCCACATATCAGCGGGTGACACGTCGGTTTATCTGAACGTTCCAGCGCAAGTAGGATACGATGGCGTTGCTTCTATTGTCCCGCTTGAGTTGACTGAACAACAACGCCAGCAATTTAGACAATTGGTCGTGCAGAGTGCCGAAGACCAAACACCGTAACATTTTCGATGTTTAGTCATTGTAGGTTGGGTTGAACGGAGTGAAACCCAACGATTTGCTAACTGCTGACTGCCGATGGCTGACCGGTAAAATAAAACCATGAGAGAAATATACCAAAAAATCCCAGAACTAATTGAATCCGCTCAAGTCGGTGCCTACTGTACTGTTGTGGAAACGAAGGGGTCAACGCCACAAAAGCCCGGCTCGAAACTCTTGATTCTCCCCGATTTGCGGAATATCGGCACACTCGGTGGTGGCTGTGTTGAGGCTGAAGCACGTCGGCAGGCAATAGGGTTGATGCAGGACGGTGTGCCACGGCTCCTTGAGTTTCAATTGGATAGCGATTACGGCTGGGACGATGGACTCATCTGCGGCGGGAATATGAAAATCTTCATTGATCTGCCCAAAACACGCGCCGAAGCAGAAATGTTTGAGCGGCTCCAAGCACTGAACAATGAGAAAACGCCGATCGTCTCTGCAACGGTTGTGTCCAGTGCTAAGCAGGGCATTGATGTCGGCATGAAGATGATCTTCGCTACCACAGGTGAACGCATCGGCACATTGGGCGATCCTGCTTTGGAAGCGGCAGTCGAGGAGCAGACTTCTGAGATACTGAAGAAGAACCGCGCAGGCTTGTTTAGCGAGAACGAGACAGCATCCGTCTTTTTAGAGCCATTACAACCGCGCCCGACGCTACTCATCGCGGGGGCAGGGCACGTTGGACAGGCGCTCTGTCATCTCGGTAGTTGGTTGGATTTTGACATCGCTATTGTTGACGATCGCGCTGACTTTGCTTCCACTGAACGGTTGCCGGAAGCAGACGAGATTATCATCGGCGATATCGCTACGGAACTTCAAAACTATCCGATTACACCGCTGACGTATGTGGTGATTGTCACCCGTGGGCACCAGCACGATGAATCGGCATTACACAGTGTTGTTGAATCGGATGCCGGATACATCGGCTTGATAGGGAGTCGTCGCAAAATTAAACTGATATTCGACGATCTAATGGAGGCGGGAATTTCCAAAGAGAGGCTCCAACAGGTTTATGCACCCATCGGGCTGGATATTAACTCGAAAACCGTGCCAGAAATTGCTGTCAGTATCGCATCGCAACTTATCCAGGTCCGTAATGCCGCTGACACTGTTCAAACTTTTGATACACAGCCCGTACGAATGCCTACCGTTAAAGTAGTGGGATGATAAAAGATGAGCGATATTCATATAACAGAGAAAAAAAATTATACACTTTCCGAAGTTATTGACCTTGTGAAGCAGACGCTGGACCCCGTAAGCGAAAAATCTGTGCATAACGAACTTCGGTATTCCTCCACCGATGTTTACTGGCTGCTGTATGACATGCTCCAGTATGTAAATAGAAATGTTCCGGGTGAATTTATCCTGCTACAGACCCAAAAGGGAATTTATCGGGTAACATACGCGGAAGAAGATTCGGCAAAGCAGAAATCGGATAGGAAACTCAAGGCTGAGGTAAACCGAACGGCGCGTTATCTTGAGGAGCTGACTGGTCGAAAGCCATCATGGGGTGACAAAGAGTAGATGCTGATAATAGCATTCCCAACGAGTGGCGTGTTATGAAATAAGGAGAGTATTTCGTGAACCATGAACCTAAAGTAACAGTTGAAGATATTGAGATGTCCATGGACGCATTAGACGTTCAAAAAGCCGCAGACATCTTTGAAGAACACGGATGTCTCGTCGTTCGGGGTCTGATGGGACCCTATATCAAAGCACTTCATCAGGATATTGAGGCGGCCGCAGCGGAATCTATATCATTGCTTGACAAGGCAGAACGGATCGTTGAAGGGTGGCGCACGCCGAACGGCACGCTCTTCCTGCCAGCACCAGAAGGTTACGAGCGCGACAAACAGATTATGGTCCTGTCGGTAGGTTATCAGACGAGCGCGGCGTTTTTCCAATCCGCTTTTGATGAAACGACAGCCAATATCGTCGAGGCGATCTTGGGACCGAATGTGGAGATCTTTGGCAACGGTCAGTGCCTCTATAAGGAACCTGTCGGTGGACACCCGAAACACCTACATCAAGATTCTGCCTACTTTGAACACCGCTATCAAGGACCCGTCGGCATCCTGAGTTATGTTGTAGACACCGACTTGGTGAATGGGGCGTTACACGTCGTACCGGGTTCACACAAACTTGGACAACTCAAGCATATTGACACGTTCTCGCACCTCGGTCTGGCGGAAGATGAGTGGCCCTGGGAAAGCGCGCTTCCAGTCGAAGGCAAAGCCGGTGATTCAATCTTCTTCAACGTCAAGACCGTACACGGTTCCAAACAGAACATGTCCGACAAACCGCGTCCGATCTTCATCAACCGCTACCGCCGAACAGATGACTTTGTAATCATCGGTGGGACAACCACAGCAAATCGGGCGGAGGCAGAGAAACGCGCTGCCGCGGCTGAGGAAGCAAAGAAATCTAATAGTGATCGAGGCTTGATGTTGCGAGGATTCCGTCCCTTTGATTCACAGGATTAAACTTATTTTTCTAAGTGTTTTAACCCGCTAAATCCCCCGTACCAGAGGGATTTTATTGTCTGAAGGGGCACAGTTTTTTCTGTCCTACAATTGATACAGCATCAGATAGATAATCACGCCTGTTACCGAGACATACAGCCAAATCGGAAAGGTAATTTTCGCAATACGACGGTGGGCATCAAACCGTTCGCGCCACGCCAAGTAAAGCGTACGTAACGCCAACGGCACAATGACAAACGCCAAAAGGATGTGTGAAATCAGGATAGTAAAGTAGACAGGTCGGATCCATCCCTGCTGCGTGAACGGCTTTGATCCAGCGTGATAGTGGTAAATAACATAAGAAACGAGAAAAAGCACAGACACACCAAAAGCCGCGAGCATGCAGTTTTTATGTGCCGTGATTTTCCGCTGCCGAATGAGGATATACCCGATTGTCAGCAGGATACCGCTGATTGTGTTTAACGTCGCGTTGACTGTAGGCAGATCTGAGATCTCAAGCACATCTTCTCCTTTCGTCGTTACCGGGGCCACCGGTAGGCTTGTGCCCCCTTTGAATTCTCTAACGCAAATTCCCACCGTTGACACCACGTTTCATATTGCGTGTTACCGGCTTCAGGTCGCAAACGACTCCGCATGAGAAATGCGGGATAGAAAGGGCGACCCGTCGGTTGATAAACGTCGTGGTAACGCAGATCGAAACTCCACCGGACACTCTCCGATTCATTCGGTTTCGCACTGTGGAGCGTGTAATTGTGGAACAGAATAACGCCACCTGCCCGAATCGGCAGGACCTTCGGCGTGAGATCAGTCGGTTGATTTTCTGACAGTACTTCCAATCCATTCTCGGTCCAGTCATGTTTGTAAAGTCCCATCTTATGACTCCCTGGCATCACTTGTAGACATCCGTTTTCCAAAGTCGCATCCACAATCGGAATCCAGACAGTTAGCATAAAGTACGGGTCCGTATCGGGCCAACACACGCCTGCATCCTGATGCCAAGGTGTGGGTCCTCGCTGTGAACGCTGTTTCGGCAAGACAGCGCGGATGTGTTGGATCGGATTACAGATAATCTCGGAACCGATGAATGACTCCGCGATGTCGAGGATTTTAGGGTTCTTGAGGAAGTTGAACGTGGCTTCGCCGCGCGCTTGCATGATATCCAGATTTGCCGTTATCTCCTGTGCTTCCTTTGAGAGATGGAGCAATCGTTCCGTAAAGGATTTATCGGCGTATGTATCGCTAACTTTCCCTTCGGCGTGCAATTTCTCGGCACGTTCTGCGATAATGCCCTCGTATTCAGCTATCACCGGACCCAAATCGTTTTCATCAAGCGCATCTTCAAGCAGTAGATATCCGTTGTCGTGAAAGAAGGAAACTTGAGATTCGGTTAAACGCATAATTGCGTCCTCCTTGCGTTGTGTACTATCCCCATCGCTGTTCAGGTGGATCGAAGACAAATCCGTGGAAAAACTTCCGCTGTTCGGATGAGAGTTCCTTATTGTAGAAATCTTTAGGATACCCCCAATGTTCTTGTGAGGCGATCATCCACGGGTGTTCATAAGCATAATAGAGCATTTCACGGCAGCTGTCCGATTTGGTAAAGATACCAGCGGAGTGCCAGACGGCGTTATGGAACAGAATCGCACTCCCGGGTGGCGCACAGACCTCAAGCGCACCCGGATATTCATAAGGATACCGCAGGTCTTCGTGGTTCGGATCGTACATCGCCGTGTGGCTGCCCGGTATGAGCCACAGATTTCCCTGTCCGCCTTCTGTCATATCTGTCAGATAGTAGCCGATTTTGAGCTGCAAAAACGGAATTGGACGTAGGTTACGATAGCCTTCATCGTGTCCATCGATGTGCCAGCCCATCGAACGTTCCATTAAATCCGAAGCGTGTTCAATGATCGCATCCGAGGCATGATGGTGCGGCATCTTATTGAGCAATCCTGTGACGTACGGCAGAATCGGTTGCCAATCGAGAAGTTCCAAGAACGCTGGATGATCGCCCAGGATATAGAAGATACGGGTGCTTTTCTCGCCGTGAATGTGTGTCATACCGGTTTGGGGTAACCCTTTCTCCTCAAGTTCACGCCGGTTCTCAATGACTTCAGCGAGAGCACTCCTGAGTGTTGCAACATGTGAAGGCGCGAGGAAATCTTCTAAGACGAGATAGCCGTTATTTTCAAAGAAAAATTTTTCGGCATCGGTCAGTTCGTGTGGCATATCGTAAACCCTCTTTCTGGCATTGGTGAGGTTCTCAATTTAAATCGAACAACGCTATGGCATTTTCACCAAAAATTCGTGCTTTATCTGCTTCAGGGATGGGTAACGCTTCAATCAAACGGACAAACCGTGGCATATCCACCCACGGGTGGTCTGTCCCAAAGAGCAGGCGAGCCGCACCGGAATACTCGTATGCATACTGCAGTGCTTGTGTTGATGGCGATACAGTGTCCAGATAGATACGTTGCAGATATGCACTCGGTGGTTGTGTGATGTTTTCTCTGGCTCTGCCCAATACTTCCGTTTGGTGGTCAATCCTGCCGCTCATGTAGGGTAAAATACCGCCAACGTGTGGCATCACAATTTGCAGGTGTGAGTGGCGTTCAAGAATCCCGCTCAAGATTAATCGCAACAGCGCAAAACTGTTATCCACCTGTAAGCCCATCATACCAATCATCCAGTGGTCTTTGATTGCATCGCCCCATGTCGGAACGGTGGGATGCATCACAATCGGCATCTGGAGTGTTTCGGTATGCGCATAGACAGGTTCAAACTGTGGTGCATCAACGGGTTCACCACCGATATGGGAATAGAGCATTATCCCACGAAACCCCATCTGTTTCACCCGATCCATCTCTGTGATTGCTTCGTCTGGGTTCTGCCACGGCAGGCATGCCAATCCTGCAAACCGATCTGGATGTGTGTCTACAAGTTCAGCGATAGCATCGTTGATCGCTTGCGCTCCCTTGTTCCCTAATTCGGGTGCGAGCATACACGGTGGGGGGATATTAGTGCTGAGCAGTGCCATGTCAATCTCTGCTTCGTCCATGTCTTTAAGTTTCCGCTTCGGATCGTAGGCATCGTCTTGTAAACGAAAGGTCTGGACATCGCCGTACGTAACGACTGCCTCACTGCCGCGACGGATAACTTGCGGAGGGTGTGGGTTCTGCGCGAGGATTTCGATATAAGCGTCTGGAAATATATGGCTCTGGCAATCGATTCGCATTTTTTGAGTTAAAAATGTGTCATTTTTATATATCCTTTAGTATGCCATGTCTAACTCTTTTTTATCAAGGAATCTTTTTGAAATACAAAGACACTTCACTCTTTCGTAGGAGGGATTTCCGAATCCCGACTCTTCACTTCCTATTGGCGAGGCTTCCGAACCTCGCCATTGCATTTCGGAAAAATTCTTGCGTTTCGAGACAGTTAGTGTTATCATATAAAATATGATGGTTAATTCTCAAGAAAAAGCGTACCGCGTTTACATTGATGCAATGATACCGAGTTATCTTGTTGCACCGTTGAGTCGCAACCAAAAAATATCCGAATAGCAAAGAATCACACGTGAATTTTGGCAGGATTCCCGTTTTGAGTTCGTTTTGTCGAATTATGTCATTGACGAGATATCAATGGGTGATAGAAGTCAAGCAACCAATAGGCTACAAGCAGTTGCAGGGGTCCCTATTATAATTGTACGGCGTTTTGATTTAGCGTTTGCAGAACAATTGATTTATCAAAAGGCATTTCCGCAGGGCGCGCTTACTGATGCCATCCACATAGCTGTTACGGCAAGGCGTGCTATTCCGTATTTGGCAATATGGAATTTTACGCATCTTGCAAACCCAAATACGCGGTCAAAAGTTGAACAAATTTGTCACCAAGCGGGTTATTCGCCACCCCGTATTGATACCCCAGAGGCGATATTGGAGGAAACAAATGTGTAACGATCCTGCTAAAGATATCTTAGAGGCAAAAGAGCGTCTCGCCGCGCTGTTTGGAGACTTAGAGACGTATATGGAATTTATGACAAAAAAACAAGAAAGGGAGATGAAGGAAGGGAAGAAAAAATACATAGATTTACCAATTGTTCGCGTAAAGAGACCTGAAAAGTCTGAGGTTCAAGAATAATAGTTCTGACGGATATGCTGAAAAATCAGATGTCGTGGGTGAGCTCCCTATGCCTCGCCCTTTTTGTGTTTGCTGGACGAAGTTTGTAGTACTATGATTTAAAGCATGAAGACCGATTCTCAATATAGGAGCTTGTATGAAAGCGTGGAAACATTTTATCGTTGTTAGTTGTCTGTTGTTGTTCAGTATGAGTGTGCATGCCCAAGAAAATCTCGCCCAACAAGTGTTCACAATCTTCCAACAGAACTGTTTGAACTGCCACGGGGAACACGGTGCCTATACGGAACAACTCATCATTGAACATACAGCGTTAGTCGCATCCGGCGGAGCAATAATTCCGGGAAATCCTCAAGCTTCCGAGTTCTATCAGCGGTTGATTGAAACTGCACCGGAAAAACGGATGCCGCTCAACGCACCACCGCTATCACAAGCGGCGATTGACACGATCCGGGAGTGGATCGCTATAGGGGCACCAGATTGGAGAGACACCTTTGAACCAGACGGACCCTTCATCACACCCAAGGAAATGCTTGAAACGATTGAGAATCACGTCAACTCACTCTCCCCGTTTGACCGCCCCTTCGCACGCTATTTTACGCTAACTCATCTCTATAACGCTCGCGAAACAATTGAGGCACTCCTCGCCTATCGACGCGCACTCTCAAAACTCGTGAATAGCCTCTCTTGGGGACGTAAGGTTACGAACCCACAACCCATTGATTCAGAAGAAACAATCTTCTATATTGACCTCCGAGACTACGAATGGGAGATCGGAACCAATCGGTGGACACTAATTGAGGCGGAATACCCTTATGGGATTGAGTTCAACGCGCCAACACAGACAACACTCCGTGAAAAATTAACAAACCTACGTGAAGCAATGAATTGCGAAGTGCCGTTCGTGCATGTGGACTGGTTCCTTGCGACAGCATCTTTGCCACCGCTCTATCACGACATTCTGGGGCTTCCTGAGACGGATCGGGAGTTGGAAACACGGCTTGAGGTGAACGTTGTCGAAAACCTTCGGAACGCAGCGGGCAGGCGCGTCTGGCGTGCGGGTTTCAACGATTCTGGTGTATCCAATCACAACCGAGTTGTGGAACGCCATGAGTCACGATACGGTGCGTATTGGAAAAGCTACGACTTTGCCGGAAGTGTCGGCACACAGCATATCTTTACACACCCACTCTCCTTCACACATGATGGCGGCGAGATTATTTTTAATCTCCCGAACGGTTTACAGGCGTATTATTTGGCAGATGCCGGAGGTAACCGACTTAATGAAGCACCAATAAGCATCGTTCGGAACCCGGCTGCCAGCGATCCAACCGTCCGTAATGGTCTTTCTTGTATCGGATGCCATACGGAGGGAATGAAAGACTTTGAAGACCAGGTGCGTGGTGTTGTTGAACAGAACGTCAACCCACCCTTTGACAAAGACCGGGCATTGCGACTCTATACGGAGCAAGCGACGATGAATGCGCTTGTGGCAGAGGATACCGAGCGTTACCGGCAAGCACTCGAAGAAACAGGCGGTGTGTTTGGTGGTATTGAGCCGATTCAGCGTTTCCATGAAGCCTTCCAAGGTCCCGTGGATGTGGCGCATGCTGCAGCCGCTGTCGGATTGGAAACAGTGGAATTCCTCACACAGATCCGTGAGAAACAGAGCTTAAAAAACTTAGGACTACAAACCCTCACAGATGTGAACGGCACGGTAAAACGGGATGCGTGGACATCTAACTTTGACGACGTGATTTCTGCGCTCAATACCCCTGATAGCACGCTACCACCAGTCGTACAGCGTCCAGAGCATATCCCTGGAGAATCTGTTTACATTCCAGATCCGAACTTACGTGTGGTCATCGAAGAAGCACTCGACAAAGCACCTGATGCCTTGATTACAGCGGCGGATATGGCAACACTGACGGAACTTAATGCAGAAAACATGGATATCAGTGATATAACGGGCCTTGAGTTTGCAACAAATCTAACTGTATTAAGAATCGGTCAAAACCCTTTATCAGATATCTCACCCCTCGCCTCTTTGACAAGATTGCGTCATATACGGCTTCACAATACTGAAGTCTCTGACCTTTCACCTCTTGCATCCTTGCGCAATCTTGAAGAACTAAATGTCGCAGCAACTCGTATATCAAGTCTCGCACCGTTAGCTGGGCTCAAAAATCTGAAAAAGTTAGAAACCATACATTCTGATATTTCCGATCTCTCGCCCCTGGTAGGATTGACAAACTTAACAATATTGCTCTTATATGACTGCAAAGCAACTGACCTATCCCCCTTAAAAGACTTAACAAAACTGAGATGGCTCGGTTTTCCGCATACCAATAATATCACTGACTTCTCCCCCTTGTCGGGATTAACAGAGTTGAGGCATCTTGACCTATTCCATACTGAGATTTCGGATCTTTCCCCGTTAACGAAACTGATTAACTTAGAAACGCTAATACTAGACTCAAACCGTATTGTGGATGTCTCGCCACTCGCTTCCTTGCACAACTTGAAGACTTTATACCTGCATGTCAACAACATAGAGGATTTCTCGCCTTTAGATGGTATACGCAAAAAAACAGAGGTATTCACATGGCACAGAAACCCGGGCTATCCACAAGGGGGTCCCAAAATTGAGGGATCCTGGTTATGGTTGATGTTACAAAGTCATTGGACGGAAGGAACGGATCAAATAGATCATTTATCAAAAGCATCCAATGGAAAAGTTACGGAACAGCAGATTGCTACTCTTGGTGCGGCGGACGGAGAGAGGATTGGTGATAGCGTATGGTTAAAAGGCACACTTGAGCCTTATCATTATGATGATCCCAATAGAAACTCTAACAACCTTCGGAGATTGCTGTTACCTGAAGAAGAAGTTGTTGAATTTAAATCCCCTTGGTTTGAGGTTTATAGCACTATTACCTTGTATTCTCCACGGACACAGCACACGAGAATATTTATAGGTGCCGCGGCCTCCCCTCGAAAAGTTTTACTCAATGGTGAGTTAGTCTACCACTACGAACACTATGTTCATCGAGATGCATACAATACTGATTACCAGGATTTTTTCTCTACCACACTGCGAAAAGGGAAGAATGTGTTGTTAGTACATCATAAGTACAACACGCGGCAGCCAATGGGTTTCTTTTTTGGATTTGAACCTGGTACCGAATATAGCGTAGTCAACCCCAGTGTCGGGTACACCTTCTCTGCGCCAAAAATTCATGTCGGTGATACATTTACCCTTGACCTTAGTGCAGAAAACGTATTTGATTTAGCAGGCTGGCAATTTGATATTGCATTCGATCCTACAGTGCTTGAAGCGGTTGAGGTAAACGAAGGCGATTTCCTGAAAACAGGCGGCGCGACCTTCTTTCAGGAAGGAACAATTGATAACGCCACAGGCAAAATTACCAAACTGAGTTCAGCAAGACTCAGCGAAGACGGGGTCAGCGGTAAAGGAACGCTTCTGTCGGTGACATTCACAGCAAAAACAGCTGGACAGACACAGTTGAAACTCGAAAACTTTCAACTCGCTGCTATCACGGGTGTGCCTATCCCCGCGGGACCACATGAGGTTGTCATTACTGTAGAAGGGCGACTCGCTACTGGGGATGTGAATCGAGATGGACAGGTGAACATCTTGGATATGGTGCTTGTTGCTCGACACTTCGGAAAAACCGTGCCCCCTGACTCGAATGTAGACCTGAATGGTGATGGTGTTGTCAATATCCAGGACCTTATCATCGTGGCATCAAATCTCGGTGAATCAACCGTATCAGCCGCACCTTCCATGACAGCAGAGGAATTGAATCCTGCGATGATACAGGCGTGGATAGCACAAGCACAGATTGAAAACGACGGTTCACTTGCCTTCCAACAGGGTATCGCGAACCTGCAACGCCTCTTAGCATTGTTGATTCCTGACGAGACAGCACTGCTGCCGAACTATCCAAATCCGTTCAACCCGGAGACATGGATGCCGTATCAACTCTCCGAACCGGCGGAGGTTACATTGACGATTTATGCTGTCAATGGAACAAAGGTTCGCACTTTAGCATTGGGATTAATGCCTGCGGGTATCTATCAAAGTCGTAGCCGTGCAGCATATTGGGATGGCAGAAATAACGTCGGTGAACCCGTTGCGAGTGGTGTCTATTTTTATACGCTTACCGCAGGAGAGTTCACATCGACACGCAAAATGTTGATCCGCAAGTAGAGCGGCAATGGTAGAGCAGTAAAAAAGTAGGGTGGAAGTTAAATGCCTTCCGCCCTATTTGTCTTTAACGGACACGCTGTAAAAGTTTTGCCCTTCCAGACTTTTTATGTTATTGTATAAAGCAAAGCCTGAAAATATGTAGACAGTTGGTCAGTAAACGAATCCTCCACCACCGCTGGCGAGAGTGTTTTTGCTGGGGTGTTTCCCCTAGTATCCTCGCCTCTCTACAAAGTATGGTGCCTAATTTCCAATCAAACGCTATGATGCAGGGCTAAGGAGAAAACGTGACGAACCGCAAATATTTCATCATAAACATCGGTCTCCTACTAATATTCACCGTAGAGGGTCAAGATGTTAATGCACAACAACAACTACCTTTCGGTGCCAAAGCCCAACTCAGTATCAATAAAGGCACGATAAGCGACGTAGCGTTCACACCAGACGGCACGCAAATCGCAGTTGCAAGTAGCATCGGTATTTGGCTATATGATGTTGCTACAGGTACTGAAACCGCCTTGGAACCCGCAACGCCGTTTGGTGTTTCGGCGATTGCCTTCTCACCCGATGGCAAGACGCTTGCGACCGGCAGTGAGGAAGGCGCAATTTGGTTACGGCATATAGATATAGGCGCAATTAGGCATTTTCCGCCCGTGCATACACGAAGAATTCTTTCAGTTGCGTTTTCACCGGATGCTAAGACGTTCGCCAGCGGGAGTCGTGATGGAACAATTGGATTGTGGGATACAGAAACAGGTAAACTGCGTAGACACCTCACTGGACATACGGATGCCGTCAACATCGTTGCGCTTTCACCCGATGGCAAGACGCTCGCCAGCGGGAGTTCAGACGAGACGGTGCGTTTATGGAATCCAGAAACGGGTGAACTCTGGTATACCTTTCTTGAACATAAGAACAATAAAAACGAGGTTTTTGTTACGGAATTGGCGTTCTCACCCGATGGAAAAAAAATTGCCAGTGGCGCGACGGAGTGGCCAACACTTTATGTATGGGATATAAAAACCGGTAAAGTGCTGCTGGAGCATCATTCACATAACTGGTCGGTTGACGCTTTAGCATTCTCTCCAGATGGGACAAAACTCGCTGTAGGTGGAGATTCAAACGCGGTTGAATGGTTAGATGTGAAGTGGAGAGCCACTGGTCCCACTATGTTTCCGACAGATCATCCGGGTTGGGTGAGTGCACTGGCATTCTCACCAGACGGCAAAACGCTTACGACAATGACGCGAGATGGCACAATCCGATTTTGGAATACGACTAACGGCGATCAAAGCTCTCCCCCCATAGGACACAAGAACCTTGGAAATGTGTTAGCGTTTTCGCCCGATAGTCGGACGCTTGCCACGGGGAACGCTGACGATACCATCCGTTTATGGGATATTGATAGCGGAAAACAAACGTTGATTCGTCCTTTAGGCATGGGAACTCCAACGACATTGGCATTCTCACCGGATGAACGCACACTCGCCTGCGGAAGTTCTAATAATACGATCCATTTATGGGACATCGGTCTCAATGAACAGGTTTTGATTCGCCATGAGGACATGAAAGCTCCAACGACATTGGCGTTTTCATCGGATAGCACCACACTCGCCAGTGCAGGGTTGTCTCAGAGAATTTGGTGGTGGGATGTCCGAAGCGGTGAGGTACTCGGAGCTCATAGAATAATTGATGAAGTACCCTCTAAAATGGTTGCGTTTTCGCCAGACGGGACAATCCGCGCAAGTGTGGACCGAAATAACGTCGTCCGCCTGTGGGATACGATCAATAGCGAATTGATATCCGCTTTTATTGGAGATACACATCATGTGATGGCAGTCGCGTTCTCGCCGGATGGAAGTCTATTCGCGAGTGGTGGATCGGATGCGTTTTTACTGTGGGATGTGCGTCGTCGCCGAAGGATCGCGACTTCCGATGGAGACCATCATTCAATATGGACCTTAGCATTTTCGCCCGACGGGAAAATACTGGTAAGTGGGTGTATTGCTGGTAAAGTACAGGTATGGGATGTCGCCACTGCTGCCCACCTTGGAACGCTCATAGATGATACCGAGCCAGTTAATGCCGTTGCGTTTTCACCCGATGGCCAGGTGCTTGCCAGTTGGAGTGCTGGGGGCGCAATTCTGCTATGGGATTGGGATAAAATCCGTCCAGATCAATAATCGCCACCTACAATTTACACCCTTCATCACAGACACACAATTGATCACCTATCTGCCCCGCGACTGAGGCCATTTGATCACATAGTTAGACGGCACCTCACGCACGAACATGGACGTGGAACGATCCCGATCCCCGGTGCGATACGTCGTAGACGACAGATAGAGTTGGTTTTGCGCTCGGGTCATGCCGACATAGAAAAGACGACGCTCCTCTTCAATCTCCGCTTCTGTAATATTCTGTTTCCACATCGGGAAACTTCCCTCCTCCATGCCGAGAATGATAACAATTGGAAATTCTGTCCCTTTCGCTGCGTGCAATGTCATTAATGTTAACTGCTCCGTCTCGTCGTCGATTTCATCAATGTTGGTAAGCAGTTTCTGATAATCCAAAAAGTTGGTGAGTCGATGTTCATCACTCAGTGATTCAAAGTGGAGAACCGCGTTCATGAAATGAACGTGGTGTCTTCGCCACTCAGCGTCTTCTGGGAATTCTGGGACGGTGTTATCTTGTAATTCTTCCATAAAGGCTGTTGTTTGCACTGCCTCTGTTGTCTCAAGTGGGAGGCGATCCGGCAGGACAGCGTTATGTGTCTGGACGAAACGTTTCGCTGCAGTGAGGAATACTTCAGTCTCGGTTAAGGGGTCTCCTTTAGCGGCTTCTGATTCGGATGCCTCAGTTTTCGCAAGGATACCAAGCCCAACGAGCGGTAACAATTCGGTAAGTGATTTCACCTCGCGCTTGTAAGCATCAATTTTGATGAGTTCTTTGAAGATTTCACGGTTGACTCTCACATCCTCCAAGGCGTTGTGTAAACGGTCGTGTTCAATGCCAAATTTTTCAGCAAGTGCTCCCATGTTACATCTTTGCCGTGGGAAAAGCCTGCGCGCCGTGGCAAGTGTATCGTAATGTGGCGAGGATAATCCTCTTTTCAGATACCGTATGAGATCACGGGCAAGGATCGGATTATCATATTCTGCCACGTTGTGCCCAATCAAAATCCTATTCTGAATGAACCCAAAGAATTCAGGCAGGACCATTTCAATCCCGGGGGCATCTTTGACGGTTTCTGCATCAATTTGGTTAATGCGCGTGGCTGACCGTGGGATGTGTCCACCCGGTGGTTTTACCAAACGATAGTATCGCTCGACCTCATCCCCGATTACGCTGAGACGGTGGGCAGCGATCTCAACGATTTCCGCTGTTTTTGGATTGATACCGGTGGTTTCGAGATCATAGACAACCATATCTGCCATATTTGGGCTCTCAAAGCGGTTAACAAGACGTTGACAGAGCTTAAGTGCCGCGATGCTCCGAATCCCTTCGATTTCAAGGTGAATCGCATCTGTGTTTGTTGTATCTGCTGTACCGATAAGAATTGTCCGGGCATCCCGTCCACTTTCCCCGATCTCCTCAAAATCACCGATCAATAGATGGACACCGTCTTCGTTTTGTGTGGGGTTGTTTCCGTCAGGTGGCAGAAATTGGAGTTGTGCTGTCTGCTTCAGATAAGTTTCAAGCGTCTGATGGATAATATGTGCTGCACAGTACTCATCAATTCCGTAACTGGCAGTAATCTGAATCGGTTCTTCGAGGTCGATGGCACTGTAGAGGACATCCTGAGCGGTTGCCAGATTCGGCAGTTCGTGCTGTTTTTCGATGACCTCCAGTTCTTCACTGCGATACGGAGAACGGGAAAGCTCCAAAGTATCAAAGAGTTTCAAGATGATTTTATCGGTCTTTTCGCTTTCAATTTCAGTCGATAATTTCTCAATTTGGGTCCAGAATTGACGGACGTTTCGGCGGGTCACAGGACCGACATCCTGTGGATATGCCTCAATATTTCTCAAGAGTTCTACGAATTCAATGTCTTCGCGCTGCGCGAGCCATTTGAGACGCACCCATGTTAAGTCATCAATACAGGTCTCAGGGAAATTGATGGCGCGCTCAAGGTCTTGCGGGAGTTGCCACTGAATGAAACGGAGATACGCGAGGATGTCTTTACTACCCCCTTCTCCAAAGGAATTCGTTGATTGAATCCGCTGGAATTTGATGTCAGCATGTAACAACTGCTCTGCTAAGACATCTGCAAGTCTGTGTGTTCGGTAGAAGACAGCGATATCGCGATAGGAATACTTCCGTTGCGTTACCAAGTTCTGGATGACTTGAATGATGCCGTGTGCTTCCGCTACCGGAGTATCAAAGGTGTAGTGAAAAATATCCCGTCCCGCATCTTTGTGGCTTCTAAGGGTGTGCTGTTTCTGTCGCTCCGGATTTCGTGAGATAACTTCCTCCGCGGCGCGCAAAATCTTCTCGCTACACCGATAATGATCGTCCAATTCGAGTGTTCGTGGGTTGAAATCGGCTCTGAAGTCGTCAATATATTGTGGGTTCGAGCCTCGCCAGCTGTAGATCGCCTGATCTTCGTCAGCAACGACCATCAAATTTTGTTCTGGTGGGGCACAGAGCAGCTGGAGGAGGCGATACTGCACGCGGTTCACATCGTGAAATTCGTCAACGAGGATATAGGCGATTTCTCTGTGATAGTCTTTCAGTACCTCTGGCACCTGTTCAAATAATTCAACGGCTTTCACAAGGAGATCGTCGAAATCGAGCGCATCGTATTCGGCGAGTTTGTCCTGATAGTTTCGCAGTACGCTTCGGATGTTTTCGACAGTTCCCGGATCATGAATGTCCGTTCCCTCTGCTGCATCAACTGGGTCTTGTAATTTGCATTTGGCATCGCTGATGATGTTGCGTAGCAACCATGGAGGATAGGCATCAGCGTCGAGATTTGCCTCTCGGACACTCTCTGTTAAGATTTCGTCTTGGAGTTCTTGATCGAAAATGGTGAAGTTTTCGCTTAAGCCGATTTGCAGTGCGTGCTTTCGGAGGATACTGACGCAAAATGCATGGAAGGTGCTGACCTTAATGTTGGAACCGTGCGGTTCGCCGATCTCATCGTTAACGCGTTCCTGCATCTCTTGCGCGGCTTTGTTCGTAAAGGTAATCGCAAGGATATTTTCCGGCTTGATGCCGTGATGACGAATCAAGTAGGCGATGCGGTGTGTGATGACTTTCGTTTTCCCTGTACCGGGACCTGCGATAACGAGAAGGGGACCATTTTTATGTATTACAGCTTCTTTCTGTTTTTCATTTAATTCGTGAAGAATGTTCATCGGGTTTCCCTCCGTACATTCTATCGAGAGAAATTTATGCGTTTTTTAAAGTCGATGTGATATAGTGTTTGCATCGAGACATATTGTGCTGATAAAGCAACTCACTACTGCGAATAACCTGCGATTATTATACCCTATTCAACCTGAAAAAGCAAGGCATTTTTGAGTATAAATGAGGCTGTGGGCTTCATTTTTTAAGCGTTAAATGGGAAGTCCTGAACCCAAAATTTGCTAAGGTGATTTCGTTCTTTTGTAGAAGGGAATTCCGATTCCCGACTCATCTATATGGGAGTGACCGTCCGATGGCGACTTTTCAACTTTGCCAATTTTTTATGAATTTTCGTATGATGAGTTGGGTTAAAAGGAAATACTTGATACTGTTGCACTAATGACCCTAAAAAAATCCGTGATAAACACATGAACCCACAAAATCCACAACCCTACACACAGTGGGAACTCCCCCAAGGTGTGTTAGCACGTCTCGGCAAAGGCGCGATAGCGGATATTCAGTATTCGCCAGATGGGACCCGTCTCGCTGTTGCCACTTATATCGGCGTTTGGCTCTACGATGCACGCGCCTACACCGAGCTTGCCCTTCTTAAATATGGACAGGATCAGGGGACCACTTCGATCGCATTTTCGCGTGATGGTACAACCCTTGTGAACGAAAATAGGAATAATACAATCTCGCTATGGGATGTTCACAGCGGACAGTGGCGCTCCACAATGACATTCCGAGATGATGAAGATGAGATCTGGTCGTTTGTCGTCTCGCCGGATGGGAATACCCTCATCAGCGCAGGATTCGGCGGAAAAATCCAATTTTGGGACCTTCACATAGGTCGTTTGCACTTTGAGATCGTCGGACATGCGTATCCTATCACAACCTTGGCGTTGTCACCGGATGGCAAAATCCTTGCGAGCGGCAGTAATGACTTCACCATCAAGCTCTGGGATGCCCAAAATGGAAGGCATCTCTCCACACTCACAGGACATACACATAATGTTATGGCGTTGGCGTTCTCTCCCAACGGTATGAATCTCGTCAGTGGTAGTCGGGACAAGACGCTCTGCTTATGGGATACCACTACCGGCGAAAAATTAGAAAATCTCGCCACAGACATCGGTGTTGTCGGTAATCTGGAGTTTTCACCCGATGGAACATTCCTCGCGAGTGGGGGTGGTGACCGGACCATTCGACTCTGGAACGCCGATACAGGCACCGAACAAGCAACTCTCACCGGACATAAAGATGGTATTTGCGGTATCTCTTTCTCTCCCGATGGAAAAACGATTGCCAGTGCCAGTGGTGATCATACCATTCGTTTTTGGGATCTTGCTACCGGTGCAGAAAAGGCAATTATTGACGGACATATCGAGTGGATTAACTCCGTGGCGTTCTCTCCTGATGGTAGTCTCCTCGCCAGTGGTAGTGATGACGAAAGGCTTCGGTTGTGGGATTTGTACACCTACACTGAATCTCAAACCCTCAACGGCCATGAATATCTGATTGAGGATGTCGCGTTTTCTCCGGATGGTGAAATCCTCGCAAGTGCAAGTCAAGATGAAAGGATTTGCTTGTGGAATGTGAATGCTGGCACCGAGACAGCGATCTTGGATCATACGGATACGGTTACCGCATTGGCGTTTGTTCCGAATGGGACAACCCTCGCGAGCGGCAGTGAAGACAACGTTGTTCGATTATGGGATATTGACACCGGAGACCAATTGGCAGTTTTAACAGGTCATACCGATATTGTTACGACAGTAGCATTCTCGCCGAACGGAAGAATCCTTGCGAGTGGCAGTGAAGATAACACAATTCGATTATGGAATGCGACCACTGGTCATTATCTCGCTTTGCTTACAGGCCATACCGATGTTGTTAAGGCGGTTGCGTTTTCACCGGATGGAAACATTCTTGCCAGCGGGAGTTCGGACAACACCATTAGACTCTGGGATGTGAACAATTGTCAGCATATTGCTACCCTTACGGGGCATACCGATGCTGTTGAGACCGTCGCGTTTTCGCCAGATGGACGCACGCTTATGAGCGGCGGTGATGCTGAGGACAACACGATCCGTTTATGGGATCCTGTCACCAACCAGCAGTGTGCAATCATTAAGAACTTTAGGGTTCACACATTGGCATTCAGTCCCGATGGTAGAACCCTTGCCAGCGGCAGTGCTGACGGCACCATCCTCATCTGGGACCTCGCAACGGTTGAAGCTACGTACGGTTTAGCCTATTCTATTTAGGTTTTTTATCAATAGGATTTGCGCACTAAAAACATTATTTAGACGACATGGACTTACAAACACCACAATCCTATACACAATGGGGACTTCCCTCAGGTGCCAAAGCCCGCATTGGCAAAGGTACGATAGGACATATTTCGTATTCACCGGATGGAACACAACTTGCCGTTACCGGTTCCATGGGTATCTGGTTGTACGATGTGCACACGTGTGCCGAAGTCGCTTTTCTGAGGCCCGGGCAGAATCAGAGCACTCCCGCGCTCCCGCTTTCATGGGGTGGCACAACCCTCGTCGACGTAAATGCGGACAGTACGATTTCACTGTGGGATACGCACACTGGGGAACGTCGCATTACCGCTGAAGATGTTTGGGCAGACGCACTCTCACCGGATGGCACAACACTTGTAAGTGCAGGGTGGGATAAGACAATCCGTTTTTGGGACAGCCGCACAGGTCGTCTCCTTTTCAATGTCATCGGGCATACCGGGGCAGTTAACGCGTTGGCGTTCTCACCGGATGGCAAGACGCTCGCGAGTGGTAGTGAAGACCAGACGATTCGGCTCTGGGATGCACATAACGGTAGGCATCTCGCCACGTTCACTGAGCATACAGATTGGGTTGAGACGTTGGCATACTCCCCCAACGGTATGATTCTTGTAAGTCGAAGCAGGAACGGAACGCTCTGTTTATGGGATGTCACTACCGGTAAAAAGCAAGCGACCTTCGCTACGGACTCGAGCAGGTTCGTCGGTCATTTAGCATTTTCACCGGATGGCACCCTAATCGCGAGTGGTGGTAGCGGTCATACGGTTCGGCTTTGGAACGCGGATACAGGCACCGAAGCAGCGACCTTCACAGGGCACGAAGATGTGGTCCATGCTACAGCGTTCTCCCCCGATGGGACAACGCTCGCCAGCGCAGGTGGGGACAGCACCATCCGATTCTGGGATCTTACCAGCGGCACTGAAAAGGCGATCATTACAGGACATTGGGAATGGGTAGGTTCTGTCGCGTTCTCGCCTGACGGAAGCCTGCTCGCCAGCGGCAGTAACGACAAAACGCTTCGATTGTGGGACACGCAAACCTATACTGAGGCTATGGCTTTCAACGGACATCTCAAATTTATTGATCAAGTCGCATTTTCCCCTGATGGCATGACGCTTGCCAGTGCCAGTCGAGATGACAGGATTTTTGTGTGGGATATGAACACCGGTACCGATCGCGCGATCTTGCAAGGGCATACGGAGATGACGCGCACATTGGCATTCGCACCCAACGGCACGATACTTGCCAGTGGTGGCGACGATAACACCGTCCGATTATGGGATGTTGATACCGGGAACCAATTAGCGGTCTTAACCGGACATACCAGCCGAGTCGATACAGTCGCGTTTTCCCCTGATGGCAGGACGCTCGCCAGTTCCAGTGCTGATGAGACGATTCGATTGTGGAATGCCATCACAGGTCACTATATTACTGACCTTAGAGGACATATGGATATGGTTGAAACGGTGACGTTTTCGCCGGATAGTAGAATTCTCGTCAGTGGAAGTTCAGATGAGACCATTCGGTTCTGGGATCCACATAATTGTCAGCATTTATCAACCGTAACCGTGCCGAGTCACGTTTATGCGGTGGTATTTTCGCCTGATGGCAGCATCCTTGCCAGTGCCGGTCAGGACGAAAAAATCCGCTTATGGGACCCTGGCACCGGCAATCTGCGAGCGGTCCTGGATGGACACGCTTCTGATGTCGACGCGTTGGCGTTCAGCCCTGATGGTAGAACGTTTGTCAGCGGCAGTGCTGACGGCACCATCCTCATCTGGGATCTCGCCAGCGTTGAAGCGACGTATAATTGAGTCCAGCCCTGTTGTGTCGTAAAATCCGAAAATATGTTTACAGTTCGTCAGGGAACAAGAATCCACCGCCGCTGGCGAGGATTGTATCCTCGCCCTTGCGTTGGTGTATAGGTAATTAGGGGTTACTATAATCCTCATGTAACCCTGCCGGCTTGCTGCTATTGTTTGTCCTTTAACCTCGCAAGACTAACCTCTGTATATGTAACGGCACACATCGTGTATCGTTAATATTTTACGTATGACGATAGATATAAGGCGTGTAATTGACACTTTAACGCGACCTATGCAGTAAACACGCCTATAGAGACAAATTGCATAGGTCTTGATTTTGAATATCTAATGACACACGGCGTGTGTCTACTGCTTTGAAAGGAATAGAATGAAATATTTGAACGTGTTGAGAAACACAATCTTTTTGGGAATATTAACCTTTTTAATCTATCTTTGTGGCTGTGAACGGGTTCAGGATATGCTTCCTCCCGATCAATCCGGGATGATGGATGCAACCTCGATTCGGGTGAGTTTCGTATATCCCGGCGATTGCCTTGGTGATTCCTCTTACTGTGATGTACTCTATAATGGTGCGCAGAAAGCGAAGATGGAGCTTGGGATTGATGTCGTCGAAATGGAGAGCAACACTGAGACGTGGGACACGCGCTTACAAGAAGCCGCTCAGACATCAGGTTTAGTCATCACTTCGGGTTACCAGATGGCGGCCCCTGTTTCACGCGTGGCACCAGAGTTTCCTGAAGTTATGTTTGTCATTTTTGATGCTGCGGTGGATTTGTCCAATGTAGTCTCTTTCACCCATAGAGTAAACGAAGGCACTTTCCTACTCGGGGCGATCGCTGGCTTAAAAACGCAAACTGGAAAGGTCGGTTACCTCGGCGGCGCGAATGTTCCGTTACTCCACGAATTTGAAGCAGGTTACCTTGCTGGGGTCAAAGCCGTCAATCCAGACGCTGAAATTATGAGAGGTTATGTTGCCGATGATCAACAAGGTTTCTACGATCCTGTCAGAGGACACGAGATTGCGGCTGCCCAGTATGAAAGTGGTGTTGACGTGATTTACGCGATGGCGGACCAATCGGGATTTGGTGCTGTTGAAGCCGCGAAGACAGCGGAAAACAGATATGTGATATGGAACTATATTGATATTACCGAGGTCGCACCGGGTATAATTCTAACAGGACTACGTGTAGGAATTGATGTATCAGCGTTCAATGTTATTCAAGAGTTCACAGCTGGTAATCTGATGGCTGGTGTTCGTTCCGTTGGTCTTGCTGAAGACAATGTTGGCTATCTACTGACCGATGGCAATAGAGGTTTGATCTCTGATGACATCTTAGAAAAAGTCGAAGCACTGAAAGCAAGCATCATAGCTGGCGAAATTACTGTGCCAGTGGTCCCGGAAACTGGAGTTCAAGGCACAGTTGTACCGCCGTCAACATCGGAAGATGATGACGCAGCTACGGAACCGAATGTTGAAGGCACAGTTATAGCACCAGTGGTAGGTGGCACAGAGATGCCATAACGAAGGTCTTCACTCTTGCTTTAGAAATTATCAATCGAAGTTATTTCGTTTACTCCATGTATTGCTGGCGAGGTTTTCAACCTCGCCACTTTTAATCACGGCTTAGTGTCGGTATTAACAGGTGATTCGTCGTTGTTAAGGAACCTTTCAATTGTGTTAATCGTTGCTGGACTCGTGCGGAAGTCGGCAACCCACGGTTCACGGAAGTATGCCTGCTTTTCACGTGGTAAAGCAGCAAGCACTTCGGGGGGTGTCTTCAGCCGATGCCAGTGCGTTGCGAGATGCGCGTAGGCGTTTAGAACTGCCACGCGTGGTGCCTCCCGTTGCCAAACAGGACCGGCATGACAGAGGTTTTCCGTAAAGAAGATTGCGCTCCCCGCTGGGCATTCATACGACATCAGGAACGGACTCCGTTTCCCTGCCTCTAACGACATATGATCTGCGTGCATCGGAAAGTTAGACTTGTGGCTGCCCGCTATGAAATGTGTTGCCCCATCATTTTTGGTGACATCCGTGAGTTCAAAGACGACGCGCACCATCCCCGCATGAATCCGTCCGTTGTTGACGCGGTACCCGAAGATCGGATCGCCCTGTTGCGGTCCACCGCCGTGAAGTCCACCGTGTTCCTGTCCCTTTTGACGCCAGACAGAGGAGCAGTTTTCTAACCGAACATCGGGTCCGATAATTTCGTGTAGGACATCAAGGACTTTTGGATGATCAATGAGGACACTCGCGGGACCGCCCGGCACAGCGCGATGTTCTGGCGGTAGAGATTCTGGATTGTGATGTATCCGCTCAATCTGCTCAACGATTGCGTCCACTTCGTCGCGTTCAAGGATCGCCGGACGCACGAGAAATCCGCTCAAGTCAAATCGAAATTTTTCTTCATCGGTCATGGGTTACATCTCCTTCATTACTGAGGCGAGGTTCTTTGGTTCGCCACATTTACGTCTCTTAATTGTTGGTTTCTGCCTAAGGAAGCGGATCTTAGCACGTTCAAGTTTGTAGCGTTGCGACTTATCTATGCCTTTACCATAGAACAAGACAGGAATGCATGTGATTTTGAGTACCTTTAGTGCTTCTATTGCGGGCTCAGACAATTTCTCAAATACATCCGCCACGAAGTCAGCCGCTCCTTGCAATTGGTCGGTTACCATTGAGGCTTTGAAAGTGCCGCTCTTGAGTTCTATAAGAACAACAGCTAGACTGTTTTGAGTGCCATCTTCGCAAAAGAGAATATAGTCACATCGTTTTGTGTTGATTTTACGTAGTTCAAACTCACATTCAAGATTTACGATGACCCGATCGGCTGGAACATCAGTTAGATATACACGGCACCCATCTCCACTGCAAGTTCTACTAATGCATTCTTGATTGACTTGCTTCCCGATTTCTGCGAGAAGCTCCTTTAATCCCACTCGTTGTCCTCCCTGTTGACTGCTTCGAGTAGATCTTGGAGGTTAACAGAGCTGTCATAAAGTTTATCAGCTACGTCTTCGTAATCTTTCGGTTCTATGCCTTCAGTGGGGTCAAATGGAATATGTTTCACTATCCCGTCCTTTTGGAACCACCATGTCCCTACTTCTTTCGACAACAGCCAATTTGATGGTGCCATCTTTTCCACTTTCCGTACACCTTTTCGCTTGAGTTCGCCTATCCGAATCAGATTCGCTATTTCTTTGAGAAGCCAATCGCTGTGCGTTGTCACAATGACGCGTACACCGGCGCGAACTAAGCCAGCAAGGGTTAATGCGATTTCAGTTTGTGCCCCGGGGTGCAGGTGTGCCTCCGGTTCCTCAATAATAAGAGTGTCACCGGGGTGAATACCACCGCGAAGAAATAGGACTAAAGGAGCAAGTTCGGATACCATTGATGAAACGCGAGTAAGTCTAACCGCTTCTTTAACTTCCCCTGGGTGATAGAGAAATTCTGGGTATCCACCGGGAACGGGTTGCATGAGAATCTTTCCGGCAAGTACATTTGATTCTAGGGTATCAGCAAGATATGCTACACTATTATCAGGGGCGCCGGTTTCATTGTAGAGTATGAGTTTTTGCATGAAGTCTGCTATCACCCCTGAAAAGGTTGGCACCTCCAAGGGAGCCAGGCCCGCGCGAGTTGCACCACTAACAACGGAACTCGCAATAACACGGTGGCTCTGCATTATACCGCTCCGCGCAGCTGGTAGGTAATACCTTTCTCTTTTTTTTAGGTCAAGTCCAGGAAAAATTTCAGGACAATGCTTGAGGGATTCTTCGAAACCGAGGTTTTCTTTTCCTGTAAGAAATACTATGTTTTCGTTGAGATAGCCCTCTACAGCGGAATCCGATTTGGCAGTTTTTGTTATGTTGAAGTTCCACAAATCTTGACTCTCTTCGCGTGCTTCCGAGACAATTTCCATCTCATCGGTTTGATTATCGGTTTGTTGAATCAGTTCGGAAATTGAAGCGATATCGAAGCAGCGTCTAAGTTCAATCTCTAAATCGTGTCCGAGGAATTTTGAATCTTTGAAGCTGTGTGCTGTTAACTTGCGGATTTCTTGTGGCAGGTCAGAGAATGTGAAAGGTCTACCGCTCGTTTCCAACTTGGAAACTATATCCTGAGCCTCCTCTTCGGACGACTTAAAAGCAGCAGATAAGCCCTTTTGAGAACCATAGCTCATTTTTGCAAGCGTTCTGAAAGTTTCCGGCAAAGGTAGTCGAGAGAAACCGTTAAAAATACCGTGTAACGTATAGATGAGCGTAGAGAAATAGGTTTTGCCTGTATTACTCGGACCGACAAACACTGTCAATGGCCGGAGGTCTATTGTGGCATCTGCTATCGGACCGAAGTTTTTGACACTGATTTCAACATTCGGATATTTAGAAATTTCTTGGGTCTCAGACGTTTTTGTTTCGCTCATTAGAATTTCTCCCTATTTCCCTATGCACCTTCTGAACAGCATCCACCAGTTTATCTGCCCCAAACCGCACGACATCTGTTGCCGGCAATCCGGTCTCTGCCTCTGTTTTAAGTATTGCCTCGCGTGCTTCATCTTCAGACAAATCAAAGCAATTCAACGCGAGTCCAATCACTTTAGCGGGTTTTATGGGTGCAGCCATCGCTTCATACTGTGCGATCATCTCAGTGAGTGAGGGCAACGGCACCGTGTATCGGGCAACCGTATCCCGCGAGGGTTGGTGACAGAAGATCATCGCATCTGGTAGGCTGCCGTGCAACAGACTTAAGGTCACGCCTGAATACCCCGGATGTACGAGCGAACCCTGTCCTTCAACAATAAGCAAGTCGTGATTTTCCGCACCTTCAAGCACAATCTGCTCCGCTGCACCAGCAGTGAAGTCAGAGACGACGGCATCAATCGCAATACCCCATCCCCATACCATAATCCCATTTTGCCCCGTTGGACAGAATTCAGCGTTGACCTCACGAGCTCGCAATGCACGTGTGACCTCTATCCCAGATAACATTTTACCGACACGGCAATCTGAACCCACCGTCAGAATAACTGTAGCATCGACATCGTTGGCTTTGCACGTCGCTACGGGGAGATCGGCAGGCGGTTTTCGAGCATCCCATAGGAGCGCATCGTGTGCTGCTGCAAGTTCCGAGAGTTCCGCATCTTCACTCAGAAATTGATGTAAACCGCTCATGACGTGTAAGGGGTTTTGTATCGCTTCTCGGAGGATTGCGCGCCAAGCATGAGGTAACTCACCGCCAGGAGGCGCAATGCCAATCGCAAGCATCGTCGGGTTAAACTGCATCGCTTCGGCGAGGTCTCGGACAATTGGAATCCCTTCACCAATCTCAATAATTTCGCTGGTATCTCGTCCCGCATTGGCACTATCAATGACAGCCACCACATTATCAGGGAGGTAGCGCACAAGGACTGTGGCAGTCTTTGATTCAAGAACACCGAACGAGCCTTCGGCAAGAATGGCGATTTTGTGTGATTTCGGTTGTAGTTGCTTTACCATTTTTTATCCACCGTTTCGGGGAGGATAGGATACATCTGTAGACTAACACAAATCACAATCAATTTCAAGTGATGAGAAGATTAACACGCGCGTCTTTCAGTTTTATGTGGGATGGATTTCCAAATCCTCACTTCTGATTGCTGATGGCTGACTGCCGACAGCCAATTATAGAAATTGCCGGAGATACCTGCCACCGAGCGCAAAACCATCTAACCCTGGCGCACCGCGATCCTCGTTTTCGACACAGAGGACATAGTCATAGCTGGATTCCTGCAATGCACCGGTGATAGTCCCCCAATTCAATTGACCGCGTCCGGGCACACGATATTGCCACCACCAGTTCCCAATGATACCTTGCCGAAATTTCATCTGTGGGCTGATTTCGCAATCCTTCACATCGGCGTAATACCACTTGCCGTTGAACATACGGATTGCATCCTCAGCCGGTAGAATGCCCATCCATAGCCAATGAGACGGGTCGCAGGACAACCCCAGCGAATCTGACGGGATCGCGTCGAGGATACGTTCCCACATTTCAGGATTACAAGCGATGTTGCCCATGCGTACGGCGCAATCGAGTGCAAGCTGCACGCCTTTCTCTTCGGCAAAACGGACGACAGGTGTCCACATCTCCTTGAATCGCCCGACGAGTTCAACCGACCTGTCCCCCGGATTTCCCGGTTCTGAAGAGAACTGCCCATAGAAGTGCCAACTTACGGGACTGCCAGCGTAGGTGACCACGACTGGCGCACCGAGAATAGAAGTCGCTTCGATTGCCTGTGTCAAGGCATCGCGCGCTTTCTCCCGTGTTTCCGGGTCATCGTCAAGTAGGTTACAGTGCGATGTCAAGGCGGCGAGGTAGATGCCATGGCTATCTAAAATTTCCTTGACCTCTTCGCCACCAGATTGTATAATGACACTCGGTTCAACAACGCCGGTGGCGTTAGGACGGATTGCGTCAAATCCGTTAGCTTTTGCCCACGCTGCGCATTCGGCAAGGCTCCAACCGCCGTCGCCTGCGCTGGTGCTGAAACTTAAATCCATAATTTTCCCTTTTCCTACAGCATTGAGGACTTTTTACGTATGCAAATTCTATGTGAAGAGAATATTACCGAACAACTATTTTCGCTTTATAATCAACTTCTTGCGCAACACGGGCATCGCAAGTGGTGGCCCGCAGATACGCCATTTGAGGTGGCACTCGGTGCGATCCTAACGCAAGCGACATCGTGGCGCAATGTCGAAAAAGCGATGGAAAATCTCAAAAGTGCCGGTGCTTTTACACCCGAAGAAATAGCTTCCATCAGCCAAGCCACATTGGAGCGGTTAATCCGACCCTCGCGTTACTTCCGCATGAAAGCGCAGAAAGTCCGAGCGTTTGTGGAGTACATCGCCGAGCGTCCCATGCACGTAATGTTTAAGCAAGATGTCCCTGAATTACGTGAAGAACTGCTCTCCATCTACGGGGTCGGTCCTGAGACTGCGGATACGATTATCCTCTACGCTGCTGGTAAACCGAGTTTTGTTGTTGATTCCTATACCTATAGACTCTTCTCGCGACTGGGGTGGGTTACTGGGAACTATAACTATGAGAAACTCCGCGCCCTATTTATGGACAATCTCCCCCACGATGTCGATCTCTTCAACGAATATCATGCGTTAATCGTTGGGCACGGTGCGAGAATCTGTCATAAGAAAACACCGAACTGTCAAGAGTGTCGTCTACGGGAATCGTGTGCCTATTACGAGGCGTCTGAGTGACGAATGAATAAGCCGGTTGCAATCGGCATGCCGCTATAGTTTTGCAAAAAACTCCGCTTCTGTCAAAATTGGGATGCCCAATTCTTCCGCCTTCACGTATTTGCTCCCCGCGCCTTCGCCAGCGATGAGGTAATCCGTCTTGCCTGTTACGCTTGATGTGACTTTACCACCCCGCGTCTTAATCTCTTTAGATGCTTCCGAGCGTGTCATACCTTCAAGACTTCCGGTCACAACGAACGTTTTCCCGGTAAAGAAACTATCCGTTGCCGCGCTTACTTCCATGCGGGTAGATTCTGCTACTACTGTAAAACATTGCAAACCCGCTTCCCGCAATCTGTCCAGCAACAGCTGATTTTGAGAGAAGAAGTTGACAACACTCTCCGCTATCTGCGGACCGATACCGTCTACCGATTCAATTTCCTCCAGCGTTGCCCTGCTGAGCGCGTCTAAGGATGAAAAGTGTTCAATGAGCAGCTCTGCGACAGTTTCTCCCACATGGAAAATACCGAGTCCGAAAAGCAATTTTTCTGCTGGTGCCGTCTTGCTCTGTTCTATTTGATGGACAAGGTTGCGTGCAGATGGCACACCCATCCGCTCCAGTTTGCTTAGCGGTTCTACCTCCAGAGCGTAGAGATCGGCAACATCGCGAACCAATTCTCTATCCACCAGTTGGTCAATTGTCGCGGGACCGAGACCTTCAATCTGGAGGGCATTCCGCGAAGCATAGTGCGCAATGCGTCGTTTCAGTTGTGCGACACATGCCACATTCACGCACCGAACCGCGACCTCTGTCTCTGTACGTTGGACGGGCTTACCACACACCGGACACCGATCGGGGAAGTCAAAAACAACTTCATCGCCAGTCCGCTCTGCTGTTAGCACCTCAACGATTTTAGGGATAACATCCCCCGCACGCTCAAGCACAATCCGATCACCGATACGGATGTCTTTCGTCTGAATTTCTTGTTCGTTGTGCAGGGTGGCATTTGTAATTGTCGCACCCGCAAGTATTACAGGCTTCAGAATTGCGACAGGTGTTAGAGCACCTGTTCGTCCAACTTGGACCTCAATTTTTTCAACGGTTGTGATCGCTTGCTGTGCGTTGAACTTGTAGGCGATTGCCCAGCGCGGATATTTGGAGGTTGCGCCGAGTTCGCGTTGTTGGGAGAACTGATTGACTTTTACAACGATGCCATCGGTTTCATAAGGGAGTTCATGGCGTTTTTCTAACCAATATTCGTAGTATTTCTGAACGTCTTCGATTGATTTATGGGGGCGGGTATGCGAATTACACTTGAGTCCCCAACGCTTCATATTTTCGAGCGATTCTGTGTGTGTTGCGGATTCAAATCCCTCGGCGTAGTTGAGGGTATACGCGAAAATATCTAACGGACGGGAAGCGGTTATGGAGGCATCTAAGAGTCGCAGTGAACCAGCAGCAGCGTTCCGAGGATTTGCGAAAGGGGGTTCCCCTTCTGCTTCACGCTGCACGTTAATTTCATTGAGACAATCTTTCGGGAGAAAGACTTCACCGCGCACTTCTAAGACAGGCGGCACTACTGTTTCTGTGTCAACAAGTCGCAATGGCAGGGAACGGATCGTTCGTAAGTTATCTGTTACATCTTCACCGTATTCGCCGTCTCCGCGGGTGAGACCTTGCGTGAATATACCGTTCTCATAAGTTAACGAAACCCCCAGACCGTCTATCTTCAGCTCTGTCACATATTCGACGGGTGCGTCTTCTAATAACCGCTGCACGCGCTCTGTGAATTCTCGGAGTTCCTTTTCATCGTAACTGTTGTTCAGACTTAGCATGGGGTTACGATGCTGTAGACGGGTGCCTAATACAGCACCGCCACCGACCCGTTGCGTCGGTGAATCTGGCGGGATAGGTGCTTCACTTGCTGCTTCGAGTGCCTCAAGCTGCTTCATGAGCGCGTCGAAATCTGCGTCAGAAATTTCCGGTCCGTTGTCTACATAGTATTTGCGCTCATGATGGCGTATTAACGCTCTCAGCTCATCGATCTCTGTTCGCATAACGCTTTATCCGGTTTTAGGGGACTTCCTAAAGAGTTTTAGACGACCCAGACCGGTCGCAAATAAATCTATTTGCGTCACTGCGTGTGTGCAGATAAATTGCCTGCAAGTGTTAATCGTCTCTGGCGTGTAAATGTGCGTGGACGCGTGAAGCCTTCGCCTGTCGGTCCCGCAATGGTCATTGCTAAGAATCCTTCGCCTTCCAACCCACAAGACGCGTAAGAAGGAGCGTTAATAACAACAACGCTACAGTCCATCGCCTTCGTAAATTGCGTAATCTGTTTAGTGTTGTTCGTATGGAGCACTGCGGTGTGCCCACGTCCACCCTCTGCCCTAAGTGCACCTGCTAACGCTTCGTCGAAATCACGGCACCGAATAACAGGTAGGATCGGCATTAGGTATTCGTTGATAACAAACCCGTGGTCAGCTGGAACTTCTACGACAATCGCGGTCGTCTGTGCGGGTGCCGTGATACCTGCGGCGTTTAGGATCGTCAACGCATCTTTGCCGATGTATTCTTTATTTGATTCGTCCTTTTCAGTGACAACAGATTCCAGTGCTTCGCGCTGGCTCGCATCGAGTAGATGTCCGCCACTCTGTGTGAGTGCTTGAATCGTTTCATTAGCAACAGATTCAATTACGAAGAGTGCTTTTTCACCGATACAGAGCAGGTTATTGTCGAAACTGGTGCCTGCAATGACGTGCTTCGCCGCTTCCTGAATGTCAGCCGTTTCGTCAATAATTGCCGGTGGGTTACCGGGACCGGCTGCGATTGTCTTTTTCCCACTCGATAACGCTGTCCTGACGACGGAGGCACCACCTGTCGCAACCAGCATGGCGATGTCTGGGTGCTCCATGATCTCCTTTGCTGTCCTTAGACTGGCGTTTGCAACGGAGGTGAGCAGATTGGCAGGACCGCCAGCCTTGACAATCGCTTCGTTGATGACGTGCATCGCCTCTTCGGTGCAGTCACGAGCGTTTGGATGTGGGCTGAAAACAACAGCGTTTCCTGCTGATAGCATTATGATCGCGTGGTTGATCACTGTTGATGTCGGATTGGTAGTAGGCGTAATAGAATTAATAACCCCGAATGGGACGTACTCAATCAAGAGCGTTCCGGTATCCCCCGACACCGCTTCTGACAGCAGATCCTCAACGCCCGGCGAGAGTGTGACCGCCCCCTCATTCTTCATCACCTTGTGTGCGGCGTTTCCCATGTTCGTATCTTGGACTGCTAAGTCAGCGAGACGTTTCGCATTGGCAAGCGATACCTCTTTGATCGCTTCAATAATCTCACGTCTTTTGGCGAATCCGAGCTTAACAAGTGCCTCTTGTGCCGTTTTCGCCGCGGCGATCGCCTCCGCTACTGTCGCAAAAACCCCTGCCCGAGAAGAACTCACACCCGTAACTGCTACAGGTTGTGCTGTCGCTGGTCGGTCTTGTTGAAGTGTTCTCAAGACTTGGGAAACAATCTCTTCAATCTGTTTTTCGTCAATTTGTGCCATTCAACCCTCCAGTAACTCACTGCGCGGGGCGCGCATACGAGAACACATATTGAAACCACCAAAGGCTGCGCATTCCGTGGTAGTGCAAATGTGTTCCCTGCTAAAGCGGTGTAGGGCTGAGGTGCGAAAGTCATCCCCCACCCTACAAAGCCAATTATTTAGCCTTACTCTCCGCTGCAGGCTTTCCACCGAGAATAGTTTCCACCTCTGAATGTGGACGGGGGATGACGTGTACCGACACCAATTCGCCAACGGTTTTCGCGGCTTCTGCACCGGCATCCGTTGCTGCTTGCACCGCGCCAACATCTCCACGAACTAAGACAGTGACAAAACCGCCGCCTACCTGCTCTTTTCCGACTAATTGGACGTTTGCGGCTTTTACCATAGCGTCGGCGGCTTCAATCGCACCGACGAGTCCGCGTGTTTCAACCATTCCTAATGCTTCATTGCTCATGTAATTAAGCTCCTTGTCTTTAGAAAAATAAAATGTGAGGCACTGTGCAGCGCACCACCGATATCTGTTTGTAACATTGCCATAGTATGAATGCGTGCATAGTTCCCTTAATCAAATATGCTCATTAATAATGATACTACAAAATCCGCATTTCTGCAAGTCAAATTTTTCTGTAATCCTGAAAATACTTGAATCTTGTAAATCCTGATTCAGGCAATTACGGTTGCTCTTTCACAAACCTCCTTTTACTGACAATTCTCACTGCGAAGCAAACCGATAACTGAAAACTATTTTCCAATTTTATCTTGACTTTTAATCAAGATTCTGATAGAATATTTAAGGTGTTGACGACGGTCAGTCAAAACTTTTTTAAACGGAATCTGAAGCACCTCATCGGCCTATCGTGTGAAAGGTGGTTGTGTGGATCCGGACGAATTAAATTTCGGAGTAGCTTGCAAGAAGAAACTTTCTATTAAAGTCAACGAAGGAGAACTCATTTTGAATAAGAATTTGGAGGCGAAACAGGTAGCCGCGGTCCAAAAAATCCTGTCGAGCGTGCCAGAAGCCTCAGCGTATGCACCAGTAACGGATTCCTTAAGCAGAGCAGCTGAGTTAGGTGAGGATAAAATTGTAGCTGTGCTTAACAGCTTCAGTTCAATGCCCCAGTCAACAACTGTTTTCGCGAATCCTGCACTTCACAAGACCGCGGTTGACTGTGCTGGCACGCAGATAACATTGAACATCCGTAGTTTTGCACTTCGCGGTATTGTGACCGAGAGTGAGATTATCGCAAACCGGCTCAGTCCTGCGTATGTCATCTTTGTAGGGCTTTTCGGTAAGAGACCTGAAACCGATACGGATGGGGTTGATGAAGAAGCACTGCTATCAGAATTAATAGATAAGAAATTTTATGGGGTCACGACGGATCGCAGAGAGAGTCTCACAGGTAACCAACGTCTCGTTAATCAGATCGCAGAATTTGTTAAAGCCTTCCCAGAAGCAGGTCCTGACGCTGTCATTCAACATTTCTCAACACTCCGTAAACTCAGCAATCCAGATCAAAAAGGAATTAGCGGCACAAGAGATTCCAGTGAACTTCTTGCCGAACTCATTGACACGCACATGGAGAATGTCGCCGTAGGAACGATCTCTTCCTATATGAGGCATCAGCTCCGCGAGAACAACGCACTGCACCCCCAAGTCCTCGCAATGCGAGCGACTGATCTCATCACTGAACACGAAAAAAGTGGAAAAACCGCCTTCCAGACCGCCTATAGTCTCCTCTTGGGGCGAGAGGCGAGCACCATCGAAGCAGATATTCTCGAGCGAATGGGCATCATACAGACCCACCACGGCTCCGCAGGTTCCAACGTTGTTGCACGCTATCTCGCGACTTTGCACACCGGCGCGGTCTCCGACTTTTTTGTCGCCTCTCAGATGACTTTAGATGGAAACCGGCACTTCGGTGCAATTCATGATATGACGGCGTTTATTAACCAAATTGAATCCCTTGATGACGCTGCGCTTGAAGAAGCAATCCAGCAACGAATGCTGACTGCACTCCCGACCTTTGGACACCCCGAAATCGCTGCCGCTGGACGCTCCGATGAAATCCAGCAGGATCCCAGACCCGCCATCTATTTTAATCCCTTCTTAGAGGCTATTGACAACGGTGATATTCAACTCAATGATCGGCAGAAAAAGCGTTTAAGTATTGCACAACGTATTTACCAACTCGCTTTCATTGAAGGCTTTGTCCGACCCGGACGTGAAGACCAGCCACCCCTCCGTCTAACGCCAAACACCGACTTTGGCGGGTGGTCTGTCCAAGAAGGTATGGGCATCTATGAAAATGACAGAACGCTGTTGACATACATCTTCCGCGGTTTCGGCTGGATGATGGATGCACGTGAACAACTCCAGTTGAAAATTATCCGACCCGTTATCCCACCGCACCCTGATATTGTTCCGAAACCCACCGACGATATGACGATTCCAAACGAAGTCGTCGCATTACATAACCGGATGGCAGGTGCGAATGCCTTTTAAGAGTTATCGGTTTTCAGTTAAAGAGAGAATTCGTTAAATCTATGGTCCCTTTTAACTGATAACTGAGGACTGAAAACTGAAAACCATTTAGAGAGGAATACCAGTGATTGAACTTGAGCAATTAGTAGCACCAACAGAGGGTGAAAGAATTGGACTCTCCAACGGGCAACTCGTCGTGCCGAATAAACCGATTATCCCTGTTATTGAAGGGGACGGCATCGGACGAGACATAATGAAGGTGACGCGCCGTGTTGTTGATGCTGCTGTTCAGACCGCCTACAACGGCGAAAAGCAGATCGTTTGGTTTGATGTCTATGCTGGCGAAAACGCCATGGCGAAGTACAATGAGTGGCTACCACAGGATACCTTCGACGCGATCGAATACTTCCGCGTTGCCCTGAAAGGTCCCCTCACAACACCTGTTGGCGGTGGATTCCGTAGTTTAAATGTGACGCTCCGTCAGGTACTTGAACTCTACGCATGTGTGCGTCCCGTCCGCTATTTCCAAGGTGTTCCCGCCCCCGTCACGCATCCCGAAAAAATGAATGTCGTTATCTTCCGTGAGAACACCGAAGATGTCTACGCCGGTATTGAGTGGGAACAAGGCACACCGGAAGTAAAAAAGGTTATTGAGCTGCTCCGCACTGAAATGGGTGTAGAGATACGCGAAGATTCCGGTATCGGGGTAAAGCCTATCAGTATTTTCGGCACGAAACGCTTGGCACGGATGGCGATCCAATACGCAATTGACCACGGGAGACGCAGTGTCACCTTTGTCCACAAAGGGAACATCATGAAGTTCACCGAAGGTGCGTTCTGCGCCTGGGGATATGAACTCGCCAAAGAGGAGTTCGCTGAGCAAACCATCACGGAAGACGAACTCTATAGCGATTATGACGGTAAGTGCCCAGAAGGAAAAATTGTTGTCAATGACCGAATCGCCGACAGCATGTTGCAGCAGATTCTCACACGCACCGATGAGTACGATGTAATTGTCACGCCGAATTTGAACGGCGACTATCTCTCGGATGCCGCGGCAGCACAGGTCGGCGGGATCGGTATGGCACCCGGCGGTAACCTCAGCGACGAGGTCGCGCTCTTTGAGGCGACGCACGGCACCGCACCGAAATACACCGACCAGGATGTTGTCAACCCCGGTTCACTGATTCTCTCTGCAGTCATGATGCTTGAGCATCTCGGCTGGCAGGAAGCCGCTGACCTGATTATCGGCGGACTCGAAAAAACCATCCTCCAAAAACGCGTGACCTACGATCTGGAACGTCTCATGGAAGGCGCGACAAAAGTCCGTACCTCCGAGTTCGGCGCAGCGATTGTCGAAAACTTCTAACGCAAGCACTTTCACAGGAGCAGCCCATGTCCTTAAAAACGAAACTTATTCTGGGAGCGGGTGTGTTGGCTGCCATCGGCATCGGAATAGGTCTCGAATTACATCGCCTTCACAGACGCATCTTAGAAGAATTGGTCGAAATCCGCAAGCAAGGCGAAAGGTAGTAGGCACACTCCGTGTGCCGTAACGCCAATCCGTATGGGTGTGGTTTATAACCATACCCTGTTTTCCTCTCCCAATTGGTAGGCGCGGTTTGGAACCGCACCGGTTTGCTTGTACAAGGCACTAAAAATGGGAATACTCTTCTTTCTATGCCCACAGGTGGGTACACATCATGATTACCGAACTCAGCGCGCAAAATTTCAAATCTTGGAAGAATACAGGTAAGCTGCAAATAGCACCTTTAACCGGATTCTTCGGCGCGAACAGTTCCGGCAAAACCAGCCTGCTACAAACACTGCTCATGCTCAAGCAGACCGTAGAACGCCCGCCTAATTGGAATGGCGTGGTTGATTTTGGTGATGACAGTTCCCTCGTTAACTTGGGGAATTTTGATGACCTCATCCATGGACACAGACGAGACGATCCACTCCAAATCTCTATATCGTGGAAATTTTCCGAAAAATTAAACCTGCCGGACGTGGACGAGGTGGATACGCTCTCTTTCGATCTCAGCATCAATAATGTGGAGAATTCAGTTTCTGAGCCGAGTTTCAGTTATCAAGTAGGGGAGCAACGCTTTGGAATAGGTAGAGATAATCAAGGTATCTATCGGGTTTCCGCCCTGGGTGTACAGAATCTTAATGCAACTCTATTTCGGTGTTATGCGATTCGCAATTCATACCCTCATATTCTACAACTTTTTTCGCCACTTCAAACACATTTTGAGAACCTATTCCATAGCATCCGCTATCTCGGTCCTCTCCGTGAATATCCGCGCAGACATTATGCGTGGCAAGGTAAGCATTCGCCAGGTGTAGGACAGCACGGTGAAGATATGGTTACCGCGCTCTTTTCTGGACGGATTCAACTGCGCGCTATTGAAGAACAGATCCCCAAATGGCTACAGCGGTTGGATTTAATCGACTCCTATCGCCTCAATCCTATCTCCAGTACAGAAAAAGATTACGAATTCCTCGTCCGGAAGTACGAAGGAGGTCCCGAAGTTCGACTCACAGATGTCGGTTTCGGTGTTTCGCAGGTACTACCGGTCCTGGTGCTCTGTTATTACGTGCCAGAGGGAAGCATCCTCATCCTTGAGCAGCCTGAAGCGCACCTCTACCCGAAAGTACAGTCGGAATTAGCCGATCTTCTCATTGAAGTCGTAAAAAATCGGCAGCTGCAAATTATCCTTGAAAGCCACAGCGAACATCTGATTCTGCGCTTAATGCGACGCATCGCTGAGGAGCAAATTTCAGCAGACGACACCGCTTTCTACTTTTGCGAAATGAACAAAGGCGTATCTGAAATTGAGAGGCTCAACGTTGATGACTACGGAAACATCACGAATTGGCCACAGAACTTCTTCGGGGATCAGATGGGCGACTTGGCAGCAAAGACTAAAGCAGAGATGAAACGTAAGAAAGCCAGCAAATGATGAAAGTTATTGTAGATACAAATGTCCCGCTGGTTGCTAATGGAAGAGCAGACCAAGCCTCTGAAGACTGCGTAGAAACCTGTATTGACATACTGATGCAGATCACTGAAGGTAACGTAAAATTAGTGTTAGATGATGATCGGCGAATTATCGAAGAATACCGGAATAAGTTGAATGCTGGAGGTTTTCCTGGTGTTGGAGACGCTTTCCTCAAATGGGCGGAGATAAATTGGGCAAACCCGCAACGATGCGACTTAGTTTCCATTACGCCTATTGATGATTTGGAAACTGATTTTCAGGAGTTCCCAACAGACCCCGCACTAACGGATTTTGATCCGGATGATAGGAAATTTATTGCTGTTGCACTCGCTCATTCCGAAAAACCGCCCATCCTACAAGCGGTAGATAGTGGCTGGTGGAATTACCGAGACGCGCTTCGTCAGAATGGTGTCACAGTTGATTTCATCTGTGAAGATGATATTCATTCGATGCTAAGTGAGTAACGCCTCAGAACATAGGAGAGATAGCATGATCTACGAAATAAGAACCTATAACCTGAAACTCGGTCAGCTCCAGGAATACTGGGAACGCTTCAGCGAAAAATTACCGGCTCGCCAAGAACTCTCAAAACTCGGTGGACACTGGTACACCGAAGTCGGCCCCTTGAATCAGATGGTCGCTATTTGGCCCTACGAAAGCCTTGAACAGCGAGCAGAAATCCGACGCGCTGCTGAAGCCGAACCAAATCCGGTATGGCCCCCCGATACAAGCGATCTCATTATATCAATGGTCTCCGAAATTTTTCTGCCTGTCCCGTTTATGGAACCGTTGGGCGAAAAAGACCTCGGACCGCTGTATGAAATGCGTCTGTACACCTATCCTCCTGAAGGCATGCCGCAAGTCCTGGAGGCGTGGAGCGCAGCCATCCCCGAACGCGTGAAGTTCTCACCGTTGGCAGGCTGCTGGTACTCAGAATACGGCGGTATCAACAATTTCATCCATCTATGGGCATACAGGAGTTTTGAAGAACGCGCCCGGATCCGAGCGGAGACACGAGAGAAAGGTGTCTGGCCCCCCAAAGGCTCCGTCAGACCCATCACACAGGAGAGCAAGCTTCTATTGCCTGCACCTTTTTCACCGATGCAGTAGTTTGACTTCCACAACAATAAATCCGTATAGCCCCGTAGGGGCGGCATCTGTCCTTCTCAGCTCTGTACCGCTGACGAGGTTTCTTGGACAAACACCCAAGCAAAAACACCTTGCCATTTTCGCTAAAATACATTTGACATAAACTTCTGAATGTGCTACGCTACTTAAAATTGTCCTTTCGTCCAAAAAACAGCCACCCAAATTATACCGAAGGAACACTATATGGCACGTTCAAAACAGTCCGACCTGTCATTAATGGAGCTTTATAAACACATAAAAAAACAGCACGGAGATGCCATACTACTATGCCGAGTCGGCGATTTCTATGAAGCCTTCTTTGAAGACGCAGAACTCATTGCCCGCCTGCTTGAGATCGCCTTAACAACGAGAAGTCATAAGAATCAAAAATCCCCGCCGCCACCGATGGCAGGTATCCCACACCACGCGCTCGACTCCTATCTCTACAAACTGGTCAAAGCCGGACATAAAGTCGCCATTTTGGAGCAGACCGAAGACGCACAGCTCGCACGAGACGAGAATCGGCTCGTTAAACGCGATGTCGTCAGGATTGTTACACCGGGCACCGTGACCGACCCGAAGGTGCTTGAGCATAAGGTAAACAACTACATCATCTCAATTTATCTCGACAGAGGCACCTACGGTGTTGCGGTTGCCGATCTCTCCACAGGCGAATTTCAGGTAACTGAACTCACCGATCCCTCACGTCTCTGGGCAGAGATTCACCGATTTTCCCCGAAAGAGTGCCTCTTTGCGGATACCTTTGAAGACAAAGAAATGTTTGACCGCCTCAAGACCGAACTCAAAGCGACGCTCAACGACCTACCCGACTGGCGGTTTGAATTGGATACTGCCCGAACAGAACTCCTCCAACATTTCCAAACGATTTCGCTGGACGGATTCGGATGCGAACACCTGCCCACTGCTATCTCCGCTGCGGGCGCGCTCATCTATTACCTCAACGAAACACAGAAACAGGAAGTCGAACACATCGTCTCGCTGCACACCTACATGCTCTCAGACTTTATGGTGCTGGATGCCGATACACAGCGTAACCTTGAATTGACAGCCTCCATTCGCGACGGTTCTACAAAAGGCACACTCCTTGAAATCCTCGATCAGACGGTAACGGCGATGGGAGGCAGGAAGATGCGTCAGTGCCTCTTGCAACCCTTGCTTGATGAAAAAGAGATTGAGGAACGCCTCGGTGCGGTTGACGAACTCAAGACCCAAATCAACCTGCAGGAGGAATTGCGAGAGGCTCTTGGGCAGATGTACGATATTGAGCGACTCATTTCGCGTATCAGTCTCGGTTCTGTAAACGGGCGCGACCTCCATTCACTCAAGGACTCCCTCCGTCTGATCCCCAATGTCAAGACGCAGCTGCAGGACTGTGGTAGCCCAATGTTGGTATCCCTCAATGACACTTTAAATCCACTTCCAGAGTTAGTCGAGTTGATTGAACGCGGGATTCATCCGAACCCACCCGTAACGATTCGCGAAGGCGGTGTGATATGTGATGGCTATAACCAAGAACTTGATGAACTTCGGCAAATTGTAGGAGAAGGAAAGGACTGGATCGCCGCAATGGAAGCAGAGGAACGAAAACGCAGCGGTATCCAATCCTTGAAGATCGGATTCAACCAGGTCTTCGGCTATTACATCGACGTGACAAAACCGAATCTGTCCATGGTGCCTGACCACTATATCCGTAAGCAGACGCTACGAAATTCGGAACGCTTCATCACACCTGAACTCAAGGAGCAGGAAGCAAAAGTCCTCAACGCCGAGGATCGGATACAAACCTTGGAGTATGAACTCTTTTGTCAGATTCGGGATGAGGTGTCGAAATGGACGGAAGCCATCCAGAAAATCGCAGCGGCACTCGCGATGGTTGATGTCCTCGCCAATTTCGCATACATCGCATCGAAATACAACTATGTAAAGCCTACTGTGGCAGCTGTGGACGAAATCGTTATCCGAGATGGCAGACACCCGGTCGTCGAGCAGTTGTTCACACAAGAGGGTTTTGTTCCAAACGATACGCTCTTGAATTGCGATGATGAGCAATTGCATATCATCACGGGACCGAATATGAGTGGTAAAAGCACCTATTTGCGACAGACCGCACTCATCGTCTTGATGGCACAGGTCGGCTGTTTCGTGCCTGCTGCCGCCGCGAAAATCGGCTTGGTGGATCGCATTTTCACACGCGTCGGTGCGTCAGACAACCTCGTGATGGGGCAGAGTACTTTCCTCGTTGAGATGAACGAAACAGCGAATATCCTCAACAATGCCACCCGCAACAGCCTCGTTATCTTTGATGAAGTCGGACGCGGGACCAGCACGTTTGACGGACTTAGCATCGCATGGGCGGTTTCGGAGTATCTCCTTGATGAAAAACGGATGGGCGCAAAAACGCTTTTCGCAACGCACTATCACGAGTTGGTAGAACTCGCCAGCAAATATAAACGCGCCAAAAATTACAACGTCGCTGTCCATGAAGATGGGCAGAAGGTGACATTTCTCCGAAAAGTTGTCCCCGGTGGCGCAGACCAGAGTTACGGTATCCACGTCGCTCGCCTCGCCGGGCTACCCCAAGTTGTGATTACACGCGCACAGCAGATACTTGAAGTGCTTGAACAGCATAATCTCAGTGTTGAGGCAGACGGGGCAACCGGACAACAGCCGAAAGCGCATCCAACAATGCCGAAACCCCGCCGTCGTATCTCACGAAAAACAATGCAGAGTGATTCACTGCAGATGGCACTCTTTACACCGAAGACGCACCCGCTTGTTGAAGAGATCCGACGCTTGGAACTCACGCAGGTTACACCCTTAGATGCAGTGAATATTCTCTATGATCTGAAAGCGAAGGCGGAAGAATCTTGAGGATTAGGCGGCAGCGATGCAGTCCCCTTCTAACGCACCGAGTGTAACGCGCTGAATCTGATTGATCGCACTCTCTGGCGCATCTACGAGGACGCGAAGATAGTTGTCCGTAAAACCGGCGAGGTGGTTGTTTTCACCTTCTCTGCTCGCTTCGATGAGCACCTCTTTCTGTTTTCCAAGCATCCGTTGTCGAAACGCGGTATTGAGACGTTCGCCGAGGGCAATCATCTCTTGGCTGCGTGCCGCGGAGACGTGCGGTGACACTTGATCTGGATAGGTCGCTGCAGGTGTGCCTTTTCGAGGGGAATAGCGGAATACATGCAGTTGACTGAATCCTATATCTTCAACGAATTGGCATGATTCCTCGAAGTGTTCATCCGTTTCACCGGGAAATCCGACCATAATGTCAGTAGTAATCCCGACATCATCGCTAAAGACACGTCGTAAATTCTCAACGAGATGCGCGAATTGTGCTGTGGTATAACGCCGCCGCATTTGTCGCAATACATCATCGGAACCGGCTTGGAGGGGTAGATGGAAATGAGGCATGCATTTTGGGAGTGCTGCCATCCGCTCGCCGAGGGTATCCGGGAAATACATCGGCTCAATCGAACTGAAACGGATACGTTCAATGCCTTCAATGTCGTGGATGTGTTCTAGAATATCGGCAATATCTCGATCCCTGTCGGTGTCCATACCGTAGGCACCCAGATGCACACCCGTGATGACGACCTCTTTGATACCGCTGTCAGCGATACGATGTGCTTCATCTGCAATATCGTTAAGTGGACGGCTTGTCATCCTGCCTCGCACATAAGGAATAATGCAGTAGGTACAGAATGCACTGCAGCCGTCTTGCACCTTAATGAGCGCGCGCGTGCGTTTACCAGCCTCGCTCACTCCTTTGCTAAAGCGTGCGTGTTCACGGATCGCATCGTGCTGCACCGGTTCGATATTGAGGAGCGAATTTGGCGTGCGAGTTGTCTCTTCTTCTGTTGAAGGGGACATTTCGGTGTGTAGTATATCGAGGTAATCCTGAAAATCAGCCTTTTCCCGATTGCCGAAAACGACTGTCACGCCCGGTATTTTTTCGATCGCCTCGCGGTCGCTTTCAGCATAACAACCTGTAACGAGCACTTTTGCGTTCGGATGCTGTCGAAGTGCTTTCCGAATAACTTGCCGTGCCTTCTGGTCCGCGGTGTTTGTTACGGTGCATGTATTGATGAGGTAAAGATCAGTTTGTTGCTGCTGGGTTTCGTCATCAAGGACGGTATACCCATTATGTCGGAGGGTCTCACGCATAGATTGCGTATCGTATTGATTGACCTTGCAGCCCATCGTGATTAGTTTTGCGGTTCTCATGAGTTTTAAAAAGGTGTTTTACCGTTGAAGTTTTCAGGGGCGCGCTTCGCTGGCGAGGTTTCGAGGGGAAACACCCAAGCAAAAACACCTCACCTATTTTCAAGTAAATATTATACCCAGTTTTCACCTGAATTGCAAATGAGATGTAGCCAGTCGCATTCAGTTTTAAACGGTTGTCGGTTATCGATAGGGAGTTCCTTATCAAAAGTCTCTCTTAATCGATAACCGACAACTTTGACCAAGAACTCGTCTACAGATAACTTTGCTAAGGCGCGAGTTCTTGGTCAAAACTATCTATTATGACAATTCAACGGTTTTGCCGGTGCGGGCACATTCGTAGATAGCCATGTTGAGCGCGACAGAGCGTCTGCCCTCATAACCATCGACTGCCGGTGAGCCTCCATCATTGATGACTTGGAGAGCGTCCTCAATTACATTGCCCGGATAAGACGGGAGTTCAATTGCGGGTTCGTCGTCATCGACGAACTGCCACATCTCCGGTCCAAGACCGACGATCCCTTTTTCACCGTGGATGTGGATCATTGAGACGCTACTGCCGGGGAATGTTGTCGTCGTCAGAACGTGTCCCAGCGCACCGTTTTCAAATTCGAGGATTGCCGAGGTCATGTCCTCAGTCTCACAATTTTCGTGATCGTAGACATCGAAGTGTGCACCGATGACGCGTTTGACAGGACCCATAAACCAGAGCATTAGATCGATGTAATGTACGCCTTGGTTCATGATAGAGCCACCACCGTCGAGTGCCCATGTGCCGTGCCAACCGACGTAGTAACTATCTGGACGCTTCCATTTCATACGGAGTTCACACAGCAACGGTCTACCGAGACCACCTGTTTCGAGTACCTGCTGGATTCGGCGATTGTGTGTGCCGTAGCGTTCTCCGAAATCAACAAGCAATTTGACATTGTTGTCTTCGCATGTTTTAATAAGGGAGTTGCAATTTTCAACGCTGACGTCCATCGGTTTTGTGGTGATAACATGTTTGCCGCGGCGTGCCGCTTCTTCTCCAAATTTTCCGTGGAGACCGCTCGGGGTCATAATCATTCCCACGTCGATATCGTCGCGGTCGAACACCTCAAGCGCATCGTCGTGGCTTTCGCAACCGAAGCGTTCTTCAGCCGTTTTGCGCCTCTCTTCGACGAGATCCGCTACAGCGACGAGTTCAGCACCGTCCGTTTCGTGAATCACATTGGAGCGGTTCATACCCATACCTAAACCGACAACGCCAAAACGTAGATTGTTAGCCATTAGAAATTCTCCTTTTTTGTGAAATAGCCATTAGTCATCAGCAATCAGTTAGTATCTTGTGGCAGTTGCCTGTGTTGTACCCGCCACAGCGTCCCTCTTAACTGAAGGTTTCCGATAGCCGATAACCGATTGCTATTCTTGCTGACAACCGATAACTGATAACCATTATAGCATATACATAGACCATGCGTTACAAAAAATTAACACTGCCCGCAATCGGCTTTACTTTTTTTCTGTTTGCCCTACACGCCGTGCCACAACCCAGTGATCCACAAAACGCTCAGTTCCGTTTCACCGATATAACAGCGGAACTCGGTGTTGAATTTCGACATACCAATGGCGAGCGTGGCGAAAAATACTTTATCGAACCGATCGGAAGTGGTGTGGCACTCTTCGATTTTGACAATGACGGGGATTTGGATCTCTACTGCGTCAACGGCAGCACCTTGCCAAAGGTTGACACGCCAATGCCGCCAACAAATATCTTATATCGTAATGATGGAGGTGTTTTCACCGATGTAACGAAGAAAGCAGCTGTCAGTGATACAGGTTACGGTCTGGGATGCTGCGTTGGGGATTACAACAACGACGGTTTCACTGATCTCTACGTGACGAACTACGGCGCGAATGTGCTTTATCGAAACAATGGAGATGGCACTTTTACGGATGTTGCTGACATTGCCGGGGTTGCTGGCGATCAATTCAGTAGCGGTTGCGCCTTTGTAGATGTTGATGTTGATGGCTATTTGGATCTCTATATCGTCAACTATGTTCAGTTCGATCCGAATACGAATCCGGAGTGCGCTCGACTGGGGGTTCGGACTTATTGCACACCGGAGGCACTGCCAGGTGCTGCGGATATTCTCTACCGTAACAACGGAGATGGCACTTTTACGGATGTCTCAGAGAAGGCAGGAGTGGGGGCGACGAGTGGAAAAGGTTTAGGGGTTGTCTGCGGCGATATAGATAATGATGGCGATATCGATATCTTTGTCGCAAACGATACGACCCCGAATTTCCTCTATCGAAATGACACCGACACTGCTATTAAAATGACAGAGGACGCGCTTTTCGCTGGCGTTGCGCTCAGTGAGGAAGGGCGCGCCTATAGCGGGATGGGAGCGAATCTCGGCGATTTTGACAACGACGGCTATCTCGATATCGTGATTACGAATTTTCAGGATCAAACGAATAGTCTCTATCACAATGCGCAGAGCGGATTTTTTAGCGAGGTGAGTTTCGCCAAAGGAATCGGTGAGAGGAGTCTTCCTTATTTGGCATGGGGTGTCGATTTCATCGATTTTAACAATGACGGTTGGTTAGATCTGTTTATTGCCAACGGGCATTTAGATGACAATATCGCAGAGATGGATCCAATCGGCACGTATCCGCAGCCAAATCAACTTTTTTTGAATAACCGAGGCATCAATTTTTCGGAGATTCCTGACGCGACGATAGCACAGCGTCAGGTAAGTCGAGGCACCGCATTTGGTGATATAGATAACGATGGCGATGTGGATGTTGTTATCTCCAACCTCAAGGATTCGCTGACCGTTCTGCGAAACGACGGTGGTAATGCCTCTCGGTGGTTGAGGGTCAAACTCATCGGGACACATTGCAATCGAGACGCGATTGGAGCACGAGTAACAGTCGTATCTGGCGGCTTGACCCAGATACGTGAGGTCAAAAGCGGTTCAGGTTACATCAGTCAAAACGACCTCCGTTTACACTTCGGGTTGGCAGACGCGACGCGGGTTGATACGCTAACAGTACGGTGGGGCTGTGGCAAACGCCAAACCTTACAAGACATTGAAACGAATCAAGTGCTTGTTATTTCGGAAGATTAGTACAAAAGGAAACAACCGTCCACCACCGCTGGCGAGCGAGTTTTGCTTGGTGTGTTTGCTTGGGTGTTTTCGCGTATTTCTGCGTATTTACGCGAGTATCCTTGCCCTTGTGTTGGTGTATAAATAATTATAAGCTTTACTATAAAAATCTGTTAGAAGGTGAAAAATAATGCAACAGAAGATGATGCCCTTGGACATTTCTGTAAAAAATTACTTTCTAAACGAACTCAAAAGTAAAGGTAAATTTAAATATACGCGCTACAATGGGCTACCCTTGCGTTATGCAGGTGGGAAAAGTTTGGGTGTCGGGCATATCATTGAACATATACCCGATGGACTTGATAAATTTATGTCCCCGTTTATAGGTGGAGGTTCTGTAGAAGTTGCTTGTGCGAAAGCACTCGGTATACAGGTTCGTGCCTATGACATCTTCGATATTCTTGTGAACTATTGGCAAGTACAACTTTCATCGAATCATGAACTCGCGGATAGACTTGGGACATGGCAGCCAACAAAAGAACAGTATGCAAAGATTAAAACTCGACTCAAGGCACATTGGACCGAGGAGTCCCTCATTTCAGATCCATTGGGGTTGGCTGCACACTATTGGTTTAATCATAATCTTTCCTATGGTCCCGGTTTTCTCGGTTGGATGTCCAAAATTTACGAATCTCCAGAGAGATACGTTCGTGCTGTAGACAAGGTGCGTTATTTTGAATGTCCTTTACTCTCCGTTGAACAAGGAAGTTTTGAAGAGACAATTCCTATGCATCAAGGTGAATTTCTTTATTGTGATCCTCCTTATTATCTTGATGAAGGTAAAATGTTTCGAGGTATCTATCCACAACGAAATTTCCCCGTGCATCATAAAGGTTTCGATCATGCACTGCTACGCGACCTGCTTCATGCACACAAGGGCGGTTTTGTGCTTTCCTATAACGATTGTGCAACCATCCGGGAGTGGTACGCCGATTTTCAGGTGATTGAAGTTCGATGGCAGTACACATTGGGGCAAGGCGAAACTCGGATCGGTAAAAACCGCATAGAGAATGGCACTGACCATGTCAAACAATCTCATGAACTTTTAATTGTGAAGGATAGATAACATTTGCTCTACCTACGGCACCGCGTAATCGTCTGGATTATTCTTCCGCCAATTCGGCAGATACCCCTCCGTATGCCCAAACCCATAAGAGGGACCAATTTGGTTCACGCTCGACCAGGGCCACGCCTGACCACCGATGAGACGGAATTCATCACCCTTGCCACAGAGCCAATAGAACATGTGTGCGACATATCTCGCCACACCGTGTCCGCCATATTCGGCAGTCTGCATGTCAAATTCCGGTTCTTCCTTCCAATCCTGTGTCGGTGGCACTGTCCGCCAGTAGCTGTATTTCAGCATGTGACGCAATCCTTCCGCAGTGGATTCACCGCGCCGATGGAGGATGCTCTGTGAATGGATAACAAAAGAACCGGCGGGTCCTTCGCTTGAAACGCCTTTCTCGGCTATATCGCGACTTGTGGAGCGGATATGTGAACCGGGGAGGAGTTCCGTTGGTCCCATTTCCAACGGTGTATCCTGTGGGAAGTAGAAGACCTCAACAAAGTTAGTTTCAGGTCCAAAGACGTGGTCAGCATCGTGGTGCCACCCCTGCGCTGGCATCGGGCATTCAACACGATGGTTGCTCACCAGCACAGGCAACCCGACGTTCTTACCGAGCAATGAACGCAATGCGCCAGCAAGTTCCTGATTCAGCAGTACATGCTCAATATACCAGTCCTCAAGCATAATGGAACTCGGTTCATGTGTATCCCGCATGCGTTCTAAATCGGCGTGCGTTAGACCGGGTGGAATAAAGCACGGATTTATCGGTAAATCGCCGTTGAGATAATCACACGTACGCTGGTTAATCTCATCGGGGACAACGCCTTGGAGTTGCAGGTAGCCATCTCGGCAATACTGCAGCACCTGTGTATCGGTGAGCGTCGGTTCACAATCAAACGTGCGGTTTACTTCATCGTATTTCATTATTGATTCCCTCACACTTTTTATTTTTCCATTCTAAAGACACCGATTCTGAAGCCGTAACGCTTGTAAAAGGCGACGGCATCCTCATTATGAGAAAGTACATCCAATCTGACTTTCTTATCCGTCCATACGTTTTCGTACAGCCAATTAAGCAACTGCGTAGCGATACCTTTTCGCCGATGCGCTCTGTCCACATACAATTGCCGCATATAATAGTGTCCGTCGTTATCTCTGTATAGACAGTAGGCGATGATATGTCCCTTCTCTTTCGCCACGTAGCAGATATAGTCAGTTGCCAACCATTCTTTCATCCGTTCGGTAAGTTCATCTATGTTCATCGGATTGGGGTGCTGTTCGTCCTCAATAAGATGTTTGTTCAGTTTGGCGATGACATCGGCATCGGTGAGTTCGGCTCTAACGATTTCCATTAGATTACCCTGGTTACGTCAACGTCACATTTTCCTGTTTCACGAGGTCCTTTATTTTCCATTCCGAACCGTAAGCCGCTAATGCTTGCGTCTCAGGAGATAGCCGCTCCATCACTTCTGGCGGAAAGACTTCTCGGATACCGCGCTCGTCCTGAAAAAACTGCGTTTTATACCGCAGGATTAGAAATCTTCGATCGCGATCTGTCGGTTTCCACACCAACACACCGTGTGTCAACATCTCAGTGATGATTACGACGTCTCCCGCTTTCGGTGTTACATTGACGATCGCTGGATGGAGCGGCGCATTTGGGTTGTCAGGTTCAGGGGAAAACAGGTTTTCCGGACGCTTGAAATTGCGTTTATGGGAACCCGGCAGAACTATCAAACCGCCGTCCCCCGGATAGACATCCGTGAAATAGAAGAAAGCCACGACATCGTTTGTGAAGGTTTGACCGTTTTTGACTTCATACCGCCGGGTCCAACGGAAACCTTCACCCGCACAATGCAGCGGTGTCATCTCCTGCCGTTCATGTGTATTGACAACAAGCGACCCACGATTGAAACGCGGTTTGTTGAAAGTCAATTCTTTGATGATGGGCCAGGTAACAGGATGTAGCGTCAACGCTTCAAGCGATTTGTCCGCTGAAAATCCGTTTGAGAAACCCTCACCACCTCTACTAATTCCGGGAGGCAATTCATCTGGAGATGATTGGACAAGCTGCTCTATTGCTGCTTGCGCATTGCTGAGTTCCTTCGGTGTTAAGACTTTCTCTAAATGCAGGTAGCCGCGTAGGTCAAAGAGGTATTTCTGTTTTGGGGTCATGTCCATTCCTCGGAGAAGATAAGGTTATTTTTTCTTCCTAAACATGATATAAAGGTTTGCTTTAAATATCAAGATAATTTACAATATTAAACGTAGGTTGGGTTAAGCGGGATAATGAGTTGATTGACGCGCTGCATAGTGCTACTCTTTTAGGCGTTTTAGCAGGTGTCTTAGAGGAGAGATTTAAGATGGAAAATCAAGCAGTTCTTAGCAAGGAGTTTATCAAGCAGACCCTTGTAGACAATCGAAAAACCCTGAGGAAATACGGTGTCAAACGAATTGGCTTGTTCGGATCTTACGTGCGAGGGACAGCAACCGCCGCAAGTGACATTGATTTTCTCGTTGAACTCGAAAGACTGACTTTTGACGATTACATGGGGTTGGCTGTTTTTCTGGAAGATCTATTTAAGAAGGACGTTGACCTGGTGACCCCCACATCCATCAAACCAGGTTACAAACCTTATATTGAAAAAGAGGTAGAATATGTCACGGAACTATAACCTATACCTCCAAGACATAGTGGAGGCAGCTGACCGTATCGCATCATACGTTGAAGGTATGACTCGCAGTGCGTTTGAGGCGGATCAGATGCGGATTGACGCTGTTATCCGAAACCTTGGAATTATTGGTGAGGCTGTCAAGAAGATACCGGATTCCATCCGAGAGAAGTATCCAAGCGTTCCATGGCATAATATTGCAGGGTTAAGAAACAGAGTGATCCATGTATACTTTAATGTTAACATGGATGTGGTTTGGGATGCGTTACAGGTCAAGCTTCCGCCGCTGAAAACGCAAATTCAACAAATCCTTGAGGAGAGAAGCGAATGATACCACTTCACGCAATCGCTTCTACTCATGATCCTCTAATTCATCTCTCAACCGTTCCAATTCCGCCTTCAATTCGCTAACAACAGCCGCATACGCCGGATCAGCATAAACATTCTGCATCTCGTATGGATCTTTCTCTAAGTCAAATAGTTCCCATTCCGGTGGTGTCGAGCGATCAATCGCTCCACCTGACCCCAATGCTTCACCATAATAGTAGATGAGTTTATAACGTTCTGTCCGCACACCGTAATGTGCCGGGATGTTGAAATGCGCCAGGTGCATCCAATACCGATAATACATAGATGTCCGCCAATCCGCTGGCGTTTCATCCGCCAACGACGTTCGGAGACTATGTCCCTGCATGTCATCTGGAATCGGTATACGTGCGTAATCGAGCAGTGTCGGTGCGAAATCGACGTTTAAGGCAATCTGTTCGCTAACGCCTGCCGCTGGAATCTCGCGTGGATACCGGACAAGCAAAGGAATCCGCATCGATTCCTCATACATGAATCTTTTGTCATACCAACCGTGGTCGCCCAGAAAGAACCCATGATCCGCCGAATAAATGACAATGGTGTCCTCCGCTAAATCTTCAGCATCCAGATAATCGAGCAGTCGTCCGACGTTCTCATCAATAGCATGTGCGCAACGTAAATAGTTCCGCATGTAGCACTGATAGTTCCACCGCTTCAAGTCGTCGCCTTTGAGACCTTCAGGTGTCGGCTCCGGTAGATGATTCTTCCGTTGCATGATATCCACCTTCGCTGTGTTCATTGCAGCACCCGCTGCTCGGTTTTTGTAGTCATCATTGAAGGTCGACGGTTCAGGAATTTCGTCCGTATAGAGGTGTAGGTGCTTGGGATTCGGAAAAAACGGATCGTGTGTTGCTTTATAGGTCGTCATCAGGAAAAACGGTTGATCTGTCTCCCTATTTTGTAGCCAGTTCAATGAACTATCCGTCACGAGGTCTGCGGAATATCCATTGAATCTTTTCCGTTCTCCCATCTCAATCATTTCAGGGTTGATGTGTGCACCTTGCACAGGGAACACGTTCCAGTAATCGAAACCGTGCGGATCGCTGACACCACCGTGTCCGAGATGCCACTTCCCGACAATCGCCGTCTGATATCCGTCTTCATGCAGCATCTGTGCGACCGTCCGTTCCTTCGTGTGATCAATTGTATCCGCAAGGGTTTTGATGCCGGTCTTATGGCTGTATTTTCCCGTCAGAATGGAACCGCGTGCCGGTGTACAGATTGCGTTCGTACAGAAGCAGTTATTAAATCGCATCCCACCGTCACCAATGCGGTCAATGTTGGGAGTGTGGTTCATCTCGCTACCGTAGCAGCTAATCGCTGGTGCCGCATGGTCATCGGACACGATGAGAAGGACATTTGGTCTGTGTGTTGTTGACATAACTTATTCCCAAGGTTTCAGGATAATCTTTGAGCTTTCATGAGAGGCAGAGGTTTCAAATGCCTGTTGGATCTCGCTCATCGGGTAGATGTTGCTGATGAGCAGATCAAGGAGGGGCGATCCTTCGATGACCTTCATCAATCCGGGAAATTGGTTGAGGTTATAGTGCCATGCCCCGACGAGACGTAATCCTTTACCGATGAGATCCGGACTGACATGGATAACAGTATCGTTTCTGCCGCTCTGACCGACGAACGCGATCGTGCCGCGCCGACGTGTCACATCGATGCAAAGTCGATGTGCTTGGACGTTTCCAGAACAATCAAGCGCGAAGTCAACGCCGCGACCATCCGGCGTGAGATCACGGATCTGGTCTACTGCATCTTCATCCGTTGGATTGATAACCGCTTCAACGCCCATCTGTTTTGCGCGTTCAACCCGCCACGGAATTAGTTCCGCTGCAATGACTTTCGCACCACGGAAACGCGCGTTAGTAATCGCACCGAAACCCACGGGACCGATGCCGGTGATGAGCACGGTATGCGTCGCATTAACGCCCATCTCATCGAACGCACGGTAGGAAGGTCCCAATGCACAACACGCAAGCGAAGCATGTTCGTAGGAAACGTTGTCCGGTATTTTCGGAAGCAACCAAGATGGTTTCAGTATATACTGCGCCATTGTCGCACTTCCATAACCGGATCCGACGAATTCCTCAAAGTTGTAATTGTTTTCGCAGTGGATATAATCGCCGTCGGTGCAAAGCGCGCATTTGCCACATGGGTATTGCGGCATCACGACGACGCGATCGCCGATTTCCACTTTTCCGGGTTGTGCGATGTCAACAACCTCGCCTGCTGCTTCGTGCCCCATCCGATCAGTTTTGCTTCCGTGCTCAAAAGCGTGATATTCGTTACACATCGGTGAGGCATGGATTTTCACAACGACCCAGTCCTCTTTCGGAGTTGGATCTGGCACTTCGACGAGTCCGGCTTGATGTTCGCCTAAAATTGCTGCGACTTTCATAGTTGCTCCTTGCGTTTTTTTACTAAAGATGTAGCGGTATTTTGTTTAAACCTTCGTGTATTTTAGCATAACTCCATTTGTGAAGCAAATTGTTAGGGGCTTGATGGTGCGTCTGTACCGAAAAGTTTGCTTGACAAAATTGGTAAAAATCTGTTTAATAGTAGAGGCAGTATCAAATAATCATCGCAAGTTTTGACCTGCCAGTTACGCCAAAAACGCTGTGTTTACGGCATATTAGAATCTAATCTATTTTACAAAAGGATAGTCAAATGACAATAGAACAACGACTTGAAGAATTAGGTGTTGAGTTACCGGAACCGGCGGTTCCCGTAGCGAATTACGTCACAACCGTACAGACTGGGAATCTCGTATTTACGTCAGGGCACGGACCCGGAACAGGCGAAGGTCCGATCTACAAAAGCCAACTCGGCACCGATGCAACGATCGAAGAAGGTTATGCATCGGCGCGTCAGGTGGCAATTTGTTTATTGAGCACCCTCAAACACGCACTCGGTGATCTGGATAGAATCAAGCGCGTCGTCAAGGTACTTGGGTTCGTCAATTCGGCACCCGACTTTATTGACCAACCCGCGGTTGTCAACGGTGCGTCCGACTTTTTGGTTGAGGTCTTCGGTGATAAGGGGAGACATGCTCGCTCTGCTGTCGGTATGGTCCAATTACCTGGTGGAATCCCTGTTGAAGTCGAAATGGTCGTCGAAATTGAGGATTAATCTCTTGAGGAAACTTGAAATTGGTATTATGAGTCACGAAAGCACAGCCCGAAACGAAGTGCAGGGCGACTCGGGAGAAGAATACTCCAAGCATGAAACCACGCTTATTACGCCGCAAGGAAAGTTAAAAAATGGCAGTTCAAATTGTTAAACCTCGGATACGCGGGTTCATCTGTACGAATGCCCATCCCGTTGGGTGTCAGGCAAATATCCTGAGCCAGATCGATGAGATTAAGGAGGGCATTCCTTACAAAGAAACGGGTATGAATGCCCTTGTTATCGGGGCATCGACGGGGTACGGACTCGCCTCTCGCCTCGCTTTGACTTATGCTTACGGTGCTAAAACGCTTGGGCTCCTCTATGAACGACCCCCTGATGGCAGACGCACCGCGTCAGCTGGTTACTATAACACCGCTGCTTTCCATCAACAAGCGACAGCGGACGGCTTTTTTGCCCAAAGTCTCAACGGAGATGCATTTTCCGATGAGATGAAGACAGAAGTTATTGACCAACTCAAAACAGACTTCGGCAAAATAAATATCCTCGTCTATAGTATCGCTGCACCGCGCCGAGTTCATCCGAATACGGGTGTCTCACATGAATCTGTCCTCAAACCGATCGGTGCACCCTATACAGGAAAGACGATTGACCTAAGTCGTGAAGTTATCGCACCTGTAACGATTGAACCCGCGAGTGAACACGAGATCACCGATACCATCGCTGTGATGGGGGGTGAAGACTTAGAGATGTGGGTTGACGCTTTGGCAGACGCGGAGTTGATCGCGCCAGAAGTGACGGTCGTTGCATATACCTATATTGGGAGTCCCTTGACTTGGTCCATTTACCGAGATGGGACTATCGGCAGGGCGAAGGACGATCTAAAAGCACGTGTGGACGTACTTGACCAAAGACTTGCGGATCAACTCGGTGGCAACGCCTATATTTCGGTGAACAAAGCCGTTGTTACGCAAGCGTCTGCAGCGATTCCTGTCGTGCCACTTTATATTAGCATCCTCTATGATATTATGAACGCGAAGGGGATCAATGAGGCACCGATTGGGCAGATGCGACGACTCTTCTCGGAGCATCTCGGCCCCGGTTTACAACCCCAGCTTGATTCTGAACGCTATATCCGACTCGATGATCGCGAGTTGCAGTCTGAGGTGACCAACGCCGTAACCGAGCGTTGGGGACAAATTGATACCGACAACTTCCATGAACTCTCCGATTACGCAGGCTACAGACAACGCTTCCGAAATCTCTTTGGATTTGAAGTTGGAGATGTAGACTACGATGAAGCGGTAGAGACGGAATTAACATTTTAGGAATAGTGGGCATAGAAATCAAACAAACCTGAATGCGGAACATACGACCGAGAAGACTACAGGTCTACCGAACTTCAAGAGGACGAGAGCCTTTTACCGAGTGGCTTATATCCATTCACGATAGAAATACGCGAAACAGAATTGAAAGGCGACTTGACCGGATCAGATCTGGCAATTTTGGAGATTACCGCTCTGTTGGTGCTGGAGTGTTTGAATTGCGGTTTTCTTTCGGTACGGGTTATCGCATCTATTTTGGTGAAGTGGATGACACGATCGTTCTGCTGCTCTGTGGGGGTGACAAGTCATCCCAGGCGCGGGATATTGAACGCGCAAAGAGGTATTGGTTGGAATATAAGGAGATACAAGAATGAGAGAGTATCGAACATGGGAAGAAATTCTAATGGAACGGTTTACTTCCGACTGGGAGGAGGCAATTGGTTATCTTGACGTAGCACTTGAGGAATACCAAGAGGATGGTGACACTCCCTTCTTTCTCCTTGGGTTAGAGAATGTGATTGAAGCACAGGGAGGGATTACGGGACTTGCGAAGCAGACAGGGATAGAGCCCGAAGTCCTCTCAGAGATGCTCTCAAGCGAAAAGGCACCGCGTCTGGATACGCTCAATACAATTCTTCAGGGGCTGGGGTGTCGGTTGTCAATCCAACCGCTAAAGGATACGAATTCCAGTGCTGACAAGAATTACTCGGTTGCACCAAGAGAAAGTGCAGATCCGCACCTTGAAACCACTACCGAGCGTGGTGATTTGCGCTAACTGTTTATACCTATTACCGATCAATACGATGATTTGATAAACTAAAAACCCGAAATCGGTTTTTGAAACCTGATTTTGTGAATTTTTAACAAACAAAGGTGTTCAGTTATCAGTTAAGAGTCTCCTTTTAAAACCTTCCCTAACTTGGCGTACGCCAGGAAAAGGTGAATTGGTACATAGAGACCTCTTAACCGACAACTGAAGACTGATAACTATTCTAAGGAGAAACGTATGGCACAACCAATTCAGGTTACGGTCTGGAATGAATTTAGGCACGAGAAAACAAACGAGACCATTCGCGGTATCTATCCGAAAGGTATCCACGCCGCAATTGCCGATGGGCTGGACGGCTCAGGCGGTTTTAAAGTCCGGAGCGCGACGTTAGATGAACCCGAACACGGCTTAACCGACGATGTCCTCTCAAGCACGGATGTTTTAATCTGGTGGGGACACGCTGCACACGGGGCAGTTGAAGACGCTATTGCTGACAAAGTTCGCGCACGTGTATTAGATGGCATGGGACTTATTGTCCTGCACTCCGCACACTATTCTAAACCCTTTACCCGTTTGATGGGCACGTCGTGTAGCCTCAAGTGGCGGGAAGCAGGCGAAAAGGAACGCCTCTGGGTCATTGAGCACGGACATCCGATTGTCGAAGGCTTAGGCGAATACTTTGAAATTGAGCACGCCGAAATGTATGGTGAGCCGTTTGATATTCCCGAACCCGACACACTTATTTTCGTCAGTTGGTTCCCGGGTGGTGAAGTCTTCCGAAGTGGCTGCTGCTATTATCGCGGCAGAGGCAAAATCTTCTATTTCCGTCCCGGTCATGAGACATACCCGATCTATTACGACGAAAACGTTCGACACGTGATCGCGAATGCTGCACGATGGGCAGCACCGGGCAATGCCCCGACACCTGTCTTTGGGAATGCACAACCCTTAGAGCTATTAGAATAAAGCATATTGTATAGCGATGAGTGGGCTTCTCCCGAAGCCCGCTCGTTGTTATTAGGAAATCTTTTATGCAAACAGAAGAGACACAAACGACTGAACCTGTTGATATTCCACCCGTTACCGGCCCTTATACCGAACCGTGGTCGCTGAAAAAAATCATCGCGCTTGCCTCGGTGTTTGGACCCGCGGCGATTGTTGCGTCCGTGAGTATCGGGGCAGGTGAAACGATTGTCGTCGTCCGAGCAGGATCGTGGGCAGGATATAACTTGCTTTGGCTTGTGCTCCTTAGCTGCGTCGTCAAAGGTGTTTTTGTTACCTATCTACTCGGACGCTATACAGCCGTCAGCGGTGAATATATCGGAAATCGGCTCGCGAAGCTGCCCGGCCCGCGAGGTTGGCTCCTCATTGCGATTGTCATCTTTGAGATGGTAGGCGCACCTTTAGCATGGGTACCGATCGCCAAACCGTGCGGTGCCCTGCTCCATTTTCTATTCAGAGACACGTTGTCTTCAGGTATCGCGCAACCTGTTTGGGAAAATCTAATCACGTCCTGTTTCATCACCCTCGCACTCCTTTTCGGTTTACGTATCTCCTTTGAAAGACTCGAAAAGCAGCAACTCATTATCTGCCTGATTCTTGTTGTTGGAACAATTATTGGCACGTTGATAGTGCGTCCAGACTTTGGTAAGGCACTCGTAGGGAGTCTCCGTTTTGGGTATCTACCTGAATTTCCTGAATGGGCACCGAAGGACGCAGTTGAGAACCCTTTGTTGACAATGGCGACGGCGTTCGGTTATGTCGGCGGGTCTGTGATGGGATACGTCGTCTACGCGAATTGGGTGAGCATGCATCGCTGGGGCATGACATCGCATCAGAACATAGGGGCTATCCGCCAGCGCGCCGCAACTCGTGATAAAATTGATTATCTGCCTGAGCAACCTGAACGGGTGAGCCAGCTGCGACAAATCCTCGCGCCACTGCGATGGGATGTCGGAATGGGCGCGATCGTGCTATTCATTGTGACAGGCGCGTTCATGATTTCGGGTGCTGCTGTTCTATATGGGATGCAAAGCACTTTTGAAGGATGGAGCCTCCTTACCGATCAAGCGAGCGTCTGGAAAAATATTCATGCGTCTCTCGTATGGGTTTACTATATCTGTATCATTGTCGCGTTGTGGGGAACACTACAGGCACTCCCAGAGATTTACGCACGGGTGATACAAGAGTTCTTTCAAGCGGTCTGGCCCCAACGCGAATGGAGCTACGATACACTTCGCAGATGGATCTGTCTCTATATTTTCCTTACGACGATGGTGCTCATCTGGTTGAATATTCCGTTCGATATATTGACCCAAATTGCTGGTTTTATTTTGGCGAATTTTTCAATCGCATTGATGATGCTTGCGGCACTGTATCTGAACGCGAAGCTGCCCGCTGCTTATCGGACACGTCCGTTCATGTTCGTCGGTGCCCTGATTTCTGCAGCTGTGCTTATTATCTTTGCAGGAATTAGTGGCTGGGGTTTGTGCGTCAAAATCGCCAAACTTTTCGCCTAATGATTCTGATTAAGGTTGACACCTTACCCTTAAAACTATAGAATACCATCAACAACTTTGAATCTTCAGAAGGAGCGTAACAATGGCAGATATGAAAGATAAACTTGCGCAACTACAACAGGAAGGTTTCGTTTTAATAGAGGGTGCCTTGTCACCTGAGGAGACGGAAAATATCCGTCAGCGCATCAACTACGCACGGGAACAGGGTTGGGAGGAAGGCTTAAACGCTGTCGGAAATATGTGGTTTGATACCTTGCTCGACCGCGAGCCGGATACTTATGAATCGCTTGTCGGGCATTCGAGTGTCCGCCCCTACCTTGAAGGATTGATGGGTAAACAGTGTCAACTGCGGAGCCTACGGGCGCACATCAACCCCGGTCCCTATCTCCAAGAGTGGCACATGGATTTTTACGGCTATTGGCAGGAACAGCGGTATGTCGAGGAACATCCGTTTGCGATGGCACCCGTCGGGATTAACACGACATACTATTTTCAGGATAATGCCCCAGGTGAGGGACACCTCAAGTTTATCAAAGGCGGACATCTCTCCGAACCACCGCATCTCTATCCGTTGGATCGTCCTAAATTTGAGGCGTGGTGTGAAGCGCAGGAACACGTTATCCTGTATCCAAAGGCGGGCGATTGTGTCGTATTTATCAATCACATCCCGCATCAAGGTGCGAAAGAACGTGACGATATGGAACGGAGCAATGTCGTATGTCATTATCAGGTAACCCCGATGTATGAAGGCGTTTGGCACGTCTCTCGACCGCGTGGCTATCAAGGCACATTTCCGTTTGCTTAGAGATATATGTAAGTGTTTCACGGGCGGGTGTTTTTCACATCCGCCCGTATTGCTTAACAAACCGCCCCCTATACGAATTGGAGGACACTCATGCGTAAATTTGTAATTTGCCTGTGTGCTGTGTATCTGGTAGGGAGTTTCCAAAGTGTTAGCACAGCCGAAGAATTGGAAGGTTTAGTCGTTTATTTCGCTTTTGAGGAGGGGACGGGTAAGACCGTCAAAGATCTCTCTGGGAACGAACAAGACGGAAAATTAGAGGGCGATACGTCGTGGACCGATGGTAAATTCGGGAAAGCGGTTAATTTCGGGGGCAAAGATGGGATTGTTCGGGTAGAACATTCCGACGCGTTTGAATTTACCGATGGAATTACGATTGCCGCTTGGATTAAACCTACTTTGAAGGCGGGACCCGGTGTATGGCAACTCATAGCGGCGAAGGGACCCGATGTACAAGAATTTTTCGAGGTACTGCTCCATCCGGACGGTTTTATATGGATGGGATGGAAGTTGACAGGTGGACGTAATGTGCCAGCACAAAGCCCGCGTGATGTCGTCAAGGACGAATGGCAGCATGTTGCTGTTTCATTTCAGAGTGGAAAGTGGTGGACGACCTATCTTGATGGTGAAGTATTGATAGATTACCCTAAAACCGGCGATAAACTGGTACCGATTGACGCGCCACTTATGGTCGGCATGGAGGAACCACCGGCTCTCAATCGCTACTATAACGGTATTATTGATGAGTTTGCCCTCTTTAACCGCGGGCTTTCACAAGATGAGATTAAAGAAATTCAGGGCAATATCCAAGAGATTTTGGCGGTTAATCCGGAAGCAAAATTGTCAACGACATGGGGACTTCTCAAGCAGAGATATGCCGGACGTAATAAGTCAAATTGACAGATAAAATCTTGCCTCTTGCATGACTATGCCAATTTGGCAGACCTTCAGTGGGAATTTCCTCTATTTCAAGCGATTACCATTGGCATAAATATTGCATACTATTTGGTAAGTTGAGAGAAATTGCTGGGTACTTTCTGACGCGTGGATGTGCTGGAGGCGATGTCCTCAAAGAATCTTTTTATCGTAAAACCCGAAAATGCGTGGACACTTGAGAAAACAAAACGTCTCTCCTTCGCTGGCGAGGTTTGTAACCTCGCCCTTTCATGATGTCCAAATAATTAGAGGCTTTATTATATAATCAATAGGCGCATTGTTAAAGCGATGTGTCTACCTTAAACTATTCATACAGAGGAGAAATTGGAAATGAGTAAAGTCATTGGAATTGATTTAGGTACAACAAATTCATGCGTAGCCGTTTTAGAGAGCGGTGATGCCAAGGTAATTGAGAACGCCGAGGGAAACCGGACAACCCCTTCGATTGTCGGTTTTACCAGCGACGGGGAACGTCCCGTTGGACAAGTTGCCAAAAGACAAGCTATCACGAATCCACAAAATACAATCTTTTCGATTAAAAGGTTCATGGGACGAAAATATAACGAGATTGGTGATGATGCCTCGCGCGTCCCTTATGAATTAAAAGCCGGTAAAGATGGCGATGTCGCTGTAAATATTGAGGGCAAGGATTATTCGCCTCCCGAAATCTCCGCGATGGTTTTGCGAAAAATGAAGGAGACCGCCGAGGCGTATCTCGGTGAGGAAGTCACGCAGGCGGTTGTCACCGTACCTGCCTACTTTAACGATTCCCAACGTCAGGCCACAGCAGATGCAGGCAAAATCGCCGGATTAGAAGTTGAACGGATTATCAACGAACCTACGGCTGCATCCCTCGCCTATGGGCTACAAAGTGAGGGAGATAAGAAAATTGCTGTTTATGACCTCGGAGGTGGCACATTCGACATCTCTATTCTCGAAATCGGGGATGGGGTCTTTGAGGTGAAAAGTACCAACGGCGATACCCATCTCGGTGGGGACGATTTCGACCAAGCCATTATTGACTGGATGGCACAGGAATTCCTCAGTAGCCAGGGCATTGATCTCCGCAATGATCAGATGGCGCTGCAACGCTTAAAGGAAGCCGCAGAAACCGCAAAATGTGAACTCTCCAGCACGCTACAAACAGAAATCAACCTACCGTTTATCACTGTTGATGCCGCTGGTCCGAAACACCTTAACTTGACGCTCACCCGCGCGAAACTGGAACAGATTACAGATAACCTCGTCCAACGTTCGCTGGAACCGTGTCGCCAAGCTCTCGCTGATGCTGAAATGCAAGCCTCCGACATTGATGAAGTTATCCTTGTAGGCGGACAGACACGCATGCCAAAAGTCCAAGAAGCCGTGCAGCAACTCTTTGACAAAGAGCCGCACAAAGGTGTCAATCCGGATGAAGTCGTCGCCATCGGTGCCGCGATTCAAGGGGGTGTTCTTGCAGGCGATGAGGAAGTCAAAGACATTCTCTTATTAGATGTCACACCTCTCTCACTGGGGATTGAGACACTTGGTGGAATGTTCACACGGTTGATTGATCGGAACACAACCATTCCGACCAAGAAATCGAATATATTCACGACACCTGAGAACAATCAGACCTCGGTTGATGTGCATGTCCTTCAAGGTGAACGGGAGCAGGCAGTTTACAACAAAACTATCGGACGTTTCCGCTTGAGCGAATTGCCCCCCGCACCGAGAGGTGTACCGCAAATCGAAGTAGCGTTTGATATTGACGCAAACGGTATCCTCAATGTATCTGCCAAAGATACCGCGACCGGCAAAGAGCAGAAGATTACCATTACCGCATCCTCTGGACTCTCCGATGCTGAGATTGACCAGATGGTGAAAGATGCCGAAACGCATGCGGAAGAAGACAAGCAGAAACGGGAAGAAGTTGAGGCTCGTAACCGTGCTGATTCGCTGGTTTACGAAACAGAGAAAAACCTGGGCGAGTTCGGCGACAAGGTAGATGATGCCTCCAAGGAGAAAGTGACCGCTGCTGTTGCGCGTGTCAAACAGGCGTTAGAGGCGGACAATCATGCCGAGATCCAATCCTCAACGGAGGAATTAACACAGGTCTGGCATGAAGTCTCCGCACAGATGTATCAGCAGGCAGCCGATGCTGATCCTGGTGCTGCTACAGAAGATCCATCCGCTGCAGGCACAGCAACTGACGCTCCTGAAAGTGATGTCGTTGACGCTGAATACGAAGTCGTTGACGAGGATGAGAAGAAAGAGTAACAGGATTTACGCAAACCCCTTCGCAGGCGAGGTTGCTAACCCCGCCTGCAGCACGTGATACGTTGTATCCCATGGAAAATTGCGTAAGTCCTAAGTAAGTTGGCAATGACTTGCTGCCATACGAGAGGTTCAATCGATGGCGTATAGCGACTTCACCTTAGAATCGGTAGTGCCAATGTTTCAACTTGAAAAGGTTGACATAGCAGGGCTCTTTTCTGAAATAGAGTCAGTGCCCCCGAGTGAGTATCTCACTACCGGATTAGCTAAGAAAGCACCATTAGCCACTGCTATCGGCACAGAGAAAGCACGGTCAGAAATGATTGTCGCTGATGTGCTCGTTGAACTCCTTGAACACTTGGATCGCGGCATCAGTTTGTTTTCTGGAATTGACTTCAGCGTTGATGTTGAAAACGGCTTGACTGGTGTGTGTGATTTTTTAGTAAGTCTATCGCCAAACCAATTTTATTTAGAGGCACCTGTCATTATTCTTGTTGAAGCAAAAAATACTGATGTGAAATTGGGACTCGGGCAATGTGTGGCTGAGATGCTTGCCGCCCAACGCTTTAATGCCGAAAAAGGGAATGATATCCCTTATATTTATGGTGCCTCCACAACAGGGATAGATTGGGTGTTTCTCAAATTGGAAGAAAAACGCCTGCACATTGATATGGCAACCTACCAAATCGCGCAATGCGACAAAATCCTCGGCATCCTCGCCAGCATGGTCGCACAGAAAGCGTGAAGCGAGGGGCACATAATGGCTTATAGCAGTTTTACATTGCAAACAGTGGAAAAAGAATTTGAACTTGAATTTGTTGAACACGCCGGTATCTTTGCCAAAATAGAATCGGTGGAACTCAGTGCAGAACTCACAAATACATTGGCGAGAAATGTGCCGTTAGCCACTACTATAAACACTGAAAAAGCACGATCAGAAATGATTGTTGCTGTCGTTCTCGTTGAGCTGCGTGAGCAATTTGATCGTAAAATTAGTCTGTTTTCTGGGATTGACTTCAACGTTGATGCTGACAGCGGATTGACGGGTGTGTGCGATTTTTTAGTGAGTTTGTCGCCTCGGCAATCTTATGTAGAAGCACCTATCATCGCGCTTGTTGAGGCAAAAAATCTTGACTTGAAACTTGGGCTCGGGCAGTGTGTCGCAGAAATGCTCGCCGCACAACGTTTTAATGCGGAAATGGGGAATGACATTCCTTACGTTTATGGTGCCTCCACAACAGGCGTAGAGTGGCAGTTCCTCAAGTTAGCAGGAAAATGTTTGCATGTTGATATAGCAACCTACCAAATCGCGCAATGCGACAAAATCCTCGGCATCCTTTCCAGCATGGTCGCACAGAAAGCATGATATAACGTTTGACTGGGTCTTCAACATCAGAGAAATAATGTTTTTGTTCCCAAACCCTCAATGCACATTAAATAATTACAAAGGAGAATTATAATGGCTACTAAACATGACAAAACAGCCAAACAAAGTAACCTCCTCTATCTTTTAATATGTTGACGATTTACAATGTTTCAATCTGACGCTTCAGGGTTGGTAGATTTCGAGATTTTTGGAACTTCATTCGGTAGGTCAGCGAACCTATATTTGCCGGATTGCCGCATCTGTTCTTGTAGCTCTTGATAGTGCGCGACCAGCCGACCAATATCATGGTCAAATTGAGCAGAAATTTTATGTCGAATTTCGCGAACTTCCTTCACTATTTCGCATTCGGCATGCTTTTCGTTTTCTATAATTTCTCTGTCTTCCATCATGCCTCGGAATCGCAAAAACGCTCATAGCGCAAACTGAAAGTTTACGCTACAAGCACCGACGAAATGTTTAAGGTGAACTCACGTTCAAAAATAGTAAATTCGCTTAGTACCCCAACAACGCAATACCTTCCCGATAAGTTTGTGCCGAGTGCTGTAAGGACCCCAGTTCATCATCGGTGAGCTCGATTTCGAGAATCTCTTCTACGCCGTTTCCACCGAGTTTAATAGGAACACCGATATAGAGATCATCAATACCGTATTGTCCAGTGAGGTGTGCAGAGCAGGGCAGCAGTCGTTTCTTGTCCAGAATGATCGCTTCCGCCATCTGTGCAAGCGAGGCACCCGCGGCATAATATCCGCTCGTTTTCAGGAGGTTGACAATTTCAGCACCACCGTCGCGCGTCCGTTGTGCCATCGCTTCAATACGATCTTCCGGTATGAGCTGCGGAATAGGAATGCCGTTGACGGTCGTATAGCGTGGGAGCGGAACCATCGTATCGCCGTGTCCGCCGAGGACGAGGGCGTGGATGTCTTCTACAGATACACCGAGTTCGAGCGAGATGAAATAACGGAACCGTGCCGAATCCAACACACCTGCCTGTCCGACGACGCGGTGTGATGGGAACCCTGAAACCTTCCACGCATGGTAGGTCATGATGTCCAAAGGGTTGGTGAGCATCATGATAATACAGTCTGGCGACTGTTTCACGACGTTTTCTGTGACGCTTCCAACGATATTGGCGTTCGTTTGCAACAGATCTTCGCGCGTCATCCCCGGTTTACGTGGGGAACCTGATGTAATAATTACCAAGTCGGAGCTTGCGGTCGCAGTATAATCCAAATCTCCGTCGATTGCGGCATCAAACAGCTCTACGGGACCCATTTGTGCCATATCTAATGCTTTGCCTTGTGGGACACCATCCACGATGTCTATCATGACGACATCCCCAAGTTGTTTCTGTGCGATCAGAAACGCCGCTGTTGCCCCGACGTTCCCCGCACCAATAACACTGATTTTTTTTCTTGCCACTTCTTCCTCCATTATGAAAATGTATGGTTTTTATCCTTAGATTGACAGTACTAATTATACCCAGAAAATTGAAAATAATCAAGGACGAGCGTCATTTGGTAATTCAGCACTAATGTTGAGTGGTCTCAGTCTGCTAAGTAAATATCAAGATTTCAGATTACAGTTATACGCTAATCCCCTAACTTGATTTCACCCCACCGTGAAGCCAACTTTCCACGTGCTTCTACAGGGTAAGGAAGGCTCTCCGATTTTACAAAAACGTCGTCAACAGCGACCTCAACCTCTTGATCGGCTGTCAGATAGATGCTCCACCATGGGAATTCGCCTAAGTCGGCGTTAGAGGGGATATCGTCCTTTTTCCATTCCGTCTTTTCACCCGGATCGACGGTGACCGCCATTTCATGCTTCGCATCGTTCCATTCCAAACGGAGCGTTCGGAGCATGTTCGTATTTTCAGGGATGTCTTCGTAGGAGAATGCCTCCCAGCCACCGAGTTGTCCGACAGACCCAGAACCGAATACACCCTTGGGGCCCCAACCGTGTTGGTGGCTCGGTGACATACCGAAAACCCAATTCGGATTTTTCCAGTTCGGTTCCTCGTTGGTACACAGCACCCCGAACCATCCACCGGCTTCAGAGAGTTCAGCAACTTTCACGGTGAACTGGATGCCGAGGATGTCGCGCGGATCCCATCCAAAAACGAGTTTGAATCCCGGATCGCGTCCACCGGGACTTTTGACTTTCATCCGAAATACGCCATCCTCAACGCCCATTTCTAAACGTTTTTCTGGGATAAAACGGACCCATTTCGTGCCAAGGTCCGGTATCTGTCCGGGGGTTTCATCAATAGCGTCTAAATCGCCCTCAAAATCGTCGTAAGGTTTCCATTCGGGTGCAGCAAACGCATTGGGTAGTGTCAGTGCTGCCAAAATGCAAATCAACAATGTAGTTTTCATAGGTATTTTACCAACAATATTGTGTGGATGACGCTCATTAGCAGAACGAGACGAAGAATCCACCGGATAACACGCGAGTTCGGAAACTCTAATTTAAGAACGAACAGCCGTGCTGCTGCCATCCAGGCACAAGGCGTTACAAGACATTGGTTTAGAAAATTATAGGTGTCACCAAGAAAAAGCGTGATAAAGGTACCGAGTGCAAGGGATAAGATAATCAGAGTGAAAATGGCACTAAATTTACCTGATCGGCTGGCGACAATAAGCCTTTTTCTTAAAAACTCCTTCTTCAGTTCACGGTCGTCGCTCATCTGAAACTCCTCGCGGAATTTGAAAGTTGGGGACAGTCTGAAACTCCCATCCTTCCACCGAAATTCCTTCCATTTCCCAATTGTGCTCGCGAAAAAAGAGGTTTTGCGTAAGTCCTAAAGTTGTTAGACCTTAAAACGATTCAAAATTTGCGTTAATCCCTCTGGTATCTCACCGCGCTTCATTCTTATTTCAAGGTGCGCGCTCGCGAGGTACTCCTCTTCTTTCCGTGTGTCGGCACCGACGATTGGCAGCGCGACGATTTGCATATCTTCAGAGAGTTCTAACGTGAAATTCAGGACGACAAAATCTGACAGCCATGCTGTGAGAATCTGGTGGACTTCTTGAGCAATAGGTGATGTTTCGGATTCCAGATCGGTGTCTTCTTTAAGGATGAACCGGATTGCTGCAATCGCCCAATCTTGCATGAGGACACGAGCGGTTTCGGTTTGTAGGGACACCCCAAAATCGTCCACAGGGTCGAGGTTTGCTGCGTCGCAAGCTATCAGTCCAGTTTTGAGCCGTTTGAGCAACGCGACGATTTGCATGTCCTTGCGCGCCTTTTTCGCGCGACCTATTACAAATTCGAGGTGTTCGGCTGTGACCCTAAATTCGAGGTATTGTGGTGGTGGGGCGTACTTCCAGCCTTCCTTTTTCCGCTTTTTCTCTTGAGTCTTCAAATGTTCAAAGAAAGACTGCACGTCCTTGAATTGGGCACTATATTCTTCCTTGATACGGTAGCATTCTTCGAGGATAGGATCAGGTTTCATAAGTTTACCTCAATTAGCACTGCAGGTGTGCAAATAATCGCGGATCGAAAACCGTTGTCTCTACAAACTTGTTCGATATGTTGCCGCTGATGCACATTGATAATGTGTTTATAGTTCCATGTAGCAAGGTATTCAATATTGTATACGGCTGCAATGGCAATATGCTTTGCGTCGGTCTGTGAACTCCGAGGCACTGCTCCTGAATTAAGTAATGCCTGAGTGAGTTGGGAAGCTGCAGGTATTGTTTCAAACACAGTTAAAGGGCGCAACAAACGATTCGACGTTGGGCTAAAGTTTTATCACCTTCTTCAATCTCGTCCAAAACTGCGTCTGAAGTAATAAAATCAAATCTGTCAGCGTGTTCATGCCAAAACTGTCGAGTCGTTTGTTGCCGAGCAGCTATCGTGGCATTTCGGCTGAGGCGTGCGGCTAAATAACTAACGACTGTGGTTTCAATATAGACCTTCGGTTTTCTGTCCGTAAATAGCATCTTAAAGTTGGTTTTTCTGTTAATCTCCGGTAAATAAAAGATATAGATATGTTACCCTAACTATGGGAAAAATGTCAAATTTTACTAAGAAATTGTGTAGTGAGAAAGGTAAAAGGTGTGATGTTAAGGCACGAAGTTTGCCTTGTTGATTGAGAAGATATGGTTGGGCGAGGCACGCGACCTCGCCCTAAAAGATTATAGCTTAAGCGTGCCGGGGTCCCATGGCATAAGCAGGATTTTCACCGAGGTTTTCGACAAGCCAACCGCGCAGCGGCACGTCATCTTCGGAAGGGACGTAGCGTCCATTATTTCTGGTAGCTGCGCCGAGCAGCTGCCGACGAATCGCATCACAGCGATCATAAAGCGGTTCAACCGTCATCTCGTCTTTGGGACGTATCCAGCGGTAGCCGTAGCCGTAGAAAAGTGCCTTCCTTGTAATTTCGGAGTGATTTGGACTGCGTGAGTGCCAGAGGCGTCTATCGAACAGCACAGCGGTTCCGGGTTCTACACAGACCGGCATTGCATCGTCGGGTACATCGTCTGCGGTCGCTTCGCGCGGGTCGCGGCTGATCTCATATTCCGGAACGGTCATATCTGACTTTAGATGGCTACCCGGGCGAATATAGAAATTCCCTCGTCCCGGTTCAGAAACGTCTGTGAGGAAATATCCCACTTTCATGGACAAGCGCGGGCGTGGATGGGTTTCCAATTCAATGTTAACGCGTCCGCTGTCTTGATGCCATTCCAGCCACCCTTCACCCTCTTCAGCATCTGCAGGTGCTGGCGGTTTGACGTGCATGTGCGCGTGGTAGAGGTAGATGTTCCATCCCAAGATGCCCCAGACTTTGGGCAGCGTCGTCGGCAGATCGACGAGGTTTAAGAGTGCGTCGTCGGCACCTAAGAAATCCGACCAACCCCAGTGAGAGCCGGGCGTTGCTCTACCGTTCGCGAGTGCTTTGGTATGCAAGGTGTCTACAGCGTGTATCAGCTGTTCACGCATCTCTGTGGAGAGCGCGTTCGGGATGTATAAGTAACCTTGTTCTTCAAAATGGGTGCGTTCTTCTTCTGTGATGAGGTGGGCAAGGTACTTCTCAGGTGAGGCTTCCATGCCCATATTAAGAAGTTCTTTCATAGTAGTTCTCCTTAGTTGCGCTGTTGCCTTTTCTGGATAGTCAGACGCGAATATCAGGGTTGAATGAAAACTCCTCCCACAAGGGTTACCGGACGAACTCATCAAGGAATTCACGTGAACGGCGCAGACCGTCCGATTCTGATTCCCATGTTCGCCAATAACGGTAATCTTCAAGTTCCACGCTGACGATGCCATCGAAACCTTCGTCTTCTAAGCGTTGGACGACTCTCAGCCAGTCCACGATGCCGTCGCCGGGAATCGTATAACGCCACCAATCTTCACCGAAGCCTTTTGCATTTTGGAAACTCGGTCCCAAATTACCGTGTAGGTAGAGTGCCTCTTCGTCAAAGGCGGTGTCTTTGCCGTGGACATGTTTGACATACGGTGCGAATTCGTTCAGCGCACGTAGGTAGTCAATCCCTATTCTGACGAGGTGCGATGGATCGTAGTTGAGTCCAAGTCCGGGCGAGTCGCATTCAGCAAACATCGCGCGCCACATCTCTGGTGTGCAACCGAGGGCGGGATAAGCGGGACCCGGACCGGGCCATCCCTCTACCGCGATCGTCACACCTTTGGAGGCGGCGAATTCGGCTATGGGTGGGATGGTAGCCTTCCAAATATCAAAGTTTTTTGCTCTACCGAGGCTCGCATCTTCTGGCACAAAGACACAGAACATGATGTGAACGTCGTTGTCAGCAGCGGCTTCAATAGCGGTTTTTGCTGCGGAAGCACCGGCTTTCTGTTTAGATTTTTTGGCACTGAGTAGATCGCCAGTACCGGGGAGATCCGCACTGCCAATCGCAAGACCGGCATCCCTCGCGGTTTGAACTATTTCGGGGGTGACTTCTCCAATGTCAACGGCATCAAACCCGTTGTCTGCACACCACTTGCAAAAGTCTGCGAAGGGCAACTGACGGGCTGTACCGGGAATACGTAAACCAATCTTCATAGTGTTCCTTTGATATTATGTTATCGGGAAAAGATTTCTGAAAAAAGCATTTCTACTGATGTACACCCAACGCGGGTAAATTGTTACTGAAACTCTCCTAACAGACAACTGACAACCGACAACCATTAAAACCCCATCAAACCGCAGCATCGTCGGCAAACCGGCATGGGACCCTCATTGCTTACGGACTGTCGGAATTTCATCGCCTTCTGATTGTTCCACATATCAACGACCTTGTCCGTTTTAATATTCCCGATGATGTAATCGTGGTAATCGCGGCAGAGGCTAACATCGCCGTTGCTATCAATTTCCATCGTCATGTAAATGCTAACACACTGGTTATATCCAAAGGTTTGCTCATGATCTGTATAATAGCGTTGGATTTCGCCTTTTGTATTGAGTCTCGGCATCATGATCGGCGGGCAGCGTCGCTGCTCGTCAGAGAGGTTTTCCATTTCCTCAAAGCGATCTAAGATGACACCGTGATCAAAGTCTTTCCATGTGCCTATCCAGCCGTAGTGGGTTTGCGGTTTGAATCCGAAACGTTTCTCAAAGTCTTCTGTGTGTTCCTGCGCGGATTGAGAATCTATCCACCATGTCAGGTAGAAGATTTGCGCGTCTGCATATTGGCTGGTGAACTTATAGAGGTCTACAACAACATCAATGTTATACATTGTGACGCAGCTGAGCGGAATAATATAGGGGAAAGCGACTTTACGCTTCTCTTTCTCGGCACTCAGTGTCTCTAATGCGGCTTTGACATCCTTAAAGTTGTCGTAGTTTTCAGATACACCAGGACGCTGCGTGTTGTGAATTTCCTCGCTCGGACCATCGACGCTCAGGTAGATGATTTTGCAGGTTTCTAAGATGTCGTCTGCGCGTCTCGCGATGTTAGTGGCGTTGCTAACCAGTGATATCGGCATGTCCCGCTCTTTGATGTAGTGCATCAATTCGATAATCCCAGGGTAAAGCATCGGTTCACCACCCCAGATATACCAAACCGGTGACCATCCTTCGTCAACAATCTGATCGACAAGGTTCTTATAGATTTCGACAGGGACTTCTCGTTGTTTGAGGTCTTTGAGGGATTGACCAAGAAGGTAGCCGTTATCACCCCATTGCCCACAGGAGTGGCAACGAAGATTACACATGTCGGTAATGCGGAGGCTTACCAATTGAATCGCGTCGCCTTTGCCATGCTTCGCACCGAGTGGGTGTCGCCAGTTGAAGCTCTCCTTGGCAAGTTGATAACGCATAAACTTGCGCGAAGTCCCCCAATCCTCCGATATAGCGGTGGCGAGTTCGTTGACGAGAAATCTTGATGAGATTCGACTTCGTAGTGTCATAATCCTCCTTTATGAGTTGTCAGTTATCAGTGTTAGCAGGTGAAGAAAGTTTCAAAGTGTGCTAAATCAACTTTACGGACTTCTCAACTTTAACTACACTTTACGAGATTTTATGGACTTCTTTAACTGACAATTATTCCTCTGGCTACCGATAACTGACTTAGGATTCGTCTTCTGGTTGTACCAATGTAAGTGCCGCGGAATTCATGCAGTAACGCTTGCCTGTCGGCGGTGGCCCATCATCGAAAACGTGTCCGAGGTGCGCGTCACATCGACTACAGACGACCTCAGTGCGTGGCATGAAAAAAATGCTGCGATCCGATTTCATCTCAATGGATTCAGAAGAGACAGCGTCCCAAAAACTGGGCCACCCTGTTCCTGAGTCGTACTTGGTTTCAGAACTAAAGAGCGGGCTTCCACAACAGATGCAGTGATAAGTCCCTTGCTCTTTGCAATCATGGTATTGCCCCGTAAAAGCGCGTTCTGTCCCTTTCTTCCGAGTTACTTTAAATTCTTCCGGTGTCAGTTGTTCTTGCCATTCTTTGTCCGATTTAGTAACTTTTTCTGCTTCCATTTTCGCTCCTTTCATGGCCATAGTGGATTTTCCTATGAATACTATACCACATTGTGGAAAAAAAGCAAAATAGTATTTCCTTTACCACGAAATGTAGTCCGGTAGGTTGGGGTAAACGGAATGGAAAATCACACCGCTACCCCAGAAAACCCAACCTTCTTAAGCATCTTGAAACCACTGAAAATCAGTGAAACCCAACATCTTAGATAGAACACCTTAATCAATGTTTTTCTGCTTCGGCTTTACTGCTCCTAAAACTCGACATTTTGTCGCGGACAGAATTTCGTAACGCACACCCCCCCATGTAATTTTGCGTTGGAATACGGCATATAGGGCGTTGATACCTCCGAGGAACATCGAAGCTGAAGTGACATAAGAAGTTACGCCAATTGTCTCCCGCATCTTGGGCATTTCGCGGAGCCATTTCGGCAGATTTTTGGCGTAGAGCCTGTAGCTAAATGCCTCCAGAAAAGGGATGAAGACGATCGGTAGCAGCCCCTCGCGATAAAATAGGAGCGGAATCATCCCAAACACGCAAACGCCTTTCGGTAGACACACAATGAGACTCGCAAGCCACTGCCGCCAAAGCCCCATGTGGAGCGTCATAATCATCTGGCGGTTCGTGAATTCAACGATTTGGTGCCATGTGCGATTGGCAGTCCGAGTAACCGCTACGCAGTCCGGTACGAAATGCACCTTGTGTTTAACATCTCTCATCGCAAGTGTGGTATTGAGGTCTTCGATGGTTGCCTCTTCCCAGCGTTGAAGGATGTGTGCCTTCTCGAGCATCTCGCGTCGGAACGCGTTAGAACCGCCCCATACCATTGAGAACCGATGATCGCCTTGGAAGCTCATCTGGAAGTTTACCCAGATCGCTTCCACAAGGGATGGGACATTCCATGTCTGCGGAAAATAGAACCGTCCACCGACGGTTGTCCCTATCTCTTGTTCTTGGAGTGGGTTAACAAGAAGTGTTAACCAATCCTCTCGGACAGCGACATCCGCATCTACAAATGCGATGACTTCAGTATCGTCTGGAAGTTTTTCTATTACGGTAAGAAGGTTCTGTACCTTTTGCGAACGCGGGAGGTTGTTTTCAACGATGTTGGGTGCGAGCAGCACGTGAACGTGCGGATGGGTCTCAGCAATTTCACACAGATGTGGATAAGAGACATCATGTCCTACATCCACTTTTTGGTGTGTGACGAAGAAGATTTCATACTCACCCGCATAATCTTGATGCAAAAGTCCTTTTGCGTGTTCCGCTGTATCACCATCCCATCCATAATGAGGCGCGATGATTGCAACTTTTGGTGTATAAGCAGGTCGTTCTGCCCCGCGTTCGCGCCGCGCGTACCGAAAGGATCGGCTGATAATGAACAGTTCAATAATAAAGAAAAAGTAAGCGGTTGCGATGATATACGTCTGCATAGTGTTCAATCGTTACTTCGCACGCTGTTCGCTACGGAGATCCCTGTTCCGACGTACGAAGCAGTGCGAGCGTTGTTTTCAATTTTGGAACGAGTTCTGCATTGAGCAGAAAAATTAAGTTCGGTTCATGTTGGAGCCGCGCGTAAAAATGTCCGGACGCGTCTGTCCTACCGACTTGCAAAGTATACACTTTCTGGTTTCTTAATTCAATAGTAAGTTGGACCTGCGGCGAGTTGAAACCTGTAGCGGTATCAGTGAGTATAGGTTCATTCCCTACATAAGCGTCTGCCCTCAAATCGTCAAGTTCATAGATGATAGCATTAACTTCTGCATTATTCGCATTTTCCTTCACTGGCGCGGTGAGTCGCCAGTTGGTGCCAAGACGTTGACATGTCAGCGATTCTTCCCCGTGCAACAACGTGAGTCGGATCACATCGTCGATATGGAAGTTGAGCACCTGTTTATCCCGCAGCCACGCTGTCCCTAACGCTATCTTGTCAATAAGCGAACGTTTGACACGAGCAACTTGGACAGAGTCTTCGGCTTTAACGTAGACAGTGCCGTCCTCCACAGGGTCTCCGATGAGCAGCACCGCAGGCTTTTCTTCACCACGTTGCGTGAATGCAACTTTAATTGATGGCAGTGCTAACCCGTAGGATGCAAGGCTATTGACAGGTTTGTCAACAAATGCGGTGGCTTCAAGGGAATCTACACCGAAAAGCAGATCGTCTACTGCTGCCGCGTCTGCCTTTATTTTTCCTGTTGAAGTTTCTAATTCCCATGTATTGTCATAGTTTTTAGTGCCAACAGTTTTTTCCTCATCCTGTTGCCTTCTGGTGGAAATTGCAAAGCGGACTGTATCCGTCCGTTGAAAATCAATAACTCGTTTATCACGCAGATCAAAAGCAGATTTATTGAGCAGTTTATAGATGTCATCGCTAACGGTGTAGATAGCATCCTGGTGAACGGATTTGACATAAACGCGTTCCTGTGTTCCGCCCTCTGATGGGACCGCCGAACCGATGTGAAGTGCGTATGTTTTATCTCCATCTATAAGTTCTATCTGGAGGCGCGGCGTATCTAAACCGGAGTTTTCTAACCGGACCGGAACGTTAGGCTCTACTGTGTCTACTTCAAAGGTTGACACTTGCAACGCCCGCAATTCTGAAAGAAGGGTCTCAATTTCTTCGGCATCTGCCTTTGCTTCAATCGGATGCGTGACGAGCCACGTGTCCCCTCGCTTCTCACAATTAACAGTGCTGGGTTGAGAGGTCAATCCTTTGTCTCTGTGTTGAATCTGAATGTTAGACACCGTTTCTGTGCTGAACTTAATAACCGAACGGCTGCGAAGATCAGTGGGAGATTTTGTCAGGTCATCAAGCGCACTGGATTCGATCAGAAAGATATGTGCTTCAGACTTCTCTTTCACATAGACAGAAAAGTTAATCGCTTTCTTACCGATAAGAAATGTTGCTGCGGGTGATGTTCCTGCTGTCCAAAGCGTGAGCGTTATGCTCGGTGTATCCAACCCATACTGTGTGAGTCCTGTTATTTCAAGGTGCTGCTTGACACGTTTGTTGAGAATATCATCTAACATTTGGTTCACTTTTTCGCCGTCTGCATCCGCATGAAACGGGTTTTCTAATTGCCAATTACCTGTTGTCCCTTTTACCACTTTCAGGTCTTGATATGCCGCATCCGCAAACGAGATTTCCGCCTGTTGAACATTTTCTTTCGCTATGCCGTAGACCTGATGGATCCGCTGTTTTTCATTCGGCGTTTCATCTGCCGATTCCTGAAAAAACAGGAAGTACGCACCACCAATGCCTGCCAGGAGCACAATAATGATGAGGGTCGTGCGGAAGTTCACGCATTCTCTCCTTTGCGGCGCTGCCACCAGACAATTAGTCCCGCAATAAAGACAATTGAAGGCATCATGAAAACTGATGTTATTTGAACCAAACGTCCGTCTTGCACGTGCATCTGGCGCAGCGTTTGCCCTTGTAGGTCGATAGGACGGATCCCAATGAGGTCCTCCTCCAACGTGAGCCAATTAATTATAGATAGAAATAGGTCTCTGGCTGGTGCTCGGAAAAAACCGTTTGCTGCGAAATCTGAGTCCCCAAAAACGACAATGCGGGTGAGACCACCTACGGTTTTGTCTTCGTTGTTTTTGTCAGTTTTCTGCTCAGCAGCGACAGCAATCGACACAGGAGGCGGTGTGTCTACACCGGTTGTATAGGTGGAGTCTTCGCCGAATGTACCGTCACTGATACGTTGTGTTTCTCCCCAACTGTCTTGGGGCCCGCCGACAGTCTTCATCAGGGATTTAACACTGAGACTTGCAGGTCTGTCTTCTATGGGTGTCACAGAACGCGTATACGGAAACGCTACGGGTTCTCGCATGGGACGTGTGATCTCGTGCAATGCGGGTCCCGGAACGGGTGCCTTCGGTCCGAACAACGGAAAAAATTGAGTCTCGTCGATGACAAGGTCGTTTCCTATAGCGATACTCCATCTCCTCATGAGTCGGACAAGTCCTCTATTGACATCTTCTGCGGAGGTTACCGATGGGTCGAGCATCAGGAATAGTTTTCCGTCGCGCCGCAAATATTTCGATACTATGTTGATTTCATGGGCGGTCAAGGCAGTTCTTGGACCCGCAATGACAAGTGCTTCGCAATCCGCTGGGATATCCGGTTCTGTCAAGAGCGAGAGCGGGAGCGCAGCGTAATTCTGGTTCTCTAACTCTGTCTGCACGGCACTATATCCGTTTTTATAAAAATCATCAAGTCCGTGTTCTTCGTGACCGACAAGGAAGTAAATCTTTTTGGTTTCGTCGCGGATGAGTTTGAGAATTGCACTCGTGAATTTCTGTTCCTCAACGCTGGTTACTTTCTCTTGCCGCTCGCCACTCTCAAAAATTGTTGTACCGTCCCACAGGATATTATACTTATTGCTGAGTTGAATGTCAATTTCAGGATCTTTGAATGAGACAGTGAGGTATTCGGTTTCACGCTGATACAATTCCAACATATTTTTGACGCGCGCTGCTTGTGAGTTGCTATCTTTAAAAAACGCTATTACATGGATTTCTTTCTCAAGATTTTTGAGAACGGTTTGCGTTTGTTCCGAGAGCGTGTAAAGTTGTAACTTCGTTAAGTCCACTTTTTTATCGAACCGGTTTATAACAATAGCGTTGACGAAAACCGCGATGCCGATAACGCCAACGATACTCAGGGCAACGTTCGCTCCGTAACGCGCTTGGCGACTTATGAAGAAATTCGTGAAGTCTGAAAATCGCAGACGTGCGAAGATAGCCAGCGAAACAAGGGCAAGAAGCAGGCAAATCCAGAAAATGGGGAATGCTTGGAAAATCCAACTGGCGATGGCGATAAAACTGAAAATTAATGTGAGAAAACCGAAGAGCGGACCTGTAATCCCTTTGTTGGTGTCCATGTTCTACCTCCATTTTGATGATTCGATGGACTTGAACGTCGCAAACAGGCAGACACCTGTGAAACTGAGGTAGTAGACAACATCTTTCAAAAGGATGACACCACGCGCAAAGTCGTGGTAGTGTTCACGGAGCGACAGGTAGCTCAGGAATTGGGTTATCGGTCCACCACGGGTTGAGAGCGAACCGATCATCCATAGCGTTATGAGGATGCCGAAACTCGTCAATGCTGCGACGAGTTGATTCTTGCACATTGAGGACATCAACATCCCTAATGCCAGAAGCGAAGAACCGATGAGGATGATACCGAGATAACCGCTCAGCAGCAGCCCCTTGTCCAAGTAACCGAAACGTTGCGTCAGTAGTGGGAACAAGAGCGTCAAACTGAGCATAATAAGTACCAGTGTACAACTCGCGAAAAATTTGCCGAGAACGACTTGCCCATCTGTGATTGGAGAGGTGAGGAGAAGTTCAATTGTTCCCGATTTCCGTTCTTCCGCAAAGAGTCTCATCGTCAACACCGGTGTAAAAAAGATTAAGATGATAGCCATATTGCCGAAGAGCGTCTCCATCACAAACCCACCTGTACTGCCTCTGTTGCTTGCGGTGATGATTAGAAGAGAGAAAAGGAAACCCGAAATCGCTGTGAAGACAAAGCAGACGAAATAGGCGATCGGTGAGACGAAATATGTGTAAAGTTCTTTTGTGCAAACGGCAAGAACATTTCTCATATTTTTAATTTTCCTTGCGGTTCAGTTAGGCAGGTCTATGCAAATCGTTCCCTTACGTATATCCGGTTTCCCGCCCGTTGGTTGGACTTACGCACCTTTGTAAATCTTAAATGTTTCTTATTTTTTAATTTTCCTTGCGGTATGGTACAAATCTCTTTTCGTCACGCTTAGTGTCTCATTGAAAATTGCTTCCGAACCTTCCCAACGAAAAAGGGACCGAGCGATTCAATGTATTTGGTCGTCTGTTCTGTTTGCCGCATATCCTGTATCAAACGCGAGAGTGGGTATAGTTCAGGACCGACTAAGCCAATAACGAATTCGTTGTCGTTTGTATCCAATCCGAAGCAGGCAAGTCGGATGTCGCTTGCGTGTCCACCCGCCGCATAACTGCGACCGAGCATAGCATGTTCGCCTAAAACTCGGCCCCGCTCACGGTGTTCAAGACGATAGAACTCAGATTTTCGGCGCAACGGATACCAAATCGCCCACGGAAAATCGGGATTGAGCACATTTTGGCGCGGTTTGTTGAGCAGCCACTCTTCCAGATTGGGTTCTCTGCCGCTCGCATAGGTTCGACCGGTCATAGTCATCTCCGAACGATACAAAAGGTCAGGAACCTCCTGTGCTTTTAAAAGTAAGGTTCGCGACGCTGTCATCAGTGCCGCCGGGTCTTCTGCAATGAAAAGCACACCGTTCCCTGTTGGATGGTTCAAATCATCGTATACGACTGCGTCTAAACTTCCTTTTTCAATCGGTTCAATGATGAGTCTGGAATCTAAGCATCCCTCAAAGACATGAAGTTGGAGGAATAAACGCCGGTCACTAATCTGCGGTTCGCCATCAATCGGTGCACCGATTTCTCGTAGGTCTACCGGTTCTGATCGTGGTGGTCTTTTTCGTTCAGTGTTCATAATTTTTTCTATTGGCTTTCCGATTTATGGTCGACGGTTATTTCTGCCGACGGCTGATGGCTGACTGCTATTCTCAACCTTTTGTAGTGTACGATTCCCGGATCCACTCTTCAAGTACCTGATCTGGGTTTTCCAGAACCGACTTTGGAAAGGTGAATGTGGATTGCCCCGTGTTCTGTTTGATGAGGTTCAATCCGTGCTGGTAACTTTCTAACAGCTGGTCACAGACCTGTTGGACTGTTTGTCCGTCTGCAATCGAGCGTTCACAGATGAGTGCCGTTGCTTCGTCATCAAACTGGATGAACAATTGATGTTCGGCGTGGAACTGGGTCTCATATCGGCGAATTTGCTCGCACTTCACGGAATTGCGGTTGTAATCGGTATCTTCGATTATCCGTTTTAGTTCGGCATCCGGATCGTCAACGACATCAGCCGTCACGACGAATTCCTCAACACCCGTAGAGGGAAGCTCAAATTTATAATTGCGCAGAACCTTTTCACAAACCGTCATTAAGGCGCGTGCCCCGGTCTTTTGCTCAATCGCTTTTTCGGCGATTCGCTGTAAACCGCTGTCCGAAAACAGTGCCGTGATGCCATAAGCACGAAAAGCGTTCTCATATTGGCAGATGATGGAGCCTTCAGAGTGTTTCAGAATGTGGAACAGGTCATCTACCCCAAGTTCCGTACAGACGACATGCACCGGGAGTCGTCCGATGAACTCAGGTTCAAAACCGAAGTCGATGAAGTCTTTCGGGGTAACGTCCTCAAAATACTGTGCTGTCTCATCGGTTTGGCTGGTAATCTCGGCATTGAAACCGATTTTGCTTTGATGCATACGTTTCTTGATAATATCCGCCATACCGGTGAACGCACCGCTGATAATAAAAAGGATGTGCCGTGTATTGATGACCTCTTTATCGACCTTACCGCTTTTCTGGAATTCCATGGCGGCACGCATCTGTGAGGCGACATCGTTTCCTGCGCGTAGGTCAACTTCGGTTTCCTCCATCAATTTGAGAAGCCCGATCTGCACGCCGCGACCGCTTACATCGCGTCCGATGATATTTGGGGGTGTCGCGATTTTGTCGGCTTCGTCGAGATAGATGATGCCGTACTGTGCCAATTCGAGGTTGTCTTCGGCTTGTGTTACCAATTCACGGATTAAGTCGTCCACATTCGCACCGACGTAACCCGTCTCGCTGAATCGGGTCGCATCCGCTTTGACGAACGGCACACCGATGAGTTTGGCAATGTGTCGGATGAGATATGTTTTACCGACACCGGTGGGTCCCAACATAACAATGTTCTGCTTTGAGTAGTCAGCATCGGCGGCGGTTGGGTCTTCGTGGCACTCTCGAACGTGGTTGTAGTGGTCACAGACGGCGATAGCGAGTGCCTTCTTTGCATCGTCCTGTTTAATCACGTATCGGTCGAGGTATTGCTTAATCTCCTTCGGTTTGAGATCAAACTTCAGATCGAAAGTCTTTTTTGGCTCAGGTCCTTCGTCCTCTTCTTGTGCTTCAGGTGTGGCTTCACTGGCGGTCGCGTTAATCAAGCGGACACTACCGCCGTACTTCTGTTGCACAAATTCTTGGAATTCCTTTTCGATTTCTTCAGGTGTAGGTATCTTCTTATTCGTATTCACGGTTGTGTATTACCTCTATCAAGATGTTGTTTCTGTAGGAGGGAACTCCGATTCCCGATGTTCGTTTCGTTCTTCTGTAGGAGGGAACTCCGATTCCCGACTCTTTTCACTAAGTCGTTTTACCTGTGAGTTCACGACGGACAATTTCAGTACCGGCTACCATCGATTTCAGTTTGGCGGCGGCTGCCCATCGTGCTGTCTGGCTGAAACCGCAATCCGGTGTAATCGCAAGCTTTTCGGGACGCACATGCTTGAGTGCTTCGCGGAGTAACGCTGCAACGTCCTCTGGTGTCTCCACGTAGTAATTTTTGACATCGATAAGCCCCGCTGCGAGTTCTTTATCGTTCGGGAATTCGCTCCACAATGCGATTTCTGCCATTTCCCGGTTCGCAAACTCTAATGCCAATTCGTCAAAAGCTGCATCTAAAATATGGGGGAAGAGCGGACGATACGAACGCTTACCGACGGCTCTACCGCGGTAGTTGCCGAAACAGATATGCAGTCCAATCTTTGCGGACTGTTCAATATGGGCTTGCGAGCTACGCCCTAAACCTTCAACGGTGTGATTGAAAAGTTTGACAAACTCTTCAGGACGGTCGGGATAAACAGCGTAAGAGGGTTCGTCTAACTGAATGAATTCCGCACCTGCCGCAACAAGCTGCCGGAGTTCTGTGTTGATAATCTCCGCACAAGCGTAAGCAACTTCGAGTCGCTCTTTATAGATACCACCTGTCTGAATTCGTCCGGAGAGGGTGAACGGACCGGGGCATGTTACCTTGAGCGGTTTCGTCGTTTCGTTTTTCGCAAATTCAAATTCTGCAAGGATACCGAGTCCATCGGGTGCTGCGAGTGGAACAGAGGGCAGCCATTTGCCCCGCTGATCATGTCCGTCCGGTCCCTGTGTTCTGGGAGCCGGAAGTTCTTCTAATCCGGTGAGCTGTTCATAGAAACCGAGCACAAAGTCCTGCCGCCGCATCTCACCCTCTGTGATGATGTCAACGCCAGCGCGCTCCTGATCGGCGATGGCGGTGCGGACAGCATCGTCAAAAGTTTCGTTGATGTCGGTTTCGCCGAGTTCTCCGCGTCCGATTGCCTCCAGGGTCACACACAGCCAACTCGGTGGTGCGTAACTTCCGATCGTACTTGTAGGTATCAAAATGTCCGTATCTTTCATTTGTTTGCCTATTTACCATTGCCATCATTTGATGGAACTATATTGAAACTATGAGAAAAACGCCTTTATCGCACCTCCGACACCGACCGCGGCGGCAATTCGGAAGAGCCAATCCATGAGCGTTTTTTGAAAAGTTGTCACCGCTTTTTTGCCAGCGACGGCTTCCTCCACTTTTCGTAATCGATCCTCCAAAGCGTGTATGTCCGACAAAAGGCGTGCCTCTGAAGATTTTATATCTTCCCTAATCTTTTGTGTATCTGCCAAGAGACGTGCCTCTGAAGATTTTATATCTTCCCGCAGCAACTGAAACATATCCAGCGTCGTGATTTTTTCGTCGTTCATTGTGAGTCTCCAACATTTGCATAGAAAAACGGCGGCATTGTCAAGGCAACCACATCGTCATCGCCGGAGATTTCGCGTGCCATTGCGAGCGCATCGTCTAAATTTTTCGCCCAATCAACACCCAACCGCTGCGCCACTCTCGGCTCCTTCGGACCGACAAGAATCACCTTCGCCAGATATTTCAACGGGTACGTCGCCCAATACCAGACAGTGAACGGATGAAAACCGTGGTGTGCGAACTTGTTCCGATAACAATCAATAAGATACTCGTCCTTCGCGTATTTTTCCTGAAACTTCTGCTGCATCTCAAAGGGTTCCGTCGTTTCGGCGAGGACTTCATCGTAAAACTGCTTGTAGGCGACGTGATACTCTTCGTGGAAAATTTCGTATGTTGGGTTCATGATGATAACAACGCCGTCTTTTTTGATGATGGGTTTGTTGTAGAACCAGTTGAAGACGTAGCCTAAGATGTCGCTCACCACTAAAACGGGATTAATACGCGCATCGACAGCGTAGGGACTCATATCGGGAAGTCCGAAAACCAACGTGCTGAACTGACGCGGGATGTCTATTGCCAACTGATCCTTCATTGATTCCAACGTTCTTGCATGGACGGCATCGATATCGCCTGCGTTGATCTGTATCGGTTCATAGTCCGTCCGCACACTCTTGAGAATCGCGTAGCGCAGTGATTCGGGCAGGAGTGATAAAGTCGCCGGTGTAAAGGCTTTTATGACGCGCTCTGCCACGTTACAGTCGCTGTTTGGTTTCCCGACATAGCGAAGATGAAATGGATAGATCGCACCGTTCATTGCTGCTTCGAGTACCAAGATGGGGGTCTCTTTCTGAATGAGACGACTCATCCGCTCAATACAGGCATGCATGTGCGAACCTTCCGGCTGCATCACGTGTGGACTTTCCGATGTCATGTGTGGTGAGTGGTGCGGTGCGATGGAGTTATACGTCCCAAGACCCACAGCGACAGATTTATGCCCACCGTTGAGTGGGATCTGTATCGTATCCACATAAATCACCAGATCAGCTTCAAGCACGGCTTTATCTGTCTCAACGATTTCGTCTTTTTCTGTGTGCCCTACATGAACAATCTGCTCTGCGTCCTCCGCATCGAAGTTTCGGAGTTGGTGTGGATAGAACTCGTCCATAATGTTTTTGCCGAGCATATAGGCGAGTTCGTGTTCCTTCATCTTGCGGTGTAGCGCAACGGCACATATCAGTTGAATATTCTTTTTCTCCACACCGTACCCGTAGAGCATCCGTAGGAGCGTCTCAATCATAATCTGCCGCATATCCGGCTTTTTCGTGGCTGGAAAGGGTTGGCAGTTGTCGTCAAACAAAATAAGCACTTTTGCGTTGCCGTTGACGAGTTCGCGCAGCGGTGGCATCTCAAGTGGGTTTTCAAAGGCGTGTTGCGTGTGTTCGCTCAGTGCGTCGCGCTTGATTCCCGGTAGCGGAGGTTTCGCGTAGTAGACCTCAGAATTGTCCGGTAGTTTCGCGTTGATGAGATGGTTTCCAAAGTAAGTAAAATATTTCATTTAAACCGAGTAACTCGCTTCATGATACAGTTTCAATCGTTTTGCAATCACCTATCTATTTTAGCATACTTTATGTGAATGTGCAAATTTTTTATCAGATTTAGGGAACTCATATTGTAGTTGTTATGAGCAAGTTTTGTGCCAACCTAAACTGCATCAAGACTGATATTTTTGGCAAAAATTGCACAGAATAGGGCAAGGTTCATACTGGGTTGCACAGAATGGTGCAGTTTCGGGGCTTTCGTTGTTTGACGAGGTTTTTGGGTTATTTATTACGCTATAAGTCGTTTTGGGATTGGTTAAATTAGTTTTTACAATAAATTATTTGAATTTGTAAATTTTTGATTTGACAAGAAAATATCATACAATTATAATAGTCAGAACGTCACTTGGTTGGGAATTTCGGTTGTCACGCTTGGGGCAATTCCAACCATTACTAACCGAAAAATGCCATCACTGAAGAATGCGAGGTTTATCTCGCAATCCGTAAAAATGGTATCTACACAGCACCTTACAATAGGGAATTATAGGCAGACATATTATGGCGGGAAATAGGTCTCTGCAAGCTGCGAATAAAGCAAAGCAGGATGAATTTTACACACAACTCCCAGACATCGAGAAAGAGCTAAAGCATTACAGGACGCATTTTCGCGGCAAGACTATTTACTGCAATTGCGACGATCCCACCATCAGCAATTTCTTTCGCTACTTTCACCTGAATTTCGCGAAACTTGGACTCAAAAGACTGATCACAACCTGCTACAAAAATCGGCAGACAGACCTATTTAGTAAACACGACATGGAAACCGCTGCCAGAGTTGAGTATGTCGGCAATGGAACACAACCCGCCGTATTTCAACTCAAGGAAGATGGCGATTTCAGAAGCCGCGAATGTATTGAGTTTCTTAAACAGGCAGACATTGTGGTTACAAATCCGCCATTTTCATTGTTCAGGGAGTATATCGCGCAACTGGTCGAATACGACAAAAAATTTGTCATCATTGGGAGCATGAACGCGATAACGTACAAGGAGATATTTCCGCTTATCAGGGATGCCAAGCTTTGGCTTGGTCACGGTCCGGCTGGCAAAGATATGCTTTTTGATGTGCCAGAAGACTATGCGAGAGAATTGGTTAGAAACAAGAAGGAGGGCAGTGCCTACCGACGGGTGGATGGTGTCATCAAGGGCAGATTGGGGAACGCTGTTTGGTTTACCAATCTCGACCATAGGAAGCGGCACGAAGACCTAATCCTTTACAAGAAATACTCTCCTGATGAATATCCGAAGTACGATAATTACGATGCTATCAACGTGAATAAAACTGCTGATATTCCAGTGGATTATGCTGGAGAAATGGGCGTCCCGATTAGTTTTTTTGACAAACATAGTCCCAATCAGTTTGAAATTATCGGTATGGATCGACCTCTCATAACCCAGCTAACAGGCAAGCAGAGTAGATTTAAAATCAAAGGCAAAGAGATTTTTGCACGCATCGTTATCCGCAACAAGAGGATACAGCAATGAAAATCGAGTTGTTAGACCTCACAGTGCGAGAGCTTGTCGAGGATTACAGCGACGATGGCGAAGGCGGCGTGACCGGGTACGGCGGCAAATTGGATATACGACCACCATTTCAGCGGGAGTTTATCTACAAAGACAAGGAACGTAATGCCGTCATTGATTCCATCCTGAAAGGATTTCCATTGAACGTGATGTACTGGTCAGATCGGGAAAACGGAGAATACGAAATCATTGACGGACAGCAGCGTACAATCTCCATTGCGCAGTATGTGGATGGAGATTTTTCGTTCAATAATCAATACTTCCACAACCTCCCATCAGACAAACAAGAATTGATATTGGATTACAAGTTGATGGTCTACGTGTGTACCGGGACCGACAGCGAGAAGTTGGAGTGGTTCAAGACGATCAACATTGCGGGGAAGGAGTTGACCACCCAAGAACTGCGTAATGCTGTTTACGCCGGAACCTGGTTGTCAGATGCCAAGCGATATTTTAGTCGGAACGGTTGCGCTGCATACCAAATCGGCAATGACTATGTCAAGGGCTCGCCAATCCGACAAGACTATTTGGAGACAGTAATTAAGTGGATCAGCGGAGACTCGATTGAAGACTACATGGGGAAGCATCAGCACGACGAAAACGCGTTACCCCTATGGGAGTATTTTCAATCGGTGATCGATTGGGTTGAATCCACTTTCACGAACACAAGACCAAAAATGATGAGGAGCGTAGATTGGGGTTCGCTGCACAACGACTTTGGAGATGCCGACCTTGACGCTGATGAGATTGAGCAGGAAACTGCCCGCCTTCTATTTGACGATGATGTCCAACGGAAGCCGGGGATATACCCGTACATTCTGACTCGCGAGGAGAAGCACCTGAACATACGCGCCTTTTCAGACAGCATGAAGCAAAAGGTCTACGAAAAACAGTCCGGCTTTTGTGTTATCTGTGATGATAAATTCACAATCAAAGAGATGGAAGCAGACCATATCACACCCTGGTCCGAGGGCGGCAAGACCAACGAGGATAATTGCCAGATGCTTTGTAAAAAGTGTAACAGGGAAAAGTCCGCACGATAATCAGAAATAGGATTGCAATGCTCGCCCATATAGGTCGTATAGACACCATGTCCTACACCAGTCATGCGTAGAAACTGTGTTCTTGTTGGCGTAGTCCTTTAAGGCTTATTCTTTCTCGTGGATATCTACTTTAACTTCAAGCCATGAATCCCACCCGTAACTTGTAGCCACCTCTAAAACAACGTCCTTTGTCCTATTAATCCATTTATCGACGAGTCTTTTATCAACAGCAGCAGAATGGCTGACGACTACGCAGATACTCTTTCCATCATTTCCAGTTGTAAAATAGAGGCGGAATGGATGTTCAATTTGAAAGCGAGCATTCAACAGAACTAAGAGCCAATCCAAGCGGGTTGGTGTATATCTTTCCAATCCTGGGGCATTCTCTAACATTACTATTCTCCCTTGCTTACTATAATCCAAGTTGCCACCTGATACCAAATACGCAGAAATTGCAGGTTCAGGACACCGTAGAATATCAAAATTCGGGAAAATTCCTTGTATTTTGAGTTAAAAACGGTGTTTTTACGCCTAAAATTTTGTAAGTAGCAACTTTGGTTATTATATCACAATCTTGGTTTAGAAAGTGGCCCGAATTTCCGATGGCAGTACAACATAAATTACCAATGAGTCACTCGCCGAAGATGTCTTCGTGTAGTTCCTCATAAATAGCCATATCAGGTTGAATGCACGGGGCAAGCATGTTCTTCATAAAACTCCTGCTTTTATTCCCAATTTTACGCGGTCGCATAGCATTTCTGATAAAAATATGAATTGTTTGAGCAGTATCTTTCAGATCATCAGGAGCTTTACCGTTCGCTACACTTGTTGTGAGAGCATCTCGTTTCGCATCAAGTAACTCTTGAATCTTATCAGGTATGTTGTGATTTATGCAAAACTTAGTTAGCACTTCGTCATCAAGAAGATAACTTTCAATGTTTCGGAGCGACAAAGTGCGGATCCTTTCTTTAGCATTCTCTTCAATTTCTTGATCGTCTGCCTCATCTCTGTCTCGGAGTCTAAGGACTTTTGCTCCCCCTATAATTGCCTCAATAACGGGGATCAGATATGTGTTAGCCCTTTCTATATCTTCGCAATTACCAATAGAGACAAACCGCGTGTCAGGGTAATGAATCCTAAAAATTGCATTATAGCAGTCAGCATCAAAATTTGTGCCCTCGCAAAGAATGATCCGCTCGGGTGCTATCAATTTAGCAAGATCACCAAGAGCAATCTCATAGGTTCGTGCCCAGAAATTTGGATTGGGCAGAGTAGGTGCGATTGTCGCTTCGTCATCAAAATCGAGATCTTCTCCACCGAAGTCAAGGAATACCACTGAATTTGGATTTTTGCGCCAGAGGTCTTGTGCCTTGCGGACCATACCTACAGAGTGTGTAGCAATCCAAATTTGAGAATTTTCAGGTATAAGTTTGTAAAGCTGTTCAAGAAGTGGTCCCTGAAGCTTTGTATGTATATGTGCTTCCGGCTCGTCAAGGCAGAACACTGTATCGTTGAATTCTGACTTGGCAACTATTATGTCCAGAATCAAATCTAAGGCTGCTTTTTCTCCACTGGATAGATTTAGGTACGAAAATCCATGACTTGTCCCTTTGTTAAATTGAAAAACCTTGTCCCTTGTCAAAGAACCTAAACTGGTAAGAACCAATTCTGGATCCCTAAATAATACTGAGATTGCGTCTCTTAATTCCCCAAAAATTTCATCTTGAAGGTCACCAATATTTTCTTCGCGTCGACCTGTTGCTGAACTACGTTCTATCCATTGGTTTAATATTCGACCAAAGTTTAGGGCAACAGCTTGATCGTTGTCCGCCAATAGACTAAATCTGTATTCCGATACTATTGAATTGGTTCGGGTGGCATAACTGCCCACATCTTCTACTAAATCGTTCCTATAGGAGGTACGTATATGTATGCTTCTGTCCCAGTCTTCATCGGCTTGTGGGTATTCTGTATGGAACTCTACCTGAATTATGGCTTCAGACTGCCCAGATGAGTCAATTTTGTTAAAATAAGAATCACCTGCAATAGATGGACGACCTTTTGAATTTTTATACTGGTGTAAGGCATCAAATACGGAGGACTTTCCACTCCCATTTGGACCTATCATCACTACGAGACGTGCTGCCTCAGGTATATCTTTTATTGTTAGATTTTTGAAGCGTCTAAAATCTTTCAGACCAATCGATTTTATTTTCATATATTACATTCCTGTATTTCGACTCAAAAGATTGGATCAACATGTAGGCATGTCTTGAACTTCATTCAGTGATCGGATGGACAGAATACTTTCACATCAATGCTAAAGCTGCCCTATGTGATTGGATATAGATGTGTTCATCAAGAAGTGGGATAGCAACACGTTCAAGAATCGGTGCTTTCTCGATTACCAGACAAGCCCAAGGAGCGTTTCTGTTGAAGTTTAGGGCACTTATCCGCTATGGCTTGAATCTGTTCCGCACTGAAGCCCATTAGATTGAGAAAATGGAGCTCAAATAGCAACTCCATTTTTAGACAGAGAATATATAAATCCTCCCCTTTAGCAGCATCCGATTCTGAATCTGAATCAGGGTGTGTCAGATGATTTCTCGTATCCACAATAAGTTTTATGAGTAGAGATTTTTCCTCTTCGCCAAAAAAGTTGTTAAATGCCTCAACCATTCTTCGAATCCGGTCTCTTAATGTCAATTCATTAGCATAATTTAATCTTGCTCCGAACCAATTCCTATCCTTCTTAGGGAATTCCTTAATAACCCTTCGCCTTATCGTTTTAAACTCATCGTCTGCCATATACTTATCATCACAACTCTCCCGATGGTATGCTTCTAAACCCTGTGCTAGACTTAGAAATCTTACTTCCAAAGATGGTTGTGGTCTTAATTGTGCCTGAAAGTATAGATTAAAAGCGTGTTCATACTGCTCATAACTCTCAATCCATTTATTAATCATTCTCTCGGCACCGTCCTGTATGTCCGAGAATCCAAACAACATCTGATTCCGATCAATCTTAGGCTGATCTTTAGAGTAGTAAAATACACTTGGATCATAAATATTGATCTCAGCCAGCGGAGTTATACCAGCCGCAATATTTTGGCGTATCTCCTCTGAAGTTGCTGACATACTATCCAAAGAAACTGTTTGATTTATGGTAAAACAGAACAAATCAACAATTTTATGCGCGATAGAAAGAAACTGTTTTAACTCCTGAGCATCCTCTGAAATCAATCTGAAATATACCTTTTGAGTTATTCCTGCCTCCCTAGGACCTAGAGTATCTGGGCGTCCTGCGATGAAAACAATTTCCAACTGCATATCGTCGGCAAGATTAAATGAAATAGTTTCTGGTAGTTTGTATGATATGGTTGTGGTACCTACTACCTGTCTGTACCGAGCGTTAATAGTGCTAATACCGCTTATCCCAACCCAATCGTCAATTCCTTCTATAGAAAATTTGAAAGTAGTAAAAAGGGGAATCTCGTTTTGAGGTCGCGGAAAACCAGTAAAAACCTGATTTGCCCAGATTGTTTGGGATGTTTGTATTTGCCCAAAATTAAAATTAAATCCACCTGTTGGAGTTTGACAACCATCAAGTATCACAAATCCATATTCTTGAATATGTCCAATTACTCGGTAAAAATTATCAAAATTATTCAATAGGGCTGCTATACTTGCCGGATCATTTACAAAGGATCGAGCGACTTCCAGTTCAATCCCCCGTTCATTTGATATTGAGAGTATTCCTGGCACAGGTTCAGGGGATTGGGGAATCCAAAAGGTCCCAGACTTCTTGATCTCTTCCTTAATTTTCACTGTAGATTTCCTTATTCCAATCTATTTTATCTCTAGCTGCAGTGGGATGGGGGCAGGAACAGAGTGAGGGTTCCGTTTTGTAGTAGTGCCACCCGAAACTGATTAATGAAATTATACCACTAAAAACATATAAAGTCAATTATGTTTTTGAAACTATAAGGATTCGATGAGGTATGTATGCACTTCCAGAAGAGTAGGAAGGTGAGTGTCTTAATCAGCCGGGCAGTAGACGATACCCAATGCCAGTCATCAGTCCAACGATGATCCAGATCCCGCCGATGAAACACTCACCTAACACAACCCCTAAAACAAGCGGGCGAAGTTTGCGATATTGAGCAACACCACCAAACTTCAGGACGGTGTATTTGAGAAGCCAACCGATGAAGAATGAACCCCAAAAGCAGTAGGTTGCATAACTCGTCATCAGTAGTGAGCCGATGGGGTGCAGTTTCCACCAGAGATAGTGGTGCCGCATCCAGAGCATCCCGAACATCGTGGCACCCCCGAAGATGAACGAACCGATTCGTTCCAATTCAATACCGGTCGGGTTTTGGAGAATACTTGTGAGGCGATTGAATGGGCTGGTTGTGGAGATCATGTAGGTCCAGTGTTGTAGATTCACCGCGCCGTGTGTGTAGGCGAGGTCTAAAGAGGAATAGTAGGAGACTCCCATTGCCAAGACGATTGCAATGCCCATGGCGAGTAGAAACGGACGTTGTCTCAGACGCAACGGTTCCGCGAGTTTGAAGTTGTTCATCACGCCCGGCATCAGGATTTCCCGCATGTCGAACATCAAGACCCGTTCATAAGCGACCAGAGTCCAGCTTGAGGCGTTCACGCGGGAACTGCCGAACAACGTAATCAGGAATTCGCCGGGCAGGAAGGAGTAGATGATGAACAGCAAACCGCCATTCGCGACCATCCACGTCCCGACCGTCGTTATGCCGAGGAAAATTCCGAGCATCACGAGTGCCACCCATATACTCATACCCGCCATACTACATATCAGAGTAAGCAATAGGGTGCCGATGATTAAACCACCTACTGCCCAAATGTAAGGGAGAGGTTCGTTGGTATCACCCCTTGCCTGTTTTCCAAAAAGGGTCGCGAATGCCCTCCCGAAATGACGTTTGCCGATAAAGAGAATGAATCCGATAAAGACGAGCAGCGCACCCATCTGTTGATTTTGGTGGAAGGTCCACTGATTCACTTTTGAACCTGTTGCATAGATAAGCACTGTCTCCATCTTTCCGAGCATGAAAAAGAACCAAAAGCTAAACGAAATTTCGAGGGTGAGCAGATAGACAATGGCGATAATCGAAGGATAGATAAACAGATGCACGGTCGGCCACCACCCCAAAGCGGACAGCGGTTTTTCCGTGAAGTATCGGGCAATCGCAAAATCGAGAGGCGGGTTCGGGATGGCTGGGAAGTAGAGGTGCAATCCTTTCAAGCCGTGCAGTACCACAGGGATCGCAAAACCGCACCACATCAACGGCGATTTGAAGAACCTATTCAGCAGCGCGCCCCCGGACGGAGATTGAAACATCTCCTGCGGCAGTTGAACGATTGGGAAAGTGAAGCGTTCGTGTTCTATCCACTGCTTTCGGAGGAGGACTGTCCAGCAGATCGTAACGAAATAGAAGATTAGGACAAACGCGCTCCAGCCGACAATCGGCTTCAGCCATGCCCGCCACGGGATCGAATCACCGTCTGGTAGTTTTTCATAGAAATAAAAAACGGCTTTCGGGTCTTTCACGACCATCCAATCTGGAAGGTGCTGATGAAAAAGGGTAACCCATTCGTTTTCCGGGGTCGCGAAATAGTGTGGGCTGACAGCGAGTGGAACGAGGTATCGCATCAATCCTGAAGAGGGGATGCCCGATGCAACCAACATCATGCCCCAGATGATGAGAAGTTCCCCACCTTGCAATTCTGTGCCGGGTTTCAATCGCTTGAGGAGCACATTGACACTGACGACGAAAACCAGCATGACGAAGACAATAGCGATGGGCAGATGATTTCCTGCGAGGTAAGTGCCGCCGACGTGGAAATCGTTGTAAGGCGTGACGAGGCATTGGCATATCACTGCGCCCATGCCGATAAGGACACTCCGCGCCGTGAGTCCAGTGTGAGCAGGATGGGTAGTTTGAAGCGGATTCTGAGAGTGAGACGCGGCAGGAGGTGTCATAGGAGGCGTGTGTCAGTCAGTTGCTTAGGGGGACTATGTCAAAGTAGAAAATTAACAATAAAAATTTTGTTTCCCTACATATTGACATCTTTTCGCACATAGAGTATCATAAAATAAATCTACCCATAATATAATCCAAGGCTTCAAACAAACAACGATTTGATATATTATGAACAACGATAAAACAATAATGCATGATGAACTTCGTCCAGAGTATGATCTGAAAAACTTGCGAGTGCGGAAGTTTGGTCCTGGGCGTAAGCAGTTCGGTAACTTTGTCAAATTAGAACCTGATGTTGCCGCGGTGTTTCCAGATGATGTTACTGTTAACAAAGCCCTGCGATGTCTAATCCAAGACTCCAAAGAAAACAGAAATACGCATTCTTGCTGCTTACCAACGGAGATTTTAGACTCAGGGTCTAAACAGCATGGTACTTCTATCGTCAAATTAGAACCCGACATTGTTGCGGTGTTTCCAGACGCGGCATCTGTTAACAAAGCCCTGCGATATCTGATCCGAGACTCCAAAGAAAACAGTGAAGGATTTTTCCCTATCCAGCAGCCGAAAACTAAATAGCCTTATCAACATACCTCTCAACACTGCCAAAAAATTTACACACTGCCTCAGAGATTATAGTCCCTTCTTGATTGAAGGCTGTCTCTTATGAGATTACCCTAATATTTTCAGCACCTTAAGTCAAATGCCGTTTTCACCGTGGCGGTTTTTCCGGTGTTCAGGGCGGTCTGGATGGCACGTTTATAGTCTTTCAGTGGAAAGAGCGTACTCACCAACGGACGCAGATGGGTTTCCATCTTTTGAAGGAGACGCATACCGAGCGTGAAGGTATGAATCTGTTCATCGTTATGTGTTTCGAGTCCGTACGTATAGGCACCTTCCACTCGCAGTTGCTTATACCAGATTGAGGTCCAGTCAACATTTTTGGGTATTCCCGGCATACCGACTAAGACGACCTCCCCGCCTGCGCGTGTAAAACGGAGTGCGTCATCTATTGTGACGCTGGAGCCGATGCAGTCAAAGGTAACATCCACACCGCCGATTAATACCTGTTGTCCTAACTCCGGTTGATGCGGTGTCGCATCTGTCAGTTCGCAAAACGCTGCATATCGATCGCTGTTCGGTAGTAAGACATCATCGGCACCGAGTTCACGCGCCAATTGCTGTTGATGCGGGTATTTGGCGAAGATGATGATTCGGTTCCGATGACCGAGTGTTCGAAGTGCTGCGACGGTGAGCAGCCCGATGGTCCCACCGCCAATTATACAGATAGAAGAATCGGGATTACAAATCCCTCCTACCGAACTTTTTGCTTTCAGAACACCGTGTAGCGCGCAGGCGAAGGGTTCGAGGAGCACAGCGCCTTCGTCCGAAATATCATCAGGGATGAGATGGAGTTGTGAGTGATGCGCAAGCACGGACTGACTCCACCCGCCCCCAGTATCGCGACAGTAACCTGTCTGAACGCCTTCGGAGATGCTCCCTTTTGTGATGTTTTCGCAGTTAGCGAAGCGTGCATTTTGGCATTGATGACACGGGGGCGAAATGCCTCTCACTTTACATGAAAGCGCAGGTTCAATCACCACGCGTGCACCGACTGGAAAGCCATCCACAGCATCCCCGATCTCCGAAATATCGCCGACGATCTCATGCCCCAACACAAAAGGCGTTGACGTAAATGGCGAGAAATAGGGACTCCCTTTCGCAGTAATCGTCGCCAAATCGGAGCCACAGATACCGCTAAGTCGGATCTTGACTTTGACCCATTCAGGCGTTGGCAGTTGTAGCTCCGGCATATCAACGAGATGCACACAAGAGACCGGTGACGTATAAAGACTTCGCCACCGTTTCCCAAGGTAGCGCATCGTCAAATAACGTGGGATGCTTTTGGTGTATTGGATGGCTTTCACTGTGTTATTTCCAAAGAGATCGCTGTTTTATCAGATACGCCCTCACTGAATCTACTGTCTACGGAATGCCCAAAGCGGCTTTTAAGCACATATCTATCTGTTGCATCACATGAGGCGAAAGTCTGCCGATAATGCGAAGGATTAGGCTTCGATTGTAGGTAATTAGGCTTCCACACCGTACGACAGAATTAAGAGTGAGGCCTGTTCGTTGTCCTTCATCGCCTCGTCGGACATTCATGGTTTCCCCTCAACTGATTCTTCACAATCTCGCCGCGGATCGAGTTCGTTGTAAACGTCCATTGCCGGATCGTTCCATCCAACGCTGAGCCCAACTTGAACAAGCAAGGCGCGCTGTTCTTCTATCGTTAGCGGGTTTGCATCGTAGAATACATGTTGAACCTTATCAAATATCTCTGCGGGTAACACGACGTATTCCAGATCCGTGTTTGGATCAACAAGACGTATTGGCTGCTTGTTAGCGTCCTGAACTGCTTGTTGCAGTTCTTCGGTAAGTGTGATCATAATGCTTTTCTTTTAGAATTTCTTATTCAAATACTTCACGTTGTTATAAGTTATAGGAACGTGAGTTTGATATAAGGAGCTAGTGTTATGTCAAGTTTAGTTTGACGGCTAAAGTAAAATCTGTTATCGTTAGGATCAGCAGAATAAATCTGATAACTTGGAGTCTGTAATGTCATCGAAACACTACCAAGTCCTACTGGATGCGTCTCAACGAGATTAT
>JAJECN010000019.1 GCA_022821965.1 Candidatus Poribacteria bacterium
CTGACAACTGATAAAATATCCATTAGGTATCCTCTCCTATAAAAAGTTAAGGCTTTGTTGTTCTTAGGAAAGGATACCCCTTTTCCGCTTCTCTTTCAACACATATCACTCAATACCCCCTGCCAAAATATTTACACACCCGTCTCCATTGGAAATTAGCGATGGACTTTCATTGGACGCTGTGATAGAATAGAGGAAAGAAACTGTCAACCGCAAGGAGAAAAAATGCGACGTTTCGGAACGCACGGCCGCGTATTGCCCCAAAAACACTATGTCGTTCCTCGCACCGAGGAAATCGCGCGGTTCATTAATCGCATCAAAGATGGCAAGTACATCGTCCTTTTCGCACCCCGACAGACCGGCAAAACTACCTTTTTCCGATTGGCACTCGACAGACTTGTTGCGGAAGATCCAACCTATTTCCCAATCCAACTCAACTTTGAAGTGTATGAAGACTATTCTGCCTCTGGCTTTTACAACCACCTCTACGAAATGATTCGTGAGGAACTTGAAACGACCTTCCAGAAACGCGGAACGGTTATCTCACCGGAGTTAGTCCGCTTTCTGGAGAGAACAACATTAACAGATCATGTTTCGATGTTAGACTTTTTTGGGCATCTTGAAAGTTTGCTGACGTGTGAAGAGGGTGAGCAAAAAATTGTGCTCCTCATTGATGAGTTTGATGGTATTCCGCGGGGAGCCTTGAGGGGTTTTCTCCATACGCTCCGCTCCATTTACCTCAACGATGATCCCCGATGTCCTCACAGCGTCGGTATTGTGGGCATCAAAAATATCACACAACTTGATTATGATAGGTCTATTTCGCCGTTCAATATTCAAGATGAGTTTCACCTGGCAAACTTCACGCTTGAACAGGTAGACGATCTTCTTGCACAGTATACTGAGGAAGTCGGACAACCCTTTACATCGGAAGTCATCGAAGCCCTTCATAAACAGACGGCAGGACAGCCGTTCCTCGTTAATCGCCTCGCGCAGATCCTGACTGAGGAACTGGAGATTCCGAAAACGGAAACATTGACTATAGCCCACTTTGCAAAAGCACATACACGACTTCTGAGGGAAAGGAACACCAACATCGATCATTTGCGAGCCAATGTCCGTCGGGACCCCCGCTTTGGAAAACTCCTGATGCGAATCGCCTCTTACGAAAGAGGTTTGCTATTCAACTCGGATAATGACCTCATGAACGAACTTGTCACTTATGGGGTTATTGCTGAAGGGGCTGACAGTATGTGTGAGATCGTTAACCCGATTTATCAGCACCGTATCCTGCAGATATTCAAGCCCACCTTTAACGGACTTGAGAACACATATTTCCCCGAAGACACTGGAGTAGATTTTATCGATTATCTCACTCCGACAGGTCAACTTGAGATGGAAGCGTTGCTTAATAACTTTCAGGCGTTTATTGCGCGCGCCGGGTTCCGCATCCTACAGGTCCCGGATACGCCTCAAGAGTATGTCGGGCAACACCTCCTTTACGCGTATCTCGACCACTTCGTCCGTATTGTTGGTGCGGATATGTTCCTCGAAGTCCAAACCGGGCGGGGACGGATAGACTTACTGCTCCTTCACAACCTGCGAAAATATATCGTGGAGACAAAGATATGGGAGGGACCCCGGTATTATCAATCTGGTAAAAAGCAGCTCGCGGCGTATATAAAATTGGAAGGGGCGGTCGAGGGCTATTACATTGTTTTCGATCATCGGCAGAATCCAGAGCCACGGGCAGAAACAGAAATGGTGGACGGTGTAACGATTCGGAGTTACGTTATTCCTGTGATGCAAGAAAAACCATCGGAGCATCAGCAAATAGAACCCACGTTATAGGAAAAAACATTGACATCATAAGGGAGATGTCATAGAATTGCATAGTCCCCTCGGGTGTGCGCTGTAGAACAAGGTTGCGCGAATTATCGGGGAGATACATAAGGAGGCTTACATGGCAGAACGAATTAAAATGGGATTAGTCGGATGCGGTGGTATGTCCGGTGCTCACATGGGTGGGTATCGCCAACTCTGGTCCGCCGGACTCAGGGATTATGAGATTGTGGCAGCGTGCGACATCGCTGAGGAACGCGCTGAGGAACGCGCAAATCAAGCACAAGAGTTTCAAGGTGGCACGAAGCCAGCCGTCTATACAGAACTTGACCAGATGCTGGCGAAACACCCCGATCTGGAGTGCGTTGACATCTGCGCACTTCACAGTGCCCACCACACACTCGCCGTACCTGCCCTGGAGGCAGGAAAGCATGTTATCATTGAAAAGCCGTTCGGTATCACAATGCGGGCATGCAAACTGATGATGGACGCGGCGGATCGAAACGATAAGATTATCTCCGTCGCTGAAAATTATCGCTTGGCACGTATCCAACGCACACGCAGCTGGGCAATCGCTCAAGGACGTATCGGTGATCCCCGCATGTTCTTCTGGATAGAGGTCAACGAAGGCTTAGGGAAATGGGGTTGGCGGAACTTCAAGATGGATGCAGGCGGCGGTTGGGCATTAGACGGAGGCGTGCATTTTACCGATCTGATGCGCTATATTCTCGGTATGGAAGCCGAAGAGGTCTACGCCATTAACAAGGCTTACGAACCGTTCCGATACGACAATCCGGCAGAAAGAGAAGGCGGTTATGCGGTTGATGTCGAGGATGCGATGATCGCTACCATCAAGTTTGAACAGGGTGTTACGGCGCAGTGGACATGGGTCGGTTCAGCCCCTGGGCGGGGTTTCGGTCAACATACCGTCTACGGCAGCGAAGGTGCGCTTGACTGGAATCAAGGATTGGTGCCCCGTGGCGGTGAACCGATTTCTAACGAAGACCTGATGAAAGAGTTCACCGATAGCCTCAGCGATTCAGAACGCGAATACTACTTCCCAAGCGGTGTGGAAGATACTGTCGCGATTGAATTGAAATACTTCGCTGATGCAATTCGGACAGGTGGTAAACCGGAAGTAGATGCTGTCGAAGGCATGCGGTCAGAAGCCATCTGCATGGCAGTCTATGAATCGGGATGGTTCGGTCGCCCTGTAACGATTGAGGAGATCGAAAACTGCGAATTGGAAGGCTATCAGAAGGAAATTAACGATAAGTTAGGGATTGCGTAAAGGTAAATTTGTGGGCAAATGGATAATCTACTCTTCATTGTTGGCGAGGTTTCAAACCTCGCCAGCGACGCGCGGGCGTAAACCCTTGCAAACTCACCCAAGATGGAGCAGATAATGAATCGATTGGACGGGAAGGTTGCGATCGTTACAGGTGCGGGGAAAAAAGGTGAAGTTGACGGCACCGGCTACGCAACATCAATGCTTTTCGCGAGAGAAGGTGCGAAAGTCCTGTTGGCGGACATCTCCCCTGAGAACGCCAACGCCACACTCGCAGAAATTGAGGCAGAGGGTGGCGAAGCATCGGTATTCATCGGCGACCTGTCCACAGAGGCAGCCTGCGCTGGAATGGTAGAAGCTGCTGTCGAACGCTTTGGCAAAGTGAATATCCTCTTCAACAACGTTGGACTCGGCGGTTCCGGGATAGTCACACAGGTGGACGAAGAGAAGTGGGACAGAGTGATGGATGTCAACCTCAAGAGCATGATTATGGCGTGTAAGCACGCTGTGCCTCGGATGGCTGAGGCAGGTGGTGGCTCAATCATCAATGTCTCATCAATCGACGCGCTGCGCGCGGGTTCATCTCGGAATCTGCCCTACGCCGCCGCGAAGGGTGGGATGATTTCTGCCACAACAGTGATGGCGGTTCATCATGGACGCGACAACATTCGCGTGAACTGTATCGCGCCGGGACATCTCTACGCTTCGTTTCCTGCACCGTATCTGAGCGAAGCGGAGCGCGAACGGCGCCGTCTCATCGGACCGCTTGGCACGGAAGGAACCGCTTGGGATGTCGCTTGGGCAACTGTTTTTCTCGCCAGTGACGAATCGAAATGGATTTCCGGTGTCACCATTCCGATTGATGCCGGTTTGCTCGCCGCAACGCCGCTCGCGGTTGTCCATCAGCTTGACGAATAAAACCAATTCCCCCCAGGCCCGGTAGGTGCGGTTTGCAACCGGGGTCCCCACCCGTTACTGGGAAGGGACACTGGACTTCTACAGGAGATTAGCGAATTAATTTAAAAATCCTCATCAAACCTCGCCTGCAGCCTGTAGGTTGGGTAGAACGGGACTGAGAAGGCAAATGCAGTGTTCCAAAGACGCGTCGAATCTAACATATCGTCATCCGCACTCAAGAACATAGTGAAACCCAACTTCATACTGTCAGAGCTTCCAAAAAACGTAAAAACGTTGGGTTTCACTCGGTTTCCGTTTGATGTGGCATGGTATGGCAAACCTTCGTTTTTCTATTGCTTTCAAGGTTCTGTTAGAATCCGTTCAACCCAACCTACAATGCTGTTGGGCATCAGCTTGACGAATGAAAAAAAGAAAGCGGGCAATGGATTAGAATCCATTGCCCGCTGTGTATCTCAGGGATATTCTTAGGATACACCTCGGTTAATGCTGTGATTGCTTCAACGCACCCCACTGCGTAGCAAGCTTACCTTTGGCGGAAATGAACCCTCTCAGGCGAACTGTGGCTAACGTTTGACGGTCACCAGCATGGGATACGTCTTGAATCTGGTAATAGTAGACGACGTTCGGTTTCGCCGTGGCATCTGTCCACGTGTAGGTAGTACTTTCCGCAGTTGTGCCTGCCCCCGGAATCAGCTGCGCGTTGACGACCTTGAATTCACCCGTCTTCGTTTGACTCCGCAGGATATTGAATCCGGCGTTGTCTACCTCGGATTGGGTCGTCCACTGGAGGACAATTGCACCGCTCTCGGTGCGTTCCGGACGGAAGTGTGAGAGCTCAACGGGCAGTTCGCCCCCTGCTTGGATGCCGGGGCTACCGCGGTCGGAGCTGCTGCCATACCAAGTGTCAATTCTTTTTCTCCTTAGCCACGAGAAATCGGTGTTTACTGCGCGGACCCACCCATCTTGCCGGGTGCCATCGTGTACTATGCCTTCGTTAGCGTATCTCCCGGTTCGCTGGTTATAGTCGCGATACCGCCGGATGATTGAGGTGCGATACCCGTCTATTGTCCAACCGTCAGGCAATTTCCATGCGGTCCGGTTTCTCCCATCAAGGTTTCCAACTTCATCAACGAGATTACCTCTTCCATCAACGAGCTCGATGCGGAACCCCTGGGTTGGGTGCAAGAAGGGATCGCGCTGGCTATTCATACCAAATTCACGAGCGAGCTCAGGGTAAACATTAAAGACGCGAGTCGGTACAAAGTGCGTGCGATCAGAGTTTCTACTGCTTGCTGCTGAGACGATTAGCACCGTCTGGCGTGGTTTGATAGTTTTTACGGCACCCCTATTCTTAAAATTAATTGTTCCGGACAGGGGTGCGCGCGGATCGTTATAGTTTTCAATTCTCAGCTCCCATCCACCATCAGTATTTAAGGCAACGGGCGTTTTAGAACTATTGGAAATTTCAATCCATTGGATGTCACTTGTGCCACCAGCAGCAGCGAACATGATTTCGCTGATAGTCACTGTTCCTTCTCTTGACGTGGTGCCTGGTGGCGCACCGGTCGCAGCGACTGTAAAACTGTGTGCGGGGGTAGGCGTTGCTGCGTTTTGTATCCCACCTGTGTCTGCCACTGCATTGGCATTGACCTGCAGGGTCACCGTCGTAACACTCGGATCGGGCGTGAGTGTTGCAACGTAAGTGTTTGTACCGGGGATTGCGATAGGAATGCTAATCGAACCGCCGATGATCGAGATTTCGCTAGCAAGCAACGCATTGCCCGCTTGAAGGGATTCGTTAAAAGCGATAGTTATGACAAACTGCCCACCCCCGACAGGTGGCAAACCACTAATCGTCGCCTCGGGTCCGGTCGTATCGACGGTAAACGTGCCTTTCGGGAAGATATACGAGCCAGTAGCCGAAGGTTCTACTGTTACCTGCGCTATGCCTACCCCGGGGCGAATTGTCACCGTCCAGACTCTTTTCGCGGCATCAGATGAGAGACCATCAATAGATCCACCGACAACTTTGATATCTGCGCTTGTCAGTGTAATTGCAGTCGTTGAGGTGAGCGTCACGGTAAACGGCGCATTACCACCAATAAATCTATTAGGGGACAGCGTAAGCGGTGGTGCCGCGCTACGAATTATTTCGACCGATTTTACGACAGCAGCTGCGGGGACAAGTTCCCCGGGGATGAAACTATTGGGGGCAAAAACGGGTTGGGTTTGGGCAGACTCAGCTGGCACTGCTATATTTACCTTACTAACATCACCCTTAACAGTGATTGTCGTTGTCCACACCGCACTATCTGTAGTTGTAAGGCGATCGGCTGTGGCACCGTTCAGAACAGGATTGTCGTTGCTATCTAAACCCTGCAACACAATATCACTGATATCAAAGCCAGTTACTGGGGTATTAACAGGAGGATCCGGGGTATCATCCTGAAACGTGATAGTTAACGGAAAAGGAAGGGATTCGGCCCTGATGCCGTATCTTTGGATGCCCAGCGTGTTCGGATCATTGTCATCATTTTCTAACTCATCTGGCACGGACAGGACCGGTACCACAGCTGCGGTAGCAGGTGCTGTAACGAAGACAAGCCCCGCAACGAGTAACACAGCCAAAACCAACAGATATGTCAATTTATTTAAGAACATTCGTCATTTTCCTCCTTCAGGCAAATTCAAACTCAGGAATATATTTTAACCTTTGATCTGGTCAACCTTTTTTCTTAGATATAACTTTCAAAAAAATGCCCAAGCAAAACATTGCGAATTTTCAAAATTTTCTTCCTAACAAGATAACGTCATTTTCCTTAAGGACGTTACAAAAAAGCACCATAAAAAACGGGGATAAAGAAGAAGATCAGGCGTGGTGTGTCTCATCTGAATTGCGCGTTACTGCAGGTTTCACAGAGGTTGTGGACTTTGAGTATTTTCTCAGAGGTGTTGTTGTGTAATGTGGAACGCTATTTGTATACAAGCGTTTTTTACGGTTTTCAAACATTCCATTTTCGCCAATAATATAAGGAGTGGTTCTTCATCATTTAAAAAATCACGTTGATATTTCTTCAAATCTTGTGTATAATACAAGTATGGCACCCTTCGATGAACTCTTCAAACACTTGGCGGATTATTCTCCGGAGCAACTTGCAGCCTTAGCACTGAATACAGCACGCGTCGAAGTTGGAGACCTTCTGAACACCGAGCAACCTACGGTTAAGGTACATCACAGCGACCTGACGTTTCGGATCTCGCTACCTGATAGAGGCGAAGACGCTATCTTGCATATAGAGGCACAAACGGACGATAGCCGAGAGAAACCGATGCCGCTGCGAATGTTGGCGTATGCAAGTTTTCTCGCACATCAGTATGAGATTAACGTCTATTCCACAGTTTTCTATCTCCGTCCGCCTGCCGGACAAAGAGACCCAGGGCGTTACGAATATGGAGATGAGGAAACGGGCGGTTTGCGGTTCAAGTATAATGTGATCCGAGTGTATGAGTTAGAAGGTGAAGCATATTTAGACCCCGGCTCTGTTGGGTTACTTCCGTTTACACCGTTGATGCAGCCGCCCTCGGGGATGACCTCTGAAGCCTGGGTTGAGACCTGCATAGAAACGACAAAAGCAGCTCCGGTAGATAAGCAGACGCGAGGCACATTATTATATGCACTCTCCGTTTTTGGGGGGTTAGTTCATCCGCCTGAACTTTTTCAGGATCCGGTATTGGAGGAAATTATGCAAGAATCTCCTGTTTACGAACGCATCATACAACGAGGTATCGAACGCGGAGCGCGCCAAGCGATGATTGAAAACATTTTGGCAGTCCTCAAAGCGCGGTTCACAGATGCCGATGTCAACACCCTGAGTCCCAGGCTTGAAGCAATTGAGGACCTCAACCGTCTCAAGCAGTTGAATCTAAATGCTTCCTTAGCCAATAGTTTCCCGGCATTCCAAGAAAGCTTAGACGGATAACGCACACTGCCTGACACCTTCAGAGGAAACAGACATTAGAACTGGGCGGGGAAGTTGCCACGCGCGGCATCCATGATTTCGCCTGTAATCTCGTCATGTCCGTTTTCCTTCGCAAAACTTTCAATCCCCATCTTCGCCATAGGACGAACAAACGACGGAATCCGTTCCAAACGTTCAAGTGCCTCCGCCGACCAGACGGGACCGGTCGGTTCGATAGGTTCAGAAGTTTCCTGAAACGCCTCGGAGATAACGCCAGTAAAAGGGCACTTGCCACCCTCAGTGGTTTCGCCTGAACCGGTCTCTGAAGAAACCTCATTAGGCATCACATTGTCTTTCGCGGTTTCTAACTGTGAACGCACCAGCTGCATCGGCTGCGCGGCTTCGTTGCTACCACCGAGTTTGAGATCCAAAGACTTCAGCATCTGAGTTTCCGACGGATTGAGGTACATAGCAATCTCTGTAAAACAGTCAGGGCATTCAAAAAGTGCTGTCACAGAGCCTTGTTCAGGACGGGTTACGTCTTTAAACTTCATCGCTGCGTCACAGTCTGTACACAAGAACTTCATTTTTTCTCCTTTAATTTTCAAAAAACGCTTGAATCTTTTCAGCGACTTGCCTGAGTGCCTTACTTGCAGGTGCATCAGAATATTCGTCAATATAAGGGGTTCCGGTGTCACTACAACGTGCCAGTCTTGGATCAAAAGGGATACTACCGAGGATGACCTGTTGGAACGCCTCGTCCAGTGTCTCGTCAGCGGAAAAGAGGGGACCCTCTTCGCCACAGTGTTGACAGACATAGAAAGCCATATTCTCGACAACACCGATGATTGGGACCTTGAGAACATCTCTCGCCAAGGTTACCGATTTTTTGACGACCAGCTGCGATACCTCAGACGGAATTGTCACGACGACAACACCACCGAGGTTCGGGATGAGTTCCGCTACATTTGGAAGTCGATCACTTCCGGGTGGCAGATCAAGTAGGAGGTAATCCAACTCGCCCCACTCGGTGTCAGCGATAAACTCTCGGAGCGCGCCGACCTCCATTGTGCTACGCCATGTGAACGCGTCCTTCTGGGTATAGGCGTTCCAGAGCACCGGTGCATCGTCTTCTGCCAAGAGTAAGTCCATAGAGATAAGCTTGGTACCGAGGACTGAGACCGCAGGCTTAACACCAACAGATGTATATTCCAGTGTCGCGTTTCGGACACCCATCATCTTGGCAAGGGTTGGTCCGTTGATGTCAGCATCCACGACCCCAACAGTGTTGCCTCTCAGCGTGAGCGCGGTAGCGAGATTAGCGGTAAGGGCACTCTTGCCGACCCCACCTTTCCCACTCATAACGGCGACAGTATGTTTGACGGAAGCAAGCCGTTTCTGAAGCCGATCCGCCTGCGCTGTGACTTGCCCGATAATGTTGGAGCCAGCATCGTTCGGCAGTTCTTTGTACGTTTTCATTTTTTGCCGATGGCATAGAGTGCCTGATAGCTCCGCAGATAAAGCACCCCGTTTGAGACAACAGGAGATGCAGCGACGGCTTCCTCTATCGAATTTCTGGCGACAATTTCAAATTTACGTCCCGCCTTCACGACATTGACAATCCCGTCACGAGATGTTAGATAGATGTGTCCATCCGCATAGACAGGCGAGGCGCGATGACGGTGTCGATGCGTCCGCTCGCGATAGAGTTGTTTCCCGGTTGCAGCATCAAGGCATGTCAGGTTGCCCCTTTCTCCACAAAGATAGATTAAACCCTCGTGGATAAGAGGGGAGGGAACATCCGGTGTTCCTTGTCGAAGTTTCCAAAGTTGCCATTTGCTATCAGTTATATCACCTTTTGCAGCTGGATCAATGCCCAAAACGGGTCCGTTTTTCGCCGACGGAACAACGATGAGCCCCTCTGTCGCAACGGGAGAAGCAACGAACCGGAGCGACGGATTATAACCCATCACCGGATTCAAGCCACCACATCGCCAGATTTCGCTGCCATCTTCGAGACTGTGGGCTGTGACATAATCCGCACCGTGGACAACAAGGTATTCACGTTCCGCATCGCGATAGAGAATCGGAGAGGTATACGCTTGTTCACATTCATCGGTCGCGTCACTCTTGCGCTTATGTTTCCAAATCTCTTTGCCCGTCATTTTGTCGAGTGCCAGCACGACCCATGCATTGCTGTGGATGAGGTGGATGTAAAGTCGGTCCTTGTCAACCAGCGGTGTTGTTGACATAACGAAGTAGAGGTTGAAACTACCGTAACGCTCAGCAAGATTGGTATGCCAAACCTGATTTCCATCGAAATCATAGCAGGCGAGGTCTCCAGTTCCGAGAAACGCCCAGACATGTTCGCCGTCAGTTACAGGCGACGGAGCGGCAGAATTGCCTTCGCCCCCGCGGACGCTTCGGTTGCCACGCCCTACAGTCTGTTTCCAAAGTTCTTCACCTTCAGTGCTAATGCACATCAGAACGAGAGCATTCCCCTCAGCTGAAGTGAGGAAAATCTTGTCTTCCCAAACGACAGGCGTAGAGGCAGCCTCACCAGGGAGTGGTAAACGCCATTTAATATTTTCAGTTTGACTCCACTGGATAGGTACATCGGTCTCGTGGCTGATGCCGTCATTGTTTGGTCCGCGCCATTGGTGCCAGTTTTCAGCATATAAAACGCCTACAAGGATAAAAACGCCAAGTAGAAGCGTTAGCGTATTTCTTAGTATATGTTTCATGGTGACCCCTCCTCGATGAAACCTGTTCAAATAGGAAATCGCAATCAGCAACGAGTTGTCAGCGGTCAGTTAAAGAAAACTGTAGGATTTCAAAAATCTTCTGTGACTGATAACTGATAACTGAAAGGAAAACCCGAAGGGTTTTCCGTACTGATGACTGTTTTTCAACGATTCTCGTCTGTCCATAAACCTCGATCGTGCCCATTCCATTGGTAAGGGACTATCTTTGACAAGGCACCTAATCTATACTCCAGAAACTCATGTTCCGCCTCTATAACATATCCTTCATTTGTGAAAATAGGGAACTCCAGTTCGGCAAGAGAATCAAAAGGTTCAATTTCCAGCCATACATCAAGCTTACCTTCCACCGTCTTATAAAACAAATCTGCGGAATGGCTTTCATGCTTCAGAATCATGAGAGTGCCGGACTGCTGAACCTCTCCATTAGATGAACGCACCTTCACACCGACGACAAGATTACGCGTCGGGGGCGGATCTGACTGTACCTTAAACCATAAACCTTGATGTGAGCCTTCTGCAACGCCCTCATTTGGACCGAGGATTTGGAATGTGACGGCTGGAATATCGGACATAATTTGTCTCCCTGTTCTGGCAATTTTTCAATAACCACCGATACATATAAACAGTTGGGAATCGGAATTCCCTCCTACAGAGACCCTACTCCTGGTTCGGCTATTGATAATACTCCCCAAGCACCTCATTGGCGAGACTTCTGCCATCCTCAATGACCCGTGCGGCGAAATCGAGTGTAACTTGCGTAACGTTGTTCTCCTGTGCCCGCTGTTCAATCCGGGTTTGCGTGATATTCCGCATAAACCCAGCGGGAACTAAATTCAAACGTTCGATTGCCTCTTTCGTCCATTCCACCGGACTTTCAAAATTCTGAATGACTTCAGCGGTTTGGGAACCCGTTTGTGCTTGTACTTCCCTGAGTTCCGGAGCATCTTCACGAACTGCAGCCGCTTCCCCCATGCTGTCGTTGATAATCTCTGTTGCAAAGGCATTCGTGATAGTGCTAATCTTTTGGGAGCGTGCGGACTTCTCAATTCGTGCCTTGACGTTCCGACGCATATAGCCGCGCGGAACACGCCGCAGTGCCTTTTTGGATTCTTCTGACCACTGGAGTCGCACACCGTCGAATGTCTCTTCCTCTTCAGCACCCCCTTCGTCTACAGCGATGTGTTCCAACGAATTTTTATCCACCATCTGAAAACGTTCCGGTTCCGAACTACAGACGGGACACTTGATAGGCTGCTGATTGTGTGCGGCATAGCCACACTCACCGCAGATGTAGGTCTTCACGGCATCAGATTCCAGCACCTTCTGCTCCGCGATTTCTTTTGCAACGCGCGTCAGCTTTTCAGAAGCACGTTGTGGCATAATCGCTTCCATCGCCATGTCAATGACGCTCTCAGTAATGACGGAATGACCGCGCTCTATCGCAAATCGATGAACGGCTGTCTTGGCGATACCGCGCACGAGAGGCGGGGCTTTCTCCATCCTATCCAATGCTTCCTGGGTCCAGACAAGCGTCTCTTCCGCCTTTACATCAATCTGTGGGAAGTAACGCTGACTTGATAAGAGAACATTGCAGGGTGCGAGACGTAGCAGGTTCTCGGCAGTGCTGCCGATGTCCACATCCTGTTCACTGTGAACGCCAATTCTGCCTAAAACGAGGAGCCACGGATCTGTTTTGCGGGTGTATTGTAGAATCTTTTCGTAGCCTTTTCCATCGAGCAGTGTAATTTTTAGTGCGTAGTCGTGTTCCTCTTTGGCAATGGAGCGTGCAACCTCCAAGTGTGATTGATAAATTTTCGCCAATCCTGTATCAATGACTTCTTCGTGGAGTTGTTCCTGCTCTTTAAATCTGAAGGTCCTCGCGGCGCGTTCTGTGAGCACATTCACAACGGAATTGAAAACGATATAGTGGAGATACGGATCGTAGACACCAACGGCTTCGACCTGTTTGTTGAACTTATGTCCGAGTTGTATCGCCGTTTTCAAACCTGAAAAAGATTCAGGACTTCCATCAATTCCGACAAGGATATTTCCATCATGTTCTTCAATCGGATCGAGGTCTCGGACGACAAGGGTATCCGTATGGATACGGCGGACGACGCGTTCACAGACACCACCGATGAGGCTATCCTTGACAGCACCCATGCCGAGTGCACCCATAATCACCAGATCGTAGTCGCTTTTCTCAATGTCCTCAACGAGTTTTATGTAGTGCTTGCCCTCCGGCATTTTCGCTTCAAACGGGATGTTAAACTCGGTACACTTCTCCTTCATAACCTCCAGATAGGAATCGGAGATCAGTTGCAGACCCATCGTAATGAGGGTATCGTGAATACGGCGTTGTTTTTCAAGCTCGACCTCGTCCTGATACTCCTCTGGTAGGGTGTACTCCATCTGTTTAAAGCGGACATCGTGCATTTTCGCGGCATAAACGTGCGAACCGACCAATTGAGAACCGAACTTCCTCGCGAACGCGACTGCCAAAGCAATACTCGCATCCGAGTAGTCCGAATTGTCAACGGGGACATAGATTTTTTTCATCATTTTTTTAATGTTCCTATTTTTTTCTATAGACTTCCTGATCTTCATCCGTCAGAGTGAGGAGATCGTTTTCCAAATGCCATGTGTAGGTTGTAAGATCTAATCCAAATTCTTCTCTGAATTCCTGTTCCAACGCTCGTTCAACCTCTTTGAATTCTTCCTGGAATTCCTTTTCAAGTTCCCGTGCTTTTTCGTTCAATTCCAGTTCTAATTCCTCAAGTTCCGGAATACCAGCAGTGTCAACATCGTAAGAAAAAGAAAAAGAAACATCAGCGTTGACCCGATCGCCGGAGATGATTTCAAGCGTCGATCCTGAAGCAACATAACTTCCGTTGACTGTAATTTTCATTTTAAGCCCAATTGTATACTCAACCTTAAGACCCCGTACTTCTATGTCGATGGACTCCGTTTCCGAGAATGAGATCAACGCCTCTCTATACAACAAACCGTCGGAGGCAAACACAAGTTTCATTGATGCCTCGGACACTTCCCCATCATTCCCATCACCTTGGAAATACACTTGTGGGGTTTTACCACCTATCTTTATGAGTTCCCATGTCCCAACTAAATCCTCCAACGGATCCTTTTCTGCCTCTATCTCGTCCCCACCACAACTCAATAAGCCAACTGAAACTACCGAACAGAGTAGCAAACAAGTATAGACAAACTTTACCATTATTCTCCTTTGAAAAATCTTTAAATCCAAACCACATCAGGATAGGTAAGTACAAAACAAATCAATCTCCAAGACCATCTTTTCGCTTTCGATAGTGAGTCCCCCAAAAGCCGCCAAGTATATGCGCAATCAGGGTCGCTGGCCATAAGTAAACCATCGCCGTTTGCCAGCCCCAGTCGAGGACAAAACGCCGCACAACGATGTTAATCACGATCGGAATGTAGAGGCACCTACTCCACGGACGACTGAATCTCTTAAACCGCCCACGAAAAAACCCGAATGTGAAGTGAATCACAAAAGCCGCCACTGAAATCAACAGGTTTGGCACACTGTTTATCATTTATCTCTAAACAAACCGATTTGACTAAAGCGTGTAGTCCGATCTGTAAAAGCAGACGGAGTTACGCAGAAGAAATCAGTTCAAATTTAAACCTAACCGAACGCATGGCGAATAGATAAAATCATTTTTTCAGAAGCGCGTTAACGTCCCGCCGTAGACGCAGCAGCGCAGGTTTACTCCGACTATCGTAGTGGCCATAGATGTTTCCATCCGGTGCGACGAGAACAAACCGTGTGCTATGAAGTATTTCGGTACCTTTGTGCCCCGCAGCTAAACTGAACCCCTCTTCAGCCAACTGATAGATACGTCCCTTGTCCCCAGTAAGAAAGTGCCAACGTCTTTCGTCAGCACCATAAGCCTTCGCATAGCGTGAAAGGACAGCCGCTGTATCCCGTTCCGGATCCACAGAAAAGGAAACGAAGTAGACCGGATCCGCGACAAATTCGGATTGAAGACGTGCCATCTCCTGTGTCATCGCCGGACAAATCGTTGGGCAGTTGGTAAAGATAAAGTCCGCCACCCAGATTTTGCCCTTCATATCGGACAAGGCTAACCGCTTTCCTCGTTGGTCGGTTAGACTGAAGTCCGGTACGGGGACAGTTTCACTTTTAGAAACTGGCACCTCCGATTTGGTGTCAAATACCGACCATAAATTGATACCCGCGATGCCAACAATGATAACACCCAGCACCACCCAAACCAGAGTGCTTTTGTCAAGTCGCCGTTCAGCTTTGTTAGAACTGTCGTTCTGTGCTTCCATTTTTTACTTTACCTTGCGGTCAATCACGCACGTTTTGCCAAAAACAATCCATACGAGAATTCAGTCTCACCGATGGTGAGACTTAGAATCCTTGGCAAAATTTAATACCGAGCAGAATATTAAAAGCAAACCAATAGGCAACTTGGACAGGGCAGTTAGTGAGCGGACGTATCAACAACTTCTGCCGGCTTCTCTATCCCTTCGTGCCGCGAATCCGACGTAAGGTCAGGCATTAGCGCAAATACGAGAAAAACACAGATAATAAAAGGCGTTAGCACGATAATCGCCAGCGTTTTCCTTTCAAACTTTAGATGCATGAAATAGATAGCAACTAAAGCAGCTTTAGCACACGCCAACCCGATAAGCAGGATGGCTTTCACCACAATCGAGTATTCCGGTATCGCCACCCCGATCTCAATAGCCGTGAGTGCAGCCAGCCAATAAAAGATATTCATGTATTTCGGATGATCTTTGTGTCCGTTTTCTGCCATTTTCATTTCTCCTACAGTAGATAGATGAAGGTGAATACCATAATCCAGATAAGGTCAACGAAGTGCCAATAGAGTCCAACGATCTCTACCTCATGGTTAAACTCAGCCGTATACCTGCCACGCAAGCCGTGTATCAAGATAACGATCAGATAAATGACACCACCGGTCACGTGCATCCCGTGGAAACCTGTGATGGCATAGAACATGGGACCAAAAAGCGTTGAACCGCTAATCGCTGCACCTGACAATCCATGATCGGGAATACCAGTAAGCGTCAACCCGTGGGTAATCAGATGATACCATTCATAAGCCTGCAACCCAAGGAAAATGACTCCCCCAGCAATTGTCAACCCTAAAAACGTGCACATGCGTGAAACATTGCCGTTTTGAATAGCTTCAAGTGCCTTCACCATCGTGACGCTACTGCATATCAACAGGAACGTCATTGCTGCTGTTAGGTTAATACCCAGAATCTCGTCTGGCGGCACCCAACCGATTACACCTGCACCTGCCCGGACAGCAGCATAAGCCGCCAACAACGCGCCAAACGACATGGTGTCCCCGACGAGGAAAATCCACATCCCCAGCTTGCCGAGGCTGTCCGGCGTAAGCGAAGGTTCATATACATCTTCAATATGATCCGAAGTGGTAGCGTGTTCCACTATATTTAACTCCTTTCCGTCTGCGAGTAGGTGCGGTTTCAAACCGCATCTACCGATGAAATGCGCAAGTCCTATTAGTTATCAGTTAAGAATTTCTGACGCGTAGAAGACGTTTCTTTAACCGACTACCGATAACCGATAACCGATAACCATTCCATTGTAAGAAAATCGTGCCTCCGATGATACCGAAAACAGTAAAGGGCATCGCTATCATAAAAAGGATACTCCAATTAAAACCTTTACCGATAGGGTCATCAAGCGTTTTACAAGCGGGGCATGCGTCAACGGACATCGGGACGCTGAACATGGCGAGTATTAAGACGGATGCCCATATAGCGTTTGTATAAAACGATTTGTTCATTTAACACTTCCTTTTTATAATTATCAGTTGCCAGATTTTAGGTTCAGTTAAAGAGGGCTATGGCTTAATAGATCCACCTCTTAACCGACAGCTGATAACCGATAACTGATAACCATTAAAAGAGATACACTAAAACATAGAGAATCGGCCAAAGCGCGACAACAAAAATCCAGTAGATTGTACAGGTATCAACGCCAACATAACGCGCAGCGGAGAAACGTCCTTTCAATGCCATCCCAAAAACGATGAACAACCATATAACAGCACTCAGCACGTGAACCGCATGGCACCCAATCAGTACGTAAAAGATGCCACCGTAGACCCCAGACTGAAGTGTAAGCCCTTTACCAATCAGCTGCCCCCATTCGCTTCCTTGTATTCCAAGGAAGAGAAGCCCAAGGACACCCGTGAGCAGAAGCCATTTGTGGAGCTGCTTCACCAAATCCTTCTGAATCGCACGGCGCGCTTGAAACATCGTGTAACCACTCAGCAGAAGCAGGGCAGTATTGATGCCGGTTACCGCACGTGGCAACTCAATCCCGATATGTGATGGCGGGGGCCAAGTAACGTTGCCAACCCGAAACACAAGAAATGTCCCAATCAAACCTGAAAACAACATCGTCTCTGCACCGAGTAGGATTAAGATTCCCAAGCGTGCGTTGCTCAAGGGTTGACGGTCACGGATTCCAGAGTTATTATGGGTTTCCATCATTGTTTCAATTTGATAATCGAGATGCTTTTTATTTTATGTCTTTCGTACGACTCGAATAACGATTTCAACGACCGCAGCAATAATCAGCAAAACCCCAATAATACCCAAAACAGGGACGACAAGACTACCGACAACACTCTCAACAGACTTAGGTGCTTTGCTGCCTGTAACAATCGCTGCCGTTACGATAGCGAACAATCCGGCAAACAGTAGACACAAGATAAGTCCGAGACGACGATTTCGTTTGTGATGTTCCGGTGCATTCATGATCGCTCCAGCGGGTCCGACCCAAAACGGTTCCGACCATAAGTTCCTCTGAGACAACCTAATTCAATAAACAAATGTCCAAATAGCACCAATCCCTAAATTTTATCCAACGCCATGGTAATAAATACCAACGGCAGATAAAGCAACGAGGCGTATAAGAGATAGCGTGCTGCCTTTACCGAGCGCGCGCGAGCCAAATAGATACCGACTGCTAAAAACCCTGCACCTGCCAGCAGTGCCGTGAAGAAATAGATGCTACCGGCAATATTATACAGCGCAGGCAACAAGCCGATCCCGAGGAGCGCGACGCAATTAATCACAATTTGACGGCACGTACTTGCACCGTCTGGATGAATAACCGGTAACAGACGGAAACCTGCTTTCGCGTAATCCTCGCGATAGATGTAGGCTATCGCGAGAGAATGCGGTAACTGCCACAAAAAGAGGATCGTAAATAACACCCACGCTTCACCTGTTAGCGAACCTCTTGCCGCAACCCATCCAACAACAGGCGGAAGTGCCCCCGGCACCGCACCGATAAGCGTACAGAGCGAAGTCTTCCGCTTAAGCGGCGTATAGAGAAACAGATAACTGACGACTATCAGCGAAATAACGAACCCACTCAGCACATTGACGATAAACGTCAGATACAACATTCCGCCACCCGTAAGCACAGCACCAACGAGGAGTGCCTCCAACGGATCCATTCTACCATCAGGCAGCGGTCTCTCTTGCGTCCGTTTCATCTGTGCGTCTACATCGCGTTCCAAGTATTGGTTGAGTCCTAATACACCTGCTGCTGTCAATCCTGCACCGATAAGCGTATGCAGACATCGGAGCCAATCCACGGTTTGGGCACCGAGATAGAAACCTGCAGCAGTTGTAATGAGTATCATTACAACCAATCGCGGTTTGACGAGTTCGACAAAATCAGCAGCGCGATGCACAAAAACCGTCTGCTTCGACGGTGGATTTACTGCGTCTGTGTTGTCTGGTAAGGTTGCAGTTGTTGAACGCATTTTTTAAACTATTAAATCTGGTGACCGTTCCATTGGTTCGTAATAAGGTAATTTATTGCCCGTTGTATGCGCCTTCAGAACGTACTCAGTATATCTATCTCACTCTGTAGCGAGTGCACCGTTCGCTGGCACATCAACAACTACCGATGCATCAGTGAACCGGTAGATCTTTAAAGTAAGCACAAAACTGCTTACTAACATAAGTGCCCCAACTGCGACATGTGCAGTTGTGATTGTTACCGTGAGCGCGGTTGCGAACGTTTCCCCGAAAGCGGTCAGCTTCGCGAAAAACGCCCCTGTGCCGAGCATCAACTGAACAGCAAGCAGCCCCAACAATAAGAACGTCATCGACGGAGCAATCCTCTGTGCCTCATCATCTGTTCCAAGGATACGTCTCGCCAACAAAAAGATATGCAGTGTAACCAAAAAGGCGAAAAGAAGATGCGCATCAAGCCTGCTTCCGGTATGCCGCAAAATCGCACCAAAGATGAGCTGCACATAAATAAGACACGTCGTAATCAGACTTAACCGCCGCAGCTTCTGTGCCGTCCCGTTTACAGATGCGGTCCTATCCTTCCACCAATCACGAGAAGTAAACCAAGCAATCCCACAGAGCAGTGCAAAAAACGCTTGGGCAAGACACGCATGCACGATCGCGAAGTTGCGGTTAATCTGCGTAACCCGAAGTCCACCAAGAACACCCTGAACAATAACAGCGACAAGTGCTACAAGTCCAAGCCATTTCAACCACTTACGGGAATCTCTTACCAAAGCGAAGATAAAGAGACCGACTGTCAAGAGTCCAACAAGGGACCCCATGAGCCGATGGCTATGCTCATATAGGATACCGCCTACCATCTCCGACAACGGATAGAGAAACATATTATACCCGAAGGTCGTTGGCCAATCGGGCACAGCCAATCCGGACTCGGTACTCGTGACAATTCCACCGATGACAATCAAGAAGAAAGTTGCACCTGCAGTGAGGCGTGCCGTTCTGTGCAGCCATGGGCTATAATTAGTCTTTTTGTCCATGTCTAACCCGGTATGGGTTTCTTCCATCCTTCCGTTCTTCCTTCTATCAACTGGAAGATTGGAAGATTCTTGGTTGGAAGGCAGGAAGATTGGAAGGTTCGGGTCCCATCCTTCCATCCTTCCATTCCATTCTTCTTCCGTCTCTTAGTCTCCGCTGGTCGCGGGTGCGTGTTCAGGGTCTGCCTGCGGAATCCAATCTGATTCCTCACCGGGTACACTATATTCATAAGGACCCCGGTAGACAGTCGGAATTTGACCGAAATTGCCGTGCGGCACTGGCGTAGGTGCTTCCCACTCCAATGTATTTACATGCCAAGGGTTTTTCTCAGCGACTTTTCCGCGGTACATACTCCAGAAGAAGTTAAAGACCAGTATCAATTGTGCGAAACCGAGGGTAAACGCACTCATCGTAATAAAGATGTTCATACCCTCAAACTGTTGCAAGAATTCATACTGCATCGGGTTGGAGATTCGCCGCATGTGTCCACCTACACCGAGAATATGCATCGGGAAGAAGGTGCAGTTGAAAGCGATAAACGTCAACCAAAAATGAATCTTCGAGAGTACATCGTTCATGTGCCGTCCGTACATCTTCGGGAACCAGAAGATAATACCCCCGAACATAGCGAACAGACTACCGCCGAACACAACGTAATGGATATGTGCGACAATGTAATAGGTATCGTGGATGAAAATGTCCACCGGCGTATTTGCCATATAGATACCGCTGAGTCCACCAATCACAAACATCGAAACAAAAGCAATCGCGTGAAGCATTGGCGCTGTAAATCGGATTGAACCGCGGAACATTGTCCCAAGCCAGTTAAACGTCTTGATGGCTGATGGCACCGCAATGAGCATCGTTGTCGTCATAAACACAGAACCGAGTCCGGGCCGCATGCCACTCTGGAACATGTGGTGCCCCCAAACGATCCATCCCAAAAACGCGATAGCGATCATCGCGTAAACCATAGAACGGTAGCCGAAGATCGGTTTCCGTGAAAAGACCGCCACCAATTCGGAAGCAATGCCCATCCCCGGTAAGATAAGGATATAGACTTCAGGGTGTCCAAAGAACCAGAAGAGATGTTGCCACAGGAGCGGATCACCGCCACCCTCCGCCGTTGCAGTAAAGAACGTCGTTCCCGCAAGCCTATCAAATATGAGAAGAGCGAGTGCCGAAGAAAGCACAGGGAACGCAAGTAGTAAGAGAATCGCGACAATGAAAAGCGACCAAATGACTAACGGTAGTCGGAAAAACGTCATTCCGGGCGCGCGCATATTGATAATCGTGGTGATATAGTTAATAGACCCGACTAACGAAGAAAATCCTTGAATAAGTAGACTAATTGCCCAAAGGTTTTGTCCCCAGTCAACCCCTGTCCATTGTGGATCAGAAGAGAGCGGCGCGTAGCCTGTCCACCCTGCCGCTGCGTGACCGCCGGGGACAAAAAACCCGATTGTCATAACAATTGCGGCGAGAACTGCAAGCCAAAAGGAGAGCATGTTAAGGATAGGAAACGCCATATCCCGTGTACCGATCATCAACGGAATTAAGAAATTGCCGAAAGCACCCACCAAGATCGGAACAACGACGAAGAACACCATAATAGTGGCATGCATCGTGAACAGCATGTTGTAAAATGCGGGTTCGACGACCCCATTCGGCATATTTACTTCAAGCCATTCCTCTTGCTCAGATTCATAAATCCGCTCCCACATCCTATCAGCACCGGTAACAACTTCACCTTCCTCAAGGTATTGTGGCGAGGCACCGATAATCGGCAGTGGTCTTTCAGGGTAAGCAAGTTGCCATCTAAAGAGAAGCGCAAGACCGCCCCCAACAAACAACATAATCAGTCCGTAGATGAGGAACTGCTTACCGATCATCTTGTGGTCGAGTGAAAAGATATATTTGCTAATAAAACTTTCTTCATGATGTGACGAATGTTCGTTATCGTGCATTGTTATTGTTCTCCTTCCGCCTACTGAGGCCATCTTTCTTGAACCCAGGCATCATAGTCATTTTGTGTATGGACATTGAGGTACCCGAGCATGCCGGAGTGTCCAAATCCACACAATTCGGCGCACGGAATTTCATAACGACCTGCCTTTGTTGCCTCAAACCAGACATCAATAAATCGGTTGGGCAAAGCATCCTGTTTGAGCCGTAACTGTGGCACGAAGAAACTGTGGATCACATCCTCAGCGGTTAAGCGGATATGCACGACCGCGTTGACCGGCACATGCAATTCGTTTTCCAATTCCAGATCATCATCTGTCCCGAACTCGTTATCGGGACCGGGATACGTCATATCCCAGTTAAACTGCTTTCCATTGACCTGGACAACAACATCTGGATTCTCAGGAAATTGCGTAGGCGACTTAATATTATTCCACTGCGGGTAACTGAACATCGCGAGCACAAAGACAATCACCGTTGTTGCGGCTGTCCAAATAATTTCCAGCGTTGTGCTCCCCTCAATGTAGTCTGCCTTCTTGCCTTCCTGATGCCGATATTTAATCAAGAAAACAATGAGGGTTCCCATCACAAGGACGAACACAATAAGGGTAAGCCAATAGATCGCGTGAAAGAGGTTATCAACGCCTTGCCCAAACGTTGATACGTTCTCTGGTAGCCATTGAAGCATCCAGTCCTCCTTAATAGTGCGCTTCGCTTGTTGAAAAGCGAAAGGCGCGTAAGATTTTCGTTCCTAACAAGTCTAATTTGCTTCTGCAGATGCCGTGAAAGTTGCCCCCACGTACGTCAATACACAAAATAGACCGGTAATCAGCATCGAGAGTGTCCACGAGGGCACCTCGCCAACTGCTGTAGCTGTGTTAAGATACAGACTCTGCCGAAAAGCATCGAGTCCATACGTTAGTGGATTCAGTTTCATTGCCCATGCTAACCAACCAGGTACGCCTGTACTCGGAAAAAACGCACCGGAGAGAAGCCAAATCGGAATCAGCAGGAGATTCATAATCGCATGAAACCCCTGTGTTGAATCCATCCGCCACGCGATGAGTAGTCCGAGGTTTGTCAAGCCAAACGCCAAAAGTGCCATCACACCGAGCGTGAGAAGGAGCGATGCGGCACTAAATCGGAAACCGGTCATCGGTGCCAATAATAGTAACAGTATTCCTTGTAAAAGTGCCAGCGTCGTCCCACCTAACGCTTGTGCGAGCACAAGCCGCCACCTCGGTACAGGCGCGACGAGTACGCCTTGCAGGAAACCTTCACGCCGGTCATTCACAACCGAAATTGTAGCGAAAATAGACGTAAAAAGCAAGACTAAAACGACGATACCGGGATAAAAATATTCAATATAACTAAGACCATCTACCTCACCGGAAGGTTGAAAAGACGCGCTCAAACCACTTCCAATGAGAAGCCAAAATACTAAAGGTTGTGCGATAGCACTGAAGAGCCGACTCCGCTGACGATAAAACCTGATGATTTCGCGCCACCAGATCGTTGCAATCGGTAGCAGATTTTTAATTTTCCCAATCCTTCCTCTCCACGAGCGGGTTTCCTGTCAACTTTACAAATACGTCCTCTAACGTCGGTTTCCCGAACCGTACCGATTGAATCTCATTTGGAAACGCCGCAACCACATCCCGGGCGAACTGATGTCCACGTTTACATTCAATACGCAACCAATTATCCATTAAGACTGTCGAAACGCCAAACCGATCAACAATAGCGGCATCGAGTGTCTCACTGTTTGTGCTCTCTATGAGGACAACATCGCCACCGACCCGTGCCTTGAGTTCATCAGGTGTTCCGAGAGCGACCAACTTGCCTGAATCAAGAATACCTACCCTGTTGCACGCCTCAGCATCCTCTAACAGATGCGTCGTAAGTAGAACGAGGATATTTTCTGTGTCCACAAGGGCACCAAGATAGTCGTTGAGTTGGCGACGTGCTCCTACATCCAATCCACTCGTCGGTTCATCAAGGAACAAAACACTTGGGGAATGTAACAGGGCTTTCGCGATCTCAACGCGTCTTTGCAAACCACCCGATAGGATTTCCACACGTTCCGTTGCCCTATCCGAGACCCCAAAACATTCAAGCAGTTCCGAAATTCGGTAGCGCAGCGTTTTACCAGCGAGTCCATAAAGATGGCCATGGTGTCGTAAATTCTCAACGACGGTAAGTTTCGCATCCAGCCCCGGGTGTTGAAAAACAACACCTAAGAGATGCCGAATCGCTTTTACCTCCGTCGCTAAGTTGTGTCCGAGGATACGAACGCTGCCAGACGTTAACGGCATCAGCGTAGACAGGATCCTAAAAAGTGTTGTTTTGCCACTCCCATTCGGGCCGAGGAGTCCAAAAATTTCGCCACATGAGACGCGAAAACTAACATTGTCGAGTGCGCGCCGCTCCCGATAAGCATGGGAAAGATTTTCTACTTCAATTCGGTTGTCAGTAGCCATGGAATCCAAAACCTCTGTGTCTACCACAAGGAAACCCTCTTTCTGACCGCTGACCACCGACTACTGATAACTACTTTAGTTTCAGTGTGAAATCTTGCGTGACAGTGCCACCAGCTGCTACAGTAACAGCGACAGGGGCCTTGTTGTTAGTACCACACGCTTCATGCCAATAACCAAGTTTGTAGTCACCTGCGGGGACATCTTCAAGCGTGAATTCACCCTTTTCGTTCGTCACGGCAAAATAAGGATGCGGTACATAAGCAATCCAAGCCGACATCCACCCATGAATGTCGCATTTGACTGAGACAGGACCCTCCGCCTTCTTGACAGCCTTAAGGGGCATCTTTTTGCGGTTCTTTGTCTGCTGTTTGTTAACCGGCGTATTGATGCTGCTGAAGATATGGACGTTGTGATTAACTCTATCGTTATTCAACATTGTTACCCGAACACCGAGCGGGACAATCTGGACATGCGGACTGAATTTGCAGTCCTTCTGATCAATCTCCAGTTTGGTGGATTTGTCAAAATCTTTACCTGCTGAAATGTCAATTAGGTAGACAATCGTGTTTTTTAAAGCGTTGCCTTCACCAACGACAAGCGATTCATCATATTTGTCAGTAGCACCACAGATTGCCTGATCTTTGGTGATTTCCAGTACTTTCATCTCAGGTACATCGCCTTCAAACGTCACTACGCCGCTAATCGTGCCGCCATTATTCACTGCCTTAGCTTTATACGCTTTGGGAAACACCAACATTTCCATCTCTCCGGAACCGGAGTCAGCTGCGAAGGCACCACCGACATAGCAACACGCGAGAAATACCGTGAGACTTGCCAACAAATAAGTTTTCATTTTTTTCTCCTTTAATAGCCTCAGCCATCAGCCTTCGGCTTTCAATTACAAGTTATTTACTAACTGCTGACTGCTGACGGTTTCCAACAGCCATTGCGGTTTACATATTTTTGACTTCTTCTGAATTCCTCCGCTGTACGACTGCCCTTAAACCGAAAAGCAAGCCGAGAGAAAGAATTGCAATCAAAGGCGGATAAACGAACCGTCTTGAAGACGGGACAGGTTCAAGGACGAAAGTGTACCAACTTGTCATCACCCTTTTCGTATCAATATCACCATTCGCGCCATCCCACGCCGAGAAAGCGATGGGGACAAAAACACCGGGTTCAAGTTGTAAGTCCTTCTTATCATCGGTCTTCAAGGAACGTTTCACCCACAATTTGTATTGTCCATTTGTGTAGGCACTCTGTACGTGGAGTTCGCCTTGTGCTTCCTGAACTTCGGCATTGTTGATACCTTTAGCGGTAAGCTCGGTCACCTGTTCAGGGGCGGAGGCTTTCCAATGCCACAGATAGACCGGTAGTCTACCACCCCACAAGAAATAGGGTTTTGGTGCAGTCGGACCTTGCGGTACCTTCACTGGAAATTGAATTGCCAATGCATCTTCAAGGGTTTTCCCTGTCGCTTCATCCGTTTCGTCGCCAACCGTATTTGTTCGATCATCCCATGTGAAGAGGAATGCAGTCTCTTTGTCGTTGTAAAATGATTTGACATTCACGGAATCAATCGTTGGATTAAACTGGCGAGGCTCAATGACGATCTGCCCGACAAGCGGGAAATACCCAGATTGAAGCGTTTCCCATGCGGCATCATCCATTGCCGGCAACGCACCTTGAACGTATTGTGAGCGGAGTACATTATTCCCAATCGCAGATTCAGGACGTTTTTCAGGTGAAAGCGATTTAACGTAATTCGCCAGATGCCAACTCTTTTCATAAACGACCTTCATGGCGTTATTATATGTCTGCTGTTCAGCTGCACTCAACTCCATACCTTCCGCCCGATTGAGCGCGACATCAACAGCGGCATCCATTTTTTCGTAAAACTGCTCGGATGCCTCTTCTTCCGCCGCCGTCATTTCGTCTTTGTTCTCCAATTCGCTGAGACGTGTGGACTCCTCCGCAGTCAATCCGAAATGCAGGAAACTATCACCTTCAAATGCAGGCATTGGTGAACCTGCAAGTCCACCGATGAATCGCTTGAAGATGTCCTCGGTGTCAGCACCACCTCGGTAATTCCAACCCTGCGTTAGATTTGCAGGCCACGTCTGGAATCCCCATTCATCAGTCAGCGTAGGCGCAGACGTACCGTCACCGCGTCCAACGTTGCCGTGGCACTCAACGCAACCGAGATCAACATAAAGTCCCTTCCCAATCTCCACGCTCTCCTCAGAGTAAGGAATTTTATCCTCAAGACTAATCACCCGGGGCGATGTTTCACTCTCTTTAAAACCATCGTAGAAGGTTTTAATATAAGCCACCACTTCCCAACGATCATCGGCACTCAGGGAAGTTTCCCACCCAGGCATTGACGATCCGGGCATCCCTTCGGTAATAATGTCAAAAAGATCTTGATCGGTCGGGAGTTGACCACTCTCCGTGGAACGAATCTTATACAACCCGCGTGTGAAATCCCTCGGTTTAGGGAGGAGATTCTCAGCGGCAGAGCCGTCACCTCTACCTTCAGTCCCGTGGCAGTGCGCGCAGCTATTCTCGTAAACCTCTTTTCCTTTTTCGGAGGCTTCTGGAGCGTTTTGCGCGTGTGCCAACGTAAGAACACATAGTATTCCGAAAACCAGCATTAGGAGGGAAACCACATTTCTATTTTTCATCTTAGTGTGCCTCCCCAAAAGTTCGTGGCTGATAGCCGGTATAGTCGGATAGAAAAAGGATTACGTCCCAAATTTCGTCTTTTGTTAAGTAGTCTTCCCAAATAGGCATCGCCGAATCCCAAGGCGTTCCCGCTGCAGGTAATCCCGGTCCACCCTTTGCTATCCGCCAAAAGAAGAAAGATTCTTGGAAGTTAGGAATAATCCCTGGGTCTTGGAAATTAGCAGGGAGCGGTTGGAGGTACGGTGCGAAATGCCCCTGTCCATCTAAGTGATCACCATGGCAGGGAAAACAATTCTGATGATAGACACGCCTACCATTCTCAACATGCGCTTTGAACGCCTCCGGATCATCTTTCTCATAATGCCGGAAGGGGTTCACGACATCTTGCATCGTGCCAATGACCTCATCTTTGTAAGTCAACTCAAGCGGCGGCGATGGGTGTGCATCACGCGGACTTCCGGGTGGGTTTGCTCGCTGGGCAATAATCGAGTAGGTATAACCGAGTAAAAAAAACGGAATCAACACCGCAATAACGCGGCGGCGGACACGGCGTTTGTCATCGACGAGCGTTTCATGGATGGGGCGCAGAAACTCGCGAAACAGTGAGTCCTCAACGGAAATATGCACCAAGACAGCGATTAAAATCAGCCCCATATACATCGCAATCACGCTTGCCGGGATCGGTACTGATATAACACCGCCAATGACGAAGCGCAGTACGAGCCAAGAACCGACCAGAATTATGAGACATATTGTGAAGAGCGACAGTCTTTTCATTTTTCTAATTTTCCTTGCGGTTTGGTCAGGTGGGTTCGTGGTTTGACCTTTCCTGACGTATATCCGCCTTCCATTACATTACAGGCTAAGTTTTCTGTTTTTTTAACAACTATTCTTTGTCTGTTATTCCGCGGGAGCCTCACCTGTCTCTGCTGGCACTGCTTCCGCTGTCGCGCCAGTGAGTGTGCTTAAGAAAGAGAGCAAATTGCTCATATCCAATACCGATAACAACAGCGGGAAGTTTTCAGGCATTGGCGATGTAACCAGCAACTTTTTGCCGGAGGCACGGGTAAAGGTAACTTCCTCAAGATCAAACGTATCAAATATCTCTTCACTTCCATCAACGATCAAGACGATTTCGTCGTCGTCCATCGTGCCTGAAACATACTCGCCAACAATTTCATCACCATCAAAAGTGACAACGGTCATCATGCTTTTGACATCCGTTTTGGAGAACGCCTTATCTTCGCCGTTAACATTAAGCGTCACAGTCTCGGCGGTTTCCGAAACGATTGCCCCACTCACCGGAGCATCTGCATCCGCGGGTGTTAGCGTCAAGGTAAAATAACCCTTCGCCTGTAGATCGGCGAGTTCTTCAATCGGTTCCTCATCAAGTTCGCTCAGTAAAATAGTGTGTTCCTCTTCCACGCCATCCGCAGTTTTGGTTCGGACGACTATCTTTTCTTCATCTTGCGAGACGAGTGTCCCTTGGTAAGTTATTCCGTTGGCACGCACGGTAACAGCACCGTAACCACTTACAATCTGCGCACTCGGCAGCAAGATTGATTCTTCAAGATACCGCATGTCGTTAAAGGCAGCAATTTCGGAAAGATCCGGTGCAGTGACGACTTCAAAGTCCGTAGTCGCTTCTCCCGCTGCAGGACCCTCTACTCCCGTAACAACGTGGCATGCGTTACACGCCGCACTCACAAAAACCTTTTTGCCGAGTTCAGGATCGCCAGTCAGCAATGGAGGAAGTGCTTCAGCAGTTACACTGACATCCTTCCTATCTATAGGTTCATCAAAGGGTGTCGGATCAATTTCGCCACCTTGACTCTCAAGGTAAGCGATAACCGCTTGAATCTCCACGTGAGAAAGCGCAATCGGGGCTTTCCATACCTCCGGCATAATCTTACCGTAACCGGGGACAAGGTGGTTCGCAGGGAAATATAGAGATTCAATCAAATATGTTCTCGCATCCATACCGGGTATGCGGCTCGCTGCGTTAAGACCGATGTCTGTCAAGTCAGGACATCTTCCTGGGGGTGCCGAAGTATCCACAGTATGACACGCGCTACACTGCCCTTTGCCATTAAATACCAAAGCACCCTGTTCAGCGACTGCCTCTGGGTCACTCCAATCCAGCTCGGTTAAATTCACCGCCGTGGAACTTTCGGGTACAAGACTCGCGACGAAAGCGTAAAACCATATCACCGCAAGTGAGAACGTCAACAACTTCATGACGTTCGACCACAAAACGATGTTTATGACGACCGAGATGAGAAACCAAACCGACCAAGGTAGTAAGTTTTCCGAGGCAATCGGAAACGCAGACACCCCAGCAATATAGGCGACGAAACTCACCACCATTAAGATTAGACTCGCAATTTTTATGAGCGTATTTCTTGACATATTTTTAAATATTAAGTTTTCGCTCCGCTCTCCATTTCATTACGAGCGGGTTTCTGATTAAGTACATCGGGATTAAGGACAAACATGGCTGTCCCCTTGTTAATCGTCGCTTTCTACAGCAACTTCGGCTTCCACAGGGGCAGCTGCGGCTTGCTTCTTCTTTTCACCCCACAAACCGAGCCAGAAGATGAACCCAACGAGTGCGAAGAAGGCTACCATGATGATCGCTACCATGTTCACGGCTTCGCTGAGAAGTGGCGTAAATGCATCGGGCGATGTATCTTGCATGACACCGAAGATATGCCATGCCTCTCGAAGCCCTGAGCGCGCATATCCCATCAGTCCCATCAGGGACGTAAACGTAATTGCCACCAGAATTAACACGTATTGTGAGCGATCTGTCATCTCTCCCCATTTAATAGTGCCAGACATTGTCGCCTTGCGATACATGAAAATATCGACCACTGTGACAACTGCCATCACCGCAAGCGCAACCAAAACCTGATATGGGGTAAGGATATTGACACGCAAATCTGTCGGAACGGTAAATCCGACGATACCGATAACTACGATTGAGACCGTCGCGAGGAAAAAGATCACAGAGATGGCAACGTTGCCAATCCGTTTCCAACTTGCCGTAGGTATCTTGCCTGAACGCCGATAAAACAAGAAACTCAAGAAAGTGGTGAGAATAATGATGTTAACAGCCGTATTTTTGGCAGTCATCAAGCCAAACAATCCGAGGTGTGGATGGTTGGCACCGCCCATCGCACTCAGTTCACTGGCACTTGAGATCTTAGAGAGCGTCCGTGGGGTCATCCAGATAGCAACACAGATAATAATAACCGTGATCATATACGGACGGTATCGCGCATAAACCTCCGCCCCTTCAATGCGTCCCATGCCCGACCAGAGGTAGTAGTTCGCACCAATAAATAGGACACCAATCATTACCGCCTGAATAATGAACAGCCAAGAAAAGAGGCTACCCATCATGTTGATGCCCATCGTGTTATTGAACATATAGATTTCTCTACCAAGCCAATAACCGAGGAAAGGCAGCGGTATAAGTCCGCAGAGCGCAATGAAGTTTCCGGTATAACCCATCCAGTCGTAGTGTGCTTTGTCCTCTTTTGTCTTCGCAACGAGGAATCGAAACGCGGCATAAGCCGCCACAATCGAACCTCCGAAGGCGATGTTCCCCACGAGACGGTGGATATTAACAGGCATCCACGTAAAGTTGTTGACAGCATCCCAAAGGGTGCCCATGAACTCACCTGTTGTCTCGTTGTGGAGCGGCACCATTGTGTGGCTTGTAACACCCTCCATAGCGGTTTCAGGTGTTAGTGATGGATCCGCAGCCAATTTCTCTTCAATCCAAGACTTCCGCCGTCCTTCAGAGAGTACGCCGTATTGGGTTGCCGGACTCGTCTGGTAACTCAACCATGAATTAGAGACGAACATAATTGCCGTCCCCCACACGTTTAATAAAACACCGAGGAAGAGATGCCATCCTTTATGGCGGCCTTGCATCTTATCCCATCCGTAGGAGTAGAGGTAAAGCGTAAAGGTCTCACCGAAGAACAAGACGACGTAAAAAATCATCGTCGGTCCGAATATCCCACTCAGCTTGGTCATAACCTTCGGATAGCACCAGATGAGGATAAAGACGAGTACACCACCGAGTAACGCTGTCGTCGAAAACGCACCCATACAGAGTTTAATGAACTCCTGCGCCATCCGGTCGTATCGCATGTCCTTGGTCTTCCAGCCGATAAATTCGATGATAACGGCGAACATCGGGACACCGAGAATAAAGGATCCGAATAACAGGTGGAGCTGCGCGGCAATCCATGCTGCATTTCGACTGCCGATCTTCGGGAAGGGGCGATATTCCGCCTCGGTCGCATCTTGGGCAAACACCACCGGTGCAACTGCTAAAAAGGCATAAGCAATCAGCACGCAACCGAGTATGAGATAGAGTCTCTTTTTAGACATTTTTTATGGCTTTCGGCTGTCAGCCGTCGGCTTTCGGTTTCCGTTAGCAAAGAGAGTTTCTTACTGACTGCCGAAAACTGACTGCTGACTGCTATTTATTTCGCGCGTTTCTTAAAGTCAGCACTTGTAAAGTTTACGGCGATATCACCACTTGCTGGCACTTCAATCGTTTTGTTCGCTGAACCGAGTTCTTCATGCCATGCGACGACACGCACTCTACCGGCTGGCACATCAGCGATCGAATAATTGCCGGTATCCGCAGATTTTTCGTAGTCATCGGAACTAATCCATGCGCCATCAGCATCCTTGTAACCAGTGACAGTGAAAAAGTCATTGGGAACAGCAACGATGTAGCCGGTCATCCAAGCATGAATATCGCATGTGAACTTAATATTTTCAACCTTTTCGATTTTGTGCGGGATAACTTTGCCGGGCTGCGGAATCTGATAGTTTATCGCGTTATTCTTTTTCGCGTGAGAATGCACATTATGGGCAATCGGATCACTGGAGGTAATATCAACGGTAGAACCAGCAACAACCGCAAGAACGTGTGGGTAGTAAGCGCACCCCTTTTGATCCATAACCGGGTTCTTATCCGGGACGGTAGGTTTTGCACCACGAACGCGGGCGTAAATAACAACGTTCTTGATGCCTTTGCCTTTTGAGACAACGAGTGCTTCGGACTTTGTGCCTTTTACAGTGTCAATGCAATGCTGGTCTTTGGTCGCAGTCAAGGCGGGACGTGCTGGTGCATCACCATCATACATTACAGTACCGGTGATAGTGCCCGCAAACGCAACACTCGTCAACACCCCAAAGGCGAGCAAAGCAACTACGATTTTCATGATTTTTCTCCTCTATAGTTTAAATTTAACCTGTAATATATTAACACCACAGGATTTGACACTCCCACACCTAAAGGAGTGGGATTCTTGCTTCGTCGTTTCGTGCCTTACCAAGTAAGGTCTTACAGAAACTCCACAAGCGTTTTGTCTCTCGGTATGCCCTACCGCGAGGAAAGTAAAAGTTTTTGAATGTAAGCAGGGGGTTGCTAAATTATAGCAATATGATTTGGTGTTCTCTGCTTAACATTCGTGGGTACTACTCACAACCTACGGCAATAGGCGTGGCGCGATTGCCGTCCCACCACTTGTAAGCAGTAATATAATTATACTATATTTCCGTGCATTGTCAAGTTTTTTTGATACCAGCACGGGCGATACGGGGTTGGACCCAAAGCTAAAGCATTGGGATTGTCAGTTAATTCCCTTCAAAATGGAAACAAAAAGACCTAAAATTTTCACTAAATTTTCTAAAGCCTTATCAAGACTTACGCAAACCCCAATCCCCTGCTGGCGAGGTTGAAAACCTCGCCAGCGGCACATCACACGTGGGATATCATAGGAAAATTGCCTAAGTCCTACTTATTTTCGGGTTACCGACGAAACGTCTCCTTAATATAGGCAAGAATTTCCTGTTGTTCTTCATCATTGAGATAATAATAGAACGCTGGCATATCGTTTTTCCCACTGTTGATGCTATCCAGCAATTGCTCATCGCTGTGCATCTCCCACAAATTATTATCTGTAAGGTCTGCTGGATCTAACCTTTTGAAACGTCCGATGCGTCCATTGCCTTCCCCATTGTTTCCATGGCACCCCGCGCAGTATCGAGCGTATTTGTACTCAACCTGCGACTGATATTTCGTACTCGGGTCAACCTGTCTTGCCAACCAAATTAACCCATTGAGCCACACAAGAATCATAACAACGATGACAATAAGGTGTCTCATAATATTAGGAGTTATCAGTTAGTCGAAAACTATTTTCCCAAAGAAATGAGGTAATCTCGAACAAGTCGAATCTGTTCCTCAGCATCATTGCCAGCATAACCGTCAAGTGGTATATGTTGCCCACCAACGAGGGGCCACGCCTGCGGCATCGCCGTTCCGGGTTGGAACGACTGCGGATCCTTCATCCAATCAATGAGCCAATCCAATTTGAGCCGCTCTTTCGCCAATGCGAGATCAGGTCGTCCCGCCTTGTCGCTCCCTTCAGGAATAACTTCACCCTGCGAAGGATGGCAGGAGATACACTGAAGCGTGTCAAAAATCTGCTTACCGACTCGTAATTCAGCACGCGTCGGTGTCGGCATTTCAAGCGTCTCATAAGGGAAGGGTTCATCGTCAAGCGCAGAGAAGTACTCGACAAGCGTTGTCGCTTCGTCATCAGACAGTCCGAATGTCGGCATCCGTACTTTGAGTCCATAACGGATTTCTGACGGCTCCTTCAGGAATTCAAATAACCAGTCTGGATAAACCCTCGCGCCTTCAGCTTTCAACGTCGGCGGTGCAAACTGCGTGGCAACCATCTCACTTAACCCTTCGTGTGCGATGATAACATCGCGATAATCACCGCCACCACCTTCAATCTCATGGCATCCAGCGCAATTATATTTTTTCACCAGCCGTCTGCCAGCATCAATACGGTTCAATTTCTCGGATCGGTTATGGATATAACTGAGTGGATACTTCTCCGGTTGGAAACTCTTCAAAAGCACAGCGAGTGCTTTCGCGTCTTCGTCGTTCATCTGGAAGACAGGCATACGAGAGACAATGCGTCGCGTCTGGTAACGCCGTGGGTCGGTCACTTTACCAAGGGTCCATCCAGTCCAACTGTGTTCAATATCTACCGTATCACCAAAGTCAAGTTCATCAGCGAATTTCGCGCCGAATTCGCCGAGATCAGCACCGACTTTTGATTCATTTTCAAATCCAGGGACTTCATGGCAACCGAAACATCCGTAAGTTCTGACGAGTGTCTCACCTTCTGCTACGTCCACTTCACCGATGGATTCAGTAGATACGTTCGGGGTTGCCTGCTGTAAACTCATCAAGTACGCGACAACATCATCAACTTCGCTATCGTTCAACCGCAAACTCGGCATACTCGTATCTGGATCGTACGCTTTCGGATCGCGGATCCACTGTCGGAGGTAATTCGGCGTAACCTTTTCGCCAACACTGTCCAGTGCCGGAGCAAAATCGCTTCCTAAACCACCAACAGCATGACACGTAAGACAGCCAACAGTTTTAACAGTCTCTTCACCTGCTTCAATAGCACGTTGAGATTCGGAATAGGTTGCACTGACCTCATCAAGATTCGCATCACGCATTTGTGCAAGGTAAGCTGCGATAGATTTTACCTCATCAACAATGCGAATAACATAACTGTCAGGATACGGATATTCCGTGCCGTCATCCGTTTTGAGGATAATACCATTCGCTGTTTTGGTGACAACACCGGTACGTTTCCCACCATTCTTGAGGTAAACGACTTGCGTCATGCCATCGGCAGGAAAGAAGTTTGGCATCGTCGTATTCGGCAGATGCGCCTCAGGCTTCTTAATCCAACTTTCGAGCCAAGCAGTATCTGTTATCTTGCTACCGACTTTCGCAAGTGACGGACCAACGTTGGCGAGGTCTTCAATAGCACTATAGCCTTCTACGGCGTGGCAGCCGTGACAGCCGAGGTCTTCAAAGAGTGCCAAACCCTTTGTCAGATTAGGGGCATAGTCCTGAGGTTCATCGGTTTCAGGATTCACACCGTAATCTAACATCACCACACCATCGTGACAACGACGGCAGTTAGATTCCATATATCCGGCTGTATCTTCAGAGGTTCTGCCGGTATGCTCATCCAAACCAAGTACAGGGGTGAGCCAATACTCAGCATGCGTCAAGGCGTGCGCGGATTTTGCTGTGAGTGCTTGTCCCTGTCCACCGTGGCAGGGCGTACATCCAAATCTATCAACAGGGTGTTTCGCAAGGAGAACATCTCGATGCGGATGCGTCTGGAGGACTGAATGGTAGCCGGTCTCATAAGAGATCTCTACTTCGCCGAAGACATCGACATCACTGAAAGTAAGGGTGCCGTTCTCTTCTAATGTATATTCGTCTGCTTCCGCCTCAAATCCATCAATTATAATATTCTCACTCCCGACTTTAACACTTGCGTGCTTGAGACGATGGACAACCGGATTTTCGCCATCACCTTCTACCTCAAATATCTCTTGGGCAGATTGCTCATAGCCTTCCCTATCAACAGAGAAGTGACACGTCGCACACCTGTCTGCGGTATGGCTGAAATCTTCAAGATAGTATTGCGTGATGGTTCGCGTTTCACGGAAGGGATTTTCTAATAGGCTACCGAGGAAGGTTCTCTTGATACCACCAACTGAATGGAGTTTTTCCTCAAGGCGTGCTACTTCGTCATACTTTGCTTTGTCGGCTTGTAAAGATTGAAGCGAGGCTTGAGCAGCGGTAATGCCACCAGTGATCTCTGTATCTGTCGTATTATATTTTTGCGCGATAAGGTAGGTGCTGAGCGCACTCTGTGCGTCTCCATTGGCTTGATAAAATTGCGCCAAAACTTTGTTCGCCTCTGCAAAGGCAGCTTCCGCTTTCAAAACGGCTTCGGTCAGTTCACTCTCAATCTCGGATTCAAAATCCGCTAATTTCTTTTGCCACTTGTCAACAGTCGCATTATGTTTACCCTTCGCTTCATGGAGGCTATGCTGATATTTATAATTAATCGCATCCGATTCGCTCTGTCGAAACTTGCGTTCTTGCAGTGCTTCGTCCAAGGCAACTTGAGCGTTCCTGATTTCTTTCGTTAACCTTCCGAGCTCTTTCGGATCAGGTTCCTGAGGTGTAGGGAGTTCAGGTAGAATTAACTTCGCATTCTCCAATTCCGCGTGTGTCTTTTCATATTCATATTGATAAAATTGCTGCTGGATCTGCTTCCATGGACGGCGAGTAATCATCTCACTCCAGAATCCCCATAAGGTGACCAGTCCCAACAATCCAGACAGAATAAAGAACAAAGCAGAATACGACTTACTCTCAGCAGGAATTTCCTTTTTGTTCCTCACGAAATCTTCTCCCTCCATGTCAATTGATACATTACGATGTCATTGCCAACGATATACGTAAAGGGGACAACCATCCGCGTTAAATGTTGAACCACGGGGATACCCAGATGTATTTCACATTCAATACTACACGCAGTACCATTTTTATTGGCAGCGCGAGCATGGTTAAGAACAGAAATGAGACAACAATATATCGGACAAGACCGAGCTCCTGCAGGAAATGGCTACTTTTACGCTTCCACAAGTAGAAAATGGGACCAATAGCGAAATACCCTGCGACGACAAAAAACCCGAAAAAGTTCGCAGTGGGCGCATCTCGGATACCGAACAGATACGACAAATTCACGTTCGTCAATGGAACAACAAGGTGCGGATCCCACTTCTCCCAAGGCGCGAAGAAGTTCCATCCGGGGCCTCTGAGGAATGTACCGACAACCATCAAGACGATCCATAAAATGATAAATCCGAAGCAGAACACAGCAAGCGCGAACGGACGTTCCTTGATTGTGTAATAACCTTTACCTTTCGGATTAATGTCAATATATGGAATAGCTATCAAACCTGCGATAATTAGACCCGGCAGCACCACCCCGGCAATCCACGGGTCAAAGTAAACGAGCATTTCTTGGAGCGCAAGAAAATACCACGGTGCTTTAGAAGGGTTCGGGGTCTTTGTTGGGTCGCTCGGTTCCTCAAGCGGGGCATCAATCATAATCGACCAGACCCCGAGCACCAACATCACGATAATCGCACAGATAAACTCATTTCGGCACAAGTAGGGCCACACATAGACTTTATCGTTGAGAGCGGCATCCGAAGGGACACCTGTCTTGTCGGTCTGGCGTGCTTGCCGGTATGAAAGCCAGATGAAATAGGGTATTAAAAAGAGAATAGCAACAATGGGGACATTATCCGGCTTCGTCACCAGTGCTATAAAATTCTCCATATCCTGCTCCTTTTTTATCGCAATCAGCCATCAGCAGTCAGTAGGACGTGTGGCAGGTGAGAACATTTGCAACCGCCACAACTACCGACAGCCAATTCGCTGACAGCCATTTTATAGAGGCCCAGAGATGCCACCATCCTTACGCACACGCCAGAAATGCAAAGCCATCAGGACACTTGCTAACAGCGGAACTGCAACACAGTGTAAAATATAGAACCTCAACAACGTTGAGGGACCTACTATTGTCCCCGCCAGCAGTGCAAATCGGACATCGTTTGATTGTGTAATGTCTTGCGGAGCAAATGGACCTTCATGTCCCAAAACCGGGGTCGCACGTGCCATGTTCGTTCCTACAGTCACAGCCCAAAATGCCAACTGATCCCACGGTAACAAGTACCCCGTGAAACTCAGGAAAAATGTCACGAGTAACAAGATGACACCAACTGCCCAGTTGAATTCTCGTGGTTTCTTATAGGAACCCGTCAAGAAAACTCTGAACATATGCAACATCACCGAGATAACCATGCCATGTGCTGCCCAGCGGTGCATGTTACGTAGGAGCATCCCGAACGGAATATCAAATTCAAGGTATTGAACATCGTGGAAAGCATATTCGGCTGTTGGCCGGTAATAGAACATCAGGAGTACGCCGGTGACGGCTGTCACAAGAAACATAAGGAAAGTGATACCGCCCATGCACCATGTAAAGCGGAAATTCAACGCGTGCCGAGAAATCCGGGGAGGATGGAGATGCAACCAGACGTTTTGGAGAACCTGTAAGGTGTAGCGACGCCCCGTTTGTTCATATCCGTGGCGGAATATAGAGCGCCAAATGTCGGAATTCGTAATCTTTTCTTTGAGCCCTTTACGTTCTTCGTTCATATTCTTTTAGCAAGTTTCGACGTAGATGGCAAGATGCGCCTATAAAGTCGAAACGCCTTTTCTGCCCAACCGGAGCTGAGCACAAATGCTCTCCTTTCTTCAGACCTTCAAAAAGGAGCCTGGATCGCTCCATTGTCCCTTCTCACCTAAAAATTTCACAGACTTGTCAATTTCGAGTTGACCATCTTCTGCTAACGTAATTTTAACCCGTTCAAGGGGGCGGGGCGCCGGACCTTCGTAGTTAACACCCTCTCGATCAAAACCACTACCGTGACATGGACACTTGAATTTACTTTCAGAGCCAAGCCAGCGAGGTGTACATCCGAGGTGTGTGCAGATGGTTAAAAGTGCGTAGAACTCACCGTCCTGTTTTCGGACAATCCAAACACCAAACGGCTCTTTTTTGTACTTTTCACTAACACTGCCCGGTGGATATTCAGCCGGGAATCCTGCTTTAAAAATAGAGGAGGGTTCAAACAGTACGCGTGGATACAGATACCGAACCAATCCCGGTCCGAAGGCCAAACCCGATGCTGCAACGAAAGTCCCCCAGCCGAGAGATTTGAAAAATTTACGTCGAGATTCCACTTCTACCCCCGAATCTTGCAGGTAACGCTTACGCGCAATACCCACGAATCAAAACTAAATCGCATATATTATAAATCAGTTCTAAATAAATGTCACCAAAATCTTTTTGCATCTGAAAGTCTGTTTTGCACAAACAGCACACATGCATCAATTCCAGATTGGTTCGATTAAAAGAGCATAAAAGTTACCCAAAGCAATTTTCGCGCCATGAGCGTTAATTATTATAACATGTCTTCAAAAGTTTGTCAACCATTTTTTAAATTTTTTCACAGAATTTTTTAAAAATTACAAGTGAACACCTCCTTTCTTTTCGATCAACCTCTTAAAGGACTGCAAAGCTTAGTAAAACCGACAGATCCAATAGGAAATCGTGGAGATCAACCACTCAATTTGTAACGAAACGAGCAAAATTTTGTTCAATTCTTCAAGGATCTATGATACAATCTACCCGACGATTTCCCAGTTTGCAGGTATCAAGAACCAACAACCCAACGACGGAGGAGCCAAGATGATACGCTTGATAATCAGTTTAATCACCATAGGTCTCATGTTTACACAACTCAGCACCGCTGAAATCGATCCGAAATCTATTGTCGGTGCGTGGTTGTTCAACGAAAACAGCGGAAAAGTCGCCAAAGATTCATCCGACAATGGCAACGATGGCGACCTTGTCGGCGGTGCTAAATGGGTGAAGGGTAAATTCGGCAACGCCATTGAACTCAACGGTAAGGATGCTTGGGTCACTGTTCCAGAAATTGGACCACTTGAGGATTTTACACTCCTAAAATGGTTTAATGCGACAGGTAGAGTCGGGCTGTGGAGATGCTTCTTTAACCGAGACGGTTGGGCACCCGGGTTTGTCCACTACCAGTTTCGTCCAGACAACAAGATGGAGATGGCGATTCACTCCAACAACCCAGTGCGACATCCGGGTTGGCTCAATTCAAAGTTTACAGCGGATAAGGATATCCTAAACAAATGGTTCCATCTCGCAGTTGCATATAGCAGCAACGACGAATCCGTTCACGTCTACTTCGATGGCGAACTGGATGCCGAGGGCAAATGGGGTCCCTTGCCCGGGGAATTTGGACCTGGACGTATCGGTTCATGGAGTGGGGGCGGCAGAGAGTGGGAAGGTATGTTCGACGAAATGCTACTCTTCGATGTCGCATTGGAGGAAGCCGACATCCAGATGCTCATGGAGAACGGTTTAGAAGACACCCTCGCAGTTGAGGCGGCAAACAAAGCTGCAACAATCTGGGGACAACTTAAGTTAGGATTTACGGATAAATAGATAGGTACTCTCCGGTAGGCGTGCTTCCGAAGCACGCCTCTGGAAGAACAAACGAACTCTTTCCCCACACCGCAACAAAGTTTTCAAAAAAGCGTTAGTTTGGGAACTTCAATCGGTTCCTGCAGTTTCCGCACCGCCTCAGCGATATCGTCAATAACGATTTGGCGCAGTGCCGTGAAATTCTCACCCTCTTGTCGCAGGACATAAGCAGGATTAAACGTCGCCATGGCAAACGGCGCATAGTGGGTATCCGTAAACCAGACACCGCGTTCTTCTGTAATGCGGAAATTGCGATCAATAAGTGTTTTTGCTGCAGGCGCACCCATACAGAGAATCACCGACGGCAGCATCAGTGTAAGTTCGCCATCAAGCCATTTAGCACACGCCTTAATCTCCGATGCCTTCGGCGGACGGTTTTTCAATACACCGCCCCTCAGACTTGCAGCCCGACATTTAATGATGTTCGTGAGCCAGATATCTGCACGCGTTAACTCGTTTGCTGCTAAAACCTCGTCAAGCAAATCCCCAGCAGGACCTGAAAACGGAAAGGTCGTGTGATTATCGGCAGCGGAGGGTCCCTCTGCAACAACCGCTAATTTCGCCGTAGCATCCCCGCTACCGAAAACAACATTCGCACGGGTCTCCGCCAAATCACAAGCAGTACAAGTGCTCGCGCGCGCTTTAAGGGCTTGCATCTGTGTCTGCACACTACTCATTTTCTCACACCGAATTTCTTAGAACAAACTACCACTGAAACTACAAAGTTCCACCTGAAGTTTTCGCAAAGTGAATGCTCGCTTGCACCAACTTATCCGGTTGAACTCCGGTAAACGTCAACCTATAGATCGGTTTGTCCCATTCATATTGATAATCGCTGCCGTAAGTTGCCACGCTTGTTGGTAAGTAACCCTCTGGCACATGAATAAAGCAGGTACCATCAGCCTGTCTAAGCGGTTTGCAAACAAGCAGATAATTTTCACCATGACTATCCCAACCCGCAGACAGAATTTCAACACCGCCTTGCGTATAATGCATATCCGTAGCGAGCAATTGCGGCACATCCTGTTCCTCACGGAAGCAGAGCAGTTTCGCAGAACGAGGCGGTATGTTCAACAAAGTCACGCCGTCTGAAACCTTTCCAAGATATTGACGCATCCAGAAGTCATGGACGAGGAACTCCTTGGATTCAGGCAATCCCAGTGCGCTCAATTGAAAATAAGCGTCCCCCTCCTGGTCATCCCAGTTGAAAACAGCGGCAAGATGCCACGTTTCACGAGGTGTTGAAACCGGTAGGCTCCATATTTTAGGGAAAGGTTCATCGTAAAGGTCTACGGGTGTAGCCGCTTCACCGATGAGTGGGAAGATTTTTGCCAAGTATGCAGCGCGCGACGAAGTGAGTGTCGAGAGTTGATCGGCGCAGAAGACTGTCCCACCACTCAATGCAGCCGCTGTTATTTCCACGATTGCCTCGTTGATAGGTCGGGGTTCATCAACGGCAACCTCACCGAACACATGTCCCCAGAGAACGTTATGCTCCCTTATATGTGCCGCATACCGACTCAGACGATGCTTGGTGCCACGCTGATGATGCCAAGGGTCGCTCGCACGGTTGGAAACCGCACCGGCAGTGGAAATCGAAGGACTGAGGACGGGGGCACTGACACCAATACTACCGATACACGGACCCGGAACAGCATTGTACCCTGCAAGCAAAACGTCCTCTTTGAAAAAAGGTGACCTTTCCGAGCGTGCATCATCAATCGCATCCCTGATTAACTCCCCAGCGAGCCGATAAAGCTGCACTGAAGTTAGGCTACTGTCGTGCCAACGCAAGTTGTGGGAAGCGTTCGTGAGTCCTGTTGTATAAGGCGTGAAATCTGCGTTGATGAGTGAATACCCACATCCGTTGACGATCTGTTTAATCTGTCCACGAATGCGCGATTGTACCTCTGGGTGCGAAACGTCTAAGAGGGCAACCTCTTTGCCACTCTCTGGCAGATGGACTGTGGCAGGCTTGTAACTATTACGCACCGACAAACCACGAGAATTTCCTTTTCCACGACGAGACGTGGTCTGTTCCTGTATACAATAGTTTGGATGGCTCTTTAGAAGTTCCGAATCAAGTGCAACACAGAATGGATTAAAACGGATGCCCGCCTTAAAACCCTTTGCCCGGATTTGATTGGCAACAACTTGGATACTCTCACCATTTTGTAGCACCGAAGCCTCTGAACTTGACGTAACACTTCCCAACTCTGATTCGGACACCGCATCCAATTGGATATAATCGATACCGCCAGTGTAACTTGGCTGAAACAGCGGATTCTCGGCGAGGGCATCCGTTTGGGTTAAAATGGCGTTCGTGTCAAGGGATTCTTGTGTATCGGAAAGCGTCCACGCAATAATTGGTTTACGACATGCCGGTCCGGTCTGAGACCCTTGCCCGACGTTCCGCGCCACCAACTCAGTATAATGTTTATAGGCTTCTGTAGCCCCCTCTGTAAAGTTGATATAGGCAGTTTCGGAGGTGATTTCTTCACCGGAGGCGCACTGGTGTTCACACTGATGATAAAGTGCCCACGGGTTAACACCGGATGCCGATGATTTTTTACGCTGCCCTTGCGAGCCGCGCCCTCTATTGCCGTCTTGACATCCAACCTGAACTCGGGGCCACCATTTCTCAGTCGTCAGGAAACCGAAGACGAGTGCCTTACCACTCTTTGTATCGTGAAGGATACCATCGTGACTGGGATGCATAGCATCGGTCTCACTCAGTAGAAACCCTTCATACAACCTTTTACTGACACCCGGAGAAACAGGGGGCATGTTGATAAAGAGATGATAATCTGACGTGCGGTCTCCGAGCAGCACAGCCCCACGGTTCCCTGAAACACCAAGCACCGTCATGCTGTCCAGTTGCAACGGTTCCGATTTTAGGTTTTCAACACCAACCTTCAGATGAACAGAAGGGTGATCGGCATAGCAATTGAGGTAGGTGTTTATCCGAATCCCTTTACCTGTCGTCTCGTGCGAGAAGCGGATCTGGTGATAATCACCGAAAACATCTGTCTTGGGGAGCTCGGTGATAAATTCGCGGGTACCAGCGTCTTCAGTTTTGACGACGCTCCCATCTTTAAGCGTTATCTGGGCACTCCCGTCCCGGATAATTGTGGCACCGCCCTCATCAATGTAATCCCATGTTCCTTTTGAAAGGTTAAATTTAATCTCATATTTACTGTGGTTTATCACGGCGAGATTCCCCTGCCGTGAGACTGCTATATCATCTGCTCTCATCCATTGAATTTCCTTTTTTATCTTTGCGTAAAGAATCTGCCGTGCCTATTCGGAAGCCAAAATCTTGCCAGCCATCCCCATAAACAGTTCGCTTCATCCCATATAAAAAGGGCGATAAAGACGACAAGCGAAACCTCCACCCCCTTAATAATATAGGAGTGCAAGTTTCGCTAATGGAAAGGGGCAACCGCCCAACAAGATATGACCGCTGTCGGTTCATCCCCTGCTTGGGAAAGTGAGAAGGTGTCTCCCGGAGAAAGGAATAGGACATCATGTTGTTCCAATTCGCACGTCTCGCCAGTCCCAGTTGTCACGCCAGCACTTCCATCCTTTAGCACATAAATCGATTCACTCTCTATCGGTTCATGTGTAAAACGCTCACCTTTGTTGAGGGAAATGTAATCCAAGGAGAGATGGACAGAGCCTTTTTTCGGTGAGACCACGCTTCGCCAATCGGTGGATTTCCCAAAAACGGGACCACTCCGCGCCATATTGATCACCTGAACGTTACTCCGATGTCCATCTTGGGGCGTGGGGGCTTCATCGGGCGTATCCCGTTCACCCCGGTAGAGTGCCATATCCGGCGGAGCCTGGAAACTAATTAGACGCGCCATATTGGGCGTTGTGTTTACCGTTCCGTGGACCTCCCCTGCCGGGACAAAAATGACATCGCCCGCAGCAATCGGCGTATAAACCTCCCCCTGTCGAATAGCCCCACCACCCTCCAAGACAACAATCGCGTCTTCAGAAGCATCGTGGTAATGCTGTGTAAATTCTTGACCGGGGGCGTGAATACCATGGTTCAGCGTCAACTGCTTGGAACCCATATCGGGATGCACAACACGCCAATTTTTACCTTTCCCCATTTGAAAGGGCGTTCCAGATTGCAGATTCAAGATTTTCATTTTTTTCTTCAGTCCCTAAAGCACAATATGCCTTAACAATTCATAGGACTTACGCATTTCCTCTTAAAGTCCCCTGATAAGGGGGATTTAGGGGGTTGAAAATACGGAAAATACCGCTTTTTTGCGTCCAAATGTCCAATATTTGCTCAGTTTGCGTAAGTCCTGAATACTTAAACGTCTACAGACTCTTTCTGATAAAACGACACAACCGTATCCCCGTAACGCGCTTGCCGACGCTGCCTCAAGCTCCCAACTGCGTCCGGTACAATGTACTGCTTCGCATGTTCAACAAGCAGAACACCACCAACGGGGAGTAACAAACCCTCAGCAAGCAATTCCAGGCAGTCCGTATACAGTCGCGAACCATTCACGAAACCAACACCATACGGCGGATCAAAATAGATAACCTCAAACACAGCTGACCGCTTGCCGAGGTCCGAAATCCCTTTCACAACATCGCGACGGAGCAGACAATGCCTCGCCTCGGATTCAGCAAGTAGCCCACATATACCGAGGTTTCGCTCTATAATTCCGATGCACCGCGCGTCACGTTCCAAAAAGGTGACATGTTTCGCACCACGGCTTAACGCTTCAATCCCCATACTTCCCGTACCAGCACAAAGGTCTAAGAAATTTGCACCAACAACCCGTTCCCGTAGGATACTAAAAACCGACTCTTTAACCCGATCAGCAGTCGGACGGACGAGGCGATCCCCTTTAGGGGTAATCAACCGTCTGCCCTTGAATGTGCCAGCAATAACTCTCATTTTTAGGGTTGTCAGTTTTCAGTTAAGAGGTTTTTCGGTAATAATTCACCTGTGCCCTGGAATATTCCAAACTGCGGTGGATCGTTACCAGAACCCTCTTTAACTGATAACCGATCACTGACAACCGATAACTATTTGAATAACTCTTCTATGACCGAGCCATCGTCAACAACCCGAATCGGACGACCAGATCGGGAATAGTTCTCTTCGGTACCGTCGATTCCAAGGGCAAAGCAGAGCGAGGCAAACAGATCGGGCACGCGGACAGCACCACTGACAACCTCAGTCCCATCTTCATTCGTACTTCCGATGACCTGCCCACCGCGTGTACCACCGCCTGCAACGACCGCCGACCACCCCTCGGTATGATGGTCGCGCCCATCGTTGTCGTTAATCTTCGGCGTGCGCCCGAATTCACCCAGCCACAGCACAACAGTCTCCTCAAGAAGATCACGTTCAGCCAAATCTTTCAGGAGCATCGCGAATGCCGGGTCTACCATATCAAGGAGTTCTTCCGTCCGTTCAAAGTTGTTTTCATGCGTATCCCAGCCATCTATTGAAACCTCCACAAATTTGACCCCGGCTTCCACGAGTCGTCGTGCCATCAAGCAGCCCTGACCGAACTTGTTCATACCATAAGCTTCGCGGATAGCGACGGGTTCCTCATTGAGATGAAACGCATCTATTTTTGGGGAGTTGATGAGCTGGTCGGCTTTCTTGTAAATTGCTTCATGTGCTTCCGTGCTGCGTCCAGTCCGTTTCGCAATGAAATCCGCCTCAATCGCCTTGAGCATTTTGAGACGTTCGCGAAAACGGTGTGTGTCCATCTGCGCAGGATAGGAGAGGTCCTCCACAGGACTCATCGGATCCTTGACGATAAACGGATCGTGCGTCGCACCGAGGAATCCACCGGAGTACGTCGGCGCATTGATATTAACACAACTCGGCAGATCGGAAGTGTCATCTTCAAGGTAGTAAGAGGTAAGTGAACCGAGGGTGGGATGTCTGACCGCGCCGCCGGGGGCATAACCTGTATGCAGCAAATAGCGTGCGCGTTCATGGTTTCCTTCACGCGAGACCATCGATCGGATGATGGAGAGATGATGCGCCTGCTCCGCGACATTTGGGAGGTGTTCCGAAATCTTTATGCCTTTAGCACTCGTCGGAATCGCTGCAAAGGGACCGCCATTTTCGGTGCCGGGCTTCGGATCAAAAGTGTCTAATTGACTCGCGCCACCGCTCATGAACAGCACAATGCAATTTTTGGCGCGCGGCACAACATCCTCAAGCTGCGCAAGCCCCATCGAACTAAAATGCTGCATCGCAACGAGCCCCAGAAAACTGCCGACACTGCTTTTGAAAAACCCACGCCGTGAGATTTCTTTGTGCCACAATTCCGGGGTATCGTACTCCGGCACCCACAATTTCGCGTCCATCTCCACCCTCCTTAATTCTTCATTCCTATCATTTTAACATGTTCGCGTCTTTTAAACAAGGACAAAATTTCAGAGGATTTTTCAACCTTTATCTCCTGAAACGGAGCAGAACGGAAGGGTGGAAAATAGGAAGAAGGAATTTTCCGCCTGTCATAATGTAAACATCACCTAAAAACCATATCTGTTCAATTTCCTTTGTAACGTCCGTATGCCAATCCCCAACATATTTGCGGTTTTTGTCCGGTTCCCATCAAGCCATGCTAAAGTTTTACAGATGAACGTTTCTTCCACCGCCTCAAGCGTCGTGCCGAAAGGAAAACTCATCTCTTGTTCATTTTCAGATGTAAGTAGTTCTTTGAGGGAATTCACGGGTCGTTTCTGACACATCCGAATCTCCTCGGGTAGATGTTCTGGTAACAGAATCTCCCCTTTGGCAAAGCAAGATGCCCTTTCAATAGCGTTTTCCAACTCCCGGACATTCCCGGGCCAAGAGTAACTTTTGAGGAGAGCCAACGTACTCGGTGCTATCTCGGAAACTCCCGAGGCACAGGACAAGCGATGTTTCTCAAGGAAGTAGACTACTAAATCCTCAATATCCTCCAGCCGTTCTGATAGCGTCGGTAGAGAGACAGATGCCATATTCAACCGATAATAAAGGTCTTCACGAAACAATCCATCTTTAACGGCTTGTGCCAGATCTCGGTTGGTAGCCGCTACGATTCGGACATCCATCGCAATTAGTTTCTCACCACCAACGCGTTCAATCTCACCCGTCTCAATCGCCCTTAACAACTTTGGTTGCATAGAAAGCGGCATCTCCGTGATTTCATCAAGGAACAGTGTTCCCTTGTGCGCTCTTTCAAACCTACCAATATGACGTGTGTTCGCACTCGTGAACGCGCCTTTCTCGTGTCCGAACAGTTCACTCTCCAATAAGTTCTCCTGTATTGCTGCACAATTGACAGAAACCATCTCTCCCGACCTGCCACTATTTTCGTGAAGAGCACGCGCGATCAAGTCTTTACCGGTTCCCGTTTCGCCATAAACCACAACTCTCAACGGTGTATCCGCAAGATTCTCAATTTGTTGCAGAACGTCAAAAATTTGAGAACTCTTCCCGATGATTTCTCTGTAATCCCCACGCAAACTATCCCCTGTCAACATAATTTGAGATCCTCCCTCTTGTATAACTGCTGGCACCTTTTCCTCAACACGCCTATGTAGGAGAGTTTCTAACCTCAATTGAGACCGGAAAACCTCAGAACTAACCGAAAATAATGGTCCCTCCGTGTAGGACTTACGCACTTCTAAAGTTCCCTATCCGTGATAAGCGGATATGGGTTAGAAACACAAGTATAACGACTTTTTCAGGAAAAATATATCTTGTCTGCTCAATTTGCGTAAATCCTATGGAAATCGAACGGTACTTGTCAAATGGATATAATCCGTTCATTAACCATTCTAAAGTTTGGACAATCTTAAGAATTCTCGCGCCATACGTTGGTATCTATTGAAACACCTTAGAGAATCGATAAGATTTTTTACAAACATCGCCCCGCTGGGGCTAACGTCCGGGGGGCTGCGTGCCTATCTATAGACATTCCACCCCGCTGGGGCTGCATTCTTTTACGCTTGAAATCTTTTTTCTCTGAGTTGGAACTCCGTGCCGAACTTAGAGAAAAATCGGAAGTGCCGTGAAATGCCCTGAAACCGACAAGTATTGTCTAAACCTTAGTATAGTTATAATAGGACAATTCTAAATATTATTCAATAAAAATCTGTATCTAACCAAAAATTATAGTAAAGCCTATAATTTCCTAAAGTTTGGACAATTTATGTCGCGTGTGAGTTGAATGTTCAAGGAACTATATATGTTTCCGCGAGTCACGTACGAAGAATAAACTCAGAGAAAAACGCCCCTTGATGTAGGTTGGATTCAACGGAACTACATGAATAGAGGACCGCACCCGAGAGACAGCCAAAACACAAGTTCCCTGAGATACCCCTAAAAATGTAGTGAAACCTAACTTCATATCTATCAGACATCCCACCCCATAAGGCGGAAACGTGTTGGATTTCACTTCGGACTTGGCACGGGGACAGATTCTATTCAAATAGGGTTTTCTTGGTTTTCGCTATAGCCTCTGTTTTATATCCGTTCAACCCAACCTACAATCCTATCTTTTCGGATATTAATAGAAATCGCAGATGTCGCGCGAACTTCTTAAAATTGTCTTATAGTAGAATCCGAAAATATGTTTACAGTCCGGCTGGGAACAAATCCTCACCGCCGCTGGCGAGGATTGTATCCTTGCCCTTGTGGTGGTGTATAAATAATTACGGGCTTTACTATAAGATGTCACGAATTGCGAAGTCCTAATTAAAAATGGAAAGGTAAAGTAAAAATTGACTGGTTTTCAAAAAATATTGCCCCAACTTTATCTTTTTGAAGAGGATAGTGTTTCTTATGCTGCCGATCTTGAAAAAGCGCGCGTCGTCAACTCTCACCTGTGATGCTGGATATCCTGAAACTCACAGAAACGCAGACGGATGATGCGATTGTTGAGACCCTGAAAGCCTCTTATCAAAAGGACGACATCTCTGAGGCGTTTGAAAAATGCGCGGCACTTGAGTTAATAATGAAATGTCAACAAAACCTAAAGTTCGCTCCTTACGAGAAGAGAACCTCAATTTCAAGAATAAAAGGTTGCTGTTGAACTAAAATGGTGGTGAATGTAAGAAGAGGAAGGTGTATACAAAACAAGGGCGAAGACTCCCCGCCCATGATCTTCAACTTGGTGTGTAGGTTGGATTAAATAGAAATTATGGTATGGAAAAGCACCTATTAGTCTGTCCAGTCTAAAATTGGGAGTAACCCGGTTCGTGGTAGAGCAATTCATTGCCCGTTTCTGACCGGCGGACGTGAGATAAATCGCACGACTATGAACTAATCTATCTACAATTTGAACGCGGATAGACCAATAGGTTAGGGCGCGATACACAACTGCGCCCAATAAATACTGGTTTTAAGAAGTCAACGAGTCTGCATCAAGACTAAGTGTTTTTCGTATTCCTCATTGAGAGCCTCATTTTCTCTACTCTGGGATCTTCTTCAAAAGTGAAGGTAAGAAAATTGGCAGCACCATGTTCAGAAAGCATCTCTTTAAAGGTAATTTCTGATTCCTCCATTGGTTCTGCTTAGTCATCTTAGCTGCCACCCGGACATTGACACCAATTGTTCCACGTGTTATAGTCACAACTACAAGATGTTATGCTCTCTGTGTGATGGGTTGCACACCCACAAGTGCGATAGGCAGTTCCTATACAATAATCCCGGACATTCCGCGCACTTTTCAGTTTTTCCCGTTTCTCTTTCGCCACCTTTTCCGCCTTTTTAATTTTTTTCGCAATCTCTGATAACTTGCGACCATATGTTGAATCGCTAGAGTCTTTCGAAGCCTGTACATAAAGATCTACTTCCTGGAGTTTAAGATTTTTTAATATTCGATCAGCAGTTCTTGATTCACGTTCGGCTTTATCCACAGCTTTCTGTTCTGACTCGCATGGAGAATGTCCGAACGCTTGAAGACCCAAAAAAGATAACAGTGTTACGAGAATCCCAAAACTTAAGAGATATGAATGCTTTTCACAATATCTCCTTTCCATAAATAAATATTACTTAGTGCGTATGAGTGGGAGTTGGACGAATGGGTCTTTCTCGCTCCAATTCCTTGTCCTTTTTCTCCCAAGCTTTTACCTTGGCTTTCCAAGCTTTTAGTTTCGATATATAAGCGGTCTTATCCTGATTCCCCATACGCTGGATCTCTTCAAGACTAACAGACGTAATTGAATCAAACTCTTGATTCAATTCATCCCATTCTTCCCGCAAGGCATCAAATTCCTCCTCATACTCCTTCATAGCCTGGTACCACTCCAAATCCCGCTTGCTGTCTTCTATAACTTCGGGAGGCACAGGATTAAGTTGAGGAGTAGTCTGTACCGAATTCTTTTCCACCGATGCACCATTTGGAGGATTTACTTTATCTGACCTACTAGCGTGCGGATGCGCGTGCAATTCCGCGTGTTCACCCTCCATATGTGCATTCTCAACGATGCTTTCCACTGGAATTGAATCCACAGGGGCAGCTTGGTCGTTCTTATATTCCATGGCGGACGTATCAGAAATATCGGCTGGCTGCGTAACCGTAGCAGATCTTTTTGGAAGATTGCCGACAAAGCGTCTGTTACTATACTTGAGGTATAGCGTCCAAGCAGCACCCAAACTGATTAAAAGAACTGCGATAAAAACGAATTTTTTCACTAAGGTCCTCCTTGTTGTAAAAGCCTGAGATATACAACATTAAGATATCTCATGTCTCAAAACTACCATTAGGTTCATTAGAAAGGTTTTTCTATGTGACCGAAGTCGGCTGTATAAAGGGAAAATCCATACGCCTTCTCACATCTAAAATTCGATTGTTCTTGAACAGGCACCGACCTACAAAACGATGTCTTTGTTCAAACGCGGCGGACATGTTTGTAAAAAAGCGTTGATTTACATCCTATATGCGGACCCTTGACTTTACACTCGTTAGCAATAGTTTATAGCAATTACCGTGCCAATTATTAAAACCCTACAAACATTGGATCCGCACCCGTTCTGAACCCCGTCATTTTGACGTATGCGTCCTATTGACGCGTCATTTTGACGGATTGCTCACACCTTCTGCCCAATCGCCTTAAATACTTGAGTTGTCGGTGAAACTGATTTGTTTCGACAGGTTTTCCTACTTTAAGTCCTGCTGCTTGAGTTTTCCCCAGAGAGTGGTTAATCGGTTGGTAGGTTCCACAGCATACGCAACATCAGTCCGAGTCCAATCAAATAACCACACACCCTTCTCATGCTCATCCAAGAATTCTTTATGGGGACCTCCGTTGATAGGTGCTGCGAAGTTGCGATATATCCCATCTACTTGTATTGTGTAAACAACGTACTGTCCATCAGGTGACCATTTGAGGTTAAAGGTGCCTACCTCGGCTTCTTGAGTTTCTATAGTTTTCAAGTTTGGTCGACCGGTAAGTGAGACAAAGCTAATGAACTCATAGCGAGTACGGTCTAAGAATGGTTGAAAGTTATACGAAAGTTAATCATAGAATATGCGAGATATCGAAACCCTAAACGCGTCTCTTTGAGTTTATCGTAGCTGAGTGCGAGTTTTCGATAGGTATCTTGCC
>JAJECN010000053.1 GCA_022821965.1 Candidatus Poribacteria bacterium
AAATCCGATAGAATACTTTCTAAGCAGAAAAGGAGGTCCATTTTTTTACGTTCCTTTCAAAACACGGGTTTGTTTATGAAAGGATACCTCTTTTTCTGCTTTCAAACACCTTATTTTTTAAAATTGTCCAAACTATAGTATAAATATTAGATAGGCACATTATATGTCAATGAGGGCTGGAAAACCCTGGGGAAACACCCAAGCAAAAACCCCGTACGAGGTCGGCATCAGCATTCGCTGATCATATTGCTTATCAAAGTTATCATGGAGGCAGTTATAATCAAGAGATCGAAAAAACACTCACCCCACCCGACTCGTCACCAACAGCAATATCCTGGTCATTCGGTGCCCAAACGAGACTTGTGACCCCCGCTGCCAGAGCGGCTTCATGAACCGCCCGAGAACGGACGCTGCCTCGCAATTGCCAAACGTAGATCAGACCGTCGGCACCGCCTGAGGCAAGCAGTCTTCCGCGATGTTGAAAACACACAACGCTGAGAAAATCCTGATGCCCGGAAAGCGTAATGGGTTTGGTACCGGCCGGTCCGCGACCGGAACAATCCCACACCGTAACTTCCTGACCGCCCCCCGTAGCCAAGTATCGACTATCGAGATCCCACGAGATTTCTCGCACTTTCGTCGGATAGCCAGTCATTTGCAAGTCGTCCCCGGTAGACATAATCCAGAAATGTACGGTCGAATCTTGATCTCCGGTGGCGATGTGTTTGCCGTCAGGGCTCCATGCAATCACCAGTGATGAACCTCTCCATTCCAATCGGCGGACGGCTTCCGACTGTTGCGGGTCCCACAGCGTGACACCGCCGTAGGCAATCGAGGCAAGTTGCCTTACATGCGGTTTCCATTGAATACCAGAAATCGTGCTCTGATGGTCAGGATATTCGCGAACAAGATCGCCGACAGCGTTCCAGAGTTTCAGCTTACGACCAGCAGCAGAGGCGAGCATCGGTTTTTTGCCGCCACTCCAAGATAGGTGCTCAACCCATGCTGCGCCCCCGTCAAGCGAATGGGTCGCTTCGCCACTTTTCATATCCCACAACCGAATTTTCCCATCTTGTCCTGCGCTTGCAAGCACCTTGCTGTCTGGCCGCCACGCGATTGACATTGTGCCGAATTCATGCCCTTCAAAGGCATGGATAACCGCTCGACGACGACCTTCAAAAATTGTCACCGGACCGAGAACCGACGCGGCAGCGATGTATCTCCCATCAGGGGACCACGCCAGATCAATGACGTGGTCGCTGATGGTTGCGGTCCAATTTTCGCGCAGTTGAGAGGGCTGGACAAAGCGGTTGCTCAAGTTGTTCAAGCGAGACATGCTTCAAATCCTTCCGTCAATTCCGTCCGGTCGAGGTTGCGCCCGATGAAGATGAGGCTATTGTAGCGCGGTTCACCACCCCACGGGCGGTCGGGGCGACCGTCGAAGAGCATATGAACACCTTGGAAGACGAATCGGTTTGGCTGACCCTTGATGCTCAGAATACCTTTCATGCGGAAGATGTCGATACCTTTTGTCCGAAGCAGATCGCTAATCCAATCGTTCAATCGATCGGGGTCAAGGTCGCCGGGGGTTGTGATGCCGACTGATGTGACTTCGTCATCATGTTCGTGGTCGGGCTTAAATTCGCGTTCAACAACTGGCTTGACAAGGGCACCGCTGCCAAAGAGTTGTGCTTGAAATTCGTCGGGGTGATGCTCGGTAAACAGTGCGTAAGCACCGGAGCTGCCGATCTGTACGTCAAAGCGTAATTCGTCCGCTGTGAGATTCAACTCAATGAGTTGTCCACCCGGTTGAAGGGTGCCACCCGCCGAAAGTTCATGCTCATCATCGGAGAAAACCATAACGACTGGCTCAACAGCGTCCTCCAAACCTTCATCGGTTGACGCATTTACGGGCACCAATGCGAGTTTCATCGTCGGGTCAGGACCTTCTTGAAGAACCAGTTCATGCGTCCCTGCTGAAAGGTTATAAACACCAGCCCATTCAAACGGATACTCCGGTTCCATAAACTGAGGGTCAACCTCCATCGCCCGGTCCAGATCGAACCCGCCGACATCGAGAATCTTGTCCATTTCAACCACAGCGTCTTTCGTTCGATAAATCTTCGCTGCACTGTTCATGCTGCGAATTCTGGCTTCCAGTTGATCTAACTCCCCCTCGGTCACAAGGTCAATCTTGTTCAACAAAATGACATCGGCAAAGGCAATCTGTTCACGCGCCTCGTCGCTGTCATCGATGTGCTGCCAGATGTGTTTGGCATCAACCAGCGTCGTGACGGAATCCAGTTGCAGTTTCTCCTGCATTTCGGTGTCCATGAAGAACGTCTGAGCAACTGGCCCGGGGTCCGCAAGCCCTGTGGTTTCGACCATGATGTAGTCGAACTTATCGCGACGCTTCATCAGATTCCCCAAAATACGGATGAGATCACCGCGCACCGTGCAGCAGATGCAACCATTGTTCATCTCGAAAATCTCTTCTTCGGCACCGATGACCAAATCATTATCGACACCGACCTCGCCAAACTCGTTTTCGATGACGGCGATACGTTTGCCATGGTTTTCGGTGAGAATACGGTTGAGAAGCGTGGTTTTACCAGACCCTAAAAAGCCCGTTAACACGGTGACGGGGACTTGATCGTTTAACATGGTCGTGTTCATCTTTCTCTCCTTGTTGAATTTAGCCAGCGGTCAAGCTAACGATGTCCGTCTGCTTCACCTCCGCCAATGGTTTGTGAATCTTGTATTGCCGGGGCTTTCCCGGCGTCTCCAGGATTGCAATGACCGTTTCAATAGGCGGGCAGCCTTCTTCAGTGCATTGCAACTGAGTAATCATCACGGAAATATCTTCTGATAGGTCAAAGGCTTGGGAGACCCACGATTTGACTTGGGCGAGTTGCTGTGGGTCACTCTCTTTTTGCGAATTTAAAAAATTCAGCACTGTTGTATGGACTCCTTTCCTCGCATATAATGCTGTTTTAATACCTGAAATCTCGCCACGAATCGGTCATCGCACACGATTCTGACCAGATTTTTCTCACGTCCGCGGCCTCTATTCTGTGGAGGGCGATCGAAACCGATCAAAACGGTGACTATCAAAGGCGGAAGGCAACGGAAGTAGCGCATCTGTTTGCGCCACGGCTTCCGCCCAATCCACGAGTCGCGCATAATGTAGATGGAGTTCTATCTGTCCTAACCACACGACACCGTGCGGTGATGTGATACAGATGACATTTGCGAGATCGCACGGCCCGAGGCAACCTTCGCTGATTGTCAATGTTATTGAAGGGGCCAGTCGTCTGTTCCGCCACTCCTGTATGAGCCACTCAGCCGGTACAGGCGGTTTCCGTTTCTCTGTCACGCCACAACAACACCCCTTACAGACCAGTATATGCATTAAGACACGCCGCTTTGATGCCAGCTTGGGCATCGCTTCGATTCTATCTGTTCTCATACCTTTTTCCTGTGTGTTACACTCCTGCGAATATACAGATTCATCACTATCCAATGACATTCAAGGGTAATGATGAATTTTATCGGCAATTATTTCAAAATAACCACCCGCTTCATCTGATGGAAAGACGGCGTGGACAATCGGTAAAAATAAACACCACTTGAAACCGGCTCACCCACATCAACGCTACGATACGTTGCAAAGCAGCGGTGTACAAAGCGCGGGGCACGTCATAGGTAACCCCGCGATCTTTGTACAATCAAGGATATAAAGGAAAAACAAAATCTGCCTTTAAAAGGCATAATTTGCGAGTTCAGTGGAGAATACAGGAGGGGCACGACTTCGCGTGTGGATGACCAATTTTAGAGGGATAAAAGTGTCTTCATAAAGTCGGAGTATCGTATGAAAGCAGAAGGGTGCGTTGAGAGCAAAGGATTCAATCTCGACACCGATGTGCTGGCTGCAAAAGAAACAGGCTGCGCAGGTATCCTTGCTCTGCGAATGTTCGGTATGGCAATTATGGCAATGCGAATGTTCGCTATGATCGTGTGCCAGTCCGATAATACCCAGCAGCACGACGTAACAACATAAACCTGTTAAAACACAGATTTTCAAACTAAGCCCAAATATTAACTTGTTGGGAAAAGTTGTGCCGTTTCTCATACACCAGAACCTATGGTTATGATTAAAAAATATGAGCACCAATAAACTTGCGATAAATTATAGCACGCGATTGTGTCAATGTCAAATAGAACTTAAAAAGTTGATTCGGATTATTCCTTATGTTTATCAATCGCTTCCAGGCTGTGAAAGCAAGTATTCGACGAGTTCATGCCACTTTGCAGCCATCTCGTGTGCAGGAATACATTTCTTCTTCTTCCATGCGTCAGTACACCGTTCGCGATAGTCAAGTCCGTATTCAGAAATAATCCACCGCTCGTAGTCGCCTATCCATGTGAGACCTTGAGTGAGCAAGCTGAAAACGCGATGCCACGCTTCCACATCACGTGGATGCGTAAGCTCAGGGAGTTGCTCTAATTTCCATATGGGCAACGAAAAATCGACCGCTGCTGTCTGTTTGGGCGCGAATTTGTAACGCTGCAAGAAAAGCCCTCCTCGGTCCTCATCGCCATAGAAAAACCCGAATCCCCATAAAATAACTCGGCTTCTGCCAGAGCCACGCCACTCATAAGCGGTACTTCCGTGCTTGCCTTCCGGTGCTTGATGTTTGGTAAAACCGTAGGCGTGCAAAGCATTTCCCTCTGCCCGGCGAATGTCCTGTCCCCAACACCACAACTGTTGGTCCAACAGCGTCGTCCCGATCTTCCTGACCTTGTTCAATGCACCTGACCAACGCGTAGATTCGTCGGCAGTTCTGCCAGACATGACTTATTCCCCCATAAGAAGCCGCTTCTACTTCTTCTCAAGGTCACAAGCAATTCAAAAGCGGTGTCAAGAATTGTCGGTTTCTTTGCGCTATTTCTTACCATGAGTCAAAGTTATAGTACGCAGGCTTGCGGCAACCGGACAAGCTGAATAAAATCAGCCGTTGTGTTCCACTCCTGCGAATACACAGATTCATCACTACCCAATGACATTCAAGGGTAGTGATGAATTTTCTCCGCACTTATTTCAAAATAACCATCCGCTTCATCTGATGGAAAGATGGTGTGGATAATCGGTAGAAATAGACACCACTTGAAACCCGCTTACCCACATCATTTCGACCATCCCAATGGGCAGCACGTGCCCTGCCTTGATAGAAACCCACTGGCTGGAAGCCAACGGGTTATAATTCCGATTTCCGAATCAAAGCATGTACAATCGTATTAATATTATATCGGATCATCCCGATGTAAGTGCCTTCAGGTGTCCCCTCGTTTCCCATAGCGTCTGTGAAGAGCACACCACCAATCTCTACATCAAATCCTTTTGACTTCACAGCGGCTTTCACCGCTTCGAGATTCCGCGAAGAGACGGATGACTCTACAAAAATAGCAGAGATACCCCGCTCCGCAATAAACGTCGCCAATTCCTGTACATCAGCGATACCGACTTCTGTCGCGGTGCTAATACCTTGTAATCCGCGCACCTCAAACCCGTACGCCTTTCCGAAGTAGTTAAAACAGTCGTGTGCCGTCACAAGGACGCGTTGCTGAGATGGCACGTGTTCCACTTGCGACTTTACGTATTCATCGAGTTCCATGAGTTTCCTGAGGTAGCGTTCGGCGTTGCTTCGGTACAGGACAGCATTATCGGCATCGAATTCACTCAGGGTATCGCGAACCTTTCCCACCGTTTGCATCCAAAGCTTCACGTCAAACCATAAGTGCGGATCGTAGAGTCCCTCGTATTCTGCGGGTGTTAGCAGTAGACTCCGATCTACAGCATCTGTTACGGCGACCGTCAGCGTATCCTCCGCCATCTTCGCAAGGATGTCCGTCATTTTTGCTTCAAGGTGCAGCCCGTTATAGAAGATGATGTGTGCTGAACCGAGCCTTTGAACATCTTTAGGAGTCGGGTTGTAAAAGTGTGGGTCTACGCCAGGTGCCACCATCCCGGTCACCTCAACGCGCGGACCGCCAACATTTTTAACAACATCAGTAATCATACCGATCGTGGTAACAACGCGAAGTTTATCGTCTGTGTCAGCACCCGGTTGTCCCTTCGGATCACAGCCAGACCATACCAGTATACCTATTAGACACACTGAAATGTATATTCTCTGCATAATTTTATACATCCCCCGGCTCACATGCTGGACAGGTCTTACAGAGGTGCCGATTTACAAGGTGCGCGGAGGCGAGTAAAACCCCACCGATACTATAGAAGACCACTTCAAAAGTGCCTTCAACGGCTGTCCGAGAGGTGGTGATGAACGCCAACGCCACTATCAGTATCAACAATGCTCGCCAACTTCGGTGGAGTCGAACACCCCACGCTAAACTTCCAACTGCCAGTCCAATTGCGCCAAGGATAAGGACCAATTCAGCACGTTCATTCGCAAGAAAACCCAATCCAATCAAAGGCAAAACTGCGATTAAAAGCGGCATCGAAAGGCAATGGACCGCGCACGCCACAGAGAGACACGCGCCAGTCGTATCCACGAATTCGTGGTCAAAATTCCTTTTCAATTTTATCTCCTTAGAAAATCGAGGACGGGGCGATATGATAGAATTATCGCCCACGCCCCACAGTTTTAAAAATTAAGTTTATACAAGAGTTTCATATTCCGTCCCGGTTCCGGCATCACTGCTTTGATACGGGACAGATGTTCGCGATATGTTGTATCAAAGAGGTTTTCAACCCCGAAAACCACCACGTTCTCAAGCTCCCACCACGAAAAATTGAGATAACCTCCAATATCATAGACGAGATAGCCGTCTGTCGGTTCCTCAAATTCGCCGAGCCGAGTCTGGCTGCCTGAAAAACGGGATGCAACATGCAAATGCAACGGTGTCGGCGTGTAGCTGACGACGAATTTACCGTTGAGCGGTGGGATACGCTCCAGCGGTCGTCCACTGGTTTGAACAGTTCCGTGGATGTAACTCATATTCAACTGAAAATGGACCTGTGAGGTGACCTCACCCCCTATTTGAACTTCAGCCCCATCCATCACAACATCGTGTCCCATGTATTGATAAATCCACAACCATCCGGCTGCCCCGCTGCCCCACTCTTTTTCACCGCTGTTCGTCGGAATGAGGTAGTTCTGTATCTGATTCCTGAAAAGTGCAAGATTGAGTCTGAACCTGTCATTAGCGTATTTGACGAAGAGTTCAGTGCCATATCCGTTCTCAGGTCCCAGTTCTGCATTACCAACTTCGTAGGAATAGACAGCCAAGTGGGGTCCATCGCTGAAAAGTTCCTCAATACCCGGTGCGCGAAACGTTTTCATCAGGGTAGCCCCAGTGCTCAACCTATCCGTCCAATGGTAAATTCCAGACGTAGCCCCAGAGAAACCGTTGAACTCGCGGCGTTGCACGGTTCCAGCTCGGACAACTGCCCCAGGTCTAAACGGTTCCGCACGCCTAACGTCGTAGCGAATAGCACCTTGTAGGGTGAGTTTGTTAAAGTTACGCTGGCTTAGATAAAATCCCGCCAACGCGAATTCACGGGTGTGCGGTGTCCAGTAAAACCCGCCTGTGGCATGGTCTCGGTACTCGCCCCAAATACCCGCAACGGCGTTGTCTAACACGTGAGCCATCGCTGAGACATTGTAGGTTAGCACCCCGAATTCCACACCAAGTGTCCCGTTCGATTCCAACTCTTGATGCTGATAACGTGTATAGGCAGTCTGGAGTTTTACCTTTTCAAGCATCCTTGTATTGAAGCGGTATTCCATCTGTCCTTCATAGCGTTGCTTGTCAAGTGCGATGTTAACCCCACTCAGATGCCCTTCAGGAGAACCGGGGATCCCGTAATCTGAACGATAACTGCTTCCAGAGGCACCAATGAAGCCCCACGGCTTAATCAGCGAGGCACCCCCTGAAAAATTGACGTTTGAAAGGTCAGTGTTTTCGAGGACACCCACCGGCGTTTGGATGTCGGATGCACGCCGCCGATTCCATTCTACATTGCCAGCGAAATCACCAATGGGGAACGTAAAACCTGTCGTTCCGGTCAAACCTGAGTTAACAGATTCAGCCTGGAACGTTAGATGCATATCGAGCCGTCTCGGCAGAATTTGGGGTATGTGATTGCTTTTGACATTGATAACACCACCCAGAGTGCTCGAACCGTAAATGAGCGATGCAGGACCGCGAGTGATTTCAACGCCTTCAGCAGTCGTTGGATCAATGGATACGGCGTGGTCGGCACTGGAGGCGGATTTATCGCCTGTCCGTTCGCCGTTTTCAAGAATGAGCAGCCTGTCACCGCCCAACCCACGAATAACTGGACGGGCGACCGCCCGCCCCATCGTTCGTTGTGAAACGCCCGTCTCATCGGCTAATGTGGTCGCCAAGGTCATACCTAACCGTCTCTGGAGCTCTGTTTCATCCAATGCTAAATCGGTTGTTTCCTCAAACTGTGAAAGAGTGCGATTTGAACCGTATATCCTGATGGTTTGCAGTTGAAACGATAACGTCTCCAGTTCAATCTTGAGATAAGGCGTGGAGGCATTGACATTAACAACCTGTTCAAACCGCTGATAACCGACCTTCAGGAACTCAAGCGTCTGCTGCCCTTCTGGCACCGCGTCAAACTTAAACCGACCGTTTGAATCGGTCCTCACACTTCTCTCAAGTCCCTTAATCTGGACTCTAACGCCACTAAGGCGAGCATGACTTCGTTCTTCAGTAACTTCTCCTTCCAAAGACTGCGTTGTGTCTGAAGCACTTTGGACATCCTTGAGATAGCAGAACAAGCATCCTACTATTCCAAATACAAACACGAATAGGTGAGGACACTTTCTAAGCGTCCTCACCTTGGGAGACCTGTGCGAACAAGCACAAGTGCGTAACATGATGTCCCCCTTATTCCACTGTTACTGGTATCGGGAGTGCTGCTGTGAAGTCAGGATGATCCCCGTGAAGAAGTTGCAGTTTAATTTCCGTTGTTCCTGCTTTCAGTCCAACGACTCCAAAGTGCAACGCTTCTTCACCTTCATGGTCATCCTCTTCACCTTCATGGTCATCCTCTTCATCTTCGTCCTCATGCAAATGGATGTCAATGATAGAGGAATCGTAACCCGACAGACCCAAACTGAAGGCTTCCGCTCCGCCATGTTCATGTCCATGTTCGTCCTGTCCATCTTCACCCGGCGGGGGCACTACTTCATCAAGATGGACTTCCGCTTCGTTCGCGTCAATAAATACAGCATGTACCTCAATCTCTTCACCAACGCCAACGGTGAGACCACCTTCATGGGCACCTTGATGTTGATGATAGACCACTTTTCCATCAACTTCCAGGTTAAAACCGTCGGCATCGGCGTGAAGGGGTGCATCCGCTTCGTGTGCGTGGTCATCTTCATCATCAAGGATAGGGTTGTCATCCTCACCACAACCTCCCATGAGGGGAAGTACAGCGACAAGGGTTAGTAACATTAATCGAGAAATGGCGACAGAAAAGCCGCTTCCATAAAAATGTGTAAACATTGTATTCTCCAATTATTTGATGGTACACCAGCGTGTACCTACTACTTTAATACGTAAAAGGAAATCGTTCTTAACAGAGATTTCCAGAAAGAAACGTTGTTTAAGACTTACGCATGCTGCGCTTTCGTAGCATAAACTTTTAGTTTGTACCACCAGAACGCTGTGTTTTCCGAAAAATCGCATCTAACAGAACCAGTTACAGTCAACATTGCGTAAGTCCTGGTTGTTAATGCCTATGGTTGTGTGTTTCTGTCTGCAATACAAAAATTGCCCTATTTTTTCAAAGCGAAAAGAGGCGAGAGGAGGGATGAATATAGGTACTCCCTGACTCTATAGAAGTGTAGAGCAAAGACAGATTTGCTTGCCTTTAAGGTCAAAAAATTTGAAGTTCACTGGAGAATACAGGAGGGGCACGACTTCGCGTGTTCGTGGTGAGTTTTAAAGGAAGAAAAACGGAAATCTCATAAAGCGGGAGCACCGTATCGGGAAGGAACGGAGTGGTGACTGCAACGAACACAATCTCCTCTCCGACGTGTTGGCTACAGTAGAAACAAGCTGCACAGGCTTCCCCAGAATGGGCATCTTCGTCATGATCGTGCGTGAGTTCGATGACACTCAGCAGCGCGACATAACAAAATAAACTTATTAAAATGCAGACTTTCAAACGATGCCTAAATGCAAGCCTGTTTGGGAAAGCGATGCCGTTTCTCATAACCTATGCCTGTGTTATTATCAAAGTTAAGATTGCCAAAAAACTTGCGATATATTATATCATGTGATTGTGTCAATGTCAAATAAACTTGAAAAAATACGAGGGGCATTAGATGGTGGCGTGCCACTAAATCATTGAGATTTCGTGCGAAAAAAATATTTTAAAATTTGTGTTATAGCGTAATATATAAGCGTGGCTGGTGAACACAGAACAGGGTAGAATTTGGGCATCAAAACGTTAATCTTGACGGTGTTATTAATGTCGAAGATCTGATAACCGTTGCACGCTACTTCGGTCAATCCGTCAGTGTATCACCGCGTTTTTCTTTTTCTCGGCGGGCTGGAGAGTCTCAAAACAGAAATACTAAAACTGAATAGTCCTAATATTTATGCAAAGATGCGCTTGCACTTATTGGTGTGATGCTTTATTATATTCAGTATGAGATTACGCAAAGGAGAAAAAATTAGATGCTAAGTGTTAAAGAAGCCCGCCAGCAGATGTTAAATACGATTCCGGTTTTACCCACGGAAAAGCGGGAAATTCTAAATTGCGGGGGGTATGTTCTCGCAGAGGCACTGCATGCCCAAGAAAACATTCCACCGTTCGACAATTCAGCAATGGATGGGTATGCAGTTCGCGCAGCGGATGTTCAAAACGCTTCCGATGCGAAACCTGCTGTTCTTTCGGTTGTAGAAACCATCGCTGCCGGATATGCACCAACAAAACAGGTCACAGCCGGGCAAGCGTCGCGTATCATGACCGGTGCTATGATGCCTGAGGGTGCCGATGCGGTCGTGATGCAAGAGGTGACCCAGCAAGATGGGGATGAAGTCAAAATTTTTGAGAGTATTGACAAAACTGGAAACGTCCGTTTCACCGGTGAAAGTGTGGCAGAAGGACAACAGGTAATGGGAAAAGGGAAACACCTACGCCCGCCGGAAGTTGCAATGCTCGCCTCTCTTAATCGCCCAGAGGTTACAGTCTATCGCAAGCCCACCGTTGCGATTATTGCGACCGGTGATGAACTCATGCTACTCGGCGAACCGCTGGAACCGGGAAAAATTCGAGAGAGTAACCGTTACGGTCTCTATGCACAGGTCGAGGAAGCAGGCGGTGTGCCAATTGATATGGGCATCGCTCCTGACGATGAAGCAGAAATAGAGCGCATCTTTCGGGCGGCACTCGCGAAGTCGGATGCTTTGATTACAAGTGGTGGTGTTTCGGTAGGGGAGCACGACTTTGTGAAAAATGTATTGGAGAAATTAGGTGAAGTTAACTTCTGGCGCGTCGCGATGAAACCCGGAAAACCACAGGCTTACGGTATTTCGGACGGAAAACCTATTTTTGGATTGCCGGGCAATCCGGTTTCTTCGCTCGTCGTATTTGAGCTTTTTGTGCGACCTGCGCTCCTCAAAATGGCGGGGTATACAGAACTGTTGCGTCCAACCTTTAAAGCCACGTTGACAGAAAACATCACTAACAAAGATGGACGCGTTAATTACATGCGAGCAATTCTCAAAGAGTCCAATGGTCAATACACTGCTGAAACAACAGGACCACAAGGTTCAGGTATTCTGCATTCACTCGTTTTGGCAAACGGCTTAATCACGATTCCATCCGGTGTAACGTTACAGGCTGGCGAAGCGGTCGATGCCCAGTTCCTGCTCTAAGTGTAGTGTTGAGGAGTATTTCATGGTTGTAGATACACATGTTCATGTTTGGGAAATAGATCCCCCGAAATATCCTGTCGGTCCTACTGCACCGAGTTGGAATTCCTATCCAGATGAACCCGGGACCGCTGACGAACTTTTGGCAGAGATAGACGAGCACGGTGTGGACTGGGGCGTGTTGGTTCAAACGAGTTGGTCTACTTGGGATAATGGCTATATTGCGGATTCCGTAGAGCGTTTTCCAAACCGATTCATTGGACACGGCTTAATCGATCCACAGGACCCAGACAACGCCGATCATGTCCGTTATTGGATAAAAGACCGAGGCTTGGCAGGCTTTCGCTTCCATCCGATGTACTATCCAGATGAAAAAATATTGCTAACCCAGCAGAACGGACCGATGTGGGAAGAGATAGCGGCATTGGATGCAGTCATCCAATTTCATCTGCGCGCTGAGTTTGCCGACCAAGTCGCGGTTATTGCACAACAGTACCCACATCTGACCCTGATTCTTGATCACATGGGTTACCCACAGGTAGATGCGGACGCTGCGGCGTTTCAACCAATCGTGGATCTCGCCCGATACGATAACGTCCACTTCAAATTGTCGGATGTTGCTGGACGTTCCCACCAAGATTTTCCATTCACGGATGTTCATCCGTTCATTGAAAAATTATTTTCGGTTTTCGGAGCAGCGCGGACGGTCTGGGGCACGGGTTACCCCGGACACCATAGACAAAAGCACGACTGGCTCTCCTTGGCGGACGAACTCCGACTGATTCGGGAAGGGCTGCCGTTCCTGACGGATGACGACAAGGAAAAGATTCTGGGAGACACAGCTGCGAGGATATGGAACTTACCGACTTAAAACCGTTTTTGCGGAAATGTTCTCCTATTGGAATCCAAGACTATTAAGTTTTACGGTTTGGAAACCTATTTTCAATGCAAATCGTTGCTACCGATACGCAGGAAACCCCTTGTAGCATAGGAGACCGTTGGCTTCCCGTGCATCAATTAACGCAACCATAACTGTCAATTTTAGAAAAAACAACCGTCGCAGTCCCAGACCGGTAGGCGCTGTTTCCAACTGCGCCGGGTTTTAGCCATAAACTTTGTACACGCCAGAAACCCTCTTTAGTCCCGTAGGGACGCAATGTTTATAGAAACGTGCTTCCTCCGTTTCTTCAGCCCTGTAAGGGCGGCATGTTTATATCTATGGTTGCTGAAACGCTATCAAAAACCCGAAATTGATACCTATGGGGGCATCAATTAACGCAACCTAACAGGATACGCTACAAAGCAGAAAACGAAACCAATCTGTATTGGAATCACGCAATGATAACAACAAAATCAAGGACATGGGGCGAGATGGCTTACCTTGATTCAGGTGATTCAGGATGTCCGCTACTGTTCTTGCATGGGACTGGCTGTGATGCCTCTGATTGGATGCCGGTGATTGAAACATTACCGAGTGAGCAGCGTTGTATTGCTCCCGATTTTCGCGGACATGGGCAGAGTCCTGTGCCAACACAACCATTTACACTCACAGACCTTGCTAATGACGTGTTGTACCTTGCAGACTATTTGGGAATTCAGGAATTGGTGATTGTTGGGCATAGCCTTGGCGGTATGGTAGCAATGGAGGTCGCGCAGGATTCATCCTGTGTTGTTGGGCTTGTGCTGCTGGAGGGATGGACAAGCCTTTCATCTGCGGGCAGTGCTTTCGACGCTGGACGGTTTTACGGTTCACTGTCCGAAACCGCGATTGCGCAGATTCAACGGAAGTCTGAAGGGACGCGAAATCGTTTTCAATCCAAAGTCTGGCACGATTTTTGGGAATCTGTCAAGAATTTCGATGCTTACGCCTACCTGCAACATGCATCCATTCCTATCTACGAGGTCTTTGGTGAAATCGGACGGAATGATTTAACTGAAGATAAGTTGCGCATTCCGCCCAATCCAAATATTCAATGGGTCTGGGTTCCCAACGCTGGACACTATCTACCACATGAATGTCCGGTTGAAGTCGCAGAAACCTGTATCCGTTGTCTTGTACCAAATTAGGAGACCCAGTCCGTGCTTTTCCAAATAGATAGAACACTAATAGCGGATACTTCGATAGAAGTCCTGGATAATTTTCTGTTATTGCAACAAGAGAAAAACCATTTTGCATGAAAATTACGTCCAAGCTATTAGACGAAAACCTGACCAGAGAGAAAAAAATGAAGAAGGCGCGGTAAAATTGGAAAAATCCTATTATAATATAGGTAGGAGCGACCTCCCGGTCGCGATAGACTCCTACTACCCTTTTCGCAAACGGGGACACTTTGCAACCGCGGGGCCCCATCTGTTAGCGAGGAAGGGCCTGAAACATTGATTTTCCAACAGGGATCCCTATGGATCCTAACAAAACAAAAACATGACGTTTATCATTTATGCAATAGACGGTATAATAAATTCAAAGGAGAATATTATGGTTACCAAAACCAAATATGAAGCCTCACCATACAGTTCAAACTCAGCGTATAAGGCACTTGAGCCTCTCAAAGAAGCTCGAAAAGACTACGTAATTATTGTCGCGCAGCGGCTTATTAACGAACATGGACTTGCTTATGCGAAAGTCGCCAATATACTCGGGACCCATGAACCACAACTGAGAAGATGGCTCGGGAAATAAAAAGTCCTTAAAATTGGTAGGCGAGGTTTTCTAACCTCGCCGCAAAAATTACTTCTGAATTAACATTTTCCGTGTCGCAGCGAAATCGCCTGCGGTGAGTGTGTAGAAATAAATTCCGCTCGCAACAGATTCGCCGAGTTCGTTTCTGCCATCCCAATACGCCGCGTGATTTCGAGATTCATAGATACCCACGGGCTGATTCCCCAAATTTAATGTCCGAACCAATTTTCCATCAGCAGCATGGATGGAAATGCTAACGTCGGTAGACTCCGCTAGCTGGTACGGTATCCATGTCTCGGGATTGAATGGATTTGGATAGTTCGGCAAGAGGGTTGTCTCTTTTGGCGTTAGCATTGTGAGGAGTCGCTCCAGCACCACAATGCCGCGTTGGAAAGTAGGATCAGTTAAGTCAGCCTGTCTTGCTTCCTGGAGCCATTGGTGAATCTCTGCACGTGTGAGATTGACTTCCATATCCCGATCTAATAATGTTGGCGCGCCCGCGGCGTTCACAACTGCTCTGGCAACCAAGACAAGATCCTCAATATTCACAACACTATCGCCGTTGACATCCGCGACATTTTGCCCTGTTTCTCCAAAGTTAGAGGCAACAAGGACTAAATCTTGGATATTCACAACACCATCTGAGTTCACATCTTCTTCTGCTTGGGTTGAAGGGAGTGTTACGGGTTCAACTGCAACCGATGGCGGCGTGACGCTCCATAGAAAAACAATACCATCCCGACTCCCACTGGCAAGCGTGCCACCATCTGGGCTTAACGAAATACCTACTATATTGTTCCTATGCTCTGAAGGTATTGGTGTTTCTTGTGTTTCCAAGTGTTCTCCCGTGAACGCGTCCCAGAAACGGAGGGTCCCATCTGGACTTCCACTGGTAAGTATTTTACCATTAGAACTGAAGGAAAGGCTTGATACAGTACGTGTATGTCCTACAAGTGTTTTCAGATGCTGCCCTGTGGCAACATTCCATAAACGGATCGTGGTGTCACTACTTCCGCTCGCAAGTACAGAGCCATCCGAACTGAAGGTAACACTATCGACACTACCCCCATGTCCTGTGAATGTTTGGCTCTGGAGACCTGTGGTGACATCCCATAAACGAATTGTGGTGTTAGCACTCCCACTGGCAAACGTACCACCATCTGGACTGAAGGCAATACTACGATTGTCGCTCCCTGTAAACGTTTGCCTGCGAATACCTGTCGCAACATCCCACAGATAAATATCTCCCCAAGTAGCACCGGCAAGGCTACCACCATCTGGACTGAAGGCAACCGTACGGATATCCCCACCACGCTCTGTAAGGATTTTTTGGATCTGACCTGTAGCGACATCCCACACACGGACCGTGGCGTCATTACTCCCACTTGCAAGTGTTGCACCATTCTTGCAAGTGTTGCACCATTAGGACTAAAGACAATGCTATTAACACGGCCAGTATGTCCAGCGAGCACCTGCTTCTGGACACCTGTGGCAATATCCCATAGGAGAATATCTCTCCCAAGTTCAGTTGCGATTATTGTATTATCTGGACTAAACGCGATGTCATCAACGCCTGTCACAGACTCTCTGAGTATTTTCAGACGTTCTCCTATGGCGACATCCCAAAAATAGATTGCATTGTCATCACTCCCACTCATAAGTGTAGAACCATCCGGACTTAAAGCGATACTATAGATGGATGCGTTGTGCCCGATGAGTACTTGCTTCTGGAGACCTGTAGCAACATCCCACACGCGAATCGTCTTGTCTTCACTACCACTCAATAATGTAGAACCATCCGGAGTGAAAACGACACTATTAACATCGTCCCTATGATCGGTAAGAATGTTCTTGATCTGTCCTGTGGCGGCATCCCAAAAACGAATGGTATTATCCGCACTTCCACTGGCAAGCGTCTCACCATCCGGGCTGAAGACAACACTATTGGCATGGTCCTTATGGCTTTCGCGCCACAGCAGCTGTGCTGTAAATACGTCCCATAGAAAAACGTTGTAGTTCTGAGTCCCCGCGAACGTCTGACCGTCCGGGCTAAAGGTGAAACTGCGGCTCGGACGCCAGCTCCTAGCCATGCCTTCGCGCAGCACTTTCAAATCCCCTCCTGTTGAAGTATCCCACAGCGAGTTTCCAATGGCAAGCATTTGACCATCCGAACTGAAGGTAATAGTCTCTTGACTACCTCTATTAAACGTTTGCTTGTGTTGCCCCGTGGCGACATCCCATAAGCGAGTTTCATTCAGATTACTACCGGCAAGCGTCTTACCATCAGGACTAAAGGCAAATGTTCTAATCTCAGTTGTCCCATCCATTGTAAACAGTGCTGCCTCTTGATAGGTTTCCGCATCATATATCCAAATACCCGTTTTCCAGCCGATCGCAAACTGAGTGCCATCGGGTGAGAAGGTTATGGTTTTAGTGGCGGGGCCTTTACCGAAACGCGCAATGACACCCTCGGGCAAACCCCACTGCGTGGGGTTTTGGGCAAAGGTATTAGGTAAATAAAACATTGAAACGAGAAACAGAATCGAATAAATGGAAAAATTTTTGTTTTTCAATTGCATTAGTTTCCTTTTTCAGTAATTGATAGTTTTGTTTACGAAGAACTTAAAAACAATTTCTATACTACACTTTACTAAACTTTGAACTAAATTTTCAAGTCGAAATTCGTTCGTCAGTTGCGGCATCCATAGGCACATTCATCCTGATAGTGGGTTCGGAATTGCTTTCAAGTCAGGAAGAGCGACGGTTTTACAGTCACAACTAAGTTCATGGTAACGCCAATCTGAATCAAGAGACTCGGAATCGTAACACATTTCCCGAAGGGTACGATCAGTGCCGTCAACCTCAACCACGCGTATCCAACCCGTTCTGTGAGGATCTGGCTCCACAATTCTATATTTCATAGTGTCTGGAGAAAGCGCGAACTCGTTATGGTAATGTCCATAGGCATAGCGGTGAATAAACCTATGGGAAATACCAACCAATCTCCAATTTGGATCACAGTTTGGACATCTCATCAAACTACCTATAGAACGCCGTCCTATTCTGCCGTCCGAGCTGTCAAAAATCTGATACATATCCCGTATCACTTCGAGAATATCCAGAGCATCATCAAGGTAATGGTTTTCTGCGTGACGTTTGAAATTAGTAGGAATACCGTGTAGTGCTTCAGCGATAGGGCCTGCGATGGCAGCAACGGTGTCGGAATCCCCTCCTAAAGAGATAGCATTACGCACTCCATCCTCAAAATTGACGGATTCCAACGCACATGTTATTGCCTGTGGAACTGTTCCTTGGGCAGTCATGTCAAAAGCGTACCATGAACGAATCTCGTCTACCGTTTGAGTTAAGTCATAACCGTATTCAGCGGCAATAACCTCCCGGATACTGTCTACATTTTCACCTCGATACGCGAGCCAGATGGTATGTGTGGTCGCCCGTGCACCTTTCATACCCTCAGGGTGGTTGTGTGTAATCTTGGTTACTTTATTGGAGGCAGAAAGGGCAGCGGCGAGATCTCCACGGTTCAGGAAAGCTGCTGGCGAAACGCGCATTGCTCCCCCATTTCCATGAGAATTGTAAGGTCGAGGTGAGTGGGAATCAATCCACTGTCTAAACTTTCCGCGACCGAGGTGTGGGTAACGGCGGCACCACTCCTGCATCGTTATTGCTGGATGACGGTTGTTCAATAGAATATCAGCAGCTGCAGCTGTACACACCGAGTCAATTTTAAAACGACAAGAATCATGAAAAAAAATAAAATCTTTAGTTTTAATTTGATTCTTTTTACTGTGGTACCTGGAACCAACAATATTACCTATAATCGCACCTAACACGTTCGCTCCTTTAATTAGTTCGCTCCTTTAATTAATACTATAGTTTGGACAATTTTAAAAAATAAGGTGTTTGAAAGCAGAAAAAGAGGTATCCTTTCATAAACAAACCCGTGTTTTGAAAGGAACGTAAAAAAATGGACCTCCTTTTCTGCTTAGAAAGTATTCTATCGGATTT
>JAJECN010000062.1 GCA_022821965.1 Candidatus Poribacteria bacterium
GACAACTGATAAAATATCCATTAGGTATCCTCTCCTATAAAAAGTTAAGGCTTTGTTGTTCTTAGGAAAGGATACCCCTTTTCCGCTTCTCTTTCAACACATATCACTCAATACCCCCTGCCAAAATATTTACACACCCAAAGAAAAGTGCATCCCATTTTGTGTATTAAACAAGTGAACTATTTCGTAATTTAAGGAAGACGTATGCACCATAAAATCATTTACAGACATTGGCAGCCCGGTGATGACGAGGCTATTTTAGCATTGTTAATGCCTATATTTAAACAGGTTCGTGATGATAGGTATCGAAGGAAATTTGACAACTCACACCTTAACCCCGAAGCGGTTCACTTAGCATTGCTCAACGAAAGGGTCGTGGGACATGTATGGGGCGAACCAGTTTCGATCTTCATTGAAGGTAAGATCCAAGAATTCGGAATGGTAACCCTTGCTTGTGTCGCTCCAGATATGCGCCGTCAAGGTATCGCAACCCGTTTGATGCAGGGACTTCATACGTATTTCCAAAGAAAAGGTTATCGCGGTAGCATTCTCTATACAGATAGTGAAATAGCAGCGCAAGTGTATCAAAGTCTTGGCTATCAGGAGGTTACCAGAGAGTTACGAACACAGATCTCACCACGTCAAGATTTATCTTCGCTGAAATGGACAAAAGTGGACCTTGAGGGTTTAGAGGCTTTACACCAACTCAATAAAAGGTGGGCAAGGCATAATTTCCCTGTCTTGTGGGACGGTCAAAGTCGGAACGTACATCAGTTCAATATGAAGCAATATCGGGTTTTACTGCGTGATGGAGACCTTATCGGTTATGCAAAATGGGATGAGCCGTCAGCGCACCCTCCAGACGGATTAATTCGTGATCCCATCGTTCCAGATGGAGATCCGATGGAGGTTATCACATCGGTGCAGTCAGCAATCTCCACACCGCGCGGATGGCAGACTTTCGAGGGAAGTAAATATGAGCGTTCGCTAAGTGCCTTAGATTGTCTACTTGAGCGGACAACACAAGTTGATATGTTTTTGGCTTTCGATCAGGAGATTGACTTAACAGGATACCATCGAACAGCGTATTGACAATAAAATTCGATAGATGGTTAGCGAAAAATAACATCTATGATAAAAAAATTAGAGGAGATACATGCGTAATACGGTTACTTACAGACATTGGCAGCCCGGCGACGATGACGCGATTTTGGCGTTGTTTTTGCAAGACGAACAATTTGGTATCACCAGAGACTACTACCAGGGGAAGTTTAGCAGTCCAGAACTTGAACCGGAAGGGGTTCGTTTAGCACTGCTTGGTGAACGGGTTGTTGGACATGTATTTGGCTCACAGACTTACCTGTTTATTGAAGGGAGGAGTCAGGATTTCGGGATGGTAACAGTGATGTTTGTTGCACCCGACATGCGCCGTCAAGGTATCGCAACCCGCTTGATGCAGGACCTAAATGCATACTTTGAGAAAAAGGGGTATCGCGGCGGCATTCTTTATGTAGAGACTGCAGAAGCCTATCGGTTGTATTGGAAAGTCGGGTATCAGGAGGTTACCAGAGAGTTACGAACGCAACTCTCACCACGTCCCACTTCCTCTCACCTCAAATGGACAGAGGTGAATCCTGATGATTTCGATATCTTGCATCAAATTAAAAAGAGATGGGCACGTCAGAATTTCCCAGTTTATTGGAATGATAAGTACCAAGAGGTGCATCAATACAATATCAAGCAGTACCGCGCTTTACGTCGCGGCGCAAACGTCGTTGGTTATGCGAAATGGGATGAACCCTCAGTCCATCGCCCGCAAGGATTGATTCAGGACCCAATGGTGCCGGATGAAGATCCGATGGAAGTTGTTATATCGGTGCAGGCAGCGATTTCTGCCCCGCGCGCGTGGCAAACCGCTGTCGGAAGTAGATATGAAGACCCACTTCGCTCACTCGGTTACATACTTGAACCGACAGAATGGGTGGATATGTTATTCTCCATTGGTCCCGGAATTGATTGGACAAAACTTGCCCGAGTCTTTTGGTAGTAGGTTGCTAAACATTACTGATTCTGCGATTAGGCATCTTTAAAGTAGCCTAATACAGTATTATGCAAGACTCCATTCGTTGCTATGAGTGACGCAGTCTCTTTCGTAATGGGTTGTCCTTGTATATCTGTTACCTTCCCACCGGCTTCCCGCACAATAACGGTGATGGCGGCGATGTCCCAAATGCTAATCGCTGCTTCAACGACGGCATCCGCTCTTGCCGAAGCCACGAGGTGATACATGTAAAAATCGCCAAATCCTCTCGTGCGTGCTGCATCGTTGATAAGGTTATAAATACCCGGAAAGGTACCTTTCTCTACAAACCACTTCAACCCACCGTGGCATACCATTGCGTCTTCGGGGTGCATCACATTGGAAACAGTTATCGGTTCGCCATTTAGGAAAGCACCACCGCCTGCTTCCGCGTAGAGGAGTTCGTTCAAAAGCGGAGCATTGGAAACGCCAAGGATGAGTTCTTCGCCTTTCATTAACGCTATCTGTGTACCAAAGATCGGAATTTTACGGATGTAGTTTTTTGTGGCATCGATTGGATCAATAATCCAGACATAAGGTGAATCTCCTTCTTCGATTCCGTATTCCTCACCTAAGAATCCGTGGTTGGGAAATGCTTGCTTGATAGTTTCGCGGATGGCTTTTTCCGCGCCTCTATCAGCGAGCGTGACCGGCGTTTCATCGGCTTTCATTTCAACCTTCATGGTATCGCCGGTGTAGTAAGCGGTGATAATTTCCTCAGCGTTTTTGGCTGCTTCTAATGCAACCTCTAAAAATTGACTCGGCATAAATTCTCCTGTTTAATTCGTGAAGTTGGATAACACATTGGTGGGTCTGTTGCTTTCCTATCGAAGTGAAATTGCGGGGCAATAAATTCTTTTCCATTCGCGGGACCACCACGTGCCTTCTGAACGTTTTGTCGTGAGGTCCGTGAATCTATAATCGTAAAGGGTCGCGCGAACATAACGAGGCGGTGCGTCTGGAAACGGATTTTCTTTGAACAACTGTAGCACCTCGGATTTGCCTTGTAGTAATGTTCCCATGAAATTCAGAAACCACGGTGTGTTGCGATAGCTGCCTTGGAGGGCAGCAAACCACATCTGCCAATCGAGCCGTGGTTGGTGTGGAGCAACCCATTTAGGCGGAACCGTCAAGTCTCCCGGTTTCCATCGGAATTGGTAAGTCTTCCATGTTATCCGATCGTTGCTGCCCTCAACGATAATTTCTGGGCGCGATTCCGTCATATCCGCAAAAAGTCCGTAGGTATTCACACTCCGAAATGGCGCGATCCATGCAACATCTGGGAGTTGTGCTTCTCTAAAGAGTTGTCCGCCGAATCGGATGCTGCTCAGTAGAAAGAGAAGCCCTGCTGCTACCGCTATACCGATCCGTCTGTATTGACGAGGCGGTTTTTCAATTGTGTGGATGGTCGGCATGAACCGTTTCGGAAGAAGTGCTTTCCACATTACATCATCGATGAGTAAGAGGCACAGCACAATTGTCAGCAGGTTGAAAAAGCAGTAGTTCCCTGTCAGGATGATGAGTATTTGTAGCGCAATCAATCCGATGCATCCCACAGTTCGCGGATGTCGCGGGGCGAAGATCAGAAACGGGACGACCAACTCAGCCGCGAACATACCGAGAACTGAGGCTTTGTGAAACCATTCCGGTAACTGATGTGCATACCATCCGAACCACGTCGGCAAGGGTTGTGTTTCATAGTGAAAGTTGAGGGCAGTAAGGTTTCGCCACACCTCATCACTGGAGAGTTTAACAAACCCGGAGGCAAACATCAGGCGGAACAGGAGCCAACGTAATAGCCACAAAAATGCGGTGGAGGATTGGGACGCACGCGTAAATGTTTCACGTAGGTGCAGTGGCGCGAAAAAGATCGCCAGAAAACCCGCCTCCAAGAGCAGGACATCCCATTGGAAACTCAGAAAAACTTGTCCGACTGTTACGAGCGACAGATAAAACGCCCACAAACTGACTAAAGCAAATGACGGAATGAAGCCTGCGATTAAGACCAGAGACAGAAGAATTCCGCCAGCGCATAAGAAGTGGAGGAAGGCATCTGACGGGTTCAACCAGAACAGTGTTGGAACGAGGTAGTAACCTTCTGTCCCGATTTGCTGACGGACAGCCTCCAAATACTGCCCGGCTGGTAGGATGCCGTTGCTGCCAACAAGCCCGTGAATCTGCACCCACAAGGACAAAAAGGCAATGAGGTAGATACAACCGAGTCCGCGCAGAAATAGCCATCGCGACAGATGAAAAGTCGTTCTCTCAGTGTGCGTTCCCCAAAACCAGCGCGTCAGAGCGGAGAAAAACGGACGGTGCTGTGCAACGAAACGGTAAACGCCCTCTGATACACCCGCGAACCCGGGCAAACGGCTATAACACCAGAGGAGAAAACCATTGTTCAAGGCACGCAGGACAGCCTCTGCTCCGCTCAAAACTGTTCCGTTTTGGAGAATCAATTGGACTGAGTCCTCAAATGCTGAAAGCGGTATATTTGGGAATTCCGTAGCCACCTCTTGATACGGGGCATACTCGATGCTGTCGCCGGTGATATGCTGCCACTGAGCGATCCAGTATCGACAAAAGTCACAGGCGTTATCGTAGACAAGGAGCGGTTTGCTGCTTTGTGATTGCATCAAAATCCCCGACGAGATTTGCCCAATTCTTCACACATTTTGTGCTAAATATGGGGAGAGGATTAACGCCATGCCTGATGAATTTTAGCAATGGCTTCCACAATCTGATCCATGTCCCCTATCGAGCCAAGGAAGAGGTTCTGGAAAAGCCATACGCTCTGTTCGCAGACTAATGTCGCATTTGGACAAGGCAATGATCGGATGAGGTGAGGATATTTCTCCGCGACGTGTGCCATCCCCGGCTCTTGTGAAAGTGGGGAACGGTAGCCGATGGAACACGGAATGCCTTCAGCAGAGAGCGCGTCCACAAATTCCTGTCGCGATTTGCCACCGAAACCTCTGGGATCGTACCGCAGGCAGTAGAGGTGATACCCGTGTTTGGTAACCCATGGCGCGAGTTCAGGCGGTGTGATGCCTTCAATTGTCGCCAGAGCGTTGGAGAGATAAGCAGCGTTTCGGTTGCGGAGGTCGGTTTGTGCCTCCAACAGTTCCAAGCGCACCTGCAATATCGCGGCGAGATATTCTGAAGGGCGGTAGTTCCAACCGAGTCGCGGATATTCCCATCTCGCACCGCCCGGGGCACGTCCGACGTTCATAAAGGCACAGACTCGGTCGTGGATGTCTTTGTCATTCGTTGTGACCATGCCTCCTTCACCGGAAGTCAAATTCTTCGAGGCTTGGAAACTAAACGCACCGACATCGCTGAGAGATCCAACTTTTTTCGTCTGATATTCTGCCCCGTGTGCTTGGGCACAGTCCTCAATAATCGCAAGTTGGTGGTGTTGGGCGATCTCTCGTAATGCACCCATATCTGCTGGATGACCGCCGAGATGGACGGGGAGGATCGCACGGGTTTCAGGACCAATAGCCGCTTCAACTTCCGCTGGATCAATCGTAAACGTCTCTGCTGAAATGTCCACAAATACCACGGTGCATCGACGTTCCAACACTGCGCTCGCAGTCGCTACGAACGTATAGTTTGGCACGATGACCTCACCGCCATCGCTAAATCCGTCGAGATCCAGCGCACCGGCTAAAGCAGCACTGATTGAATCGGTGCCGTGCGGCATAAACAACGCATAGTTCGTCCCAGAATATTGGGCATACTGTTCACCGAAATGCTCAATCATCGTGCCACCGGAGCCTTCGTTACCGCTCAAGTACACTTCCCGAAGCAGCGGTTCGACTTTTGACTCCCACTCTTCAGTTGTTGTGAGGGGCCATGAGGACCACGGTTCGCTTTCTATGTCGCGGATAGGTGTGCCGCCTGAAATTGCCAGTTGGTTGGACATGCAAATCTCCGATTTATCAATTAGTTATCTGTCTTGGGGATGGGGTTTCCCTTCTCATCCAAATATACGACTTCCCAACCCTCTGGTTCCACTCCAGTATTCAAAAGATCAAGTTTCTGTTCCTCAAAGAGCTCCGGTCCGTTAACCGAGAGTATTTCTCCAGTCTCCGATTTTGTTGTGGACAGTCTTGAGTGCCAGATATGAGTCGTTGATCCAGTATCCTGTACGTAGATTCTCCCTGGAATATTAGGTAACGCCTTTTCACTTATCACAAACCAGTTTTTCACTTCTGGGTTGGTTTGCTTTGCTTCAGAAATGAGTTGATACTCCCATATCCGGGTGTCAATATAACTCGCTTTGATGGTTTCCCAATCCTCTCTTTCCCACTCATTTTGGGTGTCGAATTCTTTCAGTACCATATCCGATCGTAGATTTAAGTATCCACTATAATCCTTGAAATTCTCTATCGTGATCCCTTTATTGAGAAGCATCTGAAGCCATTCTTCACGAGGATATTCGGCATCTATATGTTCCAATGTAAACTCAAGGTGACGTTTTTTGCCAGAATGTGTCTCTGAAGCGGTAGCCCATTTTGTTGCTTGGGAACTGTATCTCGCATCAAACGCTTCCATAAGACCTTCAACGGTTTGGGGTCCGGTATATTTCTCTGTTGGTGTTTCAAAACCCAACGTTCTCCGTATTTCGAGATTCGATATTGCCTGACACCCAACAAAAACAGTTATGAAAATGAGAAAGAGTAACGTAATTCGTACAACGTATTTTTTCATGATTTTTCCCTTTTTCTTCAGTAAGGTATCGCATGTTTGAAAGAAGTGCTTCTGTGAAGAGTACTCGCATTCAACTATCTGCGTTAAGTTTATATATTATCCAAAAAACTGTCAAGGAAAAATCACTGCTTGGCAGGCTATCTTTAAGTTTTTTATGCCAAAATTCTCCATGGAGACTAAAGGAATGTGGTCGTGATGCCAAAGACGATGCCAGCCAAGACTGCACCGACGAACGCATCAATCGCATAATGGAATCTACCGTAGACGGTCCCGAGAGTTAACCCAATACACATTGGCAATAGAATCAGAAAGGCTGTACTATCATAACGGTGTGCATAAAGCAACACAATCACTGATAATGAAACGTGTGAACTCGGAAACGCCGTGCCTTTCGATGAACCTCTTGAGACAATTGAGTGTGTGAGTCTGAAGAAGAAGCCCTTGGACAATTTCCCTTGAATCTTTTCAAAAAGATAGCGCGGACCGGTGGCAGGCAGAAACGGATAGCAGAGTAGACTCAGATTAAAGGTCAGTGTCTCAGCGAAAACTGTTTCCTGAAACGAATCTATCCTTCCTCCGAAGTAGAGCCACGCCGCCAAAAACACGGCAATGATGTAGTAGCTAAAGTAGCAGAGGTGTAAAATTTCCGATAGAATTAGGGATGGAAACCGATCGCTGAGTTCGAGGCTTGGCATCCCTTTAAAGACCTGCTTTTCCCAGCGGATTACCGTTTCATCGAAATATTGTTGGAACACCATTTGGGTTAATTTTCCCATCTCGAAATAGAAAATTGCGATGGTGGACAGTGGATACCAGTCTCGTAAAAATTGCAAGGGAAACGGCATCTGTTCATTGACGTACGTTAGCGATATAATTCCAGCAATCCAGAGTGCGCGTACGAGCAAATAGAGATACCAGCGTGCGACATTTTTGTAAAAAATCAGGATGAGTACGCCTGTGAGTGCTAAGTACCCGATGGCAACCCAATCATAAGGGAGAAAGTTCATAAATCTGTTTTCAATGCAACATTGTGAGTTTTTTCAGAGAATTTACTCTATTGCGGAGAAAATGACAAGAAAAATTGACGCGTTTGACAATTGGGGTATGAATGTATACAATTAAAGGGAACTAAATTCTATTGACTAAAAAGGAGTCAAAAATTGAGAAATTCTTTGTTGATGTTACTTATAATAGGGCTTGCAATCCTTAATATTACCAGTTGTGAAAGAGCAGTGACGAAGCCAGTAATGGATGCCGTCACACCGAGTGAAATGCCTATAACAGATGATCCAGAGGCGTTCGCAGTTGCCTTTGTACAGGCTGCTGTTGATCTTTACAAAACTGCAGGTCGTGAGGCAACAATAGTCCACTACAACGATCCGGCAAGTATTGATGGACAGTGGTATGTGTTCATCACCGATGAAAACGACCTCTATCTTGCACACCCATTGGCACCGGGTTTCCTCGGCAAGGACATAAAGGAGATTCCGGGGCTTTATGGATCTCTGATAGGGGCGGAGATTGCTATGGCGACAACCGAAGGACGCTGGACCGAGTACTTGTGGCCCAATCCGGAAACTAACAAATTAGGACAGAAACGCACGTGGTCAATCCGCCACGATGGCTATCTCTTTGCTTCTGGATATTACCAACCGTGGGGTCCAGATTCTGCGACGCGAACACTCGCCTCAAAAGATGATCCAGTGGCGTTTACACATGACTTCGTTCTGGCGGCGATTGCCCGTTATGAATTTGAAGGGCTTGAAGCCACGGCTGCTTACTACAATGACCCGATGAATGTTGATGGTCAGTGGTATGTGTTCATCACGGATGCAAACGACCTCTTTGTCGCACACGCACCGATGCAGGAGTTGATAGGAACGGACCTGAAGGATGTCATGGGGCTTGATGGATCGGCTCTGGGGGCAGAGATCGCTAAGGCGACTTGGACCGGACATTGGATTGAGTACTTGTGGCCTAATCCCGAAACCGGTGAAAATGGACAGAAACGCACGTGGTCAATCCGCCACGATGGCTACCTCTTCGCTTCCGGGTATTATGAATCTGTGGCAGAATCTTCCATGCCAGCTGTAGAAGGTTCTATGCCAGAGGAAAATTAGTCAATACTATAAATGGAAAAGGCGAGATCCGCGGACCTCGCCTTTTCTCGCGAATTCGACATACCCTAACGGTCGTGTAGCAAAGGCTTCTTGGACGGTTCTAACTTCTCAAGCTGCTCTTTGGCTCGCTTAAGTGCCTCCTCTGCACCAGTAAGTGCTTTCTCTGCGTCAACTTTGCCGAAGTACACTGCAGCCTTCCTGCTATGATGGTGGAGTTTCTCAAGCATCTGCTTCAGATATGCGTCCTTATAGGTTTCCCAATCCTCGGTGGGTGCGATGCCGAAGAGTCTGGCGGACCAGACCTCTGGCTGCTTTTCAAGTTCTACCAATTCATCACGCTTTGATAGATAGGTCCAGTACTCTTCAAAATTGTCAATGGTAATCCCTTTATCAAGGAGCATCTGGAGCCATTCCTCCCGCGGGTATTTTGCATCTACTTCGCTCATCGGAAGTGGGACCTTATACTTAAAGACTGTGGTGCCTTCAAGTGTGTAGCTGACACTTCCAGAAGTTATGGCATACCTTTCGTTATACTTCTCGTCGTAGGTATTCCGCAGTGCTTTGACAGTCTGTGGCACTGCAAGGTTCTTAAATATAGGTGGGATCGGAGCCTTAGGAAACTCCGGGGGTAGAGCATGAAGCAGGTACTGATCTACATTGTCTTTCTTGAGTAGACCACGGTACTTTTCTAAAGCTGTATCATAATTGAGTATGAATGGATGCCCTTCTTTTTCCAATCTTTTTTGAATCTGACTGATTTCTCGCACAATATATGCGTCTTTATAGGTTTCCCAATCTTCAGTGGCTGGGATGTCGAAAAGTCCGGATGTCCACACGTTCGGTTGTCTCTCAAGATGCACTAAGGTATCCCGAAGGAATAGGTATTCCCAATATGCCTTTGCGTTCTTAATCTTAATCCCTTTGTCAAGGAGCATCTGGAGCCATGCGTCGCGCGGATATTTCGCGTCAACCTCGGTGAGCGGAATGTTCTCGTCGTAAGCAAAGATTTCAGTGTTCCCTACCGTGTACGACACACGCACCGTGGTATCCTTATGTTTGCGGTTGTAGCCTTCGTCATAAGCGTCCCGCAGTTCCTTAACGGTTTGCAGGATCGCATAATCCTGCGTCTGTGGCGGCGATGCGATCTCATTTTTCAGTTCGGCAGCGAGTGCCGAAAACTTTGCCCGAATGCTGGCGCGCATTTCAGCACGGCGTGCCTCGTCCATTTCTCCAGCGGACTTTAGCACAGTGTCAGTCTGTTCGTCTACCCAAGCTTCCCAAGGGTCTTCGACTGTTTGCGCATCTGGTTGCAATACCAAAAATGCGACTGTTCCGAGAGCAATAAGGAGGGTGAGTATGCGTACAATATGTTTGGCTTTCATTGTTTGTCTCCTTCAGTTAGGTTATCGGTGATGTGTATTACCTGCTACGTCTTACGGATTGTCACACCAAATCCTAAAAGAAGTTCCACTGTTCTCTCAAATTATCAATTAGCCACTAATTGACGGATTGCCTGGACTGCAGTCTCTGTATCTTGGAGTGGGGTATTCGGAACACGTGAGGTAAGCGCACTCTCTATATGCTGTGCTAACTCCTCAAGTCTGCACCGGCTCACCATGGCGTGTTGTTCCATATACTTGTAAACTTTATGTCGTTTCGGCAGTTTGACATTTTTGGGAGACAGCATTAGGACGATAACCTTGCGTCCACTGCTTGCTGCCTCGCATACCATTGAGAAACTATCTGCGGTAACGATGAGTAGGTCGCTTAAAGCGAGGATGGCTTGATACGGATCTTCAAGTTCTGAAGGCGTGTCCGGCACAATGAATAGCGAGCACCAATCGGAATGCTTCAGTGTTGAAACCAAATGTGCAGCCACATCTGATGGGGTTCGGCGGGAGGTCGTCACCAGTATCTGTGTATTCATTTCCGTTGCGACTGTCTCGCAAATTTTGTGCAGCCGCTCAGCATCAGCAACCGTGATAGTCTCGTGTCGATCTGCTCCACCGATAAGGAACCCGATACGCAGATTCTCTGGGAGGTTCATTTCATGATTTAATCGTTTCCGCTCAGTGTCCAATGCGTCTGGCGAGATAGGGTTCGGCACGCCGATTGTTTGGCAGACATTGTCCTTAGACGTAGCGTTATGCCAATAGAGCATTGGAAGAATCGCGAGATCGAAATGACGAATCCCGACCGGTGAGGGTCTGCGACACGTAACCGTCTTAGCACCCAGAATTCTGCCAAGAAGTAAATTGACAGCTGCCACAGACGAACCTGTTGAGAGGATAATATCGGCTGTCTGAAGTAGTGCCAGCGCGTTATAGGAATCAGAAGTGAGACTCCACCGTAGGAGCGTGTGAATAAGCGACGTAGAGAGGGAAGCCCCGCCAAAGATACACATAAAAACGCGCAAGAGATTATCACGCCACTTGTGTCGGAATTCTACCGCAAGCCAGTTCACTTCACATTCAGGCATCTTTTCCACAATGCCGAAGGATTGCTTGTAATGTCCGGGTTTGTTATCGCTTAAAATAACGATTTTCATCAAAGTAGTAGGCACACTCCGTGTGCCATAACCTTTTTAATCTTCCGCTGTAGACGCTAAGGTGTATTCAATTAGTTCTGTTGTGTCGTGTTCATTTTCAGTCTTAACAGTACCCACATGCGGAACGAACCACACCGTTAGATGATGCTGTATTGTTTCATCTTTTGAAAGAAGCGTATGTGTGATTTCCGTCTGATATTCTATCCGATATGCTTGCTCGAAACTTCCAGCAGGTGTTTCAAGTGGGCTCTCGGCGGTAACTTCCGCTTTAGTGCTTATATTCACTTCAAAAGGTATCTGAAGAAGCACTAAGTTTTGCAGAATGATGTTCCCCTCAACCTTCACAGTGAGGGCATTCCATTGTAGGTTCGGAATCAGCGGTGTCTGCAGGAGCACAAATTCGGGGTACGAGATTGGATCTACTACAGCACTCAACTCCAAACCCGCGAATTCCGCTTGCACTGCTTTCGGAAGTTCAGTTTGAACGAGACGTTCTACCTTTTCACCGATTGCGGTAAGAATCTGATTCGGCGTAACCCGATGGTGTATAGACATCAGAAAATCGAATTCGGATATCATAACTGGTGGCATATCCGTGAAGATCCGATAATCCTTTCCCTCAATGTTTGTCTCGCCACTAATCTCTCGCGCCCATTCGAGTCCATCCGAGTTTCGGTAGACCCAACGACTTCCGATAGCATCTGGGAAGTAGTTGGGTTTACTTTTTATCGGGACAGAAGTTTCATCGGAACCGCATCCGAAGAGAATAAAAACAGCACACAGCATCAGGGAAGTCAGTCGCATTTTAGTTCTTCACTGCCTCTGCTACCAGTTGTTCTAACGCGTCCCCTCTCGCTTTGTGTGTGATTAATTTGCCCTTTCTATCAATAAGCCACTGGTTGGGGACACCCGTGATATTATACTGCTGTGCAAGTGGATCGTCTCTCCACGCTTTACCACTGAAAACCTGCCGCCACTGGAGGTCGTTTTCCTTGATGTAGTCGTGCAGTTCCGATTCTTTAGTGTCAAGACTGACACCGATGATATCAAATCCCTCGTCTTTATAAGTATCGTAAACTTTTTTGATGTTGGGCAGCTCCAAGGTACAGAAACCGCACCACACTCCCCAAAAATTGAGCAAGACCACTTTTCCACGATACCCTTGAAGCGAAATCGGGTTGCCATCAAGGTCAGTTGCGGAAAAGTCAGGTACTGGTTTTCCAATCAATTCATAAGTAGGATCAGCCTTGCGGTCATACTCATCGGCGAGTTCAGTATTTCCTAATTTCCTATAGATGTAGGCAAGTCGCCAGAGGATAGGTTCTGCGTCCGGATGCTGTCGTTCGGCCTCCTTAAAAGCCTCAAGCATGTCCTCATATTGACCCGCTTCGTCAAACAGATCGAATAATATACGATACCCCGGAAGGTCTGGTTCCATAACTGACTGGAAACGCTTAACAATCGCCTCTGCTGCTTGTTTGTTGCCGATTTTGGTGTAGAGGCGGACAAGTTGTTTATAGAGGTTAGGGAAACGCTTGCCATCCGGGTATCTTTCAAGGGCACCCTCAAAAGCAGTGATCGCTGCTTCGTGGCTACCGTAAAGATCTTCCAGTGTGAATTCCCAAACATTGGATGATTTGTAAATCTTTGAAGAGAAACTCAGGTTCAAACAATCAAAATCTTCATTCGCGTGATGTCGGCAACGCACAAGCGGTATGACATCCCCATACACCTCGCGTTGTGTACTTTTTTCCTCTCGGTATTCAGGATGAAACTGGTACCCATAACTCACCGGCATTTTCGGATCTGTGTTCACGGTAAAGATGGTCTTGCCTTTCTCTTCGTCCGCCGGACAGATCAAGGTGTTCGCATCTGCCAAATGTTTTGGATGAAGGTCTGAAAGCCAGTCCGGGAAATCATCGTGTTCTTTCTTATAGCCTTGGATCGCCTTGCCGATGGTAATCAAGTTTTGGGTGCAGATTTCAATGTTTTTCTCATTCTGTTCCGTTGCTACTTCCGAATTGGCGAAGCCAATCAGTGAGTTCAATACGCTTCCTATGGTCGCTATTACTTTCATTGATGCTCCCTTTTCGGTTGAGACTCTTGCTAATTTGCTGATTTACCCTTTAGTGCCTCTGCTACCAGACGTTCTAACTTTTCCCCTCTCGCTTGATGCGTAATTAACGTGCCATCTTTATCAATAAGCCACGGTGCCGGGATCGCTCGAATACTATACTGTTGTGCGACCGGACTCTTCCATCCTTCTCCACTGAAAACCTGCCGCCAAGGAATGTCGTTCTCTTTGAGGTAATCCCGCAGCCTATCTTCATCAGTGTCAAGGCTAATACCGATAATGTCGAAACCTTCATCTTTGTAACTATTGTAAACTGCTTTGACGGTCGGCATTTCTGCGATGCACGGACCACACCACACAGCCCAAAAATCGAGGAGGACGACTTTGCCACGGTATTGCGCAAGCGAAATCGGATTCCCATCAAGATCTATGGCAGAAAAGTCAGGCACAGTCTTACCAATTAACGCCAGCGTAGGGTCAGCCTTTAGGCGGTATTCATTTGCCAGTTCAGCGTTACCTAATCTTTCATGAATCTCGACAAGTTTTCTGAAGACACTACGGTTTTCCGGGGACTGTTCCTCAAGTTTCGTAAAAAGCTGCAGCATGTCTTCATCTCGATGCATCAGTTCAAGCATATCACCAAGGACAAAGTGTCCTCGGATGTTGTCAGGTTTTAAGGTCTCTTTATACCGGTTGATGAGATTCTCGGCATCTACCTCTCGTTCAACTTGGATGTAAAGGCGGACAAGCGCAGGATAATAAACAAGATTTTCACTATCAGGATGCTGTTGGATTCCAGCAGCCAAGGTGGCAATGGTTTCTTCAACGCTTCCGTATATCTCTTCCGGTTTGTATTCCCATAAATTGGATGACCGGTAAACTTTTGACGAAAAACTCAGGTTTAGAACCTCAAAATCATCGTTTGCATGATGGCGACAACGCACGAGAGGCATGGCATCGCCATATACCTTACGTTGTTCAGTTTTCCACTCTCTATACCTGGGGTTAAGCTCGTAACTATAACTCACGGGCATTTCTGGATCTGTGCTCTGCGTAAAAATCGGTTTGCCGCCTTCTTTATCTGAAGGACAGATTAACGCATTTCCATCTGCCAAGTGTTTCGTATGTAAATCTGAAAGCCAGACTGGAAAATCACCATTTTCTTTCTCATAGGCGTGGATTGCCTTGCCGATAACAAGCAAGTTTTGGGTACAGATTTCAATGTTTTTATCGCTCTGTTCTGGTGCTGATACTTCTGCATAAGCGAAGCTAACCAGCAGACTCAACACGGTTCCTACAGTCAAAATTGCTCTCATTTGGTTCTCCTTGTCAGTTGAGTGTTTTGTTAATTTGTTGATTTACCTTTCACTGCCTCTGCTACGAGTTTTTCTAACGCATCCCCTCTCGCGTGAGGTGAAATGAGTGTTCCATCTCTGGCAATGAGCCAACGCGTTGGGATCGTGCGAATGCCATAGTACTGGGCAGTGGGACTTTGCCACCTTTTCCCACTATAAACCTGCCGCCAAGAAATGTCGTTCTCTTTGAGGTAACGCCGTAATGATGGTTCGTGATTGTCAAGGGTGATACCGATGATGTCAAACCCTTTATCTTTATAGGTATCGTAAACCCTTTTCACGTCTGGCATTTTCCGAAAACATAGTCCTGACCATGTCGCCCAGAAATCGAGCAGAACGACTTTGCCACGATATTGCTGGAGTGAAATCGGATTGCCATCAAGGTCTGTCGCGGAAAAGTCAGGTACAGGCTTTCCGACTAACACCGATACAGGTTCAGCCCTTTTTCGGTATTCCCCGCTAATTCAGTATTGCCCAATTCTTGATGAATCTCAGCGAGTTTCCTAAGAACACCGCGATCGTTTGGATCCTGTTTCTCAAGTCTCATAAAAAGCAGAAGTATATCCTCATTCCGCTCCAGCATCTCAAGCATTGTGCTCAGGGTCAAATAGTGTCGAGGATAATTTGGGCTTATGTTTGATTTGAAAAGGTTAACGAGACCTTCAACCTTTTCCGGTTTTCCTGTTTCGATATAGAGCCGCGCAAGTGCTGGATACGCGTGATCGGACAAACGTTCATTGTCCGGTTGTTGCTGTAGTCCTGCTTCGATAGCGGCAATCGCTTCTTCGCGGCTCTCATACAAGTCTTCTGGAGTGGCTTCCCAAATGCTGAAAGATCGCTTGACGTTAAAGGCGTAGTTCAAGTTTAAGCAGTGAAATTCTTCATTCCCGTGGTGTCGACACCGGACAAGTGGAACAACATTTCCATACATGTCCCGGTTTTCTTGCACGCGTTCTCGATGCTTAGAGGGGAACTGGTAACCGTAACTTACGGGCATTTTCGGGTCTATGTTCCGCGGAAAAACTGCTCTGCCACCCACTCTATCTGCGGGGCAAATCAGTATATCTGGATCCGGCAAATATCTCGGATGGTAAAGATCCGAGAGCCACTCTGGAAAATCGCCGTTTACTTTCAGGTAGGCTTGAATAGATTTACCTATCGCAATCAAATTCTGTGTGCAAATTTCAATCTGTTCTTCGCGTTGTTCTTCGGTCGGAGGGGCTTCTATCAGTTCTATTGGAGGCACTTGAGCACTCGCGGAAATAATGAGCAGACTCAACACAATTCCCAACGTCAAAATTGCTTTCATTTGATTGTTCTCTTTTCTTTGTTTTTTGGGGATTTGCCGGACGGTAACGTTAAATATTTTTTCTCGTCTATGAGGGCTTCACGCAAACTTAAAGGATAGTATAACACATCGTTAAAAAAGTCTACCATTTTTTCGTTGGTTCCTAACGCTGACTGCGCTCCTTTTTGTAAATTAGGTGGATTCGGTCCAGTGTGATATAATGTAATAAGAACGTTGTTAGGATTGAAGGAGAAAGCATGTTAGGTGCGATTATAGGCGACATCGCTGGTTCCATCTACGAGGGAGATCCAATCAAAACCAAGGATTTTCCTTTCTTCGGCGACTACTGCCGTTTCACAGATGATTCTGTCTGCACTGTCGCTGTTGCAGATATTCTACTACACGATCTCCCACCCTCAGAAACGATGCAAGCGTGGTGCCGTCGCCATCCACGTCGCGGTTACGGTGGAAACTTCGGTATGTGGATTTATGACGATCCACCCGAACCTTACGGCAGTTATGGCAATGGTGCAGCAATGCGTGTCTCTCCGGCAGCGTTCCTGAATCGCTATAATCTGGATGCTGCACTCTCCGCCTCCGGCAAGGTAACCGAGATTACCCACAATCATCCAGAGGGTATAAAAGGCGCGCGAGCAACGACACACGCCATTTGGCTTGCATTTCAAGGTGAGAGTCCTGCCGACATCCGCAGGGTTATCGCCTCCGCATACGGCTACGACCTAACCAAGACCGTGGACGAAATCCGTCCATCCTACTTTTTCGATGTAACCTGCCAAGGCACTGTTCCACAAGCGATAACGTGCGCGCTGGAATCTGTGAGTTATGAAGACGCGGTACGTAACGCCATCTCCCTCGGTGGTGATGCCGACACGCTTGCCGCTATCGCTGGTCCCATCGCCGAAGCGTTGCACGGCATTCCAGATGAGCTCAAAGAGCGGACGGAAAGCATCTACCTCACCGATGCTCCGGACATCCTTGAAGTGTTAGAAAACATGTATCAGTTCCGGTAGGGGCAGTTTCCCAATCTTATTAGTTTTCTCTTAAGTTAGTAGGCGAGGTTTGGAACCTCGCCGGTCTTGTGTTCAAGATTTTTCGCTATAGGAGCGATCTCCTGATCGCTACGTCTCACTTGACAGGTGGATTGAATGTGCTATACTATTAACACATTTCAAAATTCAAACGAGAGATTATTTATGGAAACTGTAATCAAAAAGGCGCAGGACCCAATTACAGAAGAAGAATATGAGATAGAGTTACCAGCACATGAAGTCGTCCTTAAAGCTATCCTTGAACTTGATTATCCACCCGATGGGATTAGGATCATAGAGGCAACGAATATATTATCGGAAAAATTTCAACTGTCTGATGAACAGAGAAATGCAAAGAACAAACGAGGTGAACGGTATCTTGACGTTTTTCGTTACGACGTAGTCGCACCTGCATTTAATTATCTTTTAAAAAAAGAAGAATTGAAACAACCGGGAGGTCCAAAGACACCCTACTTTCTTGCTCTTGCTGCAAATACACTAAACCCCGAAAAATTGATTGAAGAAAATTATGAAAGAAGTCGAGAGAAATTAGCCAACGATTTACTGCAGCAGATTAAAGCTAACTCCCCTCCCTTCTTTGAGAAATTGGTTGTAAATCTGCTCATTGCAATGGGGTATGGTGGTTCATGGGAAGGTGCCGGAGAAATTACAGGTGGTCCTGGTGATGGTGGAATTGACGGTATCATTTACTTGGACAAACTTGGGCTCGATGTGGTTGGTGTTCAAGCCAAGCGGCTAACAACAGGAAGTAATATAGGCCCTTCTGTAATTAACGAATTTGTTGGTGCTTTGCGTTTAAACGGTTTAGGCAAAGGGGTTATCATCACCACAGCGAGTTTTAGCAGCAAGGCTAGAGCATCTGCAGAAGGAAGTGATAATCCCAAAATTGTCCTTATTGATGGCGAACAACTTGCTCAGTTAATGATTGACCACGATGTCGGTGTTTCCATAGAGAAAACTTACGAAATCAAACGTGTAGATTCTGATTATTTTGCTGAAAATACCGAATAATAGTGAGTATCGCTGCGAGTGTATGCATCCCATGAAATCCGAGATGCATACACCCATTTGCTAAACCACTTCCATCCAAACCCCCGGCACAAACCCCGGATACTCCCCCTCACTGAATGCCGGGTAGTAGACACTCTCGCTGTCGAAATCGTGAACTGTCTCTCCACCGCTTTCATTTGGAATATGTACCTTGCACGTATAATCCGTCTGATTGAACAACTGCTGTGGTGTCGGCGTAGATTCCTCAACGCGATATTCTGCCAATGCTGCCTCATTGATGTCAACACCGAGTCCCGGCGACTCCGAAACCTGAATCGTTCCATCAACGACATCAAGCCGTGTTTCAAGCAGATCTGATTCCCACAATTCGTGACACGTAATTGCTGGTAATTCCGCTTGCGATAACACTGCACCGAGATGCACCGAGTATGCCGTTGTAATACCCGTGCCGACCATCTGGAGCCAGTAGGGTTGCTCAAACGAAGCACAAAGCGCGTTCGTCCGCCGTAACGAGTTCACGCCCCCGCCGACAACGAACCCGCCACAACAGCGCGCATGCAGACACGATTCATTGAAATGCTCGACGATTCGTTTCTGGACAGCTGCTTGCAACCTCGCTGCACCCTCTACATCCGTTCCGAGGTAGTATGGACTTTCGTAGATGGCGACATTCGGGTGTTCATCTAATTGCTGCAACACGGGGATAGCATTATCCGCAGTCCGCAGGAATCCGTTGAAGTCAATGTCGAGCCGATAGTCCGCTGGCACAGCATCACCGACGGCATCCACCTGTGCGAAGATGTCGCGCCACGGACGTGCTTTGAGTTTCGCGGACGTGTAACCGCGCTTCACCGATTCTTGGACTTCCGCAACCCAATCCTCTGGCGGCATATCGATATCCCACCACGAGATAGGGCATCTTTCGCGGACCTTGGGTCCGATGAGTTGATAGACGGGGACATCAACGGATTTGCCAATCGCGTCGAAAAGGGACATCTGGATACCGAATCCGACGCTGTCATCGTTCATACAGGCGAATGCATTCTGTCCGATCACTTGTTCGATGTTTGCCGATTCGTTTGATAAGTTTTCGCCGTAGCCGACGACACCGTTGCTGAGTTCGACGCGATAAACGTGAACCCGTTCACCGTGTGTCAGGGCGCGGTGCATGTGTCGGCTGACCCGTTCGTGATAGAACGGCACGTTCAACGGAATCGCTTCGAGATGTTTGATGCTAAGCATGAGGGACCTCCTCAAATGATAAATTATCGCTCACGAGGTTTTCACTGTTTTACTGGTATGGTTTCCGAATTGTATCACATTTCCGAAATTGGCGGTAAAAATATTAAAGGGTGTTGCCTCGTAATGTTTTGCTTTGAAAGAAACCCCCTAAATCCGCCTTATCAGGGGGACTTGCGAGACATCGAACTCTGTTTTGTTAAAGAAAACCTGCGCGGTTTGCAACGAAGAATGTGAAAGGCAGTCTTGAATGCTGCTCTATAATCTTGATTTAGACAATCGACAGCCCATAACTAATCAATAACTAATTCATCGCGGTTGACACGCCCTCCGTTTTGTTGGTATAATATCTTTAACGCGTGTACGATATTGAAATGCTGATACTTTCGCAAGCGAGGGACACATTATGACAGAACTTCAACCCTTTAACGTTTCAAATGGACTCTTAGATCAACCCGAAAAACTCCGAGAACAGGCGCGACAAGACGGTTATCTTTTCTTTCGCGGCTTGATTGATGCCGACTCTATCTATGAGGTGCGCAAGGACTTCTTGGAAATCTGTCATCGACACGGATGGGCGGAAGGTGGAGAAAAACTGATGGACGCGATCCGCGTCGGTGGTCCTTTCATGGAAGGCGATGACGGTTATTGGCCCGTGTTAGACGAATTCCAATGTTTAGAATCCTTCCATGCCTTTGCACACCATCCGGCGATTATAGATGTGTGTGATAAGCTCTTCGGTGAGAAGACACTTGTGCATCCGCGGAATATTGGAAGAATTATGTTCCCGGAGAACACTAAATACACAACGCCTGCACATCAAGATTTTATCCATATTCGCGGGACAGAGGAAACCTATACCGGATGGATACCACTCGGTAATTGTCCAATGCATTTAGGTGGGTTGTCCGTGTTATCTGGATCGCATCAAAACGGCATATTTCCAGTCAAACCAGCGTTTGGTGCCGGCGGTGTTGGTGTTGATACAGAGCCTTTGGAGGCAGATGGATTCTACTGGGTTGGCGGTGATTACGGCATCGGCGATGCGCTTTTCTTTCATAGCCATGTTATTCATAAGGCACTACCGAATCAGACCTCAGATCAGATTCGTCTCTCTGTGGATTATCGCTATCAGGGATGCTCCAAGCCGGTCACCGAAGGGTCGCTGTTGCCCCATTTCAATCGGATGGCGTGGGATGAAATCTATCAGGAGTGGACCTCCACAGAATATCAGTACTATTGGAATGCGTTCGATTTAAACAGAGTTTAATAACTATGAAAAACGTATTAGGGGTTTTACTCTGTAGCATTTTCTGTTTTACGATGAGCCTGTCCGCGCAGGCACCCGATGATATGGTGCTGATTCCAGCAGGAGAATTTCAGATGGGAAGTGCCGATGGTGAACGGGATGAGAAACCTGTCCATACTGTTTATCTTGATGCGTTCTATATTGACATACATGAAGTGACGGTTGGGGAATACAAACAGTTTGTTGAAGCCACCGGTCATCGCCCGTTAGCGGAGTTTGTCTCTCGAACCTCGCCAACCGATCAACATCCGGTCGTGGAGGTCAGTTGGCACGATGCGATGGCGTATGCGCAGTGGGCAGGTAAGCGATTGCCGACAGAAGCCGAATGGGAGAAAGCAGCGCGAGGCGGTTTGATTTCACAAGACTATCCGTGGGGCGATACAATTGATGCCAGCAAGGCGAACTACGACAAGGATACGAAATCCGGGACACATAACGTCCGGACAACGCCTGTTGGAATGTATCCGGCGAACGGCTACGGGTTATACGATATGTCAGGGAACGTCGCCGAGTGGTGTCTTGATACGTATCAGCGAAAGTTTTATGCGAATGGGGGGCAGCATAACCCTGTTGCTGGAGCTGAAAACGTTCAACTGGCTATTGCGAATGCTGACCGTAGCAAAGCGAAGCGTATTGTGCGGGGAGGATCGTGGAGTTTCAACGCGAAAAGCGTGCGTGTCGCGAATCGTCTCGCGGAGAAACCGTCGCTATTGAGTAGCGATGTCGGATTTCGTTGCGTGCGCGATGTAAAGTAGTAAGCACACTTTGTGGGTTCGTCGTGCATTGTAAAAATCGTAAATACACGCCGTGTGCTGTTATAATAAACCTAATAAAAAAAGAGAAACCAATTGATTAAATTACAACAACCAAAACTTAATACAGCAAATCTCATCCGTTTTATAGTGATACTCATTGGATGGGGGTGTCTTGCTGTTTTACCTGCTGCTGCCGAAAACTATACTGGAGATTTTTTGACGAACGGTGTTGGCGGTCGCGCCCTTGGATTAGGGGGTGCCTATGTTAGCATTGCTGACGATGCTACCGCGACCTATTGGAATCCGGCTGGTATTGCTGGCGTTCCTGACAAGTATCAGTTCTGTTTGATGCACGCCGCGCGGCGTTCGGGATTGGGGTCGTTCAACTATGTCGGTGGGACGACACAGGTGTTGTCGAACCTCACTCTTGGTGTCTCGTGGCTTCGCGCGGGGGTGGACGACATTCCTATCTATCCACTCGTGCCAGCGTTCGATCCGAATATTAGTAGCGAGCAACGCCGAAATCTCGAGAAAAATCGACCGCGAGAATCCGACTTCATTCCAGCAGGCTACCTAAACGACAGTGAAAACGCCTATGTTCTGACGCTTGCGAAGCGTTGGGTTGTCAGCCAATCGTGGTGGGATAATTTCGGAAGGGATTCAATCCCGCCGGAATTTATGGTCGGTGTAAATACCAAGTTGATTACACAGAACGTAGGCGGCAGCGATCTTGAGGCATACAATTATGGGAGTTGGGGTTACGGTTTTGATGCTGGCGTGCTTGTCCGCTTGCCCGATTTCAACGCACTTTTCGGTTTAGAAGATTTTGGCAGTCTTACGTTTGGCATGAACCTTCAAGACATCTCAGAGACAACCCTGACGTGGAACACGCTATCCGCCCCCAAAGAATCTATCCCGGCGAATTGGAATGTAGGGGTAGCGTATACGAACAATCGCGTTTTCAATCGAGAACTTATTTTTTCCTACCAGTGGCAGCAGCGGTATGGCGGGCAGATGCATCTCGGCATAGAGTATCATATTAGCAAGCCATTGGCACTCCGTGTCGGTTATCGCGACGCTCGCATTACAAGCGGGATCGGCATTCAACTCCGAAAATTTCGGCTCGATTACGCCCTTCTTTTCGGCGATCTGATTAGCACGCATTTTTTGAGCCTCTTATGGCATTTTTAACTATAGGACTTACGCAGCCCCTTGCGTGCGTGGTTTTGCGGCGTACTCACCCATCGGATCGGAAACCGGATTTTGACGTGAAGGAAATCCGAGAAAAACCCAATCATCGGGGCGCAGGTTTGGACAAATCCGGCTGGTCACGTAGTAACAACAGGAGCGGCGCGAGCACCAACGGCAGCATCACCAGACCGTCTAATACAATCGGCAAACCGAATTGATCTCCCAAATCACCCACAATTTTATTTAATAATCCGCCGACACCCCATGCAGCACCCATCATCAAGCCGGATGCAATGTTTTCATGCCCGCGTAGAATCATCTGTGCTAAGATAATGTTAATCGTTATGGAACTGGTGAGGACCACATTGCCAAAAAAGAGGAGCGCGAGGAAACTAAATCCGTCAGTGTGTAACGACGCATAGAGCAGCGGGGGAGCACCGAGCAGCGAGACCAATAAGAGGACATAGGTGTTTATGCGACTCATAAGCCATCCACTTGACATGATACCCATAGAACCCGCGAAAATAAAAAGCGCGATAACAAGAGAGCGCACTTGATCTGAGTAATCTTGATCGTCTAAGTGGACCGATAGGAAGGTTTCTAAACCCGTTAGCGTAACGGTTCGGAGTGCCGCAATAATGAAAAGGACGATGAGTGGCAGCATGCGTGGAGAAGCAACAGTCCAAAGAGGTTCTCGCGGTCTCGGTTCCTCGTTTGGCGTTCCGCGGGTGGTAGCAGTTAAATCAAGATGCTTCTCAAATTTCAATACTTTTGGCACCAGTAACGCCACAAGTAAACCCGGTATCATCTCCCAAACGAGGTATTGCAAGCCGTATCGATACGGGATGAACATCAGTACCAACGGACCGAGTGCGCGTCCAATGTTACCGCCTGTAAGAAAAATGGAGGTCCCCAATCCTCGATCCTCCGATGCAAGCGCACCAGCATAAGTTGTCGCCTGCGGATGGAATGCGGCAATCCCAATACCACCAATAGCTAACAGCAGATATACGATATTAGCAGATGGGGCAAGCCACAAGAGGCTTAAACCGATTGCGCTAAACGCAACACCTATCGTCAGAAAGTGCACTGTCTGCACCCGATCTGACAGCCATCCAAAGAGAATCTGACCGAATGAGCTAAAGACACTATAAATTGCGACGAAGTTCCCCGCTAAACTGTTTCGTGCGCCAGCTGCGGCTAACTTTGTCAGTAGGAGAGGCTGCAGATGTGATAGAAGTGTCGCGTAGGAATCAAGAACGGTATGTGATAACGTCAGAAAATAGAACTGTTTCCGAGAGGATGTTTTTGATGAATCTTGATCGTTTTTCATGAGGCGAAATAGATACCGCGTTTCTATGAAGATTAAGATAATGTATATTGTAGACGACATCCCTCTAAAAAGCAAATCTTTTTTTTCCTGTAGGAGCATTACCGAATCGCGCCGTTTTCGTGTAGGAGCGCCCTGCTTCACTGACTGCCGATTGCTGATTACTGAAAACTAAACTTTTCCTTGACAATTAAACCTCCGGCATATATTATGATACGAATTCTGTAAGATAAAAAATCATTTATAATTTATAGTAAAGTTCACGATTATTCTAACATTGCAGGAAGGCGAGGATCCTAGGGGAAATACCCAAGCAAAAACACCCTCGCCAGCGGCGGTGAGGGTTTCCTCTACTGAAAAACTGTCTATATATTTTCCGACTTTACTTTGCATAGCGAGCGTGCCTTTGAATAAAAAGCAATTCCAGCGGGTTGCCAAAATCGGCTTACCGACAGTCTTAGCGGTCGTCATCGCATACTTCCTCTTAAAAGAGATTGACATTCAAGAGATACCAAAAACCCTGAGCCGATTGTCAATAAAGGCACTCTTAATCGGTTTTGCGTGTTATTGTTTATTAGTCTTGGCGAAAGCCCTCCGATTTCGAGCACTACTCAATCTTGATAGCAATATACATCAGATCTTCCCAATCTTGGCGTTGCATACCTTTTGGGGTAATATCCTTCCGATGCGGACAGGGGATGTCTCTTATGTCTATCTGATGCAACGACGACAGAAGGTTGATGCAACGCAGGGCATAGCGTCGCTTCTGGTTGCAAGTTTGATGGATCTCGTCCTGTTAATAGGTTTGGTAGTTGCCACGGCATGGCTACTGCGTGCCGAGCTTCGCGACACATTCTCTGGAACAGTCTTGTATATCACACCACTTCTGATGGCGGGCGTTTTGATTGTCGGGATGGTTTTCGTCTACATCGCCCCGAATCTTTGTGTAAGGCTCACAAAAAAATGTGCGGTGCCACTCTTGCGTCTTCAGAAACGTCCTCTTACGTGGGCAGTCAACAAGGGGCTGACGGTGATTCAAGAGTTAACGGGGTTCCAGTCGAATCGAAGGTTTTTAGAGGTGTGGGGATATTCCGTAATCTGTCTTGCAATCCGTTTCGGATTCCAGTGTTACCTCGTCACGGAAATGGGTGTTGATATTCCGATGGTTGAGGTGCTGTTCGCACTTGCTTTTACCAACGTCTTTAACCTGTTGCCTGTCCAAACGATTGGGAACTTCGGCACGACGGAATTTCCGTTTGTCTGGTTGCTAAATCATTTCGGTACGTCGGTGGAGACTGCGACTGTTACAGGGTTTAGTTTACATATTCTAATCCTACTTTACTGTCTACCTTTAGGCGTGTATGGATTTTTTAGAAAACAGAAGGAGCAATAATATGAAAATTATCGATCCACACGTTCACGTTTGGAAAAACGATCCGCAATTCCCGTGGGCACCGGAAACGACAAATCCGCCAGCGGAAGATGCTACAGCGGAAATGCTACTGGAATTGATGGCGGCGAACGGTGTCGAAAAAACGGTGCTCGTTCAAGTCATCCATTACCGATGGGATAATCGTTACGCCGCGGACGCAATGAAAAGGTATCCCGATAAGTTCATGGGCGTTTGTCGGATTAACCCCGAGGATCCAGAGGCACCAGACCATCTCAGTCGGTGGGTCGAGGCGGATGGTTTCCACGGTGTTCGGCTCAGTCCGTCCGTTGGTGAAGCGGGGGATTGGTTCACGGGACCCTTGATGCAGCCGATCTTTCGTCGTGCTGAAACCCTTGGTGTGCCGATGCTTCTTCTCACTGGAGCCGAGCGATTGGTGGATCTCGTGCCACTTTTAGAGCAGCACCCAGAACTTGACGTTGTGATAGATCACATGGCGAGCTGCTCGCCTGAGGTACCTGAAAAACTTGAATTACTGCTCAATCTTGCGCAATTCCCTCGTGTCTATGTCAAGATAAGCCATACGTGGTCCATATCGAAAGCGGGTTACCCGTGGGCAGATACGTATGAACAGGTGAAAAAAGTGTATCATGCCTTCGGGGGTTCGCGGATTATGTGGGGCACCGATTGGCCCGTCTGTCTCAGTCGAGCGAGTTATGCAGAGACCTTATCGGTTGTTCGTGATGAGATGGATTTCTTTACACCGGAAGACCGCGAATGGGTGTTAGGCAAAACGGCACTCCGCCTCTGGCAATTCCAAGAGTGATTTCTAAACTCCGTGTTCTCCGTAGGTCCGGTAAGTGCGGTTTCGCGGCGTACTCACCTGCCCCCGGGGTCCCCACCCGTTACTGGGATGGGGGATAAGGGGGATAAAGGGGGGTGTTTTTGCTGGAGTGTTTCTCGCGACCTGCATTCCTAACCGCACCATAGGTGTCAATTTTGGAAAAGACTCCATCGTAGGTGTTTTTGCTTGAGTGTTTCCGTCGGGTTGAACGGATCCGTCCAGTATAATCGTAAACACCCTTCTTATTTTTTCGTGACTGTCTCAATTGAAGTATAGACGATGTCCATCAGGGCATCTAACTCTGATATTGAAATTTGCAACGGTGGCATCAAGACGATGGTGTTGACAAGCGGTCGAAGTATCGCTCCGCGGGTGAGTGCCTCTTTACAAACCTGTAGACCTATCTTCTCTTCAAACGGGTAAGGTGTACCGGTATCTGGGTCTTTCATTAATTCTACGCCAGCGGCAAGTCCACATACACGCACATCACCGACATGCTGGAGTTCGTAGAATTCTTGAAGTCTGTTTCTGAAATGTTCAATTATGGGTTGAAGTTTGGAGAGAAGGTTCTCGCGCTCGAAAATAGAGATATTTTCCAGTGCGACGGCACACGCTAATGGGTTTCCTGTAAAGGTGTGACCGTGGAAGAAGGTCTTGAGGTCTCTATATTCACCGAGGAAGGCGTTATAGATTTCATCTGTCGTTAACGTCGCTGCGAGGGGAAGGTAACCCGCGGCAAGACCTTTTGCTGTACATAGAAGGTCGGGCGTAACGCCCTCATGTTCGCATGCCCACATTTTACCCGTGCGACCAAATCCAGTCATCACTTCATCGACGATGAGAAGTGTTTCCCACCGTCTTGCCAATGCAGCGAGCTCCTTTAGAAACCCTTTCGGCGAGATAAGCATGCCACCTGCCCCTTGAATCAGAGGCTCTAAGACAATGCCCGCAATCTGTCCCTTATGCTCGGAAAGGGCGCGTTCGACCGCATTAAGCCAATGGGTTTTAACTTTGGAGTCGTTACTGGCTGCATTGATAGTATGAGAGGAACGATAGGCTTCAGGGGCGGATACGCGGATACCCTTGAAAAGGAGGGAATCAAAGGTAGTATGGAAACTGTCGATGCCGCCTACACTCATCGCACCTATCGTGTCGCCGTGGTACGCGTTATCGAAATGGATAAACAGTTTGCGTTGTGGTTCTCCCCTATGTTGCCAGTACTGATACGCCATCTTCAAGGCGACTTCGACAGCGGTTGAACCGTTGTCAGAATAGAACACCTTGTTCAGTCCAGTTGGCGTGATTTCCACAAGTTTTTGGGCAAGTTGAATCGCAGGGATGTTGCTATATCCAAGTAGTGTGGTGTGTGCGATTTTATCCAGCTGTGCCTTGAGCACGGTGTTCAATTCGGGATGATTATGTCCGTGAACGTTTGTCCACATGGAAGCGATGCCATCAATATATCGGTTTCCATCAATATCGATGAGATAACACCCCTCGCCACGTTCAATGATGACTGGATCCTCCGTCAGCCAATCTTGCATCTGCGTGAACGGATGCCAGAGGTAACGCTTATCCCAAGCAACAAGCGTTTCTTTATCGATCATAGCCTATAGCTGCAAGTTTCATTATCCCTTCAATTTCGCGTAGTGGACTGGCGGTTCCAAGCCGAGTTCATTGTAAGTCCCTGTTTTCGGAACGATAATTTCAAGCACCCTGTTCCGATAGTGTGTATAGAAATCCTCTGGTTGTGCTTGAATGGGAAAAATATTTGTAAAGCCGTTAGGGAAGGAACTGGCACGTCCGACAACGTTTTCAAACCGCGGATCCTCCATTTCACCTGTTTTAGGATTCACAGGAAGTTGCGTCTGGACCGTCACAGTGGTTTCAGGTGTCGATGTAGTGTCTACGGCAGCGTATGGAGAACTTAAATGGACTTCGTAGTCGTAGTGTGGCATTCTATCGGGAAGATTGAACGCTTCCTTCATTGAAGAATTGGGCACCCATCGCGGGAACTCAATTTCGATTCGATAGTAGTCCGCCATTTCTGAGACCTGATTAATCATTCCGTAGCGTCGGTATCGTTCCTTTATATCATCGGCGTAAATTGCACCATCTACATCTACTGCTCCAGGCACTGTTGTCCGTTGTGTCGAAGGAACTGTAACCAGAGCAGAACGCGCACCGATAAGCAGCGGTGTCGCAACGAGTGACAAGAACCAACCGTAGAACGCTGCACCGTAACGTGGCTGTTCTTCCCTCGCGCTGAACTCGTCTTTAAATCGGTAAATACCCTCAGTGATCGCAATGACTATCCCAAGGAAAATCATCAAGTTCCCTTTACTTGAGAAAAGGTCGGGAGTTTGTCCTTGGAACCCAACGAAGAAAAGGATAAGCGGATAAAGTGTTAGGTTGATGAGGCTGTTGATGCCAGTAGATACGGCGGCACTAAAGACACGTGGATTGCCCGCCATCTCCTCAAGCCTTGTTTTAAACTTTGCCGAGAATGCCCCAAGGATAGGCTGTCCGAGTAGTGCTAACAAATTGAACGGGGCACGGAGTCTTGAGTCTGGCTGTTCTGGTATCTGTACAAATTCTTCTGGAATACCTTGTTGTTTTCCTTGTTTGGTTTTTCCTGCTTCGTCGGCTCCGCTATCTGCAGCTTCAGGTTTAACGAAGGTCTCAAAAAATTTACTATTGACTTCAATATACGATTCCCACTGGCTGGGGACATCACTTTGCATGAAAATCGCGTCAACAGGACACGCAGGTTCGCATGCTGCGCAGTCGATACAAACATCTGGGTCAATGTAAAGCTGCTTTTCGCCTTCGCTGGTGTGTATGCAGTCTACAGGACAGACATCGACGCATGCGGTGTCCATCACATCAACGCACGGTTCACAGATTATGTAAGCCATTGTTCCCTCCTTTTTGTAGATGCTTCCGTATTAAGTATACCACAATTAATTGGTGATGGCAAGGAAATATTTCCGTTTTTCGCTGTTTGACAAATAGATCTGTAGTAGGTATAATGGCGTAGAGACTAAGATTCACAGGGCAGGCGAGATGTTCAAAGAACCCGAAGATTTTATTGTTGAAGAATTGCCACTTTATGAACCCTCTCAGGTAGGGACGCATACCTTTTTTGCGATTCGGAAACGCAATTTGACGACGCTGGAGGCAATTAACAGAATCGCACGCGACTTACAAGTGCAAAGTCGGCAGTTCGGTTATGCAGGGTTGAAAGATAAAAATGCGGTCACAACACAGATATTGTCTGTTGAAGGCGTGGCACCGGAACGGGTTCTGAAGGTTCAACAATCAGATATTGAGGTCCTATGGGCGGAACAGCACACGCATAAATTGCGAGTGGGGCACCTTCGCGGCAATCGGTTTGAGATAACCCTCCGCGATATTCCACATAACACACCGTCTTTTGTCGAAAGGATAATGACACGATTGGCGACTGTAGGTGTACCGAATCGTTTCGGCGCGCAACGGTTTGGAAATAAAAACGATTCACATCTGATTGGGAGGGCATTGGTGAAGGCGGAGTGGGAGACGGTTGTCCGTTACATGATTACAGATGAAACGCTACAAGTTGATAATGTGGCACGGCGGATGCAAAGGGAATTGGCACGGAAACCCGTCGAAAGAGTGGTGTCCTCTATTCCGCATCGGCTGCGGAAGCTGTTTTTGTCGGCGTATCAGGCGTATCTCTTTAACCGCGTCTTGGAGCGGCGAGCACCCGATTTAGGCAAACTCCTTGACGGTGATATTGCTGTGAAACATGATAACGGTGCCCCCTTTCTTGTTAGGGATGCTGTCGTTGAGCAACCGCGGGCGGATGCCTTTGAAATCAGCCCATCGGGTCCGATCTTCGGATATAAGATGCGCCTACCGGCTGGCGATGTGCTCACGTTGGAAACATCGCTCCTTGCTGATGAACGGGTTCACCTTAAAGACTTTCGTAAGGTTGTCGGTATTCGGTTACCGGGAACACGTAGACCTTTGCGAATGCCGATGCAGTTGCACGAAGTCTCTGCTGTTGATGGTACGGGGGTGCGTCTTAGTTTCACGCTGCCTGCGGGTGGGTATGCCACGGTGGTATTGGAGGAACTTTTATCGAATATGTAGCCTTTGAGTCGTATGCCGTTATCACCAAGCGCGACTATTTCTGACAATTTCAGTTTTCCGACGCGGTACGCTTGGATTTCTGGTATCTGTAAAACGTCCATGCGCCCGATGCAAGTAGCACGACTAACAACACGATAAGACCGATGTTGAGAAGATAGCGACCACGATTCAGTTGCCACAGGCGTTTGCTTGCGAGCTCAGCAGCAGTGCTTCCTTTTTGCGCTTTCGCTTTCACCTCTTCCCAATACCGTTTTGCGAGATTAGGTTGTCCGTGTTGCTCCGCAAGTTTCGCTGTAACAACCAGATAAGTGACATCTTGAACGTCCTGTTTTTCCAGAGCATCGGCAAAAGAGCTGAGGAGTAGGACTGTCAGGTCGGGAGACATTTGCGGAAAATCTGGCGTGAGTTCGATCCCGTTCTGAAAAGCGGTGACAGCCCCTTGATGGTTCTGTCGGTCAAATTCAATTTGTGAGACTTCAAACCACGTCCGTTTAATGAGTTTCAGCGGTTGTAAGATGTCGGTATAGCCATCAAATGTGAAAGTCGCCGATCCATAATTCAGATCACCCTGTTTTACAGCGAGTGTGTAGGTCTCACCAAGTTTCAGTAAACCCGAATCTTTCCACTCGTCAAAGCGATAGGTGCCATCTGCTTTGACAGTCTGTTGATGTGTTGTACCCTCAATCCAAACGACAGTACCATCAATGGGTTCACCGGCGACTCCGGCAACACTGCCGTAAAGAGCAATGGGCTCAAGTGCCCAACCGATATAGGCGGACTCCCCAAGGACTAACTGCAATTCAACAGTCTTCGGTGCTGGGATAAGGTACCCTGTTTTCTTCACAGATACTGTAGAGGTACCCTGTTTCAGATTCTCCGTGATGAGTTTAGGTGTGTTTCCGACTTCTACATCGTTGATGGAAATTTCTGCGCCTTCGGGAAACGTCTCAATTTTAAGTGCCGGGCTCAATTTAAGCAGCGCAGCTTCAACATCACCTGTGGGGGCAAGAATTCCGTCCATAAAATTGGGATTCTCCCGCAATAATTCGTAACTTTCGATGATGCTCAACTGCCGATTATCGTTTGTGTCGGTCGTATCTGTGGCGAGAGCGTCATGGAGTTGCTGAAGGAGTGCTGTGGCATCGACTGTCTCTGCCGACTGGATTACGTTTAGTGCAGCGGTTCCGAGTATCTCACGGTTCGCGTAGTAGGCACTTAAGTTTGTATCCGCTGTGTAACCGTCAACAATAACAATGGTGTCTTTTCTTTCAATCTCTCTCAGCCACTGGTTAAGGGTAACATCTTGGATCCCCTGCTCAGCCTCTGAAGTTAGCAGGTGCATTGTGTTCATACCCCTCGGTTTGGTGACCATTCCGTGGTAGAGAAGGATCAACGTATCCTGACTCCCTATTTGCCTTCCGACTTCTTGAAGCATGGCGTGGATTTCGTCAGGTGTCACGCTATCGCCTTCAATACGATGGATCTGCTCGCTTGGCACCTGTCCGCGTGTGGTTAGGAGTTCAGTAAGCGCGTTCACTTGTTCGCGCACACGTGCCTCCGGTGTCGCGTCCACAATTAGCCAATGGGTAACGGAATCAACCGGGAACGCTGGGGTTAACGCACCGATGACCAATACAACACAAGTAAGGATAAGGAGAAAAATAAGATTCCGCTGTGACATATTTTTATTCCGAGAATTGCGTTTCAAAAACATTCTAACGTATTAGTCTAACAGAAAATCGAGACGATTGCAAGAAAAAAGAACCTCTTTCGATATTAAAATGTCTAAACTTTTAATGAAAAGTTGCGTCAAAATATTATAGATAAGGTCTTTTTGACGGGACTCGTAAGTTAAAATTTGCTGTTAAAAAAATTAGAAATATGTCTTGCATTAAAGCATGCGGTTTTAAATTCTTAAACTTCATGAAAGCACATATATAAGCGTCGAAATGGACAAGGAGATGTTAATGATTCACGGGAAGATTAAGTTCACTGTTTTGTCAAAACTCACGGGTTTCCAGAACCTGCTCTTAGAACAGACGCGGCGTGCGGGGCACCAAAGCCTGCTGTTAAAAGCGATCCTTATTGTTCAGTTTGCGGTCGTTTTTTGTGTCAGTGCCCAACAACCTATGGGTGAGGTTGATTTATCGCAGCCTTTGACACTTGAACAATGTATTCAGATAGGTTTGGAAAAATCGACGAGTATGCGAAACGCTCGGTTAAATCTCGCCATACAAGAGCTTCGAGTAAAAACCTCGCGCGCTGACTACTTTCCACGTATTTTTTCAAATGGCAATTACGATTTTTCTGACCGCATTGATTTCGGCTTTGAACCCGAAAATTACAACTTAGGATTAGGCGCACAATATACCATTTGGGACAATGGGCAGCGTGAAGGTGGTTTTGCACAGGCGAAGGAATCACTGAGTGCCACTGTCAGCCGCAATGAGGGAATTAAACAGAGCCTAATTTTACAAATTACTGAAGCCTACTATGATGTCCTTCAGTTTCAAGCACTCGTTGAAGTCAGTGAGCAGAATTTGGCGAGGGCACAGGAGAACACACAGCGCACTAAGGATTTTGTAGAGGCAGGTTCACTCATTCCAGCGGATGTAGCAACTGCGGAGTTGCAAGAGGGGAATAATAGATTAGCACTCCTACAGAACCAAAATTCCCTGCAAGTAGCAAAAGCCCGATTACCGAGACTCCTTGGTTTGGATCCGGGCGTGTTAATTACCGTTACAGAGGATGAGTCATTTCAGTTATATCAACAGCGTGGCACTATTGAAAGAATAGAAATACCGGTTGAGGAAGCCATCCAAACAGCTCTGGACAATCGTCCAGAATTTAGGGAGACGGAAGCGCAATTGAGGTCACAGGAATGGTCGTTGACGCTCTCCAAATTACAGCGCTGGCCCCGGTTGAACGCCGATGTTGACTACAACGTGAATCTTGACGATTACCTCCGCGAGCGTGAGAATTTCTCCGATTTCCGAAGTTGGAGTGCTGGTGTGTCACTCAATTTTACGCTTTTTGATGGTGGTATTTTGGGGAATCGTGTCAAAGAGTTGACGATGCAATTGGAGCAAGCCCGTGAAAATGCAAGTGACTTGGAGCGCTCCGTCGCCTTAGATGTTCGCCAATCTTATCTAAATCTCAAGCGTAGTGAAGAATCTGTTGATATTTCCAAAACACAGGTCGTCAATGCGCAACTCAGTTTGGAAGTCATTCAAGGGCGTTTTGATGTTGACAAAGCAATCCTGCTTGAACTCCTTGATGCCCAAACCAGTTACGCGCAAGCATTGACGAATGAAGTGAATACGTTCTACGATTACAAAATTGCACAAACGCGTTTACAGGATGCAATGGGAGTGTTACAGTAACCATGAAAAATCGGAAAAAGTGGATTATCATCGGGGCAATCGCCGTAGTCGTTATCGCTGTTGGTGCGATTGGTGCCACCCGGATGAACCTCAGTTTCGGTCAAAACAAGAAGGAAGCCGAGGAGAAACAGGAGGTGGTCCGTCGTGGCGAATTCCTGGTCCGTGTACGTGAGTCCGGTAACCTGCGCTCATTCTTGGAAGTGGATGTCCGCTCAAACGTAGAGGGCGAGATTGTTGAGATTTTCGTTGATGAGGCAGACCCGGTTAAATTAGGAGATCCCTTGCTGCGAATTGATGAGGAGCAAATTCTGGAACAAAGAAAACAAGCGGAAGCCAATCGCGATGCTCGAAAAGCCCAACTTCAACAGGCAGAGCTCCAAATTCAAATCACTGAGAAGCAGCAGGAGAGTAGTCTCGCGCAGGCACGCAATTCCGTCGCTGTTGCACAAGCGACTTTGGATTCATTTGTCGCAACAACACAGCAACGGATTACCGAGGCAGAAACGCGGGTCGCAACTACACAAATTGACCTCAATCGCGACCGGATTGGATTAAAACAGGCAGAGATCGCTTTAGCACAAGCAAAACTGATGCTTGATCGCGCGGAAACGAGTGTTGGATCAGCGAAGGTAACACTTGAGACCGCTGAGGCAGAGTACAATCGAAATAAAGAACTATTTGATAAGAAGTTAGTCTCACAACGGACGTTGGAAGAGTCACGAACCCAGCTTGCCGGTGCAAGATCCCAATATGACAATGCAGAGAAAGAGGTTGAATCGCAAAAGGAAACTATTAAATCTCAGGAAGAAAATATTAATGTCCGGACAGAAGCGATTCAAAGCAGTGAATCAACCGTTGAGCTGAATAAAACAAATGTGGAAACTCTTAAAGAATCGGAAGAAGCACGAAAAAAGCAGTTGGAGGCAGAATTAGAGAACGCTCGTACGCGTCTCCGGCAGTTAGAAGAGACGACTGAGGAAGAGAAGGAACTCACCAGACATGCGAAGGTGGGTGCCGAGGCGAGTCTACTCCAAGCGGAAAGTCAACTCAAGTCTCAACAAGAGCGCTTTGACTGGACAACAGTAAGGGCTCCAATGTCTGGCACGATTACGCGTATTATTGTAGAGGAGGGTGAAATTATCACCTCCGGTCGTTCGGCGTTTTCACGGGGTGAGGCGATCATGCGTATTGCTGACCTTGACCAAATGATTGTGAGAACGCAAATTAATCAGGTCGAAATCGGGAAAATAGACGAAGGACAACGCGCTGAAATTACCGTTGATAGTTATCCGGGTCGTGTCTTTCTCGGTAGAGTGAGCGAGATTTCACCGAGCGCGACACCGCGCGGTCCCCAGAACCAAAGTTCCGTCATTACCTTTGAGGTGGATGTAGAGGTCATCGGTTCACCCCCGGAACTACTACCGGGTATGTCCGCTGATGTTGACATCATCGTGTTTGAAGAGTCCGATATCCTTCAACTTCCAATACCTGCTGTGCTGAGTCCAAAGGTTTTCACTGTTAAGGCGAAAGTAGATCCGGCAGATCTCGGACAATTTCAGGAGGGTCAGGAACTCAAAATCCGAAATCCGATCGGAAAGGAGTTCACGGGACGTGTTGGTCAAAAAACGTCGGAGGAGAGTCGTGGTAATCTTGAAATTCTACTTGAGGGTGAGCAGAAGGGCTTACGGACCGGACCAACGCAGATTTCTATTGTTGTCTCCGGGCAAGAGGTGCTTCGCGATATAGAAGCTGCAGTGAGTAGCGAACGACAGTACTTTGTCATGCTGGATACGGGTGAAGCGAGTAAGAATAAAGATGGGAAAAAAGGGGTCAAAACTCACATTACAATTGGGCAACGGAACAATACCCACTTTCAAATTACGGGGGGTTTGAAGGAAGGGGACCGCGTTTTTGTGCCCTCTATGCAGGAGTTAGCAAAGGAACAGGGAAATACGGAAGAAGAGGAAAACTAAAAGGTGCAGCATTGTTAGCATAAACGTGCTAAGTTCTGTTTTCTTGTCTATTGTTTGTTTTCATAATATAAACGCTAAGGAGGAAACGTTGTGTTAATTGATGTAAAAGATCTGACGAAAGTCTATCAAATGGGCGATGTGCAGGTGCATGCCTTACGAGGTGTGAGTTTCAGCATAACACAAGGTGAATTCATCGCGATTATGGGACCTTCCGGTTCCGGTAAATCAACGATGATGGATATTCTCGGATGTCTCGCGACACCGACATCGGGTGAGTACTACCTTGAAGGTGAAGAAGTCGGAAAACTTTCTGATAATCGTCTGGCGGACATTCGGAATAAGAAGATCGGATTTGTATTCCAATCGTTCAACCTACTACCACGAACCAGTGCGCTCAACAATGTTGAATTACCGCTTATTTACTCTGGCTTAGGGAGAAAAGAGCGGAAACGCCGTGCCTTTGAATCTTTGGAAGCTGTCGGTTTAGCAGACCGGGTTGATCACAAATCGACCGAGTTGTCTGGTGGACAGATTCAGCGTGTCGCAATTGCCCGTGCTTTGGTCAATAAGCCTTCAATGATCTTCGCTGATGAACCTACAGGGAACTTGGATACGCGTTCCGGTACCGAAATCATGGCAATTTTCAACCGCCTGAACGAGGAAGGGAATACCATCATCATGGTGACACACGAGGCTGAAGTCGCTGAACACGCCAAACGTGTCCTCCACATTCGTGACGGTTTGATCGAGCGAGATGTTAGGCAAAATGGAAACGGAGAAGTTGCCGCTGACTAATTGAGGAGAAACCTGTATGAAAAAGAGTTCCCTTTTTAGCCTTGTTGTGTTCTGTGTTGCCATCTGTCATGTCCAAGCACAGATTAAGTGGAACGCAGCGAAGTTCATGCCTTTGTCTGAAGTAAAACTTGGCATGAAAGGGAAAGGTTACACCGTCTTTTCTGGGGTGACTGTTGAGCCGTTTGATTTTGAGGTTGTGAGTATTCAGCACAACCGTTACCCGCGTCAGCATATCATCTGGGCAAAGGGACTTAGTGAGAACTTTAAGCGAACCGGTTCTGCTGGTGGGATGAGTGGGAGTCCTGTTTATATTGACGGACGGCTTGTTGGCGCACTCGCTCGGAGCCATCGAGATCAGCGCAGGTATGGCAATATTTTTGGAATAACGCCTATTGAATTAATGGTAGAGGTTACTGAGCGTGGCATGCATCCTAATTTGGCTTATCAAGGAACCCAGATTTTTCAACTTGATACAGGGATTGCGACGGAGGGTATTGATACTGTTCCTTCCTTCTTCACTCGGATTAGTGACGGGCACGGACAACATTCCTTTGATAAGAATATAGAAGGACAGTCGCGAAGACAAGACATTCCTACGTTTAAAGACTCGGATAGGCTTGCTATTCCTATTACGCTTCCCGGAATTGATTCAGAAGCGATGCGTTTCTACAAACCGCTTTTTGATAGGCTGAATCTAATACCTTTAGAAGCAGCTGGTGGAGGGAGTCCTATCAAGAAGACTCCACTTGAAGCGGGACAAACAGTTGGTGTCGCGTCCGCCCGTGGTGATTATGATGCTTTCGGTTTTGGAACTATCACTTATATTGATGGTGACCAATTCATTGCTTATGGGCACGCGAGAAACGATGAAGGGCATATCAATCTACCCGCCTCGGGTGGCTATGTCCATCATATCGTACCAGCTCGGTATAGGTCTTACAAAGTTGCTTCCGCTACACAAGCGATCGGCACCTTAGTGCAGGATAGAGATGCGGCTATCGCTGGCAACATCGGAGAGCATCCGAGTTACATCCCCATAACACTCAATATGGAAACGAGCGATGGGAAACGACATGATCTGTTTTACGAGGTCATTCGGCATCGCAGTGTTTCTCCACTTTACGCCGAGCTTGGAACGGCATATCTCATTGAGGCATTTGACTTTGCCTCTGCCGAGCATACACTGACTATTGATGCCAAATTTATCTTGAAAGAGCATCCTGAACTCACCTCACGTGAGATTGTATCTAAGAACGTTTATTCTTCAAGTTTCCCCGCGTCCGGGGTTAGGCAAACGCTCAGGACACCTCTTCTACAATTGATCGGTAATTCCTATGCAAACGTTGAAGTAGAGGCGATAAATCTTAACCTGAAGCTTGAATCGAAACGCCGAAACGCTGTGATTGAGAGCCTTCGGGTTGATCGGCAACGCTATCGTCCAGGTGAGACGGTTGAGGTCATATTGACATTGCGTCCCTACTTTGAGAAACCGATAACGCAGCTTGGCACAATTACGATTCCAGACGATGCTCCTGACGGACTTATTACCCTCTTGGCAATGAACGCAACCGCAGACGAGAAATGGCGACGCTCACGTGCTCCACTTAACTTTCGTCCGAAAAACATTAATCAGCTCATTAAGATTTTGCAACACAATGAAAGTAATACAGATATTATCCTGGAGATCTTCGTTCTCCAGCCAGGATTGACAGTTCAGGGCGAGGAATTCTCCAGTTTACCAACCTCTGTAATGTCTGTAATGAACACAGGACAACAGGTCGGTGAAAGCGGATACACTGAGGCTACTACGTTACACCGAAACAGGGTTCCAACAGACTATGTTATTTTCGGTAGTGGTGCGCTTGAGCTTGTTGTAGATAGCAACACCCCTTAAATAACCTTTGCCATTCTTTTTCATAACTACACCTACAACCCTAAACGAATCCAATACAACTATGCACCACGTCAGAATTACGACCCCGTCTCGCCTACATTTTTCTCTGCTTGACTTGAACGGCGTATTGGGACGAATTGATGGTGGTTTTGGTCTCGCGATTGATGAACCCAATTTCCAAATCATTGCTGAACGGGCGACCGATATTCAGGTGTCATCTTCTGTCTATCATGACCGAGCTTGTGGGGTTATTGCGCGACTCCAAGAGACCTATCCTTTTCCTGGCATTAAATTGACATTTGTGTCTGAAATCCCAATGCATTGTGGATTCGGGTCCGGGACACAACTCGCTCTGGGCATCGCACAGGCTGCCAATGTGCTGTATGAACTCGGATTGGATGTGCAAGAGTTAGCAACGGCTGTTGGGCGTGGCGGCACTTCTGGTATCGGCGTTGCAGCGTTCGATGCGGGTGGATTCATCGTTGATGGTGGACATCGTTTCCCTGAACAGAAGGCATCATTTCTCCCCTCTTCTGCCGTTGGTGATATTCCGCCACCGCCAATTTTGCTCCGTTACTTGTTTCCAGAAGTGCCACTGTTAATTGTTGTACCGAATTGCTCGCGGATTTATGGCGATGAGGAAGTTGAGCTGTTTCGTACCCTCTGCCCACAACCGGAATGGACTGCCCAGAAACTTTCACACATCCTATTGATGCAGATACTTCCTGCCCTGGTTGAGGGAGATATACGCAGCTTTGGGAAAGCCTTAAATCAGATTCAAACGTTTGGATGGAAGCGGGTGGAAATTGACGCACAGGGTGCTGAATTACAATTGACGCTTGACTTCTTACAAGACAGCGGCGCGTTTGGGGCAGGCGTTAGCAGTTGGGGTGCAGCGATTTGCGTGATAGGTGAGGATGTCAATAAATTAAAACAGGAGACTGAGGCGTTCCTAAAAACGCTTCCGGGTGGTGGGAACTGTTTTATTACGCAGGCGAACAACGTTGGTGTCCACGTTGTGTCGGATTGAGTGTGGGAATAAAAAAATAGGCGGATGTCATCATCCGCCTGTTTTCTTTACTATCCGTTGCTTGATGAATAGTACGGATTCATTCCAGCTTCGTGATCGGTGGTATCGATCACACGTTTGATCTCCGGGAAGACTTCTTGAATCATCGCTTCAATACCGTGTTTGAGGGTAGCATTCGCCATGCCGCAGCCTTGGCAACCGCCTCCCATGTGAATGTACACAGCGTCATCTTCGACGTTCAAGAGTTCTATCTGTCCACCGTGTGCAGCAACGGCTGGGTTAATCCGTTCATCAATGAGCTTCTGTACCTCTTGTGCCTTTGGATTGTCCCACGTCGGCGTATTCGGATTCTCAATGTTGAATCCACTTGAATTCAGGTCGTCAACATAGTCAATCACAGCACCTTTAAGGTCAGGCGCACTTTCAGCATCGACAAGTACGTTGAAATTTTCACATTCAACAACAATGTCGCCTTCTTGTGCTTCAGTAGCTAAGCCAAGACTGTATTGGAAAGCAGTGGCAGTTCTGCCTTGGATACTAATGCGTAGTCCCTCCACTTCAACCTCTTCGGTTTCTATCACTGCTTGAATCTTCTCTTGTGCGGTTTCTGTGACTTCAAGCAAAGGGGCTTCGTCTCCCTTGAGCTTCTTCAAGAAATTCTTCATAATTGCCTTCCATAAGTAGTGTCTATGCGGCAGTTTTTCCTACCCAAGATTGATCCGATCGAAATTCTCCCATTTCGTCGTAAAGGTCATGCAACCGCTTGATTGCGTCTATTTCGAGTTGTCTGACGCGTTCTCGGGTAACTTTCAGGGCAACACCAATTTCGCGGAGTGTTTTCCGTTCTCCATCTTCGAGTCCAAAGCGCATTTTCAGCACTCTCTGTTCTCGCTCAGGTAATCTTTTAAGAAATTGGGCGGTCAGATCTTTGTTAATTATTTCTGCGATCGGGCCGTCTTCTCCGCTGGTTGTTGGGTCTTCGATTAAATCACCTAATGTGGCGGCGGAGCGCTCATCGCTGAGTGGTAAATCCATTGAAATAGCGTCAGCGTTGAACGTTAAAATTTCCTCAACCTGTTTTACTGTCAGGTCTAAGGCTTCCGCTATTTCCTCACGCCGTGGTTCGCGTTGCAGTTCTTGGCACAATGTCGCATAAACAGCATCGAACTTATTCATCTTCGCAACCACGTAAGAAGGCAATCGAATCGAGCGGGAGAAATTGTCGAGCGTACGCATAATTGCCTGTTTAATCCACCAGATAGCGTACGTACTGAATTTAAAACCCTTCTGGTAATCGAACTTACTTGCTGCTTTAATCAGTCCAATGTTTCCCTCTTGAATCAGATCTTCAAGTGGGACGTTGTGCCCCTGGTATTTGACGGCAATAGAAATAACAAGTCGTAGGTTCGCTTGAACGAGTTCATCTCGTGCTTTTCGTGCTTCGCCTTCCGCGGCTTCAATCCGTTTCGCCAGTAACTCTTTCTCTTTACTGGATAATGAATTCACTTTCACGAGTGCTTTTAGTAGTTCATCTACGAGTGCTTTCCGTGCTTCACATCTGCCAGCTTCAATCTGTTCCGCCAGTAGCTCTTTCTTCTCGCGAACTAATAAATCTACTTTCACGAGTGCTTCCAGTAGTTCATCTAATACTTTGGCTTCCGCGGCTTCAATTTGCTTGACCAGTAGCTCTTTCTTCTCGCGAACTAATAAATCTGCTTTCACGGATGCTTCCAGTAGTTCATCTAATGCTTTGGCTTCCGCGGCTTCAATCCGTTTTGCCAATTCAACTTCTTCCTCACGCGTTAAAAGACGGTGTCCAGCTACACTCCGAAGCCAACTCGTTAAAGCACTCTGATCACTTCCTTTGTAACTCTCCGAGGGCTCTGTTTCATCTGCTGGATATGATGCGTCCATGTAAGGATCAACACTTTCAATACTTGCTGTTTCACCGAAAAACTCGGCTTCCATCGTTCTCCTCTCCTTAAATATGAGATTCTAATAAATAAACACAAGAGTTAATGATACATTATGTTAAAACGTTTTGTCAAGTAAAATGTTTAAAAAAAAGTAAAATTTCCCCATAAAATCTAACAAACAAGGCATTTTAACAAATTTTCCCCTTAAAAAACAACATAAAAACGTAATTATACCGTCATACCTCGGAAGAAATCGTCCGAAGCAATCCTATTTATTGGAATAAAACGTTACCGCTTCCCGTGAAATGTATTATGTCGCATGTCCAATCAGTAGTACTGCTGCTGGAAGTGAGGTCGATGCCGTCTTTTCAAATGCTCTCTGAATACACGGAATATCCGCGTCTGTTTCCAGCATTTCATAAGGTAGGTTCCACGCTTTCAATGTAGGTTCAAGGAAGGTCGCAACAGAATCGATCCATTGTCCATCTTCATCTCGGTTGTGATACCCCCGATACCCGATGAATACCACTACCGGCACCCGCATATTGACGACAGTCCCGCGGATAGCATCGCCTGATTCTAAAAATCCGGTATTTTGGATGATGATAGTGGGTCTTTTGCCGCCGACGTACAACCCTGATGCAATCGCAAATGCTTCCCCTTCGCGGGTTACCGTGATAACCTCAATTCCCGGTTCTGCCCGTAAAAGTTCATAAATCCGGGCACTTCCGTTGTCTGGAACGCCTACAGCGTGCGTGATTTCCTGTTTTTTTAGTTCATTTACAATCTTCTGTGCTGATGCCAATTTGTACCCCTACTTCTTGTAAATTTAATGCACAATGAATTACGCGACTACGAACCCAACTGCTTTAAGGAATAGTTATCAGTTAAGAAATATGCTGTGGCAGTTACAGAATACGACGCTGCCACAAGAAGTCTCTTAACTGATAACTCTCACTGCAAGGAAAACCAACTGAAAACTATTCTACCGTCTACCTTCTACGAGAGCATCCACAACTGTGGGGTCGGCGAGGGTTGAAGTATCACCGAGTTCAGAGATGTCGCCTTCAGCAATTTTGCGGAGGATACGTCGCATAATCTTACCCGACCTCGTCTTCGGCAGTGCGGGTGTAAACTGGATCTTGTCCGGTGTTGCGATAGGTCCAATCTGTTGTCGGACTGCCTGTTTGATGCCTGTTTCTACATCGTCAGATGCGGATTCACCTGTCATGAGGGTAACATACGCGTAGATACCTTGTCCCTTGATGTCGTGTGGGTAACCAACAACCGCTGCTTCCGCCACCGCCGCGTGTTGACCAATTGCGCCTTCAACCTCTGCTGTCCCTAAACGGTGTCCAGAAACATTCAGAACATCGTCCACGCGCCCTGTAATCCAGTAGTAACCATCTTCATCGCGTAGCACCCCATCACCCGTCATATAGTAGCCCGGGAATCGACGAAAATAGGTATCTAAAAACCGCTCATGGTCCCCGTAAACAGTGCGCATGATACCGGGCCACGCTGTTTTAATACACAGATAACCCGTCGCTGGGTTGCCTTCAACCTCATTCCCCTCCTCATCTAATATCACCGGCTCAATGCCGAAAAACGGAAACGTCGCCGAACCGGGTTTCAGTGGTGTTGCAGCAGGTAGAGGAGTCATTAGAATCCCACCCGTTTCGGTCTGCCACCATGTATCCACGATTGGGCACCGTTTCTCACCGACGATGTTGTAGTACCACAACCACTCCGGCTCTTTAATCGGTTCACCCACTGTGCCGAGCAACCTAAGCGTAGATCTGTCATACTTCTCGACCCATGAGTCCCCCTCCTTCATCAAAGCACGTAGAGCCGTTGGGGCGGTGTAAAAGATGTTAATGTTATGCTTCTCGACGACTTGCCAAAATCGTCCGAAGTCTGGATAGTTTGGTACACCTTCAAACATGATGCTAACCGCACGATTGGCAAGGGGACCATAGATAATGTAAGAGTGTCCGGTAATCCAACCGATATCGGCGGTACACCAATAGACGTCACCTTCGTGATAATCGAAGACCTGTTGATGCGTATAAGATGTATAAACGAGATAGCCACCAGTCGTATGTAAAACGCCCTTCGGTTTTCCCGTTGAACCAGAGGTATACAGAATAAAGAGCGGATCTTCCGCATTCATCACTGTTGGTTCGCATTCTGCGTCAGCATCTGCCATCGTTTCATGCCACCAGATATCGCGTGAGGCATCAAAATCGACTGCATCTCCAGTGCGTTCCACGACGACCACCTTTTCAATAGAGGGGCATTCTGCCACAGCGGCATCTGCATTTGCCTTCATCGGTATATCGCTACGCGGACCCCGCATTGCAGTGTCCTGTGTTATAAGCATTTTACATGCCGAGTCATTAATCCTGTCTCGGAGGGATTCGGCTGAAAAAGCACCGAAGACGATGGAGTGAACAGCACCGATCCTGGCACACGCCAGCATTGCAATCGCCAGCTCTGGGACCATCTGTAGATAAATGCAGACACGATCACCTTTTTCAATGCCTTGCGCTTTTAACACATTTGCAAACTTTTTGACTTCGGCGAGGAGTTCGCTGAAACTGAACGTCTTATCTTCGGATGGGTCATTTCCCTCCCAAATAATAGCGGTTGCATCACCGTGTCCAGCTTCTACATGTCGATCGAGGCAGTTATAGCAAGCGTTTAGTGTGCCACCCTCAAACCATTTAATCTCAGCGTTAACAAAGTCGTAATTGCTAACCGTATCCCATTTCTGATACCACGTCAACCGTTCCGCAACCGTTGCCCAGAACGCTTCCGGGTCTTGAATGGATTCGGCGTATTGTGTCTGATATGTGTCCAGACTGTTGACGTGCGCGTTATCGATTGGATAAGCAGTTTCTACCGGTGAAAAAATATTGTTAGCCATTTTATATTTTCATCTCCTCTACAAATCAATCTCCAGTTCTCAAAATGTCTTTACAAGTTGTATAGAACATATTTTATTGCAAAACGGTGATCATGTCAACAGCAATTATCTGAGTAATTCCGAAATTGCAAATATACCTTGCGTTTCCAATAGAAAATGAAGTATAATTACCAATCGAGGAGACACATCAATGAGAGAAATGGGGAACTGGCGCGAGTATCAAATTAGAAGACTTGCTAATGATCGGGAGGCAGCGATTGACTATCTCCAATTGACCTTAGAGGAATACCATGCTGATGGCGATCTGGCCTTCTTCCTGAAGGAGCTTCGGTTCTTTATAGAATCACAAGGCGGAGTTGTTGAAATTTGCAAACGAATTGGTATTGATACCGAAACGCTTTTAAATATGTTCTCTAATGAGGATGCTACACAATTATTGGATACGTTCAGCTCTTTGTTGAACGCGCTTAAGCACCCTCCGGTGATTGAAGATGCACACGCTAAGCATCTGGCACCTGCGAAACAGATTCCAACCAGTCAATAGCAGTTTGTTCATCCTTTTCAATGGCGATTTCCACTGCTCGCTTTGCACATTTGGTCTAATGAGCAGTTCTGTTAATAGAAATCCACCGGCACATCCGTTATTTTTCATAGATTTTCGTTCGGTTAACATTGGATTTAAATTGAAACAGGTAGGTAAGCAATGCTTGAGAAGATTGGAATCGGGATTTTAACAAAGGCGGTTTCAGAATTTTCAAAAGAAGCCTGGGAACGCCTTAAAAATAAACGCCAACGTTCAAAAAACGCCTCTCACGATTACAACAGTCCCTACAAGAAACGTCACGGTCAACTCCAAGCCTTCTGCGTTGGAATGGAAGAGAAGAGATCGGTTGACGACCTTTATGTAGTCGCTCAGTTCTTGGCTAAAAGGAAAGCAACAAAGCATAACTCTACCGAAGACATTGGAAGGGTATTTCTGCAGAAAGGTAGAGGGTATTTCACTTCAACTTCAGATGAACGCCAAGACGGGATGAGGGTTGCCACTAACGAACAGTATCTGATGGTGCTCGGAGTTCCCGGTGTCGGAAAATCGACCTTTCTGCGCAAGATTGGACTTGAAGCACTGAAAGGAGAGGATGGGAATTTAGAGCACCAATGTATCCCAGTTTTTCTTGAACTGAAGCGATTCACCGAGGATCCGATTGATATTGAGGCATGGATTATTGACGAGTTTAAGATATGTGGTCATCCAGATCCTGAGCAGTGGGCAAAGTCTAAGTTGGAAGCGGGTGAACTGTTAATACTTTTTGATGGTCTTGACGAGGTGCCGGAATCAAACCTTAACAACGTCATCAATAAAATTACGGATTTCGTCCATCAATATAGCCGAAACCGCTTTATTGCTTCCTGCCGGGTAGGAGCATACAAGGGAGGACTTACAGATTTCGCTGTAGTGGAGATGGCAGATTTTGATGATTCACAAATTCAGGCGTATATCAACAATTGGTTTGCATCAGCGTCCGATCAAAAGAAGAAAACTGCCCAACGGTGTTGGCAAGCATTGAATGATCCAGAGCATCAAGCAATTAAGGAATTAGCACAGAATCCTTTATCACTCGCGCTGTTGTGTCAGGTTTATGAAGACTCACAAGATTTTCCATCAAGTGAAACGATCTTGTATGGAAAAATTCTTAACATTTTTCTCAAAAAGTGGACAGCAGAGAAGCATGTTCATAGAGACCCACCAATGAGTCCGTATTTGGCTATCCCGACTGTAAAGGAGCCACTTTCTGAAATTGCAGCAGAGAATTTTAAGGCAGACCGTCTTGTTTTCAGTGAGGACGAACTCACCAATCAGATTCAGGAATTTTACCAGCGTAGGACCGATATATCCTCAAGATTTGATGCTTCCGGAATCTTAGACGCAATTCTTGTGGATCCAGGACTTTTTCGTTGAAAGGGCTAACGGTATCTACACCTTCTTTCACCTAACGTTTCAGGAGTATTTAACGGCGAATCACATCGTAGGAGACACGCCTTCAATTCAGAATCCGGTGAATCAGCATTTATATTATTGGCAGTGGGAAAAAGTCTTATTACTAACCGATTCAGTTCAGGATCTGGTGAATCAGCATTTATATCATCCGCTGTGGCGAAGAGTCTTCTTATTCACCGCTGGCCTGATGCGCGAAGTAGACGGTTTGCTTTTCGCAATGGAAGCGGAAGCCGTTGAGTACATTGATTCCTACGAACTCGAAGGACTGCTCCGATGGGCAGAAAAGATCACAGATGGCCCAAATAATCAATACAACAAAATTACCAGACGACTATTTGCCATCCGCCAATTCATTTCCCTATGGATGCTCAACCAAATTTATGAAGAGGTCGACAATATTATCAATGACGACCCAGACTATGACGACCCAGACTATGACGACTTAGAACTTGATTGGAGTAACTACAAGGACTTTGAATTCTACCATTACCTTGACCTGGGCCAAGGTCTCTGCCCAGGATTCGACCAAGACCTCTACCAAGGTCGCGCCCAAAACTTTTTATCCACACAAAATTACCGTGGACTCAACCGATACCGAGACCTCTACCTTGACCTCTGCTGGAAGTCCGATATCGAAAAAGATCCCTACACAAACCTCTATCAAGATATTTACCGTATGAATTCTAATTTCTATCCTCCTAGATTTTCTAAGTTCGGAGATCAGTTCAGCAGAGAATTGGACAATCGAATAGCGGTTGTTGAGCGTATGGAACAGATGAAAATTTTCAATGGTGTGGATTTACAACGGATGGTTCAGCGGTTTAAGGCACAACGGGAATTCGTCACAGCAGCAGATGAAGGGGAATCTGTTAAACCACCAACGGAATCTATTCACGACACATGGCTTTCGGTTTTGGGTATCACCAATAACATGCTCAATATTTCACACGAGGAGTTAGGTTGCTATGTCATGTATATTGAGGCAATGGAACTTATCTTCGCGTGCAAAGCATCTGGACGTGTTTCACCTGAAGTATGGCAGAAAATTGAAAAGAAGCTTCTGGCTTCAGGAACATAAAGAACACACGAAGTTCTCACATCCGAAATACCAAGGAGACTATGAAACAGATTCCAACCAATTGATAGCAGTTTGTTCGTCTTGTTCAATGGCGATTTCGACGGCTCGCTTTGCACATTCCAGAAGGTCTTTAGCGTGCTTGCGTAAGTTAAAAAGAATGATATCCTTGAGCATAAAACGCTCGTTGAGGATATCCGCCAAAGTCTGATCAGCGTTAGAAATATCGGTAATATCTTCAAAGTAGTTTGGATCTCTTCGGTAGTATTGACGGATAAGTTCTTCAGGTTTTAGTTGGATGGCCTTCCCTTGAATAGGGCAGTAGGTGATGGGTGTTTTTTTACCTTCTATCCTTTTATAAGAGGTAACGGGATTCTGATGATAGAATTCCATACTCTCTACATTTGTCGATTATTATTTTCCTATCTTTACAGTTTTCTAAAATATCATAATTTTCCTTCAAATCCGCGATCTTGTTAATGGAAATGCTTTTCTGATTGAGTTCCTCAATAAGAATCGTCGGAACAAAGTAGAGTTCAAAAGCGTTATTGCCTGCTGGATGAACTCCAATAACAACATCTGAGGTTGCAGTGGACTGGGTATAAGTCTTAACGTCCGATTTATACTCTCTATCAACTCCACCTCTACCTCCACCAGTAAAGGGTACTGATTGTTTTGCTGTTTTGACTTGCGCGCGAATTATGTCCTCACTATCATCTGCCTTTTTAAGGACAATGATGATGTCATAAGGTGATAAAGGTAGATCGACCAACGAAACGTTCTGGTATCTTTTCATTAAAATTCCAGCAGCGATATGCTCATGAGCAAATCCATCAACCGATGCCTGCCTGCCTCTCTCTTCTATATTAACCATGCTTCTGCCTCTTTTTCAGGACTAAGATCCAATCGGTATTGATGCGTTCTCCCCTGGGAACCTTAATAAAATGCTTGATAATCTCCGAACCGAAGTAGGTTTCAATCTCGAATCCAATATCTTCGGCGATTGGCATGAGATATTTCCAATTCTCAAATAACTGACCTCGAATACGGTTATTACCTACGACAATGATGTATCTGCCGCCTTCGCGCAGGACTTTGTAGACTTCGATAAGGTTTTTTCGCATGTCATCTAAATATTTGAAGGCGATGAATGCCCGTCTCGGATCTGCTTCAAAAATATTAGCCATGACTTTATCAGCCTCTGGTACTCCTATTTCGTGTCGCAGTTTGTAATGAGTCGCTGAAACGCTTTCTGTGCCGACGTTCTGTTTTTTCAGAGCGGTTAACGAGTCTTGTGCAAAGCCTAACCAATACATCTCTAATTGGTGGGTTCTCGGATAGTCAACGGCATTGACATAGGGTGGGGAGGTTACCGCGAGATCAAAGTAATTTGTTTTGTATTTAATGTTCCTTGCGTCCATATCGTCTGGAAAATCGGCGGTTATATCCGATGGGTAGTCTTGAGAAAACGCTACCATCTTCGGTACCTTGACGAGAACTGCTTTTGCAAATCGGTTCAGGGCATCAGAAGGTTTAACCAATTTATTCAACTTTTTCCGAATCACTGTACGGGTGCAATTGTCGTCGGCATTGGAGACAGATCGAATGATAGATGAGAGGCAGACTTTGAAAAAGTCTTTAACCGCATCATTGGTATCAAGTGAATGAATCTGCTGTTTTAAATAGGTTAACTCTAAGAGAATTTCTTTGTTGAACCAATTATCTCTATAGGGAAAATCAGGCAGATCAGATTCCGAAACGAGCGACGGTCTGTAATCAAGAATAGCATCTAAAAGGACTTTTTGTGCTAACTTGAGTTCTTTTTCCACCAAAGGAATTACTTTCACTTTTGAAATGAAACGTGAGAATGGATCGACATCAATTCCGACAGAGTTTCGTTTTAACAGGAGTGCCTCAACATTTGTGGTGCCACTCCCCGCAAATGGGTCAAGAATCCAGTCGTTTTCTTGAGAATATCGTTTAATGAGCCAACGCGGTAATTCTGGAAAAAATTTGGCAGGATACTTGTGCAAGCCGTGTGTTAGAAAACTCTGATCATGGCTGATAAATAGAAACCTGTCTCCATCCTTCGCTGGTAAATCAACAGGAATATCTCCATCTACTCGAACAATGCTTTCACCAAAGTCGTTTACAATTTCAGTAATGTTATCCATTATTTTTTATAGTGTAGTAGTGGTAGATTTCTGAGTAATCAAAAATCTTGAAAGAAAGTTGTTATGTTTTGCTTTTGTCAATATAGTACTAAAGTTTGGACGATATTGTAAACTTATGCTGCCTTGTCAAAAGGCAGGGCTGTATCGTCTTGAAAACGAACATTAATATTCTGCGAGTTTGTTTTTTCTTTGAACTTGGCAGAAAATGTTGAGACCGCTATTTGCGAACGGAGATAAGCCACCCGTAAGCCCTGTGTGAGTTTTCGAGGGCGATACCAATGAATACCAAGATGTTGACAGACCTTCTCAACACTTATCTCCTTCTGCGGAGCATCGCCGGACGTGAATACCAACTTCGTCAGACTTGCTGCAACGAAACTGAGTTGGACGAACCGATTGATGCTCTTGCGAGATTTGGTGCGATAGGTATCGAATCCGAAGTGCTCTTTGGCATCTCGAAAGGCAGTTTCTATCTGCCACCTATGTTGATAGTGCTTGATGATTTTCGGGATCTCAAGCGTCAAATCTGTTGTAAAGACGCAGAAATACCGATACGGTTTTGAGACTTTCGGACGTTTGCGGATGATGACGAGTCGGACATCAGCATCACACATCCTCGTCCGCACAATCTTTGAGGCAATCGAATAACTTTTGGTATCTATATCTGTGTCATTATATCGCAGTCGGCGAATATCAAGACGGTCTCCGTATTTTCTGGGTCTCCCGCGTTGGCGGTGCTTTGGTGGTTTTGGTAAACGATAGAAAACAGCATTAGATTTCGCACGACATAAGATATGATGTCCGAAACTTCGTGCCATTGTAAAAACTTTTCGCCGTGCGAAGCCACGGTCAAAGATAATAAGTCCCGGGGGAATCTTTGAACAGATACGCTTCAGCACCGCCTGACTTTTATCGCGGAGCGTCTGTGGCACAATGAGTTTCACCCAGACGGGGAAGAGATGCCAGCGTGTCGCAGTCTGACACAATAAACCTAACGCCCCAAACTCGTGTCCGTAATGAAACTTCGATTGATTTACGCGATGCTTTTGATAACCGCAGTTGCGGAAAAAATGCAGACCCCATTGTGTTTTGCCAGTCTTGAGTGCCTTGGTCTCATCATAGACATAAACCCACTCCATAAAAAGATGTTGGATACGTCTGATGAGAAGTGCTGAGACGGCATCGGCACTCCATTTCCCCCGGGAGAGGAACTTCGGAAATGACCAATACTTGGTTTGCGAAGCACTCGATTGATAAAGTTCCGTCAGTGTTCCATTGCCTCTGTTAGCGATGAACCCGAAGATAAACGCTTGGAAAAGTGCGAAGTTTTGTTGATTGAATAAATGCCGAAAATCCGATAGAATACTTTCTAAGCAGAAAAGGAGGTCCATTTTTTTACGTTCCTTTCAAAACACGGGTTTGTTTATGAAAGGATACCTCTTTTTCTGCTTTCAAA
>JAJECN010000034.1 GCA_022821965.1 Candidatus Poribacteria bacterium
GCTCACTGAGGCACGCTTAGCCGATGATGGATCTGATATTTTTCGGCGGGGCATTGCTACCTTAGAGGGTCTAATCAATACAGTTGTCCCCGCAGAGACCTTGCTTTTACCCAACTATCCGAACCCCTTTAATCCGGAGACATGGATCCCTTACGATTTGGCAGAGGCTGCGGAGGTCTACATCCACATCTATAATACAAAGGGCGAGTCTGTTCGTCAATTATCACTCGGATTCCAAACAGCTGGCACCTATCGAACGCGATCGCGCGCTGCATATTGGGATGGACGCAATTCGGCAGGCGAGGCAGTGGCGAGCGGCATCTATTTTTACACACTTCGGGCTGGACAAACCAGTAGTGCTACACGCCAAATGGTGATTCTCAAATAGTCTTTTCTCGGAGGAGAGTATATGGCAAAAACGACTATTGGACGACATGATTTCTCACGGCAGACCCGTCGCGATTTTCTTTCAACGAGCCTTAAAACGGGGGCTGCTGCCTTTACAACAGGTTTGTTGCCAAGCCTTAATGCAAAGGCAGCGGAACGGTATAATGTCTTGTTTATCGTTGTGGATGATTTGCGTCCTTTGCTAAGGTCTTACGGTTATCCAGAAATGCATACGCCTAACATTGATAAGCTTGCCGAGCGTGGAACCCTATTTAGACGTGCTTATTGCCAATATCCGCTCTGTAATCCCTCTCGGACTTCAATGATAACCGGTCTGCGTCCTGAGACGACTGGTGTAATAAGTAATTCGGCGAATTTCCGAGATCTTTTACCGGATGTTGTTACACTTCCTCAACATTTTAAAACACACGGATATCATACCCAATGTATTGGTAGGGTTTTGCATATCCATGAACTCCAAAATGATGAGCGCGCTTGGAGCGTCCGTTCTTGGGGACCGCCCTGGGTTCCCTTTAGCAAAAGTAGAACTCCATCGTGGCAAGCTCTTGATGTCGCTGACCATGAACTACGGGACGGACAAACAGCGGACAAGGCGGCGGAAGTTTTAGAAGTTTTAGCAAAGTTCCGAAGTCAGCCTTTTTTTCTTGCTGTCGGTTTTTACAAACCGCATCTACCTTACAACGCCCCTCAGAAATATTACGATTTATATAATTCCCAGACTTTTAACATACACACCGATTCTATGACTCCAGAAGGCGCACCACGCATAGCGAGAACCGACTGGAATGAAATAAGGGTCTATCAGGATCTGCCATCTGGAGCGGGGCCGGTTTCTGATGCGAAAACATTAGAACTAACTCGCGCTTACGCTGCATCAACGAGTTATACGGATGCTCTTGTCGGGCGTGTCCTTGGGCAATTGGACGCGTTAAATCTTAACGAAAACACAATTATTGTTTTCGCTGGTGACCATGGATACCACCTCGGAGAGCATGGGACTTGGGGCAAAAACACCCTTTTTGAAGTGAGTGCTCATTCGCCTTTAATTATTAGTGTTCCGGAGCAACAGCCGAGCCAAACAGATGCTCTCGCCGAACTCGTTGACATCTATCCGACGCTGTGTGATGCCTGTGAGCTTCCAGTACCTTCAGAATTAGAGGGGCTCAGTCTGATGCCTGTCATTTCACAACAGACTCCCCCATGGAAGACTGCTGTTTTTAGCGACCTCTGGCGGTACCGTATCCGTGGGCGCAGTATCCGTACTGAACAATATCGGTATACCGAGTGGGGAAATGAGGCAGAGCGCGGACGGGAACTTTACGATTATGATGTTGATCCAAATGAGACCATAAATATGGTGGATTTTCCAGAAAATACGGAACTTATCGCTCACCTTAGTGAACGGCTTCACGCTGGATGGCGCGAAGCTTTGCCGGGTATGCAGCAACAAATCCCTATCCCACGAACGGTACCGTGGGATATAAACAGCGATGGCGTTGTTGATATCCAGGATCTCATCTTGGTTTCAAACAGTTTTGAAGTAAGAAATCCGGCATATCCCAAAGTTGATGTGAACAAGGATGGTAAAGTTGACATCACTGACCTGCTTCTGGTTGCTGCACACTTCGGTGAATCTGGCAATTCTAACGCCCCATTAGTGCTCACTGATATTAGTTCAGAACATTTTGACTTCATAGAGCGATGGCTCACTGAAGCACATCTCGTACATGATGGTTCTCCTATTTTCCAGCGTGGTATTGCTACTTTGGAACGTCTGATTAATACCGTGGTGCCCACAAAAACCGTCCTCTTGCCGAACTATCCGAATCCATTTAACCCCGAGACGTGGATTCCTTATGATTTGGCAGAGGGCGCGGATGTCCGCATCCATATCTATAACTTAAAAGGGGAATCTATTCGAGATTTATCGCTTGGCTTTCAAACCGAGGGCATCTATCGAACTCAATCGCGTGCTGCTTATTGGGATGGACGTGATTCTATTGGCGAACGTGTCGCAAGCGGTGTCTACTTTTATACACTCCACGCAGGACAAATTAAAGCCACGCGCCAAATGGTGATTCTCAAATAAGATGGACCGAAAAATATGATAATTTTACGTAATCTACTAATTGTTTATTTGGCAATGTTAGTTATAGCTTCTCCAGTGGTAGAGGCTGCTTCGCTCATTAATGTCCCACTCAATCCAGATGTATCTGACTTTAACCGTGAAACCTATCGTTTTATTCATCGTTTACTTAATAAAAAAGTGCTGCCGGGCATACCGCGCGGGTCTTTACCGCTTACTTACAAACAGGTCGTCTCTTCTCTATTAGAAGTGAAACAGAAACAGGAGAGTGGCGAAATTACATTAAGTGCCATTGACCAGAAGCGACTGAATGACTTGCTCACTTTTTTTCGGGATGATCGTGCGTCGTCCAAACGTGCTACAGAAGCGGCAAATGAAGCTGCACGGGAAAGTACATCTACCAAACGACATCTGATGACACATGTTGGCACGCATGCTGGCGAGGACTACGGCTTCTACTTTGATATGAGGGGCTCACAACGCTTTATCAGTCGTCTCGTCGATAATGTATCGGAGGAGCCTCCTGTTGAGGGAAACATGTTTGTTACCACCATCTATCCACATCTCTATGGACAGGTGGGGGAAAAATTCGCGTTTACGACCGATATAGCACATAGATTCGTATACGGTGAATTTTTTGAAGATTTCTTTCCTGACGAGACGAAAATTAGGCAATTGGAGGGCGACCTCAGAAATAGAACTGCCATTAACGGTTATCTGAAATTTAACTTACCGTGGTTTGAGTTGCAGCTTGGACAAGATACACTTCAGTGGGGACCTGGTTATCATGACAGTTTGTTAGTTTCCAAAAACCCGCTCGCTATGGATATGATTAAGCTGCAAGCTACATATTCGCCCATTACCTTCACGGCATTCACCGGTATATTAGAGGATATGGCGGAGGACATCAATGAGAAGTATATTTCGGGGCACAGAGTCGAGGGATATTTTTGGGATAGGTTTGGTTTTGGTCTTTCTGAAGTCGTCGTCTACGGCAGCCGTTTTGAGCCGGGGTATTTGAACCCGGTCAATATCTACCTGATTAACGAGCAACCGATTTCACGGGCAGATGGACGCGTCCCGGGCAGTGGGGACAATGTGCTTATGAGTGTGGATATGCGACTTCGTCCGGTCGATAATTTTGAAATTTATGGCGAACTAATGGTTGATGATGGCAATCCTGCAGCGAATTTTAAGCATTGGGATACGAAATTCGGTATCCTTGGCGGCATATATCTGACAGATCCTTTTGGTATCCCAGACACCGATTTCCACGCTGAGTACGCCTTTATCAATCAATATGCATATACACACGTAAACCCGGTAAATGTCTACAAACACTTTACCACACCTATTGGACATCAGATCGGTTCTGATGCTGATAACCTATGGCTGGAGATGCGTCGCCGATGGACAGATAAACTTGAAACGGTTTTCGGTTACGAATTAGAACGGCACGGGTCCGGCGATATTGACAAAGAGCATCCCGCTGATGCCCCTAAAGATGATGTGTGGACACCTTTATCCGGGGTTACACAGAGTGATCATCGGTTGTCGGTCTCGGCTAACTGGGTTGTTATTGGGGGTCGTGTAGGGAGTTATTCAATTTATGCTGAGTGGGCGCGCGTATGGCAGCGGAACGTCGGGAATCGTAGGGATGTGCACGAAAATGCGAATGAAATTGAAGCCAAGTTTCTTTACCGATGGTAAAAAACTATCAAAAATGAAGATTTAATCCCGTTGAATCATCAAAGGTTATGAAACGTCACTTGAGCGTTTCTGTTGGAAAAAGAAATTGGACTTTCGTGCCTAAAGTGAGTATAATATATATGTAGAACCCAATGTAGAGCATAGACAAATTGCGCTTTAATCGCACAATTTGATTTGTAATGTGGATTGGGATGAGGTAAAAAAAGGATGAGAATTCGGGTATTGGGCATACGCGGGCTCCCCGCTACCTACAGTGGGTTAGAAACGATCATGGGCGAATTAGCCCCCCGCTGGGTAGCAGCCGGGCATGAAGTGATTGTCTACTGCCGGAAGGCACTTTTCAAGGAGAGGCCTGCCGAATGGAAGGGCATCAAGCTCGTTTACTTGCCAAGTATAGAACATAAAATGTTCAGTACCCTCAGTCACAGTTTTCTCGCAACACTACACGCTTCAGTTACCACATCTGATGTTATTCTGACCTGGAACGCTGGCAACGGTCCGTTCGGGTGGTTCTTCCGTGTTGCAGGCAAAACCGCTGTTATCAATGTTGATGGAATGGAATGGCTACGTCCAAAATGGAAAGGAATCGGTGCAGCCTACTTCAAGTGGGCGGCAAAGATGGCGACAGCGGCGTTTCCAATTGTGATTACCGATGCATCTGAGATGAAACGGCTCTACCTTGAGGAGTTAGGCGCAGAAACAACCTATATCGCTTATGGTGCGAACATTGAGCCGTCAGAGCACCCAGAAATCTTGGAAACGTATGGGCTTGAATCCCGGAATTATTATCTCATCGCCAGTCGGCTCGTACCTGATAACAATGCCGATCTCATTTTAGAGGCATTTGTTGCTTCAAACAGTCAAAAACAACTTGCTATTGCCGGTGGGGCTGATTACAAAGGCAACAAACTCGAAAATGAATTTTTAACGAAGTTGAAAAGCATTGCCAACGAAAACGTCAAGTTTCTCGGGCATATTGACGATTCTGACCACATTAAGGAACTTCACCATCATTGCTTTGCCTACATTCACGGGCATCAGTTCGGCGGCATTAACCCTTCTATTCTGAAGGCGTTGGGGTTTTCCAATTGCATCCTTGCACTCAATACGCCTTTCAACGATGAAGTCCTGGAAGGCGGACATTATGGCGTGCTCTTTGACAAAAACGTCGTATCGCTCACAGAGAAAATTCAGATGTTAGAACAACACCCGGAGCAGGTTGAAGATTTCCGAAAGCGTGCCCCAGAACAGATCCAAAAGCGATTCAATTGGGAAAACATCGCACAGCAGTATCTTGATGTTTTTGAGAAACTCCAACAGAACTAATATTTATCGGTTGTAAGTGCCTTAGAAATTTCGCCGAGAGGGATTGACTATGCCATTCCTATCAAGAAGCATAGACCGGATAGGAACAGATGCCGGCAAAACTAACGTGCATCATGATGAAGATATACTAAAAACAGGGAATCTAGTGGAACGACTCTCCTCTTTCTACGCAAAGCGTGGCAAACATTTGTTTGATGCAATCGCTGCATTTTTCCTTATTATTATTTTTGCCCCGCTGATGGGATTAATTGCCATTCTTATTAAACTCACCTCGTCCGGTTCCGTTTTTTTCTCCCACAAGCGGGTTGGATTAAACAACGAACTGTTTATCATGCACAAGTTTCGGAGCCTCCATGTTGATACGCCGTCCTATTCAGAGAAACCTGATTCGACGGACGATGAACGCATTACGCTGATCGGCAAATGGCTCCGTAAAACAAGCCTGGACGAGTTACCGCAGCTTTTCAATGTACTCAAAGGGGAAATGAGCCTCGTAGGTCCACGACCGGAAATGCCTTTCCTCGCTAAACATTATGAAGCGTGGGAAAATCAGCGTCACCTCGTCCGACCAGGGATGACCGGGCTTTGGCAGCTCAGTCCCCGTCGCCAAGGCACAATCCGAGAGGGTATATCTGTAGATCTGGAGTACATTGAGAACCTATCTTTATGGAACGATTTCAAAATACTTCTGCGGACCTTCAAAGTTTTTTGGGATAACAACACCTATTAAATGCAATTAACCCTTCGGGACCTCGCCAAAATTCTCCGATATAGTTTTCGATTGAAATGCCCGCGGTGTGGCGCGGGGGATCTGTTTCAAACCTATTTCAAGATGTTTGCTTGCTGTCCACGGTGCGATTTGAAGTTTGAACGAGAGTCCGGCTATTTTATTGGTGCTATGTACCTCAACTATGGTGCGACGGTCTGCACTGCTTTTCCAGGCTACTTCCTCGTTGAAACGTTTACCTCTATTCCCTTCCTCGCTAATTTGAGTATCTGGGCACTCTTTTCTACTATTTTTCCCATCTTCTTCTATCGTTATTCAAAAAGTTTGTGGCTGAACTTCGATTACATCTTTTCATCTTAATTTATCTTGTGAAAATCTGCCCGCGCATGTATGAACCGGCATCTGAGACTAAGAACGTAAGGATTCGTGCGACACCAGCCGGGTCACCGAGCGAATTGCGTGCATTTGCAACAGCAGCATCTGGATCTTGTCCATCCCGCTTCGCCGATTCTGCAATCTGCCCCAATTTAAGAGGTGTTGCTAATCCCCCGGGACAGATGGTGTGCATGCGAATGCCCGACCCGACCTGGTTTTCTACCGTCATTACAAGCCCATTGACCCCGCCTTTGCTGGAGGCATAAGCAACTGAAGAACTCCCACCGCGAACTCCTGCGCCTGAAGCAATACACAGGATAACACCGCCACCTTTTTGCATTATCGGTACAGCGTGTTTGAGTGCGTAAAAGGTTCCTTTGAGGTTAACATCAATAACCGAATCAAAAGTCGCCGCTTCAAAGTCATCGATGCGAACGCTTGGTCCTTGCAGGACACCTGCTGAAGTTACCAATGCGTCAATCCCACCAAACACCGTGTCTGCAGTTTTCATCAAATCCGCTACCTCAGTTTCTACAGTGACATCCGTGCGTTGGAACTTCGCGACTCCACCGCTTTCAACGATCGTCTTAAGTGTTTTTTCAGCATCTTCCTCATTAATATCACCAAAGACAACCTTCGCGCCTGCTTTAGCATATTCAATCGCTGTTGCTGCGCCAATTCCTGTAGATCCACCAGTAATCACAGCCACTTTATTGTCAAGTCGAACATCCATATTGCTTTATCTCCTTGGAAACAGTAAGAGCGATCGCCAGGTCACTACGGTAACGATCTCTGGGTCACGACAGTCTTATCTATTCAGTGGGAAACATTATACGTGGAACGCCTTGGGAGTGCAAGCCTTTTTTCCCTTAACACTAAGGAGAGGCGCGAGCGAAAACCGCGATGTTAGGTGGAAAATCACCAATAAGGCATCTAACTTTTAAATTTGAAACGATAGGGAATACGGAGACGTTGACTGACAACTACGTTGCCCCGTTTCGCTGGCACGAATTGGGACGCTTTGAGTGCCGTGATTGCCGCTTCTTCACACCCTAACCCACTAATTTCGGTCACTTTAACAACTTTGATGTTTCTGGCTACGCCATCTACACCTATTGTCGCTTCGATCACAACGAGACCCTGTTTGTGAGAAAGGCGAGCAGACTCCGGATATATAGGGTCCACTTTGCGAAAGAATCGAGCGTTTTGCGTAGGTTCGTTCCAATCTACCGAAACTGGTGGAAGTTCTGTGGTATGCACACCCGCAATAGCTGTTGATGTCGGTGTCCATTCTGGTCGTGGTACCCGTTTAGGGGTGAAGTGTGTCGGTTGTGAACCGCGCTCCGTTGGACGTGGATGTAAGCGGTACTGGAGTGCATTTTCACTTCCAGTACTAATTTCCGTAGAGGTTGTCTCGTGGACAACGGAAACTGGGAGCGTATCAACAGCGAATTGCAGCTCGTTTTGTGAGACGTGCGTGATTTTTGCAATCGGTTGGATACGTGGCGGCTGTGAACGAAGCGTATCCGGCTGCATTAATTCCGGCATCTTGAGCCGACGAGGTGTGAGCACCGGTTTCGTCTTTGGGAGTGAGACAAACTCAGCAACGATAGTATCGCCGTATTTATCTGGACCTCCAACGATAGACAGCGATGCGATCGCAGCACCTATCAGATGAACGCAGATGGATAAAAATATAGATTTGTTCAAAAACTGGATAGCCTTGTTCATAATTTAAACACCTGTCTGCTAATTTCCCGTCGGTAAATCGTGCCCAACACAGCGGTGGCGTATACTTTGACTACGTTTCCATGAACACAACGAGTATCTACACTAAATATAGTAGCAAAATTCGTGCCAATCGAGTTAAACTGACAAAAATTGGAATACGCTTGTATGATTTCATGAGGAATCTAACTGCTAATATTTCGATTTTTTTCAACAGATTGACTTGCGTCTCAATTTGAGGCATAATGTTTGTGTAGACGGAGGGAAAAATAACACTATTGTGTTGACCGAAGCGGCGGAAGAAACTTAATACTCATAACATCTAAGGGAATAGAGATTAGACAGAAGATGGAGGTTTGATGATGTCACGGGTTTCGGATGAACGCTTAGTAGTAGCCGCGGTAAAAGGCGGTGATTGTGAAGCAGTGAAAATATTAGACGACCGAATAAAATCAATAATTGAGTCTCAAACGCTGCCTCAAGCACTCCAGGAGGAAGTACGTCAGAAAATACTGACGCAGTTACATAATTATCGCTTCGTCGGGTCCTTTCAGAAATGGGTACACACGATTGCTCGCAATACATCCATCAGGTATAATAACGAGCAATTGTTTAACAGAAAGCCTGAGAGTAAAAAATCGCTGCCTAAAGTGCCACCGGCATTAAACCGTCCACCTGTTCAGGCAAAACTTCCGCCACTTGAAGAGATTGACTTAGAGATTCGTTCGCTTGTTGTTTTACTGAATGAATCACCTCACATCCGAACGACCTGTTCTTGCAGTGGGCATCCAAACCAGAAGGCATGGAAGGCTCGTGGATGGGATCCATTTGGCGGGTGGATTCATATAAAACCTACTGGTGATCCGCGCGCTGCTTTGGAGTTCCTTACTACTTTTCTCGCGCGGTTAGATAATACCGCCGCTGTGGAAACAGGACCCGGCATTCGCCAGGAGGGCGACACTTCTACCGATGCCATCCACCGGCTATACCAGCAAGCGGGGGCAGAAGAGCTCTTCCGATCCGGGGGTCCTGTTGTCATTATCGGGGTTCATTTAAATCTCTTTGCTTGTCACCAAGAAGAGGCGCGTCGTTTGCAGATATGGCAACGATTCATTGATTCCATAACGGATTTAATAACCGATAGGGAGGACCACTATCCAGAGATTGACACGCCGGAGATGGCATCGCGATGTTTACGAGAAGAATTACGTCGGTTGCCTTTCATTTATCGTGTGGAATTGAGGACGGATGAGGACGGTTATCCTGGACTCCATCTCTATACAAAGGCGGATCTTGCCTTATGCCAATGGTTTTCGGAGTTGGCGAATCGAATCTATTTGTTCCAAAGTAAAACGGCATATTGGGAGGCTGAAGCGGAAGGTCAGGCACAATTTGTTGCAGAGTGGGGTTTTACTTTACAACCGTGGCTGAACGCGGAACTCATACCCATGCCGCATCTGATGAAACGCGACTGGACCTCACGCACTCGCGAGGACCATCTAAAAATTTGGAAACTTATTGAACTTGCAGTTGCGGAGCAAATTCACTGACATCTACCGGTGGATTCTGCAACAGTAAATCTCTCGTCGTATTTCCTGAATGTAACAAAATTTGTAATGCTTGATGCGCGAAAAAACTTGCAATTTACGGCTGTTTATGGTAAAATCTTTAGAAGCAGCAGTTGAATTCACTCAAAATTTGAATGAGGAGGAATAGTAAACCATGGAAGTGAGAATTGAATACTGCACCGCTTGAAACTACCAACCACGGGCAGCCAGTTTGGCAGATGCCTTGAGACAGAAGTATGGTACGGCGGTTAAGACAGTCGATCTGATTCCTGGTAGTGGCGGGGCTTTTGAAGTTTCGTTAAACGGGACATTGCTCTACTCGAAGTTAGAAACTGGGCAGTTTCCAACGACAGATCAGATAACATCTGCAATAGACGCGGCGGCATAACCAGCGTCTTTGGAAGGGCGGAGGTTGTTCCCTTGCTACCTCCGTCTTTTTTTTGTTACGCTACGGCTACGATTACGATCTTCCACTGGTCGGCTTGCTGAACGAGCGCATCGGCATCCATAACAAAGGTTCGCCGTGCCTCCACAGCTAACACATTTGCTTTGACTTGATGTAACACCTCCAGCGTTTGCATTCCGACCGTTGGTACATCAATACGGAAATCGTGATTCTCGGCAGCCGCTTTCGCTACAACGACTCCTTTCCTTCCTAAGTTCCCTCCCCTCAGAATAGTCGCATCCGTCCCTTCAATGGCTTCCATAGCAAGCACAATCTGATTTTTAACGACAACCGTTTGTCCTATATCCATGTTTGCTATTTGGCGGGCGGTGCTGATACCGAGTTCAATATCTGCCCATTGGCTTGCTGTTGGTTGTCGTGTTGTTAAAACACTGGGTTGTGGAAGAAGGTGATGGAGGTACTGGTCTTGCGGGAGGATAGTAAGTCCAGCAGATTCAAGGTAATTGAGTGCTGCGTTAACGATTGCGGTAGGTTTTTCGCGTCGATTCTGTACTAAAATTTTAATGGTGGTAGTATCAATTTGAAATGGACGAAGGAGAATATTTTTTTCGACTTTCCCGATAATCACAACCTCTTTTACGCCTGAAGTGAGAAGTGTTCGGGTAATCTTTTGAATCTGACCCACCCCATAGGTGTGGAGTTCACAGGCAATTCCAGCGAAGCGTTGCGCGTCGGACTTTGTGATTTGGATGATAACGGGTTGTCGTTTATGGGCAACAGCGGCGTATGCTAATAGCACCGGCAGCTCACCTGCACCCGCAATAATACCCAATTTTTCCATATTTTTAAAGTTCCTTGCGGTTAAGTAAGGTTGTTTAAGGGTATGGTGTGCTTCTGTGTAAGGTCGCCCTCCATTTCATTACGGGCTTACGTCTCCGATGTTTTCATAACGGAGAGATCGGAGCGGAAACCAAATATTTAGAAATACCTTAACCGTGTAGGATGCGATTCGGTTGGCTGAATCCGATGCCACGTTTAGACGTTTCGATAAATTCAAGTAGGTATTCAACTTCCGGAGTCGCTTCAAGCTCCTCCTTAACTCTGGCGACGGCGTGTTTGAGAGGTAGACCGGAGCGGAACAAGATGCGAAATGCCTTCTTTAACGCCGCAAGCGTTTCATCGGTCAGTTGCGACAAAGGATTAATTCGCGATGTTCGGATGCCAATGCGGTTGAGACTGCGAACACGCGCCGGTTGTCCGGCGGAGAGGGCGAAAGGTGGAATATCTTGAACGATCTTTGAGAAACCTCCTGCCATTGCCATTTTGCCGACGCGTACATATTGATGCAATGCTGCGTGTGCGCCAAGCCGAACGTCATCCTCAATTACGACATGCCCCGCAAGTGAAACAAAGTTTGCCATGATTGTTCTATTGCCGACGATAGTGTCGTGTGCAAGGTTAACCCAGTTCATCAGTAAATTGTTATCACCGACGATAGTTGACCCGTCTTCAAAGGTTGATCTGGAAATGGAGACGTACTCGCGTAGTATATTGCGATTCCCAATTTTCACATAACTCCGCCAACCCCCGTACTTCAAATCTTTAGATTCGTTGCCGATGGTAGCACCGAAATAGATTTTGCATTCTTCACCGATAATCGTCCACTTCTCAATCTGAACATGCGGACCGATCACGGTCCCGCGTCCAATGTGAACATCTTCACCGACAAGACTGTAGGCACCGACTTTAACTCCCTCTTCCAACGTTGCTTTTGGAGAGATAATAGCCGTAGGGTGAATATTAGTTTCTAACATGGATGTTCCTCTCTAATAGTTACCGACAGTCGGTTAAGACGTGGTTTGTAACGGATAACCTCTCTGTAGCATACACCGAGTGAAAGTAGATTGTTAAAGGCGATCTCTTGACCGATAGCCGATGGCTGACTGCTGATAGCCAAGTCAGACCGATGCTAATACAATTGACAACTCAGCCTCTGTGGCAAGTTCGTCTCCTACATAAACGCGTCCTTCGATGCGTGCAAGCCTGCTCCGTAGTTGGGCAACTTCTATTTCCAATCGGAGTTGGTCGCCCGGAATGACGGCGCGTCGGAATGTTGCCTTGTTAATCGAACGAAAATAGCCAAGTTCGCCTTCCTTACCGATGTCTCGAAGGACGAGCCATGCCGCAAGTTGTGCGAGAGCTTCAATCTGTAGTACGCCTGGCATCACAGGTTGCGTCGGGAAATGTCCCTCAAAAATTGGTTCGTTATAGGTCACGTTCTTTATGCCAACTGCGCGTTTCTTACTTTCATATTCAATGACTCTATCAACCATGCACATCGGATGCCGATGAGGTAATACTTCGTAGATGTCCATTACCTCAATAGGTTCTTGAACAGCGGGATGTTCAAGGTGTCCTGCCTCAGCAAGAGCACGCACAAATTCCGCATGGAATGTATGTCCCGTTCGCGTTGCCATGACATGTGCCTTTGGTAAGTGTCCAGCCAGATAGAGATCACCGATCAGATCAAGAATTTTATGTCGGACAAACTCGTCTTCAAATCGCAAGGGTGTGCTGGGTTCACCAGCCTCATTGATGACGAGCACGTTGTCATAGCTTGCCCCTTTCCCAATACCGAGTGCTTGAAGTGCTTCAATTTCATTCTCGAAACAGAAACTCCGAGCTGGCGCGATATCACTTGCGTATGATTCTGCGGTTATTTTGAAGGTCGCAACTTGAGGCGTGGTTTGCGGGTGTGCGTAAACGAATGTGACTTCCAGCGCATCAGCGGGTAATAAAACGAGCTGCCGATCCCCTGCAGAAAGCGCGAAAGGTTCCGTAATCTCAATAAAATTCCGTGGCGCATCTTGTAAGACAAGCCCTGTCGCTTGAATATTTTCCACATAGGGCAGGGCACTTCCATCAAGCCCAGGAGGTTCCGGGGCATCCAATTCCACTGCCACATTGTCAATACCAAGACCACCAAGGGCAGAAAGGAGATGTTCAACACTACTAACTGTTGTATCACCACTCCGTAAACTGGTGCATCGCGGCAGAATATCTGCCCAGTTTTCTGGACACACCGCTACTTCTGGCATGCCTTCCATATCCATACGCCGAAAAACGATGCCGGAATCCGCTGGTGCTGGTTTTAGGGTTAAGGTCACGGGTTCCCCTAACATTAACCCTTTGCCTGTCATTGTTATTTCGTTTTGAATTGTTTGCTGTAAATCAGCCTTTGCCATTCGCTTTTGTCACTTTCTGTGGCTTCAGTTTCGATCTTCCAAACAAGAAAGATGCGAAGTTGTTATCAAACGCACTTACTGCTTCCGAGAGGCACGCCGTATTTTTCGTATCATTCTATTATGTTCTGAAAGCGTCTTTGAAAAATGGTGCTTTCCCTCGCCTATCGCCACGAAATAGAGATAATCCGTTTTTTCGGGACGCAGTGCCGCTATAATTGAATCAATACCCGGATTTGCTATGGGACCAGGTGGTAAACCCTTATGCATGTAAGTATTATAAGGCGAATCAACGCTCAAATCGCCTTTAGTTAAGAGTCTTTCTGGGTTTCCTAAGGCGTAAAGCACCGTCGGATCTGCCTGCAGCCTCCACTTACGTCTGAGTCGGTTATGAAAGACGCTTGAAATACGAGGGCGTTCTGATTTAGATTGTGCTTCCTTTTCGATAATGGAAGCAAGCGTTACAATTTCGTGACGGGTGCGTCCTAAATTTCGAGCTTCCTCGTCGAATGAATCTGTCCACCTCTGTTTGAATTCGTCGAGCATCATCTCAACAACCTTCTTTGCGCTCGTACCTTTCGCGAACTTGTACGTATTCGGGAACAAATAGCCCTCCACTGTTTTATCAGCAAGTCCGTATAGCTCCAACAAACGAGACGATTCGGAGGCTTCCTGAAATGCCTGAGTTGTACCGAGACCTGATGTTTTCCAAAGTTCAGCGATGCCGGATACCGTTAAACCCTCTGGCACTGTCCAGCGAATTAGCGTAACCTGTCCCTTTTCAAATTCGTTGAGGATGTCCCACAACGCCATATTCCGTCGCAACACATAAGTTCCAGCTTGTAGACGTCTACCGGTCCCTCTATATCGGACAACGAGCCGAAAAGCATGTTCGCTCCGTATTAACTTTTCTTCAACCAATCGTTTGGCTATCGTTCGTGAACTACTACCCGTTGGCACGTCAAAGTTGACAACCTCTTCTGAAGATGTTGGTGGTAGCGTCAAAAACACCGCTATCAACAGGACAGTGAGGCAAAGTGCAGCGAGACTACAGAGGACCAGTATGACTATCTTTTTAATGTTTCGTATTTTTTTGATTGACTCCATACGTCCCGTAGGATCGATCGCCCGATCGTGACATGCTATTGATAAGAATTGTTAGAACAAACCCTTTACACCGGAATGGAGGAATCAAGAATCCTCAGTGGGGACCGTAGAATTGATCCCCTGATCGCGATTCAAGTAGTCATCAAGGATAATCACCGCTGACACCTCATCGATAAGTTCTTTCTGTGCTTTTGCGTCTTTGTTAAGTTCATGCAAAATTTCTTCTGCCTCAGCGGTTGTAAAACGTTCATCCTGAAATTCAATTGGGATATCAATTACATGTTCTAAGCGTTTTGCAAACTTCTGAACCTTCTCCGCCTGTGTACCGATAGAGCCATCAAGAGAGATGGGCAAGCCGATAACAACGCATTCCACCTTGTGAATCGAAACGAGATCAGAAATAGCAATTAAGTCAACCTTCCGATTTTTTCGGGTGAGTGTACACAGTGGGTGTGCTGCGACACCAAGTTCGTCACTGAGTGCCACACCAATACGTGTATCACCGACATCTAATCCGAGTAGAATTGCCATGATTGACCCCTTTTTGTTAGTTGTTAAATGAGTGAGACACTTTTTGGCTGAACACTAACACCCTTCCCGCAATGCGAATATACGAAAAATTAGAAGCGACCCGAACGCAAAATAGAAATTACCAATCCGAATCCGAAAAACGTTGCAGTCAAATAACCCATAATGCCGAGAAAAAACTTCCATTCCCAGATTTCAACACCTTGTAGGATGATAGACGAGCCCACAATCAGTGAAGCAATGATGAGACTGAAGGCAACTCGATTGATAACCCGATCGAAGGCTTTAATCACCGCTTCAAGACTTAAATGTTCTAACTCAAATTTGAGAGAACCTCGCTGTAATTTTTGGAGGATACGGTGCAAGTGAAGTGGCATGTCGCGTGCAAGTTCTGTGAAATCTTCCACAGAATCCGCGAGCTGCCGCTCCCACCTTTTGCTCCCAAAGTTTTGGACGAGAAATTGCGAAATATACGGTTCACTGAATTCTAAAATATTGAAATCAGGGTTTAGTTTCATCACGACTGATTCAACCGTTGCGACCGTTTTACCGAGCATCAAAAATGCTGGCGGCACATGGATTTGATGCCGCAACGATGCGTTAAAGACTTCGTGAATTACCTCTCCGAGACGGAGCCTGCTCGGCGGCATATTGAAGTAACGTTCCAGGAAGTCGTTCATTTCCAACTTTAAAGCTGCGATGTCTGTTTCATCACCCAAAATGCCCATCCGAATGTAGCTTCTGACCACAGCGTCTACATCTTTGGTTAACACGGCACTCAGCCAATTACAGATATGCCTCAACATATCGTCGCTTATTCTGCCGACCATCCCGAAGTCTACTAATCCGATCCGTCCATCTTCTAAAACAAAGACATTCCCAGGATGCGGATCCGCATGGAAAAACCCATCGCTCAGTACCTGCGTGTAGAATATCTCTACAAGTGTTTCAGCGAGTTCCGTCCGATCAAATCCCATCTCGTCCAGTTGAGTGATGGCGTTGATTGGCACACCGTCAATCCGTTCCAACGTCAAAACACGGCGATTCGTGAAATCCCAGTGGACTCTCGGAATCTTTACCTTTGATGACGTTGCGAATCTCTGGTAGAAAGCATCTGTATTTGTTGCCTCGATTGTAAAATCGATCTCCTTCCGAATCGAGCGTGAGAACTCCCGAACAAGCTCAGTCGGTTTAAAGAGGTGCATCTCTGGATCCCGGTTTTCAAGCCGTTCGGCTAACTCCATCAATAGGTTGAGATCTGTCTGAATAATCGTTGCTACACGTGGACGTTGGACTTTAACGACTACCGATTCACCTGTTTCTAATGTTGCTGCATGCACCTGGGCAATTGAAGCCGCCGCGAACGGTTGTTGTTCGTAAGTCGAAAAGACTTTCTCAAGCGGCGTTTTGAATTCCTGTTCAATGGTCGTGCGAACCTCTGAAAAATCAAAGGGTTGGGCATGTCGTTGCAATTTCTGGAACTCGGTGCTCCATGCCAAAGCCTCTTCTTGCCCAACAAGTTCGGAAAGAATGTCCACGCGGGTGCTGAGTACTTGACCTAATTTAACAAACGTCGGTCCCAACTCTTCAAACGCAAGCCGCAACCGTTCTGGCACAGACAGTAGTGATCCTGAAGTGTTTTCGTCTGAATCCTTTTTTTCCCTTCGGAAACGCCACCATCTCCGTTTCTGGGCGTGGCTACCTCCCCTTGCTCTCCGCGTGAACGCGCTTCTGAGACTGAAACGACTTGTCCGTCCTCGCTCAAAAATTTGAGCGAGAATGTGCCCAAAACCGTGTCTCGCGAAAACGCTAACAATCTCAGGCAGGCGTTTGGCGCTTTTAAGTTTACGATTCAAATTCAGAAGGCGCATGAGGTTTTCGTCTCTTTAATAAGTTTGACAATACCGCTTTTAAAATTTTACACGAAAAATTGTGTGGAGTCAAGAAAAATCTCATAGATACAACATTGCGAAGGATACTTGATAAATTATCCTTAAGTATGCTATAATTTCGCGATAATAAACAAAAGAAAGGTAGCAAGTTGTGCAATTGCCTATGGAGTTTAAAGAAGATAATCAGATAACTAACCATTATCTCTATTATGGCGATAACCTCTCGATTCTTCAGGAATATGTTTCTGATGAGAGCGTCAACTTGATTTACATTGATCCGCCCTTTAACACCGGAAAACTTCAACAGCGCACTGAAATTAAAGTTGAACCGGATGCCCAAGGCGACCGTGTAGGTTTCCAAGGCAAGACCTACCGAACTCGCAAAGTCAAAACCACACATTATACTGATAAATTTGAAAGTTTAGATGATTATTTGCAGTTTTTACGCCCCCGTTTTGAGGAGGCAGGTCGAGTGCTACATCCGCACGGCAGCTTCTTCCTTCATATTGATTATCGCGCGGTGCATTATTGTAAAGTGATACTTGACGAGATTTTCGGGCGAGAATCGTTTATGAACGAGATTATCTGGGCTTATGATTATGGCGGCAGACCCAAATCGAAATGGCCCGCGAAGCACGATAACATCTTGTGGTACGCGAAAACGCCGAAGCATTACACTTTCAATTTCGATGAGATGGATAGGATTCCATATATGGCACCCGGATTGGTCGGCAAAGCGAAGGCAGCGCGTGGCAAAACACCAACCGATGTTTGGTGGCATACCATCGTCAGTACCACTGGAAGCGAAAAAACCGGTTATCCGACGCAAAAGCCACTCGGGGTTCTTAATCGCATCGTCAAGGTGCATTCAACACCGGGCGATACCCTTTTGGATTTTTTTGCTGGCAGTGGGACATTTGGAGAAGCCGCAGCACTCCACAATCGCTCCTCAATTCTGGTTGATAACAACATCCCCGCGATCAAAGAAATCATGAAGAGATTAGCGTGCTATGGCGTTGAGCTTGTCAATGTTGATTATGAGGCATTACACGCGTATCAAATGGAGTAAAATTGTTTGGTATTCTCATTCCTGACCAGAAACCAGAAATTGCGTTTTTAACTATACTTTTTAAGGATAGATGTCTCTAATAAGCAGATGTCCCACATTATGGCGACAGATCCCGAAGGAACTGGGTACCTCTAAAGACAAACGCTTCTGTTTGATTTGCGTTCAGGAATTGTGTATAATAAGCATCTGGAGACATAGAAATGAAAAGAATCAAAGAAATTTCAGAGCAGGTTCGAGAGAACATAAGCCAATTTCTGGAGGCGGTAGATGGTGCTGAATCGTCTCTTGATAAAGTCATCGTTGACATGAAAGAGCGGCTCGCTGAGGCGAAAGAGCTCGTCGCTACAGCGATCGCGGAAGAGCAGAGGCTCAAGCGCGCTTATCAGGAGGCTGTTGCCACTGCCAAAGTATGGGGTGAAAGGGCGGACGCTGCTTTACAAAATCGAGACATGGCACGTGTAAAAGATGCGCGACAACGCAAGCAACAGCAATTGGACATTGCAGACACCTATAAACGCCAGTTTGTTGCTCAGGAAACGGTTGTAGCATCTCTCAAAACAGTGCTACACGAATTTTATCAACAGTTCCAGAACGCAGCAGTGCGATCCGAAACGCTATCTCACCGTCAAAAGCAAGCGGAGACGCGGACTGAACTCTATAAGTTAATTGCAACAGCGGAACATACGATTTCTACCGCTTTTGAACACGCTGAACAGAAATTGAAAACGGCGGAAGAGAAAGCAGAAATTTGGGAGAACCGAGAGCACAGCGATGCCACTGAAGTGAAAAAAAATGTAAATGATTCCGACCTCGACCAAGCACTGGCAGAACTTAAAAGCGATGTCTTGGGCAGTAATGGAAAGTGATCTTTTATAGTAAAACGGAAAAATAAAAGGGCACTTTGGAAAACGCAAAACACCTCACCGCCGCTGGCGAGGTTTGTAACCTCGCCCTTCTACAATGTCTAATTAATTGTAGGTTTTACTATAATTATGGGCATTGCTATAGATTGCTCTCGTTGAAAGGATATCAACCGGTTTTCGAGGGGGATTGGGCGTTTTCGCGGAACATTCCGGTTTCTAAAGAATGATTAAAACCTTAAGCTTAACTAAATATTTTGGTAAGTTATGTGCTGTAGATGAACTGACACTTGAGGTAGATGCCGGTGAGATATTTGGATTTCTTGGACCTAATGGTGCAGGAAAGACGACAACAATCAATATGCTGACGGGCTTGCTCCGCCCTACATCTGGCACAGCGATGCTTGGTGGGTACGACATTCAGAAACAGAGTTTACAAGCGAAAGCGATTCTCGGACTGATGCCAGATACGCCACAACTTTACGAAGCGTTGAGTGGTAGACAGTTTGTCCGTATGATAGCTGATTTATATGAGGTGCCGCCGGAGCAAACCGAAAATGAGATGGGTGTCCTACTTGAGCAGCTTGAACTTACCGATGCCGCTGACGATCAGATTAAGGGATATTCTTACGGCATGCAGAAGAAAATCTTGCTCATTTCGGTGCTTGTGCATCACCCGCAAATTCTTTTTCTTGATGAACCCACCAGTGGTCTGGATCCGAGGAGTGCACGCACTGTCAGGGAGATCTTGCGAGAACGCTGTGAACAGGGTTCTACTGTATTCATGACAACACATATCCTTGAAATTGCCGAGCGTATTTGTGACCGAGTTGGTATTATCAGTAAAGGTCAACTTATTGCTGTGGGAACCCTTGCGGAATTGCAACAAAAAAAGCAGGAAGACCACAAACAACCTGCTGATGTCAACCAGCACCAGACAGAGACATTGGAGGATATTTTTCTTGATCTGACAGCGGATGCCTAAATTTTGTTGACAACGCTGCTGACTTCGCCATAGCAATCTGATGGCAGTTGCCTTAGGAATGCTTCAGGGCGTAAGCCTAAGCATCGCGCCGGGAAACCGGATATACGGAGAGGATCGTTCCTGCAAAACGTGCCTTATCGAACCGCAAGGTAAATTAAAAAATGTTAAAAAATATTAAAGTTCTACTCAGAGCGGATTTGCAGGGATGGTTGAATGGCATTAAATACGGTGGAGAGGCGTGGCGAAAAACCACTTTGAAGTGTATCGGTTACCTCGTCTTCGTTGTCGCGCTATCGGTGTTAGGTAACTCCCTTTTCACGCATTTGCGGCTCACTGAAGCGCAGCCAGCACTTGTGTTAGGTGTAATTAACGGGTTCATAGTTTTCGGGATTATCGTTATCGCAAAAGAATTGATGGAGAGTTCGCTAAAGATTCTATACGAGGCACCGGACACCAATCTGTTACACGCTGCGCCGATTCAACCGATCGCAATTTTCGGGTATAAGCTTATACATCTCACGATCACGCGCTTTCTGAGTATACTCTGTTTTCTGGGACCGCCATGGGTAGCATTCGGTCTCATATTTGACCTGCCGTGGTATTTTTATGCAGGACTGTTTCCGGTCTGCTTGTGTCTTCTGGTGATGATCGCGAGTTATGTTACCATCAGCGTAATGTTGATTGCCCGCTTCTTTTCATCTGGGTGGTTTCTCGCAACACTCAAGGTAATCGGCACTGCAATCGGCGTAGCTGTGGGCTTTTTATTGTCGTTGACCCTATTTTCCGAGTTTGAACCGATTCAGATAAAAAAGTTTTTGCTCAATTGGGCTTCCGAGGGAACGACAGATGCGGGTACCACGTGGTATCCACACGAGTGGATTGGGAAGTTCCTATTGAGTTGGGTCACTGAACCCACAATTGGGGTCCGATTGAGATGGGCACTGCAGGGTTTCGGGGGAAGTCTCGCTGCTGTTGGAGTGGCAGTGCTTGTCGCACAACTGATTTATCAGCGTGGTTGGGAGAACATCCGGCAATTGAAATCTAAGCGTAAACCTGTGCGGAATACCGGTGATTCTAAAGCACTTCACCTGGGACGTGTGGGGATTACACTTGGACGTGGGAAGGTCCGAGCCATGATGCTAAAAGACTTCCTCATTTTTGTCAGGCACAGTGGGCGGCTAATTGCGGTTGTGATGCTCACACTTTTTTTACTGATTCACATTGCTATCTTGCTCATGCATGGAGGCGGCGCAGATGAGAACGCTGGGCAAATCCTAACGGTGCAGATAGTTCTTTATAGCGTGCTGATTACCTTTGGTATTAGTTGTAATGGGCTTCGAGACGAAGCGAAAACATGGTGGATGCTGAAAACCGCACCTGTTGCCCCGAAGTTAGTGTTCATGGGTAAATTCTTGACTGCACTCCTCTGTGCGCTGATTTATGCTGAGTTCTGGTCCCTGTTTGCTGTTTGTTTGCTCCAAATACCGAGAGATGCTATGATACCAGTGATGCTAACGCCTATCTTAACACTTCCAGCAGCGTGTGCGATGAACACGGCGATTGGAACACTACCGTGGATGGCGGAATTGACACATCAGCCGAGACCGATCTTGCGGGTTTTAACGTTCACGGTGGTGCTTATTATTGATGTGGCTCTCGTCCTTGCCCCGGTAATAGCGTGGCATACAGAAAGTTTCATTGCGTTTATCGTGTTGATAATCCTCCTGGCAGGCATATTTGCGATGTCTTATAGATGGGGAATAGGGAACCTCCGTAGGTTATTGGTCGCACAGTAGTGAAGCCCGCATCACTTGCAACCTCGCCTGTTTCTAAAAGTGCAAGAAAGAAGGGAAGATGTTAATACAATATGAAAGCATAACGCCAGATGTACATCCTTCTGTTTTCATCGCTCCAGGCGCGATGATTATTGGTGATGTAACAATTGGTGAAGCGTCGAGCATCTGGTTTAACAGTGTGCTCCGCGGAGATTTAGAGCCAATCCGAATCGGGTGTCGCACCAACGTTCAAGACGGTGCAGTCATACACATGGACAAAGAGATTCCGTGTCTTATCGGTGATGATGTTACCATCGGACACGGCGCAATTCTCCATAGCTGCACCATCGGCAACGGTGCCCTGATCGGCATGGGAGCGATTCTCCTGACAGGTTCGGTGATTGGCGAAAATGCCGTTGTCGCAGCGGGCACGCTTGTCCGTGAGGGGCAGGAAATCCCGCCGGGTGCCGTTGCAATGGGAGTCCCGGCAAAAGTCCGACGTGAGGCTACTGAGGCGGAACTTGAGCGTGTTCGACGTGGCAAAGACGATTATGTTGAACGTGGCAAACTGATGCGAGAAGCAAGTGTTGGTCAAGGTGCCTAAGCCCAAGCAACGCGCCGGGAAACCGGATATACCGATAAGAACATTCTTGCAAAATCGACTTGATCGAACCGCAAGGAAAGTTAAAAATATCAAACCGCGAGGAAAATTAATAATATGGCAAAACGAACATGTTTGATGATTGGTGGCAGTGGTATGGCTGGTGGTTGGATCAACAATTTCACTACTAATTTCGATGATCGTATCGAAATTGTTGGTTTAGCAGATGTGAATACAGATGTCCTCACAGCACAGGGCGAAGCGTTAGGGCTTGGCACCTCACAACTCTTCACGGACTTTAACGAAGCGTGTGCGACGGTCAAGGCAGACTTCTGTGGCATTGCTGTTCCACCGCAATTCCATAGCCCCGCCGCGATTGCCGCTATGGAAAACGGGATGCCCGTTATCTGTGAAAAACCGATTGCCGACACTTTAGATGCAGCAAAAGCCATGGTGCACACCGCCCAAAAAACCGGATTGCCGTGTGCTATTATCCAAAACTATCGTTATGCTGATAATAAGCAGGAATTGATTCGTATCCGTGATGAAGGCAGATTGGGCAGACTTCAGCATATTGTAGGTCGATACGCGTGCGATTACCGTCGTTATCTCTCATGGGGCAGGGCATGGCGACACGATATGGATTTTGGGCTTCTTTTTGAAGGTTCCGTCCACCACCTTGACATGCTTCGGTTCCTCTCCGGTGGCGATTGTGAAACACTAATCGGATTCGGTTGGAATCCAGAATGGTCAAGTTTTAAACATTATTCAAGCGGCTTCTATATGATGCGAATGGATAACGGGGTTCATACCTCTTATGAGGGAAACAGTTCTTCCGCAGGCATCATTAATTGTTGGAATTCTGAACACTACCGCGCCGAGTTTGAAGAGGGTGCCGTCGAAATCGCAGGCGGAAACCAGATGACGATCCACCGCGTCGGTGGTGAAACCGAAGTCTATGAGGCACCAGCAATCCCTTATCACGCGCATCAACACTTGTTTGATGAATTCCTGAATTGGCTTGACGGTGGTGAACCTTCTGATACGCGAGTTGAGGACAACATCAAAAGTTTCGTGCTTGTCATCGCCGCGATGGAGACAACCCTTGACGGGCAACCGAAACAAATCGCCGATTACCTGAGTGATTTGGAACTTTAAGGTCTGGGTTTTATACTTGGGAAGGTACGTATCGAATAGGTGTTGACTATGTTCGATCCTAACCCTGAAATACCGCATGTTCTTGAAGATATTCCTGAATCTGAGCAACGCGCACTTCTTGAGAAGGCAGCGACGTGGATTGTGCGGCGCGGTTTGACTGCTCCAGCGATTCTATTCTTAGAAATCGGCAAGCCGCTTAACTTTTTGGGAAGCCAACTTTTGATTGGATTTAGTCCTTTTATTCAAGTGGTCTTCAAAGGGGACGAATACCAAAAATTCGCACTCATCTTGGAAAGAGATGAAAATGTTGAATTGCTGATTGAATTGATTGAGGCACACTCGTGACTCCGTTACCAACAAATAGGGGTCGGTTCTCCATTAATTACAGTGTGTAAGCCAAGCATCGCGCCGGGAAACCGGATATACGGAGGGGATCATTCCAGCAAAACATACCCTATCGAACCGCAAGGAAAATTAGATAGGACTTATGCATGCTGCTCTTTTGTAGCATAAACTTTTAGTTTGTGTTTCCGCTGTTAGGAATAGAGATTAGTTAGTGCGCGTAAGCCCAAGCAACGCGCGGGCTGGATATACGGAGAAGATCGTTCCCATAAAACCGGTCTTACCGAACCGCAAGGAAAATTAAAAATATGGCAGTAGAATTGAGAATGCTTCAGATGGATCAGACGATGACCAAGGGAAAAATCGGAAAATGGCTGGTTAAGGAAGGCGATACCGTCACGCAGGGACAACCCTTGTTAGAGATTGAAACCGATAAGGTAGTCCATGAACAAGAATCTCCTACCGATGGTGTTATCGCGCAATTGTTTGCTGAGGAAGGTGCAAATGTCCCCGTCAACGCCTTATTAGCGATTATCGGAGCGCCCGGCGAAGAGGTGGCACGCGTTGAAGTGGATACCGCTGCGGAACAGCAGCAAGAACCGGAACAGGAAGAACCGGTACAACCCACACGACCGGAAGCAACACCATCAACGCCGACCGTTGCACCAAAAGCCTCCCCAGCGGCACGCCAACTCGCCGAAAAACTCGCTATTGATCTGACCGAGGTCAAAGCCTCTGGTCCGGGTGGACGCATCCTTGAAAGCGATGTACAACGATACATTGACTTAAGAGAACCAGTTCCGGCTCCGACCGAAACGACGCGCCTTAAAGCATCACCGCTTGCACGGCGATTAGCGAAGGAGCATGGTGTTGATCTTAGCGCAATTGCCGGTTCCGGCCCCGATGGCAGAGTCGTCCGGGATGATGTCCTACAAGCGAGCGCGACGGCTGTTGAAACCCCTATTGTGGAGACTCCTGCTCTTCAGCAGGCAACAGAAGTTATCCCTATGGATGGCATCCGTGAAATTATCGCAGAACGGATGACCATGAGCGTTCAAACCAATGCCAGCGTCACACTCCACACCGAGGTTGACGCAACGGCTTTCGTCGAATTGCGCGGGATGCTCAACGATAAATTGCAAGCAAGAGAGGTAAGCCTTACTTACACCGATCTGCTTGTGAAGGTCGTAGCGAATGCTTTGTGCGAACACCCACGACTCAACACAACGCTCACGGATGAAGGAATACACCTATTGCCAGAGGTTAACATTGGGGTGGCAGTTGCCTTGGAGGATGGGTTGGTGGTACCGGTCGTCCAAAATGCGGATAAAGAGCGGTTATCAGAAATCTCCGCGCAGGTAAGAAGTTTCGCTGAGCGCGCACGCAATAATCAACTGACACCCGGCGAACTTCAGGGTGGGACCTTTACCATTACAAATCTTGGAAACTTTGGGATTGATGCGTTCACACCGATCATCAATCCACCGGAGAGTGCTATTCTTGGGGTAGGACGGATTCTGAAGAAGCCAGTCGTTCACGAAGATGAGATTGTTATCCGAAGTATGTTGACGCTGAGTTTAACGTTCGATCACCGTGTGATAAACGGCGCGCCCGCTGCACAGTTCCTACAAACCGTCTCCGGCTATATTCAAGATCCATATCTTTTGTTAGTGTAATATCTAACGTAAGTTGCCACTTTGTAGCATAACCTGTTAGATTGTGCTGTTTTTTGTAGCATAGACTGTTAGTCTGTGCTTCTGCGTGCGCAAACTGAAAGTTTACGCTACAAAGACGTAGGTTTCATAACTAAAATCTTGTAGGTAGCAACTTGGGTTAGTGTAGTATCTACCAACATTCTGTCTGTAAGGATTCGACTTCATCAAAATGTGTATCTCGCGTGACGAGGATGAGTCCGCGTTGCATAGCAATTGCTGCAATCCAGATATCGTTGTCGGGGATAGGGCGACCTTTCCTTCGCAGTTGGTCCTTGATAATCCCGTACCACTGCGCCGTTTCCAAATCACAGACGAGGAGCGGAAATCGGCGCGTGAGCCGATTGACTTTTTCAAGGTTTTCTATAGGTCTGCCCGATTTCCGGGCACCGTAGTAGAGTTCACCTATTGCAGGCGAAGGCAAAGACACTTTAACAACATTTTGCCTTCCCTCCGGGACTTGGATCACGATCTCATTAGCCAACACAGCAATAAGGATATTGGTGTCCAACAGATATTTACCATTCTGATGCATCGACTTGTCCACAGTCTTCCTCTATCGCTTGCTTTATTTCTTCCAAGTCTTCAGGTGGAAACATGCCTGCAAATTCAAGCAGTTCCTGAAGGGGTATACCCTTTGGCTGTTCGCCTGCAACTTCTAACGTGAAATCTAAAACTTGTCTCTGTTGTCCGGGCGAAAGATTTTCTAACTGCTCTACAATTTCTTGGATAGTTGTTGATTTTTTCATTATGTTGCCTCCTTTTTGATTAAGGGATGGTGTTTCTGCCCCTACGGATCTCTTGGAAAGATTTTATCACAGGTCGTATAAGAAAATCAACACTTTTTGGTATGCTGTCCTTGCGATAACGATGCCATTCCGCATCCTTCTTCAATCGTTTGCTTCATTATTTCTAAATCTTCCTTTGAGATTGTACCTACAAATTTAAGCAATTCCTTTCCCGGTGTCCCTCTTATTGGTTCCCCCAAAAAAGATAGAACAGAATTCAAAATTTGTCTCTGTTGCCAGGGGGTGAGTTTGTCCAACCGCTCTACAATTTCTTGGATAGTCGTCGATTCTTCCATTGTGTTGCCCCCTTTTTGATTAAGGGATGGTGTTTCTGTACCCACCGATCTCTTGGAAAGATTTTATCACAGGTCGTATAAGAAAATCAACTTTTTTGGTATACCGACCAGATCCATTCAGTTTTCTGTTCTTCAGGACAGTTTTGGATAACTAACTCTCTTATCGGAAAAAAAGAACAGATGGAAGGCTTTAACCAGTCTACTGAAAACTGACAACTGAAAACTGATAACTACACCCCTATATGTATCCAGCAAGTTTCAACCCTTCCTGTTCTGCCCACTTGCTTAACAGGTCTTTCTCTTTAGGTGTTGGCAACCGATTCTGCTTGCCCCGAACCTGACGAATAACTTTTTCGCGTGGGGCAACCTCAATCGTCAAAATCTTGCGTCGTCCGTTTTCGTCTTCAATCTCCATGCTCCAAATCGATGACCGTCCGGTATGACAGGATCTCGCGTAAGTTGAGGCGCAATGCTGCAGTGCCCGACTTTCGTCAACGAGTTCGTCGCTGCTGAGCAATTCTCGAATAGACCAGAATTTCATATCGCGCAACGCCTCATTCCCTTCTAAGGTGTGGAATTCACCGATCTCTGAACGCGTCCACTCAAGTTCCCCGCCTTTCGCCTCTCTACCGAGTTGACCGTGCCATGCCGCAACTTGACGGAGCAGCGTCTCAGGGGTTCTCCTTCTCATGCTGAAGTTGGGTTGAGCGGGTCCAATTTCCCTTGCAACCCCTCTCTCGACAAAAACGCGACGGTTCTCGTATCTCTGATGCCAAATGTAGTCAATGATCGGGTTCACATGGCTAACATCTAACATCGGATTCGCGATAAAAAAGCGAATCACATTCAGCCAAAAATCGTCGTTGCTAAAAGTTCGGGTCAATCGTGTACCTCGGAGTGCCTCCACCAAATACCTATCGCCACCAAGTGCGTGTACTTGTCCCCAGCGAAGTGCTTCCTCAACGGTGTACTGCCGCGGTGCCTTAAGAAAATGGTGTGCCATTTTTTTCGTGAGCGATATAGGAATATCTTGTGCAGACCGGATATTTTGACCGATGCCGATATGTTTAAACCAGTTTTGGTGCGTCACATTTCCATTAAACCAGACACTATCCATAAAAAGTGGGACATCATAAGCAGCAAGTAGATGTCGAGCGAGTTCGGAGAACTGGCGGGCACGGTTATGTTTTTTGACTTTCCACGTCTCAACGGATCGAATCCAACTTTCATGATGGTTTACGAGTGCTGCGATGCCTTGAATATAGCTGGTTTCCTTTAGCAGGTCTGAATTGTCTTCGAGATATAACAGGAATTTCAAGAGAACTTTCGGGGCTATACTGCTCTCAAAAGCTTCCGAAATAGCTCTGGTAACCGCATTCTGTAATTTTTCTAACCGTAGTTCTTGGTTGTATATTTTTGGGAGAAGTTCCTTCAAGTTGCGGTCTTTTTTCTCCTTTGCCATTATTCTGGTGGCGCGCGTCCGGCTTAAAACATAGAGTTCATCTCGGCGTTGGCGTGGATTTTTATCTAAACCCTGACTTAAATTATGGGTACGGCACCACTCCTTATATCCCTCGACTGAAGATATACCGAGTTGACTGATATGTTCCTGCATTTTCAATGAACAGTCCTCTATCCGCATTTTTCTTTCAGGTTGTTTTCTCTTTTGAGCCATTTATTTTGTCCTCTGATTATGCTGTGGATTGAGCCACCTAATACATTACAGTGGCTTTCTGACACAGTCTAATTTCTTTAACCCAACCGACGCGGTATATATTCCCAATTTTTTATGGTATGTTGAATTTTGCTCGTATTTGGAAAGTTGTATAGCAATGTGATCGCAGAGGTTTCAAAGGGATACTAATGTTATATTCTACCCGACCCACGCAATGCGTAAACCCTATGTTTAATAAGTTATACGGAATGTCAGGAGATGTCAAGTTGTTTTCAATAGAAAAGCCGAACTGAAAATAGCGAGGTCTGCGAGCCGTATTTCTCGTTCACAAAGGCATAATCTAACCCGATATTACCGTACTGATAACCGAACCCCGCCGTAAATCCGCGGGTGAACCGCCATCCCAACCGAAACGCGAAGTCGCCGTGCTTTGCATTGTGTCGGTATTCACATCCGATGAGAGGAACGCCATTGGCTATCTCGACAGCAGCTAACAAAGAATCCGGTGTCCCTGAACCGAAGTTGACTTTTATAGCAGTGCCGATACGCCATTCGCGGAGCAGCGGCTCTTCGTATCTGCTGCCAGTCGTATTTTCTTCGAGCCTACGATAAGACAGATTTGAGAATAGATTTGGAAATACCACACCGATTCTAACTCGATCTGTCATCGGGGCATACTGTATACCGAGATCGGTGCCCCACCCGCTGCCGCTGCCTAACAACACTTGCTCGAGATTGACCGAGGTACTAAAATACTTCGCATTAATACCGATGTGCAACCGCTTCCATACACGGGTTGCAGCGGACAACAGCACAATCCTTTCGTGAGAGATCCCCTCTGTGTCACTTGAGTTCAAGATTGCTGCACCGACGCTCTGCCCTGTCCGAATTGGATGCGCAATGCCAATCAAGCTATAGCCTAACACACCGTGTAAATCCAGATAACCGATAGCGATTTCGGGTGTTGATAGTCCTGCTAAACCTGCCGGATTCCAGATTAGCGCGCTGGTGTCTTGAGTCGCGGCTGAGTACGCGCCACCCATTCCAGCGGGTCCCGCCATGAGTTCGATGTTCTCGAATGCGGCGCTAACTGATCTATTCAGCAACAAAATTAGCATTAACACAAAGCATCGAGCGAGTCTCATCGTGGAATAGGGAAAGCGATTCGCGTTTTTCGTGTGTCTGCCTCCTTTAAGGTATTGATGACGTGGCGAAGCACGGGTAATTTTATCAAAATGCTGTCTCTTTGTCAATCAATGGGATTTATAGTGGGACCTGTAATTACTAAAGTTTTGACAATTCGTGTCGCGTAGGAGTTGAGTTTTCAAAGCGTTCTCTATTTTCCTGTGAGTTTTGCATACAGCGATAACTCAGGGAAAAAGATTCTAAGCAGAAGGAAGCACAGCCCCAGCGGGGCGGTATGTCTATAGAATTAAAATTGTCCAAAGTTTAGTGTAATTAGCGTAAGTTCGATAAACGAGGCTAATTCTTGTAGGTTGGGTTGAGCGAGAACTTGAAGATAATTACAGTGTGAAGCAACTAAAATTACAATGCCAGCGTAAACACACCATGATGTTGATAGTTCCCCGAACTGAAATGCGGCTGTTTTCGATAGAAGGAGGGTTTTTATGGTTGTTAACTTTAGATTCCTATTCATCGTAATGTTGTTATTCCACTTGATTCTACCCGTTTTTTCCTTCAACCCTTCTGGCGGGGTCTTGGTACTGGATGGTGATGATGACTACGCAATACTCTCACTTGTGGAACACGGATATCTGATCCCAGCAAACACCTTTGATTTTACCGTCGAGGTCTGGTTCTATCCGAAATCTGGACCTGAGCGTGGAGAAAATAATCTCATCCTGAGTCAGCAAGTTCGTTTCGGGTTGACCTCAAATACTCAGGGTTGTAACCTTGATAAGAATCAACTGTGTTGCTATGGCTCAGTGCATCTTGAAGGAAAAGTTAAAGGTGTGATAACTCTTGACGTTGAAGTAGAGGAGGCCCAATGGAACTATCTGGCAGTCATTTTCAAAGATGGCGCGTTTAACTTCGCATACAACAACCGAATCCTTCAAACACGGTTCCCTTTGGTAGATCGAGTGGCTGCGGAGGTTCGTCAAAAACAGAAAGATTTCTTCGTAGGTGGGTATGATGAAGATGTGTTCACAATTAATCGGGACGGCATAGTTCTATCGCAAACGACTCGCTTTCATGGCGAGATTGATGCGATAAGATTTTCAAGTATCGCTCGATATGACTTACCTGCCGAACGCGGGATCGAATCCTTCGATCCGCCGCACCGTTTCGAGAGTGATGAACACACTTTAGCTCTATGGAATTTTGATGAGCGAGAAGGGGCAAATCGCTTTCGAGATGCGTCCGGAAACGGTAAGACCTTAATCGGAATGAATGGTGCCACTACCAGCGGTGCGCTTGCCGTCAATCCGGCGAGTACCTCTGTAACCACGATATGGGGTCGAATCAAATTGGAGTCGCGGTAAACCTAACATACTAAATCCTAAGTGACGTGAGTTCGATAATAGAACATAAACGTCCTGTAGGTTGGGTTGAGCGGTAAAAAACAAGAAGCCACCAATTTATACGGCACATTTCGATGGACGAGAACCTTATTCGCATAATAAATTTAGCGAAACCCAACGAAATAACCATTTATCGAACTCACATTAAGTAACGCCTATGGGGTTTGGTTTGACATAGCACACGATAGGTGATATACTATAAAAGAATATGAGCGGGTCTACAGTAATTTCAGTTATTTATGATTGCCCCTTTTTGTGCACGTTGAAATGAGAAGTGCCCTGTTTCGTGCAAAATTTCACGCTTAAGGCAGAAAAACCGATGGCATAGAAATTGCTTTTCTCTATTGTGAACTGACCGCGATTTTAAGGAGGAACTCTAATGTTTTTATTTAAAAGTGTGCGAGTAACGCTTGCGAGTTTTATGGCAGTTTTTTTGTTGGTAGCACTGCCCAGCCTCGCTAAGATTGACCCGGAGAGTATCACCGGAATGTGGCTCTTTGATGAAGGGAAAGGTGGCACCGCCGCAGATTCATCAGAAAATGGGAACGATGGTGAAATACACGGCGCAAAGTGGGTAGATGGAAAGTTCGGTAAGGCACTTGAATTTGATGGTGCAAGCAATTGGGTTGAAGTTCCGCACTCAAACACTGTTGGGTTTAAGGCGGGTGTCTCATTCACAATCACCTGCTTTTTCAAAGGGACCAAGGTCGCTGGTGCACTCGTTGGAAAAAATTATGAGGATACATCACAAGTAGTGCCATGGTACCTGCTCTGGAACGGAGGCGGCGATAACAAGGTAACCCTCTATCTGCGCGATAGTGCGTCAACCAGCTTCCGAGCCAACGGCACAACCGAAATTGGAGATGACAAATGGCATTTTGTCGTTGGTAGAGCGGATGCTGATGCAGGCAAGGCTTCGATATGGATAGACGGCGAAATGGAAGCCGAAGCCGACTTTAACAAAAAAGATGGATACGGCACTGGTGATGGTGTGTTTCATATTGGGCGGCACTATGACCGGTATACTGCAGGCATCATTGACGATGTTGCCCTTTTCAATGTCGCTTTGGAAGAAGAGGATATAAAATTTCTCATGGAGAACGGTGTTGAAACTGCTGCCGCTGTTGACCCTGTGAACAAACTGGCGACGACGTGGGGTAGAATCAAACAACAATAGGTAAATAGAGGAAAAACGATGAAACAGATAATGGCACTTCTTGCGTTCGCACTCCTGCTGTTAGTGGGATTGGGCTGCGGAACAGAAAATCCCGTTGAGGAAACGGTAGATCTCTCTGAAACCGAGACATTGACAGGCACGCTGCGTGGAGAGGTACAATCCATTGAGGGTGTATTAATTCAGGTGCGTTTGCTGAAAGATGGGCAGCTTTTGACACAGACCGAGACACAGGGGACCTATGAACTTGGAGCGGTCGAAGCTGGAAACTACACACTTCAAGTATCAGCGAAGGGCTATGAAACCAAAGAGATAAATGCCACAGTCACCCCTGGGCAAGTTGTTTCGCTGGATAAGGTGACACTTGTGGCGTTGGAAAACCCCGTTTCACATCTGCGCGGTGTGCTAACGAACGCGGCGACGAGTGAACCTCTCGGTGAGGTGAACCTGCAGCTTACTGATAAGGCGGGGAAAGTTTACGAAGCCTTGACGACAGCGACAGGTGTTTTTAACTTTGAAAACCTTCCAGTGGAACAAGCGTTGACCTTGACAATTGATCACGCAGGTTATGAAGGTAAAGAAGTAGCAGTGCATCCAATACCCGCAGATGAGACGTTGGAGTTGGTTCTTGAACTCACACCGCTGGCGGAACCGGAAAGGTTGGACCCTGGTCAAGGTTTAAGTATTGGAAGCCGCGCACCAGACTTTAAATTACCGGATGGAAACGGCAAATTGCACGCACTCGCCGATTATGTCGGTAACAAGAATGTCGTACTCATATTTTACCGTGGGGGCTGGTGACCGTTCTGCCGAGGGCAACTCGGTGAGTTGCAAAAAAACTATGCTAAAATTCGAGCCGCAGGTGCAGAACTTATCGCTATCAGTTCCGATGATCAAGGCGATACCCAAAAGACGGTTCAAGGCAGTGGACTTGAATTCCCAGTACTCGCGGATAAGGACAAAAAAGCGATCACTGCTTACAACGTCGTTGATCCAGGCAACAATAGGATAGCACGTCCTGCTGCCTATATCGTTCAGAAGGATGGAACAGTCGTTTGGAAATCCATTGATACTAAGGTCGCTCGTGTGCCAACAGCACAAATTCTCACAGAATTGGGTAAGCTTTAATGAAACCTTACGACTCGGTTACGGCGAACATTATTGCTGATAGCCAAGAGACTGAACAACATCAAGACGCACTTGACCGCCGACAGTTCCTAACTCGGCTTGCTGCCGGTGTCGGCGGAATCAGTGGCGCGCTTAGCACACTTCCAGCAATTGCGCAGCTGAGTAGTGGGCACTTGCACCCCGACACTACGCAGTCAGGACCCCTTACGCCTGTTGTTGAGGCGATCGGTAAGGAAGTCTGGGATGGCGATCGGCTCAATGAAGATGCAGTTAGCGAACTGATTGATCAGGCGATGATGAAGTTGACTGGACGCGCCTCTGCGAAAGAGGCGTGGCGAGATATTGTGCTACCCGATGATGTTGTCGGTATAAAAATCAACCCGCTCGGTGGACCAGAACTCAGCACACATTCCATCATTGTTGATAAGATTGTTGAAGGGGTATACGGGGCGGGTGTCCTCAAAAAGCAAATTGTTATCTGGGACCGGTTTGAAGACCACCTCTTGAACGCTGGGTATCCGATCAGGCAGGAGGATGGTGAGGCGCGAACCATCGCCTCTGACACAGAGGGTATCGGGTATGATGACGAAGTGTTTTATGAAAGCGAGAAGGATAGCGTCGCCCGTCGAGAAAACGAAAGCACCCGTTCCCGGTATTCCCGCATCGTCACGCAAGAGGTTGATGTGCTAATTAACGTTCCTGTCTTGAAGCACCACGCGATGGCAGGTGTGAGTGGATGTTTAAAGAATCTGGCATTCGGAAGTGTGGATAACACACGCCGGTTCCACGGGAAACCGATCTATTGTAATCCGTCTATCGGCGAGATTCTTGAACATAAGGTGCTGAAAGAGAAACTCGTACTCAATATTGTTGATGGATTGGTCGCATCGTTCGATAAGGGACCAACATATCATGCCGAGAGCGCGTGGAAATACGGTGGTCTCTTTATCAGTACCGATCCAGTTATCCTCGATGTGCTGGTCCTTCAGACCATCAACCAGAAACGCGAGGAGATGGAATTGGATTCTATTTCTAAACTCGCGAACCATGTCAACACAGCGAGTAGTCTCGGTTTAGGGACGAATACATTAGATCAAGTGGATCTTCAAAAAGTTGAGGTGTGATAATGAAGCATTGCAAGGTAGCAGGCATACTCCGCTGTACCGTCATCGCCTTCTGTATCGCGATTGCCCTTTTTCAGATAACAGGATGCACCGTGACTTTCACGCAAAACGACACCCTCCACCTCAGTCTATCGGAACCGACGGAGAAGGCAATGTCCCTCGTCGCCGAGTTTGAAGCAGGCGAGGCAGAGAGTGTTGCCGGTGATGTGACGCAACAGGCAGGCAGTGTCTGTGCCGGTGGGGCGTGTATTATCTATTAGTCGATTTTTGACTGCGCTTCAGTGCTTGCTTTGAAGACAGCATTAACCGCACCAAAGAGGACAGGCAAATTATCCATCGTCACGCTTGTTCTATTTCGGGTAAAGGTGTTATCAACAAGCTGTCCAAACTGCCATAATGTTCCGTCGCTCACGATGCCGTAAACCGGAAAATCGGTATCCTCATTTATTTTTTGGGCGGCTACCAACTCGAATAAACATTGTCCCCAACCTTGCTCAAAATCGTTCTTCTTTGCTTTGACAAGGATTATTATTAAAGGCGTTCCGAGAACGGGAATTCCCAATTCTGATCGTGTTGAGATAAGATAATCAGGCGTTCCGTTGAGCGTTTCATCATAGCTAATAGCTTTCTTTATCCAGAGTGCATAGTCGTCTGCATACCCTTTGTATATCTCCTTTAAAATCGGAAAAATAATTGCCTCGCAGCGGGCCGCCTCGGATGCGAAAACGTCAATGTGTTGCAGGCAAAACTCAAAATCTTGCAGAAACTGTTCGGAAGGGGTGCCGGGGATTTCCTCAATATGGACGAAGTCTTTTGTTGTATATGTGATTCTGAATCTCTCTAAGACTTCAGGAATTGTCTTAAAATCGCTAAATGCCATGAGTGCCACCTTCTTACTTAAAGTATAATGGACACCGCTGTATATTTCAACCCAATCTATCCATTATCTATTATTACCCGGCCCCCTTTTGGCACTGATTTCGTCCCAGTCCCAGAGGAGTACTGTGCCATCCTCACTGCCGCTGGCAAGGGTTTTCCCATCGTGTGAAAATACCAAAGTTTCTATTGGTTCCGTATGTCCAGACAAAGTTCCCAAACTTCTACCGGTGTCCACATCCCATAGCTGGATTCGAGCCTCACTCCATTTGGAATCAAGAAGCGTTTTCCCATCGGGTGAGAATATTAATATATCACTGAATTGTCGGTGATTATCAGAAATTACGCTGTGCGCCTGCATGCCTGTCTTTGTTACGTTCCATAAAGTAATGCTGTTCCGATGTCCAAGAGCAAGCGTCGTATCGTCCGGTGAGAATGCCAAGCTCCAGGCTCTCTCATCGGTGAATGCCGGAAATTGGTGCCCCGCATCTATATCCCATACCAGTGGAATGCCGTGAATACCGTACACAGCAAGTAGAGTGCTATCGGGTGAAAACATCAACTGCCTTGGAAATGGACTCCCTACGTTAATACGAGACAGTTCAGTACCGGTCTTTATATCCCATACCCGAACATCTTCTCTCGGACCGCGACTTGCCAGGACTTTGCCATCAGGTGAAAATTTAAATGCCGATATGGTATCTGCAACCTGCTGCCAAGGTCCAGGGAGTTCCTCATCAGTGACGACTTCCAATAATTGCATGCTGCCGCGTCCTTTGAAACTATAACGGGACCCCCACCCGGACGGATCGAATGCAATTGGACCGTTGTATCCTCGCGTTACAAAGAATCTACCATCGGTTGAAAACGTGGCGAGCTCGGCTAAATCGCTATGTCCAGCAGTGAGTGTAGTAAATTCACGTCTCGTCACCAGACTCCATACGTCAACGGTGCCATTATGCGCGGCACTTGCAAGTGTTATTCCATCTTCAGCAAACGCAACGGCTTTCACCCATTCTGTGTGCCCCGCGGTAAAAGTAGCGAGTTCCTGTCCGTTGCTTGGATTCCAGAACCGGATTGTACCATCAGCACTCCCGCTGGCAAGGCACCCAGCATAAGGAAGGGATCCCTTAGGCGCGAAGGCTAAAGCGTTGATGGTATTTTTATGTCCTCTAAGCGTCGCGCGTTCATTTCCGGTACTGACATCCCAGACCTTGATTACCCCATCTGTATCGCCACTGGCAACGATTTTACCGTCAACGGAGAAAACGACGGCAGTAACCCACTCTTCATGCCCTCTGAGCGTCGCTCGTTCAGCACCGTTTTTTGTATTCCACAGTATTACTGTCTTATCTTCGCTCCCACTTGCGAGCGTTTTTCCATCTTGTGTGAACGCCAACCCCCGAATGTCTGTTTGCTTCTCGTCTTCGTCCGGACCCCCTTTGAAAAAACCTGCATGCCCGTTGAGCGTCACCCGTCGTCTGCCTGTCGTTGTGTTCCATAAATGGATTTGTGGACCTCGCTTGTCTCCCGTGGCGAGGGTGCCACCGTTTTGAGAGAGTGCTACTGCCTTGTAGGTCTCCACGTTTTTTGTATCCGACAATTTGCTACCTGTAACAATATCCCAACGGATAATGTCACCAAATGTGTCCAGACTCATCAACGTTGTACCATCATCGGAGAATGCCAACGCTGTCACTGAATCATGCCGCTCGGCTAATTTGAGAGTTGCGAGTTTGCTACCAATTTCCAAATCCCACAACTGTATGATTGGATTAGCGGACCCACCACTTGCGAGAAACTTTCCATCTGGCGAGAATGCCAGCGCGTTGACTTGCCCGCCGTGTCCTGTGAACAGAGCGGTTTCTTTTCCATCAAGGACATCGTATACCCAAACCGCGACATCCGTCCCTACCACGAGGCGGGTCCCATCGGGTGAGAACCGCATCAGGTTGATGCCACCCTTTCCAAGGCGTGCAATTGCCCCGTCAGGTAACCCGACTTTTGTATTGTCTTGAGCAAAACTGGTAGAGAGCATCGCTGCAATTGATAAAAAAATGATGAGGAGTAGGCGTTTCATTTTCATGGTGTCTTTATATGGCATCTGTTGCTGCAAAGCCTGCAGATTAATGAAAAGGCGGACTGATAAGCCCGCCTGTGATAGAATTCGGTTTGAATGATGGTGCTACTGATCCGATTTGATTTCACCCCACGTGGTCGTGAGACTTCCAGCTGGATCAACGGGGAGAGTGCCTTCTTCAACGAAGATTGTCCACATGATGACCGGGTCCCCGATAACCTCGTCAATACCGAGCAATTCCACTTCTCCCTCCGGATACGGTTCATTCGATTTGTAGATAAAATACTCGGTCGGTGCATGAGGGGCGTCGAGCATCAGTATTTCTTCGGTATCTGTGTATCCCTTTGTAAACCAGCCTTTCGGATCTTGTCCGCGATCTTCCGGGCGCTTATGTCGGCTGTCCCATGCTTGATAGACATAAGCAGGTCGGTCGATGTTAAATGTCAACCGATAGTCCTGTCCACCGGGGCAATCCGCTGACGTGGAAACTTGCGTCAATCCTTGAAACTCTTTCGGAATGTTTGTGATCGTGTAGTCCCTATCGTGGAAAAATTTCCCACCTTCCTCCAACTCTACCGCTTTATAGGCACCACCCTTATTATCCTTTATTTCTGTTACCTCTACTGCGAAAGCAGTTAACGCCGCTGCGATGAAGAGCGCAGCGATACAAACATACGTTAGTTTCACTTTTGGTCCTCCTTTGTTGTTCGGTTTATAAGCCTCGTGGAAAACTTGAAAAAAAACAACATCTGTGTCATACTTATGATTATACAACAATTTTTTCTAATTTACCAAACAAAACACATTTTCGCGGGTCCGAAAAAGTTGTCTCGTTTTTAAAATTCTCTTCTTTAGACTAAAAATGTCCGAACTCGGTCGCGAATTAATCGGAAACCTGCCCAGAACGTAATGGCGGGTAGCCCAGGAGGCCATATTTAAAAAAATGGTTGAACACATTGTCCTACTCAAGTTAAAGTCAGAGGTTACCGAAGCGCAGCTGGAAACCTTATCCGATGCCCTGTTCGGAATGACTGACGAAATCCCCGGCATTGAGTCCATAACTGCTGGCACGAACAACAGTCCTGAAGGCAAAAGCCAAGGGTACGGGTACGGTTTTATCGTCCGTTTCACAGACGAAGCCGCACGCGACGCATATCTACCACACCCGTTTCACCGTCAAGTCGCAAGTGAGCACATCCGTCCACTTGTTGAAGATGTGCTTGTTTTCGATTATTCGGTCCCTATCAACGCCTAAAGCGCAAGGGCGAGGAATGTAATACAAGTTGTAGGTTGGGTTGAACGCAGTGAAACCCAACGTCCCCAGTTAATCTAATCTATGAGTTTAGAGGTGACACAGCAGTAGGTTTCCTTGCCCATATAGAAAGCAGATATACGAAAAAGAACGAATTAATACCATTTCTGATTGGAATCGTAGAATAAACTTTTAGTTTGTGCTCCCTTGTAGCATAGACTGTTAGTCTGTGCACTCAGGTGTGGTTAATGCGATATAAACTTTTAGAAATGGTATAACCAGAACTTACCTCACCGAACCGCAAGGAAAATTAAAAATATGAGTTGTAACATAGTCGTCGTTGTTTCAGATACATTACGAACCGCATATCTCAGTCCTTACGGCAACGATTGGATTCAGACACCGAATTTGGCACGCTTTGCCGAACAGAGTGTCAGATTTACGAACGCACACCCAGAATGCTTGCCGACGATTCCGACGCGCCGCACCTTACATACCGGTAGACGCGCCTATCCGTTCAGCACTTATACGCCTGTGCCGTGGGACAACGTCTATACACCCGGTTGGCAGCCGATGTCTTCCGATGAACCCGCAATCGCTGAATCGCTCGTCCAAAATGGGTATCATACCGGCTTCTTCGCCGATGTACCGCACTATTTCGTGCCGGGCATGAATTTCACGCGCGGCTTCCGGCAGTGGGAATTCGTTCGTGGGCAAGCCGAGGATAGATACCGCGGTGGCGCGCACGCGGATCCATCACTGATTTCTCGCTACCGAGGGAACCCCGCTCGTATCCGTGCCCATATTGTGAACGTCCAACCTGAACGTCCGGAGGAAACGTGGCCCACCGCGCGGTTGTTCCGTTCCGCCATCGAATTCGTCGAACACAACCATCAAAATACACCCTTTTACCTCTATGTTGACGGATTCACACCGCACGAAACATGGGAAGCACCAATCCATTACTATGATCTCTACGGTAAGCGCGAAGACCGAGAACCTATCTGTCTCAATCTGCCCTACGGTTCGCTTAAAGATGAAGAACTTGAGGAACGATTGCCGAGTGTTAAAGCCAACTACGCCGGTTTGGTAACGCTCGTAGATACATGGTTTGGAAGATTGGTGGATACCATTGATCGCCTCGGACTCCGTGAAAATACACTCATCATTTTCCTGGCAGACCACGGCACGAACTTCGCAGAGAATCCGGACAAAGCCACCGGCAAACCCGCAAACTTTATGTACCCCGGTACGATGGACATCCCTTTGATAGTCAGCCATCCGTCAGGTGCTAACGCTGGCACGACGTGTGATGAATTCGTCTATACGCTTGATGTGCCCGCCACCGTCATGGCGGCAAGCCAAGTCGAGCCTGCTGGCGAGATTCAAGGGCAGAGTTTGCTTCCACTTGTGGAAGGAAAAAGCGGTTTTGAGTCGCGTGAATACCTGACCTGTCGCTATGTCAACTCTGTTTGGTATAAAGACGCGAAGAGTTGGTACTTCTCCAGCGTTGATTTCGAGGATGATATACGGCTGTTTGACCTTGAGTCAGATGTCGCTTGTCAGCATAATATCGCCGACAAGGGGGCTGATCGGATTGCACTCGCGCAGGAGCGGATCTTGGCGGATGCAGGCGGCCACCTACCGCACTATAAACGCCAAGGTAGAACGGATGCCCTCGGCAGACCGCAGTTCGCTGAGGCATAGTCTTTAGAAAGGGAAGGATGGAGAACATGAGCGTTATTGCCAAGGATATTCAGGCGCACTGGCGTGTTGTTCAACCTTTATTTTCAATTCGTTATGAGGACGAATACGATAGAGCCATTGTAACCTTAAATGCTTTGATTGATGAAGTGGGGACGGATGAACAACATCCACTCTATGAACTTCTTGATACACTGGGGACAGTCGTACATGCTTACGAGGAAAAGCATCATTCAATCCGCGAGTGTGATGGAGTTGAGGAGTTTAAATTATGACACGTCCATACTCCGGCAGCTTTCATGTTGTTATTCTCGCTGGTATTGTTGCACTTACACTTGTGTTTTCCTTGGATAGTATAGCCCAGGAGGATAAATCAAGCCTTTCCGGTCGCGTTGTGGATCCAGATGGAAAGCCGGTTGCAGGGCTTAAGTTGGCGATTAAACCCGTTGAAATTAAGGCACCGAGGGACATGGTGCCGCGCACGCCTTTTTCGTCCTGGTTGCGAGTGGTAACCGATGAGGAAGGACGTTTCTTTTTCCCTAATATAGACGCTGTTTCATCACAATTTGTGATGTTTCCTGAAAGTGCTTCGGATTTTGAGATTATCTCCCTTGAAATTGGGGATTTAACCTTCTATTCTACGGGCTTCCTTCAGAATTTTCAGACCTGGTTTGGTAAACTCACCTTTACCATTGAACCAGGGACACATCTCGAAGGCGTGGTAGTCAACGTGAAACCGCCTCGGATGCGAATTCGTGGACGAGTACTTCTAAAGGATAAAACGCCACTCGCCAATACAGACGTTAGCCTTACCGTCCGACGGCGGCAACGAGATACTTTCCTTCTTGTCCTTCCAGGCGGTGGCAGTTCTGGAGCCTCAGGGAGAGGCGTTAGAACTGACGCTGAAGGTTATTTCGTATCATATTATCCAGATGAGGCTTCGGAATACTCGGTGATAGTGAAATATGAAGGTGCGTCCGCAAAGTCCAGATGGTTTCGTCTTAAAGAGGGACAGCAGTACGATGAACTCGTTTTGGTACTCAGAGACTTAGAGGAACACCGCGCCAGGCGCAGTGAAAGAGAAAAAGCACGACAAGCAGTGTGGGTAGTGAATCCTCAGAATAATCACGCTTACAAGAGAATAAAGTGCGACAGTTGGAAAGACGCAAAAGCCAAGGCGGAAGCCGAGAATGCATATTTCGTTGCCATTAACGACGAAGCGGAGCAGAAATGGTTGGAGGCACTTTATCCAGAGAAAACGTTTTTTTGGATTGGGCTGCGTGTTCCAGAAAAAGGGGCAACATGGCAGTGGAGCAACGGTGAATCTGTCTCTTATGCGAATTGGATAGCCTCTCAGGAACCGGATAGTGTGTCCACTGATGACAATGAACACCCCGTCGCTATGGAATTCTTTTCAAAGAGATGGATGGCAATTGGCTCTAAAAGTCCGTTCTTGCCTATAGTTAAACACGCAATTCTTGAAAAAGAGAATATACCTACGGAACCTGCCGAAGCGACACAGTAAATCCTGTACGATCACTATCTAAGCTATCTTCGCTGGCGAGGTTTGCAACCTCGCTTGTCCATAAAGAGGTAGACTTTTCAGACGTATTTGTAAAGAGGTATCTACTATGACTCGTTTTCCTTTCACCAAACCGATTTTTACAATGCTGGTGGCAGTTATTGTGTTAGGGTTTGCCGTGGAGTCCCAAAGTGCTACTGAGGAACAGCCGTCAACGTTATCTGGACGCGTTATTAGTACAGAAGGTAAACCGCTTGCCGAGGCAGCGATAGCTCTCTTATACGTCAAAATTGAAAAAGATAGCGGAGTTGACACCCTATACGATAGGTCCCTGTATCCTTTCCTTCGCCAGAGACCAGACCATTTTCCTCCCGAGCTTAGCGGAAAAACCCCGAAGGAAGAGGAACAACAGGCGCAGCCACCCTTTCTCAAATCGAAAACTGATTCAGAAGGACGATTCACTTTCACTGGTATCGCTACAGGGATGGTGCAATTAATGGTCCTACCGATAGAAAAGGTACCGGAATCGCCACGTCCAACACCTCAAAACCTTAAGCCTGTACCTGAGATTCAGACCATTAAGTTCGGAGAAGTAACGTTTCATCCGCATGAATTCTCTTTCTTTCCACCGATCGGGGCAGTCACCTTTGCTATCAAATCCGGTTCAGACATCAAAAACGTGGAAGTCACCATAGACACCCGACCGAAACTAAGGATCCAAGGTAGACTTGTCTTTAAGAACGGTGAACCGCTTGCCGACACGACTGTTGAAATTAACATTGGTCACTTGGATTTAAATGGGTCGGGTGGTTCAGCCTTCAAGCGTTCCTTACATACTGATGCAGATGGGAATTTTGTCTCCGCTGTACACGTTCCTGGAACCTACGCACTGTCTGTTGAACATCGCAGACTTTCGGCGATGTCAGAACCCTTTACTGTTGAAACAGGCAAACCGCATGAAGCGGTGGTTTTGAGACTTAGTGGCAATCCTGCCGATCTTTCCGAGTTATCCTCTGAGAGATCCAAAGAGCCGCGATATGGTATGCCAGATATTCCCGGTGTATGGATAGTGAATCCAACGAATGGACACGCTTACAAGTGGATTGCCTGTGATGATTGGGAAGATGCGCGTGTTCAGGCTGCTGACGAAGATGCGCATCTCGTTACGATTACGAGTGAGGCGGAGCAGATATGGCTTGAAGCCATCTTTGGACCTGGTCCGTATTGGATCGGTTTGACCGATCTTCTAAAAGAGGGTGAGTGGTCATGGGAGACCGGAGAACTCGTCACATACACCAACTGGGGAGAGGTCGAAGAAGACATTTTAGGTGAACCGCCTGCGCTTCTCAAAGCATTCGGTGCCAAAAATCGTCGCCAACGCCGAAGGGAGAATGAAGAAAATTACGTCATCATGTCCTCTCGTTGGGATGAACAGGTCGGGAAATGGTATCCAGCTGATTCAAAAAGTGCACACCGCCACGGCAGAGTACGGATGGCAATCCTTGAGAAAGACGGTATGTGATCCAAAGTACAAGGAAAATTAAAAACAATGGAGACCCACTTTTCCCAACTCAGCCAACACCTATATGTCCATCACGGACATGTCAACACGGGTATTCTCCGCGACGGAAACCGGGCACTCCTCATTGATCCGAGTGGAACCACTCTACAGGCTACGCTCTCGGAACTCGGCATCACGAATGTTGAGCAGATCCTTTTTACGCATCACCATCGCGATAGTACAGCAGGCTTTCCAATATCTAATAATGCCCGCATCGGGGTTCCAGCGAAAGAGGCAACATGGTTTAGCGAAGTCGAAACCTTTTGGAACGACCCGAAATACCGTTGGCATCTCTACAACTATCACCCCCATAACCTCATGCTTGCTGACGCGGTCTCCGTAACGGATACATACACCGAAGACGCGCAGATCCAGTGGGGTCCGGCATCCCTACAAGTCCTTGAAACACCAGGGCATACCGATGGGAGTATTACCTATCTCATTGATGTTGATGGTGAACGCTTCGCTTTCTCTGGTGATCTCATCTACGACGAGGGGAAGGTGTGGGAACTTTATAGTTTACAGAAAGGGCAACAAACGAGCGATTATCACGGGTTCCTCGGCGCACGAGATGAACTGACGGAGAGCCTTGAAAAGGTCCGTCAGGCATCGCCTGCAACACTCATTCCAACACACGGCATTGTCATGAACAATCCGGACAAGGCAATTGACGCGCTTTTGGAACGGTTGGCGTACTGCTACGATAAATATGTGGCGATTTCTGCGCTCCGGCACTACTTTCCGCAGCTTTTTGCGGAATTTGAGGGACATCCGGGGCACATGCCGATCCGAGAAGGTACACCGCCACCCGAATTCCTACGCCATTTCGGTACGACGTGGTTGATTATCTCCGAGACAAATGAAGCGTTTGTGATGGATTGTGGTTCGCCGAATGTCATCAAACAGATTCAGCAGTTGCAAGCGGATGGCGAAATCTCGGAAGTTACACAGTTTTGGGTGACGCACTACCACGATGACCACGTTAACGCTACCCCTGAGTTTCAGGAAACTTTCCCGTGTGAAACGATCACTGATAGAGTTGTCGCGCGAGTCATCACAGAACCAATTGGTTTCCGACTCCCTTGTATTTCGCCCGCGGTTACCAGAGTAGATCGCATCACCCAAGATGGGGATACTTGGCAGTGGAATGAGTTCACAATGACAGCATACCATTTCCCGGGGCAGACCTATTATCACGGTGGATTGCTCGTTGAGGGACGTGGCGTACGGATGTTCTTTGCGGGTGATTCTTTCACAATGGCGGGAATTGACGATTACTGCTCTGGCAATCGGAATCTACTCGGCAAGGATGTCGGTTACGAAAAGTGTCTGCGATTGATTCAGCAACTCAGACCGACGCATATTTTTAATTGCCACGTCAATCCGGCGTTTGATTTTACTGATACCGAGATTCAGTGTATGCTGGACACGCTTGCCGAGCGTGAAAAGTGCTATACCGCTCTCTTCCCTTGGGACCACGCCAACTACGGAATGGATGAACATTGGATCCGCTGTTATCCGTATGAGCAGGAGATTGGATTGGGAGAAACAGCACAGTTGCGCGTGGAGATAACAAATCATTCGTTTGAACCGCGTACAGCAATTGCTCAACCGATTCTGCCAGTATCGTGGGGTATAGAGGTTCCTGTAATGGAAACAACTATTCCACCAAGGACGGATGGACACATCGATTTTTCCATTCCCATTCCACAGCACTGTGAAGCATTGGGACGAATTGTCGTGCCTGTGGACATCACTTATGACGCGCGTCCACTCGGTCAATTTCGAGAAGCAATCTTTGTTTTTTAATAGTAGTAGGCATACGCCGTTATGCCGTAGCAATCTTTGTTTTTAATAGTAGTAGGCATACGCCGTTATGCCGTAAAAAAGGGAGTTAAAAAGCTTGTGTTAAACTTATCGCATCCGACTATTGACATCGCTATTACCTGCAGCGATTTTGAAACGTCACTGGATTTCTATCATAACAAGTTGGGACTTGAGATCGTGTTAGAGTTAGAGATTCCAGATGCTCTTGCACAAGATGTAGGGCTTGCGCCGACAGGCTTTCGCCAAGTTCGCCTTCAAGCCGGTAACACGCTCATCAAACTGATGGATATCGAGTCGCCACCACCGACACCGGCAGGTGGATTCTCAGCAGGTGTCCGTTGGCTCACCTTCTTTGTGGAAGATATTCAAGCAACCGTCGAAAACCTAAAGCAGAACGGTGTCGAATTTCTATCCGAACCTATAAGCGCACCGGACGCAGGAGGTGTTGTGTGTGCGAAGGATCCGGACGGTATTCTGATTGAACTCGTCCAAATTTGACCTATATGCTGTCAAATTTCGCATTCACATTATATGAGAGACATAGCGGAATTTCTTATCTTTTTAGCCCAGGAGACCTAAGCTTGAAACGAAGTGGAAAGCGATTCGACACAAAGAAACGTGAATGCCAAATTCACGCTGCTTATCCGCAAGGAAAATTAAAAAGATGAAGGCATTGACTGATTCCCAAATCCACGATTTTAATGAGAACGGCTATCTATTACTCGAAGATGCGCTTGCGCCTGACGATCTAAACCCACTCATCGAGGAGTTTGAGGAGATTGTTGATACGGGGGCATCGGAACTCTATGCGGAAGGAGAAATTGATTCCGAATTCAAAACGGAAGGGTTTGACACCCGTTTGGCAAAAATTACGGCGCAATCCCCTGCCGTATTTCAGAAGGTCTTTAGCGGTGCACACACCGGACCGGCACTCTTCGATCTGCTCATCAATCCGAAACTCCTTGACATCGCCGAGTCGCTCGTCGGACCAGAGATTATGTGTCACCCCGCATACCGGGTGCGCCCTAAACTTCCTGAACATGACCGGACCCTCGTTCCGTGGCATCAGGATGCTGGCTATATGGAACCTAAATGCGATTCAGTTTTACAACTCACGATCTGGATTCCACTAATAGATGCGACTGTTGAGAACGGCTGTATGGAAGTTATCCCGCATGCCCATCGGGACGGCGTTTTCCGACATCGTCACTCTGAACGCTTCTATCTTGAGATACCAGATGATGCATTACCCGAAGTCGATCCGGTCGTAGTCCCCGTCAAGTTCGGCAGTGTCCTCCTGTTTACCAATCTAACACCACACCGCTCTATTCCGAATGTTAGCAATCAGGTCAGATGGAGCGTTGATTCCCGCTATCAGGACGCGGCAAAACCGACGGGTTATCAACCGGAAGCAGGCTTTCTCGCACGGAGCCGACTGCACCCTGAAGATGTCGTTACCACACCTGAGGAGTTTAAGCGGGTTCGCGACGAACATCAACCTGGTCCCGGTCCAAATCGATGGGCAAAGAAGGAGAATAATGATGCGTAATCTCCTACGGTTATTCCCATTTTTCGTTATTCTGGTTTTTCTGTTGAGCGGTGCCACACCTCCAACCGAAGCTCCGAAACCAGAGGCGGTTGAACTTAAAGGCACCGTCGTCTGCTTGGCAGAAGAGATGCACACACACTATAACGTAGAACTCTTTAAAACCCATGAACCTCTATACGGTATCAAGACAGAGGATGGCAAATACTACACACTTTTGCGGACATCGTTAGCAGAAGCGTTATTCATTGACGAGCGGTTGCATGAGAAAGACTTGATCATCAACGGACGCGTCTTTCCCAAAACGCTGTTGCTGGAGATCACTCGGTTTGCCTCTATCAAGGATGGTGTGGTACACGAACTCTACTATTACTGCGATACATGCTACATCCGCGCGGTTGCACCCGGAAATTGCGACTGCTGTCAGGCACCCGTTGTGCTGATTGAAAGACCACTAAATGTCGATTCTACAATACCTTCACCATAGGTGTCAATTTAAGAAAAAACGACCGTCGCAGACCCAGGTCCGGTAGGTTCGGTTTTGCGGTGTACCGTAACTGTCAATTTTAAAAAAAACGCGTCATAGCATCGTAGGTTGGGTTGAGCGGAACCGAGAAAAATCGTCCCGACATCCCAAGCACATTTTACCACCTTACGCCGTTCTATCAATCAACAAGATAGCGAAACCCAACGGAAACTGCCATGTTTGTAGTTTGACGCAAAGAACGTTGGGTTTCGCTGGCTATCTCTATGGCTATGTGGGTATATCAGGTTTGATGTATTTTGAAATATCCACCTTGATTTTCAACCCCGCTCAACCCAACCTACGGGACCCGGAAACCCTAAATTGACCCCTATGGTTCGGTTTTGCGGTGTACTCACCTGCCTCCTTGATAAGGGGGGATAAAGGGGGTGTTTTTGCTGGGGTGTTTCTTACGATCTGCATTCCTAACCACACCGATGCTGAGTGTCCAAGTAATTACAGAATCTGCTATAAAATCCACGTCATCCGTATAATCCAAGATTCAGACAAAGAGGTATTGGAATTATGAATCGTTATCCTAAATATAAAGAGAGCGGCGTGGAATGGATTGGAGAGATACCAAAGCATTGGGGAATCAAAAAACTCAAATACGTTGCAAAGATACTGCCAAGTAATGTTGATAAACACATCTATCCAGATGAGATCCAGGTCAGGTTATGCAATTATACAGATGTTTATTACAACGATTATATTACAGCTGATACCGTTTTGAAAAAGGGTAGTTGTAAGGAAAGTGAGTTTGCGAAATTCGCTTTGAAGAAAAGTGATGTTATAATTACCAAAGACTCTGAGACCCCAGATGATATTGGCGTTCCAACTTATGTCAAAGACAATTTGGACAGTGTTGTTTGTGGTTATCATTTAACAATGCTTAGACCACTCGCTTGTCGTGGGGAGTACATTTTTAGATTTATTCAATCTGATAGGACGAGAAGATATTTTGAGTTGGAGTCAAATGGAATTACCAGATACGGCTTGGGAAAATCATCAATTGAAAATCTGCTTTTAACCATACCTACTGATTCCGAACAGCAGCAAATCGCCAACTTCCTCGACCGCAAGACGGGACAGATTGATGAACTCATCCGCATCAAAGAACGACGCATCGAACTGCTGCAGGAACAACGCACCACGCTAATAAATCAGACAGTGACAAAGGGACTTGATCCGAGTGTGGAGATGAAACCCTCGGGCGTGGAGTGGATTGGAGACATACCAAGACGTTGGGAAGTCAATAGACTCAAATACGTTGCGAAGATACTACCAAGTAATGTTGATAAACACATCTATCCAGATGAGATCCAGGTCAGATTATGCAATTATACAGATGTTTACTACAACGATTATATTACAACTGATACCGTTTTGAAAAAGGGTAGTTGTAAGGAAAGTGAGTTTGCGAAATTTGTTTTGAGGAAAGACGATGTTATAATTACCAAAGATTCTGAGACCCCAGATGATATTGGCGTTCCAACTTATGTCAAAGACGATTTGGACAATGTTGTCTGTGGCTATCATTTAACAATGATTAAGCCACTTTCTTGTCGTGGGGAGTACATTTTTAGATTTATTCAATCTGATAGGACGAGAAGATATTTTGAATTGGAATCAAATGGAATTACCAGATACGGTTTGGGAAAATCATCAATTGAAAATCTGATTTTACCCATACCTACTGACTCCGAACAGCGACAGATCGCTGACTTCCTCAATAATAAGACCAAACAAATTGACGAATTGATAACCACAGAGCAGCAAAAAATCGAACTCCTCAAAGAATACCGTCAATCCCTCATCTCCGAAGCAGTGACCGGCAAGATAGACATCCGAAACGAGGTTTAGTCCCTATATTTCTGCTTTTTTACTTGATTTTGTCTCTACTGCGCGTTATAATAGTCAGTCCTATTGGAACGCAATACCACAACCCAGTAATCCTCGCTTAGGTATGATTGCCTCACAACAAGGAAATTGATTATGGAAAAGCGACCCAAAATCGCCGCGATTGCGACGATTTACCACAAATACTCGCATACGCAGCACATCGTCGATCGGTTCTTGGAGGGGTATGGCTGGAACAGCCGACACCATCACCCACCGATGGATCTCGTCTCTCTCTTCGTCGAGCAGGTTAAAGATAACGACCTCAGTCGTGAACGTCTGGAGCATTTTCCCTCAATGAAGGGATACCCCACAATCGCGGAGGCACTCACCCTCGGCGGCGAGGAATTGGCTGTTGACGGTGTCCTGATTATCGGCGAACACGGCGAATATCCCACCAACGAGAAGGGACAACGTCTCTATCCGCGCTATGAACATTTCATGCAGATTGCTGAAGTCTATGAAAAGAGCGGGCGCGGCGTACCAACCTTTAACGATAAACATCTCTCATGGAACTGGGAGTGGGCGCGTGAGATGTACGATATTTCTCAATCTATGGATTTCGCATTTATGGCAGGCTCATCGCTACCCGTCACGTGGCGCACGCCTTCTATTGACATGCCGCTTGGTGTGCCTGTCTCGGAGGCAGTCTGCGTTGGCTACGGCGGTGTGGACAGTTATGACTTCCACGCGCTGGAGACCCTACAATGTATGGTAGAACGACGCGAAGGCGGCGAGAGCGGTGTAAAATGGCTGCAGGCATACCGAGGTGACGCGTTCTGGGAAGCACATCACACCGAACTCTGGTCGCGGGAACTCTTTGAAACCGCGCTCTGTCGGAGCCATACGCTCACACCATCACGTCCGGGATTCAACAATCCGTTTCCGACGTTGGACGAGTTGAAAGAGATCGTGAAAGACCCAATCGCCTATCAGTACGAACACAATGACGGGTTGAAATCTACAATGATTCTGATGAACGGATTAGTGCAGGATTTCAACTTTGCCGCTTACATCGGTTCAGGCGACGAGATTCTTTCAACACAGATGTATCTCCCGATGCCACCCGCACGGACGACATTGGCGAACTTCTTCTCACCACTGGTCAACAATATTGAGAAAATGTTCCTGACAGGCGAGGCGACCTATCCAGTTGAACGCACATTGTTGACGACAGGGCTTGTCGCTGCTGGCGTTGATAGCCTCTTCACTGATAGTACGAGGCAGGAGACACCGCATTTGGACATCGCCTATCAACCCACCGAGGCATCAACCTTCTGGAGGACATGAGTTATGAAACGAATTGCTGTTGTTACCACGATCTATCGTTATCTGTCACACGCGCAACATTTTGCAGATCGTTTTCTCGTTGGCTATCCGAAAGAGGGCAGATGGCATCGTCCAGATATGAAAGTCGTTTCTCTCTATGTTGATCAGAAACCGGAGGGAGAGCAGAGCGAAGACCGTGCCAGAGAATTTGGGTTTTCAGTCTATCCTACCATTGCCGAAGCACTCCGGTGCGGCGGCGATGAAATCGCTGTGGATGCAGTGCTTTCAATTGGAGAGCACGGTGATTATCCTACCAATGAGAAAAGCCAAGTGCTGTATCCACGGTATGACTTTTTCAAGGAGTGCGTCAAGGTCTTTGAGGAAGACGGACGTGCCGTACCGATCTTCAATGACAAACATCTCTCCTACAGCTTTGAGAAAGCGAAGGAGATGGTAGACGACGGGCACTGTCTCGGCTTTGGAGTGCTTTCGGGGTCGTCGCTGCCTGTCACATGGCGGTTACCTGATGTCGAATTGCCGTTGGAATGTGAGGTAGAAGAGGGACTTATGGTAGGGGTTGGTGGTTCGGATCCGATGGATTATCACGCCATGGAGGCGATGCAATGTATGATTGAACGCCGAAAGGGTGGTGAAACTGGAGTTGCTGCTGTCCAATTAATAGATGGTGAGGAAGTCTGGAAGGCTGGCGAGGATGGACGCTGGTCTCTGGAATTGTTAGAAGCAGCACTTTCGAGAAGCGATACACCGTGCGGTTTAACAGATGAAGACGGTAGAACGCAGGATATGATAAGGAACGGTGAAATCTACCGGCTTGTTGAAAATCCGTCCGCCTATTTCATTGAATATAACGATGGATTGAGGGCAACGCTTCTGATGCTCAACGGAGCTGTCCGGGATTACTGCTTCGCCGCGAAACTTAGAGACGAACCGGTGCCAGTCTCCACGCAGTTTTTCTTAACACCCACCCCAAATGTCACCTATTCCGCGTGTCTTATCGCCAAGATTGAGGAACTTTTTGAAACAGGTATTGCACCGTATCCAGCGGAGCGGACCTTGTTGGTGAGTGGGACATTGGAGAGTTGTTTGACTTCTCGCCTTCAAGGGCATGTCCGTTTAGAGACACCACATCTTAATGTTGAATACCGCGCTCCCGCAGAATCGCAGCACGCACGGCGTTAGTGCCCTTATTTTGTAGGCGCGCGTCACACGCGCGCCTTTGCTCGCGATATTTTTATCAAAACCTTCGAGACTAAAACCTCGCCCTTTAGGACGGGGTCTATCACGCCCAAGTTATAAGCCCGAGTTCATGTGGAGATTGCAAATCCTCGTGGTATGGTAAAGCACGGACGGTATAGCCGTGCAGCCCTGTCTGCTTCACGGTGAATGTCCCTTCAAAGAGATAGGTCCCACCTCCGAGGTCAGATTGGTACGCCATCGGACTCACATTCCCATTGCGGATTTCGCCTGCCTCGTCTAACACACCGTGGTAAATCTGGACAGCGAGTTCGTGTGGAAACAACACATCGGTATGGACAACTGCCTGCACCGTTGTAGATTCGCCAACGCCCAACTCAGGGTTTTGAACCACAGCAGCCGCGGTATCGGGCTGCTTTGCCTCAATCCGCAGATCACGCCAATGGTCTCGGATATGTGTTTTCCAGCGTGCTAAGGCGACACTGCGCTTTCCGCCTGCTTCATTGAGACATTGCCAGCGACGATGTGCTGGAAAGTACAATTGCTCTGCGTACTCTGCCACCATGCGCTTTGTATTGAAAATAGGGGCGAGGTTCTGCATGGCAGTCTTCATTCGAGCAACCCACTCGTACGGGACATCATCAACACCGTTACGCTGATAAAAGAGGGGCGCAATCTCTTTTTCAAGGAGTTCATAAATAGCATTCGCATGTGCCTTGTCAGTGGATTTTCCGTCTTCGGAGGTGGGACCGGCATCGATCGTCCAGCCACCGCCTAAATGATTCGCCTCTGCCCACCAACCGTCAGCAATGCTGAGATTAAGTGCCCCATTCGCTGCTGCTTTCATACCGCTTGTACCGCTCGCTTCATTCGGACGTAAAGGATTATTGAGCCAAACATCAACTCCCTCGACAAGGTAGCGTCCAACGCAGATATCATAGTTTTCAATAAAGACGATTTTGTGATAAAACCGAGGCTCCGCTGCGATACGGGAGATACGCTGGATAAGCAACTTTCCCTCATAATCGTGTGGGTGCGCCTTACCGGCAAAGATGAGTTGCACAGGACGTTCCGGATGGTTAAGAATCTTATCAAGGCGGTCAACATCTTGGAAAAGTAGAGTTGCGCGCTTATAGGTTGCAAATCGGCGTGCGAACCCGATCGTCAACGCCGCTGAATTGAGAATCTTCGTTGCCACGCTCTCGCTCTCCTTAGCAAGCCTTGAAACAGGGCCACTGATGGCATGCTTCTGCTCCTGCCGTTGGCGCGCGAATGCGATAAGACGTTCGCGTCGGCGTTCGTGTGTTCGCCACAACTCAGGGTCTGGAATCTGTGAAATCTGTGTCCAGACCGCTTGATTCGTAAGCTCAACAATCCAACGCGGACCGAGGTATCTGTCAAAGAGACTCTGCATATCGCCAGAGACCCAAGAACGGGTATGAATTCCATTTGTAATCGCACCAATCGGCACCTCATGGATAGGTGTACCTTGCCAAAGGTCCTTCCACATTTCGCGAGAGACGTGTCCATGTAATTGGCTCACGCCGTTGCACATTGTTGCAAGTCTTAACGCCAAGAGTGCGGGGCTAAACTCACTGTGCGTGTTAGTAGGGTTCGTTCTACCAAGACCGAGAAAGGTGTCCGCAGAGATGCCGAGTTCTCTATAGTAAACACTGAAGTAATGGTTAACCAAATCGGGTGGGAACCAGTCAATACCTGCGGGAACGGGTGTATGCGTCGTAAAGATATTTCCGGCTCTTGTGGCTTCACAGGCTTCTTCAAAGCGGATACCTGTTTCCAGCATTAACTGTCGGATACGCTCAATTGTGAGAAACGCAGCGTGCCCTTCATTCATGTGACAGACAGTCGGCTGGATGCCAAGCGCAGTCAAGGCACGGTACCCACCAATACCCAGCAGAATTTCCTGTTTGATGCGGAGACGCTCATCACCGCCGTACAGGTAATCTGTTATATTCCGTAACTCCTCATTCTGATTTTCGGGGATATTTGTATCAAGTAGGTATAAGGGAACACGCCCGACTTGGGCATACCAGACTTTGGCGAATGCTTTACCTTCTGGATAGGCAACCTCTACGAAGAGCGGTGTTCCATCAGCACATTTCGCAGGTTGGATGGGCATATTGTAGAAGTCATTCGTTGGGTAATCTGCCATCTGCCAACCGTCCGCTGTGAGCGTCTGACGGAAATAGCCGTGCTGATAGAGTAGTCCGACTGCGACAAAGGGCAGACCAAGATAACTCGTGGACTTCAAATGGTCGCCCGCTAAGACCCCTAAGCCGCCGGAGTAGAGTGGCATACATTCGGTCAACCCATACTCCATTGAGAAATAGGCAATCTTTAGGTCGTTGAGCGTCCCATCCTTGTGATCCGTCTCAAACCATGAAGGGGTCTTATGGTATTCTTTAAACTTTTTGTGGATGACTTCAAGGCGTGCGAGGAACACGCTGTCTTTTGCGGCAGCGTCCAAGTGTTCTTGGGAGATTTGCCCGAGCATCGCGACCGGATTGTGATACGTTTTTTCCCACAATTCGGTATCAAGGTGACGAAATAATCCGAGAGCTTCACGATCCCAGGTCCACCAGAGATTTAAGGCAAGTTCACGCAGAGGTTCAAGATTCGGGGGTAAAGTCGGCACCACTGTTAACTGACGAAGTGGCTTCATCTAATTCGTTCTCCTTCCAAAATCTATGCCGCTGCTGCGTCAGATTGATGTGTCTTTAGTGTGATGTAGGTGCCCTGTTTTCGTTTTTCAAAATCTATTTTTCCTTCGCGGGCGAGCCAACCGACACCCATCAGGACTGTACGTTCGTTTCCGCCGATTTCGCGTGTTAATTTTGTAACACTGGCTTCGTTGTTAATTTCGAGATAGTGCCATATAGCACCGGCTACACTTCCAATATTCTCTAACATAACTACCTCCAATAAGGATATTAGAACTTACGCACTTTTCTGATAACGATTTACCTCCCACACGCCGCTGGCGAGGTTTAAAACCTCGCCAGCGAGAAGGCTGCGTAAGTCCTGGATATAAAACTTCAAACGGAAAATCATCGCATAAGTCTTTGTATATATTGTAGTTGGATTCGGCAGAGTTGTCAAGAACAAAGAAAAATCCTCAATAGGTAAATTTGACACCCTTTCCGATATTATGCTATAATTCCCGTCAAGAATACACGCTTACAATCTTCCTATCCTTTTAGGGCTTTGCTTGCAAGCCCATATAACAAACATTATACGAGGTAAAAATTTGAGTATTGTTGTTCACGTCACACACGAAGCCATCCAAAAAATGGGGGGTATCGGGGCAGTTCTGGAAGGGCTGCTGACAACCCGCAGCTACAACGAAGCGATTGAGCGTACTTTTCTTGTTGGACCGCTTTTTCCCGGGGCAGACCTCGGAGAACTCGACACCGTGTTCTATCGCGCAAGCGAAGGTATAACAGATACACCCCACGCAAACGCTCTCAGTGAGATTGAGCAAACCTATCAGGTGGAACTCGTCTACGGACAACGGCAGTTTGTGGATAAAAATAAGCAAGTTACAACACTCACCGATGTCATCTTGGTAAATGTATCAAGCAGCGATGAATCTCAGACTGGGCAGTTCAAATGGCAACTCTACGAGCATTTCAATATTGAATCAAATAGGTATGAGAGCGAATGGGAATTTGAAGAGTATGTCCGCCTCGCCGAGCCTGCGTATGACACCCTGAAGGTGCTTATTGGTAAAAAAGCAAATACACCGGTATTCATCATCTCTCATGAATTTATGGGGATGCCGCTTGCGCTCAAAACACTTATTGAACGAAAGAACAATGAAGACGCTGCAAACATGCGTACTGTCTTTTACGCCCATGAAGTAGCAACGATACGTCCTATTGTTGAAGGACATCCGGGACACGATATTCGCTTTTACAACGTCTTAGAACAGGCAAAGGCGCAGGGACAATCCATCCGAGATGTATTTGACGATCCGTTTTGGTATTTCAAGCACGCGTTAATCGACAAAGCACACCTCTGTGATACGATTTTCGCTGTGGGGGATCTCGTCGTAGATGAACTCCGGTTTCTGGCAAAGTCGTTCGAGGACTTTCCGATTAATCTCGTTTACAACGGCATCCCCGCGTTTGAGGTGAACCTCCAAGAAAAACTGACCTCAAAGGCATTGCTCCAAAAATATGCGAAATCGCTGTTGGATTATCGTCCCGATTACGTTTTCACACATGTAACACGGCTCGTTAAAAGTAAGGGACTGTGGCGCGATTTACAAGTACTCATGCATCTCGATTCCCTCCTCGCTTCTAACGATAAAACAGCTATCCTGTTCATCCTTTCCACAGAAATTGCGACCGGACGACCGAACGAAAGCATCCATGAGATGGAGGAAGCTTATGGCTGGCCCGTGTATCACAAAATCGGGTATCCTGATCTCGTCGGTGCAGAAATTGAGTTGAACAATGGTGTCTCTGCTTTCAATCTACAGTCCAAGGCGATTAAGGTTGTTTTTGTCAACCAGTTCGGTTGGACGCAGGCGGCTTGTGGGAAGCGGATGCCGATAGAGATGGAATTTATGGATATTCGTAAAGGTAGCGACGCGGAATTCGGGCAGTCCATTTATGAACCCTTCGGGATCGCACAGGTCGAGCCACTCAGTTTTGGTGCGATCTGCGTTGTCAGTAATGTGTGCGGGTGCTGTGGTTTCATTCAGCGTGCCACTGACAATCGTGAAGTCCCAAATATCGTCATCGCGGACTATACGCAGCTGCATATCCCACCGAAATCGTTGGAGGATGTGCTTGATATCGGTTTGGCGGAACGGAATGCGATTGAAACGGAAAATAGTCGAGACATTGCGGCGAAACTTTTGGGACGCTTGCCGCGTAAACCACGTGATGTAGAAGATATGCTTCGAGAAGGCTACGACATCGCTTCCCGGATGAGTTGGGAAGTCGTTGTTAAAGATTATTTCTTACCCGGATTGGAAAAAGCACTTTAAAAGTAGTAGGCATACGCCGTATGCCGTGACAGTAGTAGGCACGCGCCGTATGCCGTAACAGTAGTAGGCACGCTCCGCGTGCCGTAAACCATAATAACTATGTTCAATCTCTTTAATCCGAACAGCGACTTTCAAATTATAGCTGGTTCAAACCTACCACATTGGTTTCAACCCCAAGCAACCTACTTTATCACGTTTCGCACTGAAGATTCACTCCCTACGCACCTAGCTCGGCGATGGCATGCCGAACGATCCGCATGGCTTGCACGACATGGAATTACCACTTCAACACCGGGTTGGAAAGATAAATTGGCGACGCTTCCAGAAAGGTTTCGTAAACAATTTCATGAAACCTTCTCACAGCGGTACATGGAAAATCTTGATAAGGGTCTCGGAGCATGCGTCCTACGAAACCCCGAACTATCAAAGATCGTAGCGGACAGTTTATTATACTTTAATGGTGATCGTTATCATATAGGCGACTTCGTGGTTATGCCTAATCACGTTCATTTGCTAATCTGTTTTTTAGGTAACACAGAACTCTTGAAACAATGCCGTTCATGGAAAAGATTCAGTGCTGGTAAAATTAACAAAGTGCTTGGTAAAACTGGACGGTTTTGGCAGGAAGAGAGTTTCGATCATCTCGTACGCTCACCTGAGCAGTTCTATGCGATCCAGCAATATATACGAAAAAATCCGAGCCATCTTCAGAAAGGTGAATATTTTTTGTATCAGATCTAAAGTAGGCACGCTCTGCGTGCCGTAACAGTAGTAGGCATAAGCCGTATGCCGTAACAGTAGTAGGCACGCTCCGCCGTGCCGTTCACTAAATGGGTTTACGGCACGGCGGAGCGTGCCTACT
>JAJECN010000049.1 GCA_022821965.1 Candidatus Poribacteria bacterium
GCCTACCCCTAAAAATTCAGCCGCGCAGGCACAGCAGGCTGCCCCTAAAAGTTCAACGGGTGATACGCAAGCGCAGCAGCAGGCTGCCGCTGGAGGTTCAACGGGTAATACACAAGGTTCAACGGGTAACACATCCCCTGCCGCTGGAGGTTCAACGGGTAATACAGATGCCCCTGAAGGTCCAACAGGCAATACGCAAGCGCAGCAGGCTGCCCCTGAAGGTTCAACAGGTAACACATCCCCTGGAGGTTCAACGGGTAATACATCCCCTACCCCTGGAGGTTCAACGGGTAATACACAAGGAACGCCGCCTTCGGGCACCACTAACACACCTGCCGGGGGCACCACTGAACCTGTTAAGCGGTCAGATTTAGTTGTTTCGATACCAGTCATAAGCAAAACAGTCTTAGATTCCGGTGAATCTTTTACAATGTCTGTTACTGTTGAAAATACAGGTGAAAGTTTATCACCTGAGACAATACTGAGATATTATCGCGGTTCTTATGTTGGCGTGAGTGGGACAGAAGTTGGTAAAAAGACCTTGAGTCCGATCGCAGCGATGGGCACAAGCGATGTGAGCATCGAACTCACCGCGCCAGATACCCCTGGCACCTATCTTTACTATGCGTGTATAAGTAGCGTTACAGGTGTGAGCAATACGGGTAACATTTGCACACCTAACTCTGTCGAGCTCACAGTATTGATACCATCAATGGCAATGGCAGACTTTGATATCAACCTATCGAGACCTCATTATCCCCGGGCCATCAGCTCTGGTGCGAGCATAACATTTACTGCTACGGTTTCGGAGGATGGGAATCCAGTGTCAGGCCAAACAGTGACGTTTACCGTAGCACCGGACGCTAAGTTTACGGCCGATGAGTTTGCGTCGTTAAGTCCCACAAGCGCGACAACTGACAGCAACGGGCAGGCACAAACGACGCTATCGATTACGGGTGATACACCCGCCTACCAGTATAGAGTCAAAGCGGAGCTTGCCAACGGCCAAAGTGATTCTTATTCGATGCCTGTTGGTGTTGCGTCAGAAGGGGCCCTGCTAAGTCTATCCGTAAGTTCGGGCACCTACAATGCCGGTGAATCGGTTCCTGTTACTTTCTCGCTCCGTAAAGGTCCGACGAACATATCAGGTCGAACAGTGACGTTTAGCCTGAGTCCGGACAATGGGACTGCGTCGTTAAGTCCCACAAGCGCGACAACCGATAGCAATGGAGAGGCCCGGACGAAAGTAATACTGGGGAGTAATGCCTCAGGGAGATACAAGGTCACGGCGACATTGAACGATGGTAAATCTGTAAGCAGCTCAACTGGGTCAGTTCTTAACTCAAGATTATCATCAGGCCCTCGCGTCGACATGCGTATTGATGATGGTGCTCTCCTGCTCAATCCAGGTGGGAGCAGAACGTTTACTGCTATTGTGCAGAAAAATGGGTTTGTATCAGGTCAAACGGTGACGTTTAGCGTGAGTCCAAATGATGGGACTGTGACGCTGAGTTCTACGACAGGAACAACCGATAGCAAGGGAGAGGCGAGTACCACGTTGATTACGGGGAGCGATTCCTCCGGATCGTACACGGTCACAGCGACGCTGGACAATGGTCAATCTGTAAGTTACTCTGCGACAATTGGAACATCATCGCCGCCCCCAACCGACCCGAACCTGGGTCCCTCCGTAGAGATCAAGCCACCGGAAGTCGTGCAGATTTCGCAGGAACAGCAAATTGCCCCTGGAGATTCAACGGGTAATACACAAGGAACGCCGCCTTCGGCTTTAGGTGTTTCAATACCGGTCATAAGCAAAACAGTCTTAGATTCAGGTGAATCTTTTACAATGTCTGTTTCTGTTGAAAATACAGGTGGAAGTTTATCACCTGAGACAACATTGAAATATTATCGCAGCTCTGCTGTTGGCGTGAGTGGGACAGAAGTTGGTAAAAAAACCGTGAGTCCAATCGCGGCAATGGGCACAAGCGATGTGAGCATCGAACTCAGCGCGCCAGATGCGCCCGGCACCTATCTTTACTATGCGTGTGTAAGTAGCGTTACAGGTGTGAGCAATACGGGTAACATTTGCACACCTAACTCTGTCGAGCTCACGGTGCGGGGAAAGCCACAAGACACGCCAGGCGCGCCGTCGGTGGTTGAGATGAAGTTTACCGCTGCGCAGATAGACGACATTGAGGCACAGATTGAGTTGTTGGCGGCAAAAAATGATCGGTCGCCTGCGGCGATGCAAACATTGGCGTATCTTCGGAGTCTGATAGCGGTGGCACGTCCAGAGCAGACGCAGCTCCTCGCCAACTATCCAAATCCGTTTAACCCTGAGACGTGGATTCCTTATCAGTTGGCAGCGGCGGCGAATGTCACACTCACCATCTACGACATAAATGGACAAGTGGTTCGGCAGTTGGCACTCGGACATCAGGCTGCGGGGATATATCAGAGTCGTAGCCGTGCGGCGTATTGGGATGGGAGAAATGCGTTCGGTGAACCTGTCGCAAGTGGTCTATATTTCTATACTTTGACAGCAGGCGACTTTACCGCAACACGTAAGATGCTGATACGCAAATAGTATCAAATGACCATAGGATAGCTGGGATGCTGATGTTTATTAGCTTCCCGGCACTCGTTGATGAGTGGGTTGAGTTGGGTTCGCTGGTATCTTCTTGAACCTCATTGAGTGTCAGCTGATCCTCAACCGACAGGGTGTGTAAACATTTTGTCAAAGTGTCCCCTCCTTGTAGGAGTGAGTTTGACTCGCGACTCCTACAAAAACACACTATGCCCTTGGTGGTCAAGGAAGTCTCTTTGCTCCAGCGGAGCAATATGTCTATAGAAAAGCGTCCCTGAAGTGCCCGCACTCCAGCGGAGTGCTATGTAAACATACCTAACAGCGGCATCCTTCTGGCGTTTCATAGTAACCTTCACGAAGAGAGTGTTGGTGATGCAAATACATCTACCTGTTAGGTTAACTCATGGGGTCATTTGATACAAACTATAAATAGGGGGTTGCGAATTCGCAACCTATAACTGACAAAGATAAGGTTTCAACGAGACTTATGAACGTTTTTGTCCGTCTGGTAACTGGTATCGTGTATGTGCAAATTGTGGTGCTTATAGGATTCTTGGTGTTTTTATGCTTCCGAACGCGGTCAAAGGGTTTGATATGGGTCACCGCGGCACTGCTTCTCATTAAACTCCAAGCACTCAACCATATTGTCGCTGTAGTTCGCAATATAGTATATGCGGGGGCTGGTGAGACATGGACGCCTGGTCTCGACGTAAGGGACGAGAAATTGTACCGAAATTTGGATATCGCCATAATAATCAGTGGTATAGAAGTCGTGTTAGGCTACAGTTTATGTCTGCTCGGTGCATTTCTCATCTACAAAGAGTGGCGACAGGGAAAGTTTCGCCACCTCGAACCTTAACTTGACTTGCGAACTCGCAACCGACAACTCACCTTGTGGACAATACACTCCAACTCGGTAATACCCTTCAACTCAAGGACATTCGTGAACGGCTTGACATCCCGAAGGTTGATGAACGCGATATATCACGAACAAACTCGCTGATTTATGGCCTTCTCTTTCATTTAAAGGCTGACGGATATGTTGTCCATAACGTCGGAATTGGATTCCTTGATAGCAAAACCTAACACGGTAGCAATGAAAATCACAGTCCACCCTTTAAGTGAGTAGGAAAACACCCCCGGCGCGGATTTAGCAATGTATAGTCTGTATCATCCAGTAAATGAACCATCTGTTGTTGCCAATCAGGGCAATTCGTGATGCCACCAGCGAGGTAAACGCTTTTATACAAGACGTGTTGAGAATATGAGTGTGGGGCTTCTATATATTGCATGAATAAAGCCTTTTATTTTTAGAATGAGGGGCAAACATGACTTGCCCCTGTAGTATAAGAGAAAGACAATCAAAAGCACATGGAATTGTAACGATGTCACCAGAGTAAAGACACTTACCAAGCCTTTTTGATTTGTGCCCAGCGGGTTGCGAGTTTTCCCTGGGGTTGCACAGGAAGACCTTCCGCTTCAAAGATTTGTTCAACTTCGCCCGCCGAGAGGGCTTTGCTATAAATCATGACCTCGTCGATGATGCCGACAAAACCACCATCGCCTGCTTTGCCGATCTCGGTTTCTGAACCGCCGGTTGTCATAGGACCGTTGTAGTTCTGTTCTTTCTCTAATTCACCATCAACATAGAGTTGCATCTCTTTCTTATTCACGACACCCACCATGTGGTGCCATTCACCTTTTTTGAAGGCTGCGGCACCAAAACCACCATCGCCTTGCCATCCGGGTGTGACAATGAATTCCATTTCTTGTCCAGCATTTCTGCCGTCAAACCGCAACGCCCAACCGTTAACATCACGCTGTGCAACAATCGTTCCACAACATCCAGCGACAACGCCTTTGACAGGGCTATCACTGTCAGCATTCACCCAAGCGACAACGCTCATCTCTTCCGCACCCGCAAATTCTAACGAAGCGGTGCCTGGAATGTGGACGAAATTCTCGCCGTTAAATTCGAGTGCTTTTCCAACTTTGCCAGCAACTGGCTTCGGGTTCCCATCAAGTTCACCATCGTTGTCGCCCAACACATCTTCTACTTTACCACCGGCGACAGTTCCTTCATCAAAGGACCAGTAACTTACGACACCCTCTAATGGGAGTTGTGCGTCCGTTAAAGGGGAGACTATAAAAAGGCACGCGATGAATAGAATTGATACTGATATTCTTAGTAACATGTAATTTTTATCTCCTTGTGTTTAGATTGACATGAGTTGCTACTTACAATATTTAGACAGACATACACCGTTTTTGATTGAAAATACATGGATTTTTTTAATTCTGGTGTTCCGCGGTGTCCTGTCTCTATGATTCTTGTTTCTTTTCTATAAGGGGTAAACTTAGGTTAGGGAAAGGGGCGGGCAAGCATTGAGCATCACCCGCCTACGATCCAATTAATATTGCTGTTTAACGTTTGCCCAAGTTGTTGAGAGTTTGCCCTCAGGTTCGACTGGTGTCAAAAGCAATGCGGAAAGTCCTTTGTCCATCATCGTCTGAATCTCATCGGCAGTTAAAGCGACATTGAAGATAGCAACTTCGTCAATAAGTGCATCGCCGAATCTGCCATCACAACAGGTATCTCTACCGATAAAAAGTTCTCCATCGTCAGCATCGAGTGGATCGGTATTGATTTCCATTGTGCTTTCTGCTACGCCGTCAATATAGATATTCCACTCACCGGTAGCACTGTCGAAAGTGGTGGTGTAGAGATGCCAATCAGTAATGTCAGCCGGTCCGACTTCACCGTCGCGCCAGCCACCGGGTTTGTTCCAGCATCCGCCGTTACAAATCGGCCATGAGACGTTTTTGGTACCTGCGTTGGGATGGATGATATACGCATTCCGTTTTTCGACCATCCAACCGTGCTGATTCCAGTCATCTGTCATGCTTTTAACCCATAGCGAGACGGTAATGGCATCAGTCGGATTTACGTGTGCTGGGACTTCGACGTAGGCACTTGAACCATTGAGTTCCAGCCCCGAACCAAACACGCCACTCACCCATACTGGATCACCGACCAACGCGGCATCAAGCCCACTGTTGGACGAGTCTGCAGCAGTGTCACCGCTTCCTTCATCGAACAGCCAGAGTCCTGTTAGCGTGTCTATCCCAAGTTGTGCGGGAGCAGGGTTGACGAACAAGCAGACGCTCAAGATTAAACTGAAGCCTACAAAGGTTAATCGTGTTATAAGTTTCATGCGGATCTCCTAATATATTTAGATATTTGCGTCTACAAACCGAATTTAACATGTTTGTGAGACGTGTTTAAGCCTAAGTCTGACTTATTATGCCACGAAATTGAACGGGTGTCAATCAAATTTTTGGGCGGTAAAGGTGGTTGGCGATTTTCCAAATCTGCCCAATTTTGTGCAATTTGGTATAAAGTATGCCCAATTTTGTGCAATGTTTTCTGGACATTTCGCGAGAACTCCGATGGGTTGGATATTATTTAGATAGGCATGAAATTTGCTACGTTTTCAAAGTGAACGTCCCTTTGGATTTTACTACAGGGCTATTTGGTTTTCGGTTGACATAAATTGTTAGGGCGTGATATTATATAGGATAAGACGAAGCGTGTAGACTTCAGTTCATAGTTCTTAAAGAGTATATCGCATTACCTAAAGCGAAGGGCATTGTTTGCAAGCCCATTTTAAAATGTAAGAAGGAGGCTGGCGTACATTCCACACCGAAAAAGGTGGGTTTCGACGCTGTGAAATCTAATGAAACTGAGAGGGCAGATATTATCTATTTTGGTAATCATGCTACTGCTTGCCGCTGCACCGTTCGCGCTTGCACAAAAAACATGGGTGACGGTGAGTGAATCTAAGTGGCAGGCTACCTTTTCCGATGTCTTTTTTGTAGACGCACAACACGGATGGATTGTCGGTAGTAAGGCAACAATTTTACATACTACTGATGGTGGGCAGACATGGAATCAACAACCGCTACCACTTGAGGCTGAGTTAAAGAAAGTCCGCTTTATCAATCCACAAATTGGCTGGGCTGTTGGTGAAAATGGCACGGTGTTAAAGACCACCGATGGTGGGCAAACATGGATGAAAAAGAATACAGGCACCCGCACGGCACTGTTAGGGGTCTCTTTTGCTGATGATAAACACGGCTGGGCAAGTGGAGATGGTGGACTTATCATCGGTACGAAAAACGGTGGGACAACATGGGAAAAACAGTCTATTGACACCAATAACACAATTGAAGGTATCCACTTTGTGAGTCCACAGGTCGGTTGGGCGGCAGGTGGTGGTGGAACACTCCTTCATACAAATGACGGTGGCCAGACCTGGGGATTCCAGACAAGTGCAACAGTCAACACACTGGATGCCATCTTCATGCTAAGTGATAAAGCAGGATGGGCTGTTGGTGCCGGTGGTGCTGTTGTCGCAACGGTTGACGGTGCCAGTTGGACGGTTCAAGAGAGCAGCGTCCCAAATTCTAACGGCATGCCTGAACCGGTTTGGGATGTCCACTTTGCTGATGAAAATGTGGGTATCGCTGCTGCGGAATTCGGTGTAATCCTACGGACAATGGATGGTGGGAAAACGTGGGCACCGCTTGAACCTCGACCCGTTGCTGCTCGCCTCCAAGGCGTTCACATGCTTAGCCCGACCGAAGCGTGGATTGTCGGCGATAAGGCAACGATCCTCCACACCACAGATGGTGGTGAAACATGGGATGTTGTCTCAAATGCCAACGAACTTCGTGCTGTCCATTTTCATAATGATATGCTCGGCTGGGCAGTCGGTTTGGCAGGGAGCGTTTTGCACACCAACGATGGCGGTGAAACATGGAGACCTCAAAATAGTGGGAATGTCTTTGAACTTTTCGGCGTTGGGTTCGTTAATGAAAACAGAGGTTATATTGTTGGGAGCAATGCGGCGTTGGCTGAAACACTGGACGGCGGAAAAACTTGGGGAGACCTCAGCGATCCGGGCGATGAAGGCCACGGCACCGCGGAACGAATTAAGTTTGAAGGGGATATGAGTTGGCTAAGTGCCATGGGTTCCTACGCCATGAGTTTCGGTGCCCCAACACACGCGTGGGCGGTAGGTGAAATGGCGAGGGTTATGCACACGAAGGATGGTGGTCAAACTTGGAGGAATCAAGATGGTGCTGCTATGTTCGTCAATCTGTATGGGGCTCATTTCATCAATGAAAATGTAGGTTGGGTTGTCGGAGACGCTGGCACTATCTCGAAAACTACGGATGGTGGGCTAACTTGGACACCTATTTCGCAAGGACCAACGTGGAACGATGTTCACGCTATAGACGAACAGACGGCGTGGGTAGCTGGCGAACAAGGGGCTATTATGGCGACAAAGGATGGCGGTGTAACATGGATTGACCAAACAGTTCCTACGCAAGCCAATCTTAATGCTATTTTGTTCCGAGATGCCAACGAAGGTTGGGCAGTTGGAGAAGGTGGAACGATTCTTTATACCTCTGACGGTGGTGTAACATGGTTGATACAGCAGTCGCCGACGATGAGTAATCTGCGCGATCTCGTCCAAACGCCAAGTGGTCAGCTCTGGGCAATTGGGGATGCCACAACCATTATCCGCTATTAGGTGCTATCTACATAACAGGGTGGGCGGGTTCCTATGTCCGCTCATCTTCATAATTTGATTTGCGTATAGGAGGACACAACTGCGATGAATCTATTACGGTTCTGTCACTTTATCCGTGCCGGAACCTTTCTATTCCTTCTCATAAATCTCTCCGCTGTAGCACAAGAACCGCAGGTTTTGACCTTAGAGAAAAGTATTGAGATTGCTAAACAGAACAATCTTGACATTCAGAGTGCTGAGCAGAACCTTGAAACTGCTAAGGCGCAAGTTCGTACAGCACGCGCGGGACTCTTGCCAAGAATTACAGCGAACGGTAATTACACCTATTTTAAAGATATACAAAAATCGGTCATTCAAGCCGATGGCGGGTTTGGTTTCCCAATGCCGGGCGGAGAAATGGACGAGATGCCTCCGCCGAGTGCCGATAATGAGTCTGACTTAATTGAATTGGAGTTTGGTGCACATCACAATGTTCAAGGGACAGTGAATCTAACACAACCTATCTTCGCGTGGGGACGATACTACTACGGCTATCAAGCTGCGAAACTCAACTATCAGGCAATGCAGCGTAGTGTTGATGTCGCTTATAATCAGCTCCGCTTAGACGTATCTGAGGCGTTTTATGGTGCACTGGTCGCCCAGGAGTTCGTCAGAGTCGCGCAACAAACCGTCGCGTTGGTTGAAAAACAACTCGGAATCGCGGAGGCATCGCTTAATGTAGGGGCTGCGACTAACTTCGATGTGCTTCGTGCCAAAGTCCAACTTGCAAACGCCAAATCACAACTCATTCGTGCGGAGAACGGGGTCCAAACCGCTAAAAACGCCTATAAGACAGTCCTTAACCTCCCACTCGCTGAGAAAATATCGGTTGAAGGCACACTTGAAATTCCAGACAACTATAAAATCTTGGCGTTAGATCTTGATGGACTCATACAACGAGCACTTGCGAACCGTCCTGAAATGCACCGCACGCAATTCAGTGAGTCTGCTGCCCAAAAACAGATTGACATTGCCAAAACGCGAAGTCGTCCAGACCTCGCTCTCTTCTCAAACTATCAAATTTCACAGAATGAAAGACTTACCGAAATGAATAGGATTTGGAGTGTCGGTTTCCAAATCAACATCCCAATTTTCGATGGGTTTGCAGCGAGCGCAGCTGTCCAACAGAGTGAGTCTGCTTTAAAGCAGGTTCAGTTAGGTGGAAATCAAGTCAAAATTGGTGTCGAATTTGAGGTGCGTGCCGCCTATCTGAATCTTCGGGGTGCGCAGGCACTTATTGATGTCCAACGCGAGGCAGTTGCCCAAGCACAAGAAAGCGTACGCATTGCCAATCTCCAATTTCAGAATGGGATCATTACCACAGTTGCCTTGACCGACACGCAAATCGCACTCGCACAAGCGGAAGTCAACCGCCTACAGGCGCATCACGATTATGTCGTCGGTTTGGCGAGATTGGAAAAAGCGATCGGACAAACACTTCAATAAACATTTGGGTTTTGTAGTCTCAAAAAATGAAACACAGATACTTGGAATCTAAAACAGATGCAAATTTCGATGCGTTCCTAAAACATCGGTTGAAGGGAGAAAAATAAATTGAAGAAAGTACTGGTTGTCATTGTCATAGTATTAGCGATAGCAGCGATTATTGCGATGCCTCGGTTTCTGAAACCAGAAAAACCTGAAACCCTGGAAACTGCCACCACGGTGCTTAAACCGGTAGAAGTTATAAAAGCAAAGCGCGGAGAGATTCGTTCGGAACTTGAATTGTCTGGAACTATTCAAGCGGAGTCCCAAATTAGCGTCTTCCCTAAAATAGCCGGTCGTCTTGTTGTTTTAAGTGTAGATGAAGGAGACAGCGTAGAAAAGGGAGCACCTCTTGCGACTGTGGAGCACGAGGAATTGGAACTCGCAGTGCAGCAGGCGGAGGCAACACTCGAAGCGGCAGAAACCGCTTATTCACAGGCGAAACAACTCGCTGAAGTCCGTGTACATTCGCAGGTCGCGCAAGCGAAAGCACAGCTTCACGCTGCAGAGGTCGCGCTACAACAGGTCGTCGATCTCTCTGAAATCCGCGCCGTCACGCAGATAGAGCAAGCGCAAGCGGCGTTGGAGTCTCTCGTTGCGAATCTTCAGAAAATTAAAAGCGGTGCCCGTGACGAAGATCGGCGGCAGGCACAAGCAGGCTTGAGTCAAGCCGATGCGAACCTTAAGAATGCCAGAAGCAATCACGAGCGGATGATGCAACTCTTCCAAAATGGTGCGATTAGCCAGCAATCGCTCGAAAGTGCGAAGACGCAGTTAGATATTGCTGTCGCACAGCATAAGATTGCTACCGAGCAACTTCAACTGATCGATAACGGTGCACGCACCGAAGACATCCAAGCAATGGAGGCACAGGTTCAGCAAGCGGAAGCCTCCTTACGATTGGCACAAACACAAGCCACTACAAAAACGTGGGAGAAGGACATTGAACTTGCACGTTCCCAAGTCGAAACTGCACGTGCAGCGTTCTCCTCTGCTGAAGCCTTAGAGACTGCGAAAAGTTGGGAAGCAGAGATTACATCGGCGAAAACGGTTCGCACGCAGGCACATGTTGCACTCAAACTGGCACAGAAACGCCTGAGAGATGCCACCATTCACGCCCCGATTTCTGGTGTTATCTCTAAACGCCACTTGGATTTGGGTGGCATGGCACTTCCAGCGGCACCGCTTTTCGAGATTGTCAATATTGATACTGTCAAAGCCACTGTTGATGTGATTGAAGCCCATTTGAACCAGTTGGCACTCAATCAGCAGGCATTGATAGAGGTTGACGGTATAAGTGCCCAGATGTCCGGTAGTGTTGTTTTTATCAGTCCGACTTTGATACCAACCCGTCGCACAGCGACCGCTGAAATCGGCATTGACAACCCAGATGGAACTCTTAAACCCGGGATGTTCGCAAAGGTTACCATCCCGACAAAGGTCCATGCGGATGCGATTCTGATCTCGCGTGCTTCTCTCATTGAGGATGCTGAGACAAAGGCGCAAAACGTTTTCGTTATTGAAAACGGAATAAGCCAACGTCGTGCTGTGGAAATAGGGCTTTTACGTGATGGTGAGGTTGAAGTTCTCAGCGGACTTATGGAAGGTGAAGCCGTCGTCGTTGCTGGACAACATTCTCTGAAACAGGGCGAGAGCGTTAGGGTCGTCAATCCTTAGTGTTCCTTGTTGATGTTAGTGAGCATTGAAATAGAAAGGTTTTACACGAACTGTTTAAGAAAGTGGTTGATAAATTAACGAAGTTAGCGTAATATGGTGTAACAAACGTATATTATCTTCGTGACACTGCGGATATTTCAAAGAGACGTGCCGGGTCAAGAGAGTCTGGGCGAGACCTGTTTTATTAGGTTTCCGTTCTGAGTTTGAAAAAGGAGTTGCCAGTAGCATCAATCACTACAGAGGAGTTCTGGCTGAAAAGACAGATGAAAGTTGAACAACTCCACGGTCCCAGAGTGAAATCCTTTCAGGTTCTTGAGCTGGAGTATCTTTTACAAGAGGATTCCCCTGAGATTTTCTTTTCCTTTGGTTTACAGAGGGGTGGACACGTGTTTGTCACCTGCGCCCCAGCGAGGCTCGACATTATGGGCGGTATCGCTGACTACTGCGGCGCGAATGTCTTTGAAATGACGCTCAACCGGACCGCAATCGCCGCGTGCCAAGCCAGAGAGGATAGAAATCTCTGTGCTGTTACACTCCGCGTGGGGAGTCAGTTCAAACCTAACGTTCATCTGTCGCTTGATAGTTTCTATACCGATGGCACTCTCAAAACGTATTCACAGGTTCAAGAACATTTCAAGGAAGAACCGGGAACTGAGTGGGCAGGATACGTACTCGGCGCGTTTTACGTGCTTCTCAAGGAAGGAAAGATAGATCAATTTCCGCACGGTGCCACAATAGTTATCAAAAGTAATATTCCGGTTGGTGGTGGTGTTGCGTCCTCTGCAGCTGTTGAAGTCGCTGCGTTGATGGCAATTGATCGACTCTATGGTTTAGAGTTAAGCGCGCTGGAAATAGCGCGCCTCGCACAAATCGTTGAGAATCGTGTTGTTGGTGCTCCATGTGGTATCATGGATCAGGTGACCGCTGCTGCAGGCACGTCAACAAAGATTCTCTCGATTCTCTGTCAACCCGACAAAATCCTTGAGTCGGTCTCGTGTCCGTCAAATGTGAGTTTTGTCGGCATCTATACGAGAGTACACAGGAGCACAACGAGCACTGCCTATATTGACACGCGCACCGGGGCTTTTATGGGGTTGACTATCCTCAAAGCGGCTTTTTCATCGGAAGCTGAACTCGGTTCAGCGGAGGGCGACCGTGCTCAAAAAATATCCGAGGCGTTAGCAGATAACTATCTATGCAATCTTTCTGTAGAGGTATTTCGCGAGCAGTGTGAGCACTTGTTGCCTGAACAGATGCATGGTGCAGAATTTCTTGAGAAGTACGCGGAAACTGTTGATACTGTTACGCAGGTTGACCCGCAGAAAGTGTATCCTATCAGGAGTCGAGTACAGCACGCAGTTTACGAAAACGCGCGGGTCAAACGATTTATTGCCGCTATAAAAAACGCCGATAAGGATCCAGATAACATACAGGATTACCTTAGAGAAGCCGGTAGCCTTATGTACGAATCGAATGCCAGTTACCGCGATCTGGCAGGACTCGGTTCACTCGAAGTTGATGGACTGGTTAGCATTGCACAGAAAATTGGGGAGCAAGGGGGTATCTACGGTGCTAAAATTACAGGTGGCGGCGGCGGTGGTACTGTTGCCCTGCTCTGTCACGGTAATGTGGAGAACTCCCTGACACAAATCCTCGCGGCTTACAAACTTGCTTGGGGAATCGATGGCGAACTCATCCGCGGTGGCACCGCTGGCGCGTTTGAATTTGGTCATATCCTCTGGGAATTGAAAGAACTTGAACCACCTACACATTTTTAACGAATAGTTATCAGTGCTCAGGGGGGTTGCATTGCAACCTTTCGGCTTTCGGAACGACTCTGCGGATCAATGTGCTATTTCTGTAAGAAGCATATTCAATGACCCGAAGTCCACCGATTGCTGACGGCTGATAGCCGACTGCTGTAAAGAAAGTGAAAATGGAGCAAAATTTAGACAGGCAAGACCAGCACCGTGGCATCGGTGTCACATGGCGCGCTATACTTATTGCTATTTTCTTAATCCCGCCTAACGTCTTTTGGGTTATTGAAGTTGAGTGTGTCTGGCATTCTGGGCACCCAACGACCATCTCCCTGTTCTGGAACGTCGTTCTCAACATCTTTTTCCTGATCTTGATAAATCTCTTCCTGAAGCGTGTCGCGCCACGATCTGCGCTAACGCAAGGTGAGTTAATCACTATCTACGCGATGCTCTCTATCGCGTCTGGCTTGGCTGGTCATGATACATTAGCCTTGACAATTCCAGCACTCCCGCACGCCTTCTGGTTCGCAACAATTGAGAACGATTGGGCGGATATGTTTCACACTTATATCCCGCAACATCTTGTTGTCGCGGATAGAGAGATTATCCGTGGGTTTTATGAGGGGAATACACCCTTTTATAACGCCAAAATTGGAGGGGCATGGATAAAGCCGACCTTGTGGTGGACATCGTTGATTATTGCCCTTGGTACCATCATGATCAACATGAATGTGCTGATTCGGAAGCAGTGGACAGAACACGAGAAACTATCGTACCCTATCATCCAACTTCCGATGGCAATTACAGAGGGTGGCGGGGCCGCGAAGCTTTTCCGAAATCGTATTCTATGGTATGGGTTTATCATCGCTGCGGCACTGAATGTTTGGCACGGTTTGGCACACTTCTTTCCAGTACTTCCGGACTTCAGCGTCCGTCATAATGCTCGTAATTGGGGCACATTTTTTACCGAAAAACCGTGGAACGCTGTCGGGGGTATCCCTGTACCGCTCTACCCGTTTGTAATCGGCTTAGGATTCCTTTTACCACTCGATCTCTCTTTTTCTATGTGGTTTTTCTACCTGTTTGAGAAAGTCCAGCGAGTTGCTGGTAGTGCGCTCGCTATCCCAGCCCCCTTTCCGTATGGTAGCGAACAATCCATTGGGGGATGGATGGCGATCTTTGTCATTGCACTGCTCGTAACGCGCAGGCACCTTGCAAACGTTGCCCGCACCGTCTTCGGAATGTCCGGCGGTATTGACGATTCACAAGAACCGATCCGTTACCGTACAGCACTCTTGCTCATTGTTATTGCCGGTCTTTTTATTGTCTGGTTCTGTTTAAAGGCTGGCATGACGCTCCCAATTATTCTGCCTTTCTTCGCGTTTTTCTTTGCCATTTCCTTAGCAATTACACGTGTACGCGCGGAACTCGGTCCGCCCGCGCATGAAATGGCAGGCATGTGTAACGCGCAGCAGTTTTTAGTCAATATCCTTGGAACACGTCGCATCGGACCAAACAACCTGACCGTTTTCCCCTACTTCTGGTTCTTCAGTGGGCGCGGGTACCGCGAACATATTATGCCACACCAGCTGGAAGCCTTCAAAATGGCGGAACGGACGAACATGAATACCAAGCGATTAGTCCTTGCGATGGTTATTGCTGTCGTCTTGGGTTCGCTCGCGTCGTTCTGGGCAACTCTCAGTGAACTCTATCGACTCGGCGGTGCAATTACGGGTGCAGGCGGCGGTATTGGACCCTCTGTTGGGCATATCGGTCAATTCGGCTGGCTTGCCGGTCTGTTTGCTTTCCCACGTGACCCAGACATCACCGCGATGGGCTTCATGGCAGGTGGCATGGGCTTCACCTTCTTCCTCATGGTGATGCGGATGCGCTTTATTTGGTGGCCCCTCCATCCTGCGGGTTATCCTATCTCCATGACTGGCGGCGTTGGCTATTTTTGGAGTTGTCTCGTTATCAGTAGTTTTCTTAAATGGCTGGCACTCCGGTTCGGGGGACCGGGGACCTACCGAACAATGGTCTTCTTCTTTTTCGGTGTTATTCTCGGTGAATACTGTGTTGGTGCGTTCTGGAGTGTTTTAAGCGTCATTATTCGTGAACCTATCTACGATTTCGCGCCGGGGTAGAAAATTGTAAAGTGTGCTAAAATGCCTAAGGTTGACAGGGCAATCAGACAATAACTTGCAAATTTAGTTTCACTTTTAAACTTAAAAATTCTATCTCGTCGATAATTATTTAGAATTTATGATAAAATTTCGACTGATTTACCTCTATCTTTTAATAGCGAGTTTGATTCCAGTGATGACGTGCATCGCTGCTGATGAAGGCGCGCATACCGCCGAATTTCTCAGCCACGGTGTAGGGGCACGGGCTTTGGGTATGGGAAGCGCGTTCGTCGCTATTGCTGACGATGCAACCGCTACTTACTGGAACCCCGCCGGACTTACCAAAGTCAAAAAGCATAGTTTTTCCGCCATGTATTCCGATACCTTTAGCACAGGAGATGGAGGTTGGTTGAGCAGGGGATTGGTTACCTATAATTTCCTTAACTACGTCTATCAGATTGAAGATATTGGCAGCCTCGGTTTGAGCTGGATTCGACTCGGTGTTGATGATATACCGCGCACGACCTTCATTGATGTCAACAATAACGGCTTCCTCGGCGATTTTCAGGACAAAAACGGCAACGGCATCAAAGATGAGGGTGAACCTTTTATCGACAAACCTGAAGTCGCTGAGTATTTCAGTAATACGGATAACGCCCTCCTCATCTCTTATGCCCGCCAGGTCCACCCGATGGTATCTGTCGGCGGCAACCTCAAGCTCCTCAACCAATCGATTTTTGAGAACAGCGGAAACGGTTTCGGTATTGACATCGGTCTGATTGCGGAACCCTACGAAGGTATCCGAGTCGGGGCAATGTTGTTGGATGCGACAGGCACGCAAGTCCGCTGGGATACTCCTGAAAAGCCGACATTTACCCGTACGCGCCGACTCCGATTCGGCGCAGCTTACCATTTTACTGTTCCGCGCCTCGGTAAAGGGGCGATTGGGGCGGATTTTGAAACCGACCAAGCGGATCTGGACATAGGTGGTGGCGGCGGAGGACTTGTCCCACGCGTTGGCGCGGAATATTGGCTTTTCAATACCCTCGCACTCCGTGGTGGCTGGAATGGACATGGACTGTCGGCAGGTGCCGGACTCCGCTTACGGGTAAATGCCATGTCGTTTTTTGTCAACTACGCTTTCAATACCCACACCTTGGGCGGTTCGCAACGCATCTCTGTTTCTGGAGAGTTTTAATAGCAACATAATATTTTGAGGTTATACCATAAGACTTATTGAGATAGAACTTTAGAATGCGATTTGCACGCCAATCAATTTTAATAACTTATTAGGACTTACGCAATTTTCTTACCAACAGCGACGACTACACGCTGCTGGCGAGGAAGCTGCGTAAATTCTGCTTATAACAAAAAGGAGATTTGAATTCATGAAAACAGCATTTTTTTCTCTGTTGACAATTCTTTGTGTGATAACTCTATTTTTCTCTTACAACAGTTTTGCGGAAGATTCACCACAATGGCATCTGCCTGAAGGTGCCACTGCGCGTCTTGGTAAAGGCTGGTTGTATGAAATTCAGTATTCACCCGATGGCACCCGGTTTGCCGCTGCAGGTACTCTCGGCGTTTGGATTTATGATACCGCAACTAACGAAGAAATATCGCTCTTTCCCGGATACGGGGTTGGCGTTTCGGCATTAGCATACTCTCCCGATGGAAACCTACTCGCCAGTGGAAGTGCCAACGGGACCATCCGCTTGTGGGATACTAAAACGGGTGAGGTCTTACACACCCTTGATGACCACTACAGGAGCGTCCGCAGCCTCGTTTTCAATTCTGATGGGTCTGTACTCGCAAGTGGCAGCAGAGATGATACGATCCGTCTGTGGGACCCCGACACCGGCGAACTCCTGAAAACGCTTGAGGGTCATACGGAAGGTATCAATAGTCTCGCTTTTAGTTCTGATGATGGCACGATTATCAGTGCAAGTCGAGACGATACCATCGGTATATGGGATGTTGCTACCGGGGTGCTACAGCAAACGCTTGAGGAACATCGAGATAATGTCGCGAGTGTTGTCATCAGCCCTGATGGGGCAACTCTTGCCAGTGGTGATTTGAACGCGATTATCCACCTATGGGATACAACGACCTGGACAATCAGAGAGACGCTTCTTGGACATACGTCTCATATCTATGATCTGAAATTTAGTCCAGACGGTAGTATTCTGGCGAGTGCAGGTGAGGATGACACCGTACGATTATGGGATGCTGCCACAGGCGACCCCTTAAACATGCTTTCCGATCATACTGCTGATGTCTTTGGACTTGCTTTCACGCCAGATGGATCGGTGCTTACCAGTGGGGCATGGGATGCTTCAATACGTTCGTGGAATCCTGTAACAGGCGAACATCTGGAAACTATCACAGGGCATACGGATGCTGTTGTGAGTGTTACCTTTAGTGCTGATGGCAGGATCCTTGCCACCCGGAGTTGGGATAAAACCATCCGACTCTGGGATGCCGATACAGGTGAACTTCGGCATACCCTCATTGGGCACCAAGATGATGTTGACGTTGTTGTCTTTGCCCCTGATGGCAGAACGCTTGCCAGTGGAAGTCAAGACAATACCGTCCGTTTATGGGATGCTATTACGGGTGAACACGTAAAGACGCTCAGAGGACATTATTCCTATCTGATAAGTCTTGCGTTCAGTCCGGATGGGAGTATCTTGGCGAGTGGTAGTGAGGATGACAGCATCCGTTTGTGGGATGTTGCTACAGGTCAATATATCGGAGGGTTGTGGGAGCATGAAGCAGGGGTCGAAACGCTTGCGTTTAGTCCCGATGGGAGTATGCTTGCGAGCGGCAGTCGGGATAATACCATTCGATTGTGGGATGTCGAAACGCTTGAGGTGCTCCACACGATCACTGAATTTGAGGATGATGTGTGGACGGTTGCCTTCAGTCCAGATGGAAAGAAGCTTGCAAGTGGTGGTGGCGATAAGGTCTCCTTATGGGATGTTGCTACGGCAGAACTTCTACAGACATTTCGTAGACCCATTGCTCGCGAAATACCAGTAGACGCACCGGAAGAATTGACTGGGGATGTGCCTACAGACCTTCCGGCAAATGCGACAAGTATTGTTTTTAGCCCTGATGCTAAAGTCCTTGTCAGTGGAAGTTACGACAGAACCATCCGCTTGTGGAACATTGCCACAGGCGAACAGCTTAGAACATTTGAAGGACATTCATATTCTATTACGAGTGTCGCTGTTAGTCCTGGTAGTACCACGATTGCGAGCGGCAGTGTCGACGGAACAGTCCTCTTATGGGCGTTTCCTGACGTAATGATTGCCACCGCGGTTTTGGGCGACCTGAATGGCGACGGTATTGTCAATATCCAAGATATAGTGCTGATTGCGGCGAGTGTAGGAGCGTCTGGTGAGAACGATGCGGACTTGAACGGCGATGGTATTGTCAACGAGCAAGATCTCGTTCTGATTGCAAATGCATTCGGGAATGCTGCGGGGGCACCTTCTGCCCACGCGTTATCGCCAGCACAAGTGGAACAATGGTTACGTCTCGCCAAACGAGAAGCGGCACGAACGATCCAAACTTCAAACTTCCCGGATCGTTTCTCCTATGAACGCGGAATTCTGGTACTGGGACAGCTTTTGAGAACGTTGGCTCCACAAGAAACAGTATTGCTTGCTAACTATCCGAATCCGTTTAACCCAGAGACATGGATACCGTATCAATTGGCAGAATCTGCCGATGTTAGCATTTCTGTCTATTCTGCGGATGGAAAACTGGTTCGGACGTTGGAATTAGGGCATCAGCCAGTGGGTATCTATGAATCTCGGATCCGTGCGGCGTATTGGGATGGACGCAATGCAGTGGGTGAACAGGTTGCAAGTGGCGTGTATTTCTATACGCTTACTGCCGGAGAATATACAGCCACGCGTAAAATGTTGATTCTGAAGTAATCTGTTCCGAAACATAGAAATTTCTTAGGGGAAGGCTGCTAAGCCTTCCCCTATTTTTTCTTTCTAAAAGTGCCTCCATTGATGTGTAACAACGAAAATGTACGCTTTTCGAGAGTGGCTCATTATAGTTCAATCATTTTTTGAATATTTTCGATCAAAGCACTGGACAATGGAGGAATGAATGACTTTCAGTTTATTATTTACTTCTGTAATTTCTGCAGTAACAGAGACCGAAACGGATGCCCCCAAAATCCGATTAGACTTTGAGGGTGAATCTTTCTCAACGGAACAGGAATCCAAAAACCTGAAAACTTGCTCGCATAACTTGACAGAAATTGGCAAGGCACTCCAAGCCTATGAAAAAGAACATGATGATTTCCCAGAGTGGCTTTCAGAACTTCATCCAAAGTTTTTGACAAATCCCAACGTATTGGTCTGTCCCGCAGATGAAGATCAAGGGGTGCCAATTTTGCCCTATGACACAGATCCGAATTTACCGGTAAGTTACAATTATGATTGTGACCCAGAATATTATCAGCGATGGATGAGAAATGAACGCAATGTATATGCCGATGCTAACCCCATTGTTCGATGTCCACATCACGCAAACCGCGATTCAGATTCTACATTATTGTCAAATTTGTATTTAAATTTAAGTTTTTCCAACACCATTTACTTATCGGAAGCAGATTGGAAGAAACATCCGATAAAAATGTACGGTGGAATTGAAGCAGCAATCGCTGGATATGAGAGTGCCCTTCAGCGTGTCCCGGAAGACCCAAATTTCTTCAATCTCTATTCTGAGCTTATTCGTCTCTATGTTAGAGCTGAACGAGGTAATGATGCTGAAAGCCTCATTGATAACTTCAAATCCATCATGAAACCACATGATGAAGACATCATGCGGTTCCGAGACTATTGGACCCTTGTTGACATGCTAAGGGTAGTTGGTAAGCATCAAGAGGCACTTCAACTTCTACAACATCTTGAAAAGACCGAACAGAAGAATCCTTTTAGAACAAGCATCTTCAGGGAAATCGCGATGATTCATGAAGAACAAGGCAACGCTAAACTTGCAAAAACGTATTTTCTCAAGGCTGATTCAAGGTTGGAGATGATTGGGAAGTCTGCACCTAACTTCTCAGCAATAGACATTGATGGCAGTCCGATTTCGCTCAAGGACTATCATGGGAAAGTCGTTTTACTCGATTTTTGGGCAACCACATGCGGTCCGTGTATCGGGGAAATGCCTAACGTGAAAAAGGTCTACGATGCCTATAAAGATGTGGGATTTGATGTAATCGGAGTTAACCTTGACACTGATGAAGCGGACCTACATGAATTTCTAAAAGTGTGTGACCTTCCTTGGCGACAGATCTTCGGTGGACAGGATAGTCCTCTAAAAAAACTGTATCGTGTTCGCGGTATTCCATCACCGTGGCTTATGGATAAGGAAGGGAAGGTAATTTCGTATCAAGCCAGAGGCGCGGCACTAAAAAAAATGGTGGCGGAAGCAGTGAAAGAGAAATCATAGGGAGATGAGGAACGGTATTTTACGCAAGTGGAGGTTGCTCAAAAACCTTTTCAGTTCCTACCTCAATCTGTACAGGAGATAAATATGGACGAATAGCTTCCGTATTTACCTTCACACCGAGTCCAGGTAGCTCCTTTACCCTTACCATTCCATCGGATTCGACTGGAAAAGGTTCTGTTACCAATCGTTGCGACAATTCCGAGCCCGCCGCTGGGTATTCTAATAGATTGAAATCGGGGTTCGTTGCAAAGACGTGGAGTGCCGCGGCAAGGCTCAGGTGGCTCTTAAAGGTGTGGTTGACGTACTGGGTGCCGTGCTCCTCCGCAAGTTGACGTACTTGGAAGGAAGGCATAATCCCGCCGATACGTCCCGCATCAATCTGTACGAACTGAATGCCACCGTGGACGATGATATCTTCTGCCATTCGGTAGGTATTGGATCCTTCACCCGCTGCGATAGGAACAGATGGGTTCTTTTTCGTTAGCGAACCATAAGCATCAATGGCATCGGGGGCAAGTGGTTCTTCCAGCCATGTTGGCGAAAATTGTGCAAATGCCTCAGCACGCTGGTAAGCCGTTTCATGATCCGTGCCCCAAACGACACCTGCATCAATCATAATTTGGGCATCTGTGCCCATGCCTTCGCGTGCTGCTTGCACAAGTGCGATGTCGTTTGTTTCACCGAATTTACCCATCGGACCCCATCCAAACTTTGCAGCACGATACCCTCGTTCGCGCAACCCTACTGCGATCTGATAGGTTGCTGCCGGTGTGTCGCCGAAAAGGACGGAGGCATACGGCAGTTTGGGGTGTGCCATCTCAGATGTGTTTGACAACTCGGCGAGGAGACGGTAAACCGGTTTTTCAGACTTCTGCCCGATAACATCCCATAGGGCGATTTCGGCACCACTATAGGCGTGCTCTATCTGTTGAATGTCCAATCCATTCCGCAGCACCTTTTCACTGAGTCGAAGCACATCGTCAAGACTATCGAGTGTCTCACCGATTAAAGAGGTGCGAATATTAATAATATTGCCGTGCGACATCGGACAGCAATAAACGGTGAGGCTTACTAACGGCGAGGCATCACATTCGCCCCAACCTTCAAGCCCTATATCCGTGCGAACCCGAACCAAAAGGGTGTCTTGGGTGCCATCCGCCGCGGTTGTGATGTTGGGCATCCGTAAATAGAACGGATCAACTGCGGTGATTTTCATTTGCTTCCGGTGTGTCCCCTTCCGATTGCGCGTTATCTTCTCTGGAAACAACTGGAGAGATTGTAGCGTCTATTTGTTGAACTCGCTGAACTGATAGAGCGCGCGCCGCTGAGATAAGAAACCATCCAAATAAACCTGCTCCTGCGCCGATACACATCGCTATTGCAGCCCCTCTTGGTGTTGCAATCCGATCTACAGTCTCTTGGCTGAGTTCGCATGAGAGGTTCTTGATGTGGCTGACAGCAACTATCCGTTTCTCACCATCTTGGATGTACTCAATAGTCGGTGCTGTGTCGCCTCCCATTTTAATATCGGTGCTTCCTGACGGTGTGTTAATCTCAATTACATTGTCCCCTTGATCGCCTATCCAACGCGCTTTTAACCCCTTTATGCCGTCTTCATCGCGGATCGGTTCAACGCGTGTACGGTAGAGGGCACTTCCCAAAAGATTTATGGCGATGTCTTTAGATTTTGCTAAGGCGTTTCCCAACTTTTCTGAATTCACGTTTTTCTCCAATCGTTTTGATCTCCACGTCTTATGCAAGAGATACGCGGGGATCGGTTTCGGTTCTTTGCCCTAATCCGATTAAGCAATTATAGCGGAAATTCTTTTGAATGTCAAGACCCGTTCAATCATTAGGTCGGACTATTTATGGTAGGTTTAGGATTGCCTATATATTATAGACGATGAGTTTGCGGGCACTCACAAGCGGAAGAAATCCGAAGAAATATCCAAGCAAAAACCTCCTATAAAATGTCTACGTATTTTCATAATTCATCGTAAATATTTTCATCGCTGCGGAAAAAAACTATTGACGAATCAAACATTTTGTGCAAAAATATAAAGAGCGTTATACCTGAAAGTAGATATTTATTGAATACATTACAAGCAGAGGTTAGCCCTCTGCAAGTATCCAGCGTCACCACGAATCCATTTTGTATAACAAACATCGTGCGAAGAGGAGTTCTCACATGCAGAACGACCCAGTTTTATCAAAAGATCAAACACCTTATGAACGACAAATTCCGCTATTTCCATTACAGGTAGTCTTATTTCCTGGCGGATTTTTGCCACTGCATATCTTTGAACAGCGGTACCGGACGATGATTAAATTCTGCTTAGAACATGAGTCTGAATTCGGAGTTGTGCTCATCAAGGAAGGGGAAGAAACAGGCGAAACAGCTGTTCCGTGTGATGTCGGCACGGCTGTCCGAATCCTTCATGTTGAACATTTGGATGATGGCCGCATGCATATTGTCACCGCTGGTGAATACCGATTCCAGATTCTGGAAATTCAGGAACATCTCTCCTATCTCACCGGTCGGGTACGAATGTTAGATGATTTGGAGACAGAGGTCGAATCGGTCCCGGAATCACTTACGGCACAAACCGAAGAGTTATATAAAGCGTATGAAACGTTATCGAGTCGTTTGATTTTCGCTTGGAGTCCACCTGAAGAACAGCCGGATGATCCAAGAGAACTCGCCTACCAAGTCGGGATACGGCTGCGTATTTCGCTGAAAGAAAAACAGACCTTGTTAGAGACAATTCCGTTAGAACAACTCCTCACACGCGAAATCGAAATACTGACGGACCAGAATCGGCGGATCGCCTTTCAACTGGCAGCGCAGAACAATTAAAGCGTCGCGATTGTGTTGTGCGGAGTTGGCAGACCTCCTATTTAAGATGCTCGTCCCTACAACACACAATCCTATCTGCAACGCAATAACATAATGGCACTAAAAGCACCTGTTCACCAATTTACTGAGACGCAGTCAATTCAAATTACACGTCGGGATTTCCTCTACGTTAGCAATATCCTGTCGGTTTTCCGGCTATTCACGGTACCGTTCATCTTTTACTTCATTTACAATGCCCAATGGCTATCCGCAATTGTTTGTGGTGCTATCGCCGTTATTAGTGACCTGTTAGATGGGTTCTTCGCTCGGCATTTAAAACAGCACACTCAGCTCGGTTATATATTAGATCCAGTTGCGGACAAGCTTGCACTAACCGCTGGAATTTTTGCGCTTGTGCTATCGAAATCCGAGTTTCCTAAGTGGGCATTCGCTATTATTGTTGTTCGTGATGTTTCGATTGTACTCGGCAACCTTGTCTTGGCGTATAAGGCGAAAATAATCACGCGCTCTAATCTTTGGGGCAAATGTACCAGTTTCTTTCTGTCTATTGTTGTGATGTTTTATCTGCTTCGACCGATAGTGCCGCGCTTACCAGCCAAGATTGAATTTTACAGTCTTTGCTTGGCGTTGGTATTTGTTTTTATCTCAACGGTGAGTTATGCTCGCCACATGTTCCGCGTGTTAGAAACACAGAGTCGCTAATAACCCCCAATGGAACTTCGGAAAGACTTAGTAACAACGATCCCAATACCTTGGGACGCTGTTTTCATATCCATGTGAATGAGGAAGCACCCTGATGGCTTACAAAGAACTCGCAACGAGGAAACCTTTTATTGTTAACAAAAACTTGGGCAGTGCTGTTGAGGTTGAACCCGAAGAATTAACAATGGCTAATGCCGACGGCGTTCCGGTCACTGTCCCGACGCAGAAACAGAAATACGACTTTGATCGAAACGGTTGGCTCCTGATTCCAAGCGTTTTGTCTGATACTGATATTGCAGAGATGCGTGAATTTTGTCAACGTCTGCACGAGGCACCGGAAGGTATCCGTGAACCGGAACGTTGTACCCTCGGTGGTCCACTTCAAAAACTCGCGGATCACCCAATTGTTGTTGGCTTTCTAAATGAATTTTTGGCATATCCGCCCGCTGCAAGTGAAGACTGTTACGGATTTCGGCTCGAGGAAACAGCAGCTTTTTTCGGGGACATGCCATCACATACTGCAGCGCAATCAGTGCTTCACAAGGGAAATGGATTGTTCCGCTTACCCGGGGATTCTCACCTCTATCGGTGTGTTCCGGGACGCGGTTGGAGCGGGTTGACGCGTGCTATATGGGAATTAACTGAAGTCACCGTCCAGACAAACAGAATCCGTTTCATCACAGGAAGCCACAAAGCCGCGTATCCAGTGCCAGAAGCCGTACAGGACTTGAATTCGTCGCTCTGGGAGACTTATGAATGTCCTCCCGGTTCCCTCATTCTTTTCACGGAATCTATGACGCAGACGCACGTTCAGTCCAGTGCTACCGAACGAGTTTCTGTCTCGAATTTATACAATACGGTGGCGAGCCGTTGGTCGAATTGGCTACCCCATCCACAACTTCTCGAAGCGATGCCTCCGAAACGCCAGACCCTTTTTCGGGAAGCCTATGCGGGTGGCAATGTGGTCAACGGAGATTTTAATCAACGCACATCCGCCTATCCCGCGGAAGTCTAACCGTTTGAAGGTGTAAGGAGATATCTGATGGAAAAAGAAATGAACAGCGGTCAACAACCTTGGCTTGGTGCGTTGTTACCACTGGATGTATGTGAATTGCCTACTCGCAATGGCGACGGTTTATCTATTCCTGAGTTAACACCTGAACAACGGTACGCTTTTGATACCCACGGTTGGTTTTTGGTACCGGAGGTATTTACCGGCTCGGAGCTCAAAGAGATGCGCGATTTCGGTTATCGTCTCCACCACGACCCAGAATCTATCCCAGAGTATGAACGGAGTCCTGTCGGCGGTCCTCTCCAGAAATTGATTGACCACCCGCTTGTTGTTTCGCTTCTCAACGAATTCACGGCGCATCCAGCTGTAACGGGTCCAGAACGCTACGGTTTTGCTGTTGAAAGTGCAAGCCTCTTTTACCGCGCACCGGGCATGGGACGGTTTGGACCACACAACGGCAACGGACTGCTTCGCTTTCCGGGTGATGTTCACTACTACAACGCTTTCCCCGGCAAAGGTTATAGTCCGCACACCCGTATTGTATGGGAACTAAACGAGGTCAAAAAGGGACAAGGAGGCACGCTCTTGGTGACCGGCAGTCACAAATCGGTTTACACAGCACCTTCTGACATCCAAGATCCCAACTCTGATATTTGGAGCACTTACGGATGTCCGGGCGGGTCGTTGCTCTTTTTCACAGAGGCACTCACCCACAGTGCCACGGAGTGGACAAATACTGAAAACGACAGGATCGCTGTCTTTAACCTGTATAGTCCGGTTGATAGCGGTTTCGCGAAGGTTTATAAGCCGCATCCAAAACTCCTCGCTGCAATGCCACCGATCCGGCAGACGCTGTTCCGGGACAGGCATGTTGTGGACAAGGTTAATGGCACGTCATAGAAATGCAAAGGAAAAACCAATGGCTGATAACAACAATTTTAACGAACTTCTCATACATAACTTATACCTTACCTAATTGAATAACTTTCATATCTATATGTATTTTGAAAGTTAACATATAGTATATTTATAATTCACAGATTTGTCTTATGTGTCTTCAAAGTTGCCAACGCCTTCGACTTCTATCACCTTAGAGGACGCGATGACGTGTCGAATTCACCACAGAAATTTGACCGATTTAACCGCCCATGAAATTTTCAAAATTGCTTCTCATCCCTTTGGTGGCTTAGGTTATCGGTCAATTTTGAGAGAATCTAAAATTCTGTAGTTTTCTGTGGTAGCTGATGTTTCGTTGTTTTTTCACCACTAAGTTCATAAAGCGGATAGATATTTTCGGTGCTGTGTCCGAAACGTTCTAAATCGTCCTTATCAGACGACTGCTTCGGTGTTCTTCTTGCGGTCTTAAAAATGTTCTGATGCCTATTTTCTCATATAAATCTCTGAAATGGAGTAAATTATGTCTACAGAACAACCAAATGTTCTCTGGATTTACGGCGAAGATCTCTCCCCGGATCTCGGCTGTTACGGCACACCCGCCGTGAAAACACCAAACGTTGATCGACTCGCATCGGAGGGCACTCGTTATACCAATGCGTTTGTCACATGTCCGGTCTGTTCACCGAGTCGCTCCGCACTCATCACGGGCACGTATCAGACACACTTTGATGCACACAACCATCGGAGCAACCGCGATAAGCCGCTGCGAGCGGATATGAAACTCATCACTGATTGTTTCCGGGAGGCAGGCTATTTTACGTGCAATAGTCCGGGACCGCCATACGATCGTCCCGGAAAGACCGATTTTAACTTTCAGCGCGAACAGCCCTTTGATGGTATTGACTGGAGTGAACGCGCTGATGGACAACCCTTTTACGCACAAATCAACATTCCAGACACACACCGCGTCTTCAAGCCGGATCCAGAACGTCCCATTTTCCCTAAGAATGTTGAATTACCGCCTTACTATCCAGACCACCCGCTGACTCGGAAAGATTGGGCACTTTATCTTGAAAGCATTCAGATTTTGGATAGGAAAGTCGGGCAGATTCTCAAACGACTGGATGATGAGGGGCTCTCGGATAATACCATCATATTTTTCATGAGCGACCACGGACGGGCACATATCCGTTGCAAGCAGTTTCTCTATGATGGCGGCACCCATATTCCACTCATCGTTCGATGGCCCGGACACGTTGAACCCAGTGCTGTTGACGACAGACTTATTAGCGGTGTTGATTTCGCACCGACAACCCTATCCCTCACCGGTGTTGGCATTCCTGATTTTATGCAAGGTCACGTTTTCCTCGGTTCAGACGCGACATCGCGCGATGCTATTTTCGCAGCACGAGATCGGTGTGATGGAACGGACGATAGGATCCGGTGCATCCGGACGCACCGCTATAAACTGATTCGCAATTATCACCCTGAACGTCCCTATATGCAGTTCAACGGTTACAAGAAGCAGCAGTATCCGCTTTGGAGTTTGATGCCGCTGTTATCTGCAAACGACGAGTTATCTTCTGCGCAACAGCATTTCATGCAACAGACACGTCCGACTGAGGAGTTGTATGATCTGGAGGCGGATCCGTATGAAATTAATAACCTTGCTACGGATCCACAGTCCGATGCCGTGCGAAGCGAACTCGTCGCGCAACTTGATGCATGGATGGCGGAGACAGGAGACATGGGCGAGATTCCTGAATCTACAGAGGTTACTACGTATTGGGATGAAAACATGGCGGAAAAGTTCCAAGAGTCCATGGAGAAGCGGGGACTCTCACACGATATAAGCGATGCAGATTACGTCGCATGGTGGGAAAACCACCTATTGACGTGAGGACATACGAAACGGAGGTTTCCAATGAACAACACGCTCTACGGACACGGTGATGGGTTTCTCACAAAGGATGGACAGCGGCTCTTTCCGATCGGGTTTTATGAGCACCCTTCCGAGGATGACGCACTTAGAGATATGGCGGAAGCAGGCGTTAACCTCGTTCTATGTGGTAACGAAGAGTCACTTGATCACGCACAGGCACATGGGATGCAGGGCTGGGTCCCGCTCGGTCTTCAGTCCGGTGCGACACCCGAATTTCAGGAACGCATCCGAACCCTCGCTGAACACCCCGCACTCGCTGTGTGGGAAGGGCCAGATGAGGTGGTATGGAGTTTTACCGCCTATAGCGGTCTCTGGAAACAAGATCAGTTAGCAGTGTTCCCAAATAAGGGTGAATGGTGGATGCAAACGCCGCTCGCTATTGAATACTCTGAAGGACGCGCAGCTGAGATTATGCCTAAGATGCGGGAGGCTATTGAGTTCATCCGCAGTGTTGATCCATACAATCGGCAGATTTGGATAAACGAGGCACGCGACAGCGATCTGAAGTTCGTCCGACAATACATTGACTGTGTGGACATCACTGGATGCGACGATTATCCGATTCGACCAGAGGGGCGTCCTGCTATTCGTCTGGCTGATTCTACAGACCGTTGGAGACAGGTTGGCAAAGGCAGACCGGTATGGATGGTGCTTCAAGGATTTACATGGAACGATTTGAGTGATGGGGACACCGACATCATTGCGTTTCCCAGCTTTGCTGAGTCGCGCCTGATGGCGTATGCTTGTATTGCACATGGGGCGAGAGGTATTCTGTATTGGGGTTCCAGTTATATGAAGTCTGAGGGAAAAGAAGCGTTTCGGAAATCGCTTTACGCTTTAACGAGTGAACTCGCCACGCTTCAACCTTTCCTTACAGCACCGGTGGAGCAGTATGTCACAGTGCGAGAAATTGATGACGGACGCACCGATATACCTCCTCCTGTTTCGGCACGCGGTGTGAGCGTTACGGCTCGTAGAATCGGACGCGAATGGCTCATTGTCCTCGTTAATGAAGATGAGCATTCTCACATGGGAGTAGAAATTGCCGGGTTAGATGCCCTCAATGGCACCGAGTTTGTAGAACTCTACGGTGAGGAGGAAACGACTATATCCGAAGGAGCATTCGTGACGCGGATGCTTCCTTTTGAAGTCAAACTCTTTGCAACACACCGAAAATGGGAGACCGCTCAGCGGGAGGGTAGAGAATTTGCAGAATAGCATGAAGGAACGCTTCGGATTTGATGCACCAAAACACAAGCCTATCGAGGAATCGATCCAATGGGCGGCGGAGAATGGGTTTGGGTATATTGATTTCCAAGCCGATGTCCCTCCGAATGACATCGCTTCGTTTGATACGGCACGCGTCCGCAGGGTGCGCGACCTGTGTGAAACACACGGGATTGCTATTGGCATCCACCCGTCTTCCGCAATCAACAACGCCGAATATGTACCACTCATGTCTGAGGCGGTCGATGGTTACCTCTACGCGAACTTAGAACTGGCACAACGACTTGGATGTGGTTGGATCATCGGGCATGGTGGGTATCATTTCGGAGATGTCGCCCAACGCCGAGACGCTGCGATTGAACGTATACAACGCTTACTCAAGCGAGCAGAACAAGCAGAGATAGTCGTTTTCTTTGAAAACCACAACCGAGAACCAGAGCATGCCGAAATCCATTACATCCCCCATAACGTTGAAGAGACGCATTGGTTTTTCGATGCGATTCGTTCCCCTTATCTCAAGTGGGCGTTCAATGTGGCGCACGGACATCTCGTACCGGAAGGGTGGCAAGGCTTTTTAGATGCGTTCGGTGTGGAGAATATCGGTCAGGTTCGCCTCAATGATAATACCGGTGAATATGAAATCCATCTCGTTCCCGGTGAAGGGACGATTGATTTCGCAGACCTGTTTGCGCAGTTGAATGGACGTGGCTATGAGGGTTGGTTTAGTCTTGGCTTCGGGGACGATGCAGATAAAGTGCGTGTGCGGGATGAATTTGCTCGGTACTTGTAAGAGCGATTTCCTGATAGCGTCTCTGCCCTGTGCAAGGTCTTAGTGGTTACTCCGCAGGCGGTCAAGTTCGGCGCGCAGGTGTGCAGCTTCCGCCTCCGCTGCCTCTGCGCGTGCTTCTGCTTCCTGGCGTGCGATAACCTCCTGATCTGCGCGGGTTTCTGCTGCTTCCTCCGGTGTCTGAAGCCACCGTCTTGTGGCAGGATCATAAAACTGTAAAGCGTCTGGCTGCAGGTGCAACTCTAAACCGAGCACTGCGGAATGAATGCCCCCATCTGCCGCTTGGGGAACCGGTTGATACCTGCTGTCTACTAAGGTAAACCCCATCAGCGGGGCAGGTAAATATAAACCCTCTATATCACACAAGAAATAGTCGGTAATCCCTAAGGCCTCGTAAATCCGCATTTTCTCCCCTAAGTCCTTTTGGTAGGTGCTTTCACTCGCTAACTCCATCACGAAATTAGGCGGTTTTTCCTCCTGCCAAACGAGATACGTCCGACGCGCCTTCTGACCTATCCCGAAAGAGACCAGGACATCCGGGGACACGACTTTCCGCGGATCCCCCTGGACATAATACATCAGCAGATCGCCAGAGACATACACCTCTGGGTTATCCTTAAAAAACGCTTCAAGCATCCGGAGGATCCGCATCAGAACACGTCTATGATCATCACTCGCTGCCATAGGTTGACCATCCGTTTCTGGATAAAGACTGCTTTCTTGGGTCAGGGCATAACCGAGGTGCCCACCCTTTTCGGACATCGCCATGCCTGTTCTCCTTGTTAAATGCCTTGTTGGGTATAGGTGTTTCTGCTTTTTTATTCCCGCTGGCTATACCCAAAGTGTAACCTTTCGCTTGATATGGACATTCAGTTCTCTATTTCTCACTATTTATATTATACCCGAGTTTCGCAAGGACTGTAAAGCCTTTTTTCGGTATGAACTGGGGCATTCAGTTTAATGAGACATTTTGCACCAGCACGGTTAGGAAACTGGGTTTCCTACCGCGGGGCAGTGGAAGTGCCTATTAACGTAAGTCAAGATTTATTATGCCGTAAAATGAGAACTTAACGATAGAATGAATAAACGGACACACCCCAAATCAGTCGGATCAGTACCCACGTACCACCGACAATAAATTGCCCAAGAATTAACCCCAAGAAAAGTGGTAACACTCGGTGGTAAAGGCGGATGCCCCCGAACCGCAAGATTAGATTCTTAATTGCCCAACTGATTAGCACGGAAAACCAGAGCCAACCGAATGTCCACATACTACTCGCCACTGCGTAACCGGTCGGATGAAAAGGGAACATTGGAAAACGGGTACGCAACCACCATAGCAACCCTGTGAACAGAAATCCGACACCCATAAACGTCACCGCAGGGATGTTCGTTTCTGTCGGATAATAGAGCCACGAGCGGAGCCTGTGATAGCCCCCGCTACCCAAGCCCGGATTCGCACCTATGTTATAGGAAACCACAAGATACGCCCAAAATGAGGCGAGGATTCCGAAAAAAACGCCACACATCAGTGCTATTACCATTCTCCGAGCGCGCATGTTTGCCACTTCCACAAGTTTAAACCCTTCCAGTGTATGTGGCATCGGATGTGCGCGATACCCACGATTGAACGCGTAATAGAGGGACATCATCGTTAGACTTGGCGGTGGAATCATACGTGAACCGAGCGAGTCAAGAATAAACTGCCGTGGGTTTGCCACAAACATCTCATGTGTCGGTGGTCCAACCTCCGCGCGTACCCGTGTAATGCCTAACGCGAGAAGATAATAGATAGCAAAATACAACGCGATCATCCAAATTGCCATCCCACCGCGGTTTGAAAAGATAAAAAGGAAAAGAATACCACCTATCAACCCTGCCAATGGCCACCGATAATCTGTTGTATCTTGCATTTCAGATGGAAGATTCTCGCCTCTCTTTCCTGTTAAATTTCTAAACATCCCATAGAAATGCTTACGTCCACCGTAGAGCGCAAAACAGGCGATCGCCAGATACGCACCGACCCCTTGCGGTCCATCGTAAGGAAACCCTGGCAAAACCTGTAGCCCCATCGCACTCCCCAAGACGCGCTCCCCTTTCCAGAACAGATAGAAAAACCAGAGCGAAAAGGACATCTCTAATGGCATTAAAAATGCAAGCCCGACACCGAATGACAGGATATAGACAGGGGTCCAGCCGATTGCGTTCCACGGTTTTTCAGTGAAATAGATGCCAAGGTCTGCCTTTCGGACCGGTATCTCTGGGAAGGTTGGAAAGAACGCGTGGATACCGTTAATCAGATCAATGCTCGCTGCAATCGCGAAGCCTGCCCAGAACATCTTATTTTTGAAGAGTCGTCCGTCTGAGTAGGTCATCTCTATCGGCAGGCGGACGATCGGATAGGTAAGCCGCTCCCGATCAATCCACTGCTTACGGAGGAGCAGATCGATGCAAATCATAACCCAAATCAGGACAGAGAGGAAAATCGTCCACCATAAAATCGGTTCCCACCATGCTGCCAGATACCTTGGCGTATAAAAGGTTGTATCGCCGTCATAGAAATCTTGCAGCACAGACAGATCGCTGAGAGTCATCCAATTCGGCAGGTATCGCCAGAAAAGTTGTTGCCATTCATTTTCAGGTGTAGCGAACCAGAAGCCGTTCGGGATAACAGGCACAACGGTCTGCATCATATCGTGTCCTGCGATCGCTGAGGAGATTGAGAGGATCGAATAGATAGTGAGCAGTTCCCCTTGACGGAACGCGAAGCGAGGAAGCAGCAGTTTCAGCAAGAAATTGAGACATGTCAGCACCACGAGTGTTACGACGACGTTGTAAATTAGCGACATTGTCGTTGGCAAAGTACTCCAGTAACGAAGGTGGTTTGCCATAATGAAATAGGTGTTCGGCGGGATGAGTATGATACCGAGTAGAATTGCGCGAAAGGTAACGCCTGGATGTCCAGACTGCGGTGTTTCTTGAAGATTTGAGGGATGTATTGATGTATTTGTCATGCCTTCAGCGGTATATCTTTGTGGATGTCTTTGTTTTTTGTAACGCAAATTGTATGAAGATTGGATACTTAAATCGGTACTTTCGGTTTTCCACCATGATTGTCTTGAAATCTCGCCTTATGATGTTAGGTTTCACTCGGTTTTTGGATATATGGCGGCATATTGGATTTGATGCATATTTAGAATCCCATATCAGACTTCTTGATTTCGTTCAACCCAACCTACGGCACTAACTGCTGATAACTAATCATCCTGCAAATCCTTGAATCCTGAAAATCTTGGTTCAGACAATTTACCGATAGAACGAATAAACGGATACACCCCAGATAAGCCGAATCAGCACCCAAGTCCCACCCACAATGAATTGCCCAAGTATTAGCCCTAAGAAGAGCGGTAACACCCGATGATAGAGCCGAATGCCGCCGAACCTCAAGATCAGGTTTTTGATCGCCCAACTGATTAGCACGGAAAACCAGAGCCAACCGAAGGTCAACGTACTACTTGCGACCGCATAGCCAGTCGGATGAAATGGAAACATCGGAAAACGCTTGCGTAGCCACCACAGAAATCCTGTAAACAGAAACCCGACACCCATAAATGTTACCGCGGGGATGTTTGTTTCTGTTGGATAATAGAGCCATGATCGGAGCATGTTATAACCGCCCTTTACCACCCACGGATTCGCACCGTTCTTGTAGGCAACCGCCAGATACGCCCAGAATGAAGCAAGGATGCCGAAAAAGACACCGCACATCATCGCCACTACCATCCGCCTTACACGCATGTTCGCCACTTCCACAAGTTTAAAACCTTCCAATGTATGTGGCATTGGATGTGCGCGATAGCCACGATTGAACGCGAAGTAGAGCGACATCATCGTTAAACTCTGCGGTGGAATCATACGCGAACCAAGCGAGTCCAGAATAAACTGCCGCGGGTTTGCCACAAACATTTCATGGGTTGGGGGGCCAACCTCCGCCCGGACCCGTGTAATCCCCAGAGCAAGGAGATAATAGATAGCAAAGTACAACGCTATCATCCAAATTGCCATCCCCCCGCGGTTTGAAAAGATATAGAGAAAAAGGACACCACCTATCAACCCTGCCAGGGGCCACCGGTAATCCGTTGTATCTTGTATTTCAGATGGAAGATGCGCACCTTTCTTTTCAGTCAAGTTTCTAAACATTGCATAGAAATGCTTACGTCCGCCGTAGAGCGCAAAACAGGCGATCGCCAGATACGCGCCGACCCCTTGCGGTCCATCGTACGGAAATCCCGGCAAAGCCTGTAACCCCATCGCACTTCCCAAGACGCGCTCACCTTTCCAGAACAGGTAAAAGAACCAAAGCGAAAAGGACATCTCTAATGGCATTAAAAAGGCAAGTCCGACACCGAATGAGAGGATATAAACGGGGGTCCAGCCGATTGCGCTCCACGGTTTTTCAGTGAAATAGATGCCAAGGTCTGCCTTTCGGACCGGTATCTCTGGGAAAGTTGGAAAGAACGCGTGGATGCCGTTAATCAGGTCAATGCTCGCTGCAATAGCGAAGCCTGCCCACAGCATCTTGTTTTTAAACAGTCGTCCGTCTGAGTGCGTCATCTCTATTGGCAAACGGACGATTGGATAGGTGAGCCGTTCCCGTTCGATCCACTGCTTCCGAAGCAATAGATCGATGCATATCATCACCCATATCAGGACGGACAGAAAGATCGTCCACCATAAAACCGGTTCCCACCAAGCCGCCAGATACCGCGTCGAGTAAAAAGAAGCATCGCCGTCGTAAAAATCTTGCAGGATCGACAAATCGCTAAGTGTCATCCAACTCGGCAGATGCCGCCAAAAAAGTTGTTGCCATTCGTTTTCAAGCGTGGCAAACCAGAAGCCGTTTGGAATCACAGGCACAAGGGTCTGCATCATATCGTGTCCTGCGATCGCCGAAGAGATTGAGAGAATGACGTAGGTGGTGAGCAATTCTCCCTGTTTGAGTGCTAAGCGCGGCAGCAGCCGTTTGACCAGAAAATTTAGGCATGTCAGCACCACCAGTGTCACCACTACGTTGTAAATTAGCGATATCGTTGTCGGCAGTGTACTCCGGTAACGCAGATGGTTCGCCATAATAAAATAGGTGTTCGGTGGGATAAGTATAATACCGAGTAGGATTGCACGGAAGGTAACGCCTGGGTGTCCAGGCTGCGGTGTTTCTTGAGGATTGGATGAATGTTTTGGTGTGCGCGCCATATCTTTAATAACGTGTGTTGGGGTTTTTAGAATTTAAGTTAAAATCTAAAAAAGAGAGGTGCTACTGGAGGATTTTCGGCGGAACTTGCCTGCCGAGACTGGTTATATCTTATCACATTTTTGGGAGCAAAATCAACACTTCTTTCAGTAAAACGTACACGTCCAGATTAAGGATACATCTGTTTAAGCAGAACGGGGAAAAGCACGGAAAATAGCAGACAAAACAGTCCGATATTCCATATCCACAGGTGCGTTGGATCTGCACTGAGGATTGATAGTAAGGCACATAGAGGACTCATTGCAGCTAACATCGGAATTGTGTCGAATGGCGGAAACGGAACGAGTGGAAAAAAGGTGATGAAGAGGATAAACCCATAACTTATACTCTTCGCACGGAGCGGAGGATTCCATATACCAAAACCGATGCCGATGAACGCGAAAAAGATACAACTTACCAATAGCACCGCGCCGCATTTCACCAATTGCGGCACTGCCAAACCACCTATGTAACTTGAGAGTGCCAGTAGTGGAATCGTCAACCAGATTCCCCATACCGCCCAAATGACAACAGCACTCAGTTTACCTGCCAAGATTTGCCAATTTGCCAACGGCGTTAGGGCAAGCAGGGATCCGTTTCCGCTACCCTCATGTAAGCGCGCTTTGTGGATATGTTCTGTATGCCAAGCTTCAATTGCATGCCTCGGCACCCAAAATTGGATAACGAAAAGGGCAATGATGAAAAGCGTATACGCCTGTTTTCCGACATCGACTGCAATCCCTGTCCGACGGTGGGCATAGAATTCAACTGTCGCTACAAACAATAGCAATGCGAGAATGCATAGCACTAAAAACTGGATACGCCGATATTTGACGGAATTGCTATAACAACGCAGCTCTTTGAGAATGATGGTTAGCATAATGTTACGGACACGACCTCCGCAAGTTTCCTATCTTTACTCTCGTAAGTGCGATCTCACGTTGTTGCGAACCGATGACGCTTAGGGATTTTCATTGACAGGTTTTTCTGAAACTGTTATCTTCAGTGTAAGCGAGACACATAAGATACCGAATGTTTTATAGCTCACTCAGGAGGCTTTCCATGTCCAAACTCAATATTGCTTTGGTTGGTGCTGGACGGCGCGGCAGTGGCGCGCATCTGCCTGTTATTGCAAAACTTAAAGATATTTACAATCTCGTCGCCGTTTGCGATATAGACGAGGAAGCAGCAACGCGCTACGCCAAAGAATACGGAGCAACGCCGTACACGAATGTCCGAGATCTCGTCGCTCATGAAAACCTTGATGTCGTTGATATTACTGTGCCGGGGGTCGCACATCATGCTGTTGCGTGCTTTATGGCAGATGCTGGCGTTCATATTCTCTGTGAAACCCCTATCGCCGTCACGCTCCGTACAAGCGACCTGATGATTGAAAGTGCCAAAGCGAATGATGTCAAACTTGAGATCGCCGAAAACTATTACCGTGCACCGCGAGAACGGTTTCTGTCAAAGGTTATTGAAGCGGATGTTATCGGCGATGTCGGTCGAATTTACCGCATCTTCTACGAAGGCGGTTATCATGGAATGAGTATGCTCCGACTCCGTGCGGGTGGTGAACCGGCATCTGCACTCGGTATTACACAAACGACCCCTGTGATTCCCATTATCGACCGGATGAAACGGCATCATACCAGCGAAAGGTGGAGTCTCGGTTTCATTGAATTCGACAACAATGCGACGGCTCTCATGGTCTACTCCAACGTCATACATGCCCGATCTTTGGGACGCGGACAAACCGGTATTTCACAGATTGACGGTAGCAAAGGCACTATTGTCGGTGAGGATATCTACGTGACACCTGCGGACGAATTAGAATCTGGCGCGAAAGGCATCGCTTACCGCCCTAAACGCTCCATGATTGATGTTGATGGTGTTGACGTGATTGAGAATATCTCATTAGAACTTCCCGATCAGACCGTCACGTGGGAAAACCCGCTCAAGAACTATCCACTCTCCGAGGGGCAGATTGCCGTGGCTGATGAACTCCTCAGCATTTCCACGGCTGTGCTTAACAATACAGAACCCGAATACGGGGCAGCACTCGCTCGGCAGGACCAAGAGATGAACATCTCAATGAGTGAATCTGGCAATCGCAGCAAAGAGACCATCACGTTCCCGCTGACGGAGTTGACCGAAACGGAGCGTAGCACCCACGAGAGTTATCAACAACAACACGGGCATCCGATTGAAGACATTGAAGCCGGGATTGATACATTCTTCCCACGCCGCTAATATCATAGCACGTTATGTGAGAGAATTCAAATGTTTTCGCCGATGGCAAGACGGTTCAACTTTCCGCTTGTAAGTTGTGGGAATGGTGTGCTTGTAAAGGCTTTTTTAATCCGAGGTGCTTGGTTTAGAATCCTGCTTTCAAATGTCAGCGATTTATAAAAAATTAATTGCCAACACGTCAATTTTATGCTATACTTTAGATAGCAAGCAAATTGCCATATCTCATCAAAGGAGGGATAAAGACATGGGTGGAATCGGCGGAATGGAGATATTTATAATCCTTGTGGCTGCACTTGTCATTTTCGGACCGAAAAAGTTGCCGGAAATGGGACGTTCGCTTGGAAAGGCTATCCGAGAATTTAAGAGTGCTGGTAACGATCTCCAGGATGAATTGACAAAAGCAGCAAATGAAATAGATAAAGAAAAAGATCCAAACATCAAGCCTCCGAACCCCTCTTAATCACGAATCTCGCGACGGGACGCACTATGGAATCTAACGAAGTTGCAATGACCTTCTGGGAACATCTTGAGGAGCTCCGGCGGCGAATTATTATCTCTGCTATCGCAATCGCCGTTTTTACGGTGTTATGTTTATCTTTTAGTGGACCCATTGAGAAGGTTGTTATGTTCCCGTTGGGGACTTCGATGAATACACTGATTGCGAACGCTATTGATGCCACAGTGGGTTCTGAGGGGTCAACGTTAGGTTTTTTCGCAATCGCTTTGCGTGCTGGAACCTCCAGCGTCAACGCTGAGCTCATGAAAGTCGGTCCCTTAGAAGGTATCATGGCATACCTGAAATTGGGGATTACTGCCGGTATTTTGCTGGCACTACCGATAATCATTTATCAGGCTTGGGCATTCATTTTTCCGGCGTTGAATCGTGAGGAGCGGCGATTCGCCGTGCCGCTTTTTCTAATTATCGTCGTGTTTTTCACCATCGGCACTGTTTTCGCCTATTTTATTGTTGTACCTGTAATCTTACATTTCTCTGCACAACTGTTCCCACAGATGCCGAATAGATGGGATTTGGAAAATTATATAAACCTTGTAACGAAGTTAATCTTAGGATTCGGTATCGCGTTTGAGTTGCCAATAGTAATGGCATTTCTGTCCCGGATCGGTGTGATTGACGCACGGGGCTTCCGTGAAAAACAGAACTATGCGTTGTTGGGGATCTGTGTGATGTCAGCCCTATTGACCCCTGCAGATCCGTGGTCAATGCTGCTGATGGCAATACCACTCTTTCTTTTATATCAACTCGGTATTTTCTTCGCTTACCTCGTTGAAAAGGAGTCTGAAATATAATGGCTAAGGAGCCTTTACAGCAACAACTCGCTTTGCTCTATCAGTTACAAACGCGCGACCAAGAACTCTTGTCAATGCAAGAGAAACTTCAAACTATCCCGCGTCAGATTGAACAATTGGCGGCGGAGGTCCAGCGGTATGAGGAAGATATTGAAGCAAAATCAGCAGAGCTCGCGGAGACAGAAAGAGTGCAGCGGTCCAAGAACGCTGAGATTGAAATGAACAGTGTTCAACGCGAAAAGTATAGAGACGAACAGCGAACTGTCACCTCAAACGAAGCATATACCGCCTTGGAACGACAAATCGAATTTCTTGATGAGCAAGACGGAGCAGCTGAGGACGTTATATTGACTCTTATGGAAGAGAGCGACCGTCTGAAGGAAGAATTGACGGAACTGGAAGTTGAGATCAACAAGGAAAAAGAGAAAACGGCTGCCGAAACTGAACAACTTCAACAAGAACTGCACGCCTTAAAAGCTGGAAGAGATGAGAAGTTAAAACAGCGGAAAGCGTTTCTTCCGAAAGTTGACAAGGAACTCAGAGACGAATACCACCGCTGGATGAAGGCGCAGCTTGCAGCCCGATCGAGTGCCGTGCGAACACAAGCCGGTTTCGTCGCCTTGGAGGAGAATGGCACCTGTGGCAGCTGCCGTATTGCTATTCAACCGCAGACGCTCAAAGAGGCTCAAAAGTATGAGAAGCAGGTTTACTGTTCAAGTTGTAAAAGGCTACTCTACATCGAGCCTGCCGAATCTGATGCTGAATCCTCATAGGGTGGGTATACATCTACAGGTGAGGATTGAAATCTACCGCTTTGCTGATTGCTGATAACTGACGACTATAACAACATATATCTAAACAGGAGGCATTCACAACCAATGCCCTTTTTTGTTATTGATGAGCAACCCGAAAAGCAGGTTTTTGAAGGAGCAAGTATTCGGACACTTCACGGCGAAAAACTGATGATGTCCTTTGTGAACCTACAACCCCATAGTGTCGTTGCCGAACATAGCCATCCCCATGAACAGATGGGAATGGTACTTGAGGGAACATTTGAGCTCTCCATTGATGGAGACTCCCGGATACTCAAAAAGGGTGACGCTTACCTTATCCCTTCCAATGTGAAGCACAGCGCGAAGGCTTTTGAAGAGCCTGCTGTCGCACTTGATATCTTTAGTCCGCCACGCGAAGATTATAAATCATGAAGTTGTATCGCCCGATTCAGGAACTTCAAATGACCGACGTTGTCACTGCTGGTATTAGTCTACGCCATGGTGGTGTTAGTCGTGCCCCTTATACGTCCTTGAATCTTGCTGAGCATGTCGGTGATGATGAGAGTGCCGTTGCAGCTAATAGGGATATGCTCTTTCAACAAGCCAATTTAAAGAATCTACACTATTGCTGTCAAATTCATAGTGCTTCCGTCATAGATATAGATAACGGGGCAGGAACGATACCAGAGGATCCCCCGGAAGCAGATGCACTTGTTTCTACCGATCGCGAAACTGCTTTAGGCATTTTTACTGCGGATTGCGTCCCTATTTTCATTTTAGATCACGCGACCCCTGCTATCGGTATCGCGCACGCTGGCTGGAGGGGTACCTTTGCCCGAATTGCCGTAAATACGCTCGCACAAATGAAAGCGAGTTTCGGAACTCTTGCTACAAACTGTCAGATTCATTTGGGTCCCTCTATCCAAAAATGTTGCTATACGGTTAGCACGGAGTTGCTCGATCAATTTGCAGAACGTTTCGGTAGCACCGTACACGATGGCAAAAACCTGAGTCTGCAAGATGCCAACCTTAACCAATTGGTTGAAGCAGGCTTACCTCCCACCTCCATTTCAGTGTCTCCACTTTGCACCGCTTGTCGCACGGATCTCTTTTATTCACATCGGGCTGAGAACGGACGAACAGGTAGGATGCTCTCATTTATCCAACTTAATGCCGGGAGCTGAAGTCTATCCTATAACTACTGGCTTGTTGGACGCGATCTCCACTTCGATTTTATCTATTCCAATCCCGTTTTCCGTTGGAAGAACAAATCCTCGAAATGAAAAATTTGCATCTCGTCTAAAAATATGGTATTATTAATGACAAAATACAGCGATCTTATCGTATTGCCTACCGCTGTAACTTCGCTGGATTTGTAACGTTATTTTCCTTGAGACATTCCAACTTGTTTAGGTGCAATAATTCCTTCAAATTCGTTATTGGGCGGTGATTTGACACATAACTGGAGAAATTGAAGATGCGCGTGCTCTTCGCAATATTATCAGTTATTACAGGCATCATCGGGTTTGTTTTTATTGTGGGGGGTATTCGGCATCCTTCAAAATATCAGAAGGTTTTGTCGGAAAACGTGAGCGCGGCACAGGTCACGCAGGTTTATACGGAAGCAACGCATGAGATAGTCGTTGGTATTGGTGTTGTTAGTATAGCCGTTCTAATCGCCGTTATCGGTATATTCTTTCACGTGAGCAAGCCTTTAAGTCCAGATACGCAATCAACAGACGATCCTGAAAACTGACGAGTCCTTTGATTTGAACCAATTTTGGAATTAAGATGCTTCGGGGTTGCAGGACTAAATGGGGACGTGCTAAGTGAACTCGATTGTCGATAATCTCTCCAGTATCAATGAACGTATTGCCAACGCGGCTGAACGGAGTAGACGTACACCGGATTCAATAAAACTCGTTGCTGTCACAAAGGGGCGTTCAGTACCAGAAATTCAGGCGGTTCTCGCCGCCGGTGCTACAGACATCGGGGAAAACCGAGTGCAAGAGGCGCGACAGAAGTACACGCCAGTCAATGCATTCATAGATGCTTCAGGTGCTGCTTCCAGTGATAAAACCTACCGTTGGCATCTCGTTGGACATTTGCAGAGAAATAAGGTTAAAACCGCATTAGAGATGTTTTCGCTGATTCATTCAGTTGACAGTTTGCGGCTTTTGGCAGAAATAGCACGCCGGTCTGAAGAACGATCACAACAGACCGATGTTTTAATTCAGGTAAATACAACTCGCGAGGAAAGTAAATACGGATTGGCAGCAGATGATTTACTTCAGTTCATTGAAGACGCACAAGCATATCCGGCGGCGCGCATCGTTGGATTGATGACAATGGGACAGTTAACGCCTTCACCGGACGCGAACCGTCCCGCTTTTGCTTTGCTGAGATCGCTTGCTGAAAAGATAGAAATCCAAAAGTTCCCCAGGGTTACCATGCAATATCTCTCGATGGGAATGACGAATGATTTTGAGGTTGCCGTTCAAGAGGGGGCGAATCTCGTTAGAATTGGCAGGGCGATCTTCGAGTTTTCAAAGGAATAATTAAAAATATGCGATTAGGTGTAATAGGCGTTGGAAAGATGGGAGGCATTATCGTTCGGAGTATTGCAGACACGGTGTTTCCCGCAAAGCAGATTTGGGTTACTGACCTTGATAGTGCCCTTGTAAAGCAGCTCTGCGATGAAAAAGGGACTAACAGCACAAGCGATATTGCTGCCTTGGTGGAAGAGGCGCAGGTTATTCTCTGTGCTGTCACGCCTGGGGCAGTCCCATACGTCTTGCCACAGGTCGCGCGCACCTTATCGACATCGCAATGGCTCATCAGTATAGCTGCCGGTGTTACGACCGCGACGCTTGAATCCTATTTTGATACCGCACCGCCGATTGTTCGGGTAATGCCAAATATCTCAGCATCGGTAGGTGCTGCGATCTCAGTGCTAACGGCTGGTAGTGCGGTGAATCCAGAACACCTTGAAATAGCACAGCGAATTTTTGATGCCTGCGGGACCTCCTTGGTTATGGATGAACACCATCTTGATGCTGTCACCGGGGTGAGTGGCAGCGGCCCCGCCTATGTTGCGCTTTTCATTGAAGCGTTGGCGGATGCGGGTGTTCATGTCGGTTTACCTCGTGCCGATGCGCAAAAACTCGCCACCCATACAGTTTTAGGTGCAGCTACGATGTTGGCTGAAACACAAGAACATCCAGCAGTCCTCAAAAATCGTGTTACCACACCAGGCGGAACAACTGCAGCCGGGCTTCATGCATTAGAACAGGGTGGTTTGCGGGCAACTCTTACGGAAGCCATCCTCGCTGCAACTGCGCGAGCAAAAGAACTCGGTAACGCATAGTTTTGTGAGGTCCTTTTAAAAAATTATGGAAATGCTTGCTTGGTTTGTTAGTGAAGTGCTTGAAATTTACATCATAGTGGTTTTCGCGAATACGCTGCTGTCTTGGTTCGTTTTTAGCACACAAAATTCAGTCGTTAGGCAACTATACTGGTGGACGGGTCGTATCGTAGATCCTGTTTTAAATCCGATTCGGAATGTGATTGGACCGATGACTCGGAATTTTGGTATTGACATTTCACCTTTTGTGCTGATTATTCTGTTACAGTTTATATCTTGGGCACTCTGGTAATCAGTGGATAGGTGTGCTAATCTGTTTGAAGTCGTAAAAAATTGGGAGGCGGCTGGCACAAAAAAGCATAATCTTAGTAGCGATCCGTTTGTCGAACTGACGAGCGATCCAGAAACAACAGTCCGAAAAATATGAAGAAACGAAATTCCACCACAAAAAGCACGACGCGTAAACGGGGTAAAACCACGAGGTCAAGCGAGAAACCTCAGTTGGCAGACCGTAGAAAAGAAAAAGCTGTTCTGGAAACTTGGTCGAATGTCAATGTATATCCCCTCGTGACGAAGAAAGCCAGTGCTGTAGGGAACAAAACAGCGAAAGGGAGTGCTGCGCAGCGACACGATTCCTCTCAAACGGAAACCTACGTCCTCCGCGAGATGCCCGCCTCAGTTCATGCCCTCACTCTCAATACCCTTTGTAGAAAAGTTTGTCAAGACATCTTCCTTAAAGCAGCGTTAATGCAAGGACATCAAGTCATATACGTACCCGCATGGGAGACCTATCCTCTCTGGATTGAGGAGTCCGTCATTGCTGCCGCCAAATCTAAAGAACCAATCAAATTATCAGTTCTTCGGAAACGTTGCCGGGCAAGACACAAACAGGAATTAGAGGTTCAGAAGGAAAAATTCCATCAACTCGGTATCTTTGCGGATTGGGATGCTTCCCAGAAAACCCTCGAATCTCGACAGGAAGCGAGACTCATCGCCCTTATTAGTCGGCTCCGAGACTCTGACTACTTACACGATCTACCGCAACTGAGTCCGTGGTGTCCTAAGTGCACTGTCCCAATTAATGAGGCGAACCTCGTACAAATGCCTACACGCGCTTTGAATAGTTACGTAAAATTTCCTTTCACGCTTGGGTTAGAGGAATTTGGCATTGACGTTTTCTTTTGTCTCCAGATGCCACATCTTTGGGAAATAGCAGGGATTGTTGAACTCGGGATTACCGACAATGTTACGTATTTGCTTACCCAATGGAAGGATGAATATCTCCTTTTTTCGGAACCGCAGTTTGAACATTTTATGAAACACCTTCCAAAGAGGCAGTCCAGACCGAAACTTATCAAAGAAATCAAAGCCTCTGAACTTGCGCAATGTGCTGTAGCGCATCCGCTCTTTCCATCAAAAGACTTGAAGATCAGACTGATTCCTGAGACCCTGGTGACAAATACTACCCACGATAAATTAACATCCTCCTTAGAATCCGGCGTTATGCCCCTAAATCCGGCGCATCATCAACCCAGTTACAACATCGCCCAAGCGTTAGAAATGAATGCTACGCCTGTTTTTGATGAAACTGGAAGATTCACTGAGGAAGCAGGGCAATTGTGTGGCTTGTACCTCTTTGATGCCGAGAACTTTATTGTTCCGCAGTTGGAAAGATGTGGATACCTCCTCAAGACACGGAACGACGAAATGCCTGAACCTCACTGTCCTCGCTGTCAGGAACTGGCTGTTTTTCGACCGTGTTCAAAGTGGGTGTTCTCTATCTCCGAAAACCACGCCACTGTCCAGTTACTCAACGCCCAAGAGTATTGGGACAATTACGGCGACACCGAGCATAAAGGTATTCAAGATGTACAAAACGCTGTTCTCAATTTCGGAGGCTTGCCAGTTTCAGCGCAACGCCAGTGGGGGATGCCGCTTCCGATTCTCCTCTGCGACCAGTGTGATCAACCGCTCACCGATAAGAATACACTCAATGCAATCCGGAATTCTATACAGCGGGGATTTGAATTTTGGTTCCGATTGAGTGTTGAGGAGCTTTTACCGGCGGATACACGATGTCTGAACTGTAATTCAAGTGACTTTCGTAAAGAGGCTACCCTCATTGATAGCCATTTTGCCAATTTGCTTCAGATCATTGACAACTCTGACTTCAAGAAACCACTCGGTGGACACACCAGTGTCATGTTTGTCCCGCAGACGGATATAGCCGATTCTAAATGGACAGAATGGTTGGCAGAAATCAGTGTCATCTCTGCTGCACTTAGCAGAAGTCGCCCAATTAAAGAAAGTCAACCCTTTAAGCAACTAAAGCTTAACACAATGCCAGAAGTTGACAGCGAAATAGACGTGGAAGACGCATTTCTCAACAAATATCCGGCTGATGTGGTTCGCCTCGTCGCAATAACTCCCAATGTCGGGACGGAACAGGTGGACCAAAAACAACTTGAAAAACTCGCAAAAGATTACTCGGTTCAATACCAGCTGCTCCAGGGACTATTGGAAAATATAAGCGATTGCCTCTCCGATTTTCTACAAAGTCAAAACAAGGCGGAGCTGAAAGGTTCATCGGCTACGGGCAAAATTGCTTCAACAGATTCATTGGCAATCACCGTTACCGCTCAGTTTTTACAGGAAGTGCAGCAGGCGTATCAGGAGGCAAATTTTTGTGAAATGTGGACAATATTAACGGATTTCTGTGAGAGTGATCTTCGTTTTTACGTCGGTACTGTAAAATCATGTCCTGCTGAAACGCGACACGCAGCACAAGCTACCTTGTCGCAAATCGGGACTGCACTCCTGCAACGCTTCGCACCCTTGACTCCTTTTTTCGCGGAACATTTCTATCCGCTCATTTCTACAGAAGGTGTGGTCGGTAACCATAGCATTTTTCAGAAAAATTGGCACCTACTCTCGCCTGTTGATGGGCAAACCTTGCACATTTCCGATATAGAAACGGATGATGCAAAAGCGGAATGGGAGGTGCTCAAAAACACCTATGATGCAAAGTCCTAAGAAAGGTACATGGCAAACGCTCCTACCCTTAATTGGCGTAGCGATTCCAGTGTTAATACTGGATTGGGTGAGCAAATGGCTCGTACAAACCTATATAACTTACGTTACAGAGGTAATTCCGATTATCCCGGGTTTTTTCAACCTTCGGCACGATAGAAATCCAGGGGCAGCTTTTGGCGTACTTTCCGGACATAGGTTTTTGCTGATTCTCATTACGATTGTTGCTTTAGTGTTCATTTTCGCCTATTATCTTCGTTTCAGGGAGAGCCGTTGGATGCAAGTCGCACTCGGGTTTTTACTTGGAGGTGCCGTTGGAAACTTTATTGATCGGCTCTATTTGGGTGAGGTCGTCGATTTTCTCCAGTTCGGTATAGCCAGCAAAGGGCTCTTTTGGCCAACCTTCAACGTCGCTGATATTTCTGTGTGTATTGGTGCAGGCATGCTAATTGTTTACCTTTTCAGGAACCGTGATCAAGCCCAGTAAACTTAACGCCATGAGATATAATACAATTTTTTGTATAGGAGGGTAATTCGTGTGTAAATTGAGTGTGCAATTGTTCCTATTGAGTATAGCTCTTCTTTCTATCGTAGCAGTTCCACACGCGACAGCGCAAATTCATACAGAACATTCGCCAGACGAAACAGAACACGAAGAACCAGAGGTATACAGTGAAAGTGCTTTACGTCGGTTTGAGATCATCACGTTGAGTTCCCTACCGTTTACGGCTATTCACAGTTACGCGATAATGCGTGGTGTGAAAATGTTTCGTGAGAATCAATTCGCTCCTGAGTTGACACCGCAGGATTATCGTATTATTGGCATCGGTGCTGTCTCGTTATCTTTATTCATTGGTGTATGGGATTGGTGGCATACCCGCCATGTTGATCGGTCGGCACCACGTGTGCCAGAACCACAAACACCCCCACCCGTTGAAGATGAGGAACCCGTGGAGGGGACACTCGCGAGACTGTCCGAAGCGAGTCCGTATACAGCGAGATATAGAGGTAGGTCTTTGGAAGACTCCATAAATAAGGAACTGAATGGTTGGGCAAATGAACGCCCTGCCGGTTTCGCTGTACCGTTCATTCAAATTCGCTTCTAAGATAGCCATCAGCAATTAGCAGTCAGTTATCAGCAAGAGAACTCTGATTTATCAGAAAATCTCTTTGCTGAAGATTTCCGACGGTTTCCGGTAGCCATTCTTCTGAAAGCCTACAGTCGAGTTAAAAAAATGCGCATTCTCTTTATGGGTACCAGCGAGTTTGCTGTTCCAGCACTCAAAGCGCTTATCTCCCACAAATTTGAACTCATAGGGCTTGTTACACAACCTGACCGACCGAGCGGACGCGGGAAACGCCTCAGTCCGCCACCTGTCAAAGTCATCGCTGCAGAACACAATATACCGGTTTATCAACCTGAAAAGGTAAGAGAACCAGATTTTGTAAAAATCCTTAAACGTCTCACACCAGATGTAAGTGTTGTCGCAGCCTTCGGCCAATTGTTGCCCCAGACCGTTTTGGATGTTCCACCGTGTGGGACTATCAATTTGCATCCCTCTCTTCTTCCAAAGTATCGCGGTGCCGCCCCGATTCAGTGGGCATTGATGAATGGTGAAGCCGAAACGGGTGTGACACTTATGTTATTAGATGCAGGCGAGGATACCGGTGATATTATTTCTGCAGACCGAGTCCCGATCCGAGATGAGGATACCGCTTTTACATTGACGGAACAGTTAGCACAACTCGGCGCAGATCAACTCGTCCGATGTCTCTCCGATATGCCAAATGAGGGACCACCATCGGCGATTCCACAGAACCACGCCGAAGCAACCCACGCCCCGCGTCTGACAAAGGAGACGGGACACATTGATTGGAATCGACCAGCGACGACAATTCACAATCTTGTCAGAGGCACAGCAATCTGGCCCGGTGCTTATACTTTCTTTCGAGAGGAACTTCGACTCAAGGTTATCCGTTGTCAACCACTCCCGCTGACACTTGCTGCACAACCGGGGACGCTTGAAATAGTTGACAGACAGAAACTCATCGTTGTTACAGGGGAAGGAACGCTCCAGTTATTAGAAATTCAACCTGCGACCAAAAAAGTTATGGAAGCGTCCGATTTTATCAACGGTTATCAATTGCAAACGGGCGAGCAATTTTTGACATTATAGTTATGAATAGCCTTAATGATACCCTATTTGCGATATTCAAAGTTTCGTTATACTTCCTAATTATCTTCGGTATAATTGCCGTGTTAGCCATTTTCGTTATTATTCCGACTTGGGTCAGGACTGAGGAGGTGCTTGTCCCAAATATTACCGGCAAAACCTACTATGAAGCCGTGCGGATCCTTGATAATGTAGGTCTTCGACCGGATAAGACGATTCAGGAGGCGAGTAGTGACGCACCCAAGGGTGAAATCGTCTCACAAAATCCACAGGCGAACTTTAGAATAAAATCGTATCAGCCGGTTAAGATTACAGTCAGCATCGGATCGGAATTAGCTCCTGTTCCGTCTGTCATTGGAAAATTGAGGGAGGATGCGCTTGATACCCTCACAACTGCAGGTTTTCGTCCAAATCGGATTGCTTTTGTCCATTCCGAAAATTATCAGCAAGATACCGTCATCGCGCAAACCCCGCCAGAAGGGGGTGGCCAACGGCGCGGAAGTCCGGTTAATCTTTTGATAAGCCGCGGACCCACACCACAATTCATTGAACTTCCGAACTTCCAGGGTCAGCCTGCTGCTGATGTCCTCGTCGAACTCGAATCGGTTGGACTAAACGTTGAAACCAAATATAGTTCTCACCCCAGAATCCCTGAAGGCGCAATTATTGCCCACGAACCGCCAGGGGACGTGATGATAAAAACTGGGGACTTAATCCTCCTTGAAATTAGTGGTGTGCAAGGATCGACGGGGGATATCGGAAGATTACTACCTTTCGAGCACTCGGTCGGTGAAGGAGGAGAGATCTCTCGTCAGGTTAGAATTGTTGTGATTGATGACTACGGTGAACGCACTGTCGTCAATCAACGCTACGCCCCCGGCACAGTGATTAATTTGGAACAGAAAGGGTTCCGCGTTTTCGGCAAAACACGGGTGCTCGTCTATGAAGATGGCGAAAAGCTGCCTGAAATCCTTTATAGATAGGACTCAATCGAAGGAGTGTCCCAATTCTTAACCCTAAAATTGCGCCCTCATTGCTCGCTGCAGATTTTAGTCGCCTTGGTCAAGAGGTGAGTCGGATCGTTGATGCTGGGGCGGATATGCTTCACTTCGATGTGATGGACGGTGAATTTGTCCCTAACTTTGGTATTAGTCCACCCTTTATTGCTGCTGTTCGTCAAATAACCCAAGTCCCATTTGATGTCCACATCATGGTGACGCATCCACTCCGTTATATCAGTGCGCTTGTCACCGCAGGTGCGGATCTCATTACGTTTCACATCGAAAGTGATGATGCACCGGATGACGTGATTTCGGCGATTAAAGCGCAGGGCGTTAAGCCGGGTTTAGCACTCTCACCGAAAACGCCGATCTCTGCAGTCACGCCGTATCTTTCAGATATTGACTTAATCCTACCGATGAGTGTTGAACCGGGATTTGGGGGGCAAGCCTTTCAGCCGAGCACCCTTGAAAAGATAGCGGAATTGCGGCAAATCATCCAGGAGTTGGATCTACAACTTGACATCTCCGTTGACGGTGGTGTAACGACAGAAATTGCCCCTCTCGCTATTGAGCAAGGGGCAACAATTCTCGTCGCAGGAACGGCTATCTTCCGCAGTCAGCAACCAGAAGCAGTTATTGAACAACTTCGCATGGGGGCAATCTAAGGCGTTGCTCACAAGATGCACACTTTCTATGTTCCTCCCTCTCAGATCCAATCTCATATTGCTACGATTACTGGTTCGGAACATCACCATCTCCGTAATGTCCTCCGCACAACGCCAGGTGAGACTATCCGAATTATTGATGGGCAAGGGAATGTCTATACCGCGGAAGTGCTTGGGACGGACACAAATCGATCTTTAAGCGATGTCCGAATCCTCACCCACGAATTTTACGCAAAGCCACCACTTTCGCTCACCCTGTTTCAAAGTCTTCCTAAAAACGATAAGATGGAACTGATTCTCCAAAAAACGACGGAACTCGGAATCACACAGATTGTGCCGATGCACTCAGCGCATGCTCTACAAAAACCGAGTCAGAATCGATATGAAAGGTGGCATCGTGTTGTTGTCTCTGCCACAAAGCAGTGTAAACGCGCGTGGTTGCCTGAGTTATGCAGCCCGCAGACGTTTGATGCATCTCTTGCACAACTCGAAAAGTTTTCACTTTGCTTGTTATTCATCAGTCCGAATCATAGTGGAGGATCACAGACACAGCATATCAAGACAGTTTTGCGCAGGGTTCCCGACCCTACCACTGTCGCGCTTTTTGTTGGACCGGAGGGTGGCTTTTCTGATCAAGAAGTCACTACTTTGGTTGATAGCGGATGCATCCCTGTGACACTCGGGGCAAACATCTTACGGACAGAAACCGCTGCAATTGTAGCCGTTGCCGTAACTGCCTATGAATACTAACTGTAAGCGTAATTCCCAAATCACAACGCGCTACGCTAAAAAAGTCATTGACAAACTTCGCTGTTTTTTATAAAATTCCGAACTATGGATGCAAAAGAATTGACCAAAACCCTCATCGGGTATAATACAGTAAGTCCCCTCAGCAACGTTGAAGTTATGGATTTTCTGACGGGAACGTTGGAATCCATCGGTTGTGAGGTAGAGCGGGTTGAATACAAGGATCCAGCGGGTGTACTGAAAGTGAATCTGATCGGTCGTAAAGGACCGGAGAACGGTGAACGCGGACTTGCACTACTTGGGCATATAGACACTGTCCCTGCTATCGGTTGGTCGATGGATCCGTTTGAGGCGCGGATTGCTGATGACAGAATGTACGGCAGAGGCAGTTGCGATATGAAAGGCAGCGTCGCTTGTATGATTGAGGTCGCGGCGCACTACGCTGACTCTGACTTGTCGGCACCCCTGTACGTCGTCATCACTGCTGATGAAGAGGTGGGCTACCTCGGGGCAACAGCGGTTGCCGAAAAGTCGCAGATGTTCAAAAAGCACGGCTTTCCGAAGTATGGGGTCGTCGGTGAACCGACAGAACTCCATGCGGTATATGCCCACAAAGGAACTGTCCGCTTTACTGCCACAGCCCACGGGCGTGCAGCACACAGCAGTACAGGCGAAGGTGACAACGCGAATCTAAAGTTAATTCCATTTCTTGCAGAAATGCGGGATATTTATCAAGAGTTGACAACCGATACCCAGTATTTCAACGATGAATTCACACCGGCTTTTACGGATTGGAATATCACTATCAGTGATGGCGAGTGTCCAGGGAATATTACTTCGCCGTTAAGCGTGTGTTGTATCAATTACCGTCCAATGCCGGGGGACAATTCGCAGGAATGGATAGACCGCGCGCGTGACTCGGCTGAAAAGCATGGGTTAATATTCGATTTGTATATTGATGCGCCTCCGGTACGCACGCCACCCGATGCGGAGATTATCCAAGCAGCACTTGAAATAACCGGCGAAACTGAACCCCAAACCGTCGCCTATGGTACCGATGCTGCCGTCTTCGCACAGCACATGGAGACCGTCGTTATCGGACCTGGCAGTATTCTACAGGCGCATACAGTGGATGAGTGGATGGCGTTGGACCAATTCCCACAAGGCGTTTCAATCTTTAGTCAATTTGTGAAGCGGTTTTGTGTGGCTTAGGTGCATCGAAAAAAACAGCATCGGGTTTTACCCATTCCGCTTCGCCGTCTGCCCATACTTCACGCTTCCAGATAGGCACGATCTGTTTGAGGCGATCCATGGCGTATCGACACGCTTCAAATCCGTCTTTGCGGTGCGGTGAAGCGACTGCGACTGCGACGCTTACCTCACCAATTTCTAATTTTCCGACACGGTGAACCATTGCGACGCGGTCAATGCCCCACTGGTCTGAGATCTCTTGCGCGATCTCCGCCATCTTTTTCTCTGCCATCGGTGGGTATGCCTCGTATTCAAGGCATTTTACCGGTCTGCCATCAGTGTTGTTCCGAACCGTGCCGAGGAATAACACTACCGCACCAGCATCCGGTCCCTCGACCGCTTCACGTACTTCCTCGCCTGTAATGGTTTCGGTGATTATCTTAAACATCACAGCCTCCCGTTACAGGCGGAATTAGGGCGACCTCGTCTCCCTCCGTGAGTTCGGTGTTTTCCGTGGCGTATTCCCAATTGACAGACATTTGCATCACTTCATAAAACTCGGCGATTTCGGGCCATTCTTCCTCAAGGCGTTTTAATATCGTTCTTACGGTGGCACCGTCCGGAAGTTCCATCTCTTCTTCGGATCTATCTAACATTTCGTGGCATACGGCAAAGTATTTAACTGTGACGTTCATAACGATTCCTTTTCAACAGAGTTTTGGAGATTAACAACATATCAATTACGTTAGAAGTATAACACAAAGTCGGTTATGAAACAACCGCTTATTATAATTGTGATTGAAAGACGCATCCGTTTTTCTCTGGGATACATTAAAATTGTGTTGATTTTTATCAGGCATTCAGGTATAATAGAAACACTTGGGGTGAATCCGAATTCACCGGTTTGTGTTTGGACGTAACGCAGGAGGTAAACTATGAAACCGAAAGCGATTTATTATTTCATTCTCGTTCTGCTTGCTGCTGGATTGATGGCTTGCGGCGGCGACACTGATGATACAGAAGCACCCGATGAGCAGACCCAGTCAACAGCGACAACACCCTCCGAAGCAACGCAGCCAGAGGTCGCCGCTGGAAGGGATATTGACTTTGCCGCTGAGGAGCAAGCGATTCGCGATCTTTATGCGGTGTACGCTACTGCCCACGGCGACAAAGATACTGACACACTTGCAGAGGTTTGGCTCAGAAGTGAGGAGAGGGACGTTCTTACCGCTTGGACTTTCTGGGCAGGTGCCTTTGAGAGGAATGTAGGATGGAAAGAAGTAACGAAGGCGTGGGATGGAATCTTCCGACTGCGCGGTGGGAAGATGGTGGTTGATATCACCTACATTGCTATTGATAGCAAAGGCAAAAAAGCCGTTTTGCGGGGGGCGTATAATTGGGGTAATCAGAAAGGCGATTTGATTTCCGCACTGAACAATGATGGCAAGGGTTGGAAGATCCGTTCGATTGATTATACTGATGGAAGGTTTGGAAAACAGGTGAAATACCTGATTGAGCCTGCCCATACCTTTGGAGAAATTCCCGAAGAATAAATTTGACAGCAAGTTTTCGCTTGCAAGCAGCGCACAATTAACAGCAAGTTTTCGCTTGCAAGCAGCACGAAAAATGGACAAACTCATCCTCAAAGGCATTCGATTCCACGGCTACCACGGCGTTCCCGAAGCGGAGCGTCAAGTTGGTGGTCCTTATGAAATTGATGCGATCTTAGGATGTGCTCTTGCGAACCCCGGCAGTACAGACGCACTCGCTGACACAATCGATTACGCCGAAGTCGTCGCGCGTATCGTTGAGATCGGTACACAGCAATCCTTCCAACTGATTGAGGCACTTGCTGAAAAAATAGCCGCAGTGATTTTGGAACAATTCGCTGTGGATGAGGTGCGTCTCACTGTCAAAAAACTAAATCCCCCCATAGAACAACCGATTGACTATTTTGCCGTTGAGATTTTTCGTAATGCATAGATTTTGTGTCGCTATCTGTTTCCTGTTAGTGTTAATAACAACCACTGTTGTACAAGCCGGTGGTGAGAAAAAAACACTGTTTCCGGATTTGGCACAAGGTCTCCATCTCTATCGTTACGATTGGGATGTCGAGACGTGTGTGCTTTACGTTGTAGAGATGTCTCGTCATGAAGCGTCGCTGCATTTTGAAGTAATGCTCGCAAACGCGCAAGTGCTCGGTAAAGAGACCGTTCGTTCAATGGCAAACCGTCGCACACAACGCGGAGACCGGCGTGTTCTCGTCGCAGTCAATGGTGGCTTCGGGGTTCTCGGTGACATGCGGGGTTACGGTGGTGTGTTAGAAAACTTGCATATCCAAGACGGAGAACTGATCACACAGCCAACCGATACCGAGGCGTGCTTCGGCGTAACCGAATCAGGTGAGTTCTTAAGTACCCCGGTTCAAATGAAAGCCAACCTACAAATAGGCACGCACACGCTCCCTCTCGGATGCATCAACCAACGACGACTTGATGGGTGTCAGGTGACGCTTTACACCCCACGACTCGGTGAATCAACGCGCACCAACCGCCGCCGAGGCAGCGAGGTAATACTCAGCGGGCTTCCACTCCCTTTAACCCCAGATTATACACATGCCTACCGTGTAGAGAAAGTCTCACGCGATGGAAATAGCACGATTCCACAGGATGGGGCAGTCCTCTGGATTAACACACGCTTAAAGAATCCAAGTGTTTCTCAATTCAATACTGGGGCAGATGGTACGCTTACCCTCACCCTCTCACCCCCTGAGTGGAATCAAGTCCGACATGCTATTGGCGGACGGCTTCGGCTCCTCAAGGACGGGAAAATAAATGAAACAATTGCTGAGATGCACCACGCTGAAAAACGACATACACCCGGCAAACGCGCATCAGTGCTGAATCTCAGCCATGAGCCACGCACCGCACTTGGCTATAATGCGGATAAACTCTTTTTAGTCGTCGCTGATGGACGGCAACCGAAATATAGCACAGGTTTGACACTTTACGAACTCGCCAGCATACTCATTGAACTCGGTGCAACGGAAGCCATTAATCTCGATGGTGGCTCCTCCAGCACCTTTGTTGTTGACGGTGAAGTTATCAATAAACCTTCTGGACAGCAGGAGCGGGATGTTTTGAACGCTGTTTTTATCACAGCAGATGTCCAGTAGATGCAACGGACAACCTCGGAGGCGTATCTTGAAAATAGCGAATAGGTTTCTAATATTACTATCACTGCTCTTTTGCCCTATCTTAGTTGCCAATGCAGCGGATACTCCTAAACTGTTGGCGGCAGTCCCACTTTCCCAAACAGCGATTCAGTTACGATTTGACGGGCAATTACAAGCAGAGGTCGCGGAAGACCTTGATAATTACCTAATTGCACCGGATGTCCAACTTGAATACGCGCTCCTCGATCAGCGACTGAACCGCGTCCTGCTGCTCACGACCCCTTTAGAGGTGGGGAAAACCTATCGTCTTACGCTTCCAAATTCACAAACAGGCATCACGGTAACACTCTCACCCGTAAACGAAATAACCTTTGGCACTGGTGACTCCGTTACATTCTCTGGCGGTTTGCAGGACACGACGCTTGTCGTCAATAAAGATCGAAAGACTCGCAACGACAATGCCGGTGCGGAGCCAAACCTCTTCTGTAATCCGACAGGGAGTGTCTTTTTCGTCGCTTTTGATCTGTTTGATGCCTTTGAAGATATGGGGATTCGGGAGCCGACACAGGTCTTGGACGCGACGATAAGCCTGCATGTTCAGCAATCTGATACAGATGCTACGCAGACTGTGCTCTTCCGTCGTGTGCTGCTTCCGTGGAAAGAGGGCAGAGGGACATCGACACGCGCTGAAGACAACGAACTTACCTACAATAGTGCCTTGCATCGCAACCTGCCGTGGAATAAGTCCCCCGCACAAGCGATGTTGGCAGGCATTGATGGCGACAATGAAAGCGATTACAACGGTTCGGAGGATGTCGCACATCGGATTGATGGAACGTGCGAAATTCAGGAAGCAGGGAAACGTTATACGTTTAAAAGTGAACTACTCACGGATGCGGTCCGCTTTTGGGTGGCGAACCCTGATTATAACTATGGGTATCTCTTCGCCTTGCGCGATGGCACCGCGCCAGTCGTTTTTTCTTCAAAAGAGGAAACTGATGAAAACCTGCGTCCGATGTTAACAATTCGCTACCAGACGGTAGATCGAAAAGGGAAAATACTAAAAGGTAACCAATAGAGAAAACTATATGAACGAATTTTTTGTACTACTATTTCCATGGCAGGAAACCCCCAACGATCAAATTTCAGACATTTTTGTTTACGGTATACTTTTAGCCTTTATTATTCTATTGGCTATTTTCCTTTTGAAAACTATCCGTCGCGCCCGCTTAATTAGCAGTTTGGCTAATCAAGTAAATCAACATGGAGCACCTGCTAGACCGGAGGTTCTCCCTAAATTAAAAGAAGCGTTTGATCGTAATATCGAATTCGCTGAGGCGTGGCAGGAGTTTGAAAACTCACTTATTACACGCCAACGCCAACTACACGGAACACAAGAGGATATTGTATACAAAACGGACGAAGCATCACTTTTCTTTAGTGAAGACCGCTTGTTGGAACAGCATCTCAACCTCCGATTTTGGAATAGTGTTCCTGCTTTGTTGGTTGGTGTTGGAATTCTTGGTACTTTTGTCGGGTTGGTGTGGGGATTGATACCCTTTTCTGGTATTGATTTCGCCCAGACATCTAAAATTCAGGAAGCAATTAAAAATCTCCTGTCAGGTGTGTCAACTGCGTTCGTTACCTCTGTTTGGGGAATGCTGACTTCACTTTTGTTCAATGGATTGGAAAAGTGGCGCGTTGGTAGTATGAGTGGCACACTTGCGGATCTGCAACAGGCACTTGATCAGTTATTCACACTGACAACACAAGAAGAGATCTCATTTCGACAGGAGGATGAGCTTGCACAACAGACACAAGCACTCAAATCATTTTCGACAGACTTAGCGGATAGAATTAAGATTGCGATGGATAATATTATGTCCGAAAGATTGGATAATTTGGATCAAGGTCTAACGCAATTACACGACCAGAGTGCTCGCAGCAGTCAGGAAATCGTCCAAGAACTTCACAACGTTCCTGAAGCACTCGGCGATGCTATCGCCAAACAATTAGAGCCGACCTTCAATGATCTGAATACAGCTGTTGAGGAGTTACGGAGAGAAAAAGAAGAATCTTCCACCGATGCTATCCAACAGTTGGTTGAAGAATTCCAAAAATCCCTTTCAGGATCAACAACAACACAAATGGAAACCCTTGCTGAAACTGTTGGTAAAGCAAGCGAAAGTTTAATAACACTGCCTGAACAGTTGGCTAGTATGATGGTAGGTGTGCAGGAACAGGTTAACCAGACCCATGGATTGCTATCGAAAACGTCTCAAAGCCAAGCAGAACAGATGAAAAACATGATGGAGGGAATGTTAAGTGCATTTCAAGAAGCAATTGATACACATCAGGCAGGTTTGTCTAAGACAACTGATAGCGTAAACGAGGAAATGAAGCAAATCGCTAATGACATAAGAAATCTATTGGAATCGGCGGCAAATCGCACCGATGCACAGTTAGCGAAACGAATGGCGGATATAGAGACGACTTCTGCCCAAAGTCTTCAAGCGATGCAGACGATGATTACCGAGCTGCAACAGGCACTCACTCAGAGTACTGCACAAACCACAGAAGAATCAAGTGTCATGATAACTCGGATGCGAGAACTTTTAGAATCATCGGCAAATCGTACTAATGAGCAGTTAGCACAACGAATGGTAGATATGAAGAATGTTTCTGCCCAAAGTATCCAGATGCTTCAAACTACGATTGAAGAACTACAAGCATCGATGACTTCTACTGCTTCACAAGTTACAAACAATTCAGAGGCTGTGACAAATCGGATGAATCAACTTGTAGATCAGAGCGCCTCCCATCTTGAAAGTATTTTCCAAACCGGGCAGGTGAGTGTTGGTGAACTCTTGAAGCAACAGTCAAATCAAATCAAGGAAGTCAACGCTCAGATGGACACCTCGCGGGAGACACTTGAAAAGGGTAGAGAGATGTTGAAGCAGATGGAGACAGGCGTAACAAGCGCATACGAATTGGTTGCAACGACTCGGACTTTATCAGATCAATTGGTAACAGCGGCAAACACACTTGAAGATGGAGGTGAACGATTGATGGAAGCAAGCGATACTTTTAGTGAAGAAACCGCCGAATACCTCACGGCAAATCGTGAAACAATAAAACAGATTCAAAGCATACATCTTCAGTCGCTACAGTTGCTTAACGATTTTTCAAAACGCTTTGAAACGATTGATGCTGGTTTAAAGAGTATCTTTGAAGAAATTGAGGATGGCTTAACAAACTACTCGACGAGTGCTAGCGATTCAATTAACACGTATCTCAATCAATTCTCAGAACAGTTAACTCAGGCATCAACTGCGCTTGCTGGTAGTGTTTCTGCACTTGATGATAGTGTTGAGGAATTGACAGATATGGCAGATGGGCTGACACGCCAGCGTGGAAATAGATAATGCGAAGAACACCGTCTACATCCAAAACCATCACAGATGAAAATCCTTTTAGTCTTTCGTTGGGTGACCTAATGGCAGGGCTATTGCTCATTTTTGTACTCGTGCTCTCTTTTGTCATGTTGGATTTGATGGAGAAGGAGCAACGTGATGATGAAATTCAAAAAGTATTATTGAAAATTTTTACGGATTATGTAGAGTTACGTGGAAATTTGTACGTAGCTCTTGAAAGGGAATTTGAGGAAGACCTTGAGAAATGGAATGCTATCTTGGATCGTGAGACGCTTTCCGTTCGCTTCAGGGAGCCTACGGTGCTGTTTGCGCAAGGAGAAGACGAAGTTCAATTTGCCTTCAAGGAAATATTAGATGACTTTTTTCCGCGCTATATTCAAATTTTAAAACGCCCGGAATACATAGATGCCATCGCCGAAGTCCGGATTGAAGGTCACACATCAAGCGAATGGTCGGAAAATGTAAGTCCGGAAAAAGCATATATTCGCAACATGGAGTTATCACAGGACAGAACGAGAAGTGTCCTTGAATATGTCCTCCAGATACCCGAAATCCACAGAGATAGGGACTGGCTACAAGATCGCTTGACTGCTAACGGTTTATCCTCGAGCAAGTTGATTACTTATCCAGATGGCACACAAAACAGAGGGGAATCAAGACGGGTAGAGTTTCGCGCACGGACAAACGCGGAAAAACAACTTGAAAAAATTAAAGAACTTGAGAACATTATTGGGGAAACACTATGAATTCCACTAAAAAATTGCTTCAATTTGAGTTTAATGCCGATTCTTTTGCGCGTCGTGCTCCCCAGGTAACAGCAATTCCGTCAGAGCGACTCGCTATTTTTAAAGAAATTATAGAAGATCAAGACGGAATCGGATCCGACTCGCCTAATCCAGAAAGTCTTCGCGAAACATACCAACTCTTCATGAGCACTCCACTAAACAGGCTTTCCGCAGAATTTGACTCTCTCAGACGCACGCGGCAACTCGCTTGGGTGTTAACCTACTCTGAGAATGGGCTGCCTCGTATTGTAGATACACCAAGACTTCACAACGCACTTCAACTCATTGAAAAGTGTCTTCGCGTCAGGTCTATTCTCGGCATTTTCGATGCCTTAATGAAAACATCAGATATACCGAATGTGGGAATGTTACGCGCATCTCTTAAAAAGCATTTAACCGATTATACTGGGTCTGATAAACGTGTTCAGAAACTAAAAGCGAACATAGCATGGTATTGCGAAGAAAATAGCGCGACGCAGCTTGCAATGCACTTGTTGCGATCAGGAACGAAGCTGTCAGATGTCTGGACATATCTTGAATTGCGAGACCATACACATAGTTATCCATATTTTGGTGAAGTTGCAATGGCGTACACATCTCTTAACAATCAATTCGATCAAGATATGGTTTCTGATATCATCGAGTTTGTTAAAAATCACAATAACGACAAAACAAGCCGGGGCGTTTTGTCCAAACTTATTGAACACCTTGGCATTGAAGCATCCGAAGTCTTACGTCAACCCGTTCAATCCTATGCACTTCAAGAATGGCAAGATCCACGTATTGCTGGTGGAGATGTTCGTTGGCGAGACATATCTGATGAGGCACGGCAAATCTTTATACGATGGATTACAAAAGAAGACCTGCGTTTCTTTTTTGATGTTGTTGCTAAGGCTTGCAATGACCCGAAATTTGCCTATCGTAAAGCTTTTTGGTTGGCGTATCTTGAACATATTTCCTTTTGTCGCCCAGTGTTGCGCAAAAACGCTGAACATCTTTTCCGCCATGATCCACAAGCTCTGCAATACTACCAAGATCGCCAACCAGCGGAGTTGAAAGGTGGTAGTAAAGACCAGCACGCTTTTATCATTCAGATGAAAAGGTATACATTTGTTGAGTTCAGCACAGCAGGGGCATGCTATGTTTACCACAACGCCGATCTCCCTTTTGAAGTGGGAGATTCAGAATACCATATGGACGAGTTACGTTTCCAACAACGGGCTGTACGTCGGGTGATTCACAGCGGCTCAGAGAATTATTCTTGGCAAAGTAAATTTGCATCGTGGTTAGAATATGAGATTAGGATTGAGGCGTTACGGAGTTATCAGTTGAATGGTGAAAATTCAGTAGAAAGACACGTAAATTGCCCTAATGAGGAATGCAGACAAACATTGCGGATCCGCCGAGTGGCGAAAGGTTGGTTAAGAATTACTTGTCCTAAATGTAGGAATGTTTTTGGATACGAAGTAGAGTAGGTATGATGTTTAACCTATTTCAAAAAAACAAATCAGAACTGCCGCAATTTAACTGGCAAGAAACATCAACAGGCATCCAGTTTACATCTCCAGTGGATAATCTTTCGCTGCTTGAGTACGCTAACGATTTGCAATCGGAAGCATACCAAACACAAGCTCAGTGGCTATTGCTGAAGGAACTGCTTGATAACGGTCAGGCAGAATTGTTAGATGTGGAGGTTCATATTCCGTTTGAGGAGATATGTCATCTTAATTCCAGTGAACAGGAACTGCTTGGTTTACCAGAGTTATATCCGTTTGAACTTGAAATCCGATCGGATGGTACTTTTAATCAGTCAGAGTTTCGGTACAACTATCAGTTCCTAAAATCTGATGGGAAGCCTTTGTATCCAGCCCGAATCGGTTGTGTGCTGCGTTTGACTGAAGAGTGGGCGTACCTCTTGACACAGGAACAGTTCACCCTCTTAGAGGAATTAGACGCGTTCAATGCAAGAGGTGCTACAGATAAAAACTTTGCAACAAATCTGATTGAGTTTGCGAAGATTAAGGGACTTGCTAAAGAGACAGGAAGTGTATTGGATCATTATCTAAATCAGGAGGAAGTCGTTTCACCAAAAACCGTTCGCTTGCGCCTACGTGAATCCGGTGATAGTGTTGAAATAATACCAGATGTAGCTGACGTTGACAGTGAAAGGCTTGAGAAGATATTCGATAAATTTCCAAAACCACAGACTACATACAATCTTTCTAAACCTGACGGTGGGTGTACTCGTGTTCTCTTTCAGGAAAATCAGAAGGAAACTTTACAAACCCTTAAGCACTATCGACGCGTCTCTCGTGAACAACTTGCAGAAATTGCGAAACAACCACAGTTGTACTTTGATCCAGAAGTTGTTGAACTCGATCCGACAGATGAAACACCATCTTTCAGTGAGCGTGTTCGTGAAATTGGTATCTACCAACCGAGGGTTTATCCTTTCGTTTCGCCGTACAAAAGTGAGTGGATTCCTGGTTTTTTAATTGAGGATGAATCGGGAACACGAACAAAATTGCAGGTTAAAACCGAGGAGGAATTCGCGGATCTAAAGCAGACAATTCATGAGGCGAAGCGAACAGGGCAAAAGCAAATCAAATGGAAAGGACAAAAACTTCCTGTTTCTGATGTTGAAAGACATCTTCCATTCATTGAAAAACAGCTTAAACACCGAAAGAAACCGTCGCGTTCTGAAAGAGAAAAATCGGAGATCACAGTCTTAATCATTGAGGAAAACATTGAAGACCCCAATTACGTTGAAAAAACGTCCAGTTCAGAAGTTGAAGAACCGTTTCGACATCTTCTGGAATCTACACCAAACTTAAAACAAAAAGTCAAACTACTACCTCACCAAGAAGAGGGACTTGCTTGGGCACAGCAGCTTTGGGAGAACAATTATCTCGGTGGATTACTTGCCGACGACATGGGGCTCGGCAAAACACTACAAGTACTTTGCTTTCTGGAATGGCATCATGCAAAATACCGACTAAAAGAACCACAGCGGAAACCATATCTCATCGTTGCACCAATTGCACTTTTAGAAAATTGGGCAGCGGAATATCCGAAGTTTTTTGAAAAAGGAACGTTGGAGTTTGTCACCTTATATGGGAAAGAACTACAAAACTTCAAATGTGAGCCATCTGATGTTGACAACCTTCAAATTCCAGACATTGAGGGAGCAGAACGACTTCAGGAATTACGTAAACGCCGTGGGGCACTTGATGTTAAACACCTTCAAGATGCTGATGTTGTGTTAACTACTTATGAGACTGTTCGCGACTTTCAATTGGACTTAGGTTTAATTCCGTGGGCAACCGTGGTTATTGATGAAGCACAACGCATCAAGACCCCGGGAGCACTTGTCACAAATGCGTTGAAAGCACTCAAGACCGATTTCCGTCTCGCTATGACAGGAACGCCTGTTGAAAACTCCTTGATGGATTTATGGTGTATCACGGACTTTGTAGCACCGGGCTATCTTGATAGCGCGAAGAACTTCAATAATGAATTTTGTCGACCCCTTAAAAATCCGGAAACTGATATTCGCGCCCTTGGTGATCGGATTCGCGAGCGTATCGGCGTTTACCTCAAAAGACGGCTAAAAACCGGTATTCTTGATGACCTGCCCGAAAAACACATTCACTATGAGGATTGTCGACAAGACATGCCCCTAATACAGGTAGAACGTTATCAAGCAGCTCTTCAATCTACGCAGGATGGTGGATCAGACGGACCACAGCAGCGTAATCAAATCTTGCAAGTTCTGCACCAATTGCGCGATATTTCCGACCATCCTTTGTTAGCCGATTCTCAATGGGAAGATTTACCTGTCGCCGAATTAATTGAACAATCAGCAAAGCTGACGGTGACAGTCCGATTGCTCGAAAAAATCCGTGCTGCTAACGAAAAGGTAATTTTGTTTGCAGAGCGTAGAAAAACGCAGCATCTTTTAGGACATGTTGTTCGTGAGTATTTCGGTTTGGAGGATGTCTCTATCGTTAACGGAGATACGCCTGGAAGCACACAACGCGCAAATTCAATGAAAATGAGTCGCCAGCAAAGTGTAGATCGTTTCCAAACTTCTTCAGGTTTTAATGTCATCATTATGTCACCACTTGCCGCTGGTGTGGGGCTCAACATTACTGAAGCGAATCATGTCATTCACTATAGTCGCTGGTGGAACCCCGCTAAAGAGGATCAGGCAAGTGATAGGGTTTATCGTATTGGACAAAAGCGGCCAGTGCATATCTACCTACCAATGGCAACTCATCCTCAGTTTCAAACTTTTGATGTTATTCTGCACGAACTCCTCGAACGAAAACGCCAACTTTCACAAGGGACTCTGTTCCCAACCGAGCAAGCTGAAGTAACCCCGAAAGAGATTCTTGAAAAATTGCAGCCAATACCTGTTGATAATGACGAGAATTCACCATTAACAATAGAAGATGTTGACAAGCTTGAGCCAAGATTTTTTGAAGTTTTTGTTGCTGCACTTTTTGATAAGCAAGGATATTATGTCGTATTAACGCCCTATTCGGGGGACAAAGGTGCGGATGTCATTGCTCGTCAACATGGGAATGAAGCGGGTGGAGTACTGATACAGGCTAAGCATCGACGACAAGCAGGTGGGAAATCGGATAAGCATGCTGTAGACGAGATTTTAGCAGCAAAACCCTTTTATGAAGAAAAATATGGGACAACTTTCCAATTGGCAGTTATCACAAACCGTGAGTTTAACAAACCTGCGCGTCAGTACAGCCGTTCACATCAGGTGGAAATGTACGAACGTAAATGGTTGCTAAAGAGTTTGAAGGAATATTCTGTGACATGGCAGGATATCAATAAAAGTCAATTTCATACGAATTAATGCTTATTTAATGCTTATTAGAGATTTAAGACATTTCTGATGAAAAATTAAAATTGTAGGATTTACGCAAAGCGCAATGAATTGCGCCACTACGAACCAGACTGATTTTGAGAAACATAAGTATCTCCAAGGTATATCTGTTAGTAAGGAAACCCTTTATCGCCTGTTTGCGTAAGTCCTAAATTGAATACATCTGATTGCCTAAGCAGGTAGTCAGGCATATTCATCATTCCATATACTTCCGCAAATGTACCAAAGTCCGCTTCACCGCACCGAGGTTCTCCTCAATCAGTTCCTGCCCGATACGTCCCGCTGTGACGCTTGCGTCTGTATCCTGTAGCCACGCTGTGATAGCAGCTGCTAATTCTGGTGCAGTGTGAACCAATTTTGCTCCGCCGCGCTCCACGAGTAAGGACGCTTCATACGCGTTCTGTATGGTCGGACCGAACAGAACAGGTTTCGCCATCGCAGCGGGTTCCATTACATTGTGAACACTCCCGCGGAAACTCCCACCGACAAACGCTATATCTGCCAACCCGTATAACTTCGCAAGAAGTCCTACCTTGTCAACGATAAGGACATCCACCGCCGATAAGTCTACTTCAGGTTCAAGTTCAGAAAAACAGAGGGGCACCAATTTTGATCGATCCAGATGTCTGCGAATCTCCTTTATCCGTTCAGATGTTGGTTCGTGTGGGACCAAAATCAGGTGTGGGAAATTTTCAGGTAGGTTTTGACGCAGCAGCTGGTAAGCCGGTAACAATACTTTTTCATCTTCTGTGTACGTGCTGCCAGCGATGAGGATAGGACGTTTCAGACTTTGGTGTCCGTGGAAGAATTCAGTATCGGATTCGACCAAGCGCGCGCGTCGATAGACCTGCTCATAACGCGTGTCGCCGGTGACAACGATTTCGTGTGCCGGTGAGCAGAGTTCCCGAAAGCGAGCGGCATCGCTCTCAGAAATAGCACAATGCACCTGGATATACTGATGCACGCTCCGAAAGAAGGGTTTCGCGAAAGTGGATAGTCGTTTCGATTCAGCATGCAGCGTTCCAGCGACTACAATAATTGGAATTTTGTATTTAGAGGCTTTCCAAACGAGGTTGGGCCAAATATCAAATTTAGAAAAAACGATTAGCGCTGGTTCAATAAGTCGGATTATGCGTTCTGCATTTCGTGGTGTATCAAGTGGAAGGTAAACAGCAGCATCGGCGTAGGTGTATGAGCGAGCGTTCGGTGCAACGGAGGGTGAGAAGAAGGTTAGAACAATCCGGGTCTCTTCGTAAATCGCTTCGATAAGCGGTTTCGCTTGTTCAAATTCACCGACAGAGGTAAAGTGAAACCATGCTGTCTTTTCTAAAGGTCGGGCTGTCTGGAGTTGATTTTCAAGCTCCACAAGCACACCCTTTCGTCCTTTAATGCCCTCCTGAATCTTGGGATTGCAGCACCCTGCTCCGTGGAAACCGACGAACATGGCAGGAACAGCGAACGTATTGTAGACGAATTGCCAAAACATAGTGAATCTTGGAAGGACAAAAAGATAGGAAGAATGGAAGCGAAAACCTAATTCCTTCGATCTTCCAATCTTCCATTCTCCAGAGATGTGATTACGAAGCGTGGTTGATTACAGAGCGTCTAAGATTTTTTTCTTGAGTGCATCTTTAGGCATCGCACCGACAATCTGTCCATTGGGTGCCACTTTACCGTCCTTAAACACGAGCAGTGTTGGGATACTCCGAACCCCGTACTGCATCGCGGTCTGACGGTTGTCGTCAACGTTAACTTTCCCGACTTTGAAGGTCTCCGAGTTTTCCTCTGCAAGTTCCTCCAGGATGGGTGCAATCATTTTGCACGGACCACACCACTCTGCCCAAAAGTCAACAACAACGGGCGTGTCGGATGTAAGTACCATTCCTTCAAACGTGTCGTCACTAATTTCAAACGTATTCGCAGCCATGATAGCTCCTTTTTTTTAGAATTTGGTAAGCGAAATGCTACCTTGTAATATTATGCTTGCGCAATTCCTCTTATAAGTGCATTGGGGCATTAATATAATACGCTATTCTGAAAAAAATTGCCAATCAATTTTTCATCTTTGAGGAGGAACTTATAGTAAAATTTGAAAATATGTTGACAGTTCGTCAGTGAACAAGAACCCACCGTCCTCCCTTCCAGTCTTCCAATCCCGCAAGTACCGATAGAATTTTGCGTAGATACTGTAATTGTGCTTCGCTCGTTTTTTTGTTGAGAAAAAATATGAAATGTGCTATATTGGAAGAAATTGAGAGATAACGAATTTTTAACCAACGCGATGCGTATAACTTTAATCCGAATTCACAATTTTAAGGAGGCACCGTATGCCTGAGAAAGAGAAAAAGCAGGGGACGAACATCTCGCGCCGGAATTTCTTGAAAGGCGTAGGTACCGGTACTGTCGCAGCAACCGTTGCGCCCAGCGTCCTAATTGGCAGCGAGAAAGCCGCCGATGCTCAAACGGGCGACGCTGTCGCGAGCGCGACGATCCAACTCAATATCAATGGGGAGACATATCAGGTCGAAGTTGAGGCGCGCACAACCCTCTTAACTGTTTTACGGGACGGGATTGATACAGGCGGAAACAATATTGACTTGACCGGTGCCAAACTAATTTGCGATCGTGGTGAATGTGGTGGCTGCACTGTCATGGTAGATGGGAAGTCCGTCTATGCCTGTATGATGCTCGCGATGGATGCGCAAGGCAAGCAGATAACGACTGTCGAGGGGTTAGCAGATGGCGAGAATTTACATCCAGTTCAGGAAGCATTCATCAAACACGACGCGCTGATGTGTGGATTCTGCACACCCGGTTTCGTGGTTGCATCCGCGGCATTATTGGGTGAAAATGCGAACCCGACACTTGAAGAAATTAAGATCGGTTTATCTGGAAACACTTGCCGCTGTGGCACCTATCCGTTTATCTTCGATGCTGTGAAAACTGCGTCACAGAAGATGTGATTTGAAAACAAAATTTAGCTTACGAGATGCAAAGGTTTGTCGCTCCGCTGGAGCGCTCATTTATAGGAGGACAACACATGGCATCATGGGGAGAAGCAAGTGAATCTCGTCTCATCGGAAAACGGATAACCCGTTTGTCCGGTAAGGACAAAGTCACTGGAAAAGCAAAGTATACTTTTGATATTAATGAACCGGGGATGCTTTATGGACGTATTTTGCGTTCCGAAGTCGCACACGCAACCGTTATGGGTGTTGACATGAGCGAGGCAGAAGCGTTGCCCGGGGTCAAAGCGGTTATTCCGTTGATTGAAGTTGACAAGAAAGTCCGTTACCAAGGGCAGGAAATTGCCGCTGTTGCTGCTGAAACGGATGACATCGCTAAAGATGCAATCCGTCTCATCCGTGTTGATCTTGAGGAATTACCACACGTCGTCACAGAAGAAGATGCGATGGCAGCAGGTGCGCCGGAAATCCGAGATTGGGCGGGCAATCAGAGTGAGCCTGGTGTTAGGGAAGAAGGCAATATTGAGGAAGGGTTTGCTGAAGCCGCTGTTGAGGTTGAGGCGACCTATCACACGCCTGTTCAGACACACGTCTGTTTGGAGACACACGGACATGTCGCGAAATGGGAAGATAATCAGAATCTTACTGTTTGGGCATCTACGCAAGGTGTTTTTGGGGTCCGCAACGACTTCGCGCAGCGCTTTGAACTACCAGCAAACCAAGTCAGGGTCATTACGGAGCACATGGGCGGCGGATTTGGGAGCAAATTCGGACCCGGTTTAGAAGGTCACACCGCCGCTGAATTGTCCCGTATTACCGGTAAGCCAGTTAAGTTGATGCTGACCCGGAAATCGGAACACCTCGTTGCTGGCAATAGACCTTCAATGACGCAGAAGGTCCGCGCGGGGGCAACAAGCGACGGACGGCTCATCGCTTATGATATGAAGGGCTACGGCACAGGAGGTATCTCCAGTGGCGCAGGTTTCACGGGACCTTATGTCTACTATGTTCCGAACAGTCGGACAGAACGGTTTAACGTGGCTACCAACGCTGGTAATCAACGCGCGATGCGTGCGCCTGGACACCCGCAAGGTGCTTTCGCCATGGATTCTCTGATGGATGAACTTGCCGAAAAACTCGGAATGAATCCATTGGAGTTCCGACGTATCAATGATCCAAACGAAGTACGTCAAGCACAATATACGCTTGGGGCACAAGAGATTGGATGGCATCGTCGTAATAACGTTGCAGGTTCCGGAACAGGCGTGAAGAAGCGCGGTATAGGTGTTGGCAGCGGACAATGGGGCGGCGGTGGTGGTCGCGGTACAGAAGCACGGGTCACTATTAATGCAGACGGCACTGTTGAAGCCGTTACAGGCACGCAAGACATCGGCACAGGTGTCCGGACAGTTATTGCGATTATTGTTGCCGAAGAATTTGGTCTTGATACTACCGATATCCGTGTAAAGGTTGGCGATAGCCAGCCCGGATTACCTTCTGGCGGTAGTGGTGGTAGTCAAACAACTCCCTCAGTGGCTCCGGTCATCAAAACCGCAGCGGCGGCAGCGAAGCAGAAATTGTTTGAACGTATCGCTCCACTGCTTGATGCACCTGTGGCAGATCTCCGTGTCGGTACGGGGACGATCTATGCCGTTTCTGATAGGACAAAGACCATTACGTGGCAACAGGCGACCGGACAACTCGGTATGGAAAGCATTAGCGAAGGCGGAACTTGGGAAGAGGACCTCCGCCAAAACGGTGCCGCAGGCACACAGTTCGCTGAAGTTGAAGTTGATACCCAAACCGGGGCTGTCAGACTTATCAAAATTGTCGCCGTTCAGGACTGTGGATTAGCGATCAACAGGTTGACGACAGAAAGTCAGATTAACGGCGGTGTTATTATGGGGTTGGGGCAAGCGTTGCTTGAAGAGCGTTTCATGGATCCGGTGACCGGACGAATGCTCAATGCCAACCTTGAGGATTACAAAGTTCCAGGGACCTTCGAGATCCCCGAGATTAAATCCATCGTTTTCGATACGCACCGGAAGGTTACAGGTGTTGGTGAACCTCCGTGTATTCCAACGCCTGGGGCTATTGCGAATGCAGTTTACAATGCGATTGGCGTACGCATTCGGTCGTTACCAATAACACCCGATAAGGTTCTTGACGCACTTGCTGAGAAGAAGGCATAAGGAGGTAAGCAATGGATAAATTCAGTTACGTTAACGCTACCAGCCTGGAGCAAGTCACTTCTCTCCTGAGTGAAAGCGGATGGGGTGAAGTTATGCTTATCGCCGGCGGCACGGATCTGGTTGGGGAACTCAAAGAGTATATTGAGACCCCTAAAACGCTCGTTAATCTCAAGACGTTACCCGGAATGGATAGCATTGAAGCCGAGGCATCTGGTTTGAAAATCGGCGCGTTAGCCACTATTACTGACATCGCTATGCATCCGACGATTCAGCATCACTATACCGTTCTGGCACAAGCGGCTGCCTCTGTCGCTACGCCGCAGATTCGGAACGTCGGGACACTCGGCGGAAATCTCTGTCAACGTCCCCGGTGCTGGTACTACCGAGATGAAGCCACCCATTGCCTCAAAAAGGGTGGAGACACCTGTTATGCGGTTGATGGCTTGAGCAAATATCATGCAATCCTCGGTGGCGATCCTGTTTACATCGTGCATCCCTCGGATCTTGCACCAGCGTTGATAGCCTTAGGTGCCTCGGTTAAGATCGTCGGACCTGAAGGCGAGAAAACCGTGTCGCTTGAGGAATTCTTTACCTTACCAGCTGCGAATCCGTTCCGAGAGAATGTGCTTGAACCCAATGAGATTGTCGTTGAGGTTAGCGTTCCAGCACCGAAGTCCAATACGAGAAGTTTCTATCTAAAGGCGCGCGAGAAAGGCGCACCTGACTTCGCATTGGCGAGCGTTGCTGGTGTTTTTCAGATGAACGGGAAGACCTGTGAAGCTGCCAGTGTCGTTCTCGGTGGTGTTGCACCTGCGCCTTGGCGTTCCAAGGAAGCAGAGGCTGCGCTCATCGGCAAGATGATTAACGACGCTGTGAGTCAGCAGGCTGGTTCCGATGCCGTCAAAGATGCACAGCCCTTGAACGACAACGCTTACAAGGTAACCTTAACGCAGAACCTCGTCAGTCGAGCCGCAATGATGGCTGCAAGCTAAAGGAGCATTGATATGTTACAAGGAAAAGCACTTCCAATCTTTAATCGCCCGATATGCCAGTATCTCCGGACGAAGGCGATTTACATTCCGGGTGGCAACTTGCAGAACCTCGTTGAAAACAATCCCGGTTCGCATTATTGGTGCAATTGCACTATGCAAGTCGTTGGTCCGGACGATCAATTTGTGTCGCCGGACGCTTGCACACAGTCGCGCCCCTGTTTTAATCCGGTTGGTGGCAAACCGGTGGTATAACCTCAAGATGGCTGTCAGCCGTCAGTCGTCGGCTATCGGTAAAGAGGTTTTTGTGGTTGTCACGGAAACTTCTTTGCTGATGGCTGTCAGCCGACAGCCGAAAGCCATTAAAAGATGTTTCTGAAGTCGTTGATACAGTGGATACATGTCGGATCCGTCGTGCTGATGATAGGAGGATTCTTCTTTCTTCGCGTTGTTTTTCTCCCGATTGCCAACCGACACACTGACTCGGAATCTTTGATTTCATCGGCACTCCGACGCTTCGGTGGTATCGTCTGGACAGCATTGTTAACCGTTCTCATATCGGGGTTATATAATTTCATTACCTTCTTTCGAGCAGCACGTTCCGTTGCTGCCGCTGGAACGTTTGTATCGGATTACTCACTTTACATCCTTGTTTTGGGTGTTAAACTTTTCATTGTATTTTTAGTATTTACATTGGCAATTGTCCTGACGTTCCCATATCCCGTTTTTGATGTATTTCAGAAGAAACCAGCACCGTGGCTCAACCTTACTGTGGTTTTAGGATTGATAGTTATTTTTCTATCAGCATTTTTGCGCCGGTTGGGGTAAAAGACTACTGAAATATTAATCTCCCGCCCGAAAACTTTCCGCGCAATACAATTGGAGGAAAAAGATGGCAGTTTTGAGTTCTGAAGATCATGCTTTCTGGGAAGAAAACGGTTATGTCGTTATCCACGATGCAGCACCTCCAGAGTTGATACAGAATGCCCAACAGGCTGTTTGGGATTTTCTTGAGATGGATGCCGACGATCCAGACACTTGGTATCCCGATCCACCTCGTAAAAGCATTATGGTCGAAATCTATCAGCACCCAGCATTGTGGGCAACTCGCCAATTCCCACGTGTGCATCAGGCTTTTGCTGAAATTCGGGGCACTGAAAAACTGTGGGTGAGTTTCGACCGCGCCAGCATGAGTCCCCCCAATGTCTCCGGTAAATTTGAACGTACGAACTTAGGACTCCACTGGGACATGTCTGTGGAGGTCCCCGTCCGATTCCATGTGCAGGGTGTTCTCTATCTCACCGATACCGCAGCCAACCAGGGCGCGTTCACTTGTGTACCAGGATTCCATAATAAAATTGATGAATGGCTAAAAAGTCTTCCAGAGGATGCGGATCCGAGGCAGCAAGATTTGGTAGCACTCGGCGCAGTGCCAGTGCCCGGAAAAGCCGGTGATCTCGTTATTTGGCACAGCGCGTTGCCTCATAGTGCTGGCATCAATACCGCCGATGCGCCACGCGTCGCGCAATACATTACGATGTCCCCAACAGGAGAAGCGAATCCAGAGGCACGCGAACGCCGCGTCAACGCATGGAAAGAACGGATGGCGGGTTTCAGTGGTGAACGTCCAGAAAAGGAGCATGAATCGGGAGAAACTGCCTACCTGACTGAACTCGGCAAAAAGTTGTTAGGACTTGAGACGTGGGGATGAACCCGCAACTTAACTATCTTGTCCGCAGCTACCTCCGGTGGTGTCCGATCACTGACGGGAAAAGTTCCCTTTTAAGGTTGACTAAAAATTGGATTACGCCTGAAGACCCGATTGCTGTCTTTGAAACCAAGTATCAGTTCCAATTGAAAGCCAACCTTGCGAATCCTGAGCACCAGTATCTCTATTTTTATGGTACGCATGATGAAAGGTATATCATTACGAAACTGCTGAGGATCATTGAACCGGGAGACATCTGTTGGGACATCGGCGCGAATATCGGATTTTATACGTGCCTTCTCGCCTCACGGGTTGGAGATACTGGGGCAGTTGTTGCGTTTGAGCCGGCGGCGCGTACCTGTGGGTATCTCCATGAAAATGTCTCTCTAAATAGGTTTAAAAACATTACTGTTGTTAATAAAGGGATCGGCGACAAAGTAGAACAACGGCACCTCTACTACTCCGAGGCTGGACTCGCTGAAGGCACTGCTTCCTTAAAGTATACTGACAGACGAACAACATCGGAACGCGTAACGCTTGACACGATTGACAATATTTTCCGCGAACTATCGGCTCCGGATTTTGTCAAAATTGATGTGGAAGGGTATCAGTTAGAAGTATTGAAAGGTGGTGAATACTACTTAAAGACGCACGCCCCGCTCTTAATGGCGGAACTGAAGGATGTCGGTGAAACGAATCGTTCCGCTTTTGAAGAGATTGAGGATTACATTTCAGATTTAGGGTATCAACTTTACGAAATCGAGAAACATTCTATCCGGCGATGTGAGAAGCTCTCTGACACAACAAGAAGGAATTTTTTCCTTGTCAAAGAGCAGTCCCGTGCCTTTTCCAGAATCCTACCGTGGCTGCGGTAGGTCAAGCTTTTTTTTCTGTGGACTACGGCGACATGTTGGAAGTAACGCACGCAAAGTTGCGTGGGAGACCCTTTTGAGGCGCGGGACAAATCAGACAAAAAACGAAGGAGGTTTTTGTCATGAGACGTAGCATCTACAGTAGCCTTTGCAAGTTATCCTTGCAACTCAAGATTTTCCTGCTGATTGGAATCCTCTTAGGAACTTCCATAGCAACATGGGCAGCACCCGAAGTGTTCCTCTATTATGATGAAAATTATGGTTTTAATCCTGACGGTTGGGGCGATTGGAAATCAACGAAGAAAATTGAAGATGCCGTTAGCGCGGAATTAGACGAAGCAAAAATTGCCTCTGTTGTTGGCGATGCGGATGCTTTCCTCGCTTATATGGAGGAGAATCCGGAGGGCGTTATTGTTTCTCCTATCGTCGTTCCCGAAATCGTTTACACGATTGGTATGAAGGACGACAGCCCTATTGAGAATTTCCTCTACGGCGGTGGCGTGCTCATCTATTCTGGGGATACCCCGTTCTATGCCGTTGGGAAGAAGGGTGCTCCGGGTCAAAAGATTGTCCCGGGCAATCAAGGTGTAAAGGATGTTCTCAACTTTACTGCCCAGTACATCACAACCACCGCTGCCGCTGTCAAACCGACCGACGAGGGCAAAAAACTGATTCCCAGCTTGAAACCCTTTAATCCGAATCGTCCGGGACTGCTCAGCGTGTTGGAAGCGGAGAAGTGCGACCCCGTCGAAGTCTATGCTGAAGCCGGCAACTCAGCTGATCCGATCCTCTTTGCCGCTCCAGACATGAAAGGCTATTTCGTCCATTTCCACATGGAAACACTCGCCAATAAACCGGACGATTACCTCGCACAGGTCGGCTTGGAAATCGGGGAACTCATTACCAACCGGTTCGGTGAATTGTTGGATGTTGAACCCCAAGGAAAGTTAGCGACCACGTGGGGGAACCTCAAGTCTCTCAAGTAAGGTGAATTTTCACATCATTTTGTCGCGTCATAACTCGCCGCGGATCCGCGTCTCTTATGCTAAGGGCTGCGGATCCGTGCGTCACATTGAAAGTACACGTTTGCGCATATTAGTAGTCTGTCCACCCTTATTTTTCGGAAATTTAATCGTAGGGGCGAGGTCGCTTCGCCCTCTCCGAAATCACATACCTATAATTTTAGACTGGACAGACTAGTAGTGAGTCCATTTTACACTGAAGGGTATAGTGTTTTGAGTTTGATACGCGCATCTTCGGTAGTAAACTGCCATTGGACAGTCGCCCGTTGATGATTTCTTCGGTTCTGCCACGCCTGAATCTCGCGTTTTAGGGT
>JAJECN010000051.1 GCA_022821965.1 Candidatus Poribacteria bacterium
GGCAAGATACTTATCGAAGACTTGCCATTAGCTACGATAAACTTAGAGAAACGCGTTTAGGATTTCGGTATCTCGCATATTCTATGATTAACTTTCGCACGACTTTCAACCATTCTTAGCGCGTACTCGCTATGAGTTCAATTGGAGGGGAACCCATCCATCCTCGAGGTAATGCTTTAACCGCATAACCGATTCCTCTAAGAAACTTTTCATCCATGGTTGCTGCATTGAATCTGGCAAGCCGCAAACCCAATTAACCAAGAAAACTGTGCGTAGTGCAGTGAACGTCTCAAATTGCCCCCTATAATCCACCGGCAGTGATCGCACCTTCTGATATCCATTGAAAAAAGCAGACCATTGTGCTTGGAAATCTGGCCGGTGTCGCAAATAAGAAAGCGCTGGCACACAATCGTAGAGGTAGTAACCAAATCCGCACTCGCTGAAATCAATAAAATGCACGTTTTGACCGTGAAAGAGGAAGTTGGCAGGTTGGAAATCACCATGAATCATTCCGAAAGCCTCTGAACTTTTCCCGATCTGTTCCATCTGTGAGCAAAGTTCTCGAATTGATGCGTCAAACACGGAAAGATTTCTGTCCGAGAAAAAACGATCCCCGATACCGGGACGGAGAACGGATCTTTCACCAAGCAGAATCTCTTCATCCAAGTGCGGTCTATCAAAATTATCTGGCAACATAAACGTTTCAGCGTGTCGGTGGACTTTAGCGATAAATGAACCCACGCGTTCGAGTTCTCTCGGTGTTAACAGATCATGATTCCGAAAGCGACCATGGATCCAATGAAATAAGACACAGTATCTGGATTGCGGTACACCAGCAACAGATATTTCTTGAATATATGTCCCGTCAGCGGCGGGTACAGGTTCTGGGACAACCAAATTCGCCTGAGTCCGCAGTGCAGATAACCATAGAAGTTCAGCTCTTATCATCTCTTCCGAAAGATTTTTTTCTGAACGAATAATTCGCAAGATAAATCGTCTTGAAACAGTAGAGTTCTCTATCTGTTGGCTGTTCTCATCCTGATCTACGCGAAAAACTGTATTGTCCGTATTTGACAAAAAGCGCAATGAGGCTTCACCAATATCATACCGTTGGAGCGCAGCGTTTGCGAGATTCCTAAGACGTATAATCTGTCCACGCTGACTGAGACTAAAAAATGCTTTCATCTATGATCCCCCAGAATTCGAGTCTTCTTGTCTCATTTATTATAATCCGCAATTGTCCTGTACTTCAATAAATATGCATTCATTTATGAATGTCTTTTAGAATTCTTTTATTCGTAGATAAGTGTGATAAAGTTCTCAATGTTGGACTTGAACAGGACAGAACGTATTGGAGAACATGGTCAATTTCCTCTCCTACATCTTGTTTTTCCCCATCTTGTGTGGTATACTGTTGAAGGTCCAGCTTCAACGGTCTACGGCAAAATGATACTAAAGAAAGACTGATAAACATCAAAATCCCAACCAGTGGTGTTTAGTCCCATTTTTCTCGTCAAAATTAACCTTAGACTGCTCTGAAATCTTAACAACAAAGTGTTTTTTACATTATAGGGTTCACGACTATAAAGGAAACTCCCATAGATGGATGTCCCGTTATCGCTCATAGAGAAAAGTCTTTCGAGTTCTCTCAAGTACGAGATTCGGCTTGCAAAATGCACGAAGTTCAAGAAGAAACGCATCTTTCGCTGTTGGGTTGCGGATGGACCGAGTTCCTTGCCGGAAGTGTTTCTTGTCAAGATGGCACGACACACTAAACGTGAATCCTACAATCCTAATCAGGATTCTGTCGAAAGCCCAGCTTGGAAACTTTTCAATGAATGGGCTGCACTTCAATTCTTGAGTCAAATTGATAGCACCCGGACATTGGCTCCCCAATTTATCGCGGGTGATGCTATTCAAGGACTCATCGCATTTGAGTACGTGCCGAAAGCACACACCTTCAGGGATATATTGCGTAACGCTAACGCACACGAGCAAAAGCATGCACTACTTGCTCACGCTCAGACAATCGGACGTATGCATGGAGCCACCTATGGTAAGAAAAACGAATGGCTTAGTATACGTACGAGTCTTGGAACATACCACCAAGCAGATCCAGATGCATTTGATGGGATTCTCCGATCTTTTCGCAGACTCGCGGCATTCGTTGAGCAACCCGTATCTGTCGCCGTTGAGACTGAACTGTCTGAATTAAAAGAAATGCTTTCCGATGCCGAACCTTTTTCTGCCCTCAGACACGTGGATATTGCCCCACAGAACTATCTATCGCTTAATGACGGTGTAAAACTTGTTGACTTTGAGTACAGCGATTACGGGCATTTTCTGCTTGATGCACCTTTCGGTCCCTATTCTTTTTCAGTGCGTTGGGAATGTGATGAACGGCTGACAAGAGAAATCGAAAATGTTTATCGGACAGAACTCTCCTCTAATTTTCGCGGCGCACGCGACGATGCTATCTATTACAAGGGCGTACTGGCAGCTTGGATATATTGGTTGCTACGCCTCGGTCCCATCCCTAATAAGCGTGAGAGTGCAATCAAAGGGACTAATGCGTTAGCGCGTCGGTGTGAAGCGTTGGCACGTCTAAGCCGCGAGATCAATTATCTGCCACGGATAGGAAGTTTATTGGAGCAGGTGGCAATCGTCCACAAAAGCCGTTCATGAAACGAAAATACTTTTACCACGAACATCTGGCAGATTACGCCGAACTGAAGGCAAAAGGACTCCTGTCAAGGGGAGAACTTTATGGGAATCCCAATGATTTCAGAGAGTTCTCTTCCAAACCCTTTTTAATAGCGACCCTACCACGCTTAAATATAAAACCAGATGCCCAGGTCCTTGAACTCGGATGTGGAACAGGTCCAGTAGCATGTTATTTAGCGCAATTAGGCTACCGAGTGCATGGAATCGATATTATCCCTGATGCCATTGACAAAGCCAAAGCGATTGCTGCCGAACATCGTTTAGATATCCAATACAAGGTGTTAGATGTTTGTCAACTCCCACGTGTAGGTGAGAAATACGAACTCATTATTGACAGTTTTGCTCGCAAGGCATCGTTACCGATCCAGATCGAATTGCGATGTTTTCAGGTATCAAGACCCGACTTGCCAAGAATGGTTATTTTGTGATGAGTTGTTCTGTTTTTGAACCAAATCGGGAAAATCCTAACACACAAATCATCAATAAGGCAACGGGAAAAGTTTTCACCCGCTTTGACCAAGACGCGCTTTGGGATAGCGATACAGAAACATGCTACAGTCCATTTCATCCTGATCCTTTCAGACCCGATGTCGGACCCGAAGATTATGAAGGGACGATTTGTGTGAATAATGTATGGTATATCCACAGACGGCGTTACCGGACTCCCGAGAATCTGCGTTTGGAACTCGATCGTCATGGATTCACGGTTCTTGAGCAAAGCGGCGAGGTAACCGAGAACGCTATCTGTGTCCATCGAGATGCCTGTGTTGCAATTTCTTATAACCAGCATCAATAGGCATTAACATAGGAGTATAGAAATGACTGTAAAGGTAGTCGTCTTCGATTTATTTGAAACACTTATCTCAGAATTCGACGCGAGGCACCCTTCAATCACCGAAGTCGCACAGACGTTACAGTTGCCTGTAGAGGACTTTCAGCGGGAATATGTGAATCATCGACCTGCACGATGTACGGGACAATTAGACTATGCAGCGTCTCTACGGTATATCGTTGGGAAACTTGGAGGTAAATCTCCTGAAAACACTATTAAGACACTCGCTGAGTGTCGCCATTCTGCTTTTGCGAGGCATCTGCGTCGTGTAGAACCTGAAATCCTCGATATGCTCAATGAAATCACGGTTTCAGGTGTTAGACTCGGTCTCATCAGTAATACCGATGGATCTGAAGTCTTGGATTGGGCGAATAGCCCCTTGGTACGCTTTTTTGAAGTGACGATATTTTCCCATGCGGTTGGAATGGTCAAACCTGACTCTCACATCTATCAACACGCATGTAAGAATTTGGGCGTTGCTCCTTCAGACTGTATATTCATAGGTGATGGTAATAGTGACGAACTTCGAGGCGCAGCTCAAGTTGGGATGTTGCCGTTTTGCGCTGCGTGGTTCCTCCGTCGGCACACAGACTTGCTTGGAGAGGATGTTGTGATGCGGCGAGCGATAGGTTATCCAGTATTGTATCATCCATCAGAAGTAACAGATTTAGTCAACGAGAAGGTTGTGCCACACACCGAAATCCAAGATAGTAACTCTGCGTAGGATGCTCTCTGTTGCGGTTACTAACGCGGATGAGGTTATCATAGTTTTCCCAACCACCACCGCGTATCACACGCTCCGATGTTATCCGTTTATAGTTCGCCAGCACCTTACCTGCTAACGGATTCTCTCGCGGACTGGAAGCGTAGAAATTCTGTAGATATTCATCAAGACACCACTCCCAAGCGTTGCCTGCCATGTCGTAAAGCCCGTAGCTATTGGGCGGAAAACTCCCAACGGGGAATGTTGTTTTTCCATCACTATTTCACATATCCTTTTATTATCCTCTGTGTTATTCATACTTTCCAAAAGATATTTACGAGAACTCAATGAAAATAACCGATTAATGTAATGGTTGTTTAGTTTTTTGTTGTCAAGCAACCAATCAGGTTGAGGTATCTACATATCCTGATAATTCATTAGAAATGCTTGGTTCATTAGAAATGTACGTAAACTTTTTTAGAAATCTCTCGTTTGACAGAACATAATAACCCAAAGGTATTTATGGTGAAATATACAATTATGTATACACCAAAAGAGGGCGAGGATACAATCCTCGCCAGCGGAGGTGGCAGGTCCCGCTTCTATTGAAATGTAAACTTATTTTCATAATTCACCATAGTTTATGGTTTATGGATGCTGATTTTTGATTAAATATTGCCGACAAGTCAAGAGGCACCTCGTAAAAAGTGTTAACGCATATAAACAATATATAAAACTAAACGCCCCTACTTGCATAACACCCATTAGGGTTGTGCTGCACGGCATGTCTACTAACTCTAACCAATGAGGAGATTATAATGAAATTGTTTCTTCTTTTCACAATATTTTGTGCAATCGTGCTACTAACTACCTATATCTCACGAATCATTATCGCATCGCGAAGTAGAAGAAATCGGGAACAGGACGAATATATTAAACAACCTATAAGGAAAATAGAAGTACTGAGACAACAGCGACGCGCAGCCCCTATATTCTTATTGGTAACCTTGCTTGCTGTTTCCGTCCATGCTGGCTGCGGCGGTGATGATGACATTATGAAAGCCAAAGTTGCCTCAGCTCCATCTCTGTCTGTATCCCCCTCAAGTGGTTCAGAGATTCACCCTGATACAGTGATTACCCTTACCTCCGACAACCAACTTACTGATGTCACAGTAAGTTTAACTGATGCAAGCACAACCCGGGTCTTAGACACTGCTCCGGTTGATTTCGTGGTAGGTCCCGATACTGCCGCTGATATTATTAATCGTATCAACGTTACCGATACCGCCCTAGTTTCCCTCAGAGGTAAAATGGTGATTGTCACCGGTCCCTTCCGCTCTGGTCCTATCTCACTGACAATTTCTTGGGCAGACGGCAGCACAATCCTTCTCTACACAGTTAAAGATTATTGTGCACCTTGCCCACCAAGCAGCTTCAACGTTCCTCTTCAATAAAGGTATACATGGCATTTAATTTCTCCTAAGTCCCAAAATTACTTATGCTTTTTATTATACCACATTCCTCAAACCTTGCAACTTGGGTTATATCGGAAGTTCCCGCGTTTATCCAATGTTGATACAGGACATCGCCTTGCAGTGGATAACAAATTTTCTGATGAATCTTTGTTAGTATGGGTTATAACCTGATGAAGGAGATTTGATTGAGTTCGCAAAATTGCTAAATACACTATGGACAAATACCGTAAAAGAAAGAGGGGACAATGGAAAAAGTTGAACGTGTGCGCTGGACACGTGCACGCCTTTGGATGCTGATGTTGTTCTTAGTAACCACGCCGATTTTCGCAAATACACAAAGTCCAAGACGCACTATTCGGGCAGTATGGGTAGAAAACCCGCCCATTATTGATGGAGATTTAACAGACACAGTTTGGCAAAATGCCGACATCGCAACCGATTTCTTCCGAGCAAAAGAGGGAGAAATATATCCTGCTGGATTGGACACCGAAGTTCGGGTGCTCTACGATAAAAATACACTCTATATTGGCGTGCGTTGTGAGGAACCGGACATGAAAAGCCTCCGGGAAACTCTAACGCGTCGGGATTCCCCAGTCTGGCAGAACGATTGTATCGAAGTGATGCTCGATACGTATCACGACCAGCGTAACTGCTACATTTTCGCAATCAATACACTCGGCACACAAACGGATGAGAGGGTCGGCAATGAGAGTGTTTTTGATATGAGTTGGGATGCCAAATGGGAAGCAAAGGTAAAAAAACACCAGGACAATTGGACAGCAGAGTTTGCGATCCCGTTTCGTGAGGTTCGTTTTAATCGGCGAAATACCACGTGGGGCATCAACTTTTGGCGGGTGCGTCCGATAAATGGTCAATCGCATTCATGGGCGCGGACGGCTTTTTTCTCTCGCGTGTCGGAATACGGCGATTTAACGGGGTTGAATTTGGAGAAGGTGAAAACAGAGCAGAGACTGGGGATACTTCCATACGGCAGTTATCGTGCGCTCGTGGATCGTCCCAACGACCTTGATGGTGGCGTAGACTTGATGCTTCCAATTTCAACACATCTGACCTCAAATGTGACGCTGAATCCAGATTTTTCGCAGTTGGAGAGTGATCCGACACAAATTAACATCTCAAGTGACCGAGAGTTGTTTCTGCCAGAACGCCGCCCGTTTTTCAGGGAGGGTGCTGAGTTATTTGAGTTGCCATTGGATCTGTTCTATACCCGGCGCGTCCAAGAGATTGATGTGGGTGCGAAAACGACAGGTAGGATTGGAGGTTCCAATTTCGCTGTCATCAATACCTACGGCAAAATGATTGATCGGTACGATGCGGATGCGAAAAAACAGGTGAATCTCTTAGCCGGACGGATTAATCACGATATCGGTGAACGGACTGTCATCGGCGCGATGGGGATCCATAAACACCAAGCCGATCGGGATGTCGCGCTTCTATCACTCAACGGGCGGTTTGGATTACACCGAGACTGGACAGCAGCATCTCAGTACGCCGTTGATTGGGTTGATGGCGAGATGCATTGGGCATACCACGCCGCTACGGAATGGATTCACGAGGGGTGGCTTAGCGAGGTTCAGCTTGAGGAGATTCAAGATGGCTTTCGTCCAAACGAAATCGGGCTTGAGGAGGAAGCGTTCCGTCGGGCGCGCGCACGGCTCAGGTACAGGCATGAGTTTCCAGCGGCGCATTTTGTAGAATCCTTTTGGGTGGATACACGCCATTTCCATCAAACCAATGCACAACGGTTGCTAAGGGAACGACTCAGCGAGGCGCGTTTCTATATTGACATCGGGCGGTTTAACTTCTTCACTTCCGGTGGACTCGGACGGCTTCGCGAGGTCGGTCAACTTTTTGATACTCAATTTATCAGAGCAGACGTTGATTATCAGGCACCCTGGGGGCAACTGTCGGTTCTTAATCGTTTCGGCACGCGCCGCGACGAGTTCAATCGGTTTACGAGTTTCTCTGGTGGGATCAACCTTTTTGACAAACTCACGATTGATCTGGACCTTGATAATTTCTTTTGGCGCGCACATCGGAATACGCTGATCTTACGGCTTCGCAGCAATTATCAATTTACGCCCAAAATCGGTTGGCGAATCTTCGTTGAACGTGTTGATGAACGGATGCAAGATGAGATCACTTACAACTTCAATTCGATCTTCGACTACGAATTTACGCCAGAAAGCCACTTCTTCTTTGTGGTCGTCGATAGTCTGCCGGGGGATCGGGCTGTATTTGCGAAGTTGGCGTATCTTTTTGAACCGAGTCTTCCAAATTTCGCTCGATTTCATTGAAGGAGATTCATTTTTTATCGTAAAATCCGTAATCAATTACACACCAACGCACTTAGGAACCCTTCCCACAACAGAGACATATAGAACTGCATCTTATACTGCATCTTATACTACCTTTCCTGACCTCGGATTCGCGAGTTCAGTTCTTCCTTTGTCTGTCAACCGATACTTCTGGTGTCAACTTCTGGGTTTATCTGGTAGCGTGTATTGGATCATCTGATCATTCAGAAGGTCTCGAATGACGTTATAGAGTCGACCGGATGCTTTCTTATGTCCTAATTTTTCGGATAATTCGGATCTTGATAGTGGTCCCTCGGTGAGCAGATTCAGCACTTTCGATTCAAGATCTCCACGGAGTAGTTCTGACTGCACCTCAATCCGTTCCGGCGGTTTGGCACGCCAAATTGTTGTCTTGAAGCTACTGCTGTCGGTAAATTCGGGTTCGCGTAATTTGGCATCCCTGCACCGGCGGATTATGTCTAAAGTCCCTGTTCCCATCTCTTCAATGTATTGGGCGAGGTACAAGGATCGAGCAACCGGTTGTTGGGGACCGATGGGTGTGTGTCTCGTAACTGCTCCAGCGTCAAAGGGTATGGTAATCTGCCCGGATTCAAGATTTCAAGCCGATCGGAGAACAGCATCACCTGGACACTGGCATTGCTGGTATAGTCGCGATGCGCTACAGCGTTGACGATGGCTTCGGTCACGACTTCTTTGGGGATCTCATAACTAACAGGTGCTCGCACGCTTTCTGCCCGCGTGCCTACCGATAGTGCTATTTTGCTGAGCACAAAGTCGACTGCCTGATCAACGAGTTGAAACGCCGTGCCTTTGTAGACCTGATAGGATGGGATTGGTTTCGCTACCTCTGTTCCATGGAAATGTGCACACTTAACGCCCGAGGCAATTAGAAACTGCTGTGGTGTCTTACCAAATGCTAACACCGCCGCGTTCGTTGGTCGTCCACCGTTTAAGAGATTTAGGTGTCCCAGCAATACCTCAGCTGAGGTGCCTTCAGTCAACGGGAAGTCTCTCGCATTGCGTGCCGTGCGGATAAACCAATCCATCTGTTCGGAGTTGAGATCGTCCAATGATGCTTTTGAACAAGGTGACGCGTCGAAGGGCTCAGAACGGATAAGGTCTTTACTATCAAGGTATTCAACCAACGCTGCGTAGAGTGCTGTTACTAATTCTTCCGCTGTATTGAAACGTTTCCGAATAAGTCCAGTTTGTGCTTTACGGATGAGTGCCAGTATCTTCGGGTGCCGATCATCGTTTGTGCCTTTCACGAAAATGAGACGATGAACACCAGAGGCGGTTGCCTGATCGAACTCCCGTTCTGTAGGAGATATTCCGTCTGGATCCTCTGATCCGTAGTCGTTACCGAACAATCCGACGTAAAGATCAGACTGTTCAACCTCGTCCAGATAGAGGTTATCCGGACGGTGATCTAATGCAGGGACATCCTCGAACAGAAAGAAATCAAAGAACTTCCGCATCAACGGGTCTGCGTGTAGGTAATCGCGTAGTGCCGCGCGTTCTTGTGCAAATTCTCTTTGAACGCTGCTGATGAAAATACGGATAGGGTTCATAATTATTGAGTATTGATTAGGTGCTGTGTTAGTCGTCTGAATCGCAGATTGCCGCAGATGACACGGATTGACGCGGATTTTAAGAATATCCCCATTTGTAACTTTGGTTGTAGCGTCAGGATATAATTTTTGTATTGGGAGACATCCATCCCGCCGCGGAGTTCGTTGCAGCTTTGCCACAGCGAGGCGTAGAGTTGCGATTTTTTTATTGCCATATACGTCTATTGATGTTCTGTCGTAGTGGATTTAATGTCGGCGGATGAGTGCCCTAACTGTGCAATAGGATGTTCAGCATTCGCGGCTTCAATATTTGAATCGGTTGCTGCCAGCGGTGTGATTGAAAGCCGATATCCGAGTGCGGTGAGGATACTTATAAATGTATCAAGCCGAGGTGCCATCTCGCTGGAGAGCACCTCTAATAAATCTTCAAGTTCAATTCCAGTTTGCTCGGCAAGTGTCGGTACTCCACCTTGTGCTTCTACAACATTCCGTAATCCTACGAGGAAGAAGGGGGTGTCCCCGTCAAGTTGATATTCCTCCAAGGACACATTAAGATAGCACTTTGCCCTTTCGGGATCAGCAAGACGCTTCATTAGGTATTCGTGCCAGTCTCCCATTTTTTTCATGTGTTTGTCTCCTTATATTCTCGCCAATACATTTTTGCACGCTCAATATCCCGATTTTGCGATGACTTATCGCCGCCATAAAGCAAAAGGACGCTTGTGTTATTGATCTCCCCAAAATAGATACGATAGCCTGGACCGAAGTCTAAGATCATCTCAAATACACCGTCTCCAATGGATTTGTACTCGCCAAAATTACCGCCCCTGAGTCGGTCAAGTCGTCTTTCAATCCTACTTTGTGTACGGGAGTCGTAAATCGATTCAAGCCATTCGATGAACGGGGCGCGCCCGTTTCGATTCCGATAATATTGTATTTCTCGCGGATGAGTATCACGCATTTCTAAACACTCGTCTATTGGTATTTACCAATCTTCGTCAAAGAACGGTGTACTCGGATAGCTGTAGACGTTGCCTTCGTAGTTGCGGAGTTGGATTTCATCGTCGTCAAAGGCGACGATTGGGTCAGGGATTAGCGCGATTTTTCCGCCGCCACCGGGGGCATCGACGACATAGTGTGGCACACCAAGCCCAGATATGTGACCACGCAACGCAGCGACAATGTCTAATCCTGTCTGGACGGCTGTTCGGAAATGATCGGTGCCGACGATGAGATCGGCTTGATAGATATAGTAGGGCTTAACTCGAATCCGCAACAGTCCCTTCATGAGTTCGACCATGACATCAGGGTCGTCGTTCACCCCTTTCAGGAGGACTGCCTGATTACCGAGGGGTATACCCGCATCTGCTAACATACCACACGCTTTTTCTGTTTCAGGTGTGATTTCGCGTGGATGGTTGAAATGGGTGTTGATATAGAAGGGGTGGTGCTGTTTCAAAATGGCACACAACTCTGGCGTGATGCGTTGCGGCAACGTTACCGGGACGCGCGAACCGATGCGAATGATTTCCAAGTGTTCAATTGCTCGGAGTCCACCGACAATTGTATCGATTTTTTTGTCGGTCAGCATGAGTGGATCGCCACCGGAAATGATGACATCGCGAATCTCTGGGTGTGCCTGAATGTATGCAAGCCCCGTTTCAATGTTGTTATCGGAGATTGAGTGCGGGTCGCCAACTTTCCGCTTACGGGTGCAGAAGCGGCAATAGATTGGGCACATATAGTTGACATAAAAGAGTGCCCGGTCGGGGTATCGGTGTGTGACGTTCGGTACTTCGCTGTCGTCTTCTTCGTGGAGGGGGTCCTCTACACCGGTGCTAATGAGTTCCTTGGGGTCCGGGACGACCTGTTTCCAAATAGGGTCGCCGGGTTTTTCTATGAGGCTGAGATAATAGGGGTTAATACGGATCGGAAACTCTTCGTGAATGCGCCGCATCTCATCCACATCAACATCGAATACGGCGGCGAGTTTTTCTGGCGTGTTGACAGTATCCCTAACAAGACGTTTCCACTCTTCCATCGATTATGTCCATCCTTTCCAAATTTTCGCTGTTATGCGTGTTGCTCCGTCACGGTCATTTAGTTTTCTCTTTTGTAGCGTATCCTATTAGGTTGCGCTAATTAATGCACAGGCTAACAGCCTATGCTACAAGGAATTCTCCGCGTAGATGAAATGTGCTACGGTGCTGGCGTGTAGTTCTCAATTGTTACTTTGTTCATGACATCGCGTTCGCGTAGCGCGTCTACGACATCTATCCCTTCGATAACCTTTCCGAATGTGGTGTAGTTGCCGTCTAAATGTGCATAAGGTGTTGTATCTGAACTGATACAGATATAGAATTGGCTTCCAGCGGAGTCGGGGTCCTGTGTCCTTGCCATAGCGACGACACCTTTTTCATGTTTCGGCATTTTTTCGAGGAGGTCTGGGTCTTGGAATTCACCCGGAATTGTCCATCCGGGACCACCTCTACCTGTCCCTTGTGGGTCGCCCCCTTGAATAACAAAACCGGGGACATACCGATGAAAAATCACGCCATCGTAGTACCCGGCTTCAATCAACCGAGCGAAGTTTGCAACCGTTGCTGGAGCCGCTTCGGGATAAAGTTCAATAATAATGTTTCCTTTTTCTGTTTCAATCGTTACATAAGGTGATTGATCCGTACATGAGACGATCGCCGCGAAAAACGCGCCTATTAAGCTAAATCGCATAGTTTTTGGTGTGAAAATTTGAGAGTCTTCACGAATTCCTTTTTTGGTTTATCTTCATGTCGCAAGGTTTACGCGAAATTCATTCTATTCAGAAAATTAGCAACGTAAGCCTTGTCTGGGTTGTATCAGAAGTCTCTGATGAGCGTCCACATTTATACATAAATGCATCAATGAGGCTTTCGGTGAAAGTAAAAGTTGGTATACATTATACACTTATTTGTGCGTGAAGTCAAGCAAAATTTTGAAGGTGTTTGCTTCGGTTCTCTGTAAACCTCGCGTTTTTTGAGGAAGAATAACACGAAATGTTTCTGATAGCAGGTCGATTCACCTTGACGCTGCGAAGTTGGACATGGTACCCTATTATTAGGAGGTGGTTGCAGTGCAAAACATCTCAATGGAAAATCAGAAGACGCGCGAACTGTTTGCGACGCTGAAGCTGCTGTCGCCCGGGACCTATCTGAGGGAAGGCATTGACTATATCATCCAAGCCAAAACTGGGGGACTCATCGTCATTGGTGATACGGCAGAGATTCTGGAGTTGACAGAAGGTGGCTTCCGGATTAACTGCCCGTATACGCCGACCCGCTTATATGAGTTGTCAAAAATGGATGGAGCGATTGTCCTTTCTGAAGATATAAAACGCATCGTGCGTGCCAATGTGACGCTGCGGACAAGTCCATCTATCCCTTCAAGTGAAACCGGACTTCGCCATCGCTCGGCGGATAAATTTGCGAGAGAGACTGAGCATATCGTGCTCGCTGTGTCGCAGAGTCGGAATACCCTTACCTTGTATCTCAAGAATCAGCACTATATGTTCCGAGAACGTACCACATTGCTTTCCGGAGCGAACCAAACGATGCTTGCCCTTACGCAGCACCTCAAAGCACTGAAAAACGCCGTTGCGATTCTCAATTGGGCAGAATTGAATGGAAATGTCTCCTTGGTAGATGTCGTCACTGCTATCCAGTTGTGTGAGCGGGTGCGTCGCGCTGAACAGGAATTGCACCGCTACAGAATCGAATTGGGGACGCAGGCGCAATCGCTACAACATATTCCCGAACTCACCACTGAGATTGAGAGCGGTTTTCTGATTACAAAAGATTATCATCACGAAAGTCAGCACGGTGAATCTGAAGCGTTTGAAAAAATCTTGGAATTTGACGCGGATAGTCTCGCGAGTCCGCATAATATTAGTGAGGCTTTAGGGTATCCGAGTGATATTGGGAACACTTTCGATGATCTCGAACCACGCGGCTACCGGATGCTGAGTCAGGTGCCTTGTATGCCATTCGATACTATTGAAAATATCGTTCACAGATTCAAAACGTTGGATGGAATCTGCACAGCTGCTGTTGGTGAACTGCAGGCAGTTGATGGGGTAGGAAAGACGAGGGCATCGGCTATTAAAGATGTCCTTGCACAAATGAAAACAACGACTACGCAACCTCACGTACTTGATTTGCCTGTATTGAATTTTGAACAAAGTGTGGGGTAGGAAAACCCAAGACCTACCTCTACAGGCTGAGTGACCTATTAGAGAGAAAAGAAAACTTAAACGAGAACCCTATACACAAAAACATGTAATAAGGAGTCAGAAAATGAAATGGTCCGTCGCTTTATCGCGGAAGAACAACATCGCCCTGAGTTTATTCATTGGGTTGATTCTCGCTTCGTTGGGTTTAGCAGGATGTGGCGGGAAACTCGGAAAGATTGAAACATCAACGGTTGACACGGCAATTGTGAATGCGGAGGCAGCTATTGCAGCGGCACAGGACGCTGATGCTCCCTCGCTTGCGTCTGATCTGTTTGAATCCGCAAAAACCAACCTTGAAGCTGCGAAAACGGCTCTTACTGAGGAAAGAGGGGACGATGCCCTCCGTCTCGCATATCAAGCGACTGTTGATGCGAGACTTGCCCAAATGAATTCCGTCAACGTTACAATGAATTCGGAATTGAACGCTTCCATACTTCAGAAAGAGGCTGAGGCGAAAGACCTCCGCCATACGCTCCATCATAAAGAGACGGAACTCGCAGGCGTTCAATCCTTGATTCAGGACATTCAGAAAGACGAAAAGCAGCTGAAACAAGCGGTTCACGACCTACAGAACGAGAACCGTGAACTGGGAAATACACGGGCAGCCTACGGAAAACAGGTGGCGCAGCTCTCTGAGACTTTAGCAGAAATTCAGGCACGTGCGCAACAGGCAGAAACTGAGATTCGCAATTACGGTAGAGAGGTCGCTTCACTCCGTCGAAAGCTTGAAGTCGCTGACAGAAGGGTGAAAGAAGAGGGGTATCAGAAACGCGCTGTTGTCGCTGAGATAGATTCTCTGAGAAAGCAACTCCGAGAACAGGCGCAAATCTACACCGAGAAACTCGGCGAGGCAAGTCAGGTGAGTTCGGATACGGAGCATGCAGAATATCTCAAGCAGAAGGCAGCAGAAGCACGCGCTTACGTTGCCAGTCAACCGGCACTTCATCCTACTAAAACAGGACGGACTTCCCTCTCTGAAGTGCAGATCGCAGCGGGTAAGACTGCCCTCGGTAATTGGGCACGGGCGTGGCATGCGAAAAACCTCAGTGCCCATCTTGCGTACTATGAACCGAGTCTTATTGCCGATAAAGTCGTGATTCGCGAGAGTAAAGAGCAGCGGAGCAAAATCGATCTGCAACAACTGGAATCTGAACTCCAGCAGATGAGTACTGGTGCTTGGAGCAAGGCAAAAACGGACACTGAAGTTGAAGGAGAAAATGTCATCGGTATCCACCGATTGACCCAGTTGGCTACTCCAGCAGACGAAAACACTGCGGCACTCTACAACATTTGGATTCGAGAAATCTGGATGCATCAAGTCGGTAACGACTGGAGAATTCATCATGAAATCTGGCAGATCTATGAAAACGTGCCGAATTTCTAAGCACTTATCTCAACGAAGAACGGAGGTTAAATTGTGAACGACGCACAAAATCGGCAAGACAGCCAAGATAAATTCACTCTGTCCCGGAATCTGATTTGGGGTGGTGCTATTGTAGCAATTGTTATCGCTTTTGCTTTATTCCTTGTGATCTTTATGAGCTCCAGTGAGACGCCTGCCGCCTTTATGGCGAAATGGAAAAATGCGCTCGAATCTGGGGAACTTAAGAAGTATGAATCGCTTTGGATAAAAAGTGCGCGTCAGCATCCTGATTCTGGCTATCCATATACAGCGAAACTCCTTATGGATAACGTAAATTTTGAGGTTAACCTTGGAGGTGCCAGGCAACCCTATCGAGTGCCCCGTTATGCGAATCGTTTCCGAATCGAGGCGATTCCGGTCACTGTTATTTACCCTGGCGAAGTGCAACAGCAGTTCCGAAATCTCGTCATTGAAAAGAGAGGTCTTATTCAACAGCGGTGGAAAATTGTTATGGATGAAACAGTTGGTAGTGAGTTAACTGCTACACTGCCAACGCCTGATCCCACGCCACAGACTGGAACTGTGGAACAACCAAACAGCCCTGTGGCACCTTTGGTCATCGCATGGAAAAACGCGTTAGAGACCCAAAATGTAAAGAGTTATACTGACCTGTGGGATAAATCCTCCCGAAAACGGCGAGCCGCAAGTTTCGGACGTGCCACGGAAATGATGTCGCAAACCCATATTATAAATATCACTGGTGCCACCTATACTGCAGTTCCGCGGCATAAAAATCGCCACGTTGTTGACCACATTCACGTAACTTTGCAAAGTGGTAGTGATATTATTGAGACGCATATCCGTACACTTACTATTGAGAAAAAGGGATTTTTCAGGCGAAATTGGAAAATCATTAACGATGAGATCGGTGTGGTATCTGATGCTATCGCATACCTGCCAGACGAATCAGGCGCGGATACTGTCTCTGGTGAAGAGTCGGGTGGTGCTTTCGATGGGAACGCACCGTTGGACACGCAGCTCAAGGTGCGACAGGTCTTAGGGAAATGGCAGGCGGCTTGGGAAGAGAAGGATCTGAAAACCTATATGTCCATCTATTCGGAAAAATCCCGAATTACCCGCGTAAACGTGCGTGATGGCAAGGAAACTAAGCGTCATCTCTCGAAAGTGCAGCTTCGCCAACAGATGCAGAAACTGAACAGAATATACGCTGAGATTCAGGTGTCTATCTCTAATTTACAGGTTAACGGGGATCGAGCAGTGGCGGATGTCAAGTTCTTGCAAAAATTCACCGGCACGCCCGCGAGCGGTAGCCGTCCTGCGTACTCTGACTATGGTACTAAAAAACTGAATCTCATGGTGGATCCGGTAGATGGACATTGGCGAATTTATTCCGAGACATGGAGTCGCTATGAAGATGTCCCAGATTTCCCGAAGATGTAATTGTGGTTGTCGGTTATCGGTTATCGGTTATCAAGACGTAGGTTGGGTTGAGCGGTAAAGCCACAGGCACACTTTCGCTATACACAGCGTTCCGGTCTTCAATGAACCCTTCGGGTAAATAGGTGTAGCGAAACCCAACATCCCAAACGGTATCCGTATCTAATACGTTGGGTTTCACTCGGTTTTTGGTGATTTCAGGTTTCTCTGTTCTTCTGAAAACACTGTGTTGTGTGCGATTTTTTAGTAGGTTTCCGTTCAACCCAACCTACAGGACTGACAACTGAGAAGTGATGACTGACAACTGATAAAAAAATGCACACTGAATACCGAACCAAACGTAAAATTGAGTTCGCCGATACCGATATGGCGGGCATTGTCCATTTTACAAGGTTTTTTGTCTTTATGGAGACAGCGGAGCACGAGTTTCTCCGTAGTTTAGGCACGAGTGTTGCGACGGAATGGAATGGGGATAAAATCGGGTGGCCCCGGCTCGCTGCGTCTTGTGAATATCTAAGTCCGCTCCGATTTGAAGATGAGGTGGATATTCATCTTTTCGTCTCCAGAAAAGGGACAAAATCGCTCACCTACCAGTTTCACTTTACACATCAGGGAGAGGACATCGCACGTGGGCAAATCACGACGGTCTGTTGTATAACAAATCCGGGTGAAAAGCTGCGTGCGATTCCTATCCCCGATTTCATCGCCAATCAGATACACAGTGCATTGTAGAAGGTCTTTCCAATCCTGCCTCACAGAAGAGGAAATCATGCGTCAACCCCCTACCAACATATCTATGCTTCAAGTATCCAATCTCTCTAAAGACTACGGTTCGGTTGAGGTTTTACGAGATGTTTCATTTAGTTTTACGGAGGGTGTGTCCGTCGCTATCACCGGTCCCTCCGGTTCCGGTAAAAGCACGCTTTTACATATCATCGGCACTTTAGAGAAACCTACTAACGGACAGGTTGCGATTAACGACACGGATCCGTTTGTCCTCTCTGAACCTGAATTGGCACAATATCGAAATTCCGTGATCGGATTTGTATTCCAGGACAATCACCTGCTCCCGCAATATTCTGTGCTTGAGAATGTTCTCGTGCCTACATTTGCTTTTAAACAGCAGCCTGACGCAACCGAACGAGCACATGAACTCCTAAACCGGGTCGGGCTTACGGATCGGATATCGCACCGACCTGGTGAGCTTTCAGGTGGTGAACGACAGCGCGTTGCAATCGCACGTGCGCTTATTAACCAACCGAATATTCTCCTCTGCGATGAGCCGACAGGTAACCTTGATACTGCTACGACCGAAACTATCGCCAATTTGCTCTTTGAACTACATCAAGCAGAAAAAAATATATTGATTGTCGTCACACACAATCTTACGTTCGCCTCGCGTTTTCAGCAACACCTCCAACTTGCGGATGGCACTTGCAGAGTAGATAGCGATTCATAATTTTTTTAACGCTACCCTTCGTATACTAAACTTTGGACAATTTTTAGGATTGCTTGCGTAATAACCAAGATGAATGAGAACCGCTCAAGCATCAATATAAGATTTCATTGATACACATATCGCCCCGCTGGGGCTAAGAAGGGTGGGGTGTCTGGGTTTCTATAGACATATCGCCCCGCTGGGGCTAAGAGATGTATTTTTCTACGGGTTTCTTTGCGTTTCTAAACTCGCTGAAAATACAACGTGCTTTTGGTGAGAGCAGCCCCTTCTTTTTACGGATTGACTTGAATCGCTTGTAAGTTTTCCAAACTATAGTTCGTATAGACTATGCGTAGATTTTTTGGGAGTTCATTCAAATACTTTTGGCAGATACACCTTACCGTTGCACTCTGTACGGCTGTGGCGACAGGTGTACTTGCTGGCGCGTTAATTGTTGGGGATTCTGTGCGTGGAAGCCTACGGAGCCTCACAACTGAACGACTTGGCACCATCCAACATGCCCTCCTCGCAGATCACTTTTTTCAGCCTGACTTATTGGATCGACAGGATAAGGTGCCAGCGGTTTTGCTGAATGGAACAATCGTTGCGCCGCAAACGCAGACGCGGGCATCAAAGGTGAACATCCTCGGCGTAACGGAAAGTTTCTTTACGTTCTGGGATTCGGAAACCGCACCACATCTAAACAAAGCAGCTGGACAGCCCTTCAATGCGATCGTCATTAACGAGGCACTTCAAAGTGAAGTGAACGTCCAAGTCGGCGACACGCTGCTGGTGAATATCCCGCAGATAGCTGACATCCATCCAGAGTTCATTCTTGGTGAGCGCGATGCGTCCGAGGCTATCCAAAGCCTTCGTTTAATTGTCAGCGATATTGTTCCTTCCGAAAACGTTGGTAGATTCAGCCTGCGTGCACATCAAAGCCTTCCTCTGAATGCCTTCATTGTCCTGCCAGTTTTACAAAAAGCACTTGGACAAGTGGGTACAGTAAATGCTTTGTTTACAAAGGAAACGACTCCGATTTCACCTGATGAGCTGGCATTAACGCTTGAAGCACTCGGCTTGAATATTCAAGCTGATGAAACCCATTTCGATCTCCAAAGTCAAGAGTATCTCCTTAAGCCGATCCTTTCAGAGACTGCGTTGACGGTTGCAGCGAGGCACCACATTCCGACCTTTCCGACGCTCACCTATCTTGCGAATACGATTTCTGCGAATGGCAAAACCGTTCCATACTCTACAATTATTGCGCTCTCGACTGACAGCGGAACGTTTGCGGAACTTCTTGAGCAACATATAACAACAGCGGACTGGCGCGCGTATGCAGAGGCATATCAGCAAGAAGTCGAGAGACTAAAACCTGAAATCTCCGAAGAGCATAAAGAACTGGACGAAGAGGTTGACAGAATAGGAAAAGAGATCGAAACGTTAGGAAAAACGGGATCGAAACTGAGCAAAACAGAATACAAGCAACGACTTGACGAAGCCGATATTGCCTTATCAGAAGTTAAAAGTAAATTGGAAGCTTCACGTGCGCGCGGTGAGGTGGATGAAATCGTTCTAAATTCATGGACGGCAGCAGATCTTGGGGTGAAACTCGGTGACGGAATCAATATCACATATTATCGTGTTGGGGTGGATGAAGAATACACTACAGAGACGGCATCTTTCCTTCTGAAGGGAATCCTGCCAATTGAAGGCATCGCTGCGGATAGAGGTATCATCCCGACCTTTCCTGGCATCCATGATACTGCCGATATGTCCGAATGGGAATCGCCTTTTCCAATTGATTATGCCCTTATTCGCGACAAAGACGAGGCGTACTGGGATAAATACGGTGCGACACCGAAAGCGTTTATCTCGCTGGAAACCGGTAAGCGACTGTGGCAAAACCGATTTGGGGACCTCACAAGCATTCGGTTGACCGCCGCACCGGACACAGACCTTCATGAGACACGCACCCTTTTTGAAACGGAGTTCCTCAAAGAAATTCAGCCAGAGGCGGTTGGATTTCAATTCTTATCCCTTCAAGCAGATGGACTTCAAGCCTCCGCAGGGGCAACAGATTTCGGGATGCTCTTTGGCAGCCTGAGTGCCTTCATCATTATCGCGGTTGCCTTATTGGTAGGGATGCTTTTCCGTATCGGTGTAGAGCAGAGATCGCGTGAAATCGGTATCTTACAAGCCGTTGGTTACCCGCTTGTCAAGGTCCGTCGTCGTTTTCTTTATGAGGGGGGCATCATCGCTGGTATCGGTAGTGTGATAGGGTGTCTGCTCGCTGTGGGCTACGCACAACTGATGATATTTGGGCTACAAACGTGGTGGCTGCCTGCCATCGGCACGCCATTTATGGAACTTCACGCCAGTCCGTGGAGTCTACTGATCGGCGTGCTTATCTCATTGGCTGTTGTGATGATTTCCATCCGACTGACTGTCCACAAATTGGGGAGAGCCTCCACCGTATCGCTCCTCGCCGGTGGCACTGATTTTGTTGATGAAACGACAACTGATAGAGCCAAGACTCGGAAAAGGGGATATCTGCCGTTGCTGTTCTCTTTGATTGGAATAGGCATAGGTATATGGGTGGGGCATCCTATCTTTCGTTTACTGTGTGTGGCACTCGCTGTTATTAGTATAGGATGGGTGCTATTTGATAGATGGTTAAAATCACAGAATGTGCCTAAACAACTGAGCAGGGCGCGGTTTGCCATTAGAAACGCGGCGCGACAGCCCGGGCGGAGTACAACCTGCGTTACGACAATCAGTATCGCGTGCTGCATCATCGTCGCAGTGGGTGCGAATCGACACGATGCACCGCCAAAAACGGAATACGCTTTTGTTGCTGAGTCGGCACTTCCATTACACCACCGCCTCAATACACCGGATGGCAGGTTTGAACTCGGTTTTTCTGAGAGTGCCTCCGAGCTGCTCAGCGCGTCAGAAATAATTCCGTTTCGTGTACTGCCGGGTGAAGATGTGAGCTGCCTCAACCTCTATCAGCCTCAGAAACCTCAGATTTTAGGTGCCTCTGATGCCATGTTAGACGAATTCCCTTGGCGTAAACTCAAACGAGAGGTCAGTAAAATCGGTAGGGCACTTGCTATCGGAGACGAGAAGTCGCTTCGTTGGATTTTACACCATGACCCAAACGAAGATTTTCTCATCCAAGATGCGTTTGGAAAGGTGCTTCGCCTTGAACTTGAGACGGTTGAAAACAGCCTTTTCCAAAGCCAACTGATTATCTCTGAGTCTAACTTCACGAAATACTTTCCGAGCCAAAGCGGTTACCAGTTTTTCCTTATCAAAACGCCGCCAACATTGCGGGAAGAGACCGCACAGATTTTAGAGAAAACATTGGGTGATTACGGTTTCGATCTCACATCGGCAGCGGCGCGGTTGGCAAGTTATCGGGCGGTTGAAAATACTTATATCTCCACTTTCCAGAGCCTCGGCGGTTTAGGCGTGCTGCTCGGTACCTTCGGGTTGGCACTGGTTTTCTTTAGAAATATCATTGAGCGTCGCAGAGAATTGGCGACCCTACGCGCCTTCGGTTTCCAACGACAACTCCTGTCTCGGATGCTCTTTGTTGAAAGCTGCTTTCTTCTCGCTATAGGGATGTTCATCGGAATTGTCGCTGGGTTGGCTTCAATTCTCGCTTCGCAGGGACATCTCCCTTCCTTTCCGTGGTTTTCCCTCACAATTACCTTGCTTTTCATCTTCGGTTTTGGTATAATTGCAAATGCTGTTGCTGTTGCTATGGCACTCCGAAGTCCGCTCCTGTCAACGCTTAAATCGGAATAAAGCCTTTGTATATGAGGCTTTTAGCGTAGATAAACTCTTCAAGTCCGTTTCTTTGAAGTGTTAGCGGGTGGGTTTCCAATCTGGTCAGTTTTGGGGAACACGCTATGTATCCTGTTACATTCAGAACTACGCCTCACATTCTTTGTGCAGCTATACTCGTTTTCTGTTTTCTGATGCAGAATGGGTGTTCCAGCGATTCCGATCCGAATACGCCAAGCGCGCTGGATCATACGGAACGCGGGTGGCGTTTCTATGAGGCAGGCGATTACCCACAAGCGTTGCTCAATTTTGAGCGGGCAATCAATTTCGATGCGGAACTTGCCGATGCACATAACGGGGTCGGATGGAGTCATCTCAGCCTATCGCTGAATCCACCGTTGGCACAGGAAGCGTTCCAAAACGCTGTCCAACTCGACGCGTCAAATGCGGATGCGTGGGTTGGGCTTGCGAACCTACTCTACTTACGGAACAAAAATACGACTGATTTCAGGTCGGCTATCCGAGCGATTGATAATGCCTTATTGGGGGATGCGCAATACCTCTTTCGGCATGACTATTACTCCAATGCGGAACTCTATGCGCTTAAGGCGGCTTGTTACTACTACCTCGGTGAGAATCAGTCGGCACAGCAGGAGGCTAACAAGGCACTCCAAATTGATACGACAAATAGGACTGCCATTGTCCTACAAAACTTGCTGAAAGAAGAATAGCGTCTAATGTCGCAAATTTTAAATCACAGGAGAACAAAATATGTCGCAAAACGTTATTACATCTACACAGTTAACCAACCTAACCCCTACCCACAGTGGTAAGGTGCGCGATCTCTATGACCTCGGAGACGAACTCCTGATTATATCTACGGATCGGATTTCCGCCTTTGATGTCGTTTTACCGAACGGTATACCGGATAAAGGCAAGGTGTTAACCGGTCTGTCCAAATTCTGGTTCAACTACACGGAATCTGTCTGTAAGAACCATCTCATTGCAACTGATGTTGAAGATTACCCGGATACGTTACACCCTGACGCCGAACTCTTAGAAGGGCGTTCCATGCTCGTCCGTAAAGCGAATCGGATCGATATTGAATGCGTGGTGCGCGGTTATCTCGCTGGGTCCGGCTGGTCCTCATATCAGAAGACAGGCGAGATCTGTGGACAGAAACTTCCAGACGGACTACGCGAATCTGAGCGACTCCCTGAACTCCTATTCACACCGACAACTAAAGCCGAACACGGTGAGCATGACGAACCGATCTCTATTGAAGAGATGAAGAACGAAGTCGGTAGCGAACTTACGGATCGCTTGATTGATGCAAGTTTCGCGCTCTTTAGAAGTGCCAGCCAGCATGCGGAAAGTACCGGTATTATCCTTTGCGATACCAAGTTTGAGTTTGGGCAGCTCAATGGCGACCTGATTCTCATTGATGAAGTCTTTACGCCAGACTCGTCCCGCTTCTGGCCCGCAGAGCTTTACGAACCGGGTAAACCGCAGCAGAGTTTCGATAAACAGTTCGTACGGGACTATCTTTCCGAAATCGGTTGGAACAAAGAACCCCCCGCACCTGAATTACCAGAGACGGTCATCTCCAAAACGAGCGAGAAGTATCGCGAGGCGTATCGCCTCATTGTCGGCGAAGAGCTATAGCGTCAAACTTCCGTTGGACAGAGGAGATGAGAGATGGCAAGCCCACTTGACGGTATAAAGGTTTTGGATCTCACGCGGGTTCTCGCGGGTCCGTATGCGACGATGCTTCTTGGTGATCTTGGGGCAGAGGTCATCAAGATTGAGCAACCCGGTACAGGGGATGAATCTCGTAATTTTGGTCCCTTTAAAAACGGGTTCAGCCTCTACTTCATGAGTGTGAATCGTGGGAAGCGGAGCGTGACACTCAACCTTAAAACTGATCGTGGACGTGCCATCTTCAAGCAGTTGTTGAAACAGACTGACATTCTCGTTGAGAATTTTCGTCCGGGAACGATGAAGAATTTGGGCTTGGATTACGAGACGCTGAAATCCGAGCATCCGTCGCTCATTTATGCAGCGTGCTCCGGCTTTGGGCATACCGGTCCCTATGCGCAGCAAGGGGCTTATGACATGATTATCCAAGGCATAGGCGGTATTATCAGCATTACGGGTGAACCGGAGGGACCGCCGGTGCGTGTCGGTACCTCTATCAGTGACATCACTGCTGCCCTTTTCACGACGATTGGTATCCTCTCCGCCCTGCACCACCGTAATCAAACAGGCAAAGGGCAATTCATTGATGTTGCTATGTTGGACAGTCTCGTTGCTGTTTTGGAAAACGCTGTTGTCCGTTATTTCGCTACTGGTGAGGCACCTAAACCTCTCGGAGCCAGACATCCGGCAATTACGCCGTTTGAAGCGTTCGCGTCCGCGGATGGACACGTTATTATTGCACTCGGAAACGATACGCTCTGGGCTAAGTTCTGCGAACATGTAGACCGGCAGGAACTTATCTCAGACGAGCGGTTCCGGACGAACGCGGACCGAACAGAAAATCATAGTGAATTGTTCCCTATTCTCTCGGATATCATGTCTCAACGGACGACCAACGATTGGATTGACGCACTCGGAAACATCGGTGTGCCGTGCGGTCCCATCAATACGATGGATAAGGTTGTCAGTCACCCACAGGTGCAGGCACGCGAGATGATTACACGTGTCGCACACCAGATCACGGGAGACGTGGAGGTGCCGGGGGTGCCGATTAAACTTTCAGAAACGCCCGGAAATGTAGACGCACCTGCCCCCAGTCTCGGTGAACATACAACTGAGATTCTAACCGATGTGTTAAAAATGTCTCCAGACGAAGTAGCAAAGTTAAAACAAGACGGTGTTGTCTAAGTGAATGGCACTATCTGGTAGGCTTGCTTTGTAAGCGCGCCGATGGAATACTGATAACTGACAGCCGACAGCCGACAACTACTCACAAAGGAGTTCGCATGTCAAACAAAACCGCAGAAGTATTACATGGGACAACCGCTTTGACGTTAGAGGGTGATCTTGCCGCGCAGATGGTCGAAGTTCTCGACGGTTATGTTACCGACGCGGTGGCACGTTCCGTTGAAAAACGGGAAACTCTGTGGCATCGCGATTATAGTTCTCACGAGGCGTATACTGAATCTGTCGAACCGAACCGCGCACGGCTTAGGAAACAGATCGGATGCCTCGATCCGCGTCTGCCAATTGAGGACCTCGCTTACGTTGCTACAACCACATCCGCCGCGCAGATCACAGAAGATGAAAATTACACCGTATCTCGCGTGCGTTGGCAGGTTTTCGATGAGGTGGAAGGTGAAGGGCTTTTGTTGGAACCGAGGCACAACGTCCCTATTGTTGCTCAAGTCGTCGCCTTGCCCGATGCTGATTGGGCACCGGAGATGATAGCTGGCGTAACAGATGAATTGCCACCGAGTGCCCAGTTTGCGAGGCGTTTGGCAAGAGCGGGATGTCGCGTCGTTGTTCCGCTCCTTATTAACCGCGAGGATACCTATTCCGGCAATTCAATCATCAGTAGGATGACGAACCAACCACATCGCGAATTCATCTACCGGATGGCGTATCAACTTGGAAGGCATATCATCGGGTATGAGGTGCAGAAGGTGTCGTCGTTGGTGGACTGGATGGCTTCTACTGAAGCACCGATAGGTGTTATCGGCTACGGTGAAGGTGGGTTGATTGCGCTCCATAGTGCAGCGGTTGATACACGAATTCAAGCGGCAGCTGTCAGTGGATATTTCCAATCGCGGCAAGAGGTCTGGCGAGAACCGATCTATCGAAACGTTTGGGGACTGCTGCACGAATTTGGCGATGCTGAAATTGCGAGCCTTATTGCGCCACGTCCGTTAATTATAGAGGGAAGTGTTGGACCTGAAGTTGCAGGTCCGCCACCGGTTGGTAATGGGCGCGGCGGCGCGGCACCCGGGCAACTTGTGTCACCCCCCGCCGATTCCGTTGAGGCGGAATTCAGTCGCGCACACGATTTTTATCATCAACTCGGCAGTGAAGATGCCTTGCGCCTCGTCTCTCCTAACGATGGATCGCCGGGTTCTGAAGAAACTTTAACCGCGTTTCTTACGGGACTCGGTGTTGAGAATGCGCGCATTGACGGTTACCATCTTCTTTCTTCTCCCAGCGTTGACGATTTTGATTACGAGGCGAGGCAGAAGCGGCAGTTTACACAGTTGGTGAATCTGACACAACGTTTCCTGCGGGAAGCGGCATCGCGGCGACAACAATTTTTTTGGGAGAAAACCGATACCTCTTCGCTCGCAAATTGGGAGGAGACGTGTACGGATGCTAAAGCCTATTTCTGGGACGAAGTCATCGGCAGGTGTCCAGCCCCCGATGTGCCTGCGAATCCGAGAACAAGGCTCATTTATGATGAACCCCGCTGGAAAGGTTATGAGGTCGTGCTTGATGTGTGGGACGGTGTTTTCGCCTACGGTATCTTGCTTCTCCCAAACGATCTTCAGCCGGGTGAACAGCGTCCTGTCGTTGTCTGTCAGCACGGTTTGGAGGGTAGACCACAAGATACGGCGGATCCGGGAATAGAGTCGGTTTATTACTCTTACGCCGCGAGTTTGGCGGATAGAGGGTTTATCACCTACGCACCGCAGAATCCCTATATCGGTCAAGATGCCTTCCGTGTCATTCAACGCAAAGCGAATCCGATAAAATGGTCGCTCTTTTCGTTGATTATCCGTCAGCATGAACGCACACTTGATTGGCTTGCGGAACAGCCTTTCGTTGATGCTGATCGGATTGGGTTTTATGGGTTATCCTACGGTGGTAAAACGGCGATGCGTGTTCCCGCTGTGCTTGAACGCTATGCTTGTTCCATCTGTTCGGCTGATTTCAACGAGTGGATCGTCAAAAATGCGACGTTTGATTCCAACTACAGTTATATGTTTACGGGTGAATACGAGATGCCGGAGTTCGATTTGGGAAACACATTCAACTACGGTGAGATGGCAGGATTGATTGCGCCGCGTCCGTTCATGGTGGAACGTGGACATGACGACGGTGTCGCGCCCGATGAATGGGTGGCACATGAATTCGCTGTCGTCCGGCGACTTTACGTTCGGTTGGGTATCGCTGATAGAACAGAAATTGAATTCTTTGATGGCGGACACCAGATTAATTCTGATCGGACCTTCCGCTTCCTACATCGGCACCTCGATTGGCCTGAACCTTCTTCTCCATAGTAGGATTTCCCCAAGTCTGGTAGCGCGGTTAGAAACCGCACCTACCAACGTATAAACGTTTAGCACATCGAAAAGGAAAGAAATGCTTTATTCCATCATCGTCAGTGCAGGATTAGAGAACATCGCACGCGAGGAGTTGTCAGCGCGTTTTGCGGACACAGGACATCTGAAAATCCTGGAACGTAAACCGCAGCGCATCCTCTTCCAATATGCGGGTAACCCGCGTGAGCTGCTATCTCTGCGAACAGCCGAACATCTCTTTCTTATTCTAAAGCGGATACCGAAGATGACACGCTCGCGCAGTTCGTTGGCAGTGTTGAGTGGTTCGCTCAAACGTCTGAGTTTCAAGGAGGGGTTCGAGTGCTGTCGGCAGGTGGGTATCAATGTGCGGAAACGGATGCCGTTTCGGGTAACGAGTCGGTTGTCTGGGAAACGCAACTTCCGCCGTCTCGATCTGCAGCGGGTGATTGAGCGCGCCTTATCGGAGCGCGGGTGGTATTTGGCATCAACTAAGGCAGCACTGGATGTCTGGGCAGAGGTGCATGGCGACGATGGTTATATTAGTATCAAACTTTCCTCAAACGATATGGCGCAGCGTCCGTATAAACAGGCGCATATCCCTGCATCCCTCAAACCGACGTTGGCGTATAGTATGGTGCGCCTTTCAAAACCCCATCCGGACGATGTCTTTTTAGATGCTATGTGTGGTGCTGGAACGATTCTTTTGGAACGTGCGCTTATGGGTCGCTACCGTTATCTCATCGGTGGTGATGTCTCTACAGAGGCGTTAGATGCTACTGTGACGAATTTCGGTAGGAAACATCAACCGCGTCAATTTTTCCATTGGGATGCACGCACCTTACCCCTACAACCGAACACAGTTGATAAAATCGTCTGTAATCTTCCATTCGGTGAGACTATCAGAAACATTCCTCAGTTGACGAATCTATATCGGCACTGCCTTAAGGAGTATGCGCGCGTCCTGAAACCGAGGGGGAGGATGGTGCTGCTCACCTCACAACGTACACTTCTCGATGACGAATTGGAACAACTGCGTTTTCTTAGTGTTCGGCAACGGTTGACAGTCGATGTCCGTGGAAAACAAGCATGGATATATGTCATCCATTTTGCGTAGCATGACTGGTTGTCGGCTGTCAGCGGTCAGCAGTCAGTAAATGCCTTTTGATCCCGCCTACCGACTGCCGATTGCTGACGGCTATTATTAAATCTCCGGTACTCTTACTGCCACCTCTTTACCGGCTGCATGCGAACGGAAAATACCATCCATAATCACGTTCGTGAGGAGGACACCCTCCGGTGGTATCGGCGATTGTGCGTCTGCCTTAACTGCCTCACGGAATGCGATCATCTGTGCCGCCCAGTTATCAGATTGTGGGAATCCTGAGAACTGGATCGTTGTCATTCCTTCCGGTGGGTTCGGTTCTGCTGTTAATCCTTCTGCTTCGACGAACTTCTTGAGCTCACCATCATACGCATCGGCATAAATAACCGGTCCACTCAACGCGAAACCCGCTTTCGTCCCAAGATGGAAGTTGCCTCCGAGCGAGTCCTGATGCACTGCCCAAGAGATTTTGAACACCATCACACCACCATTTTCAAACCGGACCCACGCTGCACCGAACTCTTCAACATCCATGATGTCCTTAAATCTCGGATCTTGCTGGGAGATATAATCCTCGGTGATAGCGGAGACCCGCACGGGTTTCGGATACCCCATCGCATACAGCGAAGCGTGCATATTGTAGACACCGATATCAACGGTTGCACCGGCACCCGCCGTCTTTTTGTAGATGAACGTATGTCCCGGATTCCCGCGCCGCCTGCAGCCTGCAGATTCGGAGTAATAAATATCACCGAATAATCCGGCATCGAACGCTTTTCTTATAAATTGGAGTCTCGGATCAAACGTGGGATTAAGACCGATTTGTAAGATCTTGCCTGATGCCTTCGCTGCGCGCACCATTGCGGTCGCATCGGGGAGTGTCGCCGCCATCGGTTTTTCGCAGAGGACGTGTTTACCGGCATTCAGTGCAGCGACTGTTGGTCGCCGATGTCCCTGATTGTAAGTGCAAACACTCACTCCATCGAGTTCGTCCATTTCGAGCATTTTGTTGTAACTTGAAAAAGCATGCTTTCTGGGGACCCCCCACTCGTCAGCGGCTTGGTTCGCCTTACTTTTGATGATGTCACACACCGCGACGATTTCAAAGCCGCCTACCTTCTCATAAGTGCTCCGGTGCGCACGCGAAATGCCGCCTGTACCAATAATACCAACCTTGACAGTCATAATGTTCCTCTCTTCATAATAAATTCTGTATGGAAATAGACGCTATTGCCTTAAATCTCCGGCACTCTCACCGCAACCTCTTTCCCCGCTTCATGTGATCGGAAAATGCCGTCCATAATCACATTTGTGAGCAGTACGCCCTCTGGCGGTATCGGTGATGGTGCATCCGCCTTAACTGCCTCACGGAATGCTGTCATCTGTGCTTGCCAGACATTGACCTCAGGAAACCCGGAGAACCGAATCGTCGTCATCCCTTCCGGTGGGTTCGGCTCTGCTGTCAATCCTTCCGATTTTACCAGTTTCTTGAGTTCATCTGTATAGGCATCGGCATAGACGACTGGACCATCTAAGGAGATACCCATCTCTTTACCGAGACAGAAACTGGGACCGAGCGAATCCTGATGAATCGCCCAGGATATCTTGAACACCATTACGCCACCATTTTCAAAACGCACCCATGCGACACCAAACTCTTCAACATCCATAATCCCCCGAAATTGTGGATCTTGCTGCGAGATGTAATCCTCGGTGATCGCAGATACCCGCACGGGTTTCGGATACCCCATCGCATATAGCGAGTTGTGCATATTATAGACACCGATGTCTACGATTGCACCGGCACCTGCCGTCTTTTTGTAGATGAACGTGCGAGCCGGATTTCCGCGTCGTCTGCCTCCTGAGGATTCGGAGTAGTAGATGTCGCCGAGCAATCCTTCGTCAATCACCTTCTTCGCGAATTGGAGTCCTGGATTAAACGTGCTGTGGATACCGATCTGCAGGATTTTGCCTGACGCTTTCGCTGCGCGCACCATTGCGGTCGCATCTGGGAGCGTTGCTGCCATCGGCTTCTCACAGAAGACGTGTTTGCCAGCATTCAACGCTGCGACTGTTGGTCGCCTGTGTCCTTGGTTGTAGGTGCAGACACTCACTGTGTCAATTTCGTCCATTTCAAGCATCTTGTTGTAACTGGTGAAGACATTCTTTCTGGGGACACCCCACTGGTTGGCAGCTTCATTTGCCTTGCTTTTGATGATGTCGCACACCGCGACGATCTCGAAACCGCCTACTTGTGTGTAAGCTCGCTGATGCGCACGTGAAATACCACCTGTACCCACAATACCGACTCGGATTGTCATATTGCTATCTCCTCATGCGTAGAATAGAATTGCCATAAAAGTTTAGACGAAATCGGTTTGTAATGCAAGCGGAAAATGTGATATACTTCAATGTACATATTTATACGATGGCAGAAAGGAGGACATTATGGGTATTAATAGAGATAAAAAGCGGTTCTCACAAGTGCAGACACCACAAAATATGCTGCGCAACCTGAAACCTGAACACCTATTTAAGCAACTGTATAATGATTTGCAAAAAGCGAGCCAAGCACAGTTGGGGTGGCAGTGGCTGTTGCCATTGTGTTCAGCTGATGCCCATCACTTGCAATCCTTGCAAGTTCCTGCTACCGACGAACAGGGAGATTTTGATGATTTGGTGGTAAGTCTTGTGATGGTGCTCATCGATTCTTTGAATGAAGAATCACTGAGAACATTGATTCCTTGTGGGAAACGGGAGGCGTTTAAAAATAAAAATAGCATTACCCTGCTTGAAGCTGCCTTGTATTTGAATGGTTTTGAAGGTGCTGATGTTCACATCGCCTTTTTACGGAAACTTCAAAGCTTTCGGGCAAGTGGGAGTAAGTATCAGAAAGGACGAAACTATTTAAACATAGCGAAGCATTTTGACTTTGAAAATCAGGATCTACGGGATGTTTTTGCCAATATCCTAAACAGTGCCTCAGATACACTGGATTACTTCATTGCTCTTGTGAATAGTGCGCGGATCCGTGAAATCATCAAAAAAAACCATAGAGAAGCGGCCGATGCTATTCTTAGGGAGATGATTGGGATGGCGGAATCCAACCGGACTGATGGCTCTGTCAACCACGATGATGTCATCTATGAATTGGAAACAAAACTATGATTTTTGTTGATACCGGCGCATGGATCGCGATCTCTAACCCGAAGGATCAACATCATCGTGAAGCTACATCGATTTACAACGACTTGCGTGACCGAGAAATCCAACTTTTAACCACTGACTACGTGATTGATGAGACCTTAACGCGCCTCAGGTATGACGAAAATCACCGCATGGCAGTTTTGTTCTTAAGGCATATTGAACATCTTGAAAAGGCAACTGATCTCACCGTTGTAATCGTTGATGACGACCTATTTTTGAAAGCAAAGGTGCTTTTTTGTGAGTATGATTCGGCACGCTTATCTTTTACGGATTGCACGAGTTTTGTGGTGTGCGGGGAGAATCACATTCTTGAGGCTTTTGCCTTTGATCAGCATTTCCCAATAATGGGAATTAACTTGCGCCGATAATCTGCCTTGCTTTCCACTATTGCTTCATCTGTTATTCTGTTTTCCTTCTAAATTAAACCTGAATTTTGGACAATTTTGGCGATATTTATGTGGTCTTCTCATGCATATCTTGTGAACCATTGGAACCATGCCAGACTATCGCTTCAAAATTTCCTCACGATGCCATGCCAATGCTTCTTGAGCAGGATAGAGTGCATCATGCTCAGGCAATAATATTGATTTATCGCGCAAAGTAGTTAGCATCCATTCTGTTGGTCCACGCTCCGACATAAGTTCGGAAACAATCACTTCATAGGTCTTGTCCAAGGAAATCAAACCCGCGTCAAAAGCCCAGTGATGCAGTTTGCAAAGAGAGATTCCATTCCGTACATCATCATTTTTTGAGATATTAAATGGAATGATGTGGGCAGCCTCCGTTACACTTTCTCCATCCATTGTAACAATACGCAACTGGCAGACTGCACAGGTATAATCGTACATTCCCATGATGGCTTGGCGAAAACCTGCTTTACGAATTCGCTTTTTTGTTTCTTTGGGTTCTATTAGCTTTTGTGATGCAAACGTGTGTTCAACTTGTTGAAGAAGTTTTTGTCGATACTCGCTAATTTGCTCCGTTTCTGTAAGGAGATTTTCAATTTCTTGCTTGGAATCTGGAAGGTGGGCGCGAATAAGTGTTTGACGAATTACTTCTCGATTATGCGAATCTGTAAGTAAAATAAAAAGTTCATCATCCAAACTCGCATAGGCAACCACTTCACGAACACGAGAAGCTGTCTTAAGTTGAGAAGCAACACGCAATGCTGTTTCATATCCAGAATTTGCGTGGAGGTGCCAGAATCCCTCGCTTTTTAAGTGGAAAAATGGCATAGCGATGTTAGGTTTCCGATCCGTTACCTTAGTCCAATATTTCAGGAAAGCCTCCGCTAAATCAGGGGAAAGGACGATTCTGTTTTCAGGAATCTGTCCTTGTTCAATTAGTTCAATAACTGCTAACAACAAAAGGGGTTTATTAGGTGCTGCCCCGCGTGCTTTGTCTATTCGCAATTTTTCCATTTTCTGGACATATTTTTGTAGAATATTATTGGGCATCTTTCGTATCCCTTTGGAAGTTTATACATAGATAGTTTTAGTCTGTAGTCTAATATGCTTTCATGAAAATGTCAATTTTTGTTTGAAAAATTTCTCCAGAACGAAATTTTACGACCCAATTAAATTTTTCTTAACATTTCCATCTAAACATGTTATCCTATATGCATAGATGATGAAGGTTTAGTAACGTCAAAAAATTAATGTGAAACTGAAAACGAGGAGAATAGGAAAATGAAAAAGGTATTTTGTTTTGCTTGTGTGCTAGTGCTAATTTTCACGGGGCACACATTTGCGCAGGATGTCGCTGTCTTTTATGACGCGGCTGTCGAGAATGGGGGTGGCTTAGCCGTTCCAAATCCGAAGCAGTTAGCAGAAATGATAGTTGAGGAACTGGAGTCGAAAAAACTAACTGCTGAAATTGTGGATAGCGACGAGTTAGCTGAGTATATGAAGGCGAACCCGAAGGGGATCTATATCATCACGCAAGGGAATACCCCTGGCACGATATTTAAGAAAGAAGGTAAGAAAGACCTTGTTTATACTTGGCTAAGAGAGGGCGGGATCGGCGGCTTCATCGGCGATTACGCGTTCTACTATTATTGGGATAAGGGGGCACGTGTTACTGCTGCAGGTGCCGGACAGCAAAGTGTGTTTGGTGCCACAATCACAAACGGCACAGTTTCGCAAGTTAGCCCGACGGATCTTGGGAAAGAACTCATCCCTTCTCTCAAGAAGTGGAGTTCCAATCGTGCATCAGGTCTCGCTGTTTTGAAGGGGAACGATTTTGAGTACGAAAGTTATGCCGACGACGGTGTAAACGCGGATCCAATCGCTTACCGCACGAAAGACATGGAGGGGTGGTTTATCAACTTCCATACTTCATGTTGTGGAACCGCCATACCTCCAAACCCTCAGATCGCTACGGAATACGCGGAACTCATTTCCAATCGTTTTGCGACTGCAAAAGCCGTAGATCCATCAGGTAAGATTAGCGTTGTATGGGGTCGGCTAAAATCAGTGCGTTAGTACTCCGTAACCTTCCGCTCTTATATTCTTGCCCTTGTGGTGAGGATATAAGAGCGTTTTTTTATGTATGCCAGGACTTACGCAATTTTGACTGTAACCGGTTCTGTTAGATGCGATTTTTCGGAGAACACAGCGTTCTGGTGTCACAAACTAAAAGTTTATGCTACAAAAGAGCAGCATGCGTAAGTCCTATATGCGTAGCATCTTGAAGAATGGGAGACCAAGTCGAAAATCGGAGAAGTCGTGACGCGGAGATCACTCCGACTGTGGTATGTCGGGATTCGGAAATCCCTCCTACAGGAGAATTGAATGCCTCTGACAAGGATTCTTGACAAGCTTCTCGTAAATTCGGTATAATAGATAGGCGTGGGAGGAGTGTGCTTTGAAACAGATTATCACACACGTAGACCCTGATCTTGATGCTATCGTCAGCGCATGGATCGCCCAAGATTTTCTCTTCCAAGAGAATGAATCGGAGGTACTGTTTGTGAGTCGAAAAGTGCCCAAAAGACTTATGTTACATGCCGACTGTGTGGTAGATGTTGGGAACACATATTCTCCTGAGAATTACCGGTTCGATCACAAGCCTCCGGCATTTCAGAACAGAAATAGCACCTGTGCGACGCGGCTCATCTGGGAATATCTGATCGATATCGGTGTTGATGTTGCACATCTTGAACCTTTGGTCCAGATAACATATCAAGGTGATACACACCGGAATTCGGAGGCACTCAAACAGAGCCGAATTGATGGACCACATGCCGAATTAGTGAGACTAAAAACGGAACATAAAGAGACAACAGAGGTCTATCGACAGATGGTTCTCTGGCTGAGGAGTTATTCAAAAAACTTATGAAGCAGCTTACATGCTTATTTATTGCCCTATTTGCTATAATAGTCGTGCAGGCGCACTTCGCAACTGCCGATGAATGGCACCAGTGGCGCGGTGAAAACCGAGAAGGTGTTTGGAAAGAAACGGGTATCATTGAAAAATTTGAAAGCGAAGAGATTCCGCTTCGTTGGCGCGTCCCTATCGGCAGTGGTTATAGCGGCCCGAGTGTTGCTGATGGACGTGTGTATGTCACAGACAGGCTCACAAAGCCGAAACAGGTTGAGCGTGTTCACTGCTTCGATTGGGAAACAGGCGAATCAATCTGGTCTTATACCTACGATTGCGTGTATACAATCGACTATACGGCGGGACCGCGTGCAAATGTTACCATTCATGATGGACTCGCTTATGCGTTAGGTGCGATGGGACATCTACACTGTTTCGATGCTACTACCGGTGAAGTTGTATGGAAAAGAGATCTCAATGCTGAATATGATATTCACATGCCTATTTGGGGCATCGCGTGCGCGCCTATTGTTGAGGGTGAAAACTTGATCGTTCAAATCGGCGGGAAGCCAAATGCCTGTATCGTTGCATTCGATCGGAAAACCGGCGAAGAAAAGTGGAAAGCATTGGACGATAACGCCTCTTATTCGGCACCGATTGTCATTACGCAAGCGGGCAAACGCGTCCTTGTGTGTTGGACGGGTGCTAACATCGCCGCGCTTGACCCACAAACAGGAAAAGTACATTGGCTCTATGCGTTCCCACCAGAAAGTTTTGAGATCGCTATTGCTACACCTATTTTTGATGGTAATGAATTGTTCGTCACAGAATTCCGTCAAGGATCCCTTCTCCTCAAGCTGCCATCGGATACGTTGACGGCAGAACTCGGCTGGCACCGTAAGGGAAAAAACGAACAGAACACCGATGCGCTTCAGACGACAATGGCAACACCTGTCCGTTTGGGGGATTACATCTACGGTGTCGATAGTTATGGCGAACTCCGCTGTCTCGACGCAGGAAATGGGGATCGGATTTGGGAAGATCTTTCAGCTGTTCGGAAGGCACGCTGGAGCAACATCCATTTCGTCAGGCATCCCGTATCATCGGATAACAGGGTTTGGATGTTCAACGAACAAGGCGAATTGCTTATCACAGAACTTTCTCCCGAAGGACTTAACATTATCAGTCGTGCCAAGTTAATCGAACCGACGCGCGACCAACTGAACCGAAGGGGCGGCGTTACGTGGGCGCATCCTGCGTTTGCCTATAAACACGTCTTCGCACGAAACGACAATGAACTCGTTTGTGCCAATTTAGAAAAATAGTCGAAAAAGAACGTTAAATCCGAAACCATACTAACCGAACTGCGAGGAATAATTAAAATATGGAAACGACTCGGACACCAGAGGTGAACTTACGCCCTGGCGAAGAACTTCACGGTTTTGAGGTAAAATCCGTCACACCGATTGACGAATTGCGATCAGTAAACATTGAATTAACACATCAGCATAGCGGGGCACGCCTGCTACATCTCTATACAAACGACACGGAAAATCTTTTCTCTATTAATTTCCCAACCCCGCCATCGGATGATACCGGTGTACCGCATATCCTTGAGCACGCGGTTTTGGCAGGCTCACACAAATTTCCGGTTAAAGAACCCTTTTTTGAAATGATTAAGATGAGCATGGCGACATTTATTAACGCCATGACGAGTGCTGATTTTACCTGCTATCCGGTATCAAGCAACGTTAAAAAGGATCTCTTCAACTTAGCGGAAGTCTACTTTGACGCGGTCTTCCATCCCTTATTGACGGAAAATACCTTCAAGCGTGAAGGACATCACCTCGCACCCGTCGATCCAGAGGATCCCACCGGCGATTTAAAGATAACAGGTATCGTCTATAACGAGATGAAAGGGGCATTCTCGGATCCTGAGGCTCGTTTATACCGGTCGATGATTTGTCAACTCCTTCCCGATACGCTTTATGCCTACGAATCGGGCGGTGATCCAGATGCCATCCCGGATTTGACTTATGAGCAGCTCAAAGGGTTCCATGAAACCTATTATCATCCGAGCAACGGTTATTTTGTCCTTTACGGTGACATTCCAACGAGCGATTATCTCGCCTTTCTCGCTGATAAGTTGGATAGGATCCCCCAAAACGCTGCAAGTGCTGCCCTGCGCCCCTTGCGCCCGGAAGTTACGCACCAACCGAAGTGGGACGCTCCACGAATTGTAACGGGTACCTACCCTGTTGGGGCGGATGAACCGCTTACAGAAAAGACGTATCTCATGCTCAGTTGGATCATCGGGGATGCGACCAACCCAGAAGAGGTTGTCTTGGGTCGAATCTTGAGTCTCATTCTGCTTGGCAACGAAGCTGCACCTCTCCGTAAGGCGATTATCGATTCCAAACTCGGTACCGACATCGTCTTTTCTGGTGCGAGTTCTATTGGACCCGCAGCGACCTTTTACATCGCACTCAAGGGGAGTGAAGCGGATCGCGTTGAAGCGTTTACGCAGCTGGTCAACGATACCCTAACACAGATTGCGGATTCAGAGATTGATAGCGAAAAAGTGGAAGCAGCATTTCAACAAGCGACCTATCACTATCAAGAAGTCGCATCAATGTTCCCGCTCCGCATGCTCTACCGTGTTATTGAAGGCTGGATATATGAAAAAGATCCCGACACCTTCCTGAAGATGGGAGAAAGCCTCACTGATGTCCGTGAGCAGTGGCTGGAAAATCCATCAATTTTCAACGAATTAATCCGGGAAAGATTTATTGAGAACCCGCATCGCTTGACGAATATCCTCTCTCCTGATCGTGACATGCAGTCAAAAACGGATGCTGAACTCGTTGAACGGATGAAGGAGACACGGTCCCAATTGACGGATGAAGAAGTCGAGCGAATTGCCGTTGATGCTGCTGAACTTGAACGTCTTAATGGCGTACCGAATTCACCGGAAGCACTTGCGAATCTGCCACAACTCCAAGTCAGTGATCTCCCTGAAAAACCGAAACATATTCCCACAACGGTTGAAAATATCGGTGGACAGGTTCTGCTCCGCAACGATGTTTTCGCTAACGGTGTCAACTATCTCGCGCTAAGCTTCGATTTGCAGGGGTTGCCAGAGCATCTCTGGACGTATCTACCCAGATATGCCGAGGCTATTAGCAAACTCGGTGCTGCTGATATGAATTACGAAGAAATGGCACAACGAACATCGGCGGTCACCGGTGGGATTGGATGTTCACCGGGGTTTTCTACACACGCGCTTGATCCGAATCGTTTCATGCAGAGCATGTCCTTTCACCTGAAAGCACTCGATGGTAAAATGGACGCTGCGTTGGATGTCCTGCACGATCTACTTTTCGCTGTGAATCCACGCGATACGGAACGCCTTCGGGACGTGATGGTCCAAGCTGTTGCGGAATACCAAACAGAGATGATTCACGACGGCTCAAGTACCGCAATTCATCACGCTTCACGTGGACTCTCATCGAACGCGCATCTCGCTGAGCTCATCTATGGTCTGCCACAACTCCGCAATAGCGAAACCCTCCTTAACAATTTTGACGAACTTAACGCCGAGCTTATGGGTCATATAGAAGGGATTCGCGATTTCCTGTTAGCACGTGGACGGGTGACCGTCAGCTTCACCGGTTCCGATTCTGCTTTTGACACAACGCGAACCAAGCTTAGTGAATGGCTTGACGCGATGCGGGACGAACCTGTTAATTCAGTGCCAATCGCGTTCCAGCAGTTTGAGACACCACCGCGAGAGGGATTAGCTGGTCCCATTCAGATTGCGCACTGTGCACACGTAATGCCGGCACCGCACTACTCCCATCCGGATTCGACGCTGCTGACGATTGGAGCACATCTCATCCGGCTCGATTACATACTGAGTGAAATCCGCTTTAAGGGCAACGCTTATGGTGCGCGGTTCAGCTATAGTCCTTATGAATCAGTCCTCTGCCAATCCTCATTTCGCGACCCACACGTTGCACGCACGATCAACGTTTTCGAGCAGACTGTTAACTATGTTAAACAGGTAGAATGGACACAGACAGACATAGACCGCGCGATTATCGCTACGGCAAAAGATGGTGAGAGACCGATCCGTCCAAGTTTCGCAGCAAGAGAGGCACTGAGTCAACATCTTGTTGGTCAGACGCGCGAGATGCGAGAGGAACGCTACGCACAACTCCGACGTGCCACGCCTGCTGAGGTGAAGCGTGCATTGCTCCAACTCTTGGAGGAAAATGGAGATAAAGCCGCGGTCTGTGCCGTTTCAAGTCGTGAAAAACTGGAAGCCGCTAACAACGAATTGGCGCGACCTCTTACTATTGAGGACATTTTAAACTAAACATGTTTAGGCACGCATGCCTTTCCTCGGTAGATGCGGTTCCTCACCGCACCCATAGGTGTCAATTTGGGGAGTTTTCGAGGTATTTTGTAGGAATGTCTCTACAAATGCTGCAGAAACACCCAAGCAAAAACCCCCTACGGGGCTTAGGTTTTTTGGTCACACGCTGCTATAAACATTGCGTCCCTACGGGACTGAAGAGGTTTTTGAGGTCTTCAAGGTTTCCGCGTAGGATCCGGTTCGGTTAGGAAACCGAACCTACCGGACTAGGTCTGCGACGGTTGTTTTTTCTAAAATTGACAGTTATGTTGTGGTTCCTCACCGCACCACCTTTACGATAAAAAATGAAAGGAATGAAAGATGAAAAGAATTGCAATTTTGACGATTTGTATCTTTGCTTTAGCATCGATTGCAGCGACAGCATCACAACCGGTTGGGTTTGAGAAAAACTGGCATCATTGGCGAGGCCCGCATGCTACGGGTGCTGCTGTCGATGCCAACCCTCCGACGACATGGAGTGAAACTGAAAACATCCGCTGGAAAGTGGCTATTCCCGGCACCGGACATGCCGCACCAATTATCTGGGAAGACAAAATCTTTATCCAGACTGCTATTAAGGGTGAAGTTGCTAAACAGGAACCCGAAGACTCAGATGACGATAATCCATTCGGTGGCTTCTTTCAACAAAGACGTGGACGGAACGCAATTGAAAACGCTTATAAGTTCGATCTTCTTGCTCTCAATCGAAACGATGGAAGCATCTTGTGGCAAAAGACGCTCCGAGAAATCCAACCGCATGAAGGAACGCACGGGGATGCTACTTTCGCCTCAAACTCACCGGTTACCGATGGTGAGTACATCTATGCCTATTTCGGTTCACGTGGACTTTACTGCGTGGATATGATGGGCAATGTGAAGTGGGAAAAAGACATCGGCACAATGTATAAGAGAAACACATTCGGTGAAGGTAGTTCGCCTGTCCTTCATGGAAACACGCTTGTTATTGTGCAAGACCACGAAGGTGATTCCTTTATTACCGCGCTTGACAAGCGGACTGGGGATGTGCTCTGGAAAACGGATCGCGATGAAAGAACGACTTGGTCTTCTCCTATTGTTGTTGAAAACGATGGAAAACCACAGGTAATTACGACAGGTACGAATCGTGTTCGTAGTTACGATTTGGAGACTGGAAAACTGTTATGGGATGGCGACGGCTTGACTGCTAACAGTATCCCTTCACCTGTTGCTGCTGAAGGGTTTGTCTATCTTATGAGTGGTTTTCGTGGTAGTGAGTTTAAGGCAGTTTACCTTGCTAAGGCAGATGGTGATATTACCGATTCTGGAGCAATTGCCTGGGAATACAACCGAGATACACCTTATGTGCCATCGCCGCTCCTCTATAAGGATACAATCTATTTCTTGAAAGACAACAAAGGTATCCTCTCCGCCTTCAATATCAAAACGGGAGAGGCAAGCTATGGACCTGAGCGGTTACAAGGTGTTTCGGGAGTCTATGCGTCCATTGTTGGAGCAGGGAATCGCGTCTACATCGCTGGACGAAACGGCACAGTGAACGTTGTTGAACACGGTCCGTATTTTAAAGTCTTAGCGGAAAACAAACTGGACGATAGTTTCAACGCATCGCCTGCTATTGTGGGTTCCGAGTTATATCTCCGTGGCGGTCAGTATCTTTACTGCATTGCGGAGTAATTAGTCATCAGTCGTCAGTTGTCAGTTATCAGTTACAAGAGAACTTTGGTAAATGAAAATCTCTTAACTGATGACTGACAACTGACAGTCAATTCCCTAATACGTTGCTCTTCCGCCGCTGACATCGTAGCACTGCCCTGTCACAAAACTTGCCTCATCCGATGCTAAGAAATTCACGACAGCAGCAACTTCCTCTGGTTTCCCAACGCGTCCCAATGGAATCTTACCCACCATATAATCGATGGTTGATTGCGCCATACCTTCCAATATCGGCGTTTCGATGACCGCTGGAGATACTGCATTCACGCGGATATTATAGTCCGTTACCTCTTTCGCCAGCGCTTTCGTTAGGCAGATGACACCTGCTTTAGAAACGGAATATGGGATGAGCGTCGGATTACCCTCCTTGCCAGCGATCGAGGCGATGTTCACAATCCTGCCGTAGTCCTGTGCGATCATAGGAGCGATCACTGCTTTACAGCAGAGAAAAACACCCGTCAGGTTCACACCTATCACGGTGTCCCAATCTGCCTCTTCTAAGTCCGTCAATGGAAGCGTGCGCCCTGCAATCCCCGCATTGTTGACGAGAATGTCAACACGACCAAAGGTGGAAATAATTTTTTCGACAGCAGCGTTGACATCGGTGAATACCGAAACATCTGCCTGAACGGGTAGTGCTTTGCGTCCAGTAGATTCAATCTCCTGCGTGACCGCTTCAGCTGCTGCCGCGTTTAAATCCATGATAGCGACATTCGCGCCTGCGTTCGCGAGTCTGATCGCAATCGCTTTACCAATACCTTGTCCCGCGCCTGTCACAATCGCAATTTTATCCGTTAGATTCATTAAAATCCCTCCTGAGTTCCAAAAAATCGTCCAATTCAACGCCGAACGCGTCCGCTATCCGATTGATGTAGCTGAAAAAGCCAACGACCTCCACGATGGCGAAGAGTGCTTCGTCAGTGAGTCCGTAGCTGCGGAGGTGTTCGAGGTCTGCTGGTGTAACAGTCGATGCCGCTTTTGTTACTTTAACGGCAAATTCAAGGATCGCTTTTGTGGTTTCGTCAATATCAGCGTTGTGAAAATCCGTCACAATCTGTGCAATTTGCGCATCTGTGAATTGTGCCCGCAATTCATCGGCGTGTGCGATTATTCAGTAGTGGCATTCGTTCACTTTCGAGACAACAGTGGCGATCATTTCACGTTGCATTCGGCTCAGCGGAGAGTTCTCGTCAAACATTATCGCTATGTAGAGTTCAATGAAGGGGCGCATGCTTTTTGGGCGGACACTGAGAAGTTTGACGATATTGTAAACTTGTCCCGCCCGCGCAAGTGCAGCGTCGTATTCCTCTTTCACAATGCCGGTTGCTTCGGCTTCATCTACAGTGCGAATCCATGCCATTTTACTCTCCAATCACCACGCCGTATTCACCGACAACCGCGCCTTTGTGTCCTGTCTGGTAGTGTAGGTGTCTTTCGCCGACGATAGGTTGTGTGCTTTGTACTTCCACTGTGCCGCGAACTTTCCCCATCGCGTCTTCATCCATATCTGAACAGTGAAACGGCTTAATTTGGCGGTGCACCTGCCGCTTAATCTCACCTTGTCGGTTGCGGACGATGACGTTAACAAAGGCATCTGCTTCTCCAACGTTAAGGAATCGGAACCAGTCCCTTGCGCTACCTGCAATTTCTGGGAAAAAGAGTCGGATTCCGACTTGTCCACCCTCCACCGATGCGCCGGGTAGGTCAATAATAGCTGTCCCACTGTGCATGTGTCGTTCCGCAACAACCGGTTGATCGCTGCGTACCTCTACAGAGGATTTCACTTTAATATCATCTATGGGCGGTGTCCAGCACTGAAAAGGTCTCAGTCCGTCGAATTTTTTTGTCCATGTCGCTTGGGCGTTGTCATCTTTACGAGCGATCATCGTTACTTCTGATTCTTCTCTTCCGACGTTGACGATTACAACCCAATCTTGCCATACGGGGCCGACCTCCGGCAAAAAGAGAGTACGAGGAGCATCCGCGATCACTTGTCCAAATTGCCCGACGGATGTCTTTCCGCCTTGATAGTGGAGATGGCGTTCCCCGACAATGGGTTGTGAACTTTGCATCTCAACGGTGCCAGTGACGTTTCCCATAACACCTTCATTGAGGTCCCAACAGCAGAGCGGATCGATAACATGGTGTCGCTGCCTGAGTACATCACCGTTCCTGTTTCGGACGGTGATGTTGACGTGCGCGTCCGCTTCACCTACATTTAGAACACGAAACCAATCGTGGGCACCAGAAACGAGCTCTGGGAAGAAGAGCCGCTGTCCGACTGTTCCATATTCTTCAGCTGCACCGATAAAATCAAGCACATTCGTGTCCTTGTGCATGTGTCGTTCCGCCACAATCGGTTGGTCGGCACTGAACTGCACTGAGGAATTCTCTTTAATCTCTTCAACGTTCGGTATCCAGGACTCAAAAGAACTGATTGTTTTTTCCGCTGACCAAGTTGGTTGTCCGTTATTGGCACGCCTCGCTATTGCAGTTACACGGGTCTCTTCAGGCCCTACGTTCGTAACTTGGACCCAGTCTTGCCATTGGGGTCCCACTTCTGGAAAATAAAGGGTTGTTGCTCCTGGCATTTGTGTCTCCTATTTAAAACGTTTTCTATTACGATGCATACTCGCAACATGTGATTACGAGAAATTAAGAACGTCGTGATGAAGATTACTGTTACTATTTTAACTTGCATTTATTTAAATTTTCCACTACAATTTCAGAGGTCTTCAGTTTTCAGCCATCAGTCGTCAGTAATTGTGGTTAGAAACCCCTTCCACAAGTGTTGCAGCAGCACCATAAATGCTCTTAGTTTGCACTTAACATTGGGAAAATTGTTTGCTTTACAGAAATTTTAAGCCTACATATCGCTAAATGACTTTCATAATTTGAGGAGAAGACAATGGCAGCGAAAAAACTTTCAGATGCTGAAGTTCAGGACAACCTTGAACAACTCAACGGTTGGACAGTGGAAAACGGTAAACTACATAAAGAATATCAGTTTGATACATTTGTTACAGCGTTCGGTTTTATGACACAACTCGCCTTAATCGCGGAATCCATGAATCATCACCCTGAATGGTTCAACGTCTATAACCGTGTGACAATTGATTTAATGACGCACGATGCTGGTGGCATCAGCGAATTAGATTTTCAATGGGCAAAGCACGCGGATTCAATTAGCGGTTAAACCGGTTTTCTGTAAATAACCCGCATTGGAGAGACGCATGAAAGTCCTAATTGGAAGTAGACAGGTGCCAGAGATTGAAAGGATGCTGTCGGATGCCCCACCGGGTGTTGAGGTACACTTTTTACCACAAGGTGAATCCTTACGTGAACATATTGCTGATGTTGACATTTTGTTTGGACACCTTGGCGAGGATGCAATACCGGAAGCGAATGCGCTGCGTTGGGTGCACCAACCACACGCTGGTGTTGAAGGTTTTATGTATCCTGCTTTCAAAGCGAGTGATGTTATACTCACCAACTGTCGCGGCTTGTACGGCACCCAGATTGCTGAACACGCTTTCGCCTTACTTTTGTCCATCACCCGGCGGATTCCTGACCAATTGGAATTTATGAAGACAAAGCATTGGGAGCGCGTTCCGTGTGTTGAACTGGCGGGTATGACAATGGGTATCCTTGGATTGGGTGGCATCGGACGGGCGATTGCAGCACGCGCACAGGCGTTTGAATTTAATATCATCGCTGCTGATATAGAACCGATTGACAAACCTGATACCGTATCAGAACTCTTCGGTTTGGATGAATTGATGGCGTTTCTTGCGAAGTCAAACATCCTTATGGTATGTTGTCCGAGCACGCCTGAAACACATAAGCTCCTATCATACGCCCAGTTCAATCAGATGCCTGATGATAGTTACGTTGTGAATGTCAGTCGTGGCAAGGTTATTGACGAAGAGGCTTTGGTAGAGGCACTTCAGGGTGCGAAATTAGCGGGTGCTGGATTAGACGTAACGTATACGGAACCGTGTCCACCGGAAAGTCCACTGTGGGAACAGCAGAACGTGATTTTAACTTCGCACAGCGCAGGTTCTTCGCAGCACATTCGGAAACGCGCCATGCAACTCTTTATTGATAATTTACATCGTTACGTGGAAGGTAAGCCTTTAGTCAACGTCGTTGATAAACAGAAGGGATACTAAATCACAACACAGAAATGGAGAGAAAATGAGTCAGAAAACATATCGCGCCGCTGCCATCGGACATACCGGTGCCGGCAACTTTGGACATGGACTCCATACCCCATATAAAGATATAGAGAACGTCGAATTTATCGCTGTCTCTGATCCAGATGAGGCTGGCAGGGAGAAGGCAGCGGCAGAGGCGGGTGCTTTACGCAGTTACGCCGATTATCGGGATATGCTTAAAAAGGAGACGCTTGATATTGTGAGCGTTTGTCCGCGCTGGACATCAGAACATGTTGATATGGTAACCGCTTGTCTTGAAGCGGGATGCAGCGTCTATTCCGAGAAACCGATGACGAGTACGCTCGCGGACGGTGATAAAATCGTTGAGACAGCGAAAACACACGGTTTAAAGGTTGCAGTGGCGCATCAGGCGGTCTACCTTCCTGCGACGCACGCCATCAAGCAGATGCTTGACGATGGAAAGATTGGGACTATTCAAGCCATCTACGCCAGTGGTAAGCAGGATCATCGCGGTGGCGGTGAGGATATGATTGTCCTCGGCACCCACATTTTTAATATGATGCGTTTCTACGTCGGTGATGTCGCGTGGATGCAGTCGCACGTCACAACAAACGGCAAAGAGATTGCGTACGGTGATGACCATAAACCGACAGAACCTGTGGGAGCCGTCGCGGGGGATTCCATCAACAGTTACTTCGCTTTCAAAAGCGGTGTTTCCGGATTTTTCGAGTCTCGGAGAGATCAGGCTGGCTCAGGCAGATACGGTATGGAGATCGTCGGTAGTGAAGGCATTTTCTCGCTTCGCGGTGATGTCGCAAATCGCTTGATGATCTACCCGTATCCGGTGCTGGTGCCTGCAAATCCAGAGCAGCAGTGGGAGGCGATGGATTTAGACCAAACGCCTTTCTCCAGCGGCAATGAACTCGCTATTCGAGATCTCATCGACGCGATTGAGAATGACCGGAAACCGATTTCTGCTGCTGAAGACGCTGTCGCTGCATTAGAGATGATTCTCGGTGCTTACGAATCTCAATTGTCTGGCGGACGTGTCCCGTTCCCGATTGCGAACCGTGAGCATCCGTTAAGCAGATAAAATATAGAACCGATATATGTTTGGCGAGGTCTCCGTGCCTCGCCATTTTTTTATGCAGGTATCGTCTTCCGAACACCATTTTCATAGCGGACCTGATAATCGGTATCCGGCACGTCCATTGCCCGGACAGCAAGTTCGCCGAATGTAATCAGCGGTTCAGAAAGTAGTAGCAGTTCATCGAGCGATTCGGTCGGTGTTTTGTCCGTTGTGTCCAGCACAATTTTGCGTCCACTCTGTGTAAACAGGGATTTGTCAATCTCCTCCTGAAACAGGCGATTAAGCGTTGGAATATCGGCTTCCTTGATAATTTGGTATTCGTGAGGATCTGTTTTCATCCTTCTCTTAATTGCCTCGTCACTGGCGGTGACGTGGATCATCACGACATCCGGCAATCGCGCTTCGATAACCTGCGCTTCATAGCCGCGTTGCGCATTGATGTGATACCTGGGGTAATACGTGCTTTCTGGGTCATCCCCATAGAAGGACGAATAAACCAACTCCTCAATGTGCCACCCTGCGATCATAGTATTCGGATAATTTTTTATCACCTCAACGTGATACTGAAGCTGCATCCGTTGCATCCGCTCCTTCACGTCGTCCGGGAAATGGATGTACGCTGCTCTTGATTCCGGGCTCAGCGTCGAATCTGGGATCGTAAAGTGATCATCCACGTGAACCCTTAGTTTTCGGTGCTGGTAATAGTTAGTCATCAGATCGACTAATGTTGATTTTCCAGCATATTCGATACCGACAAAAATACATCTCATAAAAAAGACCTCGCTATTAAATCAATGAATGGACAACTTATCACACGCTATTGTTATATCTATCACAGAATTGGAAAAATGTCAAATACCTATTCCAATTTTTCGGTCGTCTTGACAATCGGACATTTGCAAGGTATAATAACTTTAATCTGAACGGCTTTAACACAAGGAGGCACGGATGGAAAAAACTCAGACCGTCAAAATCCAATATACGGACTTCTTAGAGACCTATACTGCCCATATCCAGAAAAATGGAGATGGTTGGATCGGATGGATACCCGAAGTTCCCGAGGTGAACTGTGAAGAACAGACACGGGAAAAGTTGCTAAAAACTCTTAAGAACCAACTTCATGAAATCTTAGTCGTTGAGTGGGAAGCATGGTGTGAACAGTTTGAGGAAGATGTGAACGCTGGACGATTGGACCCGCTTTTTGACAAAGCCCTTGAGGATTTGCGGGCGGGCAGGTGTAAAGATCTATAAAACTACTCCTGAATTTTGGGCATCTTATAGAAACCTTCCGCGTGAGATTCAACAACTTGCCGACAAAAGTTTTGAATTGCTGCAGCGAGATCCGAGGCATCCAGCCCTGCATTTCAAAAAAGTTGGTAATCGTTGGTCTGCGCGAATTAGTAAGAATTATCGCGCTTTGGCTCGCTAAGAAGATGGCTTGTTTGTCTGGATCTGGATCGGAAAGCATGACGAGTACATTCGGCAGATCCGATCCGCCTTTTAATAAGTCGTGAGATTGAGATTTTATTCAACCCAAGGAGACAAACATGGAAAAAATTCAGACTGTCGAAATCTACGATGCGGAATACGAAACAACCTATACTGCCAAGATTCAAAAAAATGGTGATCGATGGATAGGTTGGATACAGGAACACCCGAAGGTGAAATGTGAGGAAGGGACACAAGAAGCATTGCTAAAGACCCTTGAGAAGACGCTTTATGAAACTTTAGAGGCGGACTGGGAAGCGTGGGATAAGCAGATAGAAGAAGACGCTAAAACAGGTAAACTTGATAAACTTAATGAAAAAGCCCTTGAGGACTTGCGAGCAGGTAGGTGTAAAGATCTATTCTCAATCATTGGAACAAAAACGCAATCATCTTAACCCTAAAATATTCATCAAATGTTAACAATCGGCAACCTAAACATTCCAGATTTCCCGCTTCTGCTCGCACCGATGGAAGATGTGAGCGATCCGCCTTTCCGCGCCGTCTGCAAAGAGAACGGTGCGGATATTATGTACACGGAATTCATTTCCTCTGAAGCACTTATTCGTGATGCTGCGCCGAGTGTTGCTAAATTGGACATTTTTGAAGCGGAAAGACCCATCGGTATCCAAATCTTTGGGCACGACATCGACTCTATGCGCGCCTCTGTCGAGATCACCGAAAAGGTGCAACCTAACATCATCGACATTAACTATGGGTGTCCTGTCAAGAAGGTTACGTGCAAAGGGGCAGGTGCGGGTATCCTGCAAGACATACCGAAGATGGTGAAAATGACTGCCGAAATGGTCAAAGCCACGCAGTTGCCCGTCACCGTCAAAACCCGTCTCGGTTGGGACGATAAAACGAAGTACATTGTTGAGGTTGCGGAACGGTTACAGGATGTCGGTATACAGGCTATCGCTATTCACGGCAGAACCCGCCGACAGATGTATAAAGGAGATGCCGATTGGACGCTCATCGGTAGGATTAAGGATAATCCGCGTATGACGATCCCTGTCTTCGGCAACGGTGATGTCGATAGTCCACAGAAAGCAGCAGATATGCGGCAGCAATACGGTGTTGACGGCATTATGATTGGGCGCGCCGCGATCGGTTATCCGTGGATTTTCAACGAGATAAAACACTATTTCGCAACCGGTGAATCGCTTCCACCGCCCTCCATAGATGAACGCATCAAGGTTTTTAGAAAACACCTCGACTTTTCCATTAAATGGAAAGGATTAAAACTCGGTCTCGTTGAGATGCGTCGGCACTATAGCAACTATTTTAAGGGCATCCCGCACGTCAAACCCTTTCGCTATCGTCTCGTCACATGTGATAGTTACGACGGTGTTTTAGGCATTGTATCGGAACTCCGGACGCATGCCCTAACGTTAGGTTTCTCGTAGGAATAAGATTCCGGGAGACTGAAAAAACACTTGACTTGAAAACCACATAATATTATCATACACTAAAACTATATCTCCGCAGTAAAGGACCTGGAATGGAAAAAATACCCTTTATGAAACTCAGTGGTGCGGGTAACGATTTCGTCATCATTAATAATCTGGCGGAAATCGTTGATAGCACCGATAAAGATTTTGTCAAAAAACTCTGCCAACGTCGTATGTCGGTTGGGGCTGATGGTGTTCTGCTCGTCGAAAGAGCAGATGATGTCGATTTTCGCATGCGCTACTTCAACGCCGATGGTGGTGAAGTGGAGACCTGTGGAAACGGGGCACGTTGTATCTCTAAGTTCGCTTATCTGAATGGAATCGCGTCTGAAAAAATGCGGTTTCTGACGAACGCTGGAATTTATGAATCCGAGATAGTGGGTACGAACGTTAAAGTCCGTATGAGCGATCCGACGGACATTCGGCTCAATGTCCCACTCCAGTTAGACGATGGGATGCACACCGTTGGGTTCGCGAACAGCGGCGTACCGCACGTCGTTTTCTTTGTAGAGGACTTGGAAGGCACAGAGGTCTTTGACTTGGGACAACAGACGCGCTATCACGACGATTTCAAACCCGATGGCACCAACGCTAATTTTATCCGTGTTCAGTCATCGGGATTAATTGACATCCGAACGTATGAACGTGGCGTTGAAGATGAGACGCTCGCTTGTGGCACGGGGTCGATCGCTTCCGCTATTGTCGCTGCGACATTGGGAAAAGTCGTATCTCCTGTTTCTGTCAAAACAGCGAGTGGCGTGATTCTTAAAATCCATTTTGACGTAGAAAACGGAGAAGCTCAGAACGTCTACCTCGAAGGGGATGCTCGCGTTATCTACGTCGGTGAACTCACAACAGACGCATGGGATTATTAATTAAAAGTAGCAGGCACACGCTGCTGTGCTGTAGCCAGCAAGGAGGGTTTACATGTTTCAAGGCTCTTATGTTGCACTCGTCACACCATTTAAGGACGATGAATCGCTTGACGAAGCGAAACTCAAGGAACTGATTCAATTTCAGCTTGACGGCGGCACACACGGCATCGTCCCGTGTGGCACAACAGGTGAATCTCCTGCGCTGTCTGAGGCTGAACACGATAGGGTGATAGAACTCACTGTCGAAACTGTGAATGGGCAGGTGCCTATTATTGCTGGCACGGGTTCCAATTCAACGACACGCACCTTGCGCGCTACAGAACACGCTAAAGCCGCCGGTGCGGATGCTGCCCTGATTGTCACGCCCTATTACAACAAACCGACCCAAGAAGGGTTATATGCCCACTACATGAAAATCGCCGACACGGTGGACATCCCGATCGTTGTCTACAATGTGCCGGGACGTTGCGGGACCGACATCCTTTCGCCTACTATCGCAAGGCTTGCAGAACATCCGAACATTGTCGCGCTCAAGGAAGCGACTGGCGAACTCAAACGCGCCAGTGAAGTTGTTAACTTGTGTCCCGATGATTTCGTCGTACTCTCTGGTGATGATGTCAACACGCTGCCGATTATGGCTGTTGGTGGTAAAGGTGTTATTTCAGTTGTGGCGAACATCGCACCCGCAGATGTTGCGGAGATGTGTAATGCTTTCCATGCGGGGAATCTTGAACTCACTCAAAAACTTCATTATAAAACGTTGCCATTGGCGGTCGATCTTTTTATTGAAACGAACCCGATTCCTGCGAAAACTGCGCTCCAGCTGATGGGCAAACTCAACGGGAAATTGCGATTGCCGCTCGCACCGATGGTTCCTGCGAACCTTGAATCCTTGCGGAATACGCTTTCGGAAACAGGTTTGATTTAATCTGCGTCAGATCCTAAAAAGCCTTTGGATGCTTAAATTTGTCTGGGGTACTGTGTCCCGAACAAATTTGAGTATCTATAAAGATGTACGCGCCTCAGACATAAACCTTTAGAAGAATCGCAGCATGAATCGCAGTGAAGCCTTGCTACATAAGGCGCGACGAAATCCGAATGGCTTGAAATTCAGAGAATTTGAAAGACTTATGCGTCGGTGTGGTTGGGCACAGCACCGCCAACGAGGGAGTCACCGAACTTGGTACTCGCCGGAGGGATATAGGATCATTGTTCAACCTGAACACTCCATGGCAAAGGGCTACCAAGTTCGACAATTTCTCAGACAATATAACGAGGAAGCAGGAAATGAAAAAGAATAATCACGACGATTTCGATGGATTCATGATCAACGTGTTTTTTGATGAAGATGGGGATTATCTTGCCCATCTCGTGGAGCTCCCTAATGTTTCCGCTTTCGGTGCGACCCCCTCCGAGGCATTAGATGAATTGAAAATCGCCTGGGAGTTGATGAAAGAATGTTATCAAGCAGATGGCGAACCTCTCCCACAAGTCCCCTCAAGGGAAGATTATGAAGGTCCACGCAACGTCCCGGTTGATGCAAAACTCTATCACGCTCTGGTAGATGAAGCGGCGAAAGCCGGTATGAGCCTTTACGCGCTGGTGGCACATAAACTGTCCGAACCAACACCAACTAATGGCAGCAGGAGCCACTTGTCAAGCAAACTCAACTCAAAATCCCTATCCAAGCCGTAGAACAATTGGTTTTGTGCAATCTAACAAATCGGTATCCTTTCGGGCATGGTAAACCGAGAGGCGTGAAAAGTTTACTGCTTACCGCTGATACGCTGCTGGCAACAGTCGATGCACTGTGTCAATCACCAGCTGTTCAACGCCGGGGGCGAACCGAGTGGGCGGACCGAAATAGAGCATCGCACCACCCCCTTCATAACCACCTTCGGCTAACACGCGTTCCGATGGAATATAGCACGGAAAAGCGTTTGCGTATGCACCTACCCACAGTCTTTCAACATCTAATTCGCTCTTCAGACGCAGTGAATAATCGACAACGACTTCACTGGCAAGGAAAACAACGCCGAGTTCATCGCCGAACCTCCACGCCTGGACCGGATAGGAGAGTTCCGTTTGTATCGGTTGTCCTTTCTGTAAGCGTTCGAGGTGTTTTTGGGCGTGATAGGCATCCGATCCACCTTCCGCAACACGTGTCTCCCATTCTTCACGGGTCGGCAGTGTATCAAACGGCAAATTCACCCGCTCAAACGCACCCGTTGGAGCTTTAGAGAGTGGCTTAGCATCTCTCTTCAGCATCCGTTGGATTTCCTCTGAAAGTGCTTCTCCGTGTGCTTTCGCATACGCGAGGCGAGTACTGAAAACCTCCTCTTCCCCATCTGGCATCGGCATCATCCGCGATTCCGGGTTCGCATCGGCACCACACCCGATTGTGATTAAAGCGGTGACACCGGGAAGTGCATTTTGGATCGCATCTTGTGCGTAGCCTGCCCAGTCGCCGCAGATATGGTTATCTGTGCCAGCCAACGTGGTGCAGTGGCAGGCATAACTCGCCCAAACAGCGCGCAATGTGCCGTCTAAATCCCTAACTTGCATACACGGCAGTGAGTGATCCACCGGTCCACCCTCGGTTCGCCGATTTTTGGCGAATCCGAGCTCCCCGATGTCCCATGTCAACTGTGCTGGTTCTCGGTTTGCGAGTGCTTCCAGTGCGACAGCTTCCATCCAGTCGGTAAGTTGCTCGGTGTACCGATCAATCGTTTCCTGTTGTTCCGGCGGTATATCTGAACTAAATAGAAAAGGTGCGGCGTTTGTGAGACAGGGCGCGCTATGCGTGTGTGTGAAACACGCTGCAAAGTGGGCGCGGGAGATCCCTGTTTTCTGCTTGATTCGGCGCGACACCTCTTCGGTTAATTCATCGGGTAAACCGCAATTTTCAACTGTCACTAAAACAACCGGTTCATCTGTATCATTGCCGATAGCGAGTGCCTTCGACCATATTGGTTGGATAATACCGTCGGATTCTGTGCGGCGACTCCCATAACCACTAAGCCGAATCGGATAGTCTGGTGTAATATCCACTTCGGCGACACCAACCTGAATAACACTATTTTTATCTGCCATACTGAATTACCTCCCCGATAGGACTTACTGTCTATATACCGCTGGTGAGGTTTCAAACCTCGCCAGCGAGGATGTGCAAATCCTGTTTGAGTTAGAATCGTAGGGTGAATGCGAATAGGTGTTTGTTTGAATCATAAGTGAAAATTTCAACGTTTGTCGTGTATTCCAAATATGTGGTGCCAAGCCTCAACCCAACACCAATAGAGGAACGGAGCTCTGAATTTACTCGTCCTATACCAACTCGAAGTGCCACAGTTTTAGGAATTGCTCCTGTCCACGTTTTATGTAATTCACCACCAATAGCAAAACTAATTCCTTTCTGTCCGGTGTCTCGCCAAATATCTGTCGCCACTGTAATCCATCGCAGAGGTTCATAGGCGACACCGATACCGAATCGGAATGGAAAGGGTTCCACCAAGTCGGCACGTAGGACGTTCTCAAAAAGGATACCTATTTGCAACGGTGGATTTGTCTGTGCTGCGTCGAACCAAACCTCTCTTTGAAAACCGAGATCCAATTCCAATCGACTGACTGTTCTTTCAAGCGTCGGCTGCCGTTTGTGGACAATCTCCCGAACCCGATCACCGAATTGCAATTCATCAATGATTGCCTCAATCAGTTCTTCGGGTATCTCTACGTCTACCTCAGGTCCGTGACGTGCTGCCAAATTTAAGGTTGAGATCGTTGTGCCTCGGTCTACGGCTTGCCGCACCCATTTCAGACGGGCACCCGCTGCTGATTTTTTGAATTTGTGACTGAATCCTGCTATCCAGGTCCCTTCTTGGAGTAGGTTGTAATCTGTGAATAGATCCGTTGTGGCAGTAAACTGACGCGCGTTCCGGTTATATTCGGCATGCGTTCTGTCAAATGTGAAGTTCGCAAAATTCGTGGATCTCGCGGCATAGCCGACACTCATACCCCATTTACCGAACGCAGACGAATAATAGAACGCCGGTGAAAAGTCAATGTTGGCTTCAGCGATGAATTGTGCAGTTTCGTGTTTCGGTAATTCTGTCCAATGGATATTCTCAGCAGCAATGCCGAGCGCGAGGTTGTGGTGTTTAACAGATACCAGCGCGGCGGGGTTCCCAAATATACCCGCATCATCTGCAAACATTGCGATACGGGTGCCGCCCATTCCAGCAATGCGAAGCATCTCGTTTGCAGTGCTGGATGATGGCATAATCGCGGCTAAGATACAAAATACCCAAAAAGTGGTGAGGGACTGACATCTCGTTCTATTGTGAATCCACACTCATCACCTCAGCGAAAATGTCCTCCAGTGAATGTTTCACCTCACGCAACTGACGGAGCTGGACCCGGGTATCGTAAGCGAGTTTGAAGAAGAATTTTGTATCTGTTTGTGCCTGACTGTCGGACGTAACCCGGAGGCGTTTATCCGGATGTAGTTCAACCTGATAGTTGTGGCGTTCTAAAGCAGCGATGTAAGATTCGCTGTCCCCGACAATCTTCAGATCAAACAACCGTCCTTTGTTCTCTTTGAGTGCCTCTATCTGTCCTTGAATGGCAACGCTGCCGTGCGAGAGGGCAATGATCTCTTGGCATGCGAACTCTACATCGGGAAGTAGATGCGAAGACAAAATCACATTGATGCCCTTATCCGTTGCGATGTCTTTGACGAGTTCCAGCATCTCCTCTCTACCGCTGGTGTCCATGCCGTTTGTTGGTTCGTCAAGGAGTAGCAACTTTGGATCGTGTGCCAGTGCCTGTGCTAACTTCACGCGCTGTTTCATGCCAACCGAGTAGCCGTCTATGGTCCGGTAACGCTCTTCATCCAAACCGACATAATAGAGCACTTCATGTGCGCGTTGTAGCGCATCGCGCTTCGGCATTCCACAGAGTTCGCCTGCGTAAGAGACAAGCTGAACGGCGTTCATCCCCTGAATCAAACATTCATCCTCCGGCATATACCCGATCTGTTTCCGAATCTCTAATGGATCTGTTTGCACATCCACTCCAAACACAGCGGCTGTCCCTTGATTCGGTTGAACGAAACCGAGCAGCGTTTTTAGCAAGGTGCTTTTTCCCGCACCATTAGGTCCCAGTAAACCGACAGCACCACCTTGAACTTCTAATGAGAGGTTATCCAGAGCAGTCGTTGTACCAAAAGAGAGTGTGACGTTCTTTATTTCAATCAGCATTTTTTAGTGTAGTAGTTTGTTCCAATCTTTCCTTCTTTAAGATCAGTGGCTTTTAATGAGATGTGTGCTCTTTAATAAGCGAGTATACAATTTGCTGAGTAACTATACAAATTTAACAAAAATCCGTTTTCGGACAACGGACGAAAACGAGCGAGGCTTAATAGTTAAAAAATCGTTTTAGGCGTGGACTTATCTGTGTTAAGATTTCATACGAGATTGTTCCAGCACGGTGTGCAACTTCATCAATAGTGATTTCTGCGTTCCCTTGCCTTCCGATCAGCACCACTTCATCGCCAACCGACACGTTATCTTCAGATTGGAGTTGCACCACGCTTACATCCATGCAAACCCTTCCGATAATCGGACGGCGTGCGCCACCAATCAACACCTCGCCACTGTTGGAAAGCACGCGCGGATAGCCATCGCCGTAGCCTACTTGCACCATCGCCACGCGGGTTTGTTGTGGTGCTTTATAGGTTAATCCGTAACTTACGCCTTCCCCTTCTGAGATAGTATCTATCCAACCAACACGCGTTTTCCATGTAAGTGCAGGTTTTAATTCGATAGGTTTTTCAGTCGAAGGGTAGATGCCATACAGGCTCAATCCCGGACGCACGGCATCAAAGGACGACTCAGGAACCGAAAGTGCTGCACTGTTCGCTGCGTGAATCATTTTTCCATCAACATTTGCAAGGACAGACGAAAACCGCTTTAGCTGCACCGAAACAAAACTTTTATCCGCCTCGTCTGCAGCAGCGAAATGTGTAAACAGCCCTTCAACCTCAAGACGATGTAGTGTTTTCAGGTTGCTCAGAAACTCCATTGCTTCCGTATAACACACACCGCTCCGATTCATACCGGTATTGATGTTGACATGAACCTTTACAGGACCAACCTCATTCAATGCCTTTGCAAACTCCCAATCACCTATTGTTGGTGTCAATCCATATTCAACGATTGGTGCCACCTGTGCAGGTAAAGAACTAAACAGAACCAGAATCGGTTTGTGGATATCCGCTTGACGTAGCGCAATCCCTTCCTCAACCGTTGCGACAGCGAACATATCAGCGGTTGCGTCTAATGCCTCTGCGACACGGACCGCACCGTGCCCGTAAGCATCCGCTTTTATGACTGCTATCAACTTTTTTCCAGTATGTCCCTTGATTGCTTCAGCATTGTGTTGGATTGCTTGCAGATCAATTTCTGTGTGTGTTCGGAAATAATGCATGTCGTCTTTTTTACCTTACAGCGTCAACAGAAAAATTATACCACAACCAACACAAATTTGCGAATTGTTTCATGACCCGCTGGTGGACACGCTATTGTGCCTCCTGCCTTTGGGAGGTTGTAGCACCGCCTTGAAACCATGAGAACAGCAAGATAAATACAATTGAGTTCGCCAATAACATCGTTGAGATCGCGTTGATTTTTGGTGTGATACCGAACTTCAGGAGCGAATAGATATGCACAGATAGGGTTGTATAACCGACACCAGCAGTGAAGAACGTAATGACAAAGTCGTCTATGGAAAGCGTGAAGGCAAGCAACGCACCACCGATAATTCCGGGGGCGATGAGAGGGAGCGTTATCCGCCAGAACGTCTGCCACTCATTCGCCCCAAGATCGCGTGCTGCCTCTTCTAAGGTATTATCATAGCCTTGGAGGCGCGCCCGCACGACAATAGTAACGTACGCGATGTTGAAAACACTGTGTGCTATAATCACAGTGATTAAACCCAATGGGATACGGACTTGCACATAAAACGTCAATAACGCAATCGCCAGCACGATGTCTGGAATGATAATCGGGAGGTAGAGGCACCGCACAAGGGCAGTCCGAAAACGGAACCGGTATCGCTCTATCGCGAGTGCAGCTGCCGTTCCAATAACAGTAGCGATGGCAGTGGCAACACCTGCTACCATAAGACTATTTCTACAGGCACGCCATAGTGCTTCATCTTCAAACAGTTTCGCATACCAACCGAAAGTGAATCCTTGCCAAACGGAGATCTGCTCGCCGCTGTTGAATGAGAAAACCACGACTGCTAAGATCGGAACGTAGAGGAAAAGAAAAACTAATCCTATGTTGGCTTCAAGAATCCTTCTCATTTTTTAATTTTGCCCTAACGGAGGCGGTTAGGTTGACTTGGGTTCATCCTGTTGTAAAGCACGGAAGTATAGCACGGTACCGACCAGAACTATACCCATCAACATGAATGAGAGCGCGGAGCCGAAGGGCCAATCCCTCGCCGTTTTGAATTGCCGTTCAATCACGTTACCGATATAACTCACTTTTCCACCACCGAGGAGATCAGGTGTTAGGAACGCCCCCACCGTCGGGATAAAAACCAACATGGATCCGGCGAGGATACCGGGGAGGCTGAGCGGCACGGTTACGTGCCAAAATGCACGTCGCGGTGATGCCCCTAAATCTTGCGCGGCTTCAAGCAAGGACATATCCAATTGTTCCAATGCTGCGTACAAGGGGAGTATCATAAAAGGTAGGTATCCGTAAACAAGTCCTATTTGCACAGCGAACGGTGTGTTCAGTAGTTCTAATGGACTCCAGTTGGGAAATATCGATCCCAAAAGGCTGTTCATGAGTCCTTCGGTGCGTAAAATCAGTATCCACGCATAAGTTCGGATAAGGAAGTTCGTCCAGAACGGAACAACAACGAGGAGCAATAAGATGCTCCGGTGTTTCGGCTTATAGCGTGCCAGATAGTAGGCAAATGGGTAACCGAGGAGTAGACAGATGGCAGTGCAGACCAGTGCTGTCGATACCGAACGCCAAAGAATACCGAGATACAGTCCATCAAACAGGCGTTGGTAGTTTTCGATTGTGAAATTCCATCGGACTCCGCCATAAGTTCCGCGTTCTATAAAACTGTAGATAAATACCGAAACAAGCGGGAGCAGGAAGAAGCAGACAAGCCAGAATACAACGGGAAAAAGGAGTATCAAGAGGTAGTAATTACGACGCATATTCGCTCATGAACTCTCGAAGGGTATTCTGCATATCCCATGGATCTGTGAGTTCGAGAAATGCCCATTCTCCAAACTCGCCATAGTTGTTCACAGCCGGTAACCACATATTTTTGATAGTGTTTACCTTCTGAACCTTATCTTCCCGTTCCCTGCCTGAAGTTTCAAGAATCAGATTGACGATATTATCGCCTTTTCGGATGCAAGCGATAAAGTCTGGAACGTATTGTCGACTTGCGCCATTGTGGTCGGTGTAAGGAATTGTAAAACCCAAGTTGTGGTTTTTGACGTAGGCGGTCACTTCATTCATCTGCTCAAGTGCCTGTGCTGTTTTCTGTTCCCATGAATCTGTATCCGCGACGACGTGTGAAATATGGCACTTATCGGGCCGCGTTTCCCACGTGGGCTGCGTCGTCTCAAAAGCGACATCCTCAGTCGATCCAGTGCGTTCTTTGTCACGGAAAATAGGTAGAAACCCTTTCGGTGAAGAATCGTTTTCGGTATCGTTTCTTTCAACTTGTTGCTCTGCCCTGAGAATTCCCTGAAAAATCCGAAATGCTGCCTTCCGCGCGATCTCGCCAATCTGAAAATACTGCGGATGCATATTGTCTTTATAGGTGACGCATTCCTTCATCCATCGGCGCGTGATATTAAGAACTTGTGGGAAGAGCCACCACTTTGCCTCATTATCATCGTCGCGAAGGTGCCTGTCCGTTACAATATTCGCGAGATAATACTCAGTTTGCTGTTTTCGGAACCTCGTTAGATAGGGCAATTTGACCTCTTTGGTTCCCCCTGTTATATCCTCAATTTCTATGAGAGATGGAATTTCCGCGGTAGAGAGTTGATAATGCGATTCTTCAGTAAAAATTGCGTCAAGTTTATCAGGGGGGACCTGGCGGCGATATCCGGCGATGATCGGGAACGTAATTTCACACGCTGCTTTCCGTTCAGGGAGAGCTTCCACTTCTGTCACAGGGAGCGGGGGTATTGATCGACCGCTGCCTGTTGCCGGAATAAATGAGAAGGGAACGCCGTAGACTTCAGCGTATTCCGGTGGAAACGTTTCCAAAGGGACCTGTTTTCCTTTGACATCAATCGTTGTTTTTTCCACATCATGACTGGAGCGGCGTAAACCTCTGCCGACAACCTGTTCGCAGAGCAGCTGCGTGCTAAAGGCACGTACCCCCAGGATATGCGTCACCCGCTTTGCATCCCATCCTTCACTCAACATTGACACTGAGACGACGCACTTAATTTTTTCGCCGAGTTTACCTTTCTTACCGACGGTGTTCATCACCTCACGTAATAGATCCGCATCTGTGACTTTTTCCACGTTTAGTTTGCGTTTGAACTGTTCAATCTGCGTTTGGGAGGCTTTTTTAAACGCTCCCTTCAGTGCCTCCCCAGATTCCAGCTGCTTGCTATCAATGAGAAGTGTGTTCAACTGATCGCACCACGTGCTGTTTTCCTCATTGTTGAATATCGGAAGGTTACCTTTGACAACGACATCCTCACCATCGGGAGTCTTTTTCTCCCACCCAGCGATCCAGTCGTAAACAAGTTTGGAGACCTTTGTGTTATTGCAAACGACAATCATAACAGGCGGGGTTAACCCGTGCGGATCCTTCTGCCACAAGTCATAGGACTTTTCGTAATTGCTATAAAGACTTTGGAGTGCGGTTTCTAATTCTTGTGGGAGCTGCGGTTCACCGTCAGAAGCGATTTTGCTGAGTTTCGGACGTACAGTATCCCAGAGGCGGCGGTAGATCGGATCGCCTCTCATTGTATCATCAGCTACCGGGACGCGAGGGACCTTAGCAATACCACACTCAATCGCATCAATTAACGCGAAGTCGGAGACGACCCATGGAAACAAGACACCTTCGTTGAGTTTCTTCCCACTCGGCGTAGTCGTTGAATACCCTGACCCTTTTAGAAAGAATGGTGTAGCAGATAAATCGTAAACCTGTTTTACACCGATTTTTGTTTTAACGGCTTCAATCCCATTTATCCACAATCGCGTTTCATCTTCTGTGGATGCAGAGTCCTCACCTTTTTTAGGACGGTAGCAATGATGCGCTTCATCGTTCAGTACGATGATATTTTTCTTGTTACCGATCCCACGGCAGACGCGAACCACCATCTCTTCCGGGGTTTCCCTGAAGTTTTTCGCACCATCACCGAGGACTTTTTCACCTATTTTGCTCAATTCCTCTTTTTTACGACGTTGGAAGGCGTGATAATTGGTGATAATGATCTTTGCTTGACAGAGCGTATCATAGTCCGCACGCGGAATCAAATTCATCTTTTTATAGTCGTTTTCCGGTTTTTCAGGGTAAAGTACTTGAAGCCGATCTCTGATCGTTACGCCGGGGGTAACAATCAGAAATGCATCCGCGAAAAGTGTACTTCTCGGATGCGCGATTTTGTTCAACGTGTGATACGCAATGAGCATCGCCATCACAACGGTTTTACCGCTACCCGTTGCCATTTTAAAAGCGATGCGGAAGAGGTCTGGATTTGCTTCTTCATTTGCTTCTACAAGTTTATTGAAAAAAGAATCGTTTCGCTGTTTGTTCTCATATTCGTTGAGGTAGATAGCAGTCTCCACGGCTTCACGTTGACAGAAATAGAGGCGCGGTTCGTTCTCCGGATTGTTCCAATGCTCAAGGAGCCGTTTTGTTGTCGGGGTTACACCGGGATAACCGCTGCTCCGCCATGCTGCCACTTGTATCCGAACGCTGTTGATAAAGGTATTCGCCTCCCGGAGATCTCGGGACGGAAGTTCAAATTGCATTTGTGCCGCCTGTGCCGCTCCCGACTGCTTTTTCGGTTTTGGGAAGGGCATGAAGTATTCACTTCTACGTCTGCCATCAGCGATCTCTTCGGTGATGCCGCGCGCATTGAATTTGAAATGCCGTTGCGGTTCCTCAAACGGACTATTGATAACTGGGTTGTCTATGGTAACTTTTGCCATGTGGATACTTCCTATCTGTGCGCATTTTAGGTATGTCGATTCTCCAATTCAATTATGGTTGTCAAGATACGGCAGAACTCTTGGCATTCATAGATTTCTTGAATCTCAACCTCTCAGGTATATGTATATCTTTTTGCTGCGTAATATTTCCTCTGGTTAGGTTCTATTAGTTGAAGCGTTAGCGGCTATCCTCACAAATAGAATCAACTCGAACACCGTGAGTTGCAAGAGCGTCACGAAATTCCTCCCAGCCCTTATCCTCTGCCTTTAGGATTGGTGCCTCTTGCCCAAAATCGCGTTGATACACAAGCGCGACGGCAACAAATTTCCTATCCTTTTTGTGAAAGTCTTTTAGCGACGCATCATCGTTCGGAAATTCTTCAAAATCGGTGCCATTTCCCTCCAACGGGGTAACATGTACCCTGATAACCTTTTCCTGCTCTCCTTCCCGCCACATTCTTCTCACCAACTCTTGCCAAAACCGATCTCCAAATCCACGTCCCTTTTCGTTTAGGTTGTTCCTGTACTCCTGAATTATCCGCTTTTTATCATCAAGAAGTATTCTTTCAGAACCGCTGAGAATCTCAGCGAGCCTTGCCCGACAACGGATAATGCATTTGCAGCGCGCCTGCGGTGCCGCGGCTTTCCCATTTGCAACTACCATCACATTCGTATCAATTACAACCGCGCCCATTAATCCTCCATATCCTGTTTTGTCATTCGTTCCGTTTGGGCATCAGTCATGGCAAACATGTCACCCATTACCTCACCAAAGAAATTGTCCGGCCAATTTTTGATATTTCCCGATTCATCGACATCTAACCGTTCGATCGTCGAAACCCCCTCATCATTCCGACAAAAATAGAGTGCAGTTTGATCCACGGAGATCTTTTCTTCCGCGATACGCCGTTGCAACCGGGTCAGGAGGTGTTCGCTGTGGCTCTCTATTAGAATCTGAAGTCTACGTTCGGTAACAACCTCTATAAGGAGATCTGCAAGTTGGGATTGAACCTTCGGATGGAGGTGAATGCCGGGCTGTTCTAAAATTAGGGTTGACCCCTCTGGAGCATAGTAACAGAGAACCAGTACTGGTAAAAACTGCCCTAATCCGTAGCCCATATCAACTAACGTCACCGGTGGGCTGGATGAGGTTTTCTGAATACGAACCTCATATTCTGTTGAACCTTGACTTGTCCAATCAAGCAAAAAAGAATGAGCGAGTTCCATTTCTTGGAGCCAATATGAAACCCTTTCCTCAATAGGTATCTCAGCTTCTTCATGAAAGGTTTTCAATTTACGCACGCGGGCAGAGAGGAGGGCCTCAACAGTTTGATCCCCCCACTGTCTGATGTGCCTAGGATGCCTACCTTCCCATTGGTAGCGACGTTTCGAGTGAACACGGGCAGGACCAAGATAATAAACATGGAAAAACAGTTCTTCAAACGCCGATGAGAATTCTCTTAAAGATTTTGCAACTTCATTTGACCACGATAATAGTTCACCATAGCAGTTTTTCAGTTCCAGCGCATATCTGTGTTCCGGCTGGTTTGGGAAAAATGCAGCCCCTTCCTCACAAACTATTTCTGCAACACCCTTTGGGTCATAACCATACATGAGTTTTTTAGTGATTAATTTTCCATTTTTAATTTGAATCATGCTATCGAAAGCAAACCGATCTATTGTCCGTTTCCAAGGAGAACCGTCCTCAGGAATTTCGTAGGCGGAGTGGGGATAAGTAAATTTGCATGCCAACTCAAATCCAAGATATGATTGGAGATGGTGTCGGTGAATCGCTTCACGGAAACTACCAAGGTTCACAAGCGAATTTTCATCACCGAAGAAAATAAATTCATCGCTATCAACAGTCTGCTTAAGCAAAAGCAGCATTTGCAACAGGCTGCTCTTTCCAGAACTGTTTGTTCCGAAAAAGCCCGTCAACGGCGCGAGTTTCACCTCGCCGCTGTCTTCCCACGATTTGAAATTTTTCATTCTAATATGGGTAATCATCTTCCTTTCCTTCCTTGGCGTGGACGCTGCATATCCTCATCACAGATGAGGTCAACGCTGACTCCGTGGTTTGCAAGCGCGGCTATAAATTGAAGCCACCCCCTATCTATTGCCAATAAGATAGTTGGGATTCGTCCATTATCGCGTTTGTGTGCCAGAGCAACGGCAATGAATTTTCTGTCATCAGGATCAAAATTGATTAATGCCGTGTCATCAGGAAATTCTTCAAAATCTGTTCCGTTTCCAGTTAATGATGTGATATGCCCCATTGCGCAGATCTCTGGGTTTCCAAGATTTTGTAGTAACCTTTTCACAAAGAGATCACCGACTCCTTTTCGGGTGTTTGGACGCGTATTATTCTGGTACTCTCCCAAAATTCGCCTTCTGTCGTCAATAACCACCTTTTCACGTTGGTCAATAATTTGTTGAAGTCGATCTTGACAACGATCTCTACAATCTGCCCGTTTGTCATTCGTATCATTTGCAATGACGATCACATTCGTATCTACGATAACAGCGTCCATTAACCCTCCGCTCTCTTTTGACATTCCTGCTTTGCCTTTATCCTTTGCTTGGCGCAATATTGGTTCCTTTTATTAATTCTGTATCACTTTTTTGACGTTCTCTTTGTGCTTCTGTCATAGCAAATAGGTCACCCATCTCGTCACCAAAAAAGTTTTCTGGCCAATTTTCAATGTTCCCGAATTCATCTATTATCAGTTGATCTTTTCTTGACACGCCTTCATCGTTACGACAAAAATAGAGTTCAGTTTGAGAGGCAGAAATCTTTTCTTCCGCGATGCGCCGTTGCAATCGATTTAGCAGGTGTTCGCTGTGGCTTTCTATCAAAACTTGAAGATTCCGTTCCGTGATAACTTCTATCAACAGGTCCGCAAGATCGGCTTGTGCCCTGGGATGGAGGTGGATGCCGGGCTGTTCCAGGATTAAGGTTGACCTCTCTGGCGTATAGTAACAAAGAACTAACATAGGCAACACATCAGCTAATCCATATCCCATATCAGCCAATGTCACTGCCGGACTCATGGCACTTTTTTGGATTTGAACCTCGTAGTTGTCATCCTTCAAAGCACCAATTGGCTCAAGTGAAAATGAGTAGGCCAAGTCCATCTCTCGGAGCCACTCGGATATCCGATCCTCAATTGTTGCCTCTTCTCCTTTCTTAGAGATTTTCACACGGCGCATGTGAGCACAGAGGAGAGCGTCAATGACCTTATCACCCCACAACCCTACATCCGTTGGATCTTTATCCTCCCAATGATAGGAACGTTTCGGTTGAACACGGATTGGACCGAGCGGATAAACATGCTTAAAGAGATTTTCAAACGCAGGAAAAAACGGTTTTAGAACATGGGGTGCTGTCGATGCTGGCCCTCCATAGAAGTTTTTTGGTGACATCGTAACTTTTTCTTCTTCCCCAAGCGAATTTTTGTAATGTAAATGATATGATTCCCATCTTATCTCCGGAATATCACAAGATTCAAAACCATAACGAAAGCGTTCAGTCTTGAGTTCGGACTTGTCTACTCGGAGGGCCGTGTTAAACGAGAAATTATCAATGGGTATTGGAACGTCCACGGGATATCCCTCGGAATCTTTCCCAAAAACTTCTATTGCAAAGGCTTCTTGGAGTTTACACCCAAACTCTAGCTCAAGCAACTCCTCCTCTTTATGTCCATGAATCACTTCACGGAAGCTGCCAAGATTAACAAGAGAATTCTCATCACCGAAGAAGATAACTTCCTCTGGATATGAATGCTCTGCAGTCTGCTTCAGCAATAGCAACATCTGCAACAGACTACTTTTGCCAGAGCTATTGGTCCCGAAAAAACCTGTCAACGGCGCGAGTTCCACCTTGCCGCTGTCTTTCCACGATTTGAAGTTTTTCATCCGTATATGTGTAAACATTTTTTCTGCCTCCGTGTTCACTCTATTATACGTAGTTTCACGAGAAAATTCAAGGAACATCCGTGTCACCCGCGATTCAGAATTGCACAACCTAACAGGTTATGCTACAAAATCTTATACTCCTTCATCACCTCGTCGCCGTAGTGGTTGATGACTTTGACTGCGATTTTGCCAGATTCAGGCTTTGCAAACGGAAGACTCTCTGTCCGATAGAGTGCTTCCCATGCCTCCGCGTCAATCTCCGAATTCAGGGCGCGTTGCAGCTGCTTATACGGCTCATCCTCACCTGTGAAATAGGCATGCCGCACGAAAAACGCCTCACCGTTATAGGCGGTGTCAATGAACCAGCAGGCAATATCCTTGGGAGTATCAGAGTGGATTATCCCTTTCCTCGGATCGTAGACATCTACCCCTAAAAGTTTCACAGAGACCGTGTCATCTTGATGCGTTTCAATCTCCACATCTGGCTCCCCGAACACCATGAACAGGTTCCCTTCACCCGTGTTTTTGAGTTCACGCACCATGAGCTCTGGACTCATCTTGACAGGAAGAATTGTAAGGGGCCCCATGCGTGTCTCCTCATCGGCGGTGTAACCCTCAAAGGCGAACCCCATAACGATGAGCATGTCAAACTTAGGAATGCGACGCATAGCTTCTTTGGCAGCTTCCTCTATCCACTGACGGCCCACTGTGTCATATTGCGGACCGATGCTAATGGCGGTACTCTGTGGATTGCCATTCGTATCTGTATGCACCGCCTCCGCATGCAGCCACTCACCCGGAAGTTCTTCCAGCCAGTCGAAGGTGATACGCTGCTCCTGAAGGCGACTTTGCACACCTCCGGTTTTGAGATGCTCAAGGATATGCGTAATATAATCTTGCGAAGCCTCGGCGGAGACAGATGTTGGCGTGTCCGCCTCGTCATCCGAAGGATCCAGAACAAGATGCGGTGATAGACTCTCAACTGTGAATGGGCCCGTGACGCGAACCCGTTTTCTGTCCTCATACGGTTGATCGTAGAGAATTTCGCTTGTAGCGCGTTTTGCTGTAGATTCATCCATCTCGCGTTGTCGGTCGCGTTTGAGAGATAACCATTCGCGATGCAGTTTCTGAAATTCTGGATCCCACTCCGGATCAGTTTCAATTGGCACTTCCCACTCTTGCCACGATTCACCCCCCCGTCCACTTGTTTTTTATTAAGTATTTCGAGAAGTGGATCCAATTTATCAGCATACGCGGCGTGGATCTCGTCAATTTCTGTGTTATTTGTCATGTCTGATAAACTGACACGCGGTGCAGCTTTATAGGCAAATCCTTGCTTGATGTCGTTTGCATCTTCAAGACGATAGTAAGGATATTTGGCGGACATAAGGCGGGTACGCGCCAATGCAAGCGCGACACGAGACGTATCTACTGTTATCCAGCGTCTACCCCACTGCTCTGCCAGATAAGCCGTAGTGCCGCTGCCACACGTTGGATCCAAGACGAGATCACCGGGGTTGGTTGTCATCAGTATGCACCGCTGAATGACTTTAGGATTCGTTTCCACAACGTACCTTCGTTCAGGTGTTGATCCTGAGGTATCGGTCCACAAGTTAGTAACAGCGCGACCTGGAGAATCAGTGGTGTATCGGATATAGTACAAAGTTCGTTTTCTTCCGGTTAGTCTTTTCTGTTTTGCAAGGCGATTCAAACCTTCATGAGTTGTCGGCCAACCTCTATCTTTACCTATAGGTGTGAAATCTCTGCCTTCAAATTCGTATTTAGATGTAGCACCACTACCGGTTTGTGATGATGCCAGGACTTCTAAAAATCGCCGGGTCCCCTTAGGTAAGAGGGCAGGATTTTCTGTTTCTTCTCGTGTCATTCTGCGCCGCGTTCCATCCTCCAACTCAACCTGCGCATAGGATTTAAGAAGAGGATCTGGATTGCGTTCATCCCACTGCATCCAAAGCTGATTATATTTCATCTGTTCCTTATCCTTGGTATACCACAAGAGATAATCCGAGACTGCAGCTAACGAGGCTGAAGATGTCATGCCAGCGCGAACCCACGTGATTGCGGAGACAAAATTAGCATCTCCAAAGACTTCATCCAATACACACCGGACCCGATGGACGTTTTCATCACTAATTTGAATGAAGATGCTGCCGCTTTCTGTGAGCAATTCACGTGCAACGGTCAGACGGTCGCGTAGGTAAGTAAGATAGGAATGGATACCGAGTTCCCACGTATCACGGAAGGCTTTCACCTGTTCCGGTTGTGGCGTAACGTCTTCTGCTTTCGTATCGCTGACTTCGCGCTTTCGGGTGCTGACCTGCCAGTTGCTACTGAACTTAATCCCGTAAGGCGGGTCAAAATAGATCATCTGCACCTGTCCCTTGAGATGCTCTTTTTCCGCGAGGGAGTTCATCACTGCAAGCGAGTCGCCTGAGATAAAGCGGTTACGCCAATTCTGCTCGTGTTGGTAGAACTCAATCCGCTGGCTGAAGTCCAGGTCATTGAACCCTTCAAAAAGCATTTCAGGTTGGTCCGATTCCTTCCGCTTTTGGGTACGGAGGTTTTCAATAATGGCTTGCGGTTGGATGTGTTCTTGCGTGTAGATAGGGACGGCTTGAACTTCCAGGTCGGTATCGTTTTGCTGGTCCTTGCCTTTCCAGACGAGTTGCGGATCTAATGCAGTGTCACGCGGGTAACGGGTGGGTGCATTTTCTTCATCTTCGGCAAACCCGCTCAATTCTTGTGTTGGGTTGTTCGCGCGTTTGTCTGGGTGTTCATAATGGTCAATTGGTTTTTTCGGCATTGAATCGCCTCCTCTACTAAATGTTGCCTGTCTAATGTTATACATATTATCACAAATGCCAAATCATTGCAACTAAGGTTGTTAAGTGTTCAGACCCTTTGACAACTGAAAGTTGACTACTGCTAACTAACCCATTTTCATTTGATTACAAACATAAAATAGGATAAACTATCTTTGCATCTTGACTTGGTATATCAAATTACACAAAACGCAACTTAAAAGGAGACACACATTGGAAAAGATTCGTGAACTGATTTCTCTATTGGAATCTGGGATTGAGGACTATGATGCCCAGATGAAGATTTTACAGACAGAACGCTTAAAGTATATTCGACTCTCCATGACAAATGGATTCGGCGAGGAGGAAGGCGATTCTAAGCAATCGTGGCTTCTCCACCTCAAACAACTTGAAGACTCACTCAAACTCCGACAGAACAGTATACAACAGGCGATCCGAGCAGCCGCAGACGATATTCAGAAAGAGGAAAATGCATGAGATTTAGATTCGCGTCTCCGAATGTGAGAAAATGTTTGAAGTCTGTGCTACTGTTGATGTGGTTCTTTGCTATCTGGACAGCGGATGCACAGGAGACAGATAGTAGCCAAATTATTGAAAAGGCGATTCAACAGCAGAATTTAGGGTTGGCTTACCTCGAAGAATCGCAACCTTCAAAGGCGGTCGAGGCGTTTAAGACACTTATTGAATTGCTGCCCAATGAAGCGATCGGTTATGGAAATCTTGCTGTCGCATATTTGCGCTTACAGCAAGCGGATACCGCCGAAGAATGGGTCAAGCGGGGCATCGCTGTTGCACCGATGGATAGCCAGTTACATTTCATCCTGTCTGAGGTCTATCAGCTACAAGACGGAAAGCGTGATTTAGCGGTAGAGGCGATGAAGGAAGCCGTGCGTTTAGCACCTGATGAATTGGAGTTTCGTTATAAACTGGTTCGTCACTATACCGCACAGCGGAACGATCCAGAAGCGCAGCGGGAAGCAGCTCGACATCTGCAGGAACTTCACGCCCGTTCACCGGTGAATGTTGTCGTGCTATTGAAGTTGACGCAGGCGTTGTTGGCACAGGAGCAACTGGAATCCGCTGGAGAACTCTGTCAGGAATTGATGCTCCTTTTAGGCGATACTGACCCAGAAAAACTCATGTATCTGACACAAGGCATAGACGCAATAGAGCAGGGTGATCTGAAGATTGCTACGCGGAATATGAAAATTTTTGAGAACGTTCATCGGGCAAGTCCGCGCTACCAGCAAGGCATCGGTGAGTTGGTAACCGACATCCTTGGGCACCCGATAGAGACATTCAGTCCAGGATTTAAGGATCGGATCGCCGCCAGACAGAGCGAACCGATTACAGTGGCGTTTGTGGATGTAACCGAGCAAATCGGACTTGCCGACGTAGAAGGCGTGCCTACGAGTTCCACAGATGTTTCGCTGATTGACTACGATGGCGATGGAAATTTGGATCTCTATACAACACTCACAGGAATGCTCTTTCAGAATACAGGTGGAAAGTTTGTCGCTGTTCAGCAGGTTCAAGAGATATTAGAGCAACAGGCTTTACAACCGCATACCGCTGCATTCGCGGATCTGGACAAAGATGGGACACAAGAATTTCTACTGCAAACTCGCGAAGGAATAACGTCCCTCCGAATGAATGCAGAGGGAAAATGGATAACATCACCCCTCGTCAAACATCAGAAGGTAGAATTCGAGACCGGTGTGCTTCTCCCTATTGATTTTGACCATGATGGCGATCTCGATCTCTTTTCAGGACGAACCGACATTACAATGTATCGGAATAATGCGGATAAAACTGATGCAGATGAAAGGTTCACCGACGTTAGCGATCAAACCTTTGTAACAATGGACGCAGACGACGCGTCTCTGGTGCAACGGACACCTACCGAAATAATCTCTGCCGATTTTGATGATGATGGAGATATAGATATTTTTGTTCTCCACAGTGAAACTGGATGCACCCTTTTCGATAACCTCCGCCAAGGAAAGCTCCGTGCAGTTTCGGCTGAAACAGGGATTCCACAGGGTGTACATTATATCGCAGCCGCCGCTGCTGATTACGACAACGATGGCGATTTTGACTTGTTCTTAACTACAGCAGATTTGATTTACATCTACCTCAATAGAGGGGACGGAAGTTTTGCGAGTCACCCAAATGTGCCGACAAGCGTCCAAGATATCCCTCCTGCTTTATTGAGAAACATTGACTACGACAACGATGGGTTCGTTGACGTATGGGTTAGCGGACAAGACGGAATGTTCCTGTTTCAGAACGATGGCATTGGAACGTTTAGTGAACCTTACCCGTTGATAGGATCAATCACTCCTACGAGTGGTGCACTTCTCTTGAGCGCGAAGGCTGGAGCTGTTGGTGATTATGATAACGATGGTGATCTCGACCTCTTTTTCATCAATGATGAAGGACAACTCCGCGTATTGCAAAACAACGGTGGAAATAAAAATAACTGGATACAGGTGCGATTGGAGGGTATCGCTGCTGGAAATAACAAAGTCAATAGAGATGGCATCGGCTCGAAGTTAGAGGTGAAAGTCGGCGATCTTTATCAACTGCGATATGTAACGGGACAGGTCTCCCATTTCGGATTAGGTGCGTTTGACGCTGCGGATGTCGTTCGCGTCGTCTGGACAAACGGCGTGCCACAGAACATCGTCAAACCACAAGCGAGGCAACGCATCTTGGAGAAACAGGTTCTGAAAGGCTCCTGCCCGTTCCTCTATGTCTACGATGGGGAACAGTATCAATTTGTCACCGATCTGCTCTGGCGTGCCCCGTTGGGACTCGTCACCTCAATGGGTTTTGTCGCACCTGATGAAACAAAGGATTTTGTGAAAATTTCAGGGACGCAGATACAACCGAAATCAGGAAAATATTCCATTCAGATTACAGAGGAATTGTGGGAGACTGCTTATTTCGACGAGGTCAAACTCATAGCCGTTGATCATCCAGTAGACACTGACATCTTTGTAAACGAACAATACACGCCCCCGCCGTTTGCGGACTTCAAGGTTTACGGTGTTGCCGAGAAACTATTCCCGAAATCTGCTGTCGATCACCGCGGTAAAGATGTATCCGATGCCCTGAAAACGTTCGATTATCATTACGCCGTTGAACACGCACCCGGTCCGTACCAAGGTGTTGTTGAACCGCATGCGATTGTCCTTGATCTTGGCGATGTACCGAACGATACACCTGTGACACTCTTCCTCAGCGGATGGATTTTCCCAACGGATACCAGTATCAATGTTGCGCTGTTCCAGAATCCTGAAATTAATCCCAGTTTTCCATCAGTTGCTGTAAAGGACAAAACTGGACAATGGAAAACAGTGATTGATATGATTGGATTACCTGCTGGTAAAAATAAGACGATCACCGTCGATTTGACCGGCAAATTTCTGTCAGATGACCGGCATGTTCGGATCGAAACCGATATGCAGATTTATTGGGACGCGGCATTTTTTACCGTCGGGACACAAGACGTACCCATAGAGATGACGACGTTGAATCCGGATAGTGCCGATTTACACTACCGAGGTTTTTCCGAGATGTATCGTCCGAATCCACATGCTCCACATCTGTTCGACTACCAAAAGGTAACAACAGAGGCGCAGTGGCGGGACCTCGCAGGGTATTACACCCGTTATGGCGATGTCAACCCCTTGTTGCAGGAAGTTGACGATATGTACGTTATTCTCAATGCCGGGGATGAAATCACGGTGGAATTTGAAGCCTCGCGTCTGCCGACATTGAAGGCAGGTTGGGTGCGTGATTTTATCCTCTATAGTGACGGTTGGGACAAAGATGGCGACATCAATACGCTCACATCACAGACGGTTGAACCGCTGCCGTTTCATGGGATGTCCGCCTATCCGTATCCTGAACCGGAGCATTATCCAGATGACGAAGCACATCGGCAGTATCAGCGTGAATACAACACGCGGCGTGTTGAGCACCGTCTACCATCTTTGGAGACTGGAAAATAGAATGGGATACTCACTGTTGGGAGGCGCGTCCCACTGCGTCCTTAACTCGGCGTAACGGGATATACAGACAGAGCGTTGCAATGACCAAGATGCCCGCCAGCACTACGTAAGGATACGCCTCTTTCGCATAGAGCCACCCACCAAGCAGTGGTCCCAAAATGCGCCCTAAACTTAAAAAAGCATCCATAATACCGATAGCTGCACCTTGACCAATCTGTGTCTGCTTGGAAATCCACGATGTATTCGTCGGACGGATCAATTGATTACCGATACCAGTAATGGTGAGATACAAAGTCAGCGATGAGAAGGAGTATGCTGTGAGCAATAGCACCATGCCGAGTGCGTTAAGCAGCAACCCAATAAGAATAATCCGCCGCTCTCCAAACTTATTAATTAATTTTCCAAGTAATCCACCCTGCAATGGCACAACAATCGCGCCCATAACCATAAACATCCACCCCATCTCCCGTTCTCCATAATCCCAACCCGCTTCGATGAACAGCGGAAAAGTCATCTCCAATCCTGCGAAGCTGAAGGTTGAGAAAAACGCGACAAGAAAAAGGGGCGTAAGCGGCGATCTCAAGGTTGTCTGGCGAAAGATTTCACGCGGAGAGACCCATTCATGCCGATCTTCGAGTTCCTCACTTGTGAGACCTTTCTGAAGCGATTCTGGAAGTAAAACAAATGCAAAGAGAAACGTAAGTAGCGATAAACCACCTGCGACAAAGAACGGCATATCGTGACTTCCCATGATGCCGCCAATTGCCGGTCCGAGAATGAAACCGAGTCCCATCGCCGCGCCCATTAACCCCATGCCTCTGCCGCGCTCCTCTGCTGTGGTAACGTCGGCAACATAAGCCATCACGCTCGGCAGCACCGCCGCTGAAGCGATACCCGCCGCACTACGAGCAATCAAGAGCCATATATAGGCTTTCGCCAATCCGAAGCCAACTAAGGCAGCAGCGTTCCCAAGCAATCCGATTAGAATCAGAGGTTTCCTGCCGTGTTTGTCCGATAATCTACCCCAGAGGGGTGCAAACAGTAGTTGCATACCGGAATAGATAGACATTAATATAGCGATTTCAGTGGTGGTTGCCCCAATATCTTTGGCGTAATAAGCGAGGTTTGGAATGATGATGCCAAACCCAAGCATCACAAAAAAGAGGGTTAAGAACAGTAGGAGAAGTTTAGGTTTGTCCATCTAATTGAACGCGAAAATCCGCGATGAAAAATACGTGTCCTTTCCAATTGATAGGTATGATTGGGGAGCAATTTATAAAAAATAATATCGTTTATTATACCAAGTTTGAGACGGGTATGTCAATCTAAAAACCTGATTTACATATAATTTCGCCGCGTTAAATGGCAGAATTTTTCCGCGAAAAGGGACAATTAGAAATGCGTTCATGGGAAAATTTATTATGGTAATTTTAGAATATTTTTGATATTATTAAAGAAGATTTCATAGTTCTTAATATATTCAATGATCACACCTAAAAATTGGAGGACGGATGGCATCCGAATTTGTTCATCTACACAATCACAGCGAGTACAGCATGCTTGACGGCGCGTGCCGTATCGAGGCCATGGTCGATTGGGCAGTCGAAAACAGTGCCCCCGCTGTCGCACTCACTGACCATGGCAACATGTTCGGCGCGTGGGAATTATACAGTAAAGCGAAAGAGGCGGGAGTCAACCCAATTGTCGGTTGTGAAGTGTATGTCGCACCCGGTAAACGAACAGAACGCAAAAAGGAGCAAGGCGGTCCTTACCACCTCACACTGCTTGCAGAGGATGCAACCGGTTACCAGAATCTTCTGAAATTAGTATCACTTGGATACACAGAAGGGTTCTATAGTAGACCGCGCATTGATATGGACATCCTGCGTGGATACCGTGATGGAATCATCGCACTGACAGGGTGTATCCAAGGACAGGTGCCACAACTCCTCTGCTCAAGTCGGCGAGAAGAAGGCATCCAACACTTCAAAACATTGATGGAGATAATGGGAGAACGGAACCTCTTCGTTGAGGTTCAGAACCATTATATTGACAAGGAGCATGAGGCGTATCCAGTAATGGTTCAGTTGGCGAAAGAGTTCAATCTTCCGCTCGTTGGCACAAACGATTGCCACTACCTCCGCAAATCTGATCATGAGATGCACGATGTCCTTCTCTGTACACAGACAAGGAAGACCGTCAATGACCAGCAACGGCTGCGGTTCGACAATCACTTCTACTTCAAAAGTGTTGACGAAATGCGGGAGGCACTTAAGGATTATCCGCCGGAAGCCATCAGCAATACGCTTGAAATAGCCAATCGGTGTAAACTGGAGCTCGACTATGGCGAGAGTGTGATGCCGAAATATGAGGTACCTGAAGGACATACAAACGCAAGTTATCTCAAGGAGCTGTGCTACGAAGGCTTGCGCGAAAAGTACGGTGGTGAACTCTCAGAACCTATTCGCCAAAGACTCGATTATGAGCTGGATATTATTGGTCAAACCGGTTATCCGGGTTATTTCCTCATTGTGTGGGACTACGTTAAATACGCGCACAAACAGGGGTATCCACTCTCCGCACGCGGTTCTGCTGCGAGCAGTCTTGTGTTGTATGCGCTCGATGTGATTACCTTCAACCCGATGGACTATGATTGTCTCTTTGAAAGGTTTCTAAACCTTGAACGTATCAGCCCGCCCGATATTGACATTGATTTTGCCGATCGCGCCCGTGAATATGTTATTGATTATCTTGTCCAAAAATACGGTGCAGATTCTGTGGGTAAAGTCGCTACCTTCGCCACATTGGGGGCAAAAGCTTCGATCAAAGATGTTGGACGCGCACTTGAGATGCCTCTTGAAGATGTTGTCCGTTTAACAGATCTAATTCCATCCATCCCCGGTATAACACTTGATGATGCCTTAGAACAGGTGCCGGAATTTCAAGAACGTGCTGCCCGTCCTGAATATCGTGAGTTGATGGATCTCAGCAAAGCCGTTGAAGGTACGAAACGTCATGTCTCCTGCCATGCTTCCGCGATTGTGGTTTCAAATGGTCCACTGACAAATTACGTTCCACTGTTCAAGGATAAACATGACCAGGTCGCGGCGCAGTTTGACGGTAAAACCGTTGAAGGTGTCGGTATCGTCAAATTTGACTTCCTCGGCTTACGCAGCCTTACTGAGACGTACGACTGCCTACAGATGATTAAGACCAATCACAACAAGGACATTAAACTGGAAGAGATCCCCTTTGATGACAAAAAAACCTACTCGCTCATCAGTGAAGGACTCATTGCAGGCTTATTCCAGTTAGAAGGCTCCGCTGGTATGTATCGGGTCGTTACCCAACTCAAACCGGATAACTTTGAGGAGTTTTCCGCAATCCCCGCGCTCTATCGTCCCGGACCGATAGAAAGCGGTATGATGCAACAATTTATAGACCGAAAGAACGGATTGCAAAAAGTCGAGTATCTGCATGCGTCTCTTGAAAATGCACTCAAAAACACCTACGGGGTGTGTATCTATCAGGAGCAGGTGATGCAAATCGCGCGCGATATGGCAGGCTTTACGCTGGGTGAGGCGGATATACTCCGCGATGCGATGGGAAAAAAGAAAGTAGACCTGCTCAAGGAACAGCGTCCAAAATTCATCAAAGGTGCGGCCGAAAAGGGAATCCGCTCAGAGGACGCAGCGGAGATATACGATCTACTTGAACCCTTCGGGGGCTATGCTTTCAACAAGTCCCACACCGTTGCGTACTCAATGTTAGCATACCACATGGCGTATCTGAAAACCTATTATCCACACGAATTTATGGCGGCAATGATGACCGGAGAGGCAGGCGATTCAGGGAAAGTTACCCGTTACCGCGCCGAATGCAAAAAACTTGCTGATTTTTTGGAGGTGGAAATCAATTTGCTCCCACCGGATGTCAATACCAGTAAGAGAGAATTCACGGTAGATGGTAACGATATCTGTTTCGGGCTTGTTGCTGTAAAAGGTGTGGGTGATGGCGCGATAGATTCAATTGTGGAGGCACGGGAAAAAAGTGGTTCGTTCGCATCGCTACAGGATTTCTGTGAGCGCGTGGATACGAAACAGGTCAATAAACGTGCTGTCGAAAGCCTGATTATGAGCGGTGCATTTGATTCGCTTGAAGGACATCGCGCGCAATACCTGGCGAGTTTAGAGAATATCATGAAAGCAGCACAGAACGCACAAGCGGAACGCGATCGTGGACAGATGAGTCTCTTTGGAGACGGAGAAGAAGCACCGACGGCAACCGTAGCACTCGTAGCAGCACCCGAATTGGACCCGTTGGAACGACTTATGCGAGAAAAGGAGCAGCTCGGTTTCTATGTTTCTGGACACCCGCTCGAAGAATATAGCGACATCATCGAAAACTACACGAGTGTAAGCACCCAAACCCTTAATGGACACCGTATTGACTCTGAGGTTGATGTGGCCGGTATGATCACGGAAGTGAACAATCACACCACGAAAAAAGGAGAGTCCATGGCGGTCATTGAATTGGAGGATTTAGAAGATACCGTAAAAGTCGTCGTTTTCCCAGATGCCTACAAAAACGCTGTTGAGCTCGTAGAAGGAAAAGTGGTTTGGATTCGTGGAACTATCAAGCTTGATAAAAGAAGCCGCAACAATTCTGATGAGGATACGCAGAATGAGGTGCGGCAGCTCCAAGCGGACAAAATATTGGATATTGAGTCTGTTAGTGAGCAGCAGACATCTGCGCTTGAGGTAACGATTCCAGAATCTGACCTTGAAAACACTCAGAAATTGGCAGCTCTTCAGGAAATTGCGCGTGCCAACAAAGGCGACCACGATCTGATTTTACGCCTCATGAGTCCCCGTTATGGCGAAGTTATCGCGCGGTGTGGTGAGAAATACAATGTCGCGTATAAACCGCAAGTTATTGAGCAGGTAGAGGGTTTATTTGGCGCGGATTGCATCAAGCCGAGCAATCGCACAATTCGTGGGAATAAGAGTCGTATTTCGCAGATGGATTATGTGTAACTTCCAGTAGATGCGCTTTGCAAGTGCGTCTCTCAACTTGCATAGGAGAAGATTCGCTTATTATGCAGTATCGCACACTCGGTAAAACAGGACTTAGCGTCTCAGAGATTGGATACGGTGGGGGCAGGGTTCGTCCAGAGCACGATGAGACATCGCTCGTTAAGATGCTCCACTACGCTATGGATTGTGGGCTTAATTATCTCGATACCGCCCCTGATTATGGTGGAGGGTACAGTGAAACGATTATCGGCAAGGCAATTGCGGGACGGCGAGAATCGTGCATCGTTGCCACGAAGACGGAAGCTTATGATCCGGATGGTATCGCCGCCGATGTGGAAGGGAGTCTACAACGCCTCGGCACTGATTATATCGATGTCCTGCAGTTCCACGGTGGTTGGTTTTATGCCGACGATGTTGACACCATTCTCAATAAAGGTGGGTTGGAGGCGTATCTCAAACTGAAAGCAGATGGAAAAGTTCGTTTCATCGGCTTCTCTGCGGACGGTCCATCAGGTGGGACAGAGCAATTTATTGCTACCGGCGAGTTTGACATGATGCAGATCCACTATAACCTGATGTATCAGAGCACCTGCGATGCATTCGGTAGACGCGGTGTTATCCCTGATGCTGTTGCACAGGAGATGGGCATCGTGCTGATGCGTTCTACCACCAGTAATGCCTTTCAGAACCTCATGAAACACTGCTTCTCCAACGAAATGGCGAATGTTGATGTGGATAGTTTTCTACTCAACTATTCCCTCTCGAACCCGATGGTGAACGTTGCATTGATGAGCCTACAAAGCATTGACGATGTGGATTGGACAAACGCCGTGTCGGACAATGTAGACGCACGGTTAGATTTACGAGCTGTTCATGGACGATAGCAGATGTAATCCTTGGTAGGGGCGGTTTCTAACCGCACTTTTTGTGCAGTGTACGCCTCCCACTTTTCAATTAACGATGGCGATAAAAGAAAACCAATTGCCCCAATTTGGGTTGTGTCTGAATAATGATGGATACGCTGCTTCTCTGGAGATCGGAAAGTTGTATCAAGTGGTCCCTGATGACGAAATTATGGCTGCGGGATATTTGCGCGTTATAGATGAAAGTGGGGAAGAATACGCTTATGCATCCAACCGCTTTTACTTAATTCATCTGCCCACTGCCGTTGAAAAAGTATTGTTGTCTGCCTCACAAAGATAAGCATTACTATTTTGTGTTGTCAATATCTCTATGGGATTCGCGGAGGTCTTTCATCTACGGGTGCTTCTTCTTTGCTTATTACCTCTACGAGATGGTAGGCATACCGTCCAACATCCTGGATCTCTGTCCCTCTATCTTCAAGTCTGACTTTTAGCGTATAGATATACCCCGGCTCAAAGTCAAATCCTTGTATGCCTTCGTAGAAAAACTCCCATTCCTGGCTCTCCTCATTGAATTCAAGGTAGCACTGCTGCTCAATGAACCCTTGGCAGGTTTCGGTATAGGGGCCTATGATGAGAGTTTCTATATGACTGTCTCGACCGCATCCGATGGTGAAAACAAGGAGGATTAAGAGGATTGACGGTGTTAGTTTTGTTGGAAACGACATGTTTTTCCGCTATATATGGATTATGCTTCAATATTCAGGCTTACATTCTTGCGTTTATTGGTGGTGATGAGGTTGGATTTGACAAAGAAGCCATTGCCAAAACCAAGTGTTTTGCCGTTGCTATCCTGTATCTCTAAATAGACGGTGGCAGCTAATGCTTTTTCAGCGATCTCTGGGACGGTCTGAGCAGGTGTAGTGCTTATCATGCAGAATATCAGCCGATTCGATGAGCTGCCGGAAATCCAATTCGCAAACAGTAGATGACAGCCTCAGGGTGCTTTTCAAGGAGTCGCATTGAGGATGCCACCTCGTCAGCGTCAATCTCATAGTCCCCTGTTTCGATATCAATAGTCAAAAACTTGCCTGTGTGTTTTGGTTCGATTTTTTCACGGAGCTGATGATGATAAATCTCTTCACCGCGGGCGGCGATAGTCCCATGCGGATAATCAGAATATGGCATTGTGTTGCTCCTTATACTTCAAAATTTTATATGCTGTTCAATCTACGGATGTTTTTCGCTATTTGTCGCAGCACATCTGCAAATGCCGCCCCTACAGGGCTTTTTGTTTTTTCTATACGTGTTTCTACACAGATACAGCAGAAACACCCAAGCAAATAAACCCTACGGGACTGAAGAGGGTTCTTTGGGCAGACAGGATTTGCGTGTAAGATCCGGTGCGGCTGGGAATGCTGATCGCAACCCCTCTTTATCCCCCTCATCAAGGGGGCAGGTGCGTACACCGCAAAACCGCACCTACCGGCCTGGGGCTGCAACGGTTGTTTTTTCTAAAATTGACAGTTATAGTGCGGTTGGGAAACCGCACCTACCGTGGTCGAAAAGGTCTATTAGGCGGACAAGAAATTCCGAATCACGTAATCCAGAATCCCGCCGTGTTTGTAGTATTCTACCTCCACGGGTGAATCAATCCTGATTAACAATTCTGTCGTCTCGGTCTCACCGTTTGACCGGACGATGCTCATTGTCGCCATTTGTCCCGGCTGGAGATCATCGGCAAATCCGGTGATGCTGATAATCTCGCTGCCATCAAGATTGAGTGTCTGGGCGTTCTCGCCGTCTTTGAACTGCAACGGCAGGATACCCATACCGATGAGATTGCTGCGGTGGATGCGTTCAAAGCTTTCCACGACGACAGCCTTGACTCCCAAAAGTTTGGGTCCCTTTGCTGCCCAATCGCGGGAACTCCCCATACCGTAATCTTGTCCAGCGAAGATGACGGTTGGCACTCCGTTTCCACTGTAGTGGAGCGCTGCTTCATAGATCGTCGTCTGCGTCTCTTCTGGATACTGAACAGCGAATCCACCTTCCACATCGGGTGTCATTAAGTTGCGGACCCGCCGGTTGGCGAAGGTGCCACGACTCATCACACGATCGTTCCCGCGTCTGGAACCGTAGGTATTGAAATCTCGCGCCTCAACACCATGTTCTTGGAGGTAGTGTCCTGCTGGACTCGCTGCGGCAATTGCGCCTGCTGGGGAGATGTGGTCGGTGGTGACAGAATCCCCGAAGATACCAAGGATGCGCGCATCCACGACATCCGAAATAGGAGCAGGTTCACGGGAGAACCCTTCAAAGAACGGCGGGTGCTGGACATAGGTGCTTCTTTCGTTCCATGGATAGAGAACACCAGTTGCACCAGTGAGGTCTTCCCATTCCGGTGCTTGGTTACCGATCGACTCATACATCTCGCGGAACGTCCGTCGGTCAACGGCTGCACCGATCATCTCGGCAATCTCTTGGCGAGTGGGCCAAATGTCCTTTAGGAAAACGGCTTCACCAGTCTCGTTATGGCTCAGCGGTTCTGTGGTAAAGTCTATGTCGATGCGTCCTGCTATCCCATAAGCGACAACGAGCGGCGGCGACATAAGGAAATTGGCTTTTATCTCCGGATGCACACGTGCCTCAAAATTCCTGTTGCCACTCAAGACACTCGCAGTGACGAGGTTTGCTTTATTAAGTGCCTCTTGGACGACATCGTTGAGTGGGCCACTGTTACCGATACAGGTTGTGCAGCCGTAGCCTACGACGTTGTAGCCGAGTTCTTCTAAGTAAGGCAACAAACCGGTGTTCTGTAGATATTCGGTTACGACGCGCGAACCAGGTGCCAAACTCGTTTTGACGTAATCCGGGACACGCAGCCCTTTTTCAACAGCTTTCTTAGCGAGCAGTCCGGCACCAATCATCACAGAGGGATTACTTGTGTTCGTGCAGCTGGTAATCGCAGAGATAACAACCGATCCGTGCGTTATACCGTTGCCATCGCCATCGCTTTCTGAGACACCAAATCCATCTTCCGCGACAGGACGGGACAGAAGTTCCGTGAAGGTCTCTTTGACATTGGACAAGGCAATACGATCTTGCGGACGTTTCGGTCCGGCGATACTCGGTTCGATGTCAGCGAGATCAATTTCGATAACATCGGAGTATTCAACCTCTCCAAGGCGTGGGATACCGAAGATACCTTGTGCTTTGAGATAAGCCTCTACCATGTCAACATGTGCTTCATCGCGCCCAGTGAGACGGAGATATCGCATCGTCTCTGCATCAGGAGGGAAGAATCCGATCGTCGCACCGTATTCGGGGCACATATTGGAGAGCGTCGCTCGGTCAGGTAAAGAGAGAGCCTCTACACCCCCACCAAAAAATTCGACAAACTTATCAACAACAGCAGCGGCTCTGAGACGTTGCGTCACAGTCAGCACCAAATCTGTGGCGGTTACACCCTCTTGGAGTTCACCTTTCAGATGAACACCGAGGACTTCAGGGGTCAAAATGTAAACCGGTTGTCCTAACATCGCTGCTTCCGCTTCAATACCACCTACGCCCCACCCGACGATCCCTAAACCGTTAATCATCGTGGTATGCGAGTCGGTGCCGACAACAGTATCTGGATAGGTGAGTGAGTCTTCTGTCATAACAACTTTCGCGAGGTATTCCAGATTTACTTGATGTACAATGCCGATAGACGGTGGGATGATATTGAACTTTTCAAATGCCTGTTGCCCCCATTTGAGGAACTCATAACGTTCCTTGTTACGTTCAAATTCCCGTTGCGTGTTGTACTGGAATGCGTTTTCAGAACCGTACGCATCAACCTGTATGGAGTGGTCAATGACTAAATCGACAGGAACAAGCGGTTCTATCATCCTGGCCTCGCCACCGAGTTCTGCAACAGCGGAACGCATCGCAGCAATATCGACAACAAGTGGGACACCTGTGAAATCTTGTGCCACCACGCGCGCTGGTTTGAACGGAATCTCCGCGGCTTTTGGGGAACGCGCGTTCCAATTTGCCAAATTCACAATATCTTCTTCTGTGATTTGGTGTCCATCGTAATTTCGCAATAAAGATTCAAGTAGTATGCGGAGACTGACCGGTAAAGTGGTTATTGACCCGATACCCGCTTCTGTTAAGGCAGGCAGCGAATAATAGTTGCACGCAAGCCCTCCGCTTTCGAGGGTTTGGCGCGTATTAAAGAGATTGTGAGCAGGGTGGGGCATCTGCTAACTCCTTTGTATTAGAAATAGTTCTTAATCATTTTACCACAAGTTAGCCTCGGATTTCAATTGTTTTGAAGATGAGGGCAGAGGGATTCAGTTTTCGGTTTTTATCTGTTATTTCTTTTGCTGGAGTTTCATAATTTCACCGAGTTGCTGGCGCGCATAGACGACGATAATATTTTCAGGATAGTCCGTGATGAGTGTGGTGTACGTCGCAGCAGCGTTGTCGAAATCGGCTTTTTGTCGATAAATTTCAGCGATGTTCACCAATGCCTTCGCGGCGATAAGGCTTTCCTGCGCAACGACTTGTTGGTATGCCTTGATTGCTTCGGAGGCTTTGGATTCTTCGCGGTGGATATTACCGATGAAGAACCATATATCGTCTACAATTGTGGCTTGCGGATAGACTTCAAGTGTCCGCTCACATTGCTGCAAGGCATCTTCCGTTTGCCCACTTAAATAGAGTTGCACAGCCATCGCATAATCTGTGAGCGGGATTTTAAGGTAGTCTGAATGAGTCTGAATCAGGACAATTCGTTCAAGCGCGTCGTTTGTGAGTTGATCGGATTTTGAAATTCGGATGACTTCGTTGTATTCCTTGATGGCTTGGTCAAAGTCTGCAGAGAAAAAATAGGAATCGCCAATCAGTTTGTGGGCAGTGGCTCGGAAACGGTTGGTTCGATTGACAATAGGTTCAAGTACTTCTCTCGCAAGCGTATAGCGTTTCAGTAAAATATGACACGCTGCCAAACCCAATTGCGCTTCTACCAATTGGGTCGTAACCAAACGTTGCGTGAGTAAGGCTTGGAATGTCTTTTGTGCGACCTTCGGGGCACGCATGCCGTGCAATTGTAACTCTCCAAGCAATAACCTGTTTTTGACGGTAGCCTCCCGGTTCTCAACCAGTTTTTCTAAAAGTGCGACCGCATCGCTCCACTGCTCCATTTTCTGATAAAGTCCCGCGAGGTCGGAACGGGCATCTCTGATGCGTTTCTTATCTATGGATCCCGTTATCAGTGCTTTATGGAAGTCAACGGCTCGCGGACTTTCGTTTCGTTCGAGTACCCGCGCATACTTCTTGAGTGCTGTATCGATGTAAGTCGGATGACTTCTATGGAGCTGCCTAAACGTTTCAAGTGCTTGTGGGACCTTCCCAGCATAGAAAAGGAGTTCCCCTAACGTCATAACAATGTTCGGATTGCGCGGTGCTCGGGACCGCTGCTTTTGAAGTTGGGCAATAAGTTTCTCTTGTAGGGATTTGTGTCGGACACCTTCATAAATTTCGAGCATAACACCCCAGATTGATTCGCGCTGATTCTCAGCAAGCCCAACCTGTTGCAACGCGTCAATGTAGACCGATGCAGCTCTTTCAATTTGCCCTTGGATTTTATAAGCTGCCCCTAACTGCGTGTAGAGGTAAGCGTTCTGTGGACGCAATCGAATGGCTTTTCGATACGCTGCGATTGCCTCTGGATACATTTTATGGGAGAGGTATATAGCCCCAAGCTGTTGATGCTGCTCTCCTTGATTTGTCTCATCTGCAACAAGTCTTTTCCATTCGGTTACCGCTTGGTCAGTTCTACCGGTTTCCGCATAGAGTGCCCCTAATTTTCTGCGGAGGGTTGCGTTGGTAGGATTCCGCTCAATCGCCTTCCGATAAAGTTCAAGTGCCTTTGGATAGGCATTCTGCTGTTGGTAAAGCTCCGCCAATTGCTCCAGTAAAGTCGTATCGTCTGGGTACTGTTTCAGTCGCTCTTGAATCAGTTTTTCAGCCTCTGCATAGCGTTGACTCGTCATATAAAGTTGGATAAGCCGACTTACAGCACTTGTGCGATACGGTGAACTTGGGAAGTTGTTGAGAAAGTCCTTGTAACTCTCTATTGCCTCTTCGGAGTTACCCTCTGTTTGTTGGTATTGTCCAACGAGATAAGCAGCGGTGGCGGCGGCAGTTGTGTGTGGATGTTGGTTGAGAATTTGCTTGCACTGCCTGATCGCCTCTCTAAACTGATAGCGCTGCCAATAGAGATTCCCTAACCGATGGACTGCTTGCGTGGCATAAGAACCGTCGGGATTTTCGTCAATAATCTCTTTAAAGACGCGTTGTGCCGCAGGGTCCTCACCGATCTTGGCATAGCTTTGCCCAAGCATCAAGCGGATTGAATCCTTTTGGCTTTGCCGAAGTGGGATGTAGGTATCCGTATCTCTTGGGATGCCTTTCTCAAGCAATTCCTCATACATCTTAATCGCTTCTGTATACCGACGTTCATGGTAATGGTCATGCGCAGCTTCAATTGGGTCTGATATGAGAGGCACCGTTGGTGTGCGTGGAACGTCCGGAACCTGAGCGAAAGTGTCCGAACTATCCCCAATTGTAATAAGAAACAATGGAAATAAAATAAATAGGTAGATGATTCGTTGTTGGATTGTGGTATCCATTTTTACTGATTTAGACACGTGTTAACGATCTCCTCAAGCGTTCGCGTTTCCATCTCCGATTTGAGTTTTTCAACCTCTTCGCTGCCGAGTTCTACCTCTAATGCAGTGATAGCATCATTGACTGAATTTACATGGAACGGCGTTGTCGCGCCGGTTTCCGCGTAGATTGACGCTACCCTGAGAAAGAGACACAGGCTCTGTTCAAATTCGCCTTCCGCGTGAGCCAGCCGTCCGAATTCATAGAGTGAGTCTGCGATCTCACGGGGGTTTCCACTCTCTTTGCGGGACTCCAAACTTTCGGTGTAGTAGTGCCTCGCTTCCTCGTGTTTACCTTGACGAAGTGCTACCTTACCAAGGCTATCCAGCAGATAGGGAAGACCCGCGCTGGAAGTAGAGAGTTCACGAGTGAGGCGTAGACTTTCGGTATAGTAGTGTCCCGCCTCCTGTCGTAGACCTTGCTGCTGGACGGTTTTCCCAAGATTATTGAGGGCATAGGCAATACCTCGTTTGTCTCCAAGTTCACGCGCGAGACTCAGGCTTTCGGTATAATGTAGTTTCGCCTCTTCAAAATGGCGACGATCATACGCTGTGAGTCCCAGATTGTTCAGTGCGAAGGCGATATGCCATTTGTCGCCTAATACTTTCGCTATCTCTAAGGCTTCGGTAAAGTGTGCATTCGCCTCTTCAAGCTTTTCTTGATACCTTGCGATAATGCCGAGAAGATTCAATGCCTTGACGACACCGAGTTGCTGACCTATCGTTCTGAAAACTTGTAAGGCATTTTCACATAATTGCTGAGCATTTTCACATTCTTGTCGAGCATTATAGAATTTTGCGAGAGCCACTCGAAGTTCCGCTATTGTCAGCTGGACCGACATTTCGTCCGTTTCAGGCGTATCTTCTAATCCTTGACGCTCGCCAAGTCGCTGGTGCAATTCGTTCTCTGCTTGTTTCAGCCATCCCAACCCTTCATTCCATAACCCACGTATATAGAAAAACTCCGAGAGAGCAACAGCAAGCTGTCCAAACAGGAGCCACTTATTATTTTCCTGGGCAAACCCAAAAACGGCACGAAAGTTATCGAGTTCAATCGCCATTTCTGAAAGTGTATCGCTTTGTTCAGTACTCTCTAATTTTCTGTCTTGTTCTTGTGCGAATGTAAGATAATAGTGTGCATGCGCCTCTCTGAATCCAGAGGGGTGTTTCTTCTCCCGAAGATACAATTGTAACGGAACAGGAAGGCGGTAGCGGGTTCGCGTCAAATATTCCTCAGTCATGAGTAGCGATTTATCGTGCAAATTAAAAATGAGGTCGATTGTTTCTGTATAGGGCAAATCCTGTTCGGCATCAACACAAGTTGAATTACAGATAGTTTCAGCGGCTTCCAAGAAGAATCCACCTGAAAAAAACGCAAGTTGACAAAGCAGAAGTCGTTCCTCTGGCTCTAAGAGTTCGTAGGACCAGTCAATCACCGCATTAAGGGTTTGGTGCCTCGCTGGTACGTCTCGATTGCTTGTTGAAAGAAATGCAGATGACTTACTTGATGATGGGCTTTCAAATAAAACCTTGAGGCGATCAAGGATGTGTTGTGGTGTCATCGCGCGAACGCGTGCTGCAGCGAGTTCAATCGCGAGGGAAATCCCATCAACCATCCGGCAAATCGCGCCAATCGCTTTGGCATTGTCAGTTGTTAATTGGAAGTCCGGTGCGACTGCTTCTGCTCGCGCCAAAAAGAGTTGAACGCTTTCATAATGATGGAGGTCCTCATAGTCTACGTCTTCCGATGGAACAGATAAGGGAGACACGACGAATCGCTGTTCACCCGCGATCTTTAATGGTTCCCGTGATGTGGCTAAACAGTATAAGGTCGGACATCTAAGCAATAACGTCTTGATATCTTGGGAGGCTTCCATCAAGTGCTCAAAATTGTCCAACACCAGTAGCAGTGTTTTCCCTGAAAGATGTGAAACGACCTGTTCCATGACATCCTGTGTTGATTTCAAGGGAAGCGCGAGAACCGTCGCGATCTCCGTGATGACATGCTTAGGTTGTTTCAAATCAGCTAACGCAATAAACCACACACCATCAGGATAAGTGTCATGAAGCTCCGTTGCAACTTGTACGGACAGACGCGTTTTGCCGATACCTCCAGGTCCAGTCAATGTTACCAGTCGATCCTGCCTATCAGTGAAATATTCGGTAATACGGCGGACTTCGGTTTCTCTACCGATAAAACTGTTTATAGGTGCTGGTAGGTTATTGGGCAAATTGTTAACAGTTTTCAGCGGTGGGAATTCAGTTTGTAGTTCGGGAATAGGAGCATTGTCTGCTGGTTTTCCATCCTGCGGTATGTCCTCTCGTGTCGCTTTACTGAAAGCTGCTTGCCATCTTTCTTCACCAATGATTTTTAAAATAGAGGTTTGCGGCGCGTGAAATTGAAAAATCGCTTCCGGATGCTGAATGTTTTTCAACCGATGTTCGCCGAGTGCGATGAAACTCCCAGGTGGAAACTGCGTTTTAACAAGCGCATGCGTCACAGCGGAGAGCAGGATCTGTCCACCGTGTCCTGCATCCGTAATTCGTTTGGCAATATTCGCGGGCATTCCGTGATATTTGTCATCCAACAGTATCATATCACCTGTGTGAATACCGATGCGGACACGCAATGCCTCAATGCTATCATGCCATTGATACGCACTGAGTACTAACTGTATCTCAAGTGCGCACATAACGGCAGCACTTGCTGTAGGAAAAATGAAGAAAAAAGCGTCGCCATCATTTTGGATCTCTGTGCCACCCCACGCCGAATTTGCAGCTCGCAAAATCGTGTTGTGGGTATTGATAACCTCCGCCATAACCTCGTTGTCGTGCTTCTCCCAAAGCAGTGTTGACCCTTCGATATCGGTGAACATCAAGGTGAGGGTGCCGACTGATAGATGTGGCTGTGGACTCGGTGTTGAGGCAGAATTGTCTTTCTTCAATTCCATTAGGTGAGATTCCTAACACTCCGAATATCAGAGCATCGCCAGATTTACGAGCAACGCCATGCCATAAATCATGCTGGTTTCGTCGATATCAAACTGTGGATGATGGCACATATTCACGATGCCCTTCTCTTCATTTCCCGCACCTACCATAACGAAACAGGCGGGGATCTTCTGTGAATAGTATCCAAAATCCTCACCACCAAGTATCGGAGACACTGGAAATATGAGATTATCTTCACCAACCAATTCTCGCGCCGTATCCACAGCAGTGGTCACACAAGGTTCATGATTGTAAGTTACCGGATACCCCTCTTGGTAATCAAAGGTGTAGGTTGCGTCATGGGCATTCGCTAATCCTGCAAGAAGGCTCTCTAACTGTCCGCGAACTCGTGTCTGTACCTCTTTTTGGAGTGTGCGCACTGTTCCACCTATTAGTACGCTCGGAGGAATGACGTTAAGTGCTGCACCTGCAAGTCCGTTTTGCAGATTCGCCTCTCCGCCGTGAAATTGGGTGACACTCACAACCGCCGAATCTAAAGGATTAACGTTTCTCGCAATAATAGACTGAATCGCTGTTACAAACTGCGTCCCAATCACAATTGGATCAACAGTAAGATGCGGAAACGCAGCGTGCCCACCCCTTCCTGTCAATGTAATCTTAAAGGTATCGGACTGCGCGAGCATTGGACCGGGACACGTGGCATACTCTCCAACAGCATAGAGTGGAAAGACGTGTATTCCATAGATTTCATCGACCTCTTCTAATGCGCCATCCGCAATCATGGCGGGTGCCCCGCCCGGTAATGCCTCTTCGCTCGGTTGGAAGACAAATCTGATGTGTGTTTTGAGATTGCTTTGGAGTTCCGAAAGGATTCGGGCTGTACCGATGAGCATCGCCGTGTGTGCGTCGTGTCCGCATAAATGCGCTTTACCATCAATCTTAGATTTATAGGGGACATCGGTAAGTTCTTGAATCGGGAGAGCATCCATATCCGCTCGCAACGCTATACGTTTTGATGCTCCGGGGACCTCTAAATCTCCAACAACACCTGTCCTACCGATACCCGTTTTGACTGGAATACCAAGTGCCTGAAGCGCGTCCGCTGCGATCCCCGCAGTGCGATGGACATCGAATCCTAATTCAGGGTACTGATGAATATCACGTCGGATGGCAACGATGTCGTTAAAATGGCGGTGGCACTGTTCAAAGATTAAGTTTTTCATTTTGAATTACTTTTTCCTATGCGGATGTGAGGTCACTTCTACAGTGATTTGGAACGAACGTTAAAAGGTTAGTGTCCGCCGCAAGATGCTCTGATGTCCTTGTTCATTTTCGAGGCGATAGATGATCGTATAAACTCCCGGCATCGCTTCAAAGATTGTGCGGTCAATCACTGGTCTCAATTCTATCTGTTTTGAACCATTATCTGGAATAGTTTTCTTCTCTGTGAAGGGACCGTAACATCTTTCTCCTAAAGGGTTGAGGACTTTCCATGTCAAGGTGAGTTGCTTGGGACGTGGTGGATTATTGATATAGACGGTAATCTTATCGTCTATCTGTTCGTTTTCAAGGTTGAGCGTGCCCAATTTGGAGAACAACTTCACAGTGAGGGTTAAGGGGGGAACATACTCCAAATATCCTCTGCCGGGAATGGCACGCCATGTGCCACCTGTTGCGAGCGCAATCTGTCGGATGGGTAGATAGTCGATGCCTATCACATCAACGCGGACCTGCGCGTTTTGTAGGGTTTCAATAACCTGATCCAAACTATAAGCCGACCTCCCGTCGTAATCAGCATCGTGAAAAGCACCATCGCTGGCGAGGACAATGAAGCGCTGTGCCCCTTTTCGGAATTTAGCCTCTGTTACCGCGGTCATGAGTCCATCTAAACCTGCCTCGGCGATATCTCCACCGCCGTCAACACCTATGTCAAAAAGCCAATTCTTAAAGGTTCCGAGATCGTCAGTATGTCCATGTTTTCGGACTCTATCTGTGAAAGTCACCAGTCCGAAGGTAGCATCGCGCCCTTCCCGCTCGAACGCTTCAAAGAGAAAATCAATGTATGCACGGATACCGCGAATGTTGTCTGTCATACTCGCTGTTTCATCAAGGACGAAAATGACATCAATTTTTTGCGTCTCGCTCGCGGAGACAAGCGTTCGGGCAAGGTCTTTCATCATATAGACGAAAACGCCCCCTACACTGCCTCCACCAGAAGAGCCACCACCTCCCCAAGAATTGCCTACACCGGTAGCGCGGAGCGCATCACCGCGTTCACTACCGTAGTGGATCTTCGGTGTGTTAACTGTCGGCGATGTGCTATTTAAAGCTAAAGTGCCATCGGCATCTAAAACGACCGGGCTTGTATCGCCTTGTGGTGATACATAGTCTGTTTTCGGTGTAGCGGGTAAGTCAACCGTTGGTTGATTCGGCGAATCCACTTTCACAAGACTTCCAGTCCCGTAATTAACAGGTTTTCCTACTACAGGAGACAGCCCATCCCCGATTTGTCGGGCGTTAGCGAGACCTCCTTGTTTGCGTGTTTCTGTTTTTGGGGCATCCGTTGGACGTTGCGTCTCCATCTGCCATAAGCCTGCTTTCGGTTTCGGTGGTGGTGGCGGTTCCTCTTTCGGTGCTACACTTGGAGCAGCAGGCTCGACAAAAGCCACTGGCTTAATCGGGAGCGGTGGTCGCTCGACGTGTGTTATCGAAACCTCTATATCATCATGGAAGGGTACCAGTGTAACCTGCTTCGGAACTGTCCACCACATGATCAACAAAAGGACTGCATGAATAAGGAGTGAGTATATGAGATATGGAGATGTTTTTCTTCTATTTCTCATTAGATCAACCTACGGATTGTCTTTATCAGTCCGTATGCTTAGGAAGACGAATATATTTAGGCATCTACCATTCCTCTTTCCCTACAGGTTTGCCCCAATCAAGTTCTTCGGGCTTGTAATCCTCTGGCATTTGGGCGAGTAGTGCCTTCAAATTAGCGCGTTTGCGCGTTCGGGTCACTACCTCAATGACGATCTTGCCGCTTTGGATCGTTACCTGAACTTCGTCCCCTACGTTTATCTGTGCTTCCTGTAAAATATTTTTCGCGAAGCAAATGCTCTCGCTGTTTTCTGATTTCTGAATTTTGGTTAACATAGTTTACCTCTGTAAGTTATAAATGAAACTCAACCACATCACCATCATAAACGACATCATTACGACTGACAGATTGTCCGTCGTGCCATTGGGGACCCCATATCCGTGCGAATTTGAATTCAGCAAAGTCCTTGTGTAAACCGATAGCGGCATCAAGGACGGTTGAACCAGTGGGAAGCACAATTGGATCGTCATGTTCTACCGCTTTACCGGGTGCCTTGAGATAGACCCGCAAAATGTCTAATGCCCTATAGATTTCTTGCAATAATGCCTCTTTGCCTACACTGGTTTCGGCAGAAATTGGATAAATCTGAAATCCTTCAGCATAGAATTCTTTGAGAATTTCCAATCGATCCTCTGCTCCTGCGGCATCGAGTTGATTCGCAACAATGACGGGTTTAGTCTCCAACGTTTCGCAGTCTGCTTCGTCAAGAAACGCTACCACCATATCAAGGTCGTCCAATAGATTATCGCTCGCGAGGCTTATGACCGGCAAAACAAGATCAGCGTTACGGGTGAGTGTCAACACTGTTGAGGAAATGAAGTCTGACATGATAGAGGGTGTATCAATAAGTTGGAATTGGATGTTTTCGTATTGTAGCATTCCGACCATCGGTAGTGTTGTCGTATAGGGGGTCGGTGAAACTTCGGGTTTGGCGTTTGTGAAGTTTGCCAGTATTTGTGACTTGCCAGCGTTTGGGGGTCCGAAGAGGACTATCTGTCCAGCACCCTGCTTTGGAATATGCTCACTGTGGCTTCTTTTGCCGGATCCCTTTCCGCCTTTTTCTGAAGGATCTTTTTTGTATCTGGCGATACGGCGACGAAGATCGGAAACCACCTTTTCTGAACCTTTGTGTTTCGGAATGATCCGTAACATCTCCTCTAACAGGCTCAGTCGCTCTTCATCGGTTTTAGCGGCTTCGTGTTGGTGTTTGAGTTTATAGTAGGTCGGGGGCAGATTTGCTGGCATTTTTGTCCACTTTCATAGGCGCGTAAACTTCAACACGCGTCAGTTTCGGAGCAAGAGAACTATCTTTATTTACAACTGCTGTGAAATCTGTTAAAATGAGAGAAACTACTAAATAGGATACAAAATTTTTGCGCTTATGTCAAGGCAATTAAGATGCAGTTTGCGAACCAGAATAAAAAAATGTGCCATCTTTTTCCTCCTCTGTATTATCCTTCCTGCTATCGCGGAAGAGGGCAGCCCGTTCTTGAACCGTGGTGATGAACTGCTCACACTCGTACAATCTGAGGCACTTGAGGCACGAGTGATTGCCTTACAGGAAAACATTGCCCCAGGACGTAACTTGCGCGCCTACCGCACACGTAGTGCACACCACCGAGAAGCAACCGATAATATCGTCCGTTACATTATGAGTCATTTTAATCGTTCGCCGCGCTTGAAAGTGAGTGAACAGGTTTTTGGGGGCATCAGAAACGTGACGGCTGTTCTACCCGCGCGGTCAACTTCATCCAGCAATCGTATTTTTATCATTTGCGCGCATTATGACTCACAAGCTGAGCGGGACCCGAATTGGAATCCGTTAGCCTCCACCGCACCGGGTGCAAACGATAACGGGACTGGTGTCGCGGCTCTGTTAGAAATTGCCTACCTTCTCAGTCGCTATGAATACGATCACGAATTAAGATTCGTTGCATTGGGGGGCGAGGAACTCGGTTTTCTCGGCAGCCGTCATTATGTTCGAGAGGCTTCCGCTATAGGCAAGAGCGATGAGAACGATGCCGCTTCTGTTCCCGAAAACATCGTCGGGGTTTTTAACTTAGATATGTTCGGTTTCAACTGGAAAAGTGATCTCGTTGAAATCGTTACGAATAACGATTCTGCCTGGATAGGTCGCGCCCTCATAATTGCGAATACCTGGTACAACATCGGTTTGAAGATTCGTCGAACCCAAGATGAATTCGTTGATATTTCCTCTCACAAACCCTTCTGGGATGCTGGCTATAACGCTGTTACTTTAACGGAAAGTTCAACACCGTGGCGAGATTCTCAAAATTACGATGCCAACCCTTTCTATCACACATCCAATGATACGGCTGATAAAGTTAATTTCGGTTTAGTGAGAAAGGTGACACAGCTTGTGCTTGTTACAGCAGACGGTCTCCTCACGTCCATGTTTGAAGCAACACGGGAGATTCCACAAGTGACATTAGAACTTCCACCAACCACAAAAGAGAGTGAGTTAGAAATCAAAGGAACGTTTCATTCGAGTTTTCCGATTGACATTATTGTCCATCCGAGCCAAATCGTAGCAACCTTGGATCGAGAAACGCAAACCTACACAGCAATAGTGCCATTACACCCTGGAGAGAACACTCTCCGTGTGACAGCACGCTATCCGCTTGGTGCGACTTCAGTCGCGCAATCGGTTGTCTTGACAGAAGCGTTCGCTTGGAGAGATATACTCGTGTTTCCGAACCCTGCACGTTCGGACGGTTTAACCGAATTCCGTGTTTCAGCAAATGCGGATATAACAGACATGCGGGTACACATTTATGATTCGGGCGGAAACTTAATAAAACGGATTGAAGGGGTCGCGGACAGGTTGGATCAACGTATCTGGCGGACATGGTGGAATCAGCAAACTTCCTACGGATTAGCGGTATCACCGGGTGTGTACGTCTGCCATATTTCGGTTGTTTCAAAGGGAGAGACATATACCTATCTGGAAAAATTGGCAATTTTTCGATAGTGAAAAACACTTTGACAAATTCCGAAAGACAATGTTAAAATAGACTATACAGAAATAGAGTTAAAAAACGATTGGACAATAGCTAAACAGACAAGGCATGAACCGATCACATCGCGGGGACGACCCATCCGCGGATAATGGGGTAATCCAATGAAAAAAAATATCAATTTCTATTTCATCCTGCTACTTACAGCCGTCATCTTTTCTTCGTGTGCGCAATCCGTTGATCAACAGAGCGATTTGGAACTGCTGACTTCTGTCGAAAACGCTTTTGTGAACATTGTAAACCGAAGTAAACCTGCTATTGTCGGAATTTTTGTCACAGGTTCGGAAGGATCTGAACCTCGACATCGCATCGGATCAGGATTCATTTTTCGGGAAGAGGGCTACATTCTAACAAACGATCACGTTGTGCGGGACGCGCGACATATCGCGGTGACATTGTTAGATGATAGTAACTTTGAGGCGGAGGTCGTTGGTACAGATGTAAATACTGATGTCGCAGTTCTGAAGATTGAGCGGGAAGAAGCTTTTTCCGTCCTTCCATTAGCGGATTCATCGAAGGTTCGGGTAGGACAATTCGCTATCGCTATCGGCAATCCATTCCGACTTGATTACACTGTGACAACGGGTATTGTGAGCGGTAAAGGACGCTCTATTCTCCGAGGTTTTAGCTTGATTCGATACCAAGATTTTATTCAAACAGATGCTTGGATTAATACCGGTAGTAGCGGTGGTCCGTTGTTGAATATCCGCGGTGAAGTTATTGGCATTAATGCATTAATTCGGCGGCTTGATAGCGGTGAAAATACACCGGCTCCCGCGATGGCAGGGGCAGGATTCGCGATTCCAATCAATCTCGCGAAGACCGTTGGCGATCAACTAATTGCCAGTGGACGCGTTATTCGCGGTTACCTCGGAGTTTCGATGCGGGAGACAAGGCAAGGCATCCGCATTAGACCCGTCGGAGAAAACACACCGGCATACCTTGGCGGACTGCGACGCAACGACATTATTTTTGAATACAACGGTCAAAAAGTGGAGAAGTCCCTTGAACTCCAAATGCTCGTTGCAGAATCACAAGTAGGTAAGCGATCTATGATCAAGGTCTTGCGGCAAGGACACGAAAGAACATTGAGTGTGACCATCGGTGAAGTGCCCCCCGAATGGACGGGACAGGTTGTTGACGTTGAATCTGTCTCTTGGAAAATACTCGGTTTGTCGGTTAGGAAGCTGAGAGAAGGCGATTTTGAAAGGTATACTTACTTAACCGATGAGGATCAGGGCGTTATCGTTGAGATGGTTAAGGAACAGGCACCCGGAGACAATGCAAAAATTCCACGCGGTGCACTCATTGTTGCGGTTAATGGACAAAATATCACCAGCATACAAGAACTTGAAGCGGTACTCCAAAAGCAACAGGAAGTTGAACAAGAGCTTGAGCAACTCATCCTTGATATTAAGAGTAGCCACGGTGAGGAAAAAATAACTGTAAAGTTAAAACCTTAAAAATGAAAACAGCAACTCCTCTGACGCTTAGAGACATATTTAGTCCCGGCGGACTTATATCGCAACAACTTGAAGGGTATGAGTTCCGCCAAGAACAACTACAGATGGCACATGAGGTCGCTCGTGCCTTTGAAGCCTCCGAGCATCTGGTCGTTGAAGCCGGAACTGGTGTGGGTAAAAGTTTCGCCTATTTAATTCCTGCGATATCCCTTGCTCTCAAGGCAGAGCAGAAAGTTGTTATTTCAACAAATACCATCAGCCTACAGGAACAACTCGTCACGAAAGATATTCCTTTTCTACAGCGTGTACTCCCGCGCGATTTCAATGTAGTGTTGGCAAAAGGACGGCGTAATTACTTGTCACGGAGACGGCTTAAAAATTTGCTGCATTACGAACGTGGATTGTTTGATACATACGAAGAGGTAGAAGAGGTCGCAGAGATTGAAGAATGGGTAGACCAAACAATAGATGGGAGCAGGACTGACCTTGCTTGGCAGCCTCAGCCGCAAGTGTGGGATAAAGTCGCTTCTGACAGAGATAATTGTCTCGGACGCAACTGCGAGACCTACGATACTTGTTTCTATTTCAAAGCCCGACGGGAAATGCACAACGCTGACCTGCTTATCGTGAATCACCACCTCCTTTTCAGTGATCTCGCCATCCGTAAGAACAGCGAGGAAGCCATGGGAGTCTTACCTGATTACGACTACCTCATTATTGATGAAGCACACCACTTAGAAGCGACAGCAACCAACCACGCGAGCGTTGATTTCAGTAACACTCGTGTCAAATGGATCCTCGATTCCCTTCACAATGCGCGGAACGAAGGTGGTTTGGCGAAAAGGTTCACTTCACCACAACTGATGGTTGAAGTTGAGGCGGCGCGTGAACAGGCGAATATCCTTTTCAGTAACATCATTGATTTCATGCAAGAAATTGATGATGAGCGGAGCTCAACTACGCTTACACAGCGTATTGATGAAAGCAATTTCGTCAGAAATGTATTGGATGCTCCGCTTGCTGATATTGAAAAAACACTAAAACGTCTCCGGGACAGTGCCATGACGGAGGATGATGAACAGGAAATTACTGCACACCACCGCTATTGCGAACGCCTCCGGGATGAGTTAGATATGATAATTCGGCAAAACGATCCGGATTATGTTTATTGGGCTGAAATATCAACGCGCGGACGGACACCGCGCATCCTTCTAAACGCTACGCCAGCGAATGTAAATCAGATGCTGCAAGATCATCTATTCACCGCAAAAAATAGTGTCGTGATGACGAGTGCGACCCTTTCCACCAACCGCAACTTTGACTACTTTAAAAAACGGGTTGGGATAAGCGGATGCCGCGAACTTCTCGCACATTCACCCTTTGACTTTAAAAAACAGGTACAGATCCATATCCCGCGGGATATGCCACACCCGAACAGTAATGCGTTTGTGCCAGCAACAATCCAAAAGATCAAGCATTATCTCAAGTTGACCCATGGTAAGGCGTTTGTCCTCTTCACGAGCTATAAAATGATGGATGAGGTGTACGATTCCGTCGCACCTGATTTGGAGGAGATGGGGATTGACACTTTCAAACAGGGAGGCGATCTTTCACGAACAGCTATGCTGCAAGCATTTCGTGCGGATACTGACTCGGTCCTCTTTGGAACTTCCAGTTTCTGGGAAGGCGTTGACGTGCGTGGGGAATCACTCAGCAATGTTATTATCACGCGGCTGCCTTTTGAGGTGCCAACGCATCCAGTAATGGAAGCACGGGTAAAGCAGATTAAGGAACAGGGTGGAAACGAGTTCTTTGAATTCAGTTTACCGGAAGCAGTTTTGCGCCTGAAACAGGGATTTGGGAGACTCATCCGCACGCAAACCGACGAGGGGATTGTGGTTATTCTTGATCCGCGGATTAGAACAGCCAATTACGGGAAACAATTTTTAGATTCACTGCCAAACTGTGAAATTGTCGAAAAATAAAAACAATGCCCGCAGTATGTGTTACCACGGGCATCGTAATTCCTGCGATTTCCTCTTACGAACGCGACTCTCATTAATAGCGTCTCGGTGCCGGTTGTGCGACGCGAATCCCCTTATCATGCGTGAAAGGGAACTTGAACTCTATTGTTTGATAGCGCTGTGCCCCGCCCGGTGGTGGAGCCTTCTCAATCGGTAAGATAACTTGCAATTCGATAGCGTTCGACTTGGTTTGTACAAACGGTAAGAAGCCTTCAGAACTCTCACCCGGCTGGATACCTGTCCGACGTTGACCCACCTGTTTTTCAACGATGGGCATCCGTTTCTCAATTAAAATCCGCCGTGCAGTTTCAAGCCCATTTTTGACATAAAGTCCTGTTGCACGCGCCATGTATGTGAAACGCTCTTCTAAATCATCGTAATCCATCCCGTTATAGAGATTCTCACCTTGGTCAATGATCTGGCACTTTTTGACATCAAAGATGATATTTTCGCTTCGGTTGTTAGTAATCTTCACGTAGAATACATCGGTTTTGTCGCCCTGAGGGAGTGCTTCCGTCTCATAAAAAGGTGAAAAAGCATTTCCTCGATTGTATTTCCGATCAAGATCAGGCCGCCGCCAATACGCGATGGAAACGGTGATCCCATCCTCGGTTTTGGTTAGGATTGGTTGTCTCGACTGAACGTCAAAGAGCTGAGGATAATCAGACATCATGATGACATCAACGACCTTCCTATCTTCACCTGAGCCTATTTCAATCTGAGTTTGCGTCTCGGGCCACTCGCTAAGGAAATTAGTCCACTCGTTGTCAGCGTGTGCAAATTCGTCAAACGCGACGATGTAGGTTAACGCTTCCATGTTAGCATCACGCGCTTTCCCAATCCGGAATCCAACAGTACTCATACCGTATTTGTCCAACACCGGCTTCGCGAGTGCCTCAGAAGGGACAGCGGGAATAACTACCTCTTCATTCGGGTTTTTACTCTGTTCCGTCATTGCCTTCGCTATATTGTGGACAGGTTGAATCGGTGATAGATTACTGAGCGCAGTACCACAACCCGCAACGCTAAAGGCGAGTATAAATAGTAAAGCGAAATTGAGTGCTGTAGATTTATTCAACCATTTCATTGATAATATTGCCTCCTTGGTTACCATTCTACGAATGGCAAGTTCGTTTTTCGCTCTCTACTCCGGGGCTACTCAACGAATCAGCACGTTATCATTTATGACTGATTTTGAGAACGCCGGATTAAAGTCCAAATGGCGCGTCTAAAACTGAATTTGCTTATTAAGTTAGCATAACTACAATTTTTAGTCAAGAAATATATGAGAAGAATTTATTGTGATTATTTTAGCCCGAGTTGCTACTAATTTGTAGCGTAAACTTTTCGTTTGCACACTCGCCCAGATGCGACGTGTATCATGCTACAAAGATGACAACTTGCGTTATTTTATAACACTCAACTTCCCAATTTCTTGGACAAGCACGTCTGCTTGCACTGCTGAAATACGATAGATATAAACACCTGATGCGACAGGCGCGCCGCTGCGGGTTGCAAGGGTCCATTCAAACTTTCCTTGTGCGCCTGCGTTCTCGTGCGTTTCACTATAAACAAGAGCACCCGTCGGTGCGAAAATCTCAAGGTTGATGTTATCCGCAACTTGCGAAGGAGAAAGCCGGTAAGCGAACGTCATCACTGTATCACCCGCACGGAACGGATTTGGATACACCCGTGTATCCTCAAAGGCGAAATCCCCCGCCTGAAGCTGCTCTACGCGCAATCTATAAGAATCAACACTACTGAATCCACCGTCGGATTCCACGACGAGGTAAAATATTCCTGTCCTATTGGGTTGATAAATAAGTCTCAATCCAGCGATGTCGGTAGCGTTTTCTCCAGTCGCATACACCTCACCCATCTCTGAGTAAAGAGATAAACGATAACTTTTGCCCGGTGGAATGTCAGCCAACGTTACTAAAATAGTGACATCGCGAACTGCCTCCAGTTTGTAAACGTCGCGTGTATCATTCAGATCGAACAGAAAGGATTCGTAAGTCTGCCCATATTCAATACGGAACGCAGTCGCAAACGTATCGTTTGGTTCATAAGTATCCCCAAACGACACAAGGATTGGAATCGTAAACCCTTCTGCTCCAATGTTCGTAACTGAGATACCGGTAACAGTTCCATCGTTTGCATTACTGTTCGGCACGGTGCCGGGTGTAAAGGCAGTTTGTTCATCGTCAGCGGAGTAAGCGGCACCATCCGTTATCATTTGCACATCTATAAACTCAGCACCGTCTTTTTGAGAGATACCGAGGTGTTCGGGGTCTGAGGGATCCTCAAGCCATATCTGTTGGGAAGCATCAAAGGTGCCGAGTGGATACGGATTCGTTTCATCAATATGCCAAATCAGAATACCGGACTCAGGCAGATGGGTATCAAAGGTCGCTCCTGACGTTTTGTTCCGATTTTCTATAAGGAAAAATTCTGTCGATTCACCACGAACGGGAGTTGCTGACGAGTGAATATCGATCTTGAAAAGTTTATTTATTCCGGGGGCAAGTTCAAAGCTGGGGATATCGATTTGCTGGTTTTGTGTGATCTGAACGGGTTGAATCCAGCCAAGACGACCGTTTTGAGGTCTCGCGTCGAAATCCCATTTGAGGTATCCCATAATATGACTCGGTTCTAAGCCATTTCCGACTCCGAATGCCTCAGGTCCCTGATACGGTCCGAACTGACTCATCAGTCCCCATTTATGGTCCCGTGCGTCTGTAAAATCGAATCCATAGACATCAGGCGCACCGAAATCATGAAAAAATTCATGGAAATAGATTCCCAAGTGTGGGTGCTCAAAATCTGGTTCTTCAGCCACAACAGCAGCAGTATTGACGCGAACGCCATCATGAATGGCATTAACGGACGGTATTAGAAGAGACGCAATGTCATCAATAACCCCCGTGGAAGCCTGGTCGTTGCCTGAATGAATCACGAAAACATGGTCTACAACGCCGTCCCCGTCCCGATCATATTTTGAAAAATCGACACTTGCATCTACTGCTTCACACGCTTCGCGAACTAACTCCCGGTACCGTTCAAGGATTCTTCCACCTTCGCCGTAATACGTCATCGGCTTTTTGGCACGGATCCACGTGTTACCAGCCGGAATAACGCCCCCCATTGGACCGGGTTGGACATCCATCTGCCCGTAAGAATTTTCACGATAATAGGTTTTGAGAGAAACGCCTTCTGTTGCGAAGAGGTATCTATCAAATGCTGCGCCATTTCTACGTCCGGGCATATCAACAAAATCTATTTTCAAAGCGAGGACATATTCTATGCCGTCGGACTGCAAAACCCCTTGTTCTTTGGCAAGACAACACCCGTCTAACGCTTCGAGAAATTCTGCTCTACTTTGAGGTGCTTTAGGGACTAATTCACCACTTGTTGCGTCTTCGTTAAAAAATAGATAAGGATTTGGGGGTGCCGTGATACCGAATGAAGAAAAAAGAAGGAGAATAAGGATAGAGACACAGCAGGTAGCTAAGAAGTGCTTAATCAAACTCGCCTCCGCACTTCCGGCACAGGATGTAGAATTGAATATCATCGGATTGGGCGTGTTGTATCATGAGATCGACTGCCTGTTGTGGCAGATCCGCTTCACATTTGGGACATTTGTAGATCGAGCCTTCTGTTTCCGGGAATCGGGTAATATCGCCCCAAATATCCCGAAGCCAGTATTTGAATTCCCAAGGTATTTCGGTGTTGACAGCGGTCGCGATCTGAACAGCATGGCGGATGAGTTTTTGGCATTTGCGAATAGAAACAGGTTCGTAGAGGTGTGGGGAATACTTAAGTGGAAGTTGTTTTCCCTCTGTCTCAGTTTGCGGGTTGAAATCTCGTGCGCGGGTCAGCAAGATTTGGTCTAAGAGCGCACCTTCTTCCCTACCCTTTGACCAGAGACGATAGTAACCTGCCCGTTTAATATGAAAAAAAGCAGGGGTGTTGTTCGGTTTGTTACCGGTTGTGTCGTCTGATGCGGTCTCCCACAGCCAACGTCCCCACTTGGAGGTATCATTAGGTTCAACCCAAATTTTTATGGCACCTGACCCGCCTTGTCTATCCCACGGTTTTGCGAGTGCGTCATCCATACCGATCCAATAAGAGTCTTTGCTATATTCAAAGAAGGCACGTGCCCAGAGGTACCACTTGCCGGTCTTAGGTATATAAATTTCGTGTATCGCTCGCGCCCTTTCCCGGCTGTCAATGGCTTTTCCACGAGAGGCTTCCCCATGTTCAACGACTCTCACACCCTTATCAATATGAACAGCAGTATCTGCCTCAATAACAAGTGTATCCTTGGGTAGACGAGCGAGTTCTTTATCTCCGTCTGGCTCGCCGGGTTCTGTGGATTCCATGAGATTATAGTTTTTCGCAATCCTTTGGGAAACCTTCTCGAACTGTTTTTCAGAAAGATTTGCATCAAAAAAACAATCTCGAATGCCTTTCTTCCAGAGATCCAGCAGTAGGAACATCGCTTTCAGGTTGCCGTCTGGCCGTTTCCGAGTACCAACCACGATTAACATACCGGTGTCGTTAGAACGACTGATTAAACACCGATGTAATGGAAAATCCGGGGCTTTATGGGTTCTACTTGAGCGAATAAGGGGTGAGTAATATCGACATCTGTCGTCACATCCGGGGATCTTGGCGCGTTTGGCTCTACAGCACTCCGGACAGATTAACATGCCATTAAGTGCTGGACAGACCCGTTTCCCCTTATCAGAACGACACGTTCGACAACGCTGGCTTCTGCGCCGTTTTGCTGATGTTTGCCGTATCTGGCGTCGCATGTTTTCCCCTGAAGAACTGGTGCGGTTGAGAACACGCACAAGAATTCAATCAAATACTCACAATATTAAGACAAGGAGGCAATCAACTCGGACGATTGACAAGATCTGCGAGATATTCAGCAATCTTGTCTGTAATCTGTTGTGCATCCACATCCGCAAAGTTAAACAATTCCTTAAGCATTGGAGAGATGGCACCCGTATCAAGCAATGCATTCGCGAGTTTACCCATACTGCTCCGGTTGATACCGCCTTGTCCATCATTACCCATATCCAGAATCTTGATGCTATCGATTTTCTCAACCGGCTTCATCATCTGCTCAATAATATCATCGGCATCATTAATGAGTTCTAAGATCGCCTCTTGGACAAGGACGCGTTGTTCAGCGACATTCCGCGCTTCATATTCCGCCATTTCACCTTGTGCTTTCGCACGGGCTTCGGCGAGTACCGCGTCAGCGAGACGTTCAATAGGTTGTGCCTGCGCTTCTGCACCGATGACTGCAACTTCACGCTGCCACTCTGCTGACATCACCTCTTCCGTGGCTGTCACATTCACCTCGGCACCCATACGTTCGGCTTCCGCAACCAGTTGTTCCTTCTCAGCGAGTGCGGTCACCTGCTGTTTATTGGCGACATCAATCTTTCGGTCTTCATCGCTTAAAGTAACACGCAATTCTTGATTGATACGGGACTGCTCCACATTCAGCATCTTGGCAATCTCAGCGAGTTCGACTTGCCGCATCTGGTCAATCTGTGCGGTTTCGACAACGAGGTTCTTCTCGATTTCACGCTGTTGGACCTGTTGTTCTTGCGCGAAGCGTTGCGTCTGCACCGTCAATTCACGCTCAATACCCCGTAAATCCACACCCTCTTCTTGGGCGATACGTGCTACCTCTACTATGAGTTGCTTTTCAATCTCACGTGTTTCTACTTGCTGCTCTTGTCCGATTCGTGTGATCTCTACTGCTAATGTTTTGGCAATTTCAGCGAGTTCAACCTGTCGCATCTGGTCAATCTGTGCGGTTTCGACCACGAGGTTCTTCTCAATTTCACGCTGTTGGACCTGTTGTTCCATAGCGAGTTGTGCTGTCTGTACTGTCAGATCCCGCTCAATTCTCCGTAAATCCACACCCTCTTCTTGGGCGATACGTGCTTTCTCTACTATCAATACCTTCTCTATTTCACGAACAGCAACAGTTTGTTCCTGTTCAATTCTCTGCATTTCGACAACGAGATGCTGTTCAATTTCAGCAAGCTGTACAACTTTGGATTGTTCAATCTGTTGTGTCTCGACGATGAGATTCTTCTCAATCTCACGTTCAGCAACAATCTGTTCTTGTTGCACGCGAGCGACCTCAACGTCACGGTTCATCTCAATTTCACGTTCCTGGACGACCTGTTCCTGCGTGATACGTGCGCGCTCAACCTCTTGCTTCATCTCGTATTCACGTTCTTGCACACCTTGTTCCATCTCAAATTGGAATTTGAGCGTCTCCGCTTCCCGTTCAGCGGCATAGATAGCGATATTCTTTTGCTGGTCGGATTCTGCCCACGCCTGCTCCTGTTCTGCTTCAAGTTTCTCTATACGGGCAGCAACTTCAATTTGAACGACAGCGACCTCTTTCCGTTGTTCTATGTCTACTTTTTCTCGATATTGATCGGCAGTAATTTCAGTGATCTCACGAATACCGACGGCATCAAATCGGTTTTCGGCATCAAGCGTTTCAACAGGGGTTTGATCTACTCGGATGATTGACACAGTCTCAAGCGTCAAACCGTTTTGCGTCTCTAAATCGTCACCGCATGCGTCTTGCACTTTGTCGGCAAATTCCTGACGTTTCTGGAGGAGATCCTGAATGTCACTTTCAGCTGCAACGCTTCGCAATGCCCCTTCGAGTTTTGGTTCAATTAGCTCGCGTACTGTCTCCGGTGTCATGGATTTATCACCCAATGCTTGCGCAGCGCGCAAAATATCGGTTTCTGCAGGCTCGACTTTAAGATAGAAAACGACTTCAACATCACCGCGGTTAAAGTCGTATGTAATTAAAGCCTCTGTTCCCTCTCGGATAACCTCAATTCGCATGGTGTTGAGGGAGATCTCTTTAATTTCATGGATAATGGTGTTAACCCAAAGACCCCCGGTGATACGGATTTTCTCTTTTGCACCACCTGTCCGCACTAACGCGATATCGGCTTTCGGTATCCGGTAGCGAATAACTGTAGCAGCAAAAGCCGCCAAACTCGCAAGTAAAACGAAGAGAATAGCTGTCAACCATCGCATTACTGTGTTTTGTCCAAATTGGTCAAGGTTATCGTAGGCAAACCAGCCAACAGTGACCGCTACAGCAATCAAGAAAACGATAACAGCAATAAAACGCATTCAGTTCTCCTTTTTAGTTGTCAGTTATCAATTATCAGTTGTCAGTCAACCGTTTGTGCCGGACACGGCGTTTGCCCCGCACATGTTTAACCGAAAACTGAAAACCTAAGACTGATAACTATTCTCTACCGGAAAATCGTTTCGCTGCTGAGGTGCGTCCGGTATCGCCCCTTGAGCGGTTGACGTGGAGAAGTCTGCCACGCGAGGTTTGCTAAGTAACAGAGAGCATTCTCAACAAGAGGTCTTGCTATCGTGATCCGATGTGCGTCGCGGGTATCAACCGCAAAAGCGACGTAGTAGCCATCTCCCCATTGCAACTGTATACTGACAGCATCTCCATTATCTTCTCTAACTGCCAATTTTCGGTAACTTCCGTCACTCGTTACCCAGTGGTCGTCGGTTATAAGAGCGTCTACATTCACTTTATGGGGCCAGGTAAACATGCCCGTTTTCTGCCCATCATCGGTAACTCGGACATTACAGTCATTGGAATTAACCACGCGGATTGGGTGACGGTCAACCGGTAGCCAATCGCCGCGCCATTCGGGTTCAGTTGTATGCACACCATCAGGCGGCGTAATATTATTGTCCATCGCGGAAGCCCAGACGATCCCACCTTTGCGAACAAAATCTTGAACCGCCTGATCCGCGTCTTCAAGAAAATATTCGCCGTCATGTCCTGTTGCGAACCACGTGAACCAGATGATGTCATACTCCGAAAGCGTGATACTTGAGAGTTTGATCGCATTGTTGGGGTCACCACGGTTATCGGGATTGTCATTGATATGCACGGTAGTGAATTGGAATTCTAAGCCCTCAAGGGTAGTGAGCGATTCCAATATTGCTGGCTCGCCCGTCTGATTATCACCAACAACAATTAGCACACGGAATACGCCTAATGGCACAATCTTTATAGAAGAGATAATATCCGAAAATGATTGCGAATGTGGGAGTGATCTAAGGTTTCGATGTGCCACCCGAAACTCTTGCGAGCTTAGCGTTATATTCAGCCGCCGACCTTCAAAATTTACATGCTCATAGAAAATAACATGACATCCGCTGAACGGGAAACTGGGCCCCCGCTGGATACGAATCGACGAAACCGTATCGTTCATACCAACATCAAACATTGAACTAACATCACGCATGACAACGCTTCGCTGTCCGTTATAATCTACGTCGCGAAATACTTCAATGATGACAGGCACCGCGCCATACTCCGGTGGTGTCGGGTGCGCTGATGGACTAAAACTAATAGCCGTGATCGCATCCCCGAAGTTATAGGGGATGTCGTGAATATTTGGATAGAACCCAGGAGCAAGTACGAGCTGGCGTCCCCTATAGTTCTCATGTTCGTGAAAAATGGCTTTGTAGTTTGGTGACGCGTTGAACCCCGGTCCCTTGTAGATCTTGATCGAAGAGATAATATCTTGTGCACCAATCTCTCCGGTGTTTGGGATCGATTCAACCAGCGTAACTTTACGTCCATGAAAATTCACATGTTCAAAGACTTCAACGACGAGCCTCGGCATGTTGGTCATAACCCGCTCCTTGTTTTCAAGCGTAACCCACGAGCGAAATTGCAAGTTAAAATTAAAATACCATTAGCAGAGGCAGTTTGTCAAGGAAAAACGTTAAGACCCTCCTGATAATTAAAATTTTTCTAACTGAACCTTGCTATTTTTCCTTGATTCTGGGAAAAAGATATGATAAAGTATGCATAAGAGATTGGAAAGAGCTCTTTGCCGATGCAAGGTGGAGGTCCAGCGATGTCTTACAAAAGAGCACTCCGAATTATTCTAATAACAATTGTCAGTGGTTTGCTGGTCTATTTTCTCGTCCGAGTGGAGCAAGCGACAACGAAAAAGACTGCGCAATCGCGCCCAATAGCGCTTCCTTATAATTGGATTGGTAGCATCACCAAGAAACAGATAGCAGAACCCTCCGGTATCACCTACCATCCGACACGGCGGACGCTGTTTCTCGCTGATGATTCGGGTATCGTTCACGAACTAAGTCTAAATGGAACGCTCCTTCAATCAAAAGGACTGAATGAACTTGACATTGAAGGAATTACTATTGATCCAGGGACGGGTTTACTGTATGCCGCTGTGGAGGACGATGAAGCGATTCTGGAACTTGACCCTGAAAATCTTACGGTCCAAAGAGAATTCAGGATCGGTAGAAATTTTGAAGGGGAGCTACTCCTGAAGAAGGGAGGCATGGGGATTGAAGCGATCGCTTTTGTGCCGGATGACTCACATCCGGAGGGTGGTACTTTTTGGGTCGGCAACCAAACCTTTAGTCTCAAAGCGAAGGACGAACCATCTGTCGTATGTGAAGTCCTTGTACCGCTCCGGTCTACAACAGCAAAACAGGCAACCGCCCCCATCATCCGTGCTCATAAGATGAACTTCATCGACATTTCTGGACTTGCTTACGATACCCAAGGCGATTTTCTGGTGCTAATCAGTGACACGACAAATCTCTTAGTTGAACTCAAACGGGAAGGCACCATTTTAAGCCAATACCTCTTGCCCGGGGACGAGCAGGAAGGGATTGTGTTGGATGGACTCGGCTATATGTACATCGCGCAGGAAACCGGGGAAATTATCAAATTAGCGGATCGCCGCCTTCGCTAAACAAATAATTTGTGTGGTGTCCTATTCACTTTTATTCTTCACTCATCTTCTGCCCTACGTCTTTGTTTCCATCATTACTTTCAAAACGCAGGACAGTGATTCCCGGCACTAAATCCAATACCAGATTGATGGACGCATACTGTTCTGCTGTGTGACCACAATCGGCTCGCCATAAGAGCTGCACATTTCCCTCATCATAGAGAACTCCATAGGCGAGCCTCTTGCCCTCAGCATCTTCTAAATGAAAATATCTACGACGTTTGGTATCCATGAATGTTTGTGCGTGGACAAGAACCTTGCGAGAAATAACGAGTAGAAGTTACTCAAGACTGACAAAGTCGGCATCTACGCGATGCGGAATTATCCCTGCTGCGTTACCGCGATGGAGCAATTCTTTGACTCCAGCTCTACCCTTTTCACCGTAATCAAGCGTATAACCATTGACGTACATCCCGACAAATTTGTCAGCGAGATCGGTTTCCATATCGCGGGCATAGGTCATGGCGTACTCCAGCCCTCGCGATCGGTGGTCGAGTGAGTACTGAATGCTCTGTTTGAGTAATGCTGTTATCTTTTGAATTTTCTCGGTGCCGAGGTTGCGGCGAATTACATTGGCACCGAGCGGCAATGGCAGCCCTGTTTCTTCATACCACCATTCTCCCAAATCAATGACCTTGTGAAGCCCTTCGCGTGCGTAAGTTAGCTGTCCCTCATGGATAATAAGTCCTGCATCCACTTCGTCTTGTTGAACAGCGTCCAATATCTTATCAAAGGGACGGGTCTCTGCCTCAAAATTTGGTTCAAACAGGCTAAGTGTAAGGTAGGCGGTCGTCATTTTACCCGGAATGGCGATGCGTTTGCCTGCGAGCGTATCTATCGGTGTTTTGGATACAACAAGGGGACCGTACCGATCGCCAATACTTGCTCCGCACGGCATGAATACATAATCTTTTGCGACATAAGCGTAGGCATGAACAGAGATTGCCGTGACTTCAAGTTCAGCAGCAAGCGCACGCTGATTTAGAGTTTCAATATCTTCGATAACATGGACGATCTCAAAAGAATCTGTTGGGATTAGATCTTTCGCGAGCGCATAGAACATAAAAGCATCGTCGGAATCTGGGCTGTGCCCAATCCGAATTTTTTCTTTTTCTGACATAGTGTTCCTTGTCTGATTGTAGTTTTATTCACATAGTGGTATAATGCAGTTGATTAGACCAATTCCTAAGTAATTTCAAGGTTTTCTCAGAGACACCTTCGGCGTTAGAAAATATGAGTTTACCAGCAACATCCAAATACCTTTACCTCACAGCGATTCCACAAGGACTCACAAAGTTAGTGAGTGCGGAGTGCCTTACCCTAACAGGATCTACACCGAATGAACACAGCATAGCACTTTCGGACAGATGCGTTGATGTTACACGGGGTGCATATCTGAAAAGTTGCAGCGAAGTCCTTTTTGAAACAGCGAGTCTTGCTGAACTCTGCGCAAATATCAAAGCCATAGGTTTACACGCCGATGAATTTCGGGTATCCGTCGTGAAAAAACCCCGTAATCTTAAAATAAACTCTATGACACTCGCACGGGATATTGGCAATGTTATCGATGGCGGTGCGAACCTAAGCCAACCGGAGGTTACCTTTCTCACAGTGGTCACAGCCGAGAAAATGTGGTTTGGGCGACTCCTCTCCGAATCGGATAGTATCTGGCTCGCGCACAACCAACGTCCTTATGTAACGTCAAGCTCACTGCCTGCCCGGCTCGCGCGTGTACTCGTCAATTTAGTGGCATCTCCAGGGGATAGCCTGCTCGATCCTTGCTGTGGGACCGGGACAATTGTGATGTCCGCCGCACATAGTGGTATCCACGCTGTTGGTTACGATGTAAATCCACGCATGGTAGGTGCGACAACAAAGAACCTACAGCATTTTGGCCTCTCGGCAGATGTAGCATTAGGTGATGCCACACAAATTCGCGAGCAGTTTGACGCTATTGCGACAGACTTACCCTACGGCATCAATCTCGTTAAAGACAACTCGCAGGAGGAAGAGATTTTGTCGAATCTACGGACCTGCGCGCCGAAAGCAGCATTCATCGCCCTTCGAGATCTCAGTAAACTCCTGATAGACTTAGGTTACCAGATTGAAGCAGTCTTACCGGTGCCTAAACTCAGCATCGTGCGGCGTATCTTCATCGTTTCAGTGCCACAGTAATGGGACTTTTGTAGTGCTGGCATCTGTGATGAAGTTTCTATGATCCATCAATAGTCCTCAATGTTTTCATAGAAGTCAGTTTCTGGTAGATATTCCTCCTCATTGAGTTCTTCCTCTTCATGCTCTTCGTATTCTTTCCGGTTAAGGAGAGCATCTATTTCATTGGGATTCTCAATCCGAAATTTACAAATCCATCCATCACCTTCCGGGAAACGGTTGATAAGTTCAATATCATCTTCAAGCACATCATTGATTTCATAAATTTCGCCTGATATAGGTGCGTAGATGTAGAAATTTCTTCCATCCGATGTCTCAATCCGCCCGATAATTTCGCCTTGTTCATATTCGCCGAAAGTTGGCAATTCTATAAAAATGATATTGCTGTAAACCTCCTGAATCCGTTCGGTAATTCCAATGTTACACTCTTTTGAATTGAGAAACTCAATCCATTCATGCGTTGTTGTATATTTTATCTCAAGATTTTTCATCACGAATTTCCTCCCGTTAGACATGATGGTTCTCTTACGAGACAATTCCAAGACCTTTGAGTTGTGACTGGAAAGGTTCAAGAACATTTTGCCGAATCCTAATTTGGATAATTGGGTCCGGGTCATACTTTATATCTATTACTTTTCCACCTGCGCGTTTACACAATTTAATAACAGGACCAATGTCTGAATGATTGACTTCTAAATGTAAGTTTCGATAAAAGATACGGTTTTCTATAGTAGCACTTTGGAGGCATTCTCTTGCACACCGCCCATACGCGCGAATTAATCCACCAATACCGAGATTGATACCACCGTAATACCGAGTAACAACGCAGATAGTATTAGACAAGTCAAGAGCGCGAATAGCGGAAAGGATAGGCGGGCCGGCGGAATGGGTGGGTTCGCCTGCATCGGTTGCATATTCACGCAGGGTGTCTCCGCTGCCAATACTGTACGCATAACAGTAGTGTGAGGCACGTGGATTCCTCTCTTGCGCTTGACTCAGAAAATCTTTAACCTCTACTTCGGTATGTACAGATGTTGCCTCTCCAAAAAATCGAGATTTCTTTACAATATGATGTGCGTGGGCTATCCCCACGACCGTTCTGTATTCGTCAGACATACATCTATCTAAAAAATTTGCCCGATTGAAAAAACGTACACACCTTTCCCCTGCACAATATGGAGGCGTTCTTCTACCCCGACAGTGGGCATGAGTTGTGGTGTATACGCTGCGTTGAGTGTTATACTTCCGAATCTGACACCGAGTCCGAAGCACGGACCTTCCGCTTTCCAGAGTCGTTCTTCGGTTTCAAACGAACCGTCTTGCAAGAGAAACACTGATGTGTAATGCTTTTGTGTGTCCCGAAGGTAGCCAACTCTAATACCAATCCAGTATCGGTACCACACTTCGGCACCTACATTTGTCCGGATACCGTCGTGGAAGGGTGGATGCACATCTAAGCCGATGCGCAAAGCAGCGTCTCCTATTTCACGCTGATAGGCAATCCCTGTTACAATTGTGCGCTCCATCATATCTGGAATGGAAGCGTCAGAAAAGGAGAGTCCATTACTCAAATTCCGAGCGACGACTCCCACCTGAATTGCATCCCCAATCTGTTGGATGATACCAACATTATAGGCGTATCCGTGTCCAAGGTCCTCGTTCCCGTCAGTGCCGATTACTTTAGAACGTAGCCATTTCGTATCAATCCCAACAACGGTGCCGCTGAATATATTTAACCCGTAACTCAAACCGATAGCAAGATTATTTTCTGGAAAACTGTTGAGTGCCTTACCTCGATAGTCCACTCGGCGGAATGCTCCATCCTGTGCAAACGAGACACCTAATCCAAGCGTCCCGAATTTGCTCATCGGAAACGTCCAGTTTAAAGTTTCAATACCGTACGCATGTTGCTCATATCGACTATAATCCTCATAACTCGCATTGGGGTTCGGTTTCGAGAGCAAGGCAACGGTCCGTGGAAAACGGGTCGCGTGGATAACAAATCGGTTTCCTTCCGTTGTACCGATGCCAGCAGGATTACTCCCAAGGGCATTCGCGCCGCGCGTTAATCCAACGAAGCTTCCCCCCATCCCCTGATGTTCAGCACCGAGCAACTGCTTGAGAAAACCGTCTGCTGATGCTCTTGTGTCTACCATTGAGGCAGTGCTACTTGAAACAAAAAAGTGGAAGACTAAGTAAAGTAGAAGAGTTGCAGCGCAACTTTGGATATATTTCATCTCTCACCTCACACGAAAGGGATGCCCCATAGGACATCGCTCTTTTAGGAATATGGAATTTAGGTATGTAAATGCAAACTATGGTGGATTATACAATTAATTTTACGTTTCAATCAGCGCGGTTACAACAGCGAAGAAACACCCAAGCAAAGCCTAACAGTAGGTGTAAACATATTTTGATAATCCACTATAAATTAAGTGGAACAGAGTGTAACCTGTGCTACAGCATAAACATTTGTGTGAGACATAGAGACAAATATTGAATTAATATTGCGTTCGTGTGCATAACGTTGGACTTCGCCGTGTAAAATAAGTTCTGGTTTTCCAACAGCATCGGCTTGAATTTCTATATCTTGCCAGCGCATACCAGTCGTCAAGCCCGTGCCAAGTGCCTTGAATGTCGCTTCTTTAGCAGCAAAACGGGCGGCAAGCCGCCAGTACCGGGAGGGAGTATCCCCACAATATGTGAGTTCCTGTTGTGTGTAGACCCGCTGTTCAAAACGTGCACCCCACCGACGAGACGCGTCTCGAATCCGTTCAACTTCAACAATATCAATGCCGATTCCCTGAATTTTGTGCTGGTGCATCGGTTTATTTGTAGAGTGCATCTGTCATTCGGGCAGCTCGGACATTTTCTTTCACATCATGAACACGCACAATGTCTACACCGTGTGCGATAGCCCAACACACAGTCGCTATTGTTCCTTCAACGCGCTCGGTTACAGGAAGTTCTAAAATGTTACCAATAAACGATTTTCGGGACGTGCCAATGAGCAAGGGTTTCTGCAACCCCCTGAACTCCTCAAGACGTTTTAGGATCTCAAGATTATGTTCTATCGTTTTGCCAAATCCAATCCCTGGATCGATAATAATCCGCTCGGCAGCAACGCCTTGTGCTTCGGCAATCTGTATACTTTTCTGCAGTGACATACAAATCTCACCAACGACATCATCATACTGAGGTGATTGTTGCATCGTGCGCGGTGTCCCTTTTATATGCATCAGGATGAGCCCGGCTTCCATTTCCGCTACGACGGCAGCCATTCCCGTATCGCCGTGCAGTGCTGTGATGTCGTTAATGAGATGTGCCCCAGCTTCGAGAGCACATCGGGCAACCTCTGCTTTATATGTGTCAACGGAAAGCAGAACATCAACAGTGTCAGCAACCGCACGAATGACGGGTAGGATTCGTGCCAATTCTTCATTGATCGACACAGGTGATGCCCCCGGACGGGATGATTCACCTCCAATATCAATCAGGGTCGCACCTTCCACCGCCATGAATTCAGCATGCGCGACGGCTTGTTCGACATCAAGATAGCACCCCCCATCGGAAAAAGAGTCTGGGGTGACATTCAAGATGCCCATCACGTGTGTGTGGCCCCCTAAAGCGAGAGTTCTGCCACGACAGTTCATACGATTGGCTTCGCGGGGAGTTGTGGACGTGGTCCGAGAATTTCATCAATCTCTTCGGTAACAAGGGTTTCCCGTTCCAATAACGCATCCGCCAGTAACTTCAAACCCTCAAGATTCGTTTCCAAAATATCTCGTGCCTTCTTATAACACTCCGTTACGATGTCGTGAACCGCCTTGTCAATTTCAATAGCAGTTTTCTCACTATAATCCTGATGGACACTCAACTCTTTGCCGAGGAATACCTGTTCATCGCGTCTACCGTAGGTGAGGGGTCCCATGTGACTCATACCCCACTGCGTAACCATGCGACGGGCAAGGCTTGTGGCTTGCTCAAAGTCGTTTTGTGCGCCTGTCGTCTGTTCACCAAAGATAATCTCTTCAGCGACTCTACCGCCAAGTGCGAAAATGATATGGGCGAGCAAACGTTTCTTACTCATGTTATGTCGCTCTTCGAGGGGTAGTTTCGCTGTGACACCGAGGGCTCTGCCGCGTGGGACAATGGTACACTTATAGTTCGGATCACTTTCCGGGACGAAGTGTAACATGAGTGCATGTCCAGCTTCGTGATAAGCGGTGACCGTTCTTTCTTCATCACTAATGACAAGACTGCGCCGCTCCGGTCCCATAAGCACACGGTCCTTTGCTTCGTCAAAGCACATCATGTCAATTTCTTCATTGTCACACCTTGCGGCGAGAAGCGCGGCTTCGTTCGCCATATTCTCAAGGTCTGCGCCGGAAAAGCCGGGGGTTGCCTTCGCTAAGATTTCCAGATTAACATCTTCTGCGAGTTTATAGGGAGGTTTTGTATGTACCGTGAGTATTGCCTCCCTGCCACGAACATCTGGGAGGTCTACAACGATCTGTCGATCAAATCTGCCGGGTCGAAGAAGTGCAGGATCCAAAACATCGGGACGGTTTGTTGCAGCGATGAGTATCACCCCCTCGGATGCCTCAAACCCCTGCATCTCAACAAGGAGCTGATTTAGGGTTTGCTCGCGTTCATCGTGTCCGCCACCAATACCGGCTCCCCGGTGTCTACCGACTGCATCTAATTCATCGATAAAGATGATACAAGGTGCGTTCTTCTTACCGGTTTCAAACAGGTCTCGGACACGGGATGCACCTACACCGACAAACATTTCGACGAAGTCAGAGCCACTGATACTATAGAACGGCACATCCGCCTCACCAGCAACGGCTTGTGCAAGCATTGTCTTACCGGTTCCTGGAGGTCCCATGAGGAGCACCCCTTTAGGAATTTTACCACCAAGTCGTTCAAACTTTTTCGGTGCTTTTAGGAATTCGATCACTTCTTCAAGTGCTTCCTTCGCCTCATCAACACCTGCGACATCTTCAAATGTCACCTTTGTTTGATTCTCAGAATGGAGCCTCGCCCGGCTTTTGCCAAAAGAGAGTGCTCGATTCCCACTCCCTTGCATCTGACGCGACAGGAAAATCATCAAACCTAAGAAAATAAGCAGTGGAACGACAGTTGTCCCGAAGATAAGGAGCCCTTGTGGGAATTTAGATGGGGGTTTCACATTGTAATGAATACCGGACTGATCAAGTTTTGCCTGGATGTCGTAATCATCGATAGCATCCCGGCTTGCTCTAAATTCGCCTTGCCATTTCTGCGGAAGAGGGTTTTCTTGCTCCTCAGGTCTTACACTTTGTATAACATCAGCGCGGATATCATTGAGTACGCTTTCATGAAACTTCCCCTCAATCCATTCTTCGTCTAAAACCAGATACCCATCAAACAGATCTGGCCCGCGCGTTATATATTGATGAAAATCAGAGGTTGCCAGTTGATACACTGGATCTCTGCGGTTAAATAGTTGGTAGATGCCGAGAACAACAAGTCCGGCAACAACTACCCACCAAATCACCATGCTTCTTGTATTTTTATTCACAACCAATTGCCTCTCTGTTAAAATCTAAGTCCTGATATAAACGCGATTTCAAAGTCTGTTTAAAAGTATAACAAATTTTTTTTCAAATTTCAACTGAATTTAAAAAAACAGGTATTCACAAACCTCACATTTGATCGTACAAATTTTAACTGGATAAATAATTTTTTCTAAAGTATACTATTATAGTGAAGAAAGTAAGAAATAGATACAACAAAATTTTTAGGTTCGTGTCGGAATGTTTGCAACACACTCCCACGCGGGAAAAAAGATATAAGGTTAACGCAATTGAACCCTGACACAAAGAGGGATAGGGCTGTGCGATGAAACCCAGTCCTACAAAAAATCTGATTCTACAGGTTATCCTGGAAAGGCGGAACCTATGAACCTTAACAAACAGATACTTGCGATAATCATCCTTCTGTTAGCGGCGATGCCTCATGCATTAGGGCATGTCACCGGCGGGAAACTTCAAAATTTTCAATACAATGCTGACCATGCCCAAGTCGCACCTATCGTAGACGGCTACCTTGATGATCCGGCCTGGGAAAGAGTAACCCCCGGAAAATTGGAACAAAATTTAATTACTGGAGAACGCTGGAATCCATCGCCCGATTTCACTGGATCCTTTGCAGCAACGTGGCGCAATGGCTTTCTTTATGTCGCTATAAAATTTGTAGACGATCAACTTGAAACGCGCCAAGCAAAACTGCTTCGCGGAGATCATCTTATCCTTTATGTAGATCCGCATCACTCTGGACGCAAAGAGGATCTCTATCGCTTTGAAATCCGGATTGGGAAAGAGATGGAGACGTTAAAATACCCATTGACGCGCATTGCCTGGGGAAACGATGGACAAACATGCGAACTCAGTTTCCGACTCGATAACCTCGCGAGAAAAGGCAATAGTATCGGATTCTTCATTACCTATAGCGATGTTGACAGCGGGAACCTTCAAAATAAAATCACTTGGGCACCGGAAGGTTATACTGAGGAAAGCGAGTACCTTCCCGATCTCGTTTTCACCGCGAAGATCGAACCAACCAGACAACAAAAATTAATCCAGTGGGGACGTATCAAAAGCCTCTACTAATATATTACCGTAGGGCGAGGTGTGAAAAACCTCGCCCTATAGTTATAAAATACTACGAAATAACATCGGAGAATTCGTGTACTATATCGGAAAAACCTTGGAACTGATGGGCATCGCGTGCTTGGGAGCAGGACTCTATTTAGGCTGTGTCAATCCTTTCGATTACAGCGAATCCAAAGCAATGGGTGTCGAGATGGGTTTCCTAACGCTTGGTGTTTTAGTCTTTTTTGTCGGAAGACTCATTGAGAAACGTTCTTAGAAATCCGATATTAAGTATCGTTTAGTATTGTAATCGCAATCCCTTGTTCACCTGCAACAGAATAGAGAAGCCACTTTTCTCCATCCTCGCAATAGATAGCCGGGTCGCGAAGTTCATGTACACGTTCGCGATCTAACCCACCTGTTGACGGCTTAATCGGCAGATCCACACCCTCAAAATCGTATTTCGGCGCAATAACCTCTATCGGTTCAGACGGCTGCCAATCGTTCCAATCATCTGTTAACTGCACGGTGCTTTTACGGATACGTTCTGGACTATCACCATAGAGTGAATAATAAACGGTCAAGGTATCGCCTTCAAGATAGTTCGCTGTATGCCGAGGGAAACCGGTGTTGTCTTTCTCTGATTTACGCGGAAAAAGCGGCGTGTCTCTCGGAATGAACGATGCAGCCCATTCCGGTGTTTGCGCACGACTTATCCAGCCGTGATACGTCGCATAGGGACGTCCCTGCCACCAAAAAACACGATAATAGGCTCCCATCTGCTTATGCCGTATATCCGAGGCAGTGTAGTTCACGCCATCAGTTGAGGTCGCCCAGCAAGTTGACTGCCCCCTATAACTCCCATGAAAATACATAAAGAAACGGTGGTTCTCTTCATCTATATGTACATCCGGTGAAGCGATGTGGTCACCCTCTCGGAATACAGTGTTGTCCCGATGTAGCACGCCGGGACGGTGGACAGTATAAGGTCCTTCAATAGCATCGGCATACGCCAAGCGGATATATGCACCGCGATGATGAGCAAAGTAGAGATAGTATTTTCCCAATGGATCTTCTACCCATTCTGGCACACGAACGAGTGAGGGTCCATTGATATTAGAGAAACCGTGCTCCCTGTCAAGTTCAGGCATCTCTGGGTGAATTAGCAGTGTTCGTTCCATATTTTCCTCTCTTAGGGCTTACGCAATTTTTTGGGAGTAACTACAACCACACACCGCTGGCGAGGTTTCTATCGGAAATACTCCAGCAAACTACCTTGCCAACAATGCAAGTACTGGGTTTCTTAATCGTGTGCTTGAAACCGGTATACCTCTTGCGCTTCTTCAGACATGTTGTTCCATATCTCTTCTGAAACGCGTGCGCTGAAGATTCCCGGGGCATCAGGGGCATGATGAAGCCGCCGGAAATAAACCAAGGCGAGCATGTGTCTAACAGTAGCTTCTGTCCGATTCGGCATCGCTCGGTGCCAGCACCGCATATCGCGGACAACAACCGACCCCGCGGGCATCTCTAACTGAAATGAGGGGTAATTTGCCGCGCGCTCTTCCTCACAAACGTTGTAGGGTGTATTACGGACTGCTTCGTCGTCAACGATGAGATGCGAACCGGGCCACACCTCTGTCGCGCCGTTCTCTACCGTGAAATCAACAAGCGGGATGTTAACGACAATCGTAGTAACGGGTAGGGCGAAGGGTAGTTCAGGGAAGAGCTGTCCCGAATCTCGATGAATCCACTGGATCTCGTTACGGGGACGAGTTGAGTTACAACCGTAAGGCAGATACGCGAACACTTTCTCGCCCATTGCAGCTTTCAGGATCGGCATCGCGAAAGGACTATCAATGATGCGAGGGTCCATGAACGGCATTTTTAGCATTGGGTTCTCACCGTTTTGACCGTTTCCCTCATTACTCAGAACATTTTCCATAGCAATATTAAGCTCTGCTATCCAATCACGTGGGAGAACGCCTTCAATGACGACCAACCCTGCCTCGCGTAGGAGACGCGCCCCCGCATCAACACTTTCTGGTGTGAGTTTATTTTCTGCGCGTTCCTGATCGGAAATTTCGAGTATGGGAATGTTTACTGTTTTTCCTATAGTTTCCATCTGCTAAGCCTGCCTTTCTAATTCGTTTTGAGGAAGTTTTAGTTCGGATCGGATAGCTTGACGCACCTCGGTGCAAATATGTACTGCATGCTGGGCATTCTTGGCAGTTGCTGACTTTCCGGGGTATCGAAATTCCACGGAGTATGGAGCTATAATCTGAAAATCTGATTGCCAAGCGTGCCAACTTGGAATAGTTGTAACAATCAAATCCAGTAAACCTTTTAAATCGTGCGTTTTTGAAAAACGGATGTTCGCCTCTTGAAGCCATGCCTTTAAATATTTCTCAATACACTGTTGGGCGTGAAAGCAGATCGTATCAAAATCGGGTGCCTCTGTCTGCTGATGCAATTTGATCGCAGCATAATTGCGTTCCGCTTTCTGTATCCACTCAAGGGTTAACTCACTCATAGAGTCTCTCTCTCTTTCCGAGATTTTCTCAAAGAGATGGTCAGGTCCATAAAGCACCTCTCCTTTTTCCGTAATTTCTCGGAGAAACCAATCGTTGTATGAGACGCGATAGGCGATTTCTTCTGGTGACCGCACCAGCACATCCATAGGAAAACGGCGCGGAATGCGCTGGTAAATCTGCGATGCTTGGCCGCGCGTCTCCGATTCGGGGATGTCCATAACGACCAGCAAATCAACATCTGAATCTTCGGTTGGCATACCATACGCATAAGACCCAAACAGAATAACTTGTAGTGGTGCGAATTCACGCACGATGTCGTCACATGTTGCTTGAATGTCCTCGCGAGTGATCATCTGCTTTCCTCCTACTTTTCTAAAGTATAACATAAGCCATAAAGGAAGTCAACGTTATTGCTAAGGCAGGTTTAATCAAATCGTAGAAAAAATTGTTGTTTTCTCCTGCGAATTTGTATAAAATAAATTACATCCTACTGGCATCAGTTTCAGAACAACATTTACAGGCAAAGGAGCAAATAATGACCCCTGAAGTCGCTTTAGAAAAACGAGAGCAGATGATTGAAGAAGGTTTCTGTGTTGTTGACGATGTTCTGACCGAGGAGTTCTTGCAGGAGCTCCGAGACGAGTCAGAACGGCTTATCGCAGGACATGTGGAACCCGAAGATGTCATCTATCAAGGACAGCACGTCAACGTCCGCGGTGAAGATAACCCCCACATTCAAAAATTGTTGGAATGGCAGCCGTCCCGCGAAGCATTAGAACAGATCGGATTCGGAGATTTTACGACCTCTGGCGGGATTATTATTCTCACGAAGGAATCCGGGGGACCTCCACTCTATTGGCATCAAGATTGGATGCGCTGGAACGATCCACTCAGCTGCGCACCGTGGCCCCAAACGATTTTTCTTAATTATTATCTCACCGACACAAACCGGGAAAATGGCTGTTTAAAGGTTATTCCAGGCACCCATCGCAAGCGGATCGATTTGCACGACATATTGGTGCCAGCACATGAACAAGGCGCGAGGTTCATTGATGAGGACCATCCGGTCATGTTCAGCGATCATCCTGATCAGGTAGATGTCTGTGCAAAAGCGGGTTCGTTGGTAATGGCAGATGCCCGTATCTTGCATTCCGCCCACAGAAACTTTACCGATGTTCGACGTACCCTAATTCTCGCATGGCACAGTCGCCCTAATACAGTACCTGACTATTGGGATCGCGAAATCCCCGAGATTATCGCCAATCGCGACGAGGATGCGAACTATCCGATGTCTCGGATTCCTACGCATCTTTTACAACCATAGAGGGAAATATGATTCCGATTGACCTTAGCAATAGAGTAGCAGTAATTACGGGTGGTTCAGGCGCGTTAGGGCGCGTTATGGTAAGGACCTTGGCGGAAGCAGGGGCGAATATCGCAATCTGTTACTACCGAGACGAAGAAACGGCGTATCTCCTGCGAGATGAAATCACTACGATAGGTGTCCGAGCAGCTGCGGTGCAGGCAGATGTCACAAATCAGGATTCGATAAACGCTATGCGTGATCTTGTTTCGGGGCAGCTTGGTGCAGCGGACATCATCGTTAATAATGCCGTCATTCAGTATACCTGGACCTCCGTTTTGGAGCAGCCCGCTGAAGACTACGAAAGCCAGTTCCAGTCATGTGTCTTACACAATGTGTATATGGCACAAGCCTTTGTCCCGGGTATGATTGAATCGGGTTGGGGCAGAGTCATCAGCATTAACACAGAATGTTCAATGCAGAATTTCGAGAGGCAGAGTGCGTATACATCTGGTAAACGAGGCATGGACGGAGTTTTGCGAGTGCTTGCGAAAGAGGTAGGCGCACACGGTATTACCGTCAACCAAGTTGCGCCAGGATGGACCATCAGTGAAAAGAGTGCTGACAGCCCATCAGATGAGCATTATTGGAGCAAAGTTCCGATGCAACGCCGTGGCACTGCCCAAGAAATTGCGAATACGGTGTTATTTCTCGCGTCGGATCTCGCCAGTTATATCACCGGTGCTTACATTCCGGTGTGCGGTGGGAATGTAATGCCCACGATCTGATAATTTTGCTCTCTATTGAGGTGGGTATGGAAGAACATATTGTTGCGTATAAAGTGCTACATAACCGTTTTTACTATAAGGGCAAACCGTGGAACTAAAAGTGTGCGCCCTCGGAATCTTGTTCAGGAATGGGCAAATTCTGTTGGGCAAAAGGTCTAAACACCGAACTTCTTACCCGAACGTCTGGGACATGATCGGTGGACACTGCGAAAATGCTGAAATTCCGAAACAGACACTCGTCAGGGAATTGCAGGAGGAAATCGGTGTTACACCAATTCAGTTTGAACACATCAAAACCCTATTTGATTCCAATAACGATCACACTTACTATGTATTCGTGGTAACGGACTGGAAAGGTGAACCAGAGAGTCTACAGCCAGAGGAGCACGAAATGATCGGATGGTTTAGCGTCAATGAAGCAGTAGAATTGGAGCTCGCCTTACCTATATATCGCGAATTGTTCACCAGTCTTGAAGAAAACTGATTATATCCCATACCGAGGTCAACACTGAACCGGAAAGGGATTTTCCTATCGTGTGTGAAAGCCATCGCTGCGCTGGAAATGTAATATCTAAAATCAATTGAGGGAGCTATGGAACGACATAAACTTCACTATAAAATGATGAACAAATTCGATCCGTATGGAGAGACCGGAACAGACTGGGAAGTGGATGTGCATGCCACTTCCGAAGAGTTGCAAACGTTTGCCGAGACCGGTTATCTCATTCGAGACGAGCTCTTTCAAGATGAAGCACTCCAAAAGCTGAGAGATGCTCTGGATCGTTTGGAAGAACGAGAATGGGAAAAACGCGATAGTGCCATTGCCGGTAAGAAAGGTTGGGGCTTTATTCCTCGTCACCTTATGGACAAAGATGAAGTATTTCTTGAGCTCTTGAAATTCCAACCGACTTTGTCAATTGCACGCGCAATGATGGGACCGCTCGTCCGTCTGCGCGGTTTAAGCGCACGTATCACTTACCCTGGTGACGGTCGGGAACACCAAACACCGTGGCACCAACACATGCGGGTGATTCCAAACCCAATTCCGCCATGGTTTTCACGTCCACACTGCATCGATTGTCTCATCTATCTTGACGATTTGAATGAAGATACAGGAGCAGTCGCTGTTGTCCCGGGTTCTCACGACTGGTTAGACAAAGCATCACCGACTGTACACGAACCTGTAGAAGGTGAAGTCGAACTACGGGTGAAAGCCGGTGGTGGCGTACTGATCCATGGCAATTTGTGGCATAGAGGTTTACCAACGCTACATGCCAAGCGGCGAATGTTAATTTTAAGTTATACACCGACATGGTTGCGGAAATCGCCTCACGGTGGCGCGCAACCGGAAGATGGGTTAACCCACGCTTTTCTTGAAAATGCCGATTTGGAAGAACGGATGCTGTTAGGTGTGGGCGGATATTCCTAAATCACAGGAGAAATTAAGGAAAAAATTATTGCTTTTTTGCATTCTTCATTATATATTGTATTGTAATCAGCGGGACTGACCGCGTGGGATTAAATGGACATCCCAAACCATATAATGTTGTACAATTAAGACTTACGCAGACATGCGATAAATCGCATTACTACAAACAGATATACCTCGGAAGGATATGTGTTTCTGAAAAGTAGTCCGGTTCGTAGCAGCGCAATTCATTGCGCATTGCGTAAGTCCTGACAATGTTAGGTCCATGAGATACCCCTTTTTTAGCGTTTTCGTCTGTGGTAGGATGGAACGCTCCAAAGGAGTTCCCATGGATTTGAAAGCAACTTCCAAAGTGCTTATACCCTTTTAAGAACAACTTGGGCTATTGGAACCGCAATTCGGTGAATCCCGAAGGAGGTGTTCTTATGTTGCTCTCGTTCATTTAGGCAAACCTATTCGGAAAAAGTTCGCTTTTTTCGCTAAAATTTTGTCGAGATGTGAGCAAAGACGTGTAAAGTTTAAAATAGTCAAATCCATGAGATCCCTTTTTCAGCCTTTTGGTCTGTGGTAGGATAGAGATGTTAAAAAGGAGTTCTCATAGATTTAGAGGAGGCTCGTAATGAAAATTAATTTCATCTTCAGGTTTTTGGTGTTAAGTCTAATGTTTATAGGAGCTGTGATAGCAAGCCACGCCCAACTCAGTGAGGAAGACCTCATCATCTACTATAGTTTCAACAAAGACACGATCAAAGGCGATGATGTCACTGATGTGTCCGGCAACAAAAATGATGGACTCATCAAAGGTAACCAGATCGAACCGGTTAAAGGCAAGGTCGGTGATGCATTGGAGTTTCCTGGAGTCGCGACAGATTACATTTCAGTTCGGGAACACCAATACGTTGACCCGATTAAGCAAATTAGCCTCGTTGCATGGGTTAAAGCGGGGCAAAGAGGCATGATTGCTTCTTGGGATCGGAGCGAATTCTTCCGGTTTGCTGTCGGTGATGACGTTGGTGGAAACAACGGAACAACTTTTGTCGCCTTCGACACTTGTTGTCCGTGTTGCCATGACTGGTTTGGTGAGACAGATGTTGCGGATGACAAATGGCATCATCTTGTCGCAACATTTGATGGCAAGGAAAAGCGGATATACGTTGACGGCAAGTTAGATCAAAAGGAGGCTGCACCCGCCAAAGTCATAGGTGCCGGTGCCGCCAGGTACGGATTTATTGGGATCGGCTCAGAAGCTGGAGGGTTTGATGCGGGTGTGGGACCGACATGGGCATTTAGCGGGATTTTAGATGAGTTCATGTTATTTCACCGCGCGCTTTCTGAAAAAGAGGTTGAACATCTCGCCAAAGGACTCGAAAACCCGTTTGATGTTGATCCCAAAGGGAAATTAAGTACAACTTGGGGTGCTATTAAAGACGCTAAGTAGAAACTGGGTAGAAAATTGACGGGCGGTGCTATAGTGCCGCCCGTTTTTATTTTTCTGAATAGCAACCTTAGGTATCCAACCCTGCGACCGCTTCCTGAATGCCGGGCCACTCTTTCCATATATCGGTGTAAGCCTCATAACCGTTCTGCTCACAATCAACATGGCGCAACCGAAAAATAACAGCGTAGCGAATATCTGCTGCTGCATTTGGTGCTGCAGTATGAACAATCTGATGATGCGTCAGGACCACATCCCCTGCTTTACCGATTATCTGTCTTGGTCCTTCGGGCAGCTCCGGTCTCGGCATTCCGTCCGCTAATATCTCATGTCCTTCTTTCTGAAAATAATCGGCAAAGAAACTGTGCGATTTGGGCCAGACGGTAAAGTTCCCGCTGTACGGTTCTGGGACATCGGCAAGATAAATTACAGCGAGCGCAGTAAATCCACGCCGATATACCCCTTTTGCCATACCATTTTTCCCGCTTCCCAATCCATCGAGATGTCCGCTCGGTTCGTTGGGATCTGTGTGTAACGGACCTGGAAACCGAAGTGCTATCTGTCCTGAGTTCGGAGTTTGAACGTTCCCTTCACCCATCAACGACTCCGAAATTTGGCGAACAGGCGTTTCACTAAAGAGGTTGACAATCTCAGGGGCTTCCCGAATTTCGCTGCAGTAGGATTGTGCTCGGTAACGCTCTAAATCTCCTTCATTCATTCCAACTGCTCCGATGGAGTGATTAATCGCCTGCCGTGCTGCATCTACCATCAGTTGCGGCACAACACCAGGGATAGAAATATAGCCGTTTTCATGGAACTCTAACTTCTGTTTACGACTGAGCATATAGGCTTTCTCCAGTTTACGGGCATTAAAGTGTTCCGCCCGACAAAAGATTTTGATACTGTAATTATAGCAGGTCTAACGCTAATTGCCAAAAATTTTATCCGAGTATCGGTACGTACACGGTTGTAAGAATTAATGTGTGAGTGCATAGACAACCGCATTGATACCCATTTTCAACGCCATATCCGAATACTCACGCGGGTAAAGATCCTCAGCTGCATGTTCCCATGCATCTCCAAGATCCGTATTGAAGTTAATCATCATCATGAGCCGTCCCTTGTCGTCATAGACACCGCGGCAGTACGCTGGATATCCGTCGAACCGTTCATAAGTTCGTCCACCATAAAGTGAACGGAGTCCGGGAATTTGCATCAATTTGTCTATCTTAAAGAAGCATCGGAAGATCGGGTGGGAAATAGGGATGTCCACCGGTTCACGTTTTGGGAAAATCTTCTTGAACTCTGTATAAAACCATTTCCATTCCCGTTCCCCGTGGAAATCGTCAATGAAGATAAAACCGCCGCGTAAAAGATATTCGCGCAGATTTTTTGCTTCTGCGCGGCTTAATCTGAGACTGCCCACCTCTAACATATAGGCAAACGGATACTCAAACAGTTCCGCAGATCCGACTTCAATGATCTTCTCATAGGGATCGGCATTGATATTCGTTTGCTTACGGAGTTGCCAGATGAAGTTCCGGTCAGAGGCTGGCCAATCCACACGCCAACTACTGCGTCGCGTGAGTTGTCCACCATACTTCAGGCGAACGAAAGTAAATAGGTCGCTGTCATTTTCTCCGTCCAGAAGAGCAGTAGGTGTGAACCCTATAACAAGTGTCGTTAGGATCAAAATCATCCGCATATAGTTGGTTCTCCACTTTCGTTCTGTCCGAATACGGGGTAGGCAGAAGACCTATCGGTATTGCCCTTCTATGGAATGTGAGGATAAGTATTTTAAAAGAAGTACATATAGTGTAGCACAATCTGTACGAAAATGAAAAATAATTTGGTAATTGACGCGCAATGTCTCAGACCTGGACCGATAGGTGCGGTTTCCTAACCGCATCCATAGGTGTCAATTTAGGGATTCTGCACGGCATTTTACAGGGACTCTCTCCAAATGCCGCCCCTACGGGGCTTGGTGGTGGAAGACAACGTTTTTCTACACAGATACCATCCCTACGGGATTCAAGAGGTTTTTGAAGTCTTCAAGGTTTCTGTGTAAAACTCGGTGCGGTTGGGAAACCGCACCATAGGTGTCAATTTTAGAAAAACAACCGTTTCAACCCCCGGACCCGGTAGGTGCGGTTTCCCAACCGCACCATAGGTGTCAATTTAGGGATTATCAGTAACCTCTTCAAGTTTGCGAAGGGTTGTATTTTTTCCAGTGCTTCTCTGGAAAGTGCCCCCCTTTTCAAATGAACGTTTTATGATTTTCAAAGTTTCACGAAGTGC
>JAJECN010000022.1 GCA_022821965.1 Candidatus Poribacteria bacterium
AAAAGTCGTTAAGCAACGGCACCAGATCTTCAAAGTTGATGTAAACAGCGGTGTTCAAACGCAATTGACACATGTTGGGATGCCAAGATTCGGAAATTTTGGTGGGGATTGGTTTGACCCGGCTTATGCGTTACCTGTAGAGCCACAACCACACCTACTAACAACAACGTGGGCAAAAGTAAAAATTAAACATAATACTCAATAGTGCTAATCGGATTGAGGGATAAACAGTGCTAAATCACAAAAAAGAAAACATCATGAACCGTTCCTACAAGCGACAACGTTCCATGCGAGCGCTGCTCTTTTCAAGCGTCGTCCACCTCTGCCTCGCCATCGTTTTTATGTTCTCATTCTATACGCAGAGACAGCATAACAACGAAGACATGCTGGCAGTGGAGTTAATCGACCCGAAAGATGCCCCGGAAAAACGTCGCACCCTCAAACCGCCACCACCCAAAAAGCTACGGACACCACAGCAGACAGATCCTTCTACCGACTCAAGCCAGCGACATCTGGACCTGATGGCTTCCGCGAATTTAATCGATGAAACCCTGCGCCAATCCGAGGAAGAACTCCTCCACAGTGCAACCAGATCCGTGTCCGACACCGAGACAACACTTCCCGATGTGACGACAGCTGTGAAACAGTACAACAGCCGAGAAACACCGATCTTAGAAGAGGTTGCGAGTCCTTTTGAAACCACTGCAGGTGCAGGTGTAGACAGTCTACGGCAACGCGTTAAAGGTGACGGCAGTGGCGGATTTCATAAACTGGAGTCCACAGGTGCTTCCGAAATCGGCACGATTGGTGACGGAGATGGCACCGGCGACGCGGAAGGAACCGGTAAAGGTGATTCTACCAACCCTTTTGCTGACGCGCTCAAACACATCGCTGACCATATCATCGGAACACGAGAACTCGACAAGGTGAACGTCGTCTTTGTCCTCGACACGAGCGCAAGCATGCGTGATAACATACAGCAAGTTGCAGTAAATCTGTACGCCATGACCGATGAGTTCGATCTCGTCAATTTAGAGTACCATCTCGGCATGTCGGAATTCAGTGTCCGACGGCAGGGTCAAAATCTGGAGATCCGATCCCTGCTGCCCGATGTCGGCATGCTCCGCAGACGGATGCAAAAAGCCACGCTCAGCGGGGACGAGCACGCGCTTGATGCACTCGCAGATACCCCCTATCGTATCGACTTCCATGCCGATGCCGACAAATACATCATTCTCGTAACCGACGAACCCGCAAGCACCGCTTTCAAAAAGGATGGTGCTTATGATATGATGCGGGAAAAGGTCATCAAGGAATATCAACTGCAGGAAGTTCGCGTCAACGTGCTTGGGCATCCAGAACCCTTCCAGCAAGAGTTAGCCGAACTGACAGGTGGACTCTGGCAGCGCATTCCGGGAGACATCGGTAGTGCAACGACGCTGCCAAGTGATCGTGTCGCCAACGCAGGATTTCTCAAGGTATTTCGGGATATTGTCACCGACCTTCGCCGAAACAGCGGCAAATTACTTTTCAGCATGGAATCTCAATTCGAGGTACTCCTTGAAGATGGCGACATCCCTATGAAAAAGTTGCAGCGCGAATTCAAGCGGAACGGTATCTCTTTATCCAACGGTGGAAGTCTGTTTAATAATGCCAAAGTCTGGGAGAAAGAAAAGGGAGATCTATGGGTAATTACCGATTATGTAAGCGGTCGCACTTATACCATTCGCAAAACCGGTGACAAATTGAACGTCTATGCTGGCGTCTATCCTGAAAGTTGGAATACCTCTGAAAATCTCACCGCAATGCCCCAACGACATGGCAGGCGATGGCTCATAAACGACCAGCACAACAAGCGTATGTACACCATCCGAAGTGAAAAGAACCGATTGAACATCTATGATGGCGCAGCACTCAGTGCAGCACCGGACAAGGCAGTGAGAGGATTTGAACCTATCGTGGACATCGTTGTTATGCTTGACTATAGCCGGAGTATGGGAGGCAAATCGCAAGCAATCATGCTCGGTTTGAGCACACTTATCGGTAGATTAGATATCCTGCCCATCAAATATCGGATCGGACTCATCCGTTTCGCAGAGGCGAAAGATGCCATCAAGGTCATCAACGGTGCGGTCGTGACACAAATGCCGCTCAATGAATCCATGCTGGAAAGCTACATGGAGGACCCATTTGGTGGAGACGAGCATCTCATAGATGCAATTGTGGAAGGCGTTCCGAAAGTGAAATTCAGTCCGTATGCAAGCCGATTCTTGCTCATCTTGACAGATGAACCGACAACAGGCAAATATCCACCCGAACGGGCAATCAGTCTGTGCCAGTCGTTAGGCATCCGTGCCTACGTCATTGGACATCCGCGGGCTACGGATTTCCAGAAAGCTCTCGTCGAACAGACAGGTGGACGCTTCTTCACAATGCCGAAACACCTAAGCAAAACCTATCCAAACCAATAGATGCGTTTTCAGTTATCGGTTATCAGTTAATCGGAACAACTATGGACACCACAATTCAAACACACATCGAAAACTTCTTCAAAGAATTAACAAAAAGCCCCCATCGCCAACCCGACATCGATTGGCTGAAACAAGCACTCTTCAACGTGCCGCGCCACCATTTCATCGAACAATACTACGACGACAGCGAACCTGATGGAATCGTTCACGTTGGATCACCAATCCCGACCCCAGAACAACTGGAACAAATCTACTCCAACAGAGGCATGATGATCCGAGAGGAACCACACAGTGCAGCGTCCCAGCCCAGCCTTATTTTCGACATGCTAAAGGACCTCCAACTGACCCACGGACACAAAGTCTTAGAAGTTGGAACCGGAAGCGGATGGAACGCAGGACTGATTGCGTTCAGCGTAGGAGATGACAGCCTTGTCTACTCTGTTGACCTTCAAGCCGACTTGGTAGAGAAAGCGCGACAGCATCTGAACTCTGTTAGATTTTATCGTGTCAATCTGAGAACCGGTGATGGTGGACTTGGATGGAACAGCGAGACTTTTGATCGGATAATCGTTACAGTTGGTTCTCCCGATATTCCGCCAGCGTGGATTCAATCCTTGACAGACGACGGGATTTTGGTGATGCCGCTCAAGACAAAAGCGGTCGGAGATCCAATTCTTCGACTCCAGAAACAGGGCGGCAAATTGACAGGGAAATTCACGCAATGGGCGGGTTTCATGAACCTGCAAGGCAATTTCAAATGCTCCGCTGAGGACGTGCTGGAACCATCTTCGGATCCAGTTGTAGAAGCCTTATTGCAAGAGGAATCGACCTCTGTTCCATTTCCGACAGTTTTTGGAACCGATTGTGCCTTTTGGCTCCGCCTAAACGGAGTCCCGATACAAATGCTTGGAGAATACAAAGGGCAACGCGGAATGCACGTTGTCCTGCTGGATAAAGAATTGCCTGCCTTATATGTTCCTCAGTCCGTATACTCCACAAAGACCGGAAAGCGTATGGATGTCTACGGCAATCCACAACTTGTGGACCGCTTCATCGAAGGAATAGAGGAATGGGTGAGTCTTGGAAGCCCCAAACTCACAGATTATCACATCGAACTCATTAATCCCGCCGAGTCAGACGACACGGCACCGTATAGTTACATCGACCAGAGACCGAATGCAACGCTAAAGTTCTCCTTAAATATGTAGACATTTACCAATAAGCGTCCGCTTAGCGAAGGCTCCAAAGTGGGGTTTTTGCTTGGGTGTTTCTTCAACAAGTGTATCACTGAAAACTTTGTGGATTTTCAATCAGAAATGGTAACCGAAAGGAGCTGACACTATAATGTCAACAACTTCTACAAGTACACAACAACACCGAGAAATGGCAACCGAAGAGGGACCTGTCGCCGTGGCGATCGTCACCGTGAGCGACACACGCACCCCCGAAACCGACAAAAATGCAGCATTCCTACGCGAACAACTTGCCGCAGAGGGAAACAGCGTCGCTGCGTATCAAATTATTAAAGACGAACCCGACCAAGTGGCATCAGTATTAGACGAAATGGCGGAAAGCGATGCACAGGTCATCCTTTTCAATGGCGGCACCGGCATCGCCCCGCGCGATACCACATTCGATATTCTCAATAGGAAGTTGGAAAAGACACTCCCCGGATTCGGTGAACTCTTTCGGATGTTCAGTTACGATCAAGTCGGTGCAGCAGCGATGCTCTCACGAGCAACCGCTGGCGTTTACCGCGGAAAAGTGGTCATCTCCACACCCGGCTCAACCGCAGCGGTGCAATTGGCATGGGAAAAGCTGATTGGACCGGAACTGCAACATCTGGCATGGGAAGTCGGACGCTAAAAAGGTTATCGGTTTTCAGTTATCAGTTAAAGAAGGACTTCTGTAACAATTTACCTCTTTGGGGAGTCTATCAAGTTAGGGTAGATTGCCAATAACTGATAACTGGCAACTATTCACAATATTTCGCGTGTGAAAGTATAGATATCCCGCAACCACGACGCATAATAGATACCGTTCGCATAGCAGAAATAGAGCAACTTCAACCCGACAATACCAACTAAACAGACAGACAAAACAGCGAGCAGCCCAAAATCCCACGCGCCCATCTTCAAAGTCCGCAAAGAGGTCCGTTGCACCGCTGCCTCCGGCGCAAACCCTCGACTCTCAACAGACTCACCGAGATGCGTCGCGTGGCGGATATTCCCCGCCAAGATTGGTCGGAAACTATTGATAACGCTTCGACAGGTCGCCAACAAATTCAATCGGAGATACCGGAACCCTCTGAGCCTTTGAGAACGGAAGACAGCCGCCGCCTCGTTCGCAATCACCGGAATGAAATGCAGAGCGGTCGTCACCATAAAAGCGAGTGTCGCTGGCACACGTAACTGCGCTAACGCGAGGAGCAAATCCCGCGGTTGCGTCGTCCAGACGATGAAACATCCGATCACAAGCGTCGTGTTGAAACGAAGGGATTGGACAATCCCGTGAAACAATCCTTCCCGATAGACGCGAATACCGCCCGTCATCTTCCCGAAGATCGGGAATTCCGCTGGTACGAGCGTAAACAGTACTGTGCGCGGAAATTCGTTATAGAAGATCGCCTGACTGTAAATTAACCCCCACGTCGTAAAAAAGAGAAAGACGCAGAGCAACCCGATCTGCCGCCATGTCGGGACGGATAACGCCACAAGCGCGAGACTCCCCAAAAAACAGACGAACAGTGCCGTTGGACTGTCCAGCAAGATGACAAGGCATCCGCCTATCAGCATCATCAATATTTTCGTGCGGGGTTCCAGTTTAGCATTCTGCATTGTATGATTTTCCGTTTGATCTCCCAGACAAGTATAGCAGCCCCATTCCCTCATTTACCAATTAAAACTTCTCTTGCCCTTCTGATAAAAGGATTAGGGCGGTTAAGTGGAAGAAGTTTCCAACCCCGACGGTTCCGCGCACCACCTCTTTCTGTAGGGGCAAACTCCGGGCATAATTTAATTTGACTGAAAAGCCGAATTCGAGTACAATCATTTATAGTAGGGCAAGTTTATGATAAAAACAAATTATGAATAATATGTCCTAACTCCAGTTTCTATGATTGAATCTATATTTTTGTTCAGGGTAAAACAAAAGGAGAAAAATAATGGCAACACAGGTTCGCCAGCAAGACGGTGTTACGGTTATAGAACCCAACGGTAGGATAGTTGGATTAGCGGTATCAGAACTTCGGAAAACAATATCGGAACAGATAGAGGCTACCGATACGCCGCGCATCCTTATTAATTTTGCGGATGTCACCCAGGTTGACAGCGGAGGACTCGGTACCCTTATGGAAGCACGCGCCATGACTAACCAAAAGCAAGGACGTATCGGTGTCATCCATGTCGGGGAAAACATCAGAAATCTACTTGTTATGAGCCGAATCGTGAATCAGTTTGAACATTTTGAGAACGAGGATGCCGCGATTTCGGAACTATCCGCTTAGAATCCAAAATCCAACAGTCATGTCAAACAAAAGGGACTGGTCCAACAAGTCCCTTTTTTTCTCCTGCGACATCTCCGTCTTTCTGTAGGAGTGAGCTTCCGATCGCGACCTGTGGGAGAGTTTTTCAATTTAGCAAACCAACGTCACGATAACAGACTCCTGACTCTCCACATAAGGCACGATCCACTCAAGCTGCTCATTACACTTGACCTGCCCCACACTACACTGATAGGAACCCGCCGCCAGCCCCCGAATAGAGATATGCGCACATTCCGCATGCTTGGACGGCTTCGACAGAACAAGCTCCAACCGCCGCAAATCTTTCGTAAGCGTCGCCTTCTCAATACGCGCCCGCACCGTCTCCAACGCTACACCGAGCGGTACAAATGCTGCCCTGACACCTAACCCATCTTGCGGAATAAGCGTGTAATCGTCCGGCGTTTCAGCGACAGCACACCCGTAGCTGACAAGCCCAAAATCCGGATCTTGAACGAGATAGGACTTTAACATACTCAAGTTACCGTAGAGTCCCATACCGACTTCACCGGAGAAACACCCGTTCCGATAGTAGTTATATTCCAGCGACCCCTTCTCCGGCGGGTTGAACCGCCACTCCCGACCGTTGTACCCCTTACCTGACGGATCCACACAACTCCAGACCGCCAAAGTCGCGCCGTAAGCCTTCTGCAGAAAATGCAGATCCCCCGTCTGCTCGAATCGATCGAAAAGCGGACGCGCCAACAGCGGTGTCGGATAACACCCAATATACCGCATATTCGTGCAGTAGGAGAACCACATCGGCGTAGCATCACGACTTGCAAGGATTGTATCGACAGTCCGCTTCTTCAACGGTTCATCGTCAGCGACCTGTGCCAAGTAGTATAACGCCGCCTTCGAGGCGTGATCGAAACAATACTCCGAGGCGAACGGGTATTCCTCCTCAAGGAAAAACGGGAGACACCCCTCAATAGCCTCTCGGAGCGTCCGGTATTCAGCATCCATCCCCTCCATCTTCAACGATCTCAGGAGATGTACCAGAATCGGCGACCCCATCGGTGCATGCGTTTTCGACATATTGCCGCGATGGTAATCGATGTAATTCTTCGTCTCATAGACGCTCTCGTAGGTAGAATCGAGATAAGAAGTGAGCGCAGTGTTATAGGCGAGGTCGAGATACTCCAACGGCCCACGGCTCGTCTGTATCCCGTGCAACTTAGTAATCCGATACATCTGATAATAGATGTTGTAGACGTGCGGATAGTTATAGATACGCCAGACGTAATCCCACCGCCGCCACGAACCCTCCCGTAGCCCGATGAGCGAGTTCAGCACCTGATAGTTGTCTTTGTCCTGCAGTTTGCCGTAAAGGAAATTCTCAATAAATTCATCAAGGGCGTGGATCTCCTCTTCATCAGGATAATAGGCGTTTTTCCCAGCGAGGAATACGGGTGGCGCGAAACACCGGTCATCGCTGCCCCCCATATCAATCGAGCCGCAAGGTGCCTCGTCCTCCACGATAAGCCTTTCAGCATCGTTGTTCCAGATACGAAAACTATAGTGGCAGAGGTCCTCTGGATCCTCAACCCGTTGATTCTCCACGATGAATTTCGCACGCGCTTTCATCAAATCTTCTATTGCTGCAATCCCCTTGAACAGCAGGTGTGTCCATTCACCATTTCCGTAGCGGATTGCTACCTTCTGTTCTCCCATCGCAGTGAGACGAACGGTATACGTATAGCGATCCCCCCTCACTGCGACAGGTTCCACCTCAATACCACCGTCCGTTTCAATAGCCGTAATCCGTTTTTGACATCGGAGCAGCAAATGCGCCGTCGTGCCGACTGGGAGCACCATCCCCGGCACAATCTTCACAGCGACGTTGCCGTTCTCGTATAACCGCTCGTTGATTTCGGTGTAGTCCTTAACGCGGCACAGCGTAAATGCGAAAGTCCGTTTTTCCTCCGGTGCCAAAGTGAGCGAGCGGTGCCCGTTATACCAAGGCTCAACCACTGTCGCCTCGGAAAACAGGTAAAACATGGAACCTTCACCCTTCATCATCTCTGTATTTGGGAACAATCCATATCCTGAAATTGCCTCAAGTGCAGTGTCGCCTTGTGGGAAAATGAGCAAATGGTCGCCTTTACCACTTGCACGGGTCGCCAGGATATAGGATGAATGTCCGGAGACAAACGAACTCTCAATCACGCGTTGCTCAAAGACGTATTTCGTAGACTCAACCGACCTGTGGTTGAATCCCTGTTTCTCATCGCCGATGTTGTAATTCGTATTCAGCGTGATCGGCAATCCTAGCTCACCGATTTGGATCTGTGCTTGCGCCTTATTCTCAAGTGTGATCGTCCATAGAATCGAATCCTCACCAAATTCATAACGTTGCTCAATATCGAGATGCTGAAGCCCGCCTCGGTTGACAGAATTGCCCTGATAGCGGGTCGTTATCGAATCATCGTCATAACTCACCGTGCGGACATCGTCGCTGAGGAAGGTATGCATCGCGCCCCATTCTGTCTGATCCTCAAGGCGTGCTTTCAGCACAATATCGCCAGTCCAGCAGGGCATAGGGATCCGTTGTGCCTTTTCTGGAACATGCCGTTGCTTCCACCAGATATTGAGGCGCATATTCTGCTCATTCCCGAAGAAGTTCGTGCCTTGCCTGTCCTCCGTCAGGTATAAGCCTTTGATAACACCGCTCCGTCTGTCCACATCAAGGATGTAATGTTCATTTGTTAAACGGAGATAGGCATCGTGCGGTGTGTAACGTGCGTATCGGACCTGTAGCATAGTATCCTGCTCACTTTCAGTTTTAAAGGGGAATCCATTTTCCTTGAGAATACTCGCGTTAGGGGAATCTGTCAAGAAAAAAGCACTCTACACAGATACCGCCCATACGGGGCAGAGAACGCTAAGATACAAATAATCACCAAAATCCGATCCGCGATTCAGACAATTGACAAAATATTTAGACACCCAATGTTTCTATTGACAGCCTCCCGAATTTATGATAAACTTCGGCGTATCCAAACAACTCTCACAGACAATTCTACAACGAAGGAGACTATTAATGGCTAAAATCAAGGTCTTGATTGCCAGTGGAATCAGCCAAGAGGTTGCGGATATGCTAAAGGATGCACCGCCAGAAGTGGAAATCAATTTTTTGCCGGAAGGCGAGCAGCTCAGCGACCACCTTTCAGATGTCGAGATCCTCTATGGAACAGTGTCAGAGACGGCATTCCCACATGCGACTTCCCTTCAGTGGGTCATGCAGCCATTCGTAGGGGTGGAAGGCTCTATGTATCCCGCCTTTAAAGAGAGTGCTATCACACTCGTGAACAGTAAACGGCTGTATGGACCGCAGCTTGCTGAACACGCGTTCGCGCTGCTCCTCGCGCTGACACGAGGCATCAACACACAACTCGATTTGATGCGAGAGAAGGAATGGAAGTGGCTACCGTGCGCTGAGGTATCTGGAATGACGATGGGAATCCTCGGACTCGGCGGTATCGGTAGAGCCGTCGCACAACGCGCCAAGGCGTTCGATTTCAATGTGATCGCAGTAGACCCTGAACCGATGGATAAGCCAGATACCGTTGATGAGTTGGGACAACTGGATTGGCTGCCGGAGTTTCTATCTCGCTCGGAAGTCTTGACGGTCTGCTGTCCAATTACACCGCAAACCCACAAACTGCTATCTCATGCTGAATTTGATGCGCTGCCAGAGGGCAGCTACTTCATCAACGTCAGTCGTGGAAAGGTAGTAGACGAGGAGGCACTGATCGCTGCACTGGAAAATGGGAAATTGGCGGGTGCAGGATTAGACGTAACCTATACAGAACCCTGTCCACCAGACAATCCGTTATGGACGCTCCCGAACGTGATTCTAACGTCCCATACCGCTGGCGCATCACAGAATATCGCCAAACGCGCGATGGAACTCTTCATTGACAACATGCACAAATACGTGAATGGTGAACCGCTCACCAACGTTGTGGACAAGGACAAAGGATATTGAAATGGAGTACTTTTGATGGAATACAAAATACCACTCCTTCTAACGCCACAACCTGAAGGCGGATATACAGTAACTTCCCCTCTGTTGCCTGAGTTGATCACCGAGGGTGATTCGTTAAACGATGCATTAGAAAACGTCCAAGATGCCCTTGCGGCTGTCATTGAGCTCTATCAAGACATGGGACGTTCATTGCCGGAGAACACCCACATTCCTGACGCAAAGAGTCCCGTGTGGTTAGAAACGGTAGTATCGGCACCGTGACATATCGAGAAGTTACTCGGAAATTAACAGCCCTTGGTTGTCAAGAACGAAAGAGAAGAGGTAGTGGATCGCATCGAAAATGGTTTAACCCCAATACCCAACAAGGCACTGTTGTTCCAGATTGGGGTAGACGCGACCTGAAATTGGGAACGATTCGTACTGCTGTCCGTCAATTGGGAATCAATTGGCAAGATTTCCAAGACGCTTAGAATTACTGCATCAATCGTTTTAAGCCTCTATAGCGAAAGTTTCCAATGCTTCTGTGTCAATAACAACACCGAGTCCGGGCATATCATCAAGGACGAAAGCCCCATCTTCGACCCTCGGCTTTCGCGTGGTGATCTGCCCCTTCATTTCATACGCCTCAGGCGAATGTTCCATAATCAGGAAGTTCGGGATCGTCGCGGAAAATTGGACTGTTGCCGCAATCGATAAGATGCCTCCACCGCCGATGTGCGGTGTTACTGGAATGTTGTAGGTGTCCGCGAGGCTCGCAATGCGTTTCCCTTCCGTGAGTCCAGTGCGTGCAATGTCCGGCATCGTAATATCGCAGGCGCGGCGTTCAAATACCTCCCGCAATTCAAAACGGGTGCGTGTCCACTCGCCAATAGCGACCGACATATCCAATGCTTGTGCTAACGCCGCTTGCCCAGGGATATCCTCCGGTACCGTCGGCGATTCTAACCACGTCACGTCCAATGCCTCAAGCCCGCGTCCGAGCAGGATCGCGTCAGGGATGCTGTATTGGGTATGGACATCCACCATCAACTTGACCTGTGGACCCACCTGCTCGCGCACCGCTGTAACGATCGCCAAAATTTCCTCACGGCTGCTGGTGGCGTGAATCTTCAATCCGCCATAACCTTGTGCGACATATTCCGATGCCTTGGATGCCGCTGCTTCCGGTGTGCTGCCGCCCACACCAGCATACAGCGGAATCGTATCCCGATATCTGCCTCCAAGCACTTTGTGAACCGGTTTCCCCGTCGCTTGCCCGATGATGTCCCACAGTGCAATATCACAGCCAGCGAGCGCATCGATAAAGAAGCCGGTGTAGTGTCCGCGCTCGCGCATCGCTGTGAACATACGTTGCCAAAGGTATTCCACATCAAACGGGTCTTTCCCCATTAGTATCGGACGACACAAATCCTCGACGATTGTTTTTGAGGTGCGCGGCGAGACAGGACTCTGCCCTTCGCCATACCCCACGATTCCGTCTGATGTGGTGATCCGCACGACCATCGTTTCATGGTGCCGTGCGTAGATGCAACGCCATCCCTCAGCAGGTAAATAATAATTATCGGTCTGTTGTTCCGATGACTTCTCGGTTTGGTATCTGAGCGCGAACGCTTCAACGTGTGTAATTTTCATAACTAAACATCCCCTGATGCTCCCAATGGATTTTCTTGAACTTTTACCTGAATAAACGTAAAATACAAAGAGAAGGTTCACATTTCTGCGAGAACACGTCAAGGCTTTTCACCGACCATTTATTCACTCACTAAACTCTCACGATGTCTCCTTTGAGTTCACTGACAGGTATGCCGATGCCCGAAAAAATCACCTTGCGCACTATCCTCATATCTTTGTTACTCCTACCATTCATTTACAAATGGCATATTGAGTGTGAGGCACTGCGATACACTTTCCCAACGTTGATGGCACCGTTCTACAGTGTTGTCTTCACACTGCTGGTCATAGCGGTGTTTAACATCGTGTTAAAAAAATATGCATCGAAACACGCCCTGACAGGTGGTGAACTAATCACGCTCTACGTCCTGATGTCAATAACATTATTGTTCATGTCTTATGACATGTTCCTTCCACTCGTCTCCATTATTGTTCACGCCTTCTATTTCGGCACGCCTGAAAACGAATGGCGCGAGTTGTTCTGGGACCATCTACCGGACTGGCTGACAATCAACGATCCAAGAGTGCTCCGTGCTTTCTACCTCGGCGATGAACCACTTTTTCAAACCCATTATATAACGGAATGGATGATCCCAACCTTCTGGTGGTGTATATTCACTTTCGCGCTTATCTTCGTGATGCAGTGTATTAATGTTATCATCCGTAAGCAGTGGACGGAACAGGAACGTCTCGTATATCCGATTGTCGAACTCCCGTATCAACTCGCCTACAACACAAATCAATTCTTACGGAGCCGAGCCATGTGGTGGGGATTCGGCATCGCGGCTATTATCAGTCTCTTCAATGGACTTAACATCTTTTTTCCGTCAATTCCGGCTTTTCCGAATAAACACATACCGCTCAGTGGGTTATTCACTGAAAGACCGTGGACAGCCCTTCTCCGTGGCGGGGATGCGATCATTGTCTATCCGTTCGCTGTTGGACTCGGTTTCCTAATGCCGCTTGAATTGTTGACATCGTGTCTGCTCTTTTTCTTTTTATATAAGGTGCAATATTTCATCGCTATCCTAACCGGACTGGAGAACGTTCCGGGTTTTCCTTATCCTTATGAGCAGAACATCGGTGCGTATATCGGCATCTGTGCGGTTGCCTTGTGGAGCACGCGTAGGCAGATCTGGCGGGCATTTCGTACAGCATTCATCCAACGAACAACAGCGGATGAGAAAGAACCGATACGCTATCGAACCGCATTTTTGGGAATCGTTTTTGGTGGAATATTCATCATCGGATTTGCGATGCGTGGTGGGATGGCGATGTGGATTGCTGTGCTATTTTTTGCTGCACATTTTGCTACAATTGCGATCCCGTTGACGCGTATTCGTGCGCAAATCGGTTTTCCTATTCACTCAACGACCTTTATCGGACCGCACCACAGTCTTGTTAGTTTGCTTGGCACACGGCGCATCGGCACACGAAACTTGACATGGTTCTCGCTCTTTTTCTGGTTCAATAGAGACAATCGGAGCCACCCGATGCCGCACCAACTTGAGGCGTTTAAGCTTGCTGAACGGGGCAACCTTGACGTAAAGGGATTATCACGTTTAATGCTTATGTTGACAGTCATCGCGATGCCGTTGTGCATCCTCATGCTGGTAGGGACGTTCTTTGAGCTTGGCGTTAATTCCGGCAAGGTAGGCGGCCAGATTAACAGTTTTGGTGGGCGAGCGTATCGCTTTCTTGAGGGTTGGCTCACTTCGCCACAAGATGCAAATCCAGGGCATATCGCTGCGATAACGATAGGTTTCGCCGTTACAATCTTGTTGTCCGTGGTCCGCAGTCGGTTGTTCTGGTGGCCGATTCATCCACTCGGTTATGGTGTATCTTTTCATCTCCATCTCTTCTGGGCTGCATTTATCATCAGTGCACTTGCCAAATGGAGCGTTCTAAAATACGGTGGACTCGGTCTCTATCGGAAAACAGTACCACTTTTTCTCGGACTCGTATTAGGTGATTTTGTCATTGGGAGCTTCTGGAATATCTTAAGCATTTTCCTTGACAGACCGACGTACACCTTTTACTATTAGGGTGAATTCTCAAAATGTGTAAACATCTTGTAGGAGCGAGCTCTGCTTTATGACCCCAGGGGTGAAAAAACAACTCCCACAGAAAACAACAGGATTTTCAGGTCTCTCAAAATTGACCGAAAACCTAAGCTACCAAAGGTCTGAGAAGCGATTTTGATAAACTTCATAGGCGGTTAAAGTGATCAAATTTCTGTGGAGAATTCGACAGGTAATCTCGTCCTTTAAGGTGGCAGAAGTCAAAGGCGTAAGCAACTTTGAAGGCACATAAAACGAATTTGTGAATTATAGATATACTATATGTTAATTTTCACAATGCGTATAGATATGAAAGTTATTCAATTAGATCTGGATAAATATATCTGAAACGCGCTTGACTTCACCAAGGGTATATGTTAATCTATTTGGAAACTAACATCTTATACCTCCGCGAAAGGTAAAGTTAATGGAACAATGGATTGAACATCTTATTATTGGATTACCCAGTCTCGCCCTCTTTCTGATAATTGCGGTGACGCTTTATACACTCGGCAAAGGTGCGGATTGGCTCGTTGATGAAGCAGTAATCCTTTCAACCCGATGGGGCTTAGGAAAAGCAGTCATCGGTGCAACGATTGTGAGCGTCGGCACGACAACACCAGAGGCGGCTGTCTCTGTCCTCTCAGCGATACAGGGAAAACCAGGACTCGCACTCGGCAACGCAGTCGGTTCAATTATCTGCGATACAGGACTTATTCTCGGTTTAGCATCCCTCATTGCCCCCTTACCGCTTAATCGTCAATTGGCTTCACGGCTGTCAAATGTACAGGTAGGTGCCGGTATTCTCTTGGTAGTCGGCTGTTTTCCGTGGACCTCGCCAGCGCAAGTCTTCACGCAAGGTGGTGTTTTACCACAACTCGTAGGCGTTGTCTTCGTTATCCTTCTGGCATTATATATCTGGCAGTCCATCCGGTGGGCAAGTGCGGCAGGAGCGAATCCTGATAACGGAGAAGAAGCGGATGCAGAGGAGGCAGGCGCGTTCGGAACGCTCATGAAACTCATCGGGTCAATCGCTATCATTGTCGTCTCCGCCCAGATCCTGATTCCGGCAGTGAGTATCATGGCAGAACGAATTGGCGTGCCGAAGCATATTATTTCAGCGACACTCGTTGCGTTTGGCACATCGCTCCCAGAATTGGTAACAGCGATAACGGCGGTTAGACGTGGACACGGTGAATTGGCAGTCGGAAACATTATCGGTGCGGATATTCTGAATGTGCTTTTTGTCGCTGGTGTCTCCGCTTCTGCGACGCAAGGCGGTTTACAGGCAGACGGACAGTTTTTCCAGTTTCTGTTCCCAGCGATGCTGTTTATCTTGATCGTCTTCCGATGCGGTATCTTCGTGTCAGGCGACCAACTGAAACGCCCGTTCGGGATCGTGCTGGTTGCGACATGGCTTTTGGTGACGATTCTGAGTTATGTGCTGTCAGTTGAGATGCATTAAATAGTTTTCAGTTATCAGTTTGCCTCGCAGTGAGAGTTAAGAGGTTTCTCGGTAACAATTGACCCTTCCCTGGAATATTCTAACAGAACGTGAATTGTTACAAAGCACCTCTTTGAATTGAAAACCAAAAGGGAACATTGCAATCCTTGGCAAATTTGTAAAAGTATGTGATAGTATAATTCTAAGTTTTGACGATCATTCAAAAAGTTTCTTTTAAGGAGGCACGACAATGAGCAACGATCAATCACCTGAGAAAGAAGTCTATCGCGCCCCGGCTTTTGCTGATTTCAAACCGGAACTCTCGGCACCCGGATCTACACCCGAACGGTTGGCGCATTTAAGGGAACACGGGTTTGTCATCATCAACGATTTTGTTGACAACCCGTGGATTCCAATGCTCCGAGAGGCGGGCAGACGGGTTACACAAGCGTGCGCGCCAGAAAACGGTTATGACATCATCGACTGCTCAAAGGGATACGTTCATCGCGGCGGTGAGAGCGAACCTTGGGCAATCCGAGGTATACTCCATCCGGCATTTAAAGAACCCGTTTTCGCTGAATTTTATGGGTCGCCAGATTTCACCGGTTTTGTCCAGTCGTGGTGTGGTGCAGCACCTGAAGACCTTGTTATGACGAACATACTCCTCTGGTGTAATCCGCGCAAAGGTGAGCATAAACTCGGATGGCACAGAGATACGACATGGTGGGGCACTGGAGAGGGTTACTTCTCACAAGAAAGTCGCGTAGAAGGTCCAGAAGCCTATTCCGAGGAGGTTGAACGGATTCGCTGGAAAGAAATTCAAGAAGAAAATGAGAAGCGAATTACCGAACCGAAGGGTGTGGGTATGTTTTTAGCACTCGCAGATGATGAATGCCATGAACTTGTTGTAGGGAGTCATAGTCGTTGGCGGACCCCGCTTGAACATGACGTGCTGCTCCCAAAATCCATGAAGGATCAGGGGGTCCCCTATACACCGAGTTGGAACGGTACGGATCCACTCCCCGGACAGGTCGCAATTCGGCTCAAGGCGGGTCAGGCACTTATCCGTAACGGCACGACGATTCATACCGGACATACCGTACCTGAGCGCGAACGCAATACATTGTCAATCGGTTGGTCGAAGTGGGGTGGTCCGTCTGATGAGGAACCAAAAGTCGTCGATGCGCGATTCGCATGGCAGCTCGATCCTGCCGTCCGCGAAGCACTCCCGCACGAATGGATGAAAACAGCATGGGATCGTTGGTCAGCAAACTTCAAGCTTGGCGATAGGCTCGAAGACCGTTATGCTGGCTTTGACATCGAACGCATCAAAGCAGGCGAAGTGGTCGGATGGCGAACCGAATTGGAACGTCAAGCCGCCGCTGCAGGCGACAAGTGGGAACGATACCAGACGGTGTCTGAATCCTAAAGGCAAAAAATTTAGAGGCGGATCCGAGGATCCGCCTTTTTTGTTTTTTTCCCGAGGGCTAAGCCGGTGGTGCAATCAGACGCACAAACGAGCGGGAAACCTCATCTAACTCCTCCCGAACTGCTGCATCAAGCTCCCAGCCGACACCGCCAAGCGTATCGTCAAGTTGTTCTATCGTATCGCTGCCACTAATTGCGACAGTGACTTCAGGATGCGATAACACCCACGCCACAGCCAATTGTGCAGGCGTTTTGCCCAACTCAGCGGCGAGCCGTTTGAGTGTTACGACTACTTGTCCGGTCGCGCCGCTCATTCGCTGTGAAAATTCCTCACGTAACCGTGTTGCCCATAACGTACCAGCGGGTGGTGATTCATCGGGTGCGTAGACACCGCTCAATAAACCTACTGCTAACGGACTATAGCACATTACACCTAACCCTTCCTCACGCACCAAGCCGAACAACTCCGTCTCCATATCTCTGTTCAGCAGATTATACATGTTCTGAATACACATATAGGGTGTTGCGTTGATTTTATCAGCGATCCAGAGTGCCTTACACGCCTGCCATGCTTGATGGTTACAGCAACCGATATAGCGAACTTTACCGGAATGCACGAGATCATCCATTGCGCGAACCGTCTCTTCCTGCGGTGTCCCTTCATCATACGCATGAATGAGGTAGATATCAATGTGGTCAGTGTTGAGCCGTTTCAAGGAACGCTCGACCTCACGCATGATATGATATCGCGACAATCCAGCGTCGTTCGGACCTGGACCGATATTACTGAAAACTTTTGATGTAATTACAACGTCATCGCGTTTGCCCTGAATGGCTTTGCCAAGTACCTCCTCAGAGCGACCGATATTAGCACGATCGTCCATAAGCCCATAGATATTAGCACAATCGATGAAGTTAATACCGGAATCAATGGCGTGTTCAATGAGTCTTTGGGCTTCATTCGCGTCGCCTTGCCCTCTGAGTCCTAAGCCTAATGCAAGTGGACTTACTTTAACGCCTGCTTTTCCAAAATTGACATATTCCATAGATAGATTTCCTTAACCTCTCATAGACTGATTTAGTTTATCCTCAATCACGGGCTTTACTGCCATCTGTCTGCATTCGTAAGGCATTTACAACCCGTTGCATATCTTTCGGCATCGGTGCTGAAAAAGTCAAATTTTCGCCTGTACCTGGATGTTCAAAGCCGAGCACGCGCGCATGCAGTGCCTGACGTTTCAACTGAGCGAGTGCGTGTTTTAGTTCCGTTGTATCGGCATCATTCAAAGCACGCTGTTCACCGCCATAAATCGCGTCCCCAACCACTGGGTGTCCAATGTGCTGCAGATGCACGCGAATCTGATGGAGTCTTCCAGTTTCCAATGTCAGCTGAACGAGAGCGAATTTGGCGTAGGTCTCTAAAACCTGATAGTGTGTGACAGCGTGTCGTCCCCCCGTTTCAACTGTCGTCATTCTCCATCGATCTCTTTGACTCCGAGCAATTCGAGCGTCAATCGTTCCTGTGGGCTTCGCAGGGGTACCACACACAATAGCGATATAGTGGCGCGTAATGCTATGCTGTTCAAACTGTACGGAAAGTCCGCGATGCACGACATCCGTTTTCGCGACAATGAGGACACCCGACGTGTCTTTGTCCAGTCTGTGAACAATTCCTGGACGCTCCACACCGCCGATGCCAGAAAGGTCTGTCGGACAGTGCGCGAGCAACGCATTGACAAGCGTGCCGACATTCACACTGTTCGCAGGATGAACGAGCATGCCTGCGGGTTTATTCAGCACAATCAAGTCGCTATCCTCGTAAAGAATGTTAAGAGGAATTCGCTCAGGTTGAAGCGTCTCCAAAGGACGTGGCGGCGGAAGCGTCAAGCACACGCGGTCGCCGTCTCGGAGCAGATAACTCGGTTGTTTCGCTACTTTACCGTTGATGGTGACCTCACCCTTACGAATCAGTCGCTGAAGATAGGTTCGAGATACCTCTTCAGTCGCATTGAGAAGAAACCGATCCAAGCGCTCACCAGACTGATTCGTTTGGATGTCGTAAACTCGGGTTTCATTTTTCATTGCGGAATTCTGCATCCATCGGTGGATGTTCTGACTGCTAAGCGTTTATACACGAAAAATATTTCTTCTTGACTCAAATCAACTCGGATTTGAACTTCAAGGCATTATACACGCTCGGCTCATATTTGTCAATCGCTTCGATCACTGTATTCAGGGTCATTCCTTGTCGTACAATTTGGGTATGTAAATATTTTGTCGAACCCTACGGGGCTTGGTAGTGGAAGACAACGTTTTTCTACACAGATACCATCCCTACGGGATTCAAGAGGCTTTTGAAAGTTTCAAGGTTTCTGTGTAAAACTCGGTGCGGTTGGGAAACCGCACCTACCGGGTCCGGGGGTTGAAACGGTTGTTTTTCTAAAATTGACACCTATGGTGCGGTTGCGAACCGTGAAGAAATCCGCAGAAATACCCAAGCAAAACCTACCGGGGCCTGGAGAGTCAAAATTGGACGAAAAAACCGAAAATTAAATAGCCCTGCTTGTCGTATAATTTTGATTTGACACTTAACACGGAATATGATACGCTTTATTTATCTTACTTCTAAGTGCCCGACAATAGGGTGACATCATGCGAAATATCAAACTCGTGCTTGAATATGATGGCACGAATTACCACGGATGGCAGATACAACCGAACCTCCCGACTGTGCAAGAAACAGTCGAGAAGAGTTTGACAAAACTAACCAAAAGCCCGATACAAATTATCGGGGCAGGGAGGACCGACAGTGGTGTTCACGCGGAAGGACAGGTAGCAAACTTCTATATAGATTCAGAGATACCGCTTGTTGCATTCCAGAAAGGGCTGAACGCCATTTTGCCACGGGATATTGTTGTCTGTGCTGTGACAGAGGTGCCCGCAGAATTTCACGCCCGCTTCAGTGCCACAAGCCGGCGTTACCGATACACGATATTAAATCGGGCATACCCCGCTGCACTTTTCCGACAGACAAGCTACCTCTTCCCGAAGGCAATTGATGTTTCGCGGACAAACGACCTCTGCCAAATTCTGGTCGGAAAACAGGATTTCTCGTCTTTCCAAAAGATGGGAAGCGATCGGATAAATCCTGTGTGCGAAATCTATGAGGCTCACTGGTGGAAGAAAGAGCCGTATATCTACTTTGAAATCGAAGCGGACGCGTTTTTACGAGGTATGGTTCGTGCGATCACCGGCACCCTCCTAACTCTTAACAGCACGTTTTGGAAATCTACAAGCTGCACGAAACGGACGAAATGCCAAGATGCCGAGAGGGAACTTCGCCGTATTTTGGAGGCAAAGAATAGAGGGGCAGCAGGGGTATCGGTACCCGCACACGGACTATCCCTCATTCAAGTTAGATATGATTGTGTAGGAGCGAGGATACAATCCTCGCCAGCAGCACTATAGTAAGAACGGGTGTAGGAGCGAGGATACAATCCTCGCCAGCAGCACTATAGTAAGAACGAGTGGTGAGCGAGGATACAATCCTCGCCAGCAGCGGTGAGGTGTTTTGTGTTTTCCGAAGTTCCATTATTGGTTACAAAAAGTCCTCTTAACTGATAACTGATAACTGAAGACTGACAACTACTTAAAAGGAGTTCTTCATGAACTACGCCCAAGTCTTGAATGAATTGGAAACTTTAGTCAATGAAACCTTCGCACTTTGGGAGCACAACCGCGTCGGCTTCCAATGGCGACACTATACATGGAACCACACCATGCGTGTGCGTGCGACGAGTATGGAACTCGGTAGACGGGAAGGCGGCGACGTGAAACTACTTGAAGTTGCCGGCACCCTGCACGACATCACTAAACGATATGACGGTGATTTTAAGACCGACGCGGAAGGAAAACGGGTCTTCAACCCTGAAGGTTTCTGGTTAAACGAGACGCTGACACCAGCAGGTCAGAACGTCGTTACCGAACTTTACAACAAGCATAATCTCCACGGTAAGGTCCATCACGAATCCGGGGCAGTTATTACTGAGAATATCTTGGCGATGTACGACTTTGAACCGGCTTTCGTAGAAGCTGCGACAGCTGTTGTCTTCGCACATCTAAAGCCTACGAACCTCACAGAGGAGAACTTTAAACTGCTCTACAACAGGATCGAAAACCAGATCCTCTATGATGCTGATACCATGGATCCGAACGTCGGCTATACCGGTTTTTTCCGAAACATTCACATCCACTCCTATTTCGCACTTCAACGCGGAAACTTCGACTTAGAGGATTATGTGCGGAACCTGCCGCGCTGGATTAACTCCAAGCAGGAATTCGTTGACAAACTTCTAACCGAATCCTCTCGTGAACTTGCCCAAGGGCGACAGGACAGGAATCAGAAGCTTTTCTTGCAAATGGTAGATGAATTAGACGATATGGAGATCAATCGGAAATACGGGCTGCTCGGTATCATCGACTATTTCGTGAGTGTAACCGAAGACCCACACTTCCTGAATCAACTTGACCACCTGACAAACGAGTGGCTACCACAGCGAAGACAATGGTTGGCTGAAGAGGAAAAAGACGCATCCGCACGCGACCGCGCCCAAGCCGCAATTGATCGGGTTGACAATTTTCTGACCCTCATGACCAGCGAAAGTAATGGAGAAATTTAAGGAGTTTTTCATGAATAACCCAACGACAGGTGAACATAGCGATGCCGCTCAATTTCCGTATCCAGTAGACCTTTATAGTTTTGACACGAGTGCGAAGGGGATCTCTGGCGGATTTCCATCCGTAACCGAGGCAGACATCGAATACTTCCATCAATACGGTTACCTCGTCATCAATGATGCTTTCAGTCCGACTGAAGTCGAAGATGCGTTAGCAGGGATGGTTCATCTCATGGATGGGAAATGCCCCGATTTCCGGGCGATTCAATTTGAACCGAAACTCGTCAAGCAGAAGGACGAAATGGAAGTTCAGGAGCGTCGAGACGCTATCAGGAAAATCTTTGGTTTTGTAGACTATGAACCGCGTCTGAATGCGCTGGCAGCCCATTCAGGTCTTCTCGGGGTGCTTGAACAAATTATGGGGGATACCCCTGAATTGTTTCAAGATATGGCACTTGTTAAACCGCCGCGTCACGGGTCAGAAAAACCGTGGCATCAGGATTGCGCTTACTTCAACTTACCGGAAGGAACAACAGTTGTTGGCGTATGGATCGCGTTAGACGAAGCCACACCGGAAAACGGATGCTTACACGTCATACCGGGGTCAAATAATGAGGGACCGATGATCCATTTTAAACGGCGGGATTGGCAGATTTGCGATACGGATGTGCCAATAGCACGTGACACAATGGTCCCACTCAAGCCAGGGGGTTGTCTCTTCTGGCACGGGTTGACACACCACGGAAGTCCTGTCAACCAATCGGAGCAACGGCGCCGCGCGCTACAGTTCCATTATAAACCGGCGAGTGCTGGCGAAGTCACAACACAAGAACGGATGGAGGTTTATGGTAGCGAAGGGAAAGATGTGGATTGTTGAAGATTAGTTATCGGTTATCGGTTATCAGTTACCAGTTAAGAGGTGTTTCTGGAACAATCTACCTAAACTTGGAGTCCTTGCAGGAAGTCGTAAATTGTTACAGAGTCGCCCTTGAACTGAAAACTGACAACTATTGAGACAGCTACGAATTCTGCAAACGCCACACGTTCAACCGATAACTGACAACTGATAACCGACAACTATTAAGCTACTTCGTCTGTTCAGGGAACGGCGCACGAATGTCATAACGTCCTTCAACAAATACTGGTAACTTTCCACCTTCAACCAAAAGGTCAAGCGGGTTCGGGCGCGTTTTTAATGGGAAGGTTACAACGTCTTGGAGGCGCAACGATTCATAAATCGCCATCAGGATTTCTATGGTGCAAAGTCCGTGTTTGCCAGCATTGCGGTGTTCCTCAACATCACCTTCAATCCAGGCTAACATCTCATTAAATTGATTCGGTTCGCTTTGGCGGGGTTCAATAACCTGCCATCCAGCAGCTTTGCTGTTGAGCACTTCAATTGTGCCGTTTTCACCGCGACGGAGCTGCCCATCATCACCATAAACCGCATCGCCTCGGAGTCCGGGTTCCGGTAAATCGCTTTCATAGATCCCTCGGATACCGCCTTCAAAGCAGATTTCCGCCATGCAGAGGTCTTCTGTCCTCACACGGCGTTCCCAGCGATCAGTTTTGCGGGCAACTTGACCGATAAGCCACTGCGGTTCAGGGTCACCAAGTATGTAACGCATTTCGTCGATCTCGTGTGTGCCACGGTTCAGCAACCCGTGTCCATCGCGACGGAGCATTGCTTGGGGTTGACCAATTGCCCCCTCTTGGATCAGGCGGCGTGCTTCACAGTTTTGGCCACTAAAACGCCGTTGGTGTCCGACAACTAACTTGACATTGTGTTTGTCACAGGCATCCATCATGTCCTGTGCATCGCCAACGGAAGCTGCCATCGGTTTTTCGGTAATAACACCCAACACGCCGTTTTCAGCAGCAGCGATTGTCGGTTCCGCGCGGACACTCTGCCACGTCGTGATACTGACAATGTCCAAGTCTTCTTTCTCGCACATTTCACCGAAATCGGTATAGTGGGTTGGAAGTGCGAATTCTTCAGCGAATTTTGCGGCGGATGCTTCACTGATGTCGGAAGCCGTGACCACTTCGGCACGCCCCGTATTGGTCCAATTATTTGCGTGGGAACGTCCCATGCCACCGCATCCAATAATTCCAACACGATATGTTTTATCTGCCATCTGTTATACCCTTTTATTGTTATCAGTTATCGGTTATCAGTTCTATAGTTGTCAGTTAAGAGGGCACTTTGTACCAATTTACGACTTCGTGGAGTCCACAAGTTTCGGTAGATTGTTACAAAAGCATTTCTTAACCGACGACTTCTGTCTTACAAGAATCATATATTATCAGAGATTGCCTGTCAAGGCAAGGAAATTCTCGGAAAAAGAGCCACTTTATCCGCATATTAACTCTCTCTAAGACAACATGTGTTTTTTTGGACACAACTTCACAAACCGAAAAGCCTTGTAACGCCATAGTTTTGTAACATATATCCAATTGGCATCGTTTATGCAGGTAGGAATAACACAATCCATATTCCGCGACGGAAATTTGTGAAGGAGTAGGCAAATGCAAAAATTAATCGTTAAAGGTGGTACTCGACTTCAAGGGACAATCCAAGTCAGTGGTTGCAAAAACGCGGTCCTGCCTATAGCAGTCGCCGCCGCGATTCTCGGCGATGGGGTCAGTGTTCTCCACAACGTACCCAATCTAACAGATGTAAAAACACTCAGTGCAGTATTGGAAGGGCTTGGCGCGACAATAAAACTCAAAGATTCCACACTTTACATTGAACCAATAAACCACTTAGAGTATGAGGCACCTTATGAACTCGTCCGAAAGATGCGTGCATCCATCTACGTTTTAGGACCACTCGTGGCGAAACTCGGGAAGGCGAAAGTCTCATTTCCGGGCGGATGTGCTATTGGACCTCGTCCGATTGATTTGCATATTCAAGGGTTGGAACACTTAGGTGCGGAAGTCACAGTGCATAGCGGTTACATCTACGCACAAGCGGAACGTTTGAGGGGTACAGAGATGTATCTCATGGGTCAACACGGACCGAGTGTCGGGGCAACAGCAAATGTTATGATGGCGGCGACCTTAGCAGAAGGCACTACGGTTATCCGTGGCGCAGCGTGTGAACCACATATTTCGGACCTTGCGCACTTCCTCAACGCGATGGGAGCAGACATAGAAGGCATCGGCACTTCTGTCTTGACAATTCAAGGTGTCAAACAGTTACGGGGAACTGAACATACTGTCATTTCCGATGATATTGAGGCAGGCACCTTTATGGTCGCAGGTGCTATTACCAATGGTGATGTTTATGTCGAAGGGATTGAGCCACAGCAAATTCCTGCCATCTCAGAAAAGCTTACTGAAGCAGGTGTCCAATTAGATTGGGACGATAACGGCGTACGTGTTACTACACCCGGTGAGATAAAGGGCATTGATGTAACGACTGCCCCCTTCCCAGGTTTCCCGACAGACATGCAGGCGCAAATTATGGGGCTGCTCTGCCTTGCATCCGGGACGAGTGTTATCACTGAAAATGTCCATACAGACCGGTACATTCACGCAGCAGAACTTAACCGCATGGGTGCGAACATCATGCTTGATGGCACCAAAGCTATCATTAATGGTGTCTCCAAACTTAGTGGTGCCCCCGTAATGGCTTCTGATTTACGCGCGGGTGCTGTCCTCGTTGCGGCTGGAATGGCAGCATCAGGTGAAACCGTTGTATCGCGCGTCTATCACATCGACCGCGGATATGAATCAATCGAGAGAAAATTGAACGACATCGGCGCAAACATCACACGAGTGAACGACAGTGGCGAAGAAGTCTAAACATTTATGGTGAAATACACAATTATGTATATACCAAAAGAGGGCGAGAATACAACCCTCGCCAGCAGGGGGCAGGTCTTGCTTCTATTGAAATGTAAACTTATTTTCATAATTCACCATAGTCGCGAACAAAGAGGAAGGATTATTGAAGGATGTTACAAATTGTCGAGACAGGTACCCAAGAGGCTGAGGATTTTCTCTCAAAGTTGAAGGCGCGGGGTAAGTTAACGGATGAAAGTATCTTAAAGACAGTCCGGCGTACTTTGAGCGATGTGCAAGCCGAAGGGGATAAAGCAGTTGTCCGATATACCCGCAAACTCGACGCCCCGCGTATTTCAGCAAAGGAACTAAAGGTATCACGAGAAGAAATTGGGGAAGCGTATTTAGAGGTTCCCTCTGAATTTATAGACGCAATTACACACGCGAGAACAAACATCGAAAAATTCCACCAGAAGCAGTTACGGACATCATGGATGTCAACGGAGCCCAACGGTGTGATGCTCGGACATCTAATTCGCCCCTTAAGGCGTGTCGGTGTTCATGTTCCAGCGATCAGCCAACTTCTCGTCTCGTCTCTACTGATGAACGTTATTCCTGCTATCGTTGCAGGTGTTGAAGAAATCGCTGTCTGTATCCCCCCGATGCGGAGTCGAGACATTAATCCCTATATGCTGGTTACTGCCTCGGAATGTGGTATCCGGGAAATTTACAAATGCGGCGGTGCACAAGCCGTCGCAGCGATGGCGTACGGCACCAAAACCATCCCATCTGTTGATAAAATTGTCGGGCCCGGGAACCTCTATGTCCAATTTGCCAAGAAAGAGGTTTACGGACATGTTGATATAGATAAATTAGCAGGTCCGAGTGAAATCCTTGTTGTCGCTGACAGCACAGCGGACCCAGATTATGTCGCTGCAGATCTGATTTCACAAGCGGAACACAAAGCGGACAGTGCTGCGATTCTTGTCACACCTTCACTTGGGTTTGCGGAACAGGTCAAAACAGCTATTGAGGTTCAAGGCGAATCCTTACCCCGTCACGATGAACTGACACAGTCTTTTGAAAATTACGGTGCTGCGTTTATCACCTCAGACTTAACAGAAGCCTTCGCGCTTGCCAATGAAATCGCGCCCGAACACCTTGAAATACACGTTGAAAATCCGTTTGAATGGGTCGGTAACGTCCAAAACGCGGGGGCTATCCTTATAGGTCCCTATTCACCGGAAGCTGTTGGTGATTACATTGCTGGACCGAACCATGTCTTGCCAACAGGTATGGCCGCACGCTACGCCTCGCCACTCAGTGTTGACGATTTCCTGAAAAAGACAAGCCTAATCTCATACACCAAGGAGGCTTTAGAGGAGGTCACACCAGCAGTTGTTAAACTCGCTGAGGTTGAAGGACTTGAAGGGCACGCCGCCGCTATGAAAATCCGATTTGAAGACGACTAAGCCTGCATATTAACATGGAAAACATATAAAATGCTTCTCATTCCGCTTAGCCTACTGTTCCACCTTTCTGAACCCGATATATCCAATGAGAAACCCGTTTTACCTCCCGTCGCGACGTTTTCAATCGTCGGATACGATGCAGAAACCGGTGCGCTCGGAATTGCCGTACAATCCAAATTCTTCGCTGTCGGTTCGGTAGTGCCGTGGGCAGAAGCTGGTGTCGGTGCGATTGCAACTCAATCTTGGGCAAACACAACATACGGACCGAATGGATTGAAACTCCTCAAAAGCGGACTCTCCGCGGAACAGACTTTGGAACGTCTCGTCGCGGAAGATCCGGGGCGTGCCACCCGACAGGTCGGTATCGTAGATGCGAAAGGCAATATCGCTAACTATACAGGCGATGAATGCAACGAATGGGCTGGCGCAGTTTCAGGTAAACATTACACTGCGCAAGGCAACATTCTTGCTGGTGAAGATGTCGTCAAGGCAATGGGAAAAGCATTTGAGGAAACAGAAAGTGAATTGGCAGACAAATTGATGGCAGCACTTTTTGCTGGACAAGAGGCAGGGGGCGATACACGTGGACAACAATCCGCGGCTCTGCTCGTTGTTCAAGAGAATAGCGGTTACGGTGGTTTCAATGACCGGTATATCGACTTGCGGGTGGACGATGCCGAGAAACCGATCGAAGAACTTCAGCGGTTGTTGGAAATTCATAAGAAATTGGTGCCCCGATAGAAGGAAACAGTTTCAGGTTAGTTTGTATCAATCATCTAACACAAGTGGGGATCGTTTAAAACGGGCGCGAATCTGATTCGCTGCCGATAATATCGCTGGCAACCGAATAAGCCGCCGTTCTAACCGCCGCTTACCGGGAAAATCACTGATAACCAGTCCCGTTAAAATTGTCAAAACACCTTGCCCTGGTATACCAGGCACAGACAGCAGTATCCCTACAATAACAAGCAGCCCTCCGAATATATTTTTCAGGCAAGATAAACAGATGCGAAAAATAGGGTTCTTGATCCGGCGGATCCGTTCTTTTGTTTTAAAATAGTCTGAGGGCAAGGAAGCAAGTAATATTGTGCAACCAACGATGCTTGCGATGAAACTCACCACAGAGAAGATGACGAGTAAAATCCAATGTTCCACAACCCAGCCGCTGAGCGTCCGCCAGTAAACTTTTAGGTCAATAAACGACAAGAGAGTTCTCCTAACACATTAGCGACGCGAAACGGCTCCCCCGTCAATCGTCATAATATCGCCACTAATATAGGCGGCTTCATCGGATGCGAGGAACAATACTGCGCCAATATAGTCCCATACTGTCGCACCGCGTTCAAGTGGAGGTGCGTCCGGTGAAACAGGGGGTAAATCGGGTAAGGAGTCATCTTCAGGAAGGTTCCGAGAAGCATTCATACCGGTTGGTGCACCGCCCCCCGGTGCTACCGCATTCACAGTGATACCGTGTGGACGAAGCTCCAGAGCGAGACTGCGCGTGAGTCTATTCAGAGCCGCTTTGCTGACACAATAACTGAGAACGCCAACGTGTGATTCTTCGGCATAAATAGATGAGTTGTTAATAATGCGTCCCTGTATTCCGTGTTCTATCATCACTTTAGCGACTGCTTGTGCACATAGCAAACATCCCTTCACATTAACGCCCATCACCCTGTCAAATTGCTCTGGCGTTACCTCAAACAAAGGCTGTCCACCGAGAATCCCGGCATTATTGAACAGAATATCAATTCGTTTAAAGGTCTCTACTGCTGCATCTACAGCGTCCTGAACCTGTTCAGGCACGGTGACATCCAAAGACACAGCGATAGCCTTTCCACCTTCGGCGCGTACTTCCGCAGCGACAGCCTCTGCACTCCGGCCACCAGCAACAACGACCGATGCCCCTTCACGCGCGAATGCCAAACACGCGGCTCTACCGATACCTAAAGGTCCGCCTCCGCCTGTCACAAATGCGACCTTATTCTCAAAACGCATCTAACCCTCCTGTACACAGTTCTTGTTCTTTGTTCCTCTGCGTTACACTATTTTACCATAACACCCTTTAATTTGGCAAGGTTTTACCCGATTTTGGGCAGGAATAATACGTTTCTACAACATAGTCACCAATTTTAACTTGACAAACTTTTGTAAAACCTACTATTATAGTCAATAAGGTAAGGTAAGACGCTGAAATTTAGACATAGTTTCGCGTTTCATCAAGGAAAAAGGAAATCTCATATATGGAACGTCCCGAAAAACCAATTCGTTGGTGGCCCCTTTTTATTGTCATCACTCTCGCTCTCTTAGGCACTATAGCGACCTGGATCTCGGACGCAGGTCATCGTCAAGATAAAATTCTCCTGACATCCGTGATCGTCATTGTCACGATCGTTTTGAGTTTACTATGGCTGTTATTCTTCTCCGAATTGAGATGGCATGTTAAACTGATTGCCCTCGCTGTGATGGGGTTGGGCGTTTTTCTCGGTACCAATCTATACCAATTCAAAGGATTTAATGGCGACCTCATGCCGGTTTTTGAAAGGCGTTGGCAGGAAAAACAAACTACTTTTCGGATGGTCTCTGGAAACATCCCAAATCCTCAAATGTCCATAATGGACTATTCACAATTTCTTGGACCGAATCGAAATGGGGTCGTGACCAATATTAAGCTAAACCTTGATTGGGAAACCCATCCACCTGAACTCGTATGGCGGCAACCTGTTGGTGCCGGTTGGTCAGGATTCGCAATTGCTGGGAATTCGGCAATCACACAAGAACAGGAAGGCGATTGGGAAAAAGTCGTGTGTTACGATTTGTACACCGGTAAGATAAAGTGGAGCCACAGAGATCAGGCGAGATACAATACCTCCCCTGCGGGTCTTGGACCACGAGCAACACCAACGATTTCAATGAACAGAGTTTATACCGTTGGTTCAACAGGGATTCTCAACTGCTTGGACTTTGAGACGGGGGAACAACTCTGGAGCACCAATATCTTTGAAGAGCATAAGGCAAAAATGCCGCCTTGGGGCGTAAGTATTTCTCCGCTTGTTTTGGGTGAATTGGTTATTGTCAGTGCTGGCGGCGCGGTTGCCTACCACAGAGAGACGGGTGAAATTGTTTGGACAGGATATAGGGTCCAGAGTGGCTATAGCTCACCATTTCTGACAACCTTGGCAGGTGCTGCGCAAATTGTGATTTTTAACCAAGGGTTAGTCACGGCGCATGACCCGTCGAGCGGAGAACTCTTGTGGAAACAACCGTGGCCCATCGTAGAATGTGTCGCACAACCCGTGCCGCTTCCAAATGACAAACTGCTTGTCTCAACAGGCTACGGTGTCGGTGCGAAACTATTTCAAATTTCCCGTAACCCTACAGACGAATTCAACGTTTCGCTTATATGGGAAACGATCTCGTTTAAAGCCAAATTCACTAACATTATTCATCACAACGGCTATCTGTATGGACTTGATGACGGAATTTTCGCCTGTGTAAATCCGGCTGACGGGACACGCCAATGGAAACGGGGCAGGTATGGGCACGGGCAAACTTTATTAATCTCGGATGTCCTGCTCGTGCTGACGGAATCTGGTGAAATCGTCCTTGTAGAACCCGATCCAGAGAACCATATAGAGCATGCACGTTTTGAGGCACTAAAAGGGAGGACATGGAACACCCCAGCAATCGTTGGTTCCTACCTCCTCGTCCGAAATGACCAAGAAGCAGCGTGCTATCAACTACCAGTTATCAGCACGAATGCCGATTTCAACATAAAGTAGCTCTTACCACCGACAAATCCTTGCATTAATAACGCAATCCTCATATCGGTTGAGAGGAAAAGAATAAGAAAGGAAAAAACAGTAGAATGCTCAGAGATATACGAAAGTCAGCTTTATTTTTATTCTGTTGTAGCATTACACTACTGTTTCCGGAATTTACGGCGTTAGCGGAAAAATATTGGAACATACCGGGTAAATTTCAAGGTACAATTGATTCCCCTTTGGAAGCCAGTTTTGAACTCTACATCAAACACCGGCGGAATCGCCGGATATTGTCATCAACCGACCGGACGAGTTTCGTCGTCTACGACATTTCCAAAAATAAAAAATTAGTGTCGATCAACGAAGATCAGCAAATGATGGCGGCCTCGCTCATCAAAAACTTTGTTATGCTCGCTTATTTTCACGAAGTCAGATATGGGCGGCAAGCACATACTGCTGTTAATAAGGGGCACCTCAGAGCAATGATTCAGTGGAGTTCAAACCCATCCACCAACTACTTTATTCGGTTACTTGGTGGACCGGCACGAGTAGATAAGATATTACGCGCTAATTATCCGTATTTTAAGCAGACCCGGATTGTTGAACAGATACCTCGAGGTGGACGCACCTATCGAAATATGACATCCGCCCGCGATCTCAGCACGTTCTTTTTGCACTTATGGCACGGGAGGCTCCCCCATTCCGAAAAAATGAAGTGGTACTTCAAACTCAAAAACGGAGATTATATCTTTAAGAAGACCTACATCCCTTCATCTGTGGCGGTTTACAACAAAACCGGCACCGTCTATGGATTAGTAGGAGACGGGGGTATATTGGTTCTTAAGGATCCACAAGGCAAACCAAGGCCCTATGTTTTTATCGGCATGATGGAGGACAGAACCAAAACAAACCGCAGAAATCGGTGGCAGTCCTTCGCCAATTGGAGGGATCGACGCACCTATATCCTGCGGCGACTCTCGGAACGTGCCTACAAGTACATTTACGAAAATCATTATGGCGGTAGACTCGCCCGCCGTTAATTGTTGTAAGGGAATTTCTATGCGCATCGTTGACATCGGCAGACGCATTGAACTCATACCAATTGACCCACACTTCCACGACATCACTATTGGACTCTACCGACAACAAATTACCGATCCAAATCTTGGAAAAGCCTTCCCTGCTTTCTTAGTGCATACCTATAGTCAGATTCCAGGTGCCACTGAAAGAATTGGAGAAGTTATACAATCAATGCAAATACTTGGGGGTATGCTGAAAACCTCCGAAGGTTTGCTCTATTTTCCTTGTAAAGATGCCCACGAAGCAGCGTGTCGTCGTGTCTTCTTGGAAGCATGTAAACTAGCGTCAAACACCCAAACCGAAGCACGTCCGTTAAATATACTTGATAGAAAATCACAACTTACCATCACAGTGGATTCGATCGGATCCGGTATCTATCGGGTTACAGCAAATGGTGAAGGAAGAGGTGCAGCACGGCGAATTTCTGCGATTGCAGGGGGCTTGATGAAATTGGGTGAAATGGAGGGCATCGAAGCTGATAATAAAGATACAGTTGGTTTTGCTTGTGGACACTCCCATGACGCACTTGTTGGGCTGTTACTGATTCGCGCGCCGAACGTCAGAGTTGTCCTCAGAGAAGAAGAGATGGGTGCTGCACGTGGCACGCTCTCTGCTCCAAGCCAACAAACATAAAGGAAATCGAAGATGCAAAAGTCAATGACGAGTCGTGAACGCGTACTCGCCGCGCTCCGCAAGGAACAGACCGACCGAACACCGGTCTGTAATCCCACCTCTGTTGCGACTGTTGAACTGATGGATCTGGTTGATGCCCCTTTCCCACAAGCAAATCGAGAACCGGAACTCATGGCACGCCTCGCCGCTACCGGATATACTGAACTCGGATTTGATACCATCATGCCCGTTTTCACAATTATCCAAGAATCGAGTGCCCTCGGTTGTAAGATTCAGTGGGAACAGAAGGACAACTGGCCGACCGTTAGAATGCGAGAACCGATCTGGGAAGACGTTGACGATATCGTTATACCGAAAGATTTTTTGACCCATCCGGACACGCAGTGTGTACTCGAAGCAATTAAAATCCTGAAAAAAGAATACGGTGATGAAGTCGTTATCATCGGGAAAACAATGGGACCTTGGTCGCTCGGCTACCACTGCTTCGGCGTTGAACCTTTTTTGCTGCTCTCACTTGACGATCCCGGTAAAACAAAACTCGCTCTTGATCGGATGAAGGAGGCAACTGTTGAATTCGGCGTCGCACAAATTGAGGCAGGTGCCGATGCTCTTACGCTTCCAGACCACGCTACCGGCGACCTCGTTAGTGGCGAATACTACCAACGTTATCTACGAGACCTACACATCGAATTTGTTGAGCGTATCCCCATTCCCTTAATACTGCATATCTGTGGTCGCACTGTTGACCGAATGGAATACATCGCACAAACCGGCATGGCTGCGTTCCATTACGACTCTAAAAACGAACCTCAGGAATCTATAGACATCATCCGAGATCGCATTGCTCTCATTGGAAACATCAATAACCCTGAAACGCTCTTTTCCAAAGAACCGGAAGACGTTAAAGCAGAGGTCGTAAAAAACCTTGATGCCGGGGTACCACTGATCGGACCGGAATGCGCGATCCCCCTTCAGACGACAATCGAAAACCTACAAGCAATTCCGAAAGCAGTGCAAGAATGGCACCGGGCGTGAGTATAAACCGCCTCCGGAGCAAATATATGAAAAAAATCGTAGCTTTACTGCTAATCACAAGTTTAATGCTGATAGGTTTGAGCGCAGGTCGCGCACAGGACGCAGATTTTGATGCTTTGACGGCATCCGATGTTAATGTTGATGGCATTGTAAATATCCTCGATTTGACGCTTATCGCTACGCACTTCGGTGAAACGCCTACCGAAGACCAGACCTCAAATCCAGATGTTAACGGCGATGGCGTTGTGAATATCCTTGATTTGACACTCGTCGCCAGCCATTTCGGCAAAAAATCGGGAATTCCCTTTGAAGTCACAGATGCAACTTTTGACGACATCGTTCTGGGTTCTGAACTCCCCATTGTCGTAGAATTTAAAGACGATACCTGACCGTTTTGTATACTGATGAGACCGGTGGTCGCAGAAGTGGCATTAGAATATCGAGAAACATTCAGTTTCGTTAAGTTGGACGTGAACACCCAGCGGGAAAAGACCTTGGAATATCGTATCCGTGGAACACCGACCTATATTGTATTCAAAGATGGAGAGATTGTAGGAGGGTTTGTTGGCGCAATGCCTAAGGCTGAATTGGTGCAACGAATCCTCGGGATCTTGGAGATTGAGGACCCTGAATAACTTGTGCGGAAAATAGAAATTGATTCGTTGCGAACCACTTTGATAAAAGGAAGAAACAGATGAAAAGATTGATTTGTTTGCTGCTAATATTAAGTTTAGCACTGCTCGTTTCAACGGTGAGTTACGCCGAAGATACGGATACTGATATCCTAAGGGCAGCCGATGTCAATACGGACGGTGTGATAAACATCCTTGATCTGACCCTCGTCGCTTCTCATTTCGGCGAGACCCCTGCCAAAGACCAGAGTCCAAATCCAGATGTCAATAGGGACGGCATCGTCAACATCCTTGACTTGACACTCGTCGCCAGCCATTTCGGCAAAACCGTTCCGCCCCCTATAGTATTTGTTAGCACCCCGTTGTTTCTTAGCGTGAATCCAGAAAGCACCTCGCAGCTTGACATGAACGATACGATCACGCTTACTTTTGATAATATACCTGAAGACGTTAAAGTGAACACAGGGGTGGCTATAGTTGAGGGCAAAACTGTGAAAATTACAGGTCCTTTCACTCAAGGTCCCCTTGCTCTGACAATCACTTGGACGGGTGGTACCCAAACGCTCAACTATACTGTGCGTCCATCTGTGGCTTTTGTTAGCGTGGATCCAAGAGCTGACACCGAACTTACTGTGAACGACACCATTATTTTTACCTTTGATAACACGCCAGATGAGGTTACAGTAAGTACAGGTGTCGCTACAGTGGAAGGCAAAACCGTGAAAATCACAGGTCCCTTTACTCCGGGTCCGCTTAACTTGACAATCACATGGAATGATGGGAGTCTAACATTTACTTACACTGTTGCCAAACCAGATATCGATGCCCCCGATATTACCAGCGGAACCGTCAGCGATGGGGACAAAGATGTTGACCCTAAAGCGATTAACAGTGATGCGAGGATTGAAATTGAGTTCAGCGAAGAGGTAAGCGGTAACATCGCACTGCAAACCGCAGCAGGCGTTGACATCGGTTGGCTTGGCAGCGTTGAAGGTAATAAAGGGATCCTCGAACTGGTGAAAGGGAAAGAACTTGGGAACGAGACAACTTACGTAACTTACGTAATTGTAGGGAAAGTTGCAGACGCTGCTGGCAATGAAACGGATATCCGTATTACTTTTACCACCGACATCACATACGATGGCATTCCAATTGAAGTTAGCGACAAGACATTTGACACCGTTGTGCTCAAGTCTGATGTTCCCATCGTGGTTGAGTTTTATACGGATTGGTGACCATCCTGTAAAAGAATGGCGCCAGTTGTCGCCGACATTGCCTTAGACGAAAAGGACACATTTGTCGTTGCGAGGTTGAACAATGATGAGAATGGAGAAACAATCCGAAAATATCTGGTCAGAGGACAACCTATTTATCTTGTATTCCAAGATGGAAAGATAGTTGGACGTTTCGGAGGCGCGATGCCGAAAGACCAGTTTGTCCAGAAGATCCTGAGTGCTCTAAATATTGAAGGAAATTAAGGGAAGCGAGGATACTAGAAGAAACACCCCAGCAAAAACTCCCTCGCCAGCGGCAGTGGGGTGTTTTTGCTGGGGTGTTTTCCTGTTTCCTGACGAACTGGTATTACAGACCATTTCGGTGATAAAACCACCACTCCACCAGAAGAAGCAAACACGCCGTGAGTGCAAACCAACGCCATATCTCCTGCGCGATGGGTTGTAAAACTACTCCGTCTGCTGAGTCTTCCAGCGTCGTTGACCTTGAAGAATATAGCAGTGCTGATTCTTTAGCGTTCAATAGGTTGATCGTGAACCGCTCAGGCTCCGTATCATCAGCAAGGAGTGTATAGATCCCTATCTGATCTGTCTGGGTGAATATTGGATTGTTCAGTTCAACCGTTGTTTTATCGGGTTTCTGGACTTGAAAACCGATGTCCGCCATTGCTGAACCAATCCTTATTTGTTCTCCAGTTCGGAATGCATGCCGGGTTCTATCCTCTTGAAACAGAAGCGGTTGAAGCGGCGCAGTCCCTGCCTCAAACCATGCTAAACATTGATAAACAAACTGCGGTGCGGCTGGAATTGTCAACGCGAAGGACGATATTTCAGTGTTGAACGCATCAAACTCAAAAACGAGAAGTTGACTATCCGACTTCCGACCGATCCATATAAGTGCCCCCTTCTCTGTCTCAATAAGCGAATCTCCCCAGAGTGGCAATTCTCGATGTCCAGATTTTTGCACCAGCACCCCTTGCAGCGATACACCCCTCATGAGTGGATGACCCTCATCCTCTTTGATGACGCGTGTAGGAGAACTAACCATTTCAACGGCAGAAACATCGTCAAAAATGAAAGGTAGTTGGCTGCCGGGGTTAATCAAGATTAGATGCGTTCCAGAGGCAACTTCAGAAAAAGTACCGAGAGCCTCGCGTCCGGTAGGCGTGCTACCATCAAAAATTGTGAGATCCGCATCAACAGTGCCGTGATAATCCACAGGATCAACCTGCTCTAACTTCAGATGACTTCCGTATGATTTCAAAAGGTTAGAGAGCAAAGAATTTCGATTGTCGCTGACAAGCAAAATATGAAATGGAGGGACAGCAGATAGGATTGCCGAAGCACTGTTATCAAGTGGAAAGTCATCTTCGACATCAAGATGTACGCTCATAATCTTCCCCTCTAAACCGCTCGGTTCCCCTGAAAACAGGATGGATTTAGTTTTACCGGGGGGGGTAGATACCGTTCTATCATCAAGGGAGACATTTTCGACCGCTAATCGAACGTCGAATTCTTTGGATACCTCTGTGAAGTTTTGAATCCCCACTAACACCTCGTATAGGTTCCCTACGACTTCAACACTGAACCGGACGATACCGACATTATCCGTTTTCCCGCCCACTCCGATTTTATGGACAGGTAGCGATATATCCGGTAGGTTTTCAAAGGTATCGCTGATAAAGACGATCTTGTCTTGTGGTGATTCGGCATAGCGCGTTGCTGCATCAAAGACGGGACGGAGATTTCGCGGGATATGGGTTGAAGTAATGTTTTCTATAGCACGGTGGAGTTTCGCTGTATCTGTCGTGAACGCTTGCTGAATATAGGTTTCGGGTGGATTCGTAGCCATGAGCATGATTCCACCACTCGCGGAGACCTCTTTAATGTACTTCTGCGCTTCCTGCTTTGCGAGTGTTAGGCGAGTTTCTCCCATCTCTGTTGATAACATACTCGCGGAATTATCAACGATAAGCATCGCTTTGCCGGGCATGAAACCCGGTTTGCGCAATGCGGGGCGCGCTATGCTGCATGTGAGAAGAAGTAACAACAGCACCTGTAGCAGCGGCAGCAGGAGGTTACGAAGCTTTTGGAAAGGGACATTCGCTCTCCTGTCCTCATCGGTGGCGAGCCAAAGCATAATGCTGGGGACGAGGCGGGTATGGCGGCGCAATTTCAGGAAGTGAAGTGCCACCACAATAGGAATAACACCCAGCAGATAAAACGCGGTGGGGTTCAAGAACTGCATTATAGTCGTCGGTTATCAGTTTTTGAATAGTTATCAGTTATCAGTTAATAGGACTTACGCAGACATACAATAAATCGCATTACTACGAACCAGCTTTTCGTTAATGAGACGTATTTATTTAGAGATGGTTTTACATGACAACTGACGACTGACAACCACTACTCCTCTTTCTCCTCGAGGCTTTGCATGACCTCCTCGGCATCGAGTCTGCCGACTTCACCATAGTTTTGAAGTTTTTCACAGGCTGCCCGGACCTTATCGTGTTCGTCAAGCTCCAAATAGAGATTCGCCAAATTTTTGTGCATCTCCCGAAACACGCCGGGCCAATTTCGCTCGCCTTCTTTATCAATAATACGGGTCGCATTCTCAAGCGCAGTGTTGACCACTTCGTCTAATGCTGCTTTGTCTTCATCTGAAATACGAAAATCCGCTTCTTGGCGTTTCTGATTATATGCTTTTAGTTCACCAAGCGCTTTATCGCACTGATTATATGTTTTTTCGATACTCAACGCACCTTCAAAAATTTTTGATAAGAATCCAAATTTCATAGCATCTCCGAATACGTGTAGGGCTGAGGTGGAAGAGCCTCGCCCTACAACAAATTATCTTAAAAATCGGTTTTCAGTTCTCCCCATGTCACTGCTAATTTGTCGCGTGCTTCAACGGCAAGCCAACCAAGCACACCTGGGAGACTCTGTTCCATTGATTCCTTAACCTCTTTTGCAGTCAACGCTTTAGCGTATATGACGACCTCATCAATAATGGCATCTTCAACCTTGTGGAGGTCCGGATTTTCGCCTGCACCGATGTAAATTGCCGCCTCTTTGAACTCGGGCCACTTAAAATTCTCTGGCTGCGCGCCGATAAATTCACCGTTGACATAGATTTTCCCATCTTTCCCATCGGCAACCATAACATAGTGATACCATTCTTTTAATTCAAATTGAAAATTCCCGAGACTCTTGTCGGCGTGATGTCCAGCATCCCAAAACGGGTTGAAACCGGGATTCACCATCGTGCGGAACTCACAACAGCCGCCGGCAGCGGCTTCAATCGAGATGATCCCATCGTACTCCACATGCTTATTTAGGAAGAACCACGCTTCCATTGTGATTTCCCCTATCTCCCCGATTGGAACGATAAAATCGTTCTGTTCCATTTGGACGACACCACCGCTCAGATGGATGGCTTTATTGAACGCACCTTTAACAAGCGAACCTTTCCCAACCAATTTTGCATCATTCCCGTTTTCAGAATCATCGGTGACTTTATTAGCACTCAACTTGTCAAAAGAGTAATAAACGAGGACATCCTTTTCCTCGACGGCATCGGAGAGACTCACCGCAAATACAAAGATCGCTGCAAGTCCGAACAGGATTAGACTTTTACGCATTTTCGTTCCCTCCTTAAGTATTTCAACAAGAATTTTAACACAAATCTGGAGTAGCGTCAATGCATTATACAACAAGTCTTGGAATTATATCAATTTTTTACCCGCGAATCGCAGCGAGTGTAAGACAGCCCCATCCCACGATAAATGCCAACCCTCCGATTGGGGTAACGGCACCGAGCCACCGAATGCCTGTGAGACTGAGGATGTAGAGACTCCCCGAAAAGATTAAGATGCCAGCGAAAAAGCACCATCCCGATGTTACCGTGAGTTGATTTTGCCATTGTGTGACTGCCCACGCCGCAGCGATCAGCCCCAAACTATGGTACATCTGATACCGCACGGCTATCTCAAACGTCTCAAGCATTTCTGGCGACAGCTTTGACCGAAGCGCATGTGCGCCAAACGCTCCGAAAACAACTCCCAATAGGCTCAAACCTGAACCGAGTGCGAAGAAAAGATTCTGCATGGATGCCTCCCTTGAAAAATTAGGTTATTTTAGCACAGATGCCCGCAATAGGCAAACGTACGGAAAAATTTCGTCTTGCGAGTCAAGTTATTAAGTGCTACAATAACACCATGACATTTTTTGAAGCGATTCTTCTCGGCATCCTACAAGGCTTAACAGAATTCCTACCGGTCAGCAGTTCAGGACATCTCGTCTTAGCACAGCAGTTTTTAGGACTCAAGGAGCCTCTCGTCTTTTTTGACGTAATGCTTCACGTTGGAACGTTAGCCGCCGTGCTTGTTGCATATCGTGATGCAATAAAGAGATTAGTGGTAGGCGGACTTTCCACACTTGGAAACCGCCAATTTTGGCGACAACCGAAGGGAACGCTCAATAGTTCGGCTGAACTGAAGTTTATAGGGTTGATACTGCTCGGCTCTATTCCGACGGGTCTTATCGCCGTCCTGTTCAAGACAGAGTTAGAATCCTTTTTCGATGAAGTTCGCCTCGTGAGCATGATGCTAATTCTGACTGGCGTTATTCTTCAATTACCGCGCCTCCGCAGAGAGAAAGCAGATAACACTGTTGGACAATTGAAAACATGGCACGCGCCACTCATCGGCATCGCACAAGGCTGCGCAATTACACCCGGCATCTCCCGCTCCGGCACGACAATCTCGCTGGCACTCTTCTTGGGAATCCCAGCAAAAACAGCTGCGGAATACTCCTTTCTGCTCTCAATTCCTGCCATACTCGGTGCGGTTGTGCTTAAAATCCGAGATGTTGGAGATACGAGTGTCCCGCTTCATATCATGGGGACCGGGATGCTCGCCTCGTTTATCGTCGGTTACATCGCGTTACGGTTTCTATTAGTCATGCTTAACCGAGGTAAATTCTCGGTGTTTTCCTACTACTGCATCGCTTTAGGGCTAACTTCGCTTTTAATCGCTTTAATCCAGTAAGTCGCGACGCATCCAAGCACTTTTCTGTTGTAGTGTCGCATTTCTGGCACCACGCCGATACTCTCTAAGATGTCGCACATTTTCTTATCGTTCTGAAGCGTGTTCCGGATCCATTTTTTTCCAGTGCATCTATAAATCAGACTGGCGAGATACATTTGTAACGGTTTCAGTCTGAAACGTTTGAGATAGCGAAGTGGAAACCCAAAACCGTGCCCAGAAATAGCAAGCACCCCACCCGGTTTCAAAACTCGCGCGAGTTCCGTTAAAGCTACGCTGTCATCGGGCACATGTGGCATGACGAGGAAGCAGGTTACGAGATCAAAAGACGCATCTGCAAAGGGGAGCGTCGGGAGCGCGGCACGTAGCAAAGCGGGGGTCATAGAGGACTTTCCAATCAACTTCTCAATTTCAGAACGTCCACTCCTCAGAAAGATCGCATCTACGTCAACACCAACAAGGAGTTCTGGAATATCAGCGGAGAGAGCAACAAGCAGATTTCCGGGTCCACATCCAACGTCCAACACCCTTTTGCCGTTAGCATTGATATCCAGAGCGTCAAGCTGTTTTCGTGTGATGCCGTGTTCTAATTCGCGGTAAGCATTCTGGATATAGGAACGGTGCCATTTTGTCAATCTATTTTCTCCATACCAAAGAATTCACCCATCTGCCAAGCCTGTGTGGGATTGTTGTGAGTTCTGAGCGAAAGCGCGTAAGTCCAGCATCATCGGTAATCGGGATGGCCTTCAGGCGATACAGCGGAGTGTCCAGTGTGTTCCACCCTATATCTGTTGTGCGCGCCGATCGGAAACCGCTTGCCTTCACAATCTCAATCTCGCGCTCGGTATAATCACCGTTCGGGTAACTGAAATGGAAACATTCGATTCCCAAAAGTTTCTCTAAATCGGCTTTACTTTCCAGAATCTCGTGGTTACATTCTGTTTCCGTGCAGCGGGGCAGGATCGGATGGAACCGCGTATGGGGTTGAAAATCAACGCTCTCCATCATATCTTCCATTTCCGTTACATTGAGTGCCTGTCTGTCTGGATACACCTTTTCAGGTTCAAAACCAGCCATATTTTTCAGGTGCGTTAACCGTTCCACATTCGACAGCCTTTTTAATCTTTCCTTTTCTGCCTTAGATTGTCCGTCTATTTTAAACCAGAAATGCCGGTGTGTATCAATAATTTGGGTACATACATAGAGCATCGGACGAACATGATATTGCTTGAAAAGTGGCAAAAGTTCGATATTGCCAGCGTGTCCGTCGTCCATCGTAATCACAACACTTTTTGGAGGGATCTGTGAGAAATCCTTTTGGTGGATGGCAGCGACGAAGGTGTCCAATGAGATAACTGTGTAATGGCGTGAGAGGTAGGCGATATGTTTGGCGAAAACCGTCGGTTTCGGATCGTGATACAAGAGGATAGAAACCCGATGCCGACACATCCACTCTCGGATAAGAAACGGCATGCCCGATAGACAGACAAAAATTGCTATCACATTTTTAAGAAAATTATGCATCTATGACATCGTCCCACAAGCACAGAAATCCGTTTCTGTTAAAATGTCCTTCTAACAGCGACCCATCCCAGACGATTATAGTATAACACAACTATAGTGAAATATAAAATAGACAGACTTCTTTGTAGGAGGGAATTCCGATTCCCGACTCTTAACTGACAACTGAAAGGGGCGCAGCCCCGTACCGAAAGAAGTGGTTATGGACATCGCCCAAGTCGTCAAGCATATTGCCCAAACGCATATTTTGCGGGTGTTCGCGTATCTGATATTTATAGGTGCGTATTGGATTATAGCGTATAGCGTCTTTAACCTCTTTCCAGTGGGTAGGAAACCGACACGCCACCAAGCGGTGACGCTGGAAATGTCTGCCAACGCTAAGATTTTGCATCGTGCTTCCTCTTAACTTGTAGGGATTTTGCTCGAGTGTTCCCGCCGGATGTGGCTGTGCATTCTTGATAAAATCTCCCATAGTTTCACCCCCAAGTTTCCTCCTGCATCAAACTGGCTTGAAGATTGAAGAGTTGGGCGTAGAGTCCGTCCGCTTTTATCAACTGCTCATGCTTCCCTTGCTCTGTAATCTTGCCGTTGTCTAATACAATAATCCAATCGGCGTTGATGGTCGCGGCTAATCTGTGCGTAACGAAAAGCGTCGTCACGCCGGACATCATTTCCTTTAGCTTCATGAATAACTCATATTCTGCTCTCGGATCAAGCGCAGCGGAGGGTTCGTCGAGCATGAAGAAACTTCCCTGCTTTGCCAATGCTCTGGCGAGTCCAACTTTTTTCCATTGTCCGCCGGAAAGCTCGGTGCCCCCAAACTCTTTTGATAAAATCTCAGAGAGCGTATTCGCATCAATTTCGGCGGATGGCGCGAAGCCCGCCTCGTCCAAAACTCGCACGACATCCGTATCAGCACCTTGACCGAGTAGCACATTCTCAGCAAGCGTCAAGGCATACTGGCTCGAATCTTGGAATAAGACTTTCGTATGTTTAAACCATTCTGAAGTGTTCGCAGGGGAAAGTGGGACCCCATTAACGAGGATTTGCCCTTCCGTTGGTGGATATAATCCGACTGCCATTTTCGCGATTGTGCTTTTACCGGCGGCATTCTCGCCAACAAGTGCTGTCATCTTACCCGGCTGCAACTCCAAGTTGATATCTTTGACAGCGAACGTATCCGATCCGGGATACTTAAACGAAACGCCTTGAAAAGTAATCGTCGGCAGCTTTCCGTTCATCAGAGGTTCCGGCGTTCCTGCGTCACTACTTTCGCTTTCTTCCACGGGGACTTCCATTTTCAGCACCCTTCGGATGCTCAATACATACAATCCATGCTCGAATAGCGAAGAAATCCCAACAAAAACCTGATACGCAGTGCCCTGCGTGCTGTTAACAGCCTGAATGTACATGGCTATCATACCGACGGTCACCGTGCCAGCCTCAATCGATTGCAAAGTCATGAACAGCACAAGCACAAAACCCGCTGCCATACACAACCCACCCGCAATTTGATAAACCATTCGTTTGAGACTTTGACGACGCTCCGCGGTGAACCAAGTCCTAAAAACTTGACTATATTTTTCAAAAAGCCAATCCATCGCATTCCAAATACGGAGTTCTCTACAGGTGGTTCTACCCGACCAGATCCCAGATAGAAACCCCATTTTTCTCCTGAGAATTGATAACCGCTCGGTCAGTTCCCAACTCTGTTTGACAATGTATTGATCTAAAAGGATATATGGGAGCGTAATCGCGACGACGGCTGCCGCTAACCAAGGGCTTAACTGACTCAGTAGCCAGAACATCGACCCAAACATGACTAAATTGCTGCCTAAATTAATAATCGCCGTAAAGATTTGTGGGATCCGGTCCTTTGTGCCGTTAGCCATCTCCAAATTGTTATAGATCTCCTGGGATTCAAGCGAAATATAGGGTAACTTTGAGGTCTTTTCCATCAGATCCATCGTAATATCATTCAGGAGATGGTTCGAGAGGATACCGCCAAGCCAATCCCGAAGCGGCGTAACAATCCGCTGCACCGCAAAGAGACCACCTTGCAGCGCGAACACCAGACCCACCTCTCTAAGTGTTGCTGTTCCTTGAACGTAGTCAACCGACCGGTCAACAACTTTACTAAAAATGTAAAGACTCGCAACCGGTTGAAGACTTAAAATCAAAGCCGTGAAGATTATAGATGTCGCCAAGAAAAAATGTCTCCGCAACACAATCCATACTACCCAGAAAATCGCCATGAGTCGACGGAAGACATTGGTGCTTTCCATGGATATGTTCCTTTCTTTTTAGACAGATGGTTACCTGTCAAACGCCGTTACTGTTTCCAAAAAACCGTGTTTTAAAAGCCATCGGAAAGTCTTGCGTCCCGACATCCACACCCCAATCGACTTATTGATTCTAACATTTTTGGCACCTTTTGTCAAAAAAAGGACGGCGTTTCCTCCCCGCCCTAAAGGGCGAGGTTTGCGGAGTGCTTGGTGGTCTGATTTTCGGATTTTGCGATAAAATGCACTTTTTTCGCCATTTATGACATTTTTTCCCATTTTATGCACGCAAAGGGGGAAAAAAAAGCCTCTTTAAGAGTAGAAGGTGAGAGGTTTTGATTTTTCAGTTTCTTTCTGAATGAAAAGTCGCCTCACCTTCTATTGGTGCTGAAAACACCCATTAACTTTGAATTGACAGAAAGACGTATATTGTATCGTAGAACTCATTCTGAAAGGAAAAACTAATGCCCAAAAAGGTTTTTATCAGTATCTTAGCTATCAGTCTTATAGGTATCTTGCTAATTCCTATCGCGGGCTTTGCCCACAGAGTAGGAAGGGACACAGAAGAAGTACATAGGGTTATAGAGGTCTTGTATGACTTAGACCCAGAGGACGTACACGCCGAGGTTGTCCATAACCATAATAACTATGAGGTACCCCGTTGGTTCGCCCCTAAACCCTGTGATGGTTATGAAGGTGGACATTCAGGATACGACGTTGCTCATGAGGATGACGATGCTCGTTTCTATTCACTAACAGATGGAGAGGTCATTAACCTCAAACATCCTACAAATAATATTAAGGACCTTTCCTATATCTCTATTTACAATTCGGCACATAACAAAACAATATTCTATCTGCATCCAAGTTATATTGATGTAAGAATAGGAGACCGCGTTGAAGTAGGTGACTATCTTGGAAAACAAGGTGCTACTGGCATTGCTACTGGTCCACATATACATCTTGAAGTCAGGCGCAATCGGTCAGTCCTTGCTTCTTGTGGTGCTGGTGCATCAAAACACACCAATAGACCTAACGAAAACCCTATTCCTTTTCTCTATGATCAAGCCAAAGACTTCAAAGAAGCTCAAATAAGGATCGTAAATAGACCTGATTTAGTCGTTGAAGTTGAGTTAGAGTCAATCACTTTGGAACCCGGAGATGAATTTAGACTCTATTCAACTCTTAAGAATCGGGGAACTGAGGAATCCGAAGCGACAATACTTCGGTATTATAGTTCTAGCAATGACAGGATTACCTCAAATGATGAACAACTCGGCAGAGGCTTCCACAGACCATCTCTTGATCCTAATGAAACGATTCGGAGATATCTCCGCGTCACTGTCCCAGAAACACCTGGCACGTACTATTATGGGGTCTGTGTAGACGCTGTTGACAATGAGTCGGATACGGCAAATAATTGCTCTGAGGCTATCAGCGTTATAGTCCGATCACCAGATGCCAATGCTGCAGATGTTAATGGCGATGGTATTGTGGATGTCGAAGATTTGATATGGGTTGCAGAAGAATATGGCGAAAAAGGGAACAACGATGCGGATGTCAATGGCGATGGCAAAGTTGATATAGATGACCTAATTTTGGTTGCAGAAGCCATAGATGATACTGCAAACGCGCCCGCTATCCGACCACAGGTGCAAGCCTTTTTCACCGAAGAACAACTTCGAGAGTTGCTCACCGAGACAAAGCTGCGGAAAAACATCTCTCCCAGTCACCAGAGAGGTTTAACTCTTCTTGAACAACTTTTCAGACTGTCAATCCCCAAAAAGACTGCTCTCTTGGTGAACTATCCGAATCCATTCAATCCAGAGACATGGATACCCTATCATCTCGCAGAAGCCAGCACGGTTTTGGTACATATCTATGATGTCCGTGGCAGGCTTGTCCGTTTTTTACAACTCGGACACCAAGCCGCAGGATATTATACCAACAAAAGTCGTGCGGCTTACTGGGATGGTAAAAATCAACTCGGTGAATCTGTCGCGAGTGGTGTCTATTTCTATACGTTCACAGCCGGGGATTTCTCAGCCACTGGCAAAATGTTGATTCGGAAATAGTATCAAATGCCCCTCCTAACTGGAGTAGTTGGTGGAGAAAGCACTTTCCAATTTTACCTTCTAGGATTTACATAAATAATGAGGAGAAACTAATGTTCAAAAACATTTTTATAGTGGGTGTACTCTGTATCCTTACTATAGTTATATTCGGTTGTGCTGAAGAAAAGGTAGTAAACAGAATTATTTATATTGATCCCCCTGAGGACACTAAAGTAGTTCCGCCAGAATTGGAGGTTACACCCCCCGCGCCTGTGGTTGAAGACGTTCCGGATGTTCCACTGGAACCTGTGGTTGAAGACGTTCCGGATGTTCCACTGGAGCCTGTAGTTGAAGATGTTCCGGACGTTCTACCAGATGAATTACGTATTGGCGACAAGGTTGTCGCTCAAAATGTGAATAAGATTTTGGAGGATGGAAAACCCCACGGTCTTCACACGCGAATTGAGCCAAAACTCGGTGATAAGTTTATATCGGGACATGTCTTTGACGGTGCCGTCGGTACGATCTTTGATGGTCCCATAGACGATGGCACTTATACATGGTGGCGCATTCTATGGAACCTCAATGACCCAAATGTGACATGGATCCCAAACGTTGCAGACAAATGTAAAAATGCACAATGTTTCGTTTGGAGTGTAGAATCTATCAGGGGCGAGGCAGTTCTCATTAAAAAGTGAAAAGGAGAAACTGATATTCAAAAACATTTTTCTGATTTTCATTTGACAGGAAAATGTATATAGCGTATCCTTAGAAAAGAGAAGCCCGCGCGGGAACGCGGGCAAGAGATCCCGAAAGCGAGTTGGTGATTCACTGTTTCTAATTGTACCATCTGAAAAGAAAAAAGCCAAACGTTTTTTTCTTAAGATGTAAACGCCTCTAACACCCGTTAGAAGTGGCAATTAGAAATCGAATCCACCGACTTACTTTCCTCTTGCGCGAATACACCTTTTGTGCTTTCGCCAACTCTTCGGCGTTGTGTTTGTAGAACATTGGAGACGGGTATGGTTTTCCACCACTGCCAGCCAGAAAGTCTTTGATACCCACAAGCGTTCGCATTTCTCTAAACGACTGTGATAGACGCTTGAGCATATTTTGCAGAGACCACGAGTACGGAATATGCCAATACTGATATTTTTCAAGTTTCTTGAGTTTCGTCAAATGCTTAGACTTTTCGCATACGAAAGACCTTTACCATAGCGGCGGTAATATCGCATAGAAAGTGCAATGAAATGATTCCTTACAACGCCTATGATATTCAAGTCGTTATGGAGATGCTTCAAGGACTTATCGTGAAAGAGTTTATGCGTCGTGTTTCGCATCGATTATCAGGTATCAGACGTTTATCTCCTGTCAAGTGAGAGGAAACCGACACGTTACCGAGAGGTAACACTTGACTTGTCGGTTCCGAACCTGATATGCTAATTAGACTACATTTTCAGGCGTTTATCAAGTAAAACGCCTTGGTCTAATTCACGAAAGCGAGACTGTATCCCCGCCCTAAAGAGCGAGGTTTTAGTCTCGAAGGTCTTGATAAATCCTCTATTCTTATCGCGACCTATCACTTTTTGGAAGAGCTGGTGATTTTTCGGTTCAATCTCCCTAAAATGTCATAACTGAATGTTACAGAAAAAAACCAACCAAGTTTATCTACGTTCGTTGTTAAGTTCTTAGGGTCAACTGGATATGCATTTCCCTCCTGGTAGCCGTTAAGACGTTGGACAGACTTGGCAATTCCGCCAACAGTTAAGACGAACAAACTGTCACTCGTTTTACCGGCTAAGATCGCACTTACGCCGAACATAGGTTGCGCGTTCTTAAAATCCAACTTCACAGACTGCTCACTTATAGAAGCGATTCCGGCTATGCCGCCACTAACAGCTGCCGCCCATCTAAAATTTCCGCTGTTTCGGCTCCAAAGAGGTAAATGCGCTAAACCCCCAAATGATCTACTGAGACGGTGCTGACCGCCCAACGCTATTTTTTTGTCAATCTTAGTATAGGATTCATCGTGTAAAGTGCTTATAAAAGCCCCCACAGTCGTGTGGATGCCGGATAAATTTGTTGTGCTGGTCACGGTCACTACAAACATTTCCGACGTTAACTTCTTACTATATTCTGGTTTCGGTGTTATGACACAGATATATTCAATTCTCTCGTCCAGAAGACGATCCTGGCTATCGTTTTCAGCCCACGTTGCACCTTGAATTTCCTGAAACTTCTTCGTAATTTGCAGGAGCGCATCAACGAACTTTACTCTCTCTGGGGTGGAAGTATCCGATAAATCTTTTGGGATCCAAGACGGCGGATTGTCTTTTATCGGAGCATAAGCCTCGTGCACCGCTGCAATCGCTGCCTCTATGTCGTTACAGATTTCTACGGAGGTGCCACGTTCCAAATCGAACTTCCCTTTCGCTGCATTGATAGCATCCGTTTTGATCTTTTCAAAATTTTCGGCTATCTTGCCCTCATAGAACTCAGGGATCTCGGATCCATGAAGATGTTCATCCAATTTACCATCCAATTCTTTTACTGTAAGGACCTTGGCTTTTAAGCCCTCCATAGCTTTCACGACAACTTTCGATGCCTCGGACTCCTTAGCCCGCCAATGCCTGAGGTTCTCATTGATCTTCTCAATGATGCCATACACTGTTGAGGGTTCACCTGAAGGTTTATCTACGTTTTTTGCCTCTCCTTTCACAGTAATTTTAACGGTGTAAAGGACGGTATTCACCTGATCCACTCTGAAGAAAATAGGCGTGTTCTTCGGCAACGAAACCGTAAAACCCGATAGAGTGTCCTCTTTCTGGTTCTCAGAGACTTTCACGACATGAGGATTCTTACTCATCGGTGCGCGGAGCACAATCGCGACACCTTTATCAGGCACCGGTACTTTGGAAGTCTTTCCGTTTTTATCGGATTCAACCTCCGCAGCTGCTATCATCTGAAGTGAACCTATAGAAATACAAAAGATAATTCCGAACAATACAACGGTTTTCAATTCAAGCTTAAACATATTTTATCTCCTTCCATCGAATCAGTGTGAAACTCACTAAACCCATTTAACAACGATTAGCTCGGGGACTTTAAGAATCCTCCCCGAATTTGTCCGTATCAATCCATTCATTAGACAACAGAGACCACCAATCACGCGTAAGCCCTTTCAAAACGTAGTCATACGGTAGCCATCCATAGCCTTCATCACCCCAGTCCGCTCCCCAAGAATTGCGGATGAGAAGGGCACCAATTGTTTTCTTTCCATTTCTTCGGTTTTCTATTTCAACACCATTATCATACCCCACAGCCATGACAGCGTGCCCTTCCGTGAAACTTTCGTTTTCTGAGGGAAACGGGATTTTCCCGTCTTCCGAGACTTCGTCAATTGACGTATAAGTACTGAACCCAAACATTGAAGGCAACTTAAGAGATAGATTTGCCTTAATATGACGAAGCAACTCGTCGGTGGAAGTCCCAACTGGATCTAAGCGATAATATTTATCGGCTTGATAGTTCTGTGCAAGCGCATAACAGAAAACGGACGGTTCGTCGTTAATTTCCTCAGGTACGCAATGGGATTCAGGAGGCACCCCGAAGAGAACCATAGCTTTCATGGTGTCCCGTAGAAAAGCCCCTTTGTCAGCCTCGTAGTTGAGTAATTTGCGAGTGACCTTGTAGAGAAAAAACGGAGAAGTCTCAAAATCCGTTCCATACGCCTTTTTTATGAAAAACTCAACAAGTCCAACCGCCGCATGTGCCGTACAAGAGTTGAACTCACCTTGATATTCAATAGGCGAGCACCATTCGCGGAGGTCAACAGATGGGTTCCGAACCTTCACATCTGAGATCGCTTCTACTTTAAGTTTCTTGTACATATCCGAAATACTCTTGGTTCCGAGCGTATAATCTCGGAAATCAGGAAGGTCTGGTAGCCATCCCCTCCCGAAAACTCTACTTGACATGATTCATTCTCCTTTTCATCAAAATCTTCGGGATGGAACCCTCGCGCTTCAGCGCGAGGCGGAAATCCCGCTCCTATAGTTGAAATTCAGACGTGTTAGCCCCTTTGTGTGGGCATCTGCTTCCACATTGAGATAGGTGTGTGCTTCACTTTTGACAGTAAAGCCTTCTTTCTTACTGCCGGGGTCTACTAGTAGCCTGTCAACTTTCAAATGATGGATAAACACAGTTCGTAGTCGTGCGATTCATCGCACGTCTCAAGGCGCAATGAATTGCACCACTACAAACCATCTATCAGTTTAGATGGGACAGACTACTAGTGTTCTGTCACCTCTAAGCTGATAGATTAGATTGGCAGGATACGTTGGGTTTCACTGCGTTCAGCCCAACCTACAACTCGCTCATTGAGTTCTCCTAATTTGTAATTAGGCAAAATCTTTGCTATCTCACACCGTATTTTAACAGAGTTTTGTTACCAACGGTTTGTCAGCACAGCAAAAATCGCCTTACGACTTGTTAGAAAGGGTATCCTTCCAAATAAGTACAAAATCCACATGGAAATCATCTGGTTTGATCGTTGATCGACTTCCAGATTCTAAATCCTGTGTTAAATTTAAGGCATTTGAACCCGATTGTATTGCAAGGATTTCACCATCTGTGAATTCCAACTGTAAGACATCACTCTGATGAACGCCCTTAATATCCTCACGAATGCCAAATCGCACTTTTTTTACTGTTTTACCTTCCATCCTCGTTGCTTGGTCAGAAAAACGTTGATCAACGTCCTTAACTATCTTGGGTAGAGATGCCATGGTTTCATGTCTCCTTATTGATTGGGGGTTAGCCGTTTCTTTTGCAGTGGATCAAAAAGGGACACCAGAGCAAAGCTAACCCATTGACTTTTTATACCGTGGGGCGATACCGCCCTTCTACATTTTTTGTGCTATCGCCTGTTTCTGTACGTCCGGAATGCGTATATGCTAAATCATAAAATAGCGCACCGGAAACCAACATCAAACTAAACGCTACTGCTCTTCTAAACATCGTTTTCTCCTTTAGGAAATTGAATCCACTTTTTCTGGATCAGTCCACATTTGTGAGATAGGAGCTGATGTTTCTATTAAAGAGGCTTTTTTTAAGCCGAAAACGTGCAAATTCGGCAAAAAAGTGCATTTTTTTTTTTGAAGAAAAAAATTTATTTCCCACATTTTAGCAGAAAAACGTATCTAACCCCCGTAGTATAAGGGTTTTTTTATGGGTATATAGGCTCCAGTCGCTTTTCTCAATAAATGGGTAGGAAAAAATAAATTTTCATTTTTTTTGATATTTTGCACGTTTTCCGATTAAAAAAAGCCTCTTTAAGAATAGAAACCCGAAGTTTCGTGTCAATAAATGGGTAGGAAAAAAATAAATTTTCATTTTTTTCGCATTTTGCACGTTTTCCGATTAAAAAAAGTCTCTTTAAGAATAGAAACCCGAAGTTTCATTAAAAACGGAAAGGTAAAAGTAAAAATGATTGGTTTTCCGAAGATATTGCACCAACTTCATCTCTTTGAAGAAGAGGGTGTCCCTTATGCAGCGGATCTCGACAAAGCGCGCGTCGTCGAACTCTCAGCTGTGATGATAGACATCCTAAAACTCGCAGAAACGCAAACCGATGATGCAATCGTCGAAACGCTGAGCACTTCTTACCAAGAGGACGACATCTCCGAGGCGTTTGAAAGATTCGCCGAACTTGAGAGAGAAGGTTTACTATTCAACCGCGGTGAGGACTTGGAGTGGAGTCTCGCAACGGAGAGTAAGTGGCGGAAGCTGCTTGTCGCGATACCCGGCATCAATGTAGACTCGTTTTTCGACATTGAAACATTGTCCGCCGGCACGAACATGGCACTTGCGCACATGATCCAGCATCTCACCAAATACGCCGATCTCCACTTTATGGGTTCCCGAAATCGGAAGATCACAGACGGGGTGTATGAAGTCGATATCGGCATTGGGGATTTAGTACGTCTTCGCTCAAAGATCGCGGAGACCTACTACGGCATCCTTACCTTGCACCAAGAGCAGGATCGGTGGCTTCTGCCACTCTACCAGTACCCCGAATTCCCGCCGATTCTCGTTCAGAATCACGCACCGCGCGGACACGGTGGACAGGCAATCAATTCGATGCTGCGACACTACGCCGCTATGCGAGATTATGACGGATTTACAGCACCCTCAGATTACGTCCGCGACTTTTATTCACAGTACGTCTGGGATCCGAGCTTCTTCAATACCTTGCCAAACGGTGTCGATGCCACGCTGTTTAAGCCGATGGAGAAAATGGTCGCGAAACGAGAAATCGCCGCAGAGGTCGGAGATGACCGAATTGAAGAAGTCCGGACCGTCGGCTATCTTTCACGGGTGCAGTCGGAAAAAGGCGCGTCTGTCTACTTGAAGTTGGCGGAACTAAATCCGCATCTGATCTTTCTGATCGCAGGACCGAATATGGGCAGGTATGCCTCACGAAAACTCCCTGATAATCTCGTCTATGTCGGCTTCCATCCACGCGAGCGGTTACCGCTTATCTACAACGCGTTCGATGTCTACTGTTTTATGTCAATGTCCGGTGAAGAAACATTCGGGTTAACAGTGCTCGAGGCAATGGCGTGTGGAGTACCGCCCATTGTCCCGAACTTCGATGGGGTGCCATCAGTTGTCGGGGATGCAGGCTTGGTCGCTGACGCCGAGAACTTTAATCATGACGTAGCAACACTCGTGAGTTATCCCTGTCCGGTAGATTTTTCCGAGAAGATTAACCTATTGTTGGACGACGCAGAAACGTGGCTGGCGTTTTCGCAGAGGGCGAGGAAACGCGCGGTCGCATTCACTTGGGATAAAACTGCACGCAGGATTGTTCAGTTATTTGAAGGGCTTCACCAGAAAAAGAAACTCGTCAATCCGAACAGACTCTTGAATGTGTTCACATCAACACAACCCTCGGAAGACGATGAACAGCAGCGACTCAAATACAAGTCTCTCGTGTTGAGTATGAATGCGCATTACGAGCGGTGCCTCATGCGGGATGCGGCATATCCGATGAGCGTTGAAGATGGTGTCGCACTGAGTATCTTGAAAAACCACACAACCAGAGAAGCAGAGGCAATTCTCGCAGCACTCATTCCAGACGAAACGCAAGCAAGGACAACCCTCAAAAGGGTCCGAGGCTTAATCGATGGAACGGCATGATCAACGAGTTTTCAGTTTTCAGTTCGGTTTTTCTGCGAAAAACCTTTCAGTTTTCAGTTAAACGCCTGTGTCGGTTACTTTTATTCTTACTGCCACAGTCGACCTCTTTAACTGACAACCGATAACCGTTAAAGGAATAAAATTATGGTATCCCGCACGCGCTACCGATTAAAACAGCATCATAAATTTGAACAAGACGACCAAAAGTATGTCGCGGACCTCGAAACCGGCGACATCGTTCAAATAAACGACATAGAATGGGAGATCCTATCGCGTTACGAATCGCAGACGCATCATCAGATCGTAGAGGCACTGAAGAAAGAATACAAACTAACCGCTATTTTTGATGGAATTGAACGTCTGGAACGACTCGGAAAACAGGGTTTACTTCTGCATCCAGCGGTCGAGAACGTAGGCGGTTTTTGCCGGGGTGTTTCTTCAAGGTCATCTCACCCTTACACAGATCGGAAACCCAAGTTATTGGTCCCCTTCCATTTCACCAAGGAGAAATCGGCGTTAGACTACATCACGAACCTCAACCGCTATCAGTCCTTGACGCACCTCGCCGAGTTCGCTGAGTTGGAAACCTTAGCTTTTCAGGAAGAAAAGAAAGAAGACGCTCAGGATCTTAACGAAGTTCGCGTGCGGAATATAAGTAGCACGAAAAGTGACCCCTTGATGCCTCCTTGGTACGCGATGGATGGATACGATGGTATCCTGCTCCTTTCACAATTCCTCACGGACGATCTGCCATACTATAGGATCCGCGATGTCCCAATCGTCCACTGCATAGAGGGGGACCAGAGGCTGCAACACGTTTTGCTAAGGACACTCCTGACGCTCTATGCGTTCCAAAGTTCAAAAGATACACTCGTCGTCAAAGCCTCATGGATGAAAGCGTGGCTCGCTGAATTGGGCGTGCCCGTGGAGAACGTGCGAGTGATTCCCGACGGTATAGACATCGTTGAACCAACCGGCGACAAAGCATTAGCAAAGCAGCACACCGCCGCCATTTTTGGCAAATCAATGTTCGTTGAGAAACCAGCTGTTGGGCTGATCTCTGGATTTGAACCAAATCGCGGTGCGGCGTGGATTTCTGAATTCGCGCGAACCCACCCGCACCTCGCTATCTTCGTCTACGATGCGATGTTAGCGCAGCACTACCAACATCCGCCGGAGAATGTCATCATCTTCAGTGTCGATGATGAGGAAACCCGTGCCGTTTTACCGGTATTCTTTCAGGCACTCGACCTCGTGTGCTTCCCCGCGATGCCGGGCACCCCGCTCCCGATCGTCTTAGAGGCGATGGCGTTCGGGGCACCTTGTATCGCCATGACGAAATACGGGATGCCACCAGAGGTTATCGGTGCCGGGGTCGCCGTGGAGGCGGAATGGGATAACTTCGGCAATTTCCACGTGCCGATGGTGAAACTCTCAGAGACAATAAACCAGTGGCTACACCCTTCCGATGCACGCACCCAATGCCAAGGTTTCGCGAAAGAGATCGTCCAGCGATATACCCGAAAAAACGCTGCACAAGCACTCATCCAAGTATTTGAGGAAGGCTTTCAACGAAGGACAGACAATTTCCGGACACCGCGCGCACTGTTCCCACCGATCTTCTGCCGTCGGTATGAACCCGACACAGGAACACTAAGGTCCAGCGTGTACCGGTTGGGAACAAACAGATATGACCACCTTGAGACCGCTTTAGCAGAGGTATTAACTGAAGGGCATACACCTGCTGAAGTTGTGTCGGTTTTCAAGCATTTCCAACGGGATAGCTCTACTCCCGTTTGCGAGATAACTCGTGCTGGAAATGGGTTTCCTAACAATAATACGGAAACCAATCCCAAGTAAAAGGTATCTGAATGTTATACACTGATTTTGGAAAAACACTCGAATCACGGCTTAGATCCCGTGCGGACCTGTATCCACACGCAACCGAATACCATCGCGTCCGATTTGAGCAGACAATTCACCATCTCTTGCACGCCATCTTGAAACAAGCAGCGGCACTGATACAACAACCCGATGTATCCTGGAAAAACACAGAAGAGATCGTCAGCGACATTCTCCACTGTGGGGAGATGGACGTAGCGCAGCTCTTCTCACTTGAAATTCCAAACGAATTGACAGCAGACAGAGATTTTGAGGCAGTCAAAACAAAACTCTACGAAACGAAGTATTATCCTATTGGTGAACACCTGAATTACATCTCGTTTCCGCCTGCTTTAGAACGGAAGGCGTTTATCCATAAACACTTCAGCCGTTTCAAAGAGAAATCGCATTTCTGCGATCTCGGTTTCGGTCCCGGCGTCCTAACGGCGTTTATTTTGGAGCAAGACGCTTCGTGGCAAATTGAGGGTGTTGATATTAGCAAGGACTGCCTTCACCACGCCCAACGGCTTTTGCAGAAAAAGAAGGTTTTAGCAAGGAGCACGTTGTCAGTTGGAGATGTCCGTAGTTTACCCTATCCTGACGACACCTTTGATGTCGTTACCGCCGTTGAAGTGCTTGAGCATATCCCAAATCCCGAAGCGGGCTTGGCAGAAGCGATGCGCGTGCTGAAACCCGGTGGACACGTGATTACCGCGCTCCCGGTGCAATTGCCAATGTTAATGCACCTCTACGACTTCGATACGCCTGACGAAGTCTTAGCACTCTATGAAAAAGTCGGGCTTCAGGTCGTTGACTTTGAGACAAAGGAGTTCAAACTCCAAGCGGGTTCTTTTACAGATACGTTCGCATTGAGCGTCAACCCTTAAACGAAAGGTTTTTACTTTACGATGTCAGTTTATGAATACTTTCTTATCCTTTTAGCACTTGCTTTCTGTGGGTATGCCAGTTATACCGACCTGAAAACGCAAAAGATTCGCAACTTCTGTTCGCTCGGACTCCTTTACGGCGGAACGCTGAGCCAACTGATGGCGTGGTATCTCGGAACAACAACACCGCTCTACATCTTAGCACTTTTCTTCGGGAGCGGACTCATCGCCTTCGCGTTCTATTGGTTCGGTATCTTCTCACCCGGAGATTCCAAACTCTTTTGGGGACTGTGCCTCATTTTCCCGCTATCACTTTTCAGGAACCTAAGTGGAAGCCTGAGTTTCCCGCCATTGATACTCACACTGAATATCATTGTTCCGTATTCAGTCGGAATGTTCGGGTACCTGCTTTTCAAGTTTGTATTGATGCAAAACAAGCTGGCACTCCTTCAAGCGTTCTTTAGCGCAAACTTCCAGAAGGCAGCACTCCTCGAAAAACTTTTCAACCTGCTGTTCTTCATCGGTATCGGAACCGCGCTGACATTTCTTTTTGAATTGATCGGGTGGCAGCCCGACCAGTTTCTGCGTCTGGTTCTCGTTTTGGGAGCGTTCGCTTTAGTTCAGAAGTTACTATCGCCGATTCCGAAAACACCGGTCTATTATGCGATTATTGGGTTCGCGTGTGTATGGCTCTCGGTGCAGTCGGCTCCATCTGTGCCGGCATTTCTCGCCGGTTTCGCCTTTTTTTTAGGATTATATCTCGTCGTTTTTGTTATTGCCAAGCAGTTGGTGCTCGGTTTAGCAAGCATAACATTCGACAATGCCGTTGACGTGAACGGGCTCCAAGTCGGTATGATTCCCGCCGAGCAGATTATTCGGGTGACACAACCCGATGGCTCCGTCCGCTACGAAAGAAAGCAGGTCGGATTTTCAAGCAGTTGGGACGACAACGTCATTGTTTCACCCGATCCAACAGGACTTGACGCAGAAGACATCGCACAATTGCAGCATCTTGCGGCAGGGGGTGCACTTGCGGAACTTGAGAACCAGATAAGGATTCAACCCTCTATCCGCTTCGCGCCCGTGATTTCCATCGGGGCACTGATCACGGTTCTCTGCCAAGGCCCCTTTTACCTGAAACTCATGCAGCTATTTTAATTGAGTTATCAGTTATCAGTACGATTTTTCTGCGAAAAATCTTTCAGTTATCAGTTAAGAAACCTTGTGGCAGTGTCCATAACGGTTACTCCACAAAAAACTTCTTTAACCGATAACTGACAACCGACAACCGACAACTATTATACGAAAGGATTACAAATCAACAGATTTTGATTTAATTTGCCTCCATGAAACGTGCAGTCTTAATTTTAGTGCTTTTAACAGTAGCGGTAACATTACCGCCCCTTTACTCACAATGGGCAGAGTCTCGGAGAATCAAACAGATACAGGAAGTGAAACAACAAGCACGAACAGTCTTCGGAGCTCCCTTAGAGACGATTCTCTCAGAACTCGAAAGCGGCGAACCGCCCTCTGTGGTTGTCTTGTATACCGGCGGCACAGAGAGTCATCTCGAACCCTGCGGATGTTATCAAGAACAGTCCGGCGGACTCCCAAGACGCGCCTACGCCGTGGAACAGATTCGGAAGCACGGGTTCCCGACTCTTTTGGTGGATGCTGGCAACATCTTTGATGGGCAAGAGGAAATTGATGCGAAGCGATGCGAGGTCAACCTGAAGGCGATGTCCACAATGGAATACGACGCCGTCGCACTCAGTGAATCGGATCTCGCTTATGACGAAGCCTATCTCAGCCGACAACGCGCTGCTGCAATGTTCCCTTTCTTAGCACCGAATACGGAGCGCGGCAATTTCACGCAGCCGTTCATCATTGAACAAGCCGGACAACATACTATCGGTTTTGTCGTAGGCGAAGCGAGTGCAGAAGTCGTATTGCAAGCAGATGTTATTGTCGCTTTGGGCGATCCCGAAAGCACCGCACACATTGATGTCGTTATCCGTCCCGATGACATTAAGACGACAGTATCTGAAGACGGAACATTTTATCTCGGTTGTCCGTCTGAAGGCAAAACGTTGGGTGTGTTAGCACTTTGGATGGATACCAACGGGAAACTCGCACGCCACAACGCCACACAACTCGCATTGACAGGCGAAGTCGGCGAGTCCGAACCGATCCGCCAACTGCTTACAGATTTTTATAGAGATGTTACGACTGAAAACCCAGTGCAGGGCGCGCCGCTTTTTGCCAAGCAACTTTTAGAGCAACAACAAGAAAACGGGTACACCTCAGCAGCAGCGTGCCAGCAATGCCATGAACAAGAATATCTCCAGTGGTCAGCAACGCGCCACGCCTTCGCCTACCAAACACTCCTGAAAAAGGAGCGATACTTCGACGCAAGGTGTGTCGCCTGCCATACCACCGGATTTGGATATCCAACGGGTTTCCAGATAGGAGACCAAAACGCAACGCTCGAAGGTGTGCAGTGTGAAACGTGTCACGGTCCCGGCAAACAGCACGTCGGCAACCCGAAAAAGAGCAATATCCGCAGCGGTGCCGATACATCGCTCTGTTTGCAATGCCATGACACAAAGCACTCACCCGGATTCACCGAGGTGGTCGCACTCCATACCAAGGATGTCGATCACAGCCGCCAACCGATGAACTTGGAGGAACTCTTGACCGCACGCACGGCACGGATGGGAAAACCGACGCTGGAACTCTTCGTGATGAGCTATTGCCCGTATGGCGTTCAGGCGGAAGAAAAACTGATCCCGATCGTCAAAAAATTTAGCGATAAAATCAACTTCAAACTCCAATTTATTGCCCAAGAGAAAGAGGAACCTTCCACGCAAGATATAACACCCTTTACGAGTCTTCACGGCTATCCCGAAGTCGCAGAAAATATCCGGCAGCTCCTCATAGCACGAGAATATCCCGATCAGTATCTCGACTATATTCTCTGCCGCGGCAAGAAACTCGACAAGAGCTGGGAGGAGTCTGCACAGAAACTCGGTATTGACGTAGCAAGGATTCAAAGATTATTTGACAATCCGGAGGCAGAGCAACTTTTCAGAGAAAACATTAAACGCGCCGCCGCACTCGGCATCAGAGCCTCCCCGACGATTTTCGTGGATGGGCATAAATTTCGAGCAAATCAATTACTACGAGCGAGTGGAACACCGTGCCAGTAATTTCAGATCGAAAAGCCATTAGAGAGCATGTCTAGCGGGAAGGCTTCACCCCAGCAGCGATAGTATTCGTCCTGGAGATGGTGTTCCCAACACTGTTCGGAAATCAATCTTGCCGGAACAGAAGCACCGGTAGAAAGGAGGTAACCGATATGAAGAACACCGTCCGTAGTAAAATCAGTGCCTTCCTCAAATCTGAGGAAGGGCGTATTGGTGTTAAATCACCCTTGACCTTGGGTGCCGCAAGCGCGAGTTTGTTGTTGGCTCAGGCAATAGTTACCCCCTCCGCTCACGCACATTGGGAGTGTTATTCAAATGATGACTGTTCGACAGGTGAGTATTGCGTTCCTTGGTGCGAGACGTGGATTGTAGGGACTTGTGGCAGATGGCACACTAATTGTGAATAACTTGATTCTTAATCAGGTTAACTAAGGATCTGCTAATTGATTGACAATCCATTTCCGGCGGTTCGCTGTCTCTGGCAGGGAGCCGCCATTACCAAAATAGAGTTTCCAATGAATCCTAATATCTTCCGAGCGTATGATATCCGCGGCATTTTCGATGTAGACTTTGAACCGAAAGACTTCTATCGAATCGCGTGTGCGTATACCGACTGCTTTCAACCGAGAACCGTCGCGTTAGGACACGATGTCCGCGAGAGTTCACTCCAATTGTGCCAGCAAGTCGCCGCAGGGTTTCAAGATTCCGGGGTCAATGTCCTGGATCTCGGTCGAGTTTCAACAGATATGCTCTATTTCGCCGTGGCGCACTACCAAGCAGACGGAGGAATTGTGATCTCGGCATCTCATAATCCGGCTATGTATAACGGTATGAAATTAGTCCGCCAGCATGCCGCACCGCTCTCCGCTGATACCGGACTCTTTGATGTGCGCGATGCCCTTAAAAACGACCCCGCATTTGAGAAACAGAACGGACATGACTCGGGAACCCGTCGGTCAATGCAGTTCATGGATGCCTACCTATCACACCTCCGTTCGTTTGTAAATTTACAACGGTTGAGCAGGCGGCGAATTGTTATCAACGCTAATGGTGGACTCGCGGGACAGATTGCTGAACGCTTATTGGAGGACACACCGATTCAGGTGTGTAAGCAGTTGTTTGTAGAACCAGACGGGAGTTTCGCACAAATTCCGGCAGGTCGACCGGATCCGCTGCGACCAGAGAATCGCGAGCTCACCACGGAAGCCGTTCGGCAAACAGGTGCAGACTTAGCGGTCGCATGGGATGCTGATGCCGACAGATGTTTCTTCTTTGATGAAACTGGAGAGTTTGTTGAGGGTTGCTACATCACGGCGTTGCTTGCCGAGAGTCTCCTTCAGCGTGAAGGTGACGGCAGTGTCATTTTCGATCCGAGAGCCGTCTGGGCAGTAGAGAACGCTGTCGTTGCTGCCAACGGCATACCCATCCTCAACAGGTGTGGGCACTCCTTTATCAAGGCACGCATGCGAAAGACAGGTGCCCTGTTTGCTGGAGAGGCGAGCGGACACTATTATTTCAGAGACAATTTCTATGCAGATAACGGCATGATCCCCTTTCTGCTTATGCTTGAGTTGCTCAGCCTCCAACGAGTATCTCTCGCTGAAGCCGTGCACCGCCTACGAACCACATATCCGGTCTCCGGTGAGATCAACTTCTCGTTTGAGACCCATCATCATCTACAAGACACATTCGCTGCGGTCAGTGGTGCGATCCACGCTTGGGGCAATTCGTGTTTTGAAGCACCGATTGATGGGTTGTCCGTCAGGTTTCTGTCAGATTCCAGTGCTCCGGAGCGCGGCAGCTGGCGTTTCAATCTCCGGGAATCCAACACAGAGCCGCTGCTACGACTGAATGTTGAGGCTGTTGGGTGCGAGGCACTCCTCATCGAAAAAACGGCGAAAATCAGTGAGAAACTCGAAAGCATCGGCGGCAGACGAGAAACAAAATTCCGATGGGAATCTGAGGAATAGTCATCAGTCATCGGTTATCGGTCATCGGTTAAAGAGGGGTATGGTTTAATCAAAAACCTCTTGTAACTCTCACTGCGAGATAAACTGACAACTGATAACTGACAACTATTAAAACTAATGACTAATTACTATTGTATCTGGTATACTCTTTGCGAAAAAAGCAAAAATCCCCTTATACTGATACACGGAAACCAGTTACCTCAAGGAACATTGCTCGCGATGGAGAATTCCAATGGTAGAAGATGATGTTCAACTCATCCACAAGGTTTTGGCAGGCGACGACGACGCATTCACTGCTTTAGTCCGAAAGCATCAACAAAGTGTTCACGCACTTGCTTGGCGGAGGATCAATGACTTTCAACTTGCCGAAGAGATTACGCAGGATACCTTCCTTCAAGCATACAAGAAACTCTCAACTCTCAAAAACCCCAGTCAGTTTTCGGGGTGGCTTTATGTCATTACGAATCGACTTTGTAATAAGTGGCTCCTAAAGAACAAATTTACAGTAAAATCGATAGAGGATGTCTCCATGGAAGAAATAGAGAACATATTTTATGAACGTTATATATCGGAGCAAAACGAAGAAGAAGCGCGCACGCATCGCCACAAACTCGTTAGAAAACTTCTCGACAAACTGCCAGAAAGCGAACGCACCGTCATGACGCTCTACTATCTCGGCGAAATGACGACAAAGGAGATTAGCAAGTTTCTCGGAGTGTCGGTGCACACGATTACGAGTCGGCTGCAGCGGGCGCGAAAACGTTTACAACAGGATGAGGAACTCTTGGTTCAAGAGACGCTCGGGAGTATCCGATTATCTGAGAACCTAACGCAGGACATCGCGCAGAAAGTTTCTGACGTGAAGTTGACACCTTCTCCAACAAGCAAACCGTTCCTACCCTGGATGGCTTTCGGCGCGGCAGCAGTTTTCGTACTGCTGCTATTAAGTGCAAGCAATCAATACCTCGTTCGCTTTCAAAAACCATATAGTTTTGAAGCACAATCTGAACCAACAATTGAAATCGTTGACGCACCTATCGTTCTTGATATTGACGCGAAACCAGCGGTGCGAAATCAGACAGGGCGCGCCGATACAACCAATCAGAGCAGCAATGCTGGCGTGCAAGTTTCTGAATCAGTCTTAGCCGCTAATGCACAAGGTGAATCGCTCAGACCCTCCGCAGCGCAATGGACACAAGCAACCGGTCCCCAAGGGGGTCCCGTGTCTGATATATTTGCGACATCTGAAGGCGTGCTTTACGCCTTCTCACCAACAGGCACCTATAGGTTGGCAGCAAACGCTATGGCGTGGGTACCGGTTGACGTTGACGCTTCGACCGAAGGGGGGCGGGTTCCTATGACAGAGCATCAAGGAACACTCTATATTGCCGCTACTGATACGGTCTTTGCCTCAACCGATGACGGTGAGACATGGAATACATTCTGCCCCCGCCCTGAAGGAAATGCCATTGGATTCATCATCGTGGATGGAAGACAAGGAACCGCCTCCGGTATTACAATGTATCTTGCCCTTGAGAATAAAGGTGTGTTCCGCGCTACGGATGCTGGCAAGCAGTGGTCTCTCCTTGACAATGGATTGAAGGGAAACCGAACGATTTCCACACTGGCAACAATTGGAGACACGGTATTTGCTGGCACAGACAGCGGTCTCTACCGACTTAATAATTCAGGCGCGTGGGAACGCTTGCTCGTGGATGTCTCCGACACTATCTATGCCTTAGTGGTTTCTGAAAGTAGTCTCTATGTCGGAACAGGTCCTAATTTTCTTGCCTTACAACAGATTGGATCAGAACCAACGGAAATCGCGCAAATGATGTTCAACAATAATTCAAGTTTGAGCAAAATTTTCTGCTCGACTGACCTCGGAACGTCTTGGGCTGACATAACGCCTACGGAGGGGTCTCACCCTATAAGGGCACCATTTGGTATAAGTTTATCAGTCGCTGGTAGGACGATCTTAGTGCAAGCCACCACCCAGTTTCGGTCAAGAGATGGCGGAAAAACTTGGGTTGACCTTCGGGCTGGAATAGATTCGCTTAGACAAAATGTTTTTCCGTCTGTGGCAGTGAACGAGAACACCTTTTACAAAACAGGTTTGACTGGTATCTACCGCACGACCGATGCTGGCGAGTCGTGGCATCTCTTCATGGACGGGATGGTCGGAACCCGAATACTGGATCTGGTCTCGGTCAATCATAAACTCTATGCGCATGCTGGTGGTGAAATTGTACAGTCAACAGATGGCGGTGAGTCGTGGAAATCCGTTCCGGTTGATGCGAATAAGTTTGCGCACAAACCGGTCAAAGCGGAACAATCTCACCGCAATTTCTCTGCCGAGTCACGCTTAGCAATTGCTGGCAATACTCTTTACATAATTTCACCTGAAAAAGACAATCTGCGCGTCTTCCGTTTGTCAGCGGATGGCAATACCCTCATTCCAGTTCAAAGGGAAGCAGATGTTTCCTCCATTGAGTTGTTGGCAGATGGTAAACATATTGAACAAGTTCACGTATCTGGAAATCATGAAGGAGACGATAACTCTGTAGAAACATTGCGGCGTAGAGAACATGAGCGAATTGGGGCGTTTGTCGTCAGTCGCGGGGTGCTTTACGCAGAATACAAACGGCAGCTTTTCAAATGGAAACCCAGCGATGCGGCGTGGAAAGACACCGGATTGCTCGATACCGGTGAGCAGCCCGAAGCCGATTTGAAATGCGGGTTCAGGTTAGCCGTTTCAGGCGAGACTGTCTACGTCGGCAAACGGGATGGCAAGTTGTTCCAATCGCAAGATGCCGGAAGCAGTTGGAGAGACATTACACCGAACCTCCCATTTCACTTCACCTGTTTCAAGGAAATTATGTTTGCGGGGTCAACGGTTTACATCGCGACGGACAGCGGCGTTTTAGCATCAAAAACCGGAGAACACTGGCGCGTCATTGCCGATGAAGTCGTTATAGATAGGTTCGCTGTGGACGGCATCACGATTTACGGTGCCGGTGATACGGGAGTCTATCGCTTAGATCTTCATGACAAGTGGGAACGGATTTCACCGGGCGTGCCGGGTCAAGTACTCTCACTCGTCGTCGATCGCGACAAACTTTACGTCGCCACCAAACACCGCGGAATGTTCCACATCTCACTTGAGGAAGAAAACTACACCCTATCTCAAAAATAATGGATGTTTTTACTCAAATGATAAGAGGATGGCAAATTGAGTAGCATCTGAGTCAACTGAAGTCCCAACGCTAATTGGTGCCGAAATTCCGCAAAATTCAATACGGATAGAACATTAGAAAACCAAAAACTGAATAGCTCTGAAGAGGTGCCAAATCTAAAATATAGGCAAACCGAAAAAACCACAATCCAACAGATTGTGGTACAAAAGCTGCCATACACATGGAGTTTCCCTGCTGAGGCTTTAGCGTCGGTTAATTCCTCCCTGACAACGCTTCACAAAAGATCTCATTCCGCCAACCGCCGATAAATTTCCTCCAACTTCTCAAGAGACGCCGCACTGTCAAATTTCTGCTGAATCGTTGCGCGGGCGTTTTTACCCAACTCATTTGTAAAATTAGGTTCGGTCAACATCCGATGCAGTGCTGTTGCTAACGCTTCTGGCTCTTGTGGTGGAACCCGGACACCGTTTTTCTCATCCTCAATCAAATCTGCAATGCCACCGACATCCGAAGCAATGCAGGGCATTCCGATTCCCATCGCCTCAATCAGGGCATTTGGCGAACTCTCGTGGAGCGAAGGGAGCACAAAAACATCTGCAGTCAAAAGCACAGAAAAGACATCCTCGCAGAAACCGGGAAACGCTATCTGTTCTGAGAGTCCGTATTCTGCTACGAGTGCACGGAGTTCTGCTTCCAGTTCACCTTCACCGAGAAACATGCATCGCCACGCGACATCCTGCTGGTTCAGTAAATTCAACGCCTCAATCAGATACCGATGCCCTTTTTCGGGTGCGAAGCGTCCTACACTGACGATTAACTTCTCCTCGGATACTTCCGGTTGGTTCCATTCTTGGGTCGGTAATTCCAATAGGTTTGGAATGCTAACAATCTTTTTTTCTGGATACTGTTTGTGGAGGGACCGCTGAATCTGCGCTGAATTCGTCAGTAGGATGTCAGCAGTGTTGTAAATAAGTTTTTCTGTGAGCCAGAGCCGAAACTTTCCGTATCTGGCGTGGTAGTCGCCGCGTTGTGAGGCAATGAATGGAATCTTCCGCCACAGCCTAAGTTTACGGGAAAGTCCACAAAGGAAATTGGAATACCATAACCAACTATGTACGATGTCCGGTTTAACCGCGTTGATAATACCACCGAGTGCGAAGGCTTTTTCCAATAATTTTATGCGCCTATCTTTGCTTCCAAATGTGGCGACATCCTTTACACAGAGAATCTCAGCAAGTTCGGCTATGCGTTCCCCTTCAGCACGGCTCAGCACAATATAAGCCTCATATTGCTCCGGTGGCAACCGATCTAACGTCTTGAGCAGCTGCGACTCGGCACCATCCTTTGTCATGGAATCGATGACATAAAGAATCCGCATTTTTTTAACTTTCCTTGCGGTTCGATTTTTTAACTTTCCTTGCGGTTCGATAAGGGAAGTCGTGCTAACACGCCCCTCGGCGGACACCCGTCCCGGCACGTTGTTTGGGACTACAATCTTTCGCTAATATTGACGACTGACGACCGATAACTATTGTAGGAAGGAATGGTGATTCCGGACACCAGTCTCCTATCCACCGCTGGCGGGGTTTCCTAACCTCGCTACTGACTGCTGATTGCCGATCGCTGATAGCCAGCACTACCAATACGTGTAGAGCAGAACTTCGCTGATGATGAGTTGCGCAACGAGTATCCCCATCACCCAGTAGAAATCTGATATTGGACGCGGCGTAAGATGTTTCGCGACAGGGATAACGAAGAATGGCACCATGAAAATCCATATCCGCTCAACTTCCATTGTAAACAGTGTCGAAAATGTGAAAAAGAGGAGGGTGATTAGGAAACCGACGATGAACGTGTCTAATTTTTCATGACGAAATATCCAAGGGAGACGCGCGCTATCACTCGCCTGTTCAGATGATACGCTGTCCCGTTTCCACTGTTTCAGTGTAGATAGAATCTCTCGGAGCCAAACCAGCGTTATCGGAAATCCTACACCAATCAGGAAGGCAAACAGGTTGGCAAAACTCAGATGGAAATAACGGGCGATGCTTTCATAACCTGTCCCCATGCCTGCTTCATCCTTTTTGATAGCCGCCCAGAGTGCTTCGATCGGACGGAACCCGGTCAGGATGAAAAGCAATAGGTAAAATCCGATAAATCCTGAAGCAGCGAATAGCAAAACCTTCAGATACTGCCGGAACTGCTTCCGCTCCAATAAAGCAACAACACACAAAAATACACCGACAACGACCGTTGAATACGTCATGAACATTCCGAGTGCAAGCGAAAGCCCTGTTAGCAAACTGTAGGGACGGAACTCATGCCACTTCTGGTCGGGTATGGTTTCCCGTTCCCGCGCTTTATAAAAGAGGTAGATGCTTAAAATTGGGAAAACGCTGAAGGGACCGTCCATCGAGGTACCGGTGAACATCACGAAATTGGGGGTGACGAGGAAGAGGAGAAGTGCATACCGTCCGACCTTTTCGCCATAGAGGTGCACGCCGAGGCGATAGATCGGTATCACTGTGAGCGCAGTGAAGAGAATTGAGACTAAGGATGCCGATACGAGATTGTAACCGAAGAGTCCACTGACATGCCATAAAAAAAGCACACCCCCCGGCGGATGGGTGCGCGTGTGTCCTGAAAGTGTATCAAACAGTTCGGGTTCGCTATACTCCTTGAGAAACCTACGGATGCCGAGTTCGTCAACCCGCGGCACATCGCCATAATACTCCAATGACGTGCGTGTATACGGTTCCAGAAGCGTTAAGATCCGTTTCTGTTCACCATCCTCTTCATATTCCCGATAGCCGTCAATTTGGGCAACGCTAATATGAATAGCGAGGAAACAGACGAATGCTATGCCGATTAAGTGTCGTTCAGACGCATCCGAAAGTAGGTATCTGTGGCAGAGATAGAGGAAACCTGCACACACGAAAATAGCCGGTAATATCCACCAACTCAGGTCGAAACTCGGTTCAGCATAAAGCGGCACAATGTGCTGTCGAAACCGCACCGCACCGAGATTGACAGAGGTCTCGCGCATGATGTAAAACAGGAATATGTGGTAGACACAGAAAAATAGCGCGAGCAGCCCAATCTGGACGGGAATTAATCGAATCGCTTTTTGGATACGCTGCTGTGAGTGATTCATGTCTCTATACGGCTTTATCGGTTTGAACTGCCTCCAATTGCTGCGCTGCTTCTAACAACGCATTGGCTAAAAATTCTGGATTCACTTCGTCTTTTCCTCGGAAGGTACGCACGCGTTCACCACGAACCTTCAGAACGGCAAGTTCTTTACCGCCCAAATGTATACCAACCTCGGCGTTACGTGTCTCACCGGGTCCGTTGACTTCACATCCCATCACCGCCACGGGGATATTAATACCGTGTTTCTCTAAAAGTTCCTCAGCGACAGCGACGATGTTTTCATAACCTGCGGTAGGGTCGCCGCGCCCGCAGAACGGGCAAGAGACGACGTCGAGCATGTCTTCTGCCATACCGAGTGCGCGGAGGAGTTCTTTGGCGGTCAAGACCTCTTCAACCGGATCGCCAGTAATCGAGATGCGGATGGTATCGCCAATTCCTTCCAGCAGGAGCGTACCGATGCCGAGCGTCGATTTGACGTGTGCCCGCCGAGGCGTACCAGCTTCCGTCACACCGAGATGCAAGGGATATGGGACTTTCGCTGAAAGCTGACGGTTCGCTTCTATCATCCGAAGTGGATCACTCGACTTGACGGAGATAGCGATGTCTCTGAAATCGTGTTCCTCACAGATATTGACGTGCCGCATCGCGCTTTCCACCAAAGCCTCCGCTGTTGGGGACGGATATTTATCTAACAAATCCTTCTCAAGCGACCCCTCGTTAACGCCGATACGGATCGGGATATTCGCTGCTTTCGCTGCAGATAGTACCTCTGCAATCCGTTTCTCGCTACCGATGTTGCCCGGATTGATGCGCACCTTTGCCACGCCTGCGTCCACCGCCGCGAGTGCATACCGATAGTTGAAGTGGATATCCGATACTATTGGGACCGAGGCACGCTTCACAAGCGTACTCAGTGCCTTTGCATCCGGTGCTTCAGGAACAGCGACCCGGACAATCTGTGCGCCCGCCTCTGCACATCGCTCTACCTGTGCGAGGGTGGCATCAACATCGTGCGTCAGTGTTGTCGTCATCGTCTGGATAGAGATGGGGCTGCCGCCGCCGATCGGGATGTTCCCTACCATGATTTTTCGTGTAGGGCGTTTGTTGCTGAGCTGTATTAGTTCTTTCATATTTTTTATGGTTATTAGTTATCGGTTGTCAGTTTCTGAAAGTAAATATCGCATGAACAACTTTTCTGAAAGGGAACACGGTAGCACAAACTAAAAGTTTATGCTACATGCACATTAATAATGTATTCAATTAGAAATAGTATTATATAGAAATCTCTTACCTGATAGCCGATAACTGACGACTGGCAACTTTTAAATCTCTAATAAATTTTTCGTTTTCTTGCTGTGTGCCGATGGTCACACGTACTGCATCTGGATAACCGTAGCCTGCTATCGGACGGACGATAACTCCCTTTCTCAGAAGCGCGTCGGCGACATCTGCACCCGATTGACCGACGTGCAACATGATGAAATTGCCTTCAGTCTCGCGATAGCGAAGTCCAAGGTCATCAAAAGCATTGTAAAGGAAGGCTTTACCGATGTTGTTGTGTTCTTGGCTCTTCACGACGTGATCGGTATCCTTCAGTGCTGCGCGTGCCGCTGCCTGCCCTATCAAACTGCAATTGAAGGGTTGGCGAACGCGATTCAATGTCTCAATCAGCGCGGGTGGCGCGATACCGTAGCCGACGCGCAGCCCAGCAAGCCCATAAATCTTAGAGAACGTCCGAGTGATGGCGAAGTTCCGTCCCTCCAGCACATAAGGGAGCGTTTGCGGATAGTCTGAACGTGAAACATACTCATAATAGGCTTCGTCAAAAACAACCAGCACATCGTTGGGCACCTGCTCCATAAATGCCGCTGTCTCATCCACTGTGACCATCGTACCTGTAGGGTTATTCGGATTCGCGACAAAGATCACCTTTGTTTTATCGGTGATTGCCGCTGCCATGGCGGCGAGGTCGTGTGTATCATTTTGCATCGGGACGACAACTGCCGTCGCACTGCAGAGTTTCGTTACAAGACTGTAGACGACGAACGCGCCCGCCGCATAGATTACCTCATCCTCAGGTGCGATATAAGCCTCAGCGATTAATTGCAACACGTCATTCGATCCGTTCCCGAGAATCAGGTGTTCCTCAGAGATGCCGATATGTTGTGCGAGATCCCTTTTAAGGTAGTAGGCGTTACCATCGGGATAGAGATGCACCTGCGTGGCACTCTCAGCAATCGCCTGCGTCGCTAATGGCGATGGACCCAGCGGATTTTCGTTGGATGCCAGTTTGATAATATCGGTAATACCGAACTCGCGCTGGACCTCCTCGATCGGTTTACCACCCTGATAGGGTTGAATCGTGTCAATGCTGGGTTTCGGTTTTAGCATAGCGTTGTGTTTCTCAATTGCCTCGGCTCTCTTATTGCAAACGCATTCACTGAACGCGTTCAAATACACTTCTATTATAACACACCCTCTCCTTTTTCGAAAAGGAATTTTTCATCTATGGTGAAATATACAATTATGTATACACCAAAAGAGGGCGAGGATAAAATCTTCGCCAGCGGGGGTGCGGGTCTCGCTTCTATTGAAATGTAAACTTATTTTCATAATTCACCATAAACGTCTGTACGCATAACCCACCCACAATTGACTTTCAGATAGATATCTGATACAATACTTTTCACCTGAAACAGTAGGAGAAAAACATGAGACGATTTGGAACTCAAGGTCCCGTCAATCCACAAGATAATTACGTCGTTGCACGGAGTGAGGAACTCACCGATTTCATCAACCGTGTTAAAGATGGACGATATATTGTGCTGTTCGCGCCGAGGCAGACAGGTAAAACGACGTTTTTCCAAGATGCCCTCAAAGTACTCGCAGCGGAAGGGAAAGACTATTTTCCAATACAACTCAATTTTGAAGAGTACGAATACATAACGCCTATCGAGTTTTATCACTCACTTTGTAAAGAGATTTGTAAGGAAATCCAGAAGGTCTTCCGAGTCCGTGGTGAACAACTTTCTTCGGAATTCAACAATTTTTTGGCGAACGCGCAGATGACGAACCATCTCTCGATGCGTGAATTTTTTGAACAGTTCACCCTCTTCGTAGAGAATCAACGGGTCGTTCTCATTATTGACGAATTTGACGGCATTCCACGCGATGCGCTCAACGGATTCCTCCGTTCGCTTCGCCGGATATATCTTACCGGACGCGAAGGACGTGCGCCATATAGTGTCGGTATTGTCGGAGTTAAAAACATTACACAACTCAACTACGACCGCTCTATCTCGCCATTTAACATACAAGACGAGTTTACATTGCTAAATTTCAGCATAGAACAGGTGCGTGAACTTCTTGCCCAGTACACCGATGAAGTCGGACAACAATTCGCACCGAAAGTCATTGAAACAGTTCACAAACAGACAGCAGGACAACCCTTTCTCGTCAATAGGTTCGCGCAGATTCTCACAGAGGAATTAAATATCTCCAAAACCGAGACGATTCAGATGTCTCACTTCTCACAAGCACACGAACAACTCTTATCGGAAAGAAATACTAACATTTCACACCTCATTACAAATGTCCGCAGAGACCCACGTTTTGAGAGGATGCTTATGCGCATTGCTTTCTACGGTAGTAGTTCCCATTTTACCTTCCACAATGAAATCATCAGTGAACTCGCCACTTATGGTATCATCACAAAGGGACAAGACGGAATGTGTCAGATTCTCAACCCTATCTACCTCCACTGCGTTATCCAAGCACTCAAGCCCCTTATAAATGGACTTGAGGACGAATATTTCTCCCAAGAGGGTCCCGCTGACTTTTCGGAATATATTACATCCACCGGACAACTTCAGATGCGCACCCTCATGGAAAATTTCAATGATTTCATCGCACGCGCCGGATTCAGAATACTTCAAGTCCCAGATACACCACAAGAATTCGTCGGGCAATATCTCCTTTTTGCCTATCTCGATGAATTTGTGAAAATCGTTGGTGCTGCCATGTACTTAGAAGTTCCAACCGGTAGAGGCAGAGCCGATCTCGTCATTTCTCACGGCGGCCAGACATACGTTGTTGAAACGAAGGTGTGGCGTAGCGAACGAAGCTATCAGGCAGGTAAGCAACAACTCGCTGCATATTTGAGGTCGGAACGCGCAACGGCAGGCTACTATGTAGTGTTCGATTATCGCGAGAACTCGGAACAGCGTGTGGAAACAGATACAGTGGATAATCTCACAATTCACAGTTACGTCATCCCTGTCATTCAAGCACCTCCATCACAAATCTCACCTGAATGATTCCGTCCAAAATACAGGTTCGTTTAGTTTTCTCTTTTGTAGCGTATCCCGTTAGGTTGCGCTAATTGATGCACAGGAAACCAACGGTCTCCTATGCTACAAGGGGTTCTCTGCGTAATTGATGCACAGGCTAACAGCCTATGCTACAAGGGGTTCGCGGATCGGTAGCAAGGATTTGCATTGAAAATAGGTTTCCAAACTACAAAACTATGGTGAAATCTATAATTATGTATACACCAAAAGAGGGCGAGGATACAATCCTCGCCAGCGGGGGTGGTAGGTCTCGCTCCTATTGAAATGTAAACTTATTTTCATAATTCACCATAAATAGTCCTGGTCCAAAATATCTGAGTGCTTGACAAAAAAATGGATTTCGCTAAAATAGTGCAGGATTGTAATTCTGATTATACCAATTTGCTCATGCTTAGCATAGGAAAGGAAAACTCATGACACAAACACCACCAGAATCCGCAGTTGTTCTCTTTGACGGCACAGACCTCAGCAACTGGACAAGCCTCGATGGCAGCGAACCGGGGTGGGAAGTCGAAGACGACGCGATGCTTGTCATCCCACGCACCGGCGACATAATAAGCAAAGAAACCTTTACGGATCACTTCGTGCATATCGAATTTAGGTGTCCGGATATGCCTGAAGCCAGCGGACAGGCAAAAGGCAACAGCGGCGTATTCCTCCAAGGCAGATATGAAGTTCAGGTCTTGGATTCCTACGGTATTGATGTCCCTGGGATGGGCGATTGCGGCGCAATTTACAACCAGTTCGCACCGCTCGTTAACGCTTGTAAACCACCGCTTGAATGGCAGTCCTACGATATCACCTTCCGCGCACCGCGTTTCAACGACGCGGGTGAGATGACCGAAGGACCCCGCATCACCGTTATTCAGAACGGCTTGGTCATCATCAATAACGCGCAGCTGGCGGGTTCAACAGGCGGGAGCGTCGGTGAGGCTGCAGAGCCGGGTCCACTCCGCCTGCAAGATCACGGCAACGATGTTAGGTACCGGAACGTCTGGGCAGTCGCACTTCCACTTGAAGGCTCGGATCAGTATTAGAATGGTTGTCGGTTGTCGGTTGTCGGTTGCCAGTAAAGAGATTTATTGTGGCAGCAACAAACAATCTAACTACCACAAGAGATTAACTGATGGCTGACGACTGACAACTGACGCCTGATAACTCATAGAGAGGAATTTTATGGCAACCCATCAAGATCTACCTACAATTCCGAGACGACGACTGGGAAGGACGGAATTGAGCATCCCTGTGGTTCCGTTCGGGACGCAGGGGTTCGGAAACAACTTTGGATTCGTTTCTGACGAAGAGGCTGTCGCACTCATCAAACACTCGGTATCGATCGGTGTGAACCACTTCGATTGCGCACGCTGCTATGGGGATTCCGCGCGGAAACTCGGTTTAGCGATGAAGGAGATCCCGCGCGAGGATGTCATCATTACGGGTCGGCTCTGCTGCCACTCTGCAGCAAAGTGGGGTGGCTATGGAGAGGGTAGACCGGATTACTCCGCCGAACGCGCAATCGCTGACCTCGAAGACCAACTCCAACTTCTCAACATCGACTACTTCGACGGCATGCTCATCCACGACCCAGGCGAGATTGATCCAACGCTCGAAAAGGGTGGCACACTTGACGGTTTGCTCCAGTGTAAAGCGCGTGGACTCGTGAACTACCTTGGATATGGGATGCGTCAGCACGATTTCCACCTCAAGGCGATGGCAACAGGCGATGTAGATCTCATCCTCTGCTTCAACGACTATAACCTCATCCGGCAGACTGCCGCTGACGAGGTACTGCCCGCCGCTGCTGAAGCGGACATCGGTGTTATGAACGGCTGGTCAATCCTACGCGGTATCCTCACAGGCGTTGATATCGATGCTGAAATTGAACGTGGACGCTGGAAAAAAGAAGGTGATGTTGCGGCAGCATACCCAATTTGGGAATGGTGCGTTGAAGAAGGCATAAGTTTGCTTCAACTTGCACTCCAGTTCTGTCTGAAAGAAGATCGGATTCAAGGCAACAACATCGGGAGTCTCAACGTTGAGCAACTCGAAGCAAACGTCCGAGCCGCCAGCACCCCGTTGCCTGATGAAGTCTGGGAAAAATACGAAGCATGCTTCGGGGATAATTAGCGGTTGACTGTCGGAGACCATCAGTCGCCAGTTTTCCCAACAAAAGCAGGCGCGGTTTACAACCGCGCCGAACCTGTCACCGAACCCATTTACCGACAACTGATAACTGAAAACTATTCCTCTGATAACTCTAACCATGAAACAGCACCGCTTATTATGGGCATTTAAATTCCTTTTGCCCTACAAGTACCTCTATCTCTTCGGAATTCTCTGTAGCCTCGCAATGGGAGCGGCGCAGCTCATAATCCCTTGGGTCCGAAAACTCATCATTGATGATGGACTTATTCAGCAAAACAACGAAGCCCTAATTACAGCGATCTTGATTTTTGGTGGTGTCGTGGTACTGTCTATCGCACTCACTTGGGGAATGAACTTAGCCTTTGCTTTCGTAACGGGTCGCTACGCCGCGGATATGCGCACAGGTATCTTCAAACATCTCCGCAGCCTTTCGGTATCCTACTTTCATGGTGAACGCACCGGACAGATTATATCAAGGCTAACTAATGATGTACCGGTCATAAAAGACACTGTTACTTCCACCCTTACGCAGCTTGCAACCCAAATACTCAGCTTGACTTTGGCTTTCATTGTCGCCCTAAGAATCGAACCTAAACTAACACTCATCATGCTGCCAGTCATCTGTGCAGCAGGTTTGCAGACACTGATTTTCGCGCCATTTAATCGGCGTGTCGGTCGTGCCCGCCAAGACTATGCCGCCGACGTTTTATCAGAGTTACATGAAGGTATCACAGGCTCTAAGGAAATACTGGCATTCGGTCGTTCAAATTGGCAGATCGCTCAATTTCGGGAGCTGTTTCTACGTTTGGTGGGTGTGGAGCGAAGACAGGCTGTTGTACAATCTGCTTCTTTCTCAGTAACATATCTTTTTATGTGGATACCGTCGCTCCTCCTATTTTTGCTGGGCGGCAGACTTGTGGTGCAGGGCGAGATGACTGTCGGTACTCTTTTTGCCTTCATCGGTTACGTTGAAGCGATGGCCTCCCCGATCCGTTCATTCCAAGGAAGCATTGGTAGGATACAAACAGCGATGGGAGCCGTAGATCGGATTAATGAGTTCATGAATGTTCAACCGCAGGTATCGGAACTACCCACAGCAAAACCGTTGCAGAATGTCGAAGGGACTCTCACAATGGAGAGCGTCTCTTTCGCATACGAACCTGAAAAACCGGTCGTTCAGGATATTACCTTTACGATTCCGGCGCGTCAAAAAGTGGCGATCGTCGGCGCAAGCGGTGTCGGAAAAAGTACACTTGTAGACCTCCTACTCCGTTTTTACGACCCTCAACAAGGGAAAATATACATTGACGGATTCGACATTCGCGAAGCGACACTCGACTCCCTCCGCTCCCAAATAGCGGTCGTCTTTCAAGACCCTTTCCTATTTGCTGGCACAGTCCGAGACAACATCCGATTCGGGAGACTTGATGCCAGCGATGAAGAAGTCGTCGCTGCGGCGAAAGCGGCTAACGCCGACCAATTTATTTCGCAGCTGCAGCATGGTTACGACACACCGATTGGCGAGCAAGGCGTTACGTTGTCGGGTGGCGAAAGACAGCGGATCGCCATTGCCCGCGCGGTTCTAAAGAACCCTAAAATTCTCCTGTTAGACGAAGCGACTTCAGCCCTCGACAATCGGACAGAACGAGAGATATGGGAAGCACTAGCGCATTTGATGGAAGGCAAAACCGTCCTGATTATCGCGCATCGGCTTTCAACCGTCACTCAGGCGGACCAGATTATTGTGCTCGTAGATGGGAAAATCGCAGAAATCGGAAATCACGAAGAATTACGCCGCGCCGAGGGACCCTATACAGATATTTTCGCGATGCAACGCGCAAGTTGAATGGCTATCAGTCCTCAGTACTCAGTTATCAGTACGATTTTTCTGCGAAAAATCTTTCAGTGAGCAGTTGCCAGTTAAGGAAACCTGATGAACCAGACTCTCACTACGAGGCACTCTTAACTGGTAACTCGTAACTGGAAACTGGTAACTATTCCCTCTGACAACTGACAACTATAACTCATCCAAAAACTTATGCGTCACACGTGGGAGTGGATAATCTCGTAGTGCTGCAACCTCAATCCACTTCGCGTCTCTCGGTCCATTCAGAACAACCTCGCCTGCTTGATAATCGCATTCAAACACATCTACGACGACCTTGAAATGGGTGTAGGCGTGCCTGACACGGGTGAGGTATCGCACGTTGGTGACAGAGAGGTTGACGACATCGGCAATATGACGAATGCAAGCGGTTTCGGCGGTTTCACCATCGGCGAGTTGCCCACCGGGAAACTCCCAGAGTCCACCGAGTAGTCCATCCAGCTGCCGTTGCGTAATCAATACCTCACCTGCCCTATAGATAACCCCAACGGCGATGTGATGTTCAGGAACAGGTTTCGTCTCCCGTCGCTTCGGGAATTCGGCTTGGTACCCTGTGTGGAACGCCTCACAAAAGGAATTCACGGGACAGACAAGACAGACTGGCGATTGCGGGCGACACATCGTTGCCCCCAACTCCATCATCGCCTGATTGAAAAGTCCCGGCACGTTTTGATCCAAGAGTTCATCCGCTTTCGCCTGAAACAACTTCGCTGACTTTGCGTCGTTAATCGGTGCGTCCATCAGAAACAGGCGCGCCAGCACGCGTTTGATGTTTCCATCCACAGCGGCATACGGCGCGTCAAAAGCGATGCTCTGCACCGCCGCTGCACTATAATCGCCGACACCGGGCAATTTCCGAAAGGTGGCATAGTCCTGTGGCACCTTCCCATCCAATTCGTTCACAATAACCTGTGCTGCCTTGTGGAGATTCCGTGCCCTCGCATAATACCCCAAGCCTTCCCATACCTTCAGTACATCTTGTAGCGGCGCGACTGCCAAACGCTGCACATCTGGAAAACGTTCAATGAATCTCTCATAGTATCCGACGACCTTCTTGACCTGCGTCTGTTGGAGCATCACCTCGGAGATCCAAATGCGGTAGGGATCGTCTGTGTTCCGCCACGGCATGTCGCGCTGGTACTTCTTGAACCACGCTACGAGCGCGTCTCGGAAATCTTGGTAGTGTTCGGGTAAGGGTTTTTTGTGCATATTTATCTGAATCGCGGATTGTCGCGGATTTCACGGATTTCGCGGATTTTGGGTATTCTTGTTTTTAGATTTTTTGTCTGAAGCAGGATTTTCAGGATTCACGGATTTTCAGGATTAGAGCGGCTGTCGGATTGACACGTGATTTTTGGGCATTGATTGCCGATGGTTTATTCGTCATCCATGGCAATCCGGAAGCCGACGCTATGAATAGCCTGTATCGGTTCATACGCGGCACGGTTGGCACAGCGTGCGGCGAACTCACCTCGGGCAATCCATGAACCGCCACGAATCACCTTCCGGCGACCTTCGCTTGCGCCGATTGGATTCTCCGCAGGCGAGTATTTATATGTCTCCATGTGAAACCAATCGGAACACCAATCGTAGGCGTTGCCCGCCATATCGTAGCATCCGTAAGGACTCACACCGGACGGATAACTCCCGACAGGCATCAACCGCTTATTCCCCGATTCCGATGTGTTTGTCCTACTCGCATCCCATATATCTCCCCAAGGATACTCGCGAGCATCGGTGCCGCGTGCTGCTTTCTCCCACTCCGCCTCTGTCGGCAAGCGATATTCCGCGTTTTCAAGTGAACCGAGCCACTCCAAAAAATGGGTCGCATCGTTCCAGCTCACACCAACGACTGGGAAATCGGGCGCGTTGAGATGTTCTTCTGTCCAGAACAGCGGTTGTGGATGTCCCGTCGCTTCTACAAATCGGGCGTACTGTGCGTTCGTGACCTGATACGTGCCGATGGCGTAAGCATCGAGTTGGACACTGCGTTGGGGTTCTTCTGGATCGGTTTTCCGCATTCCAGTCGGAATCGTTCCCATCGTGAACTCACCAGCGGGGATATGGATTAAAGGATAGTCAAATGTTTCGATGTGCATGTAGGCGCGTTCGTCCTCTGATACAGCGTTACAATAACAGTGTTAGTATAGCACATCACTAACTTCTGTTTCAATTTCTTCTGTAGGCGCGAACTCCCGGTCGCGATACGCATTGACTTATGATTGGAAACTGAACACCTCTGAATAACTAACGAAATACCTTTGATTTTTTGGCTAACCTATGATACACTTTGAAATACGCCTTGTGTCCCATATATTGACGATAAAACAAGAATACACGATGAACTCCGTTCAGAGTATAATCTGAGAAACTTGCGAGTGCGAAAGTTCGGTTCTGCACGTAAACAGTTTGGTGATTTTGCCAAGAAGGTCCTGTGAGAATGACAAGAGAAGAAATTATTGAGAAATTTCAGAATTTGAATATATGGAAGAGCAAAGATCAACGGGCAGTGCATAAGCCGTTATTAGTTCTATACGTAATTGGAAAATTGCTGCGTGGTGAAAATAGGCTCATTTCATACGCTGATGTAGAAGACGACCTTCGGAATTTGCTAAAAGAGTTTGGACCATTGAAACCAAATCACCGCCCTCAGTATCCATTTTGGCGGTTGCGAAATGAAAAAGATAGAATCTGGGAAATACCTGATGCCCACGGAATTCAGGAATACATACGAAAGGATGGAACTTCAACTGGTGATGCTCGTATAGCAGATTTAAGACGTTACGGTGTAGGTGGTTTTCCTGAACCTATAGCCTATCAACTTCGGCAACAGCCGCAAATCGCTTTTGAGGTTGTACAGAACCTATTAAATTCCCATTTTCCATTCTCGTATCATAGTGATATTTTACAGACAGTCGGGATAGTGCTTCCGTTCCTACAGTTCCAATCTCGGATTCCAGACTTCCGAGAAAATGTCCTAAGAGCCTACAATTATAGCTGCGCTGTTTGTGGTTTTGATGTGAAGTTACGAAATCAGCCCGTTGCCTTGGAAGCTTCCCACATAAAATGGCACCAAGCAGGCGGCCCTGATACAGAAGTCAATGGATTAGCACTCTGTTCCTTACATCATAAACTATTTGACCGTGGGGTTTTTACGTTGTCATCAAAGTTAAAAATCCTCGTTTCAGAATATGCTTATGGATCTGTCGGTTTTGACGAATGGCTGATGAAATTTCATAATAAAGAGATTAATTTTCCGCAGAGGCGAGCGTACCATCCTCACGAAGATTTTATAGATTGGCATCTCAGAGAAGTATTCAAATGGCCTGAGCGTGAAAAAATTTGACATTTAAAACATAATTGTGTTAGAATCTAAGTAAATATTGAATAAACTGGAATTCCTAATTTCAGTTTAAGATACAATACAACTAAATCTGATATTTTGATACCTAATCAGTAAACGTAATGAAAAATCGAGATATAAAAACTGCTGTCAATACACTACATAGAACTGATGACAACTGCCCTGTCCGGCAATTCTTCGCGTCCTTTAGTCCCTTATGTCTATTGGGCTTGAATAACAAGCCGATTTACCCCCCCCCACTTTACAAACGATAAGCGTTTTACTATACAAAATATTTACGGCATCTGCCAATGCTCCGCGCCCGCGCGTCATCTTGCTCGATGGCATTCCATGTGGGTTGTTTTTATTGTCATATTTTCCGCTGTTACTCTCACTTTTTTCCCCCTATTGCTGTCTGCATCAGGAACTGTTCTATTTCGGGAGGACGAGATTTGAGTAACGCGTACACAATCCCTCTACAGACAATTACGCCATCTTTCTCGGGACACCAGACGTTTCCATTCCGATACACATGGTTAAAGAAGGGTGTTGAAGCCGTGATAAAAGATCCGGCAGTCTTTTCATCCGAGAACGCCTCTGTTACGTTAGGGGTCGGAAAAAACATGGTGAGCTCCATCCGCCACTGGTGCCGCGTATCAAGGCTCATTGAAGAAGGGATAGGTCAACCTAAACAACCTCCCATGGGTCTCGGTGAGCAAGCAACGGTCTTTCGGCGTGGTCAATTCTCGCCAACTGACCTTGGCAGAGCCATCTTTGACGAAAACGGATTCGACCCATACCTCGATGATCCAGCCACTTTGTGGTTGATTCACTGGCAGATAGCAACCAATACCAATCAGGCGACTGCGTGGTATTGGGCATTTAACATTTTAAGAGGAAACCAATTCACACCGCCCATATTCGCACGAGAATTGTATAAATGGGCACAACAACAGAAAAAATCCATGCGGACTGTTTCTGAAAACACACTTCAACGGGATGTCAATTGCTTTATCCGTACTTACTGTCAGGCGCGCCACACCGAGGCCGTCGTTGAGGAGACGTTTGACTGTCCACTCGTTGAACTCAACCTAATCGCCGAATTACCAGATGGGAATGGATATGAATTCCAACGAGGCAGCAAAGAAACACTGCCAATTGAAGTCGTTGCGTGGACGTTAGATACTTTTTGGAAAAGCAACTCCCTTCAAAAAAAAACACAAACACTTTCGTTTTCGAATTTGATGTATGACCCATCAAGTCCCGGGCGGGTTTTCAGATTAGACGAAGACACGATGACGACGTATCTTGAAAATCTTGAGCAACTCACGGACGGTGCGTTGCGATACGATGAAACAACAGGGGTAAAGCAGGTTTACCGACACAGAGATTTAAACCAGATGGAACTTTTAAAGAGGTACTATGAATAACGTCCCCTTATCAGATATTTTTCACATCACAGAACGTTTTCAGCGTTCTGTACATCTGGAGCGCGATTTTTATACCGAAAACGCGTTAGATGGGTACGTTGTGACTGTCAAAGCGCGGGAAACCCTCACCCGTCTTATTTCAGCACAAGAGAATAGTGCAACCTCGAAAGCATGGTCCCTCACTGGTCCTTATGGATCAGGAAAATCAGCGTTCGCGCTCTTTGCTGCAAAACTACTCGGAGATACCAACACACCTACAACACAACAGGCTTTAAATCTATTGAGACGTGAAGACATCGCATTATACGAACGATTTATGCACATAAAGGGGAATGGAGATTACTCGCTATCCGGTTTTTGTCCGGTGCTTATTTCAGGAGAGCGCGCCCCGCTTCCAATCGCCCTTCTGCGTGCTTTAGAACAGGGTCTTAAGACCTTCGGAATCCCATCTTCCAGTTCACTGCGGCGGAACATCAAAAAATTACTGAAAACAGAGACAGTCTATAGAACGCCATCAGCATCTGAAATCACGGCACTTTTTGAATCGGCGACGCGCGTGATTCGTAAAAACGGCGGCACCGGTCTGTTGTTAGTTATTGACGAACTCGGTAAGTTCCTTGAATATGCCGCGCAATCTCCAGCACAAGGCGATGTGTTTGTGCTACAAACCCTCGCTGAATTTGCCACACGCAGCGATCAGACCCCGCTATTTCTGTTGACAATTCTGCATCAGGCTTTTGAACAATACGCACACCGAGTCGCAAAATCACAGCGCGAGGAGTGGGCAAAGGTACAAGGACGGTTTGAAGATATTGCCTTCGTGGAACCCTCTGAACAGGTACTCCGCCTGATTGGATCCGCTATCAAAAGGACTTCAAAAGGTAAGGAAAGCAATTTATCACTGCCCATTGAATTCAATCTCAAACCGACGCAACTTGCCGACGAAAGCTTTAGCGAACTCCTAAGAAACTGTCTACCGCTCCACCCGACCGTAGCACTTGTTATCGGTTCAATTTTCCGACGGTTCGCACAGAATGAACGTTCTCTTTTCGCTTTCCTGAGTTCAAATGAACCTTATGGACTACAAGACTTTCTTTCAAACCGGCACTATGATAGTGGTGTGCTGCCGATGTTTTCGGTCGCCGATCTGTACGATTATCTCAACACCACTATAGGGAATCGACTATCTGCCGCACGCGACGGTGATAAGTGGGTAGAAATTGAGATGGCTATTAATCGGTTGGCAGATCCATCACCGACCACAGTGAGACTCATTAAGACTATCGGATTACTCAGTATCGTCGGAGAAGTAAGCACTAACCTGAAAGCCTCAAAACATATACTCCGTTATGCCTTAGACGATCACACCGAAGAATTCGCGAAGGAATTTGAGACAGCACTAAAGACGTTAGAAAGACGTTCAATTGTTACTTATCGTCGCTACAACGATGTTTACGCACTGTGGGAAGGGAGCGACATTGATATCGAAGCGATGTCTCACGAAGCGGAAGGACACCTCGATCCAAATGAGACACTTACGAATTACCTTTCAAAACTCACACCGCCGCGACCTCTTATTGCCCGCCGGCACCTGTTTGAGAAAGGCACACTTCGCTATTTTGACGTTCGGTACACCGATCTTGAAAATTTTGATGCGAACCTGAATAAATCCTGTAGTGAAGCAGACGGACTTGTGCTTTATGTACTTCCAGCAAGTGAAGATGAAGTCAGTCAGTTCATCGAAAAAGCAAGTGGAAAAGACGTTACAGAACGCCAAAATGTGTTAATTGCAATCCCACACTCCACCCGTTTTCTCCGCGATGCTGTCACTGAACTCGCCTGTCTGCACTGGATTTCGGAAAATACGGCCGAACTTGAGGGCGATGCGGTTGCGAGACGTGAACTTTCAATCCGGTGGGTAGAAGCGGAGCGAAATGTATCCGATCAGTTAGCAGTCGTTTTTGGCAGCGACAGCGAGGAGTCTTGCAAATGGTTTCACAAGGGACAACGGGTAGGTATCAACTCTCAACGTGCGAGAAATGAACACTTGTCAAAAATCTGTGATGAGGTTTACCACAAAACCCCTTTTATTCGGAATGAACTGATCAATCGGCGGAAAATCTCTGGTGCTGTAACGACTGCCCGAAAAAAATTAATTCAAGCGATGCTTGAAAACGGTGATCAGGAAAACCTCGGTATTACTGGTTATCCTGCTGAAATGAGCATCTACCGCTCACTCTTATCGGATACAGGAATCCATCGTGAAGTTTCCGGTATGTGGGGATTCCACCCACCAAAAACGGACGATAAAAACGAAATAAAACACACATGGAACGCAATTGAGGCTTTTCTTGAAGCGTGTGAAGGTGAGCGACAACCTGTCGTGAAACTCTATGAACGTTTGATGGCACCACCGCTTGGGGTGCGAAGCGGTCCTCTGCCTATTCTTTTGTGCGCGATGATGCACCATTACAAAACAGAAATCGCGCTTTATGAAAACGGATCCTTTATAGCAGATTGGTCAATGCCGGTTTTTGAAAGACTTCTGAAAGCACCGCAACAATTTGAACTGAAACGTTTTCAGATGACAGGAATCCGCTCCGATCTATTTTCACAATTTTCAAGGGCGTTCAATCAATCAACAGAAACCCAAAAACCAGATCTGCTGACGGTCGTCACGCCGCTTATGCGTGCTATTGCGCAACTTCCGAAGTATACTTTGGTAACACAAGAATTGAGTGACAATGCGAAAAATTTTCGTAAAACCGTCTTGAATGCGCGTGAGCCTGACGAACTCCTCTTTACACAACTGCCGGCAGCATTTGGATTTCCTGTTTTTAGTACGCAGATAACAACAGATTCACAAGCAGTTTCGGAATTTTTTAGTGCACTGCAAAGCGCATTGTCGGAATTAGAAAAGGTTTATGACCGCCTACTGAATTCGGTTGAACTTCTGTTGATCGAAGCATTCACCTTGACACCAACTGCGGAGAAACTCCGTGCTGAACTGGTGGCAAGAGCCGAACCTTTGTTATCGGTGACAATTGAAATTGATCTCAAAGGATTTTTAGTCCAAGTCTGTAGTGGTGGACACGATCACACGGGTTGGCTTGAGGCAATCGCGACCTACCTCGCCAAAAAACCACCCTCAGCATGGGTAGATGCCGATAAAGCCCAGTTTGAGATTAACCTTTCTCAGATCGCGAGGAAGTTTCGGCACTTTGAAGCGGTGTCCTATGAAAAACTGGCGCGCACTGAATCATCAACAGGCGAGCCGATCCGAGTGGGTATCACCGCCCCGAATCGAACAGAACAGGAACGGGTTGTTACCTTGACACCGACTGCTGATGAGCAAACCGCTGAAATGGAAGATGAGATTAGGAAAGTATTCTACAAGTTTGACGTAGACGATAATCCAGAACTCCATATCGCAATTTTGGCGCGAATTTCACAAAAATGGATGCAACAACTTGATGAATAGAGAGGGAAAAACATGGAACAAAAAATCCGCCACGTCCTTGGACTCTCCGGTGGTAAAGATAGTTCTGCACTCGCTGTTTATATGCGGGATAGAGTACCGGAGATGGAATACTTTTTTTCTGATACAGGCAAAGAATTGCAGGAGACTTACGATTTTTTAGATCGGTTAGAGGCGTTTCTCGGCAAACCGATTGTACGCCTCAACATGAACGCCGATGCCAACAGTAACCGAGATTTCGATCATTGGCTGACAGTCTACGGTGGTTTGCTGCCGTCATCGCAAATTCGCTGGTGCACCGTTAACCTCAAAATAAGACCTTTTGAGGAATACATCGGTGAGGATAACGCGTATCACTATATTGCTATCCGTGCCGACGAAGATCGTATCGGTTACAAGCCTCCGAGTATCTCCTCTCTCCATAATATTGAACCCAAATACCCATTCAAAGAGGACGGCATTACGAAAGAGGACGTGTACCGAATATTGGAGGAAAGTGGACTCGGTTTGCCCGATTATTATAAGTGGCGGACGCGTTCCGGTTGCTATTTCTGCTTCTTCCAGCGTAAATCCGAGTGGGTTGGACTGTTAGAGCAACACCCAGACCTTTTTGAACTCGCCAAGGGTTATGAGAAATTCAATCCAGAGACAGGCGAACGGTTCACGTGGTGTCAGGGCGAAAGTTTGGAGGAACTATCACAACCAGATCGGATCGCGGAGATCAAGGCAAATACTGAAAAGGCGATGGCATCTAAGAAAGCGGCAAAACCGAATCGTCGTTTGATAGAGATTCTCACTGATGTTCTTGATGATGAGGACGACGAGGAGCCATGTCTGCCTTGCCATAAGTGACAGAAATAAACCCATTATGTTTGAAAGGGAACAGATAATAGAATGAGACTTCGGACAATACCTGATATTCAACCGCTCTATATATTGCCAAAGGACCCTGTGACGAAAGATGTCCTGATTCCGTGCTTTCAGTCTGCGACCTCTGTTGATTGCATGATGGGTTTCTTTTCAAGTGAAATTCTGGTATCACTCGCGCCAGGTTTGGCAAGTTTTATAGACTGCTCGGACGAAAGTTTACGTCTTATTATCAGTCCACTTCTGAGAACCGAAGATAGGGAAGCAATCGAACTGGGTACGACCTCCGTTGAAGATATCGCTCGTGAGTCTTTAGAGGATTTTATTGTTACAGAAAACGCCATTGCACAACATACACTAAAGTGTCTCTCGTGGATGCTACGTCACGGACGCGTGGAAATCAAAATTGCTTTGATGAAAGATGCTCTTTTCCACCCGAAAGTCTGGCTCTTTCGCGAAGGCAATGACGTAATAGCAGCACACGGATCCAGTAATATGACGTACGCCGGTATTGAAAAAAATATTGAGCAAGTGTCTATATCCAAATCGTGGGAGGATACCAATCAGTCCTATATAACAGAAAAGTTTTGCGATCAGTTTAGGCAACTTTGGACAAATTACGATGAGACTTGTACTGTCATACCGATACCACGAGCGATTGAGGAAAATCTGTTGAAAACTTATAATTCAGATATCCCACCAACCGAGGCAGAATTGCACACACTCTACGAAGAGCAAACTGGTTCTATAGATGAATCTTCGGCATCCTATAACTATGATAAGCTATCTCGCCCTCCATTTGCCATACCCTCATACCTGCGGTATGAGGACGGTCCTTTTGAACATCAAGGTAAGGCAATTAAAGCGTGGTGTGAAGCTGGTTATCATGGCATTTTAGAAATGGCGACTGGTTCTGGGAAGACAATTACCGCCATGATTTGCGCCCATAGGCTTTATAATGTAGAAAAACCACTCCTTATTGTCGTGGCTGCGCCTTATATTCCTCTTATTCAACAGTGGTGTGATGAGATTTTATCCTTTAGACTCAAGGCAGTTAACCTAACCGAAGCGAACGGAGCAAAGGGACGTGCCCTTGAACTTAACAAGCTCAAACGAAGACTCCGAAACGGCAGCAGTGACGTTGAAGTAGTTGTAGTTACGCACCGCACACTTTGTAATAGTGGTTTTAAAACTGAACTTGAGAAATATGACTGTAAAACTTTGCTTATCGCGGATGAAGTACACAATCTCGGAAGTGAGGGATTCATAACCGATCCGCCCGATTTCTTTGATTACAGATTGGGACTATCAGCAACCCCTATCCGCCAGTATGATGAAGTGGGAACAGAGCAGCTATTTTCGTTTTTTGGTCCTATTGTTTTCCAGTTCACCCTTGAGGAAGCGATCGGGCGATGTCTCGTTGAGTACGAATACTACGTCCATCCGGTAGAACTTACAGAGGATGAAATGGAGAAATGGTACGAGCTCACGGAAAGGATCGGGAAAAATGCGTGGCGACAGGAAGAAGATCCAAACGATGAGTACCTTATGAAGCTGCTCCGGGATAGACGTGCTCTCTTGGAAAATGCTGAAAATAAGATCGCTGTGTTAGAAAATGTTTTGACACAACGCGAAGACTTCGACAGACTCTGCCATACGTTGATTTACACGTCTGACAAGGCACCGCAGCAGCTGAAAGATGTTAACGCCTTACTGAACAAACACGGTGTTCTCTTCCACCAACTCACACATGAAGAGACACCCGACCGGAAAAAAACCGCCCAAATTATCCAGTCTTTTCAGGAAGGAACATTACGCATTTTAACTGCCAAACGCGTTCTTGATGAAGGGATCAATATTCCACAGATTGAAAAGGCTTTTATTCTTGCGAGTACCACAGTGGAACGTCAATGGGTGCAACGTCGTGGACGGTTGCTCCGCACTTGTAGCAAGACAGGCAAAACACACAGTGAAATCCACGACTTCATGGCTTTACCGCCGGATTTGGATAATCTGGACACTCGCGCTCGCGCCTTAATAGAGTCCGAACTCAAACGGATCCAAGCATTCGCTTACCTTGCGAAAAACTTTGGCAGACCTGATGGTCCTTTGAGTCACATCGACCAACTTGTTAAAGCCCTTTACACATAACGGAGGATACTATGTCGTATAACAAGCAAAAAATGGTGGAACTGATCCTCAATGAATCTGAATCTATTGAGGAGAGATGCGATGGTTACAGGAAAAAAATTCTTGACGCAATCATTGAAATCCTTAACGCGGAAAGAGATCATAAAGCGCAAAGGACAAGTATCCAAAAACAAGTAAATCAAGCATGCCATAAGGCTGGTGACTTTCTCGCGAGGAAACACGATATAGATAATCCAACGACAGAGGTTATCCAATGAAACTAATCAGTGCAAAATTTCAGAACTTTCGTCTGCTACGAGATTTAAGATTGGATTTTTCGACAAGTAACGATAAAAAACTAACCGTCATTCGCGCCTCAAACGAGAGCGGAAAAACGACTATCTTAACAGCACTTCAGTGGGCACTCTACGGCGACAACGCCCTGCCTAACAGAGGTAGGGGACATCGCCTATTTCCAATTGATTGGGATGTCCCTGATGGACGGGCAATTCCGATATCTGTGCAAGTCGATTTTGAAAAACCTGCATCAGAGTTAAATCGGAATCAGACGAGCCGCTACTGTCTCATTCGTTCCGTAGAGGAGACAACCGAGGGGCTCAGACAAAACTCAAAAGTAGAATTGTTTGAACTGACAGAAACCGGGAGTGCTCCGATTCCTCCACCACTAGAAGCACAGATATCCCGACTCCTGTTACCTCTTCATTTGCGTGAGGTGTTTTTCACCGACGGCGACCGAGCACTGAGTTTCATCGAATCAGAAAACAATAATACACAGGTTAAAAATGCTATTCAATCGTTGTTAGGTCTTGACGTGATTGAGTCTGCACTCGATCACTTGAAAAAGACGCTCGCTGGACTCAATAGAGATTCAAAGAATATCGGATCCGATACAGAAATCACCGCAATCGTTACAGAATTAGAGGAGATAGATCAAAAGATTGAACGTCTTGAAAATGAAAGAGACGATGCGAAACTCCAATTTGATGCAGTCAATCAAAGTCTAACAGAAATTGATAAAGACCTTGAAGTAGCATTGGTTAATGGGGATCAAGAAGAACTTAATCGTGAACTGCAAAAAGCAGAGGCAGAACTAAAGAGAATCAGAAATCAAGAAGAAAAACTGGTTTCCGAGCATTCACAACTCTTTAGAAAACCGCCTCTGTTCCGTGATTTGCTTGCCCCGGTTTTGAAAAAAAGTTTTGAGAAATTGGATAAACTCCGCGATCAAGGGAAACTGCCGAGAACAACAATTCCGGTGCTTGCCGAACGGTTAACAGATGTTACCTGCATCTGTGGCGAATCGCTGGATCGACACTCAGAAGACGGGAAGCGTCGCAGAGCACATATTGAACAACTGATTAGTGAGAGTCAGAAATCTGATGAATTCCAAAAATGTCTCACCGACCTCTATTACGGTTCATTGGCACTGAAACCGATAGAGACCAACGATGCGCAACACTGGATCGCTGAGTACAAGAGAAACGCAATCCGTCGAGATGAACTTGAAACGCGACGCGGGGAATTAGAGAAAGCCTTAGCAGCACTTGAAGTCCAACTTGAAAACATAGGAGACATTGACATTCAAGAACTTCGTGCCGCCAAACAAGACTATATCGCTCAACGCGATTCTTTGAACCACATCCGTATAGAGCACGAAAGAGAACTTGAACGTCTGAAGGAAAGGCAGAGGTCCTTAAGCGCAACGCGTAATAACCTTATCAGTAAACGGAGGAGAGGGAAAGGAATATTAGCCAGATTAGACACCACACGCGACATAGATCAAATTCTTAAAAATTCCTACAACCGAATCACAAACGAGGAATTGCAAAAAGTGAGTCGGTTGATGAACACTCTCTTTTTAGAGATGATTGGTGCGGATGCCGAACAGAACGCAATCATTCATAAAGCGGAAATCAGTGACAAGTTTGATATTCTCGTCTACGGACCCAATGAACGTGCTTTGAATCCTGATCGAGATTTAAACGGTGCCTCTCGGCGAGCATTAACGATAGCGTTTATTCTCGCTCTGACTAAGGTAAGTGAAGTTGCAGCACCAAATGTGATTGACACACCCCTTGGAATGATGGACGGGTTCGTCAAACGTTCCGTTCTCAAAACTGCTATTCAAGAAAGTTCACAACTCATTCTCTTTTTAACGCGTTCTGAAATTAAAGACTGTGAGGATATTATATCAGATAAGGCGGGACGTATAATCACCATCACTAATTCAGCACACTATCCCAATATATTGGTGAACGATCCACATATAAACGAACCTCAGGCACTCCGATGTCCGTGCCAGGGCCTCGGAGAATGCGATATGTGTAAGCGGCGAACGGACGCTGAGGTGGAAGTCCAACCGGCACCTTAGGAGATTGATATGGCACCACAATACGACAACCCTTTCCGCAACATGACGATTATTTCACCCAGGACGCAGCAAGAAAACTACGATCACTACTGCCAAACAGGACAGGGCGCGAAAGCCGATAACACTCCGTTTCCACGGAAGGTGGATCTTTGGTTTGCGGGCCTCTCACTGGCAGTGCGGAAGAATCTTAAACCGATGGATTTAAAGAAAGAGGAAACCGTTAGTATCATTAACGGTGATATTTTTAACACTGATGGTTGGCAGGCACAAGCGATAATGCTGATAGCGATAGCAGTTGAGGGAAACTTAGAGGCTGTCCTAAATCCACGTCGTATGATGGATATTGCCAACGGTTTAGCGGCTGCCGGTGTCAATGACATCATAAAAATGCTAAGCGAAGGACCTGAAAAAGCGATATGGAATCTGTCTGAAGCCTTTGAAGGCGTATTGCAATCTGATACTGGTACAGGGGAACAATCGGACCAGGATCGACTCGCTGAAGCCCTGCTATGATTCTATAACCTTACAGAAATTGCCCAAACTTCAGTATAATTTAGAGGTGTATGAACTATGCCGAAAGAGTTACCACCATCTTTAAAAGTAGGTACCGGATGGATAGAATTGGAAATCATCTCCGAACCGGATGTAGTTTTAACATTCAAAGGTTACGCGCCTATACTTCACGTTCAAAAAATTAGCAATAACCTTGAGTATATCTTCTACATATCAGCATCCTCTTTAGGACGTTCTCTTGAAGAGCTACGCGAAAAGAATGAAGGTGTTTTCCAAGGCATTCAGTTTCGCGTCCGTAAAAAGGAGTCCGCTAAAACCGCCCCTTACGAGGTTGAAGCGATAGAATGACCCAGTTAAATTTACAACACACTTGCTCCGAAATTTTTACATACCTGGGTGTTAGCCCAAATCCATTGCGGATAGCGGAACTAATCAATCGCGTCCAACCGAGTTGCTGGACTTTTAGATTCACATTCAATGGTACCGGGCGAACAATAGTACAAATCGACTGCGATCACGCCATCTCCGACACTGATACCCTTACGTTAATTGATGGATCATTGAAAGAAGTTTTCTTTGCTGATTCTCTTTCTTTGCATCAAACAGAAAAATTCTTCACAGTCAATATCTGTGAACTCTTCAAAAACCTCCCATCTTCAAACCAGATTACACTCCGTAATAATCTATCTAAGGGCACGGATTCCCTTTTGACACTAAAGGGATTTGGGAGATCTCACACTACGCCAAAAGAGTTACAAAAAATTTCCACTGTTTCTTCTTATTTTTTGGAAAATACCTGGCTCGGGGCTCCAGATTTCGCGGACTCAGCGTATTACATTCGTTGGATGGTATTTGCGGAAGAATATGTAATCCGACCTCAGAATCGGTATATAAATAAATTGGGATCCACAGATTACTTCACTACGCAAACAAATCTGTACAACACACATGGAATTCACATCGGTCATGCCAGTTTTTATACCGCCCCATCGCTTACAAATAATGAACTGTACACTATGTTCGGTCCAGTTCATCCACGAAAGGAAGATTGGCTGATTAGAAAGAATAAAGACCCATACTGGATTGTAGAAATTGGTTCGGAAACATTAAAACGGACTACAATTTGTGGAGGACATACACGCAAATTAATTGATGAATTAGTTGATTCTGTTGAAAATGCACGACTTTCAATCACAGAATCAAATTTGTATCAAAACTATAAAGAAAAGATGCAATGGGAACAACAAACCGAATCGTCGCGAAATCTGAAAGTAAGGCAAGAGCGGGCGCGGGTGGGCAATAGAGTGCTTTTTAAAGGTAAACCGTTGATGCTTGTTCCTTCAAACGAAAACGAAGTGCTTGTCTTGCTTGCTAAATTAGAGGCACTTAACGCCCTTCCTTTTCATGAATTCCTCTTATGGGAATATACACCGCGCGCTGGCATAGATGCAATAGCCTCCTACCAAATAAGGGAAGTTGATGCACAATCCATGTTTGTACCGATTGAATTAGAATATCACTTTGAGAATTTTAATGATCACGGACATCCTTATCATCAAGTTAATCTTGTAACTTGCTGGGATTTCCGCAATAACGAAACCACTGCAAAATTGCATAAACACAATGAATGGTTATATGAATACCGAGACGACGCATCTGTCTTTATCGTTGTACTATCTCGTATCCCCAACCTTCAAATTGAGGACAATTAATCAATGAGTAATAAAATTGGCGAAATTGCCGGAGTCGTTCAGAAAACTCAAGCGAATCAGAAGTACTTATTTGGGACAATTCCCTCTGACAAGGTTAAAAACGTGACCTTTGTTCCAGTAAACGAATCCAGTTCCCGTAAGACCCCTCTTAATGAACAGACAGAAGAGGGTTACCAACGCCCTGGCTCGTTGTCACGTATGAGAGCCTTCGCTAGGTTCCTCAAAGATCATCCTAACAGCATTATACCACCAATCCTCCTCTCTGGACGCGGCAATTGGCATTTCAAACCAAATGGGGAAAGACAAGAGGTAGGAAAACTTATCATTCAAGAGAAAGCCGCCATTCTTGATGGTCAACACCGTCTTGGCGGCTTTGTGCACTTATATGAATCTGAAGATGATGTACGTGAAATCTCCTTCATTCTTCTTCCTGATCTGGATCCTGAAGAAGAAAAGAAGGAATTTCTCGTCGTTAACAATACGCAAAAAGGTGTCCCTAAATCGTTAACTATATACCTGGAGGATACGGAAGAAGCACAAGTTGCGTGGGGGCTCAATGAAGAGGCAGACAGTCCTTTTAATGGGAAAATTACAAAAACGACATTACAACGCTCACAACTTTTTAATCTTGCCAGCGTAGCAAAACAAGTTAAACGCTTGTTTGCTATTGGCGGCGTTCAAGACTTAGATGTTGGACAGAAGATTGATTTTATGTCCCGGTTTTGGACAATAATTGCTGACCATCTTCATGAAGAATGGACAGATATTGAAAAACTTGATGATCCTGAAATAAAAGGCAGTCGCAGAAACTCTTTTGAGTACAAACTCCTTGAGCTCACCGGACTTATAGCTTGGGCACACACTGGTGCCCACATTTTTTCCCGTAGTTACAGCGAGGAAACGGGTATGAATTGGGATAATGTCAGCCGCCTAGTAGAAGCAGCATCTGAAATAAATTGGCGTAAAAATGGTGACTACGCAGGTATGACTGGTGAGTATGGCGGCAAAATTATGGCAGACGATATGATTCGTTTATTACCACCCGAAAGTGCTGAAACAGGTTTACATCAGGCTCTGAGTTGAACTCGGCAACTAATTAGACAATATAAAACAGAAAAGATACCACCGTCCCTGACTTGGGGAACGGTGGTATTTTTAGGATTTACGCAGCTACCCCTTGTCCGGACGGATCTCCGGGCACATCCGAAAACGTGCACACATCCCTATATCCCATCCAGATATGCCCTATCCAAAAAACCAAATATTTCCCTTGACTTTATTACTTTATATACGTTATACTTAAAATATATTATGTTTTCAATCAAAATAAAACTAAAACTGTCTGCAACAATAATAAAATGTAGTATTCTATAAGAACTAAATTTTGGACAATTTTTCACAGATTTTCATGTGATAGATTTCTATACAGATGCCGCCCCTACGGGGCTGCAGCTCTTGGAAACCGATGAGATGCTTTTTCTACGAGTTAGGTTCGCGTGAAAACTCATAAAAAATATTAAAAGATTTGAACATTGCATGTCAAACAAACTTATGGTAAAGTTCACACTTATTTGGCGATTACAAAAGGTTCACAGCCATCACGCACAGAACACTGATAAAAATATGACCCGGCAGAGTACCTGAGGAAAGGAAACGCATTTCTTGTATCAAACGCAAAATAACGCAAAACTCGTCGAGAAGAACCGCAGGAGCACCCGCTTCACGACAAATCTATTTTGCATTGAAAGGTGAAATAAGGACAAAACGCAAACCTAAACGCAACCAGAACACGCGGGAGTGGGAAACTTAAAATATACGCCGAATGTCTCTCAGTTGACATCTGCCATCAGATATGTTATTATTTTCATACGCTCCGAAATTATCCGTCTCCTAAAGGATAAAACCTCTTGACTATGAGAGATCAACGCACGCTTTTTGATCTGACACAAGATGGTCTGATCATCGGTGAAAAGATTCAGCGCATCTATCCTGAATTCGATGTGTCTGCCTTTGTTGCGGATGTCCGGACGGAGATGGAGGGGCAGACGATCTATAACGTGACGAATGCTATCGGTCGCGTCCTGCGCCAGTATCTGCCACAGGATTATTCCGATGCGCTTGCTATCTTGATGGATTTCGTTGAAATGGAGGCTCCACCGGAACCGGCTCGACATCCCACTGCCGAAACTGAGACGAGTCTGAGACCGATTGCCCATTTTATCAGTCTCTACGGGTTAGCGGATTTTGACGCATCTCTGGACGCTTTTTGTGAACTCTCTAAACATCGGTGTACGCGTGGTGGGGAAATTCGGGAGTTTATTATCAAGGACACGGAGCGGTGTTTTGAACGTTTTGGTGAATGGGTTAGGAACGAAAATGCAAATCTCCGTCTGTTTGTAGCTGCATCGCTCTGCATGCGTGGGACATGGCAGAAATGGCTGCGTCCGTTTATTGAGAACCCACAACCGATTCTAGCACTTCTGGAGACACTCAAAGATGATCCGGATGGACGTGTCCGGGAGCAGGTCGCTACAGATATGCGTGATATTGTTAAGGAGTATCCAGAGGCGGGGTATGCTACGTTGGAGCGGTGGGGGCAGGACGGTAAACCGGAAACGCAGAAAATTCTCAAGCAGGCACTCAAGTATCAGGTGAAGATTGGCGACGAACGCGCCTTTAAACTCCTCGGTCTGGGCGCGGTGCCGAAGTTAGGTAAGGCAGACATCACGTTGACCGAGCTGCAATCTGAACGTCTGGCACTTTCCATCAACGACGTTTTCCGTTTTTCATTCAGTTTACAGAGTGAATCCGATGCGGATCAGACGATCCTGAACTATTACGTTGTCGCTTACAAACGTCCATCAGGACACATCACGCGCAAACGCTACCGCCTCAGTCAACGGACGTTGAAACCGAGACAGCGTGTCGCGTACGAAAAGTCTTTGTTTCCATTGCCGTCACTCAAGCAGTACGATGACGGTAAGGCGTGTCTTGGGTGGCACCGTTTTGAGTTGGAGATAAACGGCAATGTGCTTGGCGGTTTTGACTTTGAAGTGACCGCGCCGAAAGATCGGAAAACCTTTTGAACTGGCTGCTATAAACATGCCGTCGCTATGCGACTGAAGAGGTTTTGAAGTCTTTGAGGTTTCCGTGTAAAATCCGGTGCGGTTGGGAAACCGCACCTACCGGGCCTGGGGATCCGGTGCGGTTGGGAATGCAGGTCGCAACCCCCTTTATCCCCCTTATCCCCCTTCCCAGTAACGGGTGGGGACCCCGGGGGTAGGTGAGTACACCGCAAAACCGAACCTACCTGGCTTAGACATTACTAAAGAGGCGAGGTTAAAAACCTCGCCAGCAGGGGTAGAAGCTTTAGAACAAAAGCCCCCCGTAACTAAATCTATCATCGGGATATGGGACACAAAGATGACCATTAACGGAATTTTCTTTGACTTATACGGCACACTCTTGGTGTACGGAAATATGGATGCTGCATGGTCTGACTGGTTAAACGAATTTCATAAACAACTCAGATTGCACGGGTTGACATGTTCAATAGAATCATTTGCGAAAAGGTGCGATCAGTTTTTTGGTAAAAGCGAACCAACACCGCGACAATACAATATGACGGTGTTTGAACAACGTATCCACAACCTCTGTTTGGATTTAGATCTGAATCTAACTCCTGAAGATATAACAGAGATTGCGAACAAAATCGCCAGTGCTTGGCAAAAACATATATTGCTCGATGCTGAGGCATTAGACATCCTACAAATACTACATCACTCCAAAAAACTCGCGCTCATTTCCAATTTCGATCATCCACCGCACGTTCATTCAGTTCTCAATGAACTCGGTTTGACGGATTTTTTTGATTCGGTTGTTATCTCCGGTGAAGTGGGGGTCAAGAAACCGGATCCACGCATATTTGACTCGGCTTTTGTGCAGACTGGCATGAAGCCTGAAGAAGTCGTTTATGTTGGAGACACGGAAGACTATACAGCGGCAGCTCGTGCTGCGGGTATTGTGCCGATAGTGATACAAAGGGAAAATGAGGGTAATGCGTTTGATTTCAGCGTAAATAAAGATAGTTCGGAGGGAAAAGAATTCACGCTTAATGTAAGGACGATAACTCAACTATCGGAACTTATAGGACAGTTTGTTTGAATCGTATGTTGACGGTTGATTGCCATAACGAAAGGAGTCGCACACATGACAGGTGAAGAGAAATTCAAAGTAGACCTTGAAGGGTATCTCGTTATAAAGAACGTTTTGACCGACGATGAAGTCGCCGAGATGAATGAGATTATTGATAATGGGGATCGCCAAGGACCGCCGAGTCTCTGGGGTGAACCCTTTAAAAGGCTTATCGACCATCCGAAAGTTTTGCCGTATCTTATTGATTTGTTAGGTACACATGTCCGACTCGATCATGACTACGCCCTCTTCATGGAGAAAGGGCAAGGGCGCGGCGGATTACACGGCGGCGAGGATGGTGGACGCGCCGGTGGACACGTCGGTGATCATTGGTATAAGTATCGGGATGGACATATACGGAATGGGTTGTCCGTGATGACGTATAATCTGGCGGATGCACCCGCAGGGGCGGGTGGGTTTGCTTGTATCCCAGCGAGCCATAAGAGTAATTTCGTACCGGAAATTCCGTCAGAGGTTCGGCGATTTGAGCGTCCTGCACATTACGTTGTCCAGCCACCTGTCGAGGCGGGAGATGTGCTGTTTTTCACGGAGGCACTCATTCACGGGACGATGCCGTGGACAGCGGAACATGAACGTCGGTCGCTGCTCTATAAATACAGTCCTGGACATTCCGCGTGGTCGGGGAACTATTACGACATCGGTAAATATGAGGGGTTGACGGAACAACAGAAACGAATGCTGATGCCGCCATCCATCGGTAGACGACCGCCAGTTGTTGATTCTGAATAAAGAAATCCAGTGAGGTTACATGAAGGTTAATAATTTAATCGGGTAATCTCTGAACGTGCGATAAATCGCACTACTACGAACAGCCCCGTTTGTAGTAGGGAGACCATTATTTTCACTAAATCGCACCATTATCTGTAGAACCTCTTTTCTGACAGCCGATTGCTGATGGCTGAAAGCCAAGTGAAAGGATTATTTACTATGACAGGTGAAGAGAAATTTCAGGTAGACCTTGAAGGGTATCTCGTCATAAAGAACGTTTTGACTAATGACGAAGTTGCTGAGATGAACGATATTATTGATAACACAGAACGTCAGGGACCTCCAAGCCTGTGGGGTGAACCCTTTAAGCGGCTGATTGATCATCCGAAAATTCTGCCCTATCTTCTCAATCTATTGGGTCCGCATGTCCGTTTAGATCACGATTACGCTATCTTCATGGAGGAGGGTCCCCATATTAATGGCTTGCACGGTGGCGAAGATGGCGGTGGACCCGGCGGTCCTGAAGCGGATCACTGGTATAAGTATCGCGACGGTATCATGCGGAACGGATTGTCTGTGATGACTTACAATCTGGCGGATGCTCCCGAAGGTGCGGGTGGATTCGCCTGTATTCCGGGAAGCCATAAGAGCAACTTTTTGCGGGAAATCCCGACAGAGGTTCGGCGATTTGAGCGTCCTGCACACTATGTCGTCCAACCCCCTCTGGAAGCGGGGGATGTCGTCTTTTTCACAGAGGCACTCGTTCACGGAACGATGCCGTGGAAGGCAAAACATCAACGGCGGTCATTGCTTTATAAGTACAGCCCTGGACACTCCTCATGGGCACAACACTATTACGACATCAGCAAATACGGAGAATTGACGGAACAACAGAAACGGATGTTGCTGCCGCCTTCTATTGGTAGTCGTCCGCGCGTTGTTGAAGGTTAAACATGGCAAAGGTTCAACTTACTGGAAATCAAAGCGATTTTCTTAAAATTGTTGTTGCGGCGGCAGGGCGCGGGGACCTTGATACTGTTCGCCAATTGCTTGATGATAATCCCGCTTGGATTCATACTGTCGGCTCACACGGTCGGACGATGTTGTGGGAGGCGGCATATCGTGGGAAATTGGAGATGGTTCAATTTCTGCTTGAACGGGGTGCTGATATAAATCTGCCGGGTTGTTACCATATCCAGCATCGCCTTGAGATAACGCCTTACTGTGTGGCGCGGTATGAAAGGCGCGACAGCGTAGCAGATTATCTGCTTGAGCAGGGCGCGACAATTGACATCCATACCGCTGGCTATCTCGGAGACTACGATGCAGTCCAGGCACACCTTGATAGCGATCCAAGCCTCATCAACAAAGGATACCTTCAGGCAGTGATGCTACCGGCTGGGAAGCCTCATACCTTTGAACACCGCGAAACGGCGTGGGCAACTCCGCTCTGTTATGCCATCAGGGGCGAAGACCCAGCAATCGTTGAACTGCTTATCTCGCGAGGTGCGACCATCGAGCCATATAGCGAACGTTTTCTGGATTATGCCGTCTCGGGGAATCGGATAGAGATTACCACGTTGTTACTCGAAAACGGGGCGGATCCGAACAAAGCACCACGTATCTTGGACGACGGTTCCGAAATGAGCGAGCTGCTCAAAAGTTACGGTGTCCCACCGAAGGACATAAACGCGCAGGGGGACATGGGGTGGCCCATGCTTGTTTACGTCTGTCGCGGCGATAATAGGGAACACCCCGAAGAAATCCTGAGACTGTTAGAACTGGGTGCCGATATCAATGTTCGGAATTACAAAGGAAAAACGGGGTTACACTATGCAGCGAAGGCGGGTTTTCTCAATGTCATCAATCTGCTCATCGAAAAAGGTGCGGACCTTGATGCCACTGACAATAACGACGAAACCCCACTGTTTGATGCAATCCGATCAACAATAAAGGACGGAGAGAAACAGCGTGCTGCTATAGAGGCTTTGCTTGTTAAAGGGGCGAATCCGAACCTTAAGAATGGGAAAGGTTTGACACCATTGCAAATCGCGAAACGAATGCGACGGGCGGATGCGGGGAGAATCGTCGAGTTGTTGCGGCGGTACGATGCGGTTTAGGACGTAGGTTGAAATGAAAACACCTTACACACGCGAGAGACTCATTCGAGACTTTACCGATCTCGGCATCGAAAAGGGAGATACACTCTTTATTCATTCCTCTTTTAAGAGTTTAGGACCGGTCGATGGCGGGGCAGGTACGGTAATCTCTGCGCTCGAAGCGGTTATTGGAGAGGACGGGCTGATTTTAATGCCGACTTTTAGTCTCTTGCCGAGTCGGGAAGAACGTGTTGCGTCATGGGATGTTGCGACAACGCCTTCAACAGTCGGATGGTTGACGGAGTTTTTTCGGCAGATGCCCGGTACCTATCGCTCTGATCACTATTCGCACGCTGTTGCTGCGCGCGGGAAAGACGCGGAAATATTTGTAGCAGATCACCTCCGACGCGAAGGCTACCAATCGCCGTGGGATCATCACCCGTGGGGAAAGACCTACGGCACGCATTCTCCGATGTTCCGTGCTTATAAGACAAACGCCAAACTTTTGATGATCGGTGTCGATTATGAGACCTCGACCTATATCCATCTTGTTGAGGTTATCCATTGGAACAAACGCCTTGCTGACGATGCACAGGCACAGTTTATCGGATTGAACCGTCCAGCACTTGGTGAATTCTGGGAGGGACTGGGTCAGTTGCGGCGAGGTCCGGTGGGGGATTCGGATTGTCGGTTGTTCCACATTAAGATGTATGTGGATACGCTTCTGGCAGAGGTGGAATGTAATCCTGAGCCGTATGTTGGATGAACCCCAATTATTTACGCGTTAACAGGCGCGATTTACAACCGCGTACTAACGGGATTCAACAGGTTTTGAAGGAAACCTCAAGGTTTCCGTGTAAAACTCGGCGCGGTTATAAACCGCACCATAGGTGTCAATTTAGGGATTTTTTCGTTAATTTTTTCGCCGTAGATCTCCACAGATACCGCCCCTACGGGGCTTAGGTTCGTGCGGTTGCGTTTTTCTACAGAGATACCATCCCTACGGGATTCAAGCGGTTCTTGGAATCTGAAAGGTTTTTGTGTAAAATCCGGTGCGGTTGGAAACCGCACCATAGTGTCAATTTAGCCTTGTAGGTTGGGTTGAACGGCGTTGAAAATCAGACGTGTATCCTAAAAGAATCTCGAATCTAACAGACTGTCGTATAGACCCAAAAACTGAGTGAAACCCAACATCATATCTACATCTTTGGGAGAAAACGTTGGGTTTCACTTGATCTGTTTACAATGCGGCTGTTCAAAGCAAGCACAACTTTCTTTCATTGGCAAGCGTCGGGTGTGATCCGTTCAACCCAACCTACAATGAAACTTCTCTAAAATTGACAGTTATGGTGTGGTTACATGAAGTTTATGCTACATGCACATTCATTTCGATATTAAACCCCTCTTTCCGAATACGTTGGTCGAAGTAGAGGAGCGTACAACCGATAACCCAGATCGGTATTGTGAAGGTATCAACACCTAAGTTGATAAGGTACATCAACACATAAGAGAGACGCAACTCCGCAAGATTTGTTGGCAGTTCCCACAAGCTCATCCATCGTACAGTGTCCAAAAGACTGCCTACTCCCTCAAGTCCGGTTAGAATAAGTAGGAAGGCAAAAACAGCGCGGAGTACAAAACCGATAGCGAAAGGAAGGAGGAAAATCGCGAGTATCGTGCCAATGACGCGCCACCGTCTCCCTCTGATTAGTTCACGGCTGCGTCTTAATCCAGCCCGCATGGACCTTTCCTCCAGCAAAACAGTAGAAAGGAAGAAACTCCAGTAAGGTAGAAAGAAACCGACGATGCTAACTATCATGATCGCAAAGAGCAAGCCAAGAGTGAAATTCAAGAGCAAAACATTTACATTGCCTACACCTACAGTGCTTATATAAGAATCTATGAGTACTATGAACAGAATGTTTGCGAGAAATCCGCAGAGAAACGCGACCAATCCGATTAAAAGCGAACCAACGAAGCAGGGTAAAAATCGAGGCATTGCTTGTCTTAACACAGCACGGACTCTAATGTTTCTACCGAAATAGGCTTCGGTACTGGCAAACATGAGTCCACTTACTACGAAAATAGAAACACCGAAGATAATACTCACAGTAGAAATCCAGATTGCTATTTTCGCGCCTCTTCCAACCGAATCGTCAAGAAAAACGATTGAAATCACAATGAGCATTGCAACGAAGTAACCGGAGGCTATCGTAAGAAACGGCAAGAAATGCGCACGATAGAGGCTGAATATGGCATCCAGCAGATCTCCGAACCCCATTGGACGTAGTTTTTGGGGTTCATTATTCATTTGTGATGGATTGGTCTGTTTTGACATTTTTATTTTCTGAACAAAGCATTTTAAGGGTGTAAACTTCCTCTAAAAATTTATCGTAGCTGATTGAACCACTGCCCCCCATCTTTTCAACAATCGGGCTGCCGATGGCACTCGCCAATGCTGCGCGTCGACCTTCAGAGAGCTTGGCACGACGGGTGAGATATTCACATATTGTGCGCGTTTCTGCCTCGGTGACTAACGCCGGTTGAATCCAAGCATCATACATAAGTTCTTGCGGTGAAACGCTATATGAACCTGCTTGAGGAAGCGTCAACTCCGCGCGTACGGTTTTAATAACAAGTGTCCCTGCAGCCAAATCGCCTAATCGTTGCCAATTTTTATTTAGCAACATAACAAGTAGACCTACGCCATAAAAGAGGGGAAGAAAATCGGCGATCCGCACCAAATTACGGATTGCAGAATCAGCGAAACTAATCGGATATCCGCCTTCTTTAATAACGCGCAAACCGAGTACACGCTTTCCGAGCGATTGCCCATTCGTGGCAATCTCAAATACTATGTAGTAGCCCCAGTTGAGTGCGAAGACAAGAACACCGCCTAACGCACTAAGCCACTTGCCGAGAACATCTCCAAGCTCCGAGATAAAACGCTCGTTGACGTAGTATCCGACAAGGGCAATCAGTAAGAGTAATAAGAAGTCAATAAGTGCTGCATAGAAACGCGAGCCAATACCTGCTTGCTGGAAGTTGATGTCGATCTGTTCTGGTGTTTCTACGGATAAGTGGTCGTTCATTTGTGGAAGCGAGTCCCTTTCTGCGCAAAAAGGTTGATTTTTGATACAAAATGTTGTCTAATTATGTTATAGGCAGTTTGTTTATTTCAATTATAACGCAATTTCAGTAAAACGGACAATAATGTTATCTACAGAATTCATTGCCAAAAAACAGAAAACATGGGACGAACTTGAAGTACTGCTAAACCATTCACGTGGCGCGAGTGCGAGAGAACTTGACAGGCTTGGGTATCTATACCGGCGCGTTACGTCCGATTTAGCGGTCGCACGTCGTGATTTCCCACAAGATCAATGTGTCCGGTATCTGAACGCGCTTGCATCCCGTGCGCATTCTAAAGTCTATCAAACCTCTCCTTTCAAGCGTGGTACCTTCCGGGATTTTTTCCACTTCGGCTTCCCTACACTGTTTCGGGAAAACCTCAGTTTCATCGGAGCATCGTTCCTGATGTTCGTCCTTGCGTTTACTGCAGCATATTGGATCGCTCTGGCAACCCCCGAATTCGCAGAAAAACTCGTCCCTGACGACGTTCTATCTCATATTAAGGAGTTAGAAGGCGGCGAGTGGAACGATACATCAGCGGAAAATCGAAATCTATTTGCCTCCTTTGTCATGACGAACAACATTCGGGTCGCTTTCTTTGCCTTTGCGTGGGGCATCACATTTATGGTAGGCACTGTTTATATTTTAGTCCTCAACGGTATTCTCATCGGTGCGATTGCAGGATTGTGTCACGTTCACGGGGCGGCACTGTCGCTCTGGTCGTTTGTGTCGCCGCACGGCTATATTGAATTAACAACGATTTTTATTGCTGGTGGTGCCGGGTTGAAGTTGGGATATTCACTCATCGCACCGTCGCTGTTTACGCGGAAGCGTGCTTTGACGGATGCTGCAAAAACGGCTATCCGTTTGCTTGCTGGATGTGTCGCGCTGCTCGTCGTTGCTGGGATTATTGAGGGTTTTGTGTCGCCTTCCAGTTTACCATCAACTTTCAAAATCGGATTTGGTGCTGTAACGGGTGTTTTACTGTTTATCTATCTGTTTGCAATGAAAGAACGCTAATGTAACGTGCGTTCGACTTCAGTAAAAATGTTGGGTTTCACTCGTTTCTCTATGACTTGAAGTTTCCTGAAAGTTTGAAGGTTCTACACTCAATATGCCTACTCTTTGAAGTTCCGTTCAACCCAACCTACAACGAAGTCCTGCGGACGCAAACTGGAAAGTTTGCGCTACAATGTCTTACAATGAAGTGCTGTGGGCGCAAACTGGAAAGTTTTGCGGCGTACTCGCCCAGATGCGACGTGCATCGCGCTACAATGTACTTTTATTAAATCCGAGACTTTGCTTTAAGTTCCAAGTATTTATTTACCACCGCCATCGTCAACTGATGTGCAGGAACATCAATTGTGATGACACCCTGACGGCGCAGAATCTCTAACGTCGCGTGTTTCTCTTGCAATAGACGCTCGGCAATGGCTTTCTGGTACATTGATTTGGAATCCGCGAGAGCCTGCTCCGCCAATTCGACAATGCCAGAATCCGTCAAGGTTACGCAAGCAACGAGGTGATGTCTGGAGAGTTGTGCGACATAGGCGGCGACCCCTTCGGCAGAATCCTTGTCCAGAATATCGGTGAAAAGGATAATGAGAGCACGTTTTCGCTGTTTTGAGGCGAGGTATTTGAACGCCGTTTCAAAGTCCGCTTCAACGGTATGAACCGGTAACGCATAGATCGTTTCCAGCATGGTGAGAAACTGCTTTTTGCCCGGCTTCGGTGCAAGATACTGATGAACAGTATCAGCGAAAGCGATCAATCCCACCTTATCTCCCTTGAGTGTTGAAACGTAAGCCGTCATCAAAGTTGTATTGATGGCGTAATCCAATTTGAGCATCGCCTTTTGCGAGATCGCCCCGGCGGTGGAAGGTGTAGGGGTTTCTAAAAGGATCGGTGATGCCATAAGTCTACCGGTGTCTAACATAATCACAACATCTTGACTCCGTTCCGTCTCAAATTCTCGGACAATCGGTTTGCGCTGACGGGCGGTAGCGTTCCAATCAATCCGCCGAAAATCGTCGTCGGGTGAATATTCACGCAACCGCTCCATCTCCGTTCCTTCGCCGAATTGTCGAGAAGTTTTAAGCCCGATTTGGTGGAGCATCCCACGCTTCACTAAGAGTTCATATTGTCGCACTGCTTGTAAATTCGGATAAACCTTTACTTCGGTCGCTGCGGGTATCCGATGCCGCCGAATGACGAGTCCCAAAACACCCCAACACTGCAGATGAATATCAACGAATTGATAGATGCCTCGCCGTAACGGCGTGAGACGATACGATATATCTATATCGTCCATCGGTGAAACATAGCAATCGTGGAGGACTTTCTCAAACAGGAACTCGTCGGGAAAATCGTCTTTAAGACGCAGCCTGACCCGATAGCGTGAGCGGTTAACAATTTTCAGGACCACGACGTTCTCTACACCCAATGAAAACTTTGAGTTCATCTCACGGCGAATCTCAACGTTCTGAGACACGGGGTTTGTTATATAATCTATTGTACTTACGATGAACAGCAGCACCACATACGCTCCACCGACAATCAACAGGTAAGGTGAAACGCTGTAAAGCACAATCGGGATAGCAACAGGAATCAGGAAGATGAGGAGACGATTGCTTAAATGCATCTTTAGACCTAACGCGGAATTTCTGCCTCAGCGAGGAGTCGATCAATTATATCATCCGGGGTTAATCCCTCAATCTCGGCATCCGGTTTCAGCAAAATACGATGGCGATAGACATGAGGTGCCAAGAGTTTAACATCGTCAGGTAGAATATAGTCTCGTCCTTGCAGTGCTGCATAAGTTTTGCTTGCTAACAACAGGGCGATAGAAGCCCGTGGACTCCCGCCCAAAACTAATTCACTTGAATTCCGAGACGCCTCGGCTAAACCGACAATATAATTGAAGATTGAATCTTCTACGGTGACCTTCTGAATTTCCGCCTGACATTCTTCCAGCGATGCGCTATCAACGATGCTTTCAATACCGACCGTCTCCAAGCGGGTGGCGTTAAACCCGTGGTGATAGTTCATCAAAATCTGGGTTTCCACCTCTGGGATAGGGTAATCCACTCGCAATTTGAAGAGAAAGCGATCAAGTTGTGCTTCAGGGAGCGGATACGTGCCCTCATATTCGATAGGATTCTGTGTTGCCAACACCATAAAAGGTGGAGGCAATTCATGGCGTATACCGTCAATACTTACCTGCCGCTCCTCCATACACTCCAAAAGTGCGGATTGCGTCTTGGCAGGTGAGCGGTTGATCTCATCAGCGAGCAGCACATTCGTGAAAACGGGACCGCGCTTCAGATTAAATTGGTTTGTTGTTAAGTCGTAGACACTCGTGCCAACGATATCGGACGGCATGAGGTCGGGGGTAAACTGTACGCGGCTAAATTGTCCAGAAACGACCATCGCTAACGTTTTCGCTATAAGTGTTTTCGCGGTGCCGGGGACCCCTTCTAACAGAACATGTCCACCTGAAAACAGACTGACAACAATAAGTTCAAAAAGCTCTGTCTGTCCGACAACAACCTTTTGTGCTTCTTGTTTCATTTTTTCATAAACTGTTTGAACGAGATTCGTCATATATCAATGTGCCTTTTTACAGGGGCGAGGTTGAAAACCTCGCCAGCAAATGTCAGATAATCGACAGGGGCGAGGTTGAAAACTTCGCCAGCAAATGCGGATAATCCATGAGAAATAAGACGGAATTGGGATAGTTATTTCAAATTTAGAAACTCCGATGTCCTACCAATTTTGTTCTGCTAATCTTTGTGCTTTCACGATGCGCCTCAACGCGCTGCGCGAGGTCAAGCAATTGTGCTTCCGATATATCGTTGGAAGATTCCAAGTCCATCACGAGTTCCGCAAGCTGCTCGTCATCATCAATAGCACCGCGTTGGGTTAATTCTTCCAAAAAGGCATCTGTACTTAGAGTAGGACTAACACGCCAACGCATACCGAGGTCATACCTGAATTGTTCGCGAATATGCCTCAAAATCTCCATGCGTGTATTCCCCTTTTGATACAAATCAGTCATCGCGTGGACGTACTCGGAACTCAAACGCCTACTCCTCTTCTGCGCATCTAAAGGTTTGCCGAACCGCCGTCCTCTCAATATCAGAAAAACGAAGACAGTGAGACAGATATAGATAGCCGCCAAACCGCCCGGTGTTCTAAATAAGAGCACCGCAAATGGATTTTGTGGCTTTGATTCCCGCGTGTAGTATTTCCACACAGCAAGCCCGATTCGGGCATTGGGTGGAAACGTTGAAGTTAAGTTGTAAAGAAACATAGCATTGCCAACATGCCGCAGCCCACTCTTACGAAATATAGAATCGGAAGCAATAAAAAAGGCGCGTCCTTTTCCATCGCGCAGTGTTACAACGACAGCGTCGTTCTCTGTTCCGTAGAGCATCGCGACTTCGCGCTGAGAAGTCTTAATAGCAAAATTCGTACTCGCGCGAATTTCATCAACCGGATGCTGAGGAAAAAGCGGCTCATCTGGAATTCGATATGAGAATTCCAACCTTTTCATTAGTTTTTGGAGTTCTAAACCGAACGCTGCGTAGAGTTGATGCAGCGCCTGATCTTTACCAGCCACAATTAACGTGCCTCCAGCATTGACAAAGTTTTTTATATCCTGGACCTCCGTTTCAGTAAGTGGCTCGTCGATGTCATGTAGGAACAAAGCATCGTACCTATCCAGTCGCGCTGGATATAGCACTGATATTTCTCTAACGTTGAACCTTAAGTTGCGTAAGATACGGGAAAGCACCTCTCTATTCGATAGATATGAATCAGCCGATAACTCGGAACCAGCACATGTAATCAAGATGAGACTGAAAATAGATATTTGGACAATTCGCATTTTGACTGTGGCTGAGCGGATACTATTAATTCAGTTCCTCACATAGACTTTTTGTAAGAGGTCTCGATAATTCGCGACCGTCTCTGCATCACACGGCTTGTGTCCGTACCAGACTTCATCAAAAACAGTAATCGCAGGTCCGAGTGCGGTGTGTAGGTCGATGTCTTTTTGCGCTCGATGGAGATATTCGCGATTTGTTAGACTCCTATCATAGGGGAGCATACCGCGTTCTTGGAGGTGCAAAATAGCGGAGAGATAGAGGAAGCGGAGTGCGCCGCGAAAATCGCTTGCTGCCTCTGCGGTTTCCGCGCGAGCAAGGGCAGCTCTCTCTGTTTCTACATGCTCCAACTCGGTGTCCGACACGTCGTCGAATGCCTCGGTAATCAAATTCACTCGGATTTGGCGGATGAAAAAGACGATTACAATCCCCAATGCTACGGCTCCGAGAGGAAACAGAAGAAACCTGAGATCAGCATCCCAGTCCCGTCTGGGTTCAAGGAGTTTCAATAAAACTTCTCGGTATTTTTCGTAAGAAACCTCCATTTCTTCACGACGCTTCTCTAATTCTTCGCGAAATGCCTGTTCTTCAGTCTCCATTGCGAAGAGCGCGAAAAAACCGATAAAGCACACTACGACACAAAGACAAACTCTTTTTTTCACGGTTATACCACCTCTTTTACAGCATCCGTTTGCCCATCTATCCGTTCGAGATAGAGTTGTGTCGTTAAAATCGCCCATATCGGCACCAAAAAGGTAGCAATCAAACCCTTGACAATAAGGATCGCCACCGTGGTGGGAACACTCAATAATTGCGGCAGCACTATCTCAATATCACCACCAATGAAGAGACTCAAGAACTTGAGAGGCGGTAACGCCTCGCGAATTGGTGCGAGATCCGAGATAAACATAGAAAACGCGAACAACGCAATACCGAGCAGTACAGAGGTAATAACAGAAGCAATCCAACCTGTCAGAAGATAAATCCCGAAAAAACGTAATCTTGCGCCGCTGACCAACGCATGACTCCGGCGAAAAATGCCGATGATGGAGTTATTCTCAAGGATGAGGCATGGGTTGTAGAGGCTCAACGTCACAAGAAAATAAATATGTAAAACATTGGAAACCGTAATCAAAAATAACGTCAACTCAAAGGGTAATATACGATTCAGCGAAGGTATCAACAATGAAACTAATCCATAGAGACTGGCAACCACCTCCAGAATTAAGACGAAGAGCACAAGTGCCCCTAAAACCATCAATGCTTTGCGTCCAGTTTGCCGCCACATTTCACGCGCGGTTGGCGAAGTCAGATCCTGTGCAATATCGGTAGCCTGTGAGTCACGTGATATGCGGGCAACAGCGAGGGACAGTGGACAGAACGTTAGCAGTAGCAGGATTAGGAGACTGTATTCAAAACTTCGGAAATTGAGTTCCCATCTCCATGTAATCCCTTTATCGTCGGTTGAATAGAAAGAGGGTATCAGATAGAATTGCCAATTCACACCTGACGACTTTGTATCGGCACGAACACTCGTAATCGTGGGATGAATGGCACTGAGCGTGTTAACATTCGCAGTGACTGTGCCGTCAAGTCTGTTGAAGGAATCATTAATATCTTGCTCAAACCGTGAAATGCTAAAGAAAAACAGCGCAATATCCAATATAATTGCGATGATCGAAACCGGCATCATGATACGCCAGAACAGACCACCGTGATTGCGATAGAGTGTAACAATTTTTCCAGCACGTCTGGTGCGTTGATTGTCAAGCATCTTGATTTCCTTACCACTGTCTTTGAAAAGTGTGGCAGCGACTTTCTAATCCGTTACCTGCATCTCAATATCAAAAGCCTCTTTCCGAATCCGCAGATCGAAGTAGAGCAGTGTCGAACCGATAAGTGCAATCGGCATTGTTAGCGTGGCAATGAGTAGCCCAACAAAACGCTGAACAGCGTAAGTAAACCACCCAGCCTCGGTTGGGGTTGGCGCAAATAAACGGCGGAGCATATCCAATATACCGTTACCCCCGTCAGTTTGTTCAGTTGCGATGATCCCTGCCAATGTGAGAATAAACTCAATAGAAATGTAAAGAATGATTGTTATCATTCCAGAGATTAGATAAATTGATAGCACAATTCCAAGCACTCGCCACCAACTACCTTTAACCAATTCCGTACTGCGCCCCAACGCATTCCACGCTTTGCTCTCCTCAATCAGGACAGGTAGACTATAGAGATTCCACCGAACTCCAAAATAGATACCGAAAGGAATACCAATAACCGTAATACACAAACCTACCGTACCCAATAGCCAGAGGACACTGCTGCCGAGATAGGGCCAAAAACGGCGGAACGCCTGTTGAAAGGCAGCTCCTGAGGTCATCTCTCTTCCTAAGTAGACTTGCGCGCTCGCGTACATTAACCCCGCAGTCACCAACAAAGAGATTACAGAAGTCGCCATTAAACTGAACCCTGCTATAATGAAAATCGTACTCGGTGTCGCTTCCAGTATAAAATAGGCAGAGATCAAATCTACTGCAAATCCCAAAACGAGATAAACGGCTGCAATCTTTAACAATAGGTGGTAGTGGTTACGATAGACAGTAAATATCCCGTCCAGAATATCCGTGAAATTCATCGGTTGTAGAGGTGCCGTATCGGTTTGACTGTCATTTGTCTGCGCTAATTCGTTGCGTTCTTGCATGTTCTCTCCAAGGTCTGAGGGTCGTTATTATTACAAACTATCTTACCACATTTTGTGCTTTACATCAAATTTACGAACTATGTACCCGCAGGGGCATTTATAGTGAATATACAATTATGTATACACCAAAAGAGGGCGAGGATACAATCCTCGCCAGCGGAGGTGGCAGGTCTCGCTTCTATTGAAATGTAAACTTATTTTCATAATTCACCATATTTCTACACAGATACCATCCGTACGGGATTCAAGAGGTTTTTGAAAGCTTCAAGGTTTTTGTGTAAAATCCGGTGCGGTTAGGAATGCAGATCGCAAATGTAAAGCAAAGACAAATTTGGTTTCCGCGTGTGGGAGACCAAATTTGGGTGAGTACACCGCAAAACCGAACCTACCGGACTGGATCTGCGACGGTTATTTTTCTTAAATTGACCCTATGGTTAAATAAAAAAGGCAAGAACGGCGTGTTCTTGCCTTTTTGTGTAGAGCCGTTATTGCTTTATATATGCCCATGTAGTGGTGAGTTTGTCGGTGGGGGAAACGGCGAACGCCTTTTCTAATCCATCATCCATGATACTCTGAATCTCATCCTCACCCAGAGCCACACTAAAAATACCCACGTCGTCAATGATGCCTCTGTATTTACCGGCATAACCAGAGCCGATGAGCAAACTAAGATCACTCGGACTGGAGTCTCCGCACGGATGGGCACCACATTTTAGCCACTTACTCTCGGCGGTAACTTCACCGTCTTTGTACATTTTATACTCGCGTTTTGAGACGTCTCTCGTCTCAGCGACGTGAATCCATTCATCGTCTACGAAAGTACCAGGGGAAGGTCTCGTAACCTCCACATAAGGTTGACAATTTCCGCCACAATCACCCCAATAAAAGCTCAACCGCCCATCAGGTTCCTGTGTCAAGCAGCCTTCACCGCCATAAGATTTGCAAACTGTGTTTTGGCGACCTGCACCTACGCTTTCAGGTCTAACCCAATAAACAATTGTCACGTCTCCGTGGAACTGAAGTGATTTGTTATTACCCATATCCACAAAAGATGTGCCATCAAACTCCAGGGCCTTACCAAATTTGCCATCCACCCACTTAGGTTTATTGGTGAGTGTACCGTCGTTCCCGTTTTGAGAGGAATCTTTTGCAATATCCCCCTTACCTTCGTCAAATTTCCATACACCTACGATAGTTTCAGGGTCTATCAGTGCATAACTTGAAGTCGTTAGTATACCTATAGTAAACAGAACGACTATACCTATCCATACCAATCTGATTTTCATCTGTCTACTCCTTTTTATGTAGTAGGCGAGGTTGCAAACCTCGCCAGCGGCGTTTGAGCTTATAGTAGGCAAGGTTCCTACGGGGAAATACCCTATCAAAAACACCTCGCCAGCAGCGTTTGGGCTTTTTGTCTTGAATAACTTGTGTACGTATTTTTGAACTTTACTATAACAGATTTAGCGAAATAGTCAAGAAAAATTTCTGCTGCGTATATACTTGAGAACCCTTGTAGCATAGACTGTGAGTCTGTGCGTGTATAGGACGCAAACTAAAAGTTTGCGCTACAAAAGAGAAAATTAAATGACCCTGGTTGCTTTGCGCAGATAGATGTGGTATACTCTATCGTATGATAGGATTCATGACGAAGGAGACATAGGGATGTCCACTGCGCGTGTTCGATGGAAGGATAGATGCGTATATAGAATAGTGTCTATTTTTGGATGGTGGTGCTGTCGCCTTCCGAAAAGGTGGGCAATGCAATTGGGGAAAGGTATCGGCATCCTCTTCTATTATCTCGTCAAAAAACGGCGGGACATCGCTTTGGACAATCTGAAAATCGCGTTCGGTAGCTATCTCACAACATCAAAGCGCACAGAAATCTGCAAGGCGAGCTTTATCAACGTCGGTAAGACCTGCATTGAATTCCTACGATTTCCTAAACTAAATGCTGAAAACATTTGGAACGAGGTCTCCGTAGACGGAGCAGAAAATCTCCGCGCCGCTTTGGTAGGGGGTAAAGGCGCGATCGTCTTCCTGCCACATTTCGGGAATTGGGAGCTGCTTTCGCTTGTATACGGTGCCCTAATCCCGAATCGGGCGAAAGCTATCGCTTTCCCGATAAAAAACACTTTGCTTAACACTTACATTTGGCAGCACCGCGAGCAGATGAGTCTAAAACTGATTCCTCGGAAGCGTGCAATCCGAGAGACACTGGGTGCCCTTAAAAACAATCAGGCAGTCGGGTTTTTCGCAGATCAGAATGCCGGTCCAGAAGGTGTATTCGTCGATTTTTTAGGGAAGCCAGCTTCAGCAGCCCGCGGTCCCGCCGTCTTAGCACGAAAGACCGGGGCACCGCTCCTCTTCTCCCTTAGTGTCCGTCAACCAGACGATCGGCACCGAGTCTATATTTCATCTCCAATTCACGTCAAAGCCTCCGATAATCTTGAACAGGATGTTGAAATTTACACAACACAGATGTTGGCACAATTGGAAACATATATTCATAAATACCCTGAACAGTGGCTATGGCTTCACAATCGTTGGAAAACACAACTTTCGAGATAAAAATTGTATTGCATCAAGTCTGAATTCATGTTAGAATAGAACGAATCCCAAAAATGTTGACAAAGTTTACGTTAAAATAAATTTTAGATTACAAAGGGAAATCCTCATGAAAAGATACACTTTGTCCTTCATCGTTTTAGTGATTGCTATCGGCATTCCATTTCTGCTCATTACTCCAAACGAAAGAGATGCGATGAGTGGAAATGAACGCGTGACGCGCGAGTTGCTAAACGACGCGCTCAGAAAAGCGGTTCAAATTGCGACAGAGAATTATTATAAGCCGATAGAAGATCCGAACAAGATGTATCGTGGTGCGATCAAAGGGGCGTTGGCATCCCTTGAAGATGATTACACGTACTATATCTTGAAGCGTGAGCATCAGCGCGCCGTCGAAAATCTCTATAACGCGGAATTTGGAGGACTTGGTGTTCAAATCTATGACGACCACCGTGGGTTCATTAAGATTTCTAAACCGATTCCGAATACCCCCGCTGCGCTGGCGAATCTCCAAGCGGGCGATTACATTACCAAAGTTGACGGTAAGCGGATCCATCTGAGCGAAAAAACTGGTATGACGCGTGCCAGCGTGATCGATTTACTGCGCGGAGAAACGGGTACTGATGTAACGATCACAGTGCAGCGCAAATTTCTTGAACCCTTCGATGTAACGCTGACGCGTGCGATTGTTCCGATCAGGAGCGTGAAATCCACGATGCTTGACGGGGATATCGGGTATATTCAGATTTCAGGATTCATCGGAAATAAGGAAGGGACAGAAGAAGAGTTTAAAAATGCGCTCACAGCACACAAAGCCGGGGGCATGAAATCCCTCATTTTAGATCTACGAGGCAATCAAGGTGGACTTCTGAACGCTGCATATCACATTGCGGATGCTTTTATTGACAAAGGTCTCATCGTGTCAACAAAAAGCGAAACAAACAGAAAATTTGATGAAGAATATCCAGCGACCCCCAATATCTTGTGTCCACTGGATATTCCACTCGTTGTGCTCGTCAATGAATATAGCGCGAGTGCTTCCGAAATCGTAGCGGGTGCGATTAAGGATACGCGTCGCGGGATACTCGTCGGTCAGAAAACTTACGGCAAAGGGGTCGTCCAAAAACGCTACGAACTGTCAGATGGCAGCTCAATGTCGCTCACGATCTCAACTTATTATACACCGAATGGCACTTCAATTAACGAGGTAGGGATCACGCCACAGGTCTCTGTTGCGCGTGAAGAACCCGATGAGATAGAACATATCATGCTGAGAAAACTCGCTTCAACCGATTCCGTCGAAAATTTCGTTTCAAAATGGATTGACGACGCGCATCAGAAACAGGGTGAAATGCCAAAAGATTTCTCTCTGCTTGAAAGGGATCTGCCGAAATTGCAGCAAACGCTTAAAGCGGAAGAAAATATCACCCTCAGTCTACGATGGCTCAGCCCCCGTGCAAAGCAGATTTTTAACCTTTATGTCGGTATTGATCAGGTCGTAAATTTAGCGCACGACCAACAATTGATAGAGGCAATCCGCATCATTGAAGCGAATGAGGTTGAGAAGTACCTTAACCCAACACCCGATGCAGCGGAACCTCCCTCAACGACACAAGCGAATATGCCTCCGGAACATGAGACGACAACTGAAGAATAGGCATATGAATTCCAGAACCGAGACCCCCCCCGATGTCATCACCAAAAAAGCAGTAATTGTCGGATTAATTTTGGTGGTTGTCAATGCCTATTGGGTGGGGATAGCGAGTGAACTCTGGTATGCGGTCTACACACTGGTTTCACCGTTCTCCAATGCCGTTTTCACGTTAGTCATACTCCTCGTTCTCAATGTTCTACTCCGTAAACTTTCACCACGTATCGCCTTTACCCCTGCAGAATTGCTGCTCGTCTACATTATGGTGACGATGGTGTCCACGATCTCTGGACACGCGATGATGGCGATCCTCATGGGAACGCTTGCACACCCTTTTTGGTTTGCAAGCCCTGAAAACGAATGGGCGCAACTCTTTCTGCACCACATCCCGTCATGGCTTACGGTACACGAGTTTGAATGGTTAGCCGGTTATTATGAAGGGGAATCCAGTCTCTACTGGGCAGAACATCTCCGGATTTGGATTAGACCGGCACTTCTCTGGTCTGGATTCATTTTCTTACTCTACGGTTCATTACTCTGTTTAGGACTGCTACTCCGCAAGCAGTGGATGGAACGTGAAAAACTGAGTTTCCCACTAACGCAATTGCCGTTGCAAATGACAACCAATCGGGGTTTCTTTCGCTCCCGTGCGCTCTGGTTCGGTTTCGGATTCGCTGCGTTGCTTCGTGTGATGGCTGGGTTGCACGACATTTTTCCGGTTATCCCTGCGCTGCCTCCCAACTATCGGCTCGACCAGCACTTTACGGAGCGACCCTGGAACGCGATAGGTTATGCCTCAATGTCCTTTAATCTTGCGGTTGTTGGACTGACCTATTTCATGCCGCTCGACCTTGCGTTCTCGACATGGTTCTTTTTCTGGCTCACTCGCGCGGAACGTGTGATTGCGAGTGCAGTCGGTGTTACAAATATCAGTGTCCTGCATCTTAACGATCGCGCATCGGGTGCTTGGGTAGGCATCGCCGTACTGACGCTTTGGATGAGTCGGCGGCACTTCGCTCGTTTCTTCCGACATGTGATTGGGCGTGAGTGGGGTGACGATAGCAACGAACCCGTCTCTTACCGGACGGTAGCAGTGTTGACAGTGCTAAGTGTAGGACTTGTTTTCGGATTCTGCTATGCGGCGGGTATGTCGTTATGGGCAATTAGTGTATTTTATGCGCTATTTATCGCATTCGCTATAGCAATCGGACGCGTGCGTGCCGAACTCGGTCCGCCCTATCACGAAGTTATCGGTATCAATCCACGGCAAATGATGGTCAGTATGTTCGGGACGCGACAATTGGGGGCTGCAAACCTCACAATAATGACGTTCCTCTACGCTTTTAATCGTTGCAACCGTTCGCACCCGATGCCGAACCAGATTGAATCACTTCGGATCGGTGAACGCTCAGGAATGCCCGGAAAAACCTTGCTGCTGGGAATGGCACTTGCCATTGGAGTCGGCGCGTTGGCGACATTCTGGACCTATTTGCAAGTCGCGTATCATTACGGCGTTCTGGCGCGATGTCAAGGCGTTGTCGGACGATTTGGATGGGAGAGTTTCAACCCGCTTCAGAGTTGGTTACAGCATCCCAAAGAACCGGATATTAGCGCGATTACCTTTATGTGTGGCGGGTTCGCGTTCGTGTTCCTTCTCAATTTTTTGCGGACACGTCTGCTGTGGTGGACGCTACATCCATCGGGCTATGTGCTTTCGGGCGCATCGTGGGGCGGACTCATCTATTTTTGGTTTCCTGTGATGGTAAGTTGGTTGATTAAGTTCCTGATTCTCCGCTTTTGGGGTTGGCAGATGTATCGTAAAGCGATCCCTTTCTTCCTTGGATTAGTTTTAGGCGACTACATTCCGCGAAGTATCTTGAGTCTCATCAGTTTTGCTTTGAATCTCTATATGCCTTCGTCCGGTGCGGGTCATACACTTTAGTGTTGGTTGTCAGTTTTCAGTTGTCACGAGAGGACGACCTTGTGGCCCTTGTAGCACAAACTTTCGAGTTTGTGTGCTATGGGCGCAAACTGGAAAGTTTTGCGGCGTACTCGCCCAGATGCGACGTGCATCGCGCTACAATGTGCTTTTATCAAACTCGCGAACTATGCATTCGCTGGAGATTAGAGAATGACACCACTGCTCACTGTCGAATCCATTACAAAGCAATTTGCCTCTACCCCTGTTGTGCAGGATGTGAGTTTCTCGGTTTATCTGGGAGAAATTTTCGCGCTTTTGGGACCCAGTGGTTGCGGGAAAACAACAACCTTGCGTATCATAGCGGGATTTGAAATTGCAGATGCTGGAACAATCTCAATGGCAGGAAAAACATTTGCGAACAGTGAGACCCACGTCCCTCCTGAATCACGAGGCATTGGGTTTGTGTTTCAGGACTATGCCCTTTTTCCACACAAGAATGTGCTTGAGAATGTCGCTTTTGGTCTCCGAAAGGTGTCGAAAAAGACGCGACAAGAAAGGGCATTTGAGGTGCTGGGTATGGTCGGTTTGACGGATTTACATTCGCGTCTACCACACCATCTCTCTGGCGGCGAGCAGCAGCGGGTTGCCTTGGCACGCGCGATCATTGCACGTCCCAAACTTCTCCTCTTGGATGAACCCTTCTCAAGTCTTGATCCGGGGTTGCGACAGGCGACGCGCGAAGAGGTCCGATCACTTCTGAAAGCGGAAGGGATTAGCGCAATTCTCGTCACACACGCGCAGGAGGAAGCCTTGAGTTTCGCCGAACGTTTGGGAGTGATGAAAGAGGGTACGCTTGAACAGATCGGCACGCCTGAAGCGGTATACCGCCAGCCGAAAACGGCTTATGTCGCAGACTTTTTAGGGCAGACGAATTTCGTTCAAGCACACGTCAAAGACGGGATTGCGGAAACACCATTCGGACGCGTAAAAGTGGAGGGTGCTGACAGAGGGGACGTGCTTCTCTCTATCCGACCTGAATGCTTGAAGATGATAGCATCCGATTCTCAGAACAACCCCGCAAAAAGCGGGCGTATCGTAGGGCAGGAATTTAAAGGGCACGACTTCACTTATCGGGTTGAGGTAGACAGAAAGTACTATTTCGTTCAGACCGACTACCGCTGTCCGTTTCAGGTTGGCGACACTGTGCTGTTGGAAGCCGCTTCGGCAGTGGCAGTCATGCCTGAAAACACATAAGTGTGCCGAGCAACGCCTATAGGAGCGGTTTCTAACCCCGATATTTTCCGAATTACAACAACATACCTCGGATTTCATTAATCCCTTGGATCATTCGTGTGAATGCTTCAACCAGCCGGTCAATTTCTGCATGGACTGTGGCATCATCACTATTCTCTAATGCATCAAGAACCCCGGGAAAAACAATCGCTGCATAGCCTGTGTTGAGTCCGGGTGCATAGATGAGATGCTTAAACCAAGGACGTAATGGCAAGCCTGCCTGATCCGTCAAATTTCGCTCTAATCGGTACAATCGTTGGTTTATCTCCGCAATCTGAGATAGATCGTTGGAAGCGAGGTAACGCGCAAGCTCCTGATTCAACGACCCTGCCACCTGTTGCCATTCTGTGAGTAAACCATCTAACTTCCCAACGTCTTTGGCAATTTTGTTCTTTGAACCAGAGTTCTGCAACAACTTTAAAGGGGTCATCAGGTCTGTCGCGTAAGTCTCGTAATCAAAGGGCAGAATATCGGCATTGGCAAGCTGCAGCGCGAGTGTACCCCAGATCTGTGCCATCGCCGCCTGATACTGAAACGTCGGATCGCCGAAGTGCTCCATCCAGTAGAAGTTATCTTGCATGGCATGGTAGACCCCGTAGGGACCACCGAATCCCATGCTAACAGCAGGGATGCCAGCATGTCCAACAAACGGCGAATGGTCCGAACCACTTCCAAGGTTGCCAACTTGTGGAATCTCCTTACCCTGAGAGGTCTTCCAACTCTCGTAAATCGGCTTTAGTGTTCCTGGATCAATAACGTTCTGCGTTACCTCTCGCATCAACTCTCGCAGTGATGGAATCGCACTAACATAGAACCGCCCACCAGTTGCGGCGATGTCTACATTGAGATAGGCAATGGCTTTTTGCTGGAGGGTTGCTTTTAAGTCCTCAACCCATTCGGTTGAACCGAGTATGCCGAATTCTTCAGCATCCCACGAAGCGAAAACAATACTCCGCTTGGGACGCACGCCTGTTTTAGCGAGTTCCCCCAAACATTGTGCGACCTCCAAAAGCGAGGTCGTGCCACTGCCGGGGTCTGCTGCGCCATACACCCATGCGTCGTGATGGTTACCTAAGATCACCCACTGATCTGGATATTGCGTTCCTTCCAAAGTCGCAATGACATTATGGATTGAACGGATGCTGTGTTCACAACGCACCTTGAGACGAACCTTCGCAGGTCCCGGTCCGATATGATAGGCAAAAGGTAAACCTCCCTGCCACTGTGACGGAACATTCGGTCCCGCGAGTGCCCTCAGAAACGGTTCAGCATCCCTATAGGCGATCGGAGCGACAGGAATCTTGGGGAGATCTGTCGCTTCGTCAATTGAGAGTCTTTCGGCATCTTTAGTCGCCGCCCAACCGGGTGTCAGCGGGTCACTGGCGTGTTGAAAGATATACTTCACGGTGCCACGCTGTATCGCATCGTCTGAACGCCATGGACCGCGAGGGTAGACATCTCCGCGTATGTATCCATCGTCTGCTGGATCTGAGTACAGGATCAAGCCAACCGCGCCGTTATCACCCGCCACTTTTGCTTTCACACCACGATAGCTGCCTCCATATCGAGCGATACAGATTTTGCCTTCTACTGAGATGCCCTGTTTAGCGAGAATTTGGTAGTCCTCGGGCAATCCTTTGTTGACATAGATGAGTTGGGCAGTTACATCCCCATCGGGTGAATAGGCGTTGTATCCGGGCACAATTTCGGTTTCATAAGAATCTTTGTCCCATTCCCAACTGGATTCCTTGCCGACGGCGAGATGTTGGGTAGGTGAAACAAGTTCTACATGCACCTCAAGGGGATGCGGAAGATATACATGATATTCGTACATCTGAACTTGTAAACCGTAGTTTCCAAATTCTGTACGCAGGTATTCTGCTATCTTGCGGCTATTCTCTGTACCTGCAAGGTGAGGTTCCTCGCTCAGGAAACGCAATTTATGCTGGCATCTTTCTGCCGATACCAGTTCCTTAAAACGGATTTCATACTGCTTTTGTGAGGCAGCATTTTCTGCTGTGAACCCACGCATACCAAAGACATTATGCGAAGAAAGCATAAATACGGCGAGTATGCAGATAAGACAGAAATTCGGTCTCCATGCCTGCCTTGGTAGATAGAATATATTTTTTAGTGCTATAATGAGTCATTACCCCCTTCTGTTTTGTGAATATCATACCACATTTCATACGCGTTTTCACTATATTTTTTTATCTATGTGATTTCCTATTATTTTTTGTCATGAAATGGAAAATGCCCTGAAAAATTGACATTATACTGAATTATTTGTTAAAATAGAATGGAATGTTAAAATAGAATGGAAATCAAAATTACCCCGCGCAATTCAGTTTTCGGTTTTATTCGTTTTGTACTGAGCACTATCACAAGGGAACGTCCCGAACCTAAAATTGCGCTATGGAAGAACTGAATGTCCGTAAAAATCGACTGCAAGGAAAACCTAAATGGATGCAAAGATTCTAATTGTTGAAGATGAACGTGATATCGTGGACCTATTACGATATAACCTACAAGAAGCTGGCTTTGAAACGGATTACGTACGGAACGGTGCTGATGCTCTCCATCGCGCTGTCGAAAAACCACCGGACCTTATTTTGTTAGACTTGATGCTGCCAGAGGTGGATGGACTCATCGTCTGTCGCTTATTAAAGAATGATCCGAGGACGAAAAATATTCCTATCGTGATGGTAACGGCAAAGGCGGAAGAACGAGACCGAGTTGCCGGATTGGAACTTGGGGCAGATGATTACATCACAAAACCCTTTAGCCCAAGGGAAGTCGTACTTCGGGTGTCCGCTGTGTTACGCCGTATTCAGGTCGGTAAACAGACAGAAGATACAAAGCAGATCGAAACACACGGGTTAACAATCGACCTCGACAAACATCAGGTATTGACCGACAACGGTCCAATCGACCTCACAGCAACCGAGTTTAAACTCATCACCTTATTTGCCCGTTCACCGGGACGCGTTTTCACCCGCGATGTTCTGATGGATGTGATTTGGGGACAGGAGTATTACGGCATCGACCGAACGGTGGACACACACGTTAGCCGACTTCGACGCAAACTTGGGGAATTGGGTAAGCATATTGAGACTGTGCACGGGGTTGGGTATCGGTTTAAGGAAAGTATTTGAAGACTGCGTCCCAAACCTTGATTTGAGGATGTGCTTTTAACGTTGCTAAATTTATAGTGCTTCCAAGCGAGAGGGAACCCTCAAGGTTTCCTCCCGCGTTGAATTGCACTTGTAGGGTTGATATACAGATCTCACTCGAGACCTACGGAAACTCTATTCCGAGTTTTCGACACACCTTTCGGATTTTGTTAATCGCGCCGCCTATCTGCTTCCCGCCTCGCGTAACACCAAAAAGATGTTGGCTTACAACACGGCGAGAAATACCGAGAATGTTCCCAATCTCCTCCTGCGTTTTACCTTTATAGAAGTAGAGTTGAATACATTCCGCTTGACGTTTGGTTAGTTCCTTCGCGATAATCCAACGAATTTGCTTCAGGACGACCTGCCGTTTGGCACGGCGCGCCTCCGCATATTCGTCATCAGGTGCCCGATACCAGAAATAGTCCTCGGTTGTGAGCTGATCAAAATACTCCGGTGGCACCGGGATCTCCCAAAAATCGGGATTAAATTTGGGCATAGATAAGCAACTCCCTCAAATGTGAGGCGACTGCGCCTATGCCTTAATCAAATTATCGATAAAGGGCAGAGGCACCATCGCCATAGACTAAATACTGAAGTGTGGCGTGGCTTATACGTAACATAATGGCTACCTCCTTATCCTCCTTATTGTTTTATAATTGGGAACGGTGCAAGGATGTCAAAGACTTTTTGCAAACCGCACATAACAGTATACCAAACAATGGAAAAATATGCGATAAAAATTCGGTTCAGCACGCGAGGATTAACAAAGACCGCGTCCTACACCAAAAGTAGCATACTTTGAAAATAGGGGACAGAGGGGTTTGAATCCTCCGTCCCTTTCCAAAGAGTGCGACACTTGGTGTCACACCGCAAGGGCGTAACACTAAGTGTCACACCTCCTCTGGTTTGCTAACATAATAAATACCTCCTTTTTTTCGCTTGCCACAATACAGCGGCAATAGGATACCATCGCCATAAAAAATGACAATGATTCACTTAAACACATTTTCGGATGCACTTTTGCGCGTTTTCGCAAAAAAAAAATGAAAAAATTATTTTTTCCGGTTGGAAAGCGATGCGGATCCCTTTTACAAATTGCTATTGCCCTGGAACTTGGTTCATATCCCAGAGAGTAACTGCACCATCTTCACTTCCACTGGCAAGTGTTTGCCCATCAGGACTGAATGCTACAGCTCGACTCCACCCCGGATGCCCAATAAAAGTCCCGATATGCTTGCCAGTGAAGGGATCCCATAATTCGATCGTTTGCCAACTGACACTTGCAATTGTCCTCCCATCTGGACTGAAAGCAATGCCATAGACAGTACTATTTACACGTTTTAAGATATTCAACCACTCACCCGTTTCCACATCCCAGAGAGAGATCCCACCGCCCTCACCGCCACTTGCAAGCACGGTACCATCTGGAGAAAATACGACAGTAGCGGTTTTATGCGTATGTCCTTTGAGAGTTGTTTTAATTTTGCCCGTGTGGATATCCCACAACCGAATTATCTCCTCGTCAGTCGCAGCGGCGATCGTTCGTCCATCAGGACTGAGTGAAATAGCTCTGACTCCGTTACTTGGATCCAGTTCTGTGATGTTCCCTGTGATAGTTTTCAGGAGCTTACCAGTTTCAACATTCCAAATACGAATCGTATTGTCCCAACTTCCACTCATAAGTGTTGCACCATCTGGTGAATAGACGATAGAAGGGATCCCTTCTTCATGTCCAGTGATAGTTTTTTGGAGCTGCCCAGTCGCCACATCCCAAAAACAGATTTTGCCATCCCAACTTCCACTGGCAAGCATTCGACCATCCGGTGAATATACTACTGAACTAACGTTATTGGTATGCCCAACGAGCGTTTTTAAGAGTTTGCCGGTCTGTACATCTCGCAACGGAATTGTATAGTCCGCCATCTCACTACTCGCGAAGGTTCTACCATCTGGTGAAAACGCCACCGATCTCACCATAAACGTGTGACCAGTGATTGTATTCAAAAGTTTACCAGTGTCCACCTCCCAAAAACGGAGCGTCTCTCCGTAACTCCTACTGGCAAGAGTTTCGCTATTTGGTGAATAAATTACAGCATCAACGCCAGACGTATGTCCAGTGAGTGTTTTTAGGAGTTCTCCAGTGTTAACATCCCAGATACGGATGGTCTTGTCAGATCCAGCACTCACAAGTGCTGCCCCACCTGGTAAATAGATAACAGAATTAATGCCAGACGTATGTCCAGTGAATGTTTTTAAAAGTTCTCCAGTGTGGATATCCCAAATACGAATTTTGGAATCCCGACCCGCACTCGCCAATGTCTGCCCATCAGGAGAATATGCGAGACTAAAAATCCTTTTGGGATGCTCAGTGATAGTTTTCAGAAGTTGTCCGGTAGTCACATCCCAAATACGAATCGTATTGTCCTCCCAACCGACACTCGCCAGCATCTTTCCATCATTTGAATGTGCGATAAAGTAGATACGATCTGTGTGCCCTACAAAGGTTTTTAACAGCTTACCGGTGTGGATATCCCAAAGTTGAATTTCATTGTTCCAATTTGCGCTCGCAAGGGTTTCTCCGGTAGGGCTGAATGCTAACGAATGGATCCCGTGTGTGTTTCCTACAAGGACACTTTTCAATTTGTTGGTATGTATGTCCCATAAATAAACGCTGCCGTCAGTTGCAGCAGCAAGTGTCTTTCCATCGGGACTGAGGTGCATATCTTCAGTGAACGGTTCTGTAATTAGATCCAGTTCTTCACCGGTGTGGGCATCGTATATCCAGATGCCGATTGAACTCAAAACGGCGAGGCGATGCCCATCCGGAAAATAGACGCAATCGGTGAGCGTGCCCTTTCCAAAACGGGCGATAGCTCCTTCTGGGAGATGCCATCGGGTGTAATCTTGCGCGAAACTACTCGGTAGAAAGAGAGCGGCGGTTAATAAAAAGATAAGCGTAAAGTAAAAAAATATCGCTGTTCTCATATCAACAATTTCTCCTTTTATAGTAAAGCCTACAATTAAATGGACATTAAGAGTCGGCGAGGTTCCAAACCTCGCCAGCGGGGGCGGGAAACCGTTGTTTTCCAAAATGTCAACATATTTTTCCGCTTTACTATAAGACGTTATCAATCTGGAATCTGGTTCATATCCCACAGAATAACCGTGCCGTTATTCCCGCTGGCAAGTGTTTTCCCATCCGGACTGAACGCTATTGCTTCAATCCACCCCAGATATCCAGTGAAAGTACCTATGTGCTCGGCAGTGAAGGTATTCCATAATTCAATCGTCTGCAGACTCCCACTCGCAAGTATTTTCCCATCCGGACTAAAAGCGATCCGATAGACAACACCCCGTGCTTTTACGATATTATGTAGCAATTTCCCAGTGTGCACATCCCACAAATAGGGGTCGCCACTACCACTTGCAAGCATAGTGCCATCTGGAGAAAATGTGACTGTATTAACTCCATGCGCCGTGAGGGTTGTTTTGACTTTGCCCGTGGGTATATCCCATAACCGAATCACTTCTTCATCAGTTGCCACTGCAAGCGTCCGTCCATCTGGATTGAGCCAGAGGCATTCAATTGTCGGTGAGACCTCACAGAGGCAAAGGTAAATGATGCTATCAGAGATGGCGTGACTTTTCACGCCATCTCTGATAGAATACACCTCATTATACAACCACATATTTTGAGGTGAACCATGACGAAAACAACGTCCCGCCACTTCCTTGACATCTTAGCAAAAGTCCCCGATTTTCGCAACAACCGAGGCAAACGACATCCCCTCTCTGCCATCCTCGGTCTCGCTGTGATCGCTATGATGTGTGGCTGTCGCAGTTATGCTGCCATTGCCGAGTGGGGACGCACCTATCACTCGGATCTCCCAAAAGCACTCGGATTCAGACGCACAAAGACACCTTGTGCTTCAACATTCCATTATGTTTTCAAAGACCTTGATGCCATCGCTTTGGAAAACACACTCACAGACTGGGCACTAACCGTCTTAGAAGGCTTATCGCATGAAACTGACACGCAAGCACTCGCCATAGACGGCAAAACCTTATGTGGAAGTGATAAACAAGGCGCAACGATTAGACACCTCTTGTCTGTCGTCTCTCACCAACTCGGAATCACTCTCACACAACAACCTGTCAATGCCAAAACAAACGAGATACCAATCGCAACACAGATACTTCAGGCTCTCGATGTCTCTGGGAAGATCGTCACAACCGACGCCCTCCTGACACAAAAGGCGTTTTGTCAAACACTCCGTGAGAAAAATGCCGATTATGTCCTGCCCGTGAAAGCCAATCAGAAACAGACGTATCAAGACATAAAACTTCTCTTTGAACCCGAAACGCCCCCGAAAACTGACGTTGACCCCCAAGACTATCAAGCCCGCGTCTTTGAAACCCTCCATCAGGAAGCAGACGCACATTTCGATACCTACTCTTGTATGGAAAATGAACATGGGGTCATCACGACACGAACATTGACGACTTCCACTTTGCTCAATGAACACTTAGCATGGCCAGGACTCGCTCAAGTTTATGAATATCGGACACACCGCAAGCATAGACGCACCGGAAAGATTACGCACCATGTGCAGTATGGGATCACGAGTTTGTCCACAGCACAAGCATCCGCCCAACGCTTATTGGAACTCCGCCGCGGACATTGGGCAATAGAAAATCTCTCCCACCGCACACGCGACATGCTTTTGGGGGAGGACGCTTCACAGGTTCGCTGCGGCAACATTCCACACGTCATGGCAACCCTGCGTAATACTGTGCTAACGCTGCTCCGCATATCAGGGTATACAAAAATAGCACAGGCATTCCGATTTTTCGCCGCACGTCCCACTGAAGCACTCAAAATCATTCAAAACCCAATACTCGACAATTGAATGCCTCTGGGATTGAGCGCAATAGCCTTGACTCCGATGCCTGGATCGGGTGCCGTTATATTTCCTGTGAACATCTGCAGAAGATGTCCGGTGGCAACATTCCACAAACGGATTTCATTATCCCAACTTCCACTCACAAGGGACTTACCATCGGGTGTATAGACGATAGAACGCGCCCCTTTCGTATGAGCAGTGATGGTTTTGAGGAGTTCTTCGGTATGCACATCCCACATACGGATTTTACCATCCCGATTCCCACTCGCCAATGTCCCACCATCTGGAGAATAAGTCACTGAAAGAACTTCATCTGTATGTCCAGTGAGCGTTTTCACGATTTGCCCACTCTGTACGTCTCGTAGCACAATTGTATTGTTGCCTCTACTAATTGCGAGTGTTTTGCCATTCGGTGAAAAAGCCAATGACCTCGATCCAAACCTATGTGAAGTAAAGGTTTTGAGGAGTTCTCCAGTGCCAATATTCCAAAAGCGCAGGGTTCCGTCGTATCCGCTACTGACAAGGGTTCCTCCATCGAGTGAATACTTCAAAGCGTCAACGTCCCGTGTATGACCCTTAAGAATTTTTATAGTCTTACCAGTGCCAACATCCCACATACGGATTGTCTTATCCCGGCTTCCGCTGACAAGTGTGGTGCCATCTGGTGAATAGATTATAGAACCGACCCGATCTGTATGTCCGCTAAAGGTTTTCAAGAGTTTTCCGGTCCTAACATCCCAAATACGAATCTTGGCATCCCGCCCACCAGTTGCAAGTGTTTGACTATCAGGTGCATACACAATACTTTCGATGCGCTCGGTGTGTCCCGTAATGGCTTTTAGGCGTTCTTCAGTCCTTACATCCCAAATAAGAAGCGTATTATCCCTCCAAGCGGTGCACGCCAATGTCTTTCCATCGTTTGAATATGCGATGAAGCGGATCCTTTCTGTATGCCCAACGAAAGTCTGTTTCAACTCACCGGTGCTAACATCCCAGAGTCGAACCGTGGTGTCCCGACTTCCACCTGCGAGGGTTTCTCCAGTTGGACTGAACGCCAACGAATAGATCCTGTCCTTGTGCCCCACAAGCAATTTATTGAGTTTGTTAGTTTGTAGGTCCCATAACGCGACTTCATGATCACTTGCAGCAGCAAGCGTCCTACCATCAGGACTGGGCACCATGACATTCCACACTTGTTTCGTTCCCAAGTCTGTGAATAGATCCAGTTCCTCGCCTGTGTGGACATCATATATCCAGAGGCCGATTTCACTTAGAACAGCAAGCCGATTTCCGTCCGGAAGATACGCTAAATCGCGGATTCCACCTTTCTCGAAGCGGACAATAGCCCCTTCGGGAAGATGCCATCGGGTGTAATCTTGGGCGGAACTACTCGGTAGAAAGAGAGCGGCGGTTAATAAGATGATAAGCGTAAAGTAAAAAAATCTCGCTGTTCTCATGTCAATAATTTCCTAATGATATTTGGTGCGGTTAGAAACCATACCATCAGTGTCAATTTAGAGATTTTCACGGTATTTTGTAGGAATGTTTCTACAAATGCCGCCCCTACGGGGCTTGTTTTTTTTGCTACATGCTGCTATAAACATGCCATCCCTACGGGATTCAAGAGGTTTTTGAACGCTTCAAGGTTTCTGTGTAAAACTCGGTGCGGTTGCAAACCATACCATCCGGGCCTGGGGAAAATATCAAATTACCGAAATATTGATACCTCATAAAAATTGTGCTACAAAGGTGGCAACTTAGGTTGTTTATACACACTTTTGGATGCACTTTGCGGGTTGCGTAGAATTATACAAATTAGACAAAATTGAATCATGGAGACATCCGTTTAAAAATAGAGGACAGAGAAGTATAAACTCTCTGTCCTCTTCTAAAGGGCGCGACACGTTGTGCAATGCAATTTGTTGCGATAAAAATTATTCCTCGGTGTCGAAAAACGATTTGAGCGGTGTACTGAGCCGCGGGGTTACGGTCTGTTCATCTATCGACTTCTCGCCCCTCCATTCGGCATGTTCAATACCCATCATATAAGTCTGCTCTCCAGTATCAGTGTAACTGAGGTATTGAAACCCGGCATTCTCAAAACAGATGAGTGCGGGTCCGTTGTCAGGGGATACCTGTAGGGTAATGTGCTCAGCCTCCAGCTCCTCAAAAGCGTAGCGGACAGCTTCAAGGAGCGCATCAGTGCCGTATCCGCGAGCACGATAATCGGGTCGAATAATGACGAATTCGAGGGTAACGATGTTGGTATCGGCTCGGAGAAGGATGAATCCAATGAGAAGACGTGTGTTATGAACTTCAATAGCGAGGGCGTGCATCTGTTCGTCTGCTACCCAACGGTGCCAATCCGAAACAAAGGTTTCAAAAGAGACTTGTGTTGTATAGAGGAGATTCCTGATGCCCGGTCGGTTTATCCATCCCCAAATTCGGCGCAGTTCATTTTTAGCGATCTGTCGGAGGAAAATGCCTCCGCCGTGAAGGCGTTCCAACTGGTGCAATTGGCTCCGCAATCCTTCCAATTGCGCTGAGTGCGCCCCGACTTGTGCCCCCGCGGCACGAACCATGCGTTGATTCGGCTGATCCATGAATTTCGCTTGCTTCACACGGTTTTGGAAGTACCCAAGTTTCTGTTCACTTCTTTCAATAATGCGTAGTAAGTTCTGGATAGCATCCGCCCACTTTTGCGGGTTAGCGTCTACGTCGTCGCGCGTTTCTGTCCGTTCTCTTCTTATTTGAGTTTCGTTCATATCTCCCCTCCCTGAATCCAGAAATCCGAAGGTAGCTTTCATATCGGAGTGGATTAATATCGCCAGTTTCAACTGCGCGTTTAACTGCGCATGCTGGCTCGTGCTGATGCGTACAAGCTGCGAATTTACACTCCGGGATATAAGAACGCATCTCCGGAAAATGAATATCTAATCCCTGTTCGTCATCAATTTCAAGCAAGCCGAGGGTTCGGATGCCGGGTGTATCTGCGACGAACCCACCGAATTCGAGTGGTAGGAGCATGACTTCCGTTGTCGTATGTCGCCCTTTGTGGATACGCTCGTCTACTTCACCTATACGCAATTGGAGTCCAGGCTGTAAGGCGTTGAGCAGAGAGGACTTCCCGACCCCCGATGAACCTACAATCGCTGAAATTCTATTTTTCATCACCTCCCGCAATTCTTCAATACCGACACCAGTTACAGTACTAGTATAAACCACTTTATAGTTTAATTCTTCATATAATTTGAGTTCGCGTTGTACATTCTCGAATTTTGCTAAATCCAGTTTGTTAATACAGATAACGGGTTCCACGTCAGATGCCTCTGCGGTAACGAGAAATCTGTCAAGCATTCTGAGTTTGAGGGTTGGGTGTCGCGCGGCGAAAATGATGAGCAGCATATCAAGGTTGGCGACGATAACCTGCCGCCAACCATCCATTCGGATACGTCCAAACTGGGTTTCACGCGGGAGACATTCCTCAATATATCCAGTGTCCGCTGTAGATGCTGCAGTAGAGATACAGACTCGGTCACCAACAGCGACCAAATCGACGTACGGCATCTCTTTCGTCTCAGCGAGTCGCCGCTTTTCATCTTCAATGAGGTGGTGCCGTAAGGCGCAGGTATAGCACTGTTTGCCAACCTGTACCTCATAAGTACCACCTCGTGCTTTTATCACAATACCTTCCATATTTAGATTTACCTGCGAAAGCGAGCGTTGTAAAATACGCTGCGTTCAGAGCGCACCGCGGATTAAGGTAGATATGAAGGAATTCCTCATGTATCCGTGCCTACCTAAGTCCCCGGATTTCGCCAAATAATTCGTCCACGCGTCAGGTCATAAGGCGAAAGTTCAAGAGTGACTTGGTCGCCGGGAAGCACCCAGATTTTGTGTTGCATGAGTTTGCCAGCGAGATACGCCACAACTTTGTGGTCGTTATCTTCTAACTTCACATGAAACAGATTACCGGGTAGGGATTCCAAGACTACGCCAATTACACGGATAGCTGCGTCTTTAGTAGATTCAACTGTTTTAGTAGATTCATCAGTTTGGGGGGTTACATTTTCATTTCTCATTTTCTATTTTCTCCTTTTTGTAATTGCTTGTTACTTTATACATTACATTGGATGCACTTTATTAACGAATTGTTCGGAAAAAAGTTGACATGAAGCCTTAAAAGTTGTAAAATGCACAAGTAAGTAGGAAATTAGATGTTGAGTTTCGCTATATATCATAAGGAGAAAAAAGAATGAGCCAAGCCTTACCTCTTGTAGCCTATCCTGACCTTGAAGGGCAAGTCAAAGCGATGGAGGAAGACGGATATGCCTATCTACCAAAGGTTATCGAGGGCGAACAACTCACGGAACTTCGTGCTGCGATGGATCGGTTAACAGCATTCCCGGAAAGTTTTGATCGGCACGGCACGCCAGAGAATGGAAATGGTTTCCTTAACAAACACATCAATAACGCCTTTAACCGCGACACCGTTTTTTTACGATACCTTGATAGGTCTCCAGTTATTGAATTGGCAGAGGCAGTGCACGGCGAAGATTGCCACGTCATCGGTATGACAGCATGGGTAACGGGCCCTGGTCGCCCTGATCAAGGGTTGCACACGGACTGGCTGCCGATCCCACTGCCAGCGGACCTTCTCGAAGACCCACGTGTTAAGGTGCCAATTTTCATCTCAACAGCGCACTACTACTTGGATGACCTCTACGAAGACCTCGGTCCAACAAAATTTGTTCCGGGTAGCCATCTTTCCGGACGGCGACCGGACGGCGAGACAGAATGGAAGGGGGCATCAGAAAAGAGTATTCTTTGCAACGCCGGTGATGTGGTGCTTTTCCGAAGTGAAGTCTGGCACCGAGGCACAGCGAACCGTAGTGAGCAGACCCGTTATCTCTTACAAGTGCATTACGCGCAGCGGATGATAACGCAGAAATTCCCACCCTATCTGAACAGGTTTCAGTTCAATGAGGAAATCTTAGAGCAAGCAACGGAACGGCAACAACGCTTAATGGGCAATCACCGCCCTGGTGCCTACGATTGATCCTAAATTTTTCAGAGAACGATGACCTCCATTGAGGATAACAGTTTCCTTTGAACAGAAAAGAGAGTATTGAGACATCGTCACGACCAAACGTCATTAGCGAGGAGCCGCACGGGAAAATTATTGCCCTGAGTTTGCTCCTCGCGTTTCTTTGGGGTGGGAATTCGCCTTCCATAAAAGTCGGCTTGCAAGATTTTCCACCGATGGCGTTGGCGTTTCTCCGTTTTGTAATTGGGCTTATTGTGATCGGAGGTTGGTCTCTCTATCGCGGAGTCTCGCTCTCCTTGCGCAAGGGTGAACTCCCTCGATTGATCTTGCTCACAGCGATTTTTATACTCCAAATTATCTGTCTGAACACCGGTACCTTACTCACGACTGCATCCCGCTCCACTATTTTTATCAACGTCTACCCGTTTTTCACGGCACTTTTTGCACATTTGTGGATTCCCGGTGAACGCCTCTCTATCACAAAGACATTAGGGATTATTGTCGCTTTTAGTGGCGTTTTCATTACAGTTGCCCCGAATCTCGGTGAAGGTGAAACGGATGTTCTCGGCGATCTTCTCGTCCTCATTAGTGGCGGTTTCTTGGGGCTACGCGTCGTGGTGACAAAACTACTCGTCCAAGCTATACACCCGTACCGACTTCTCGTCTGGTATTTAAGTTTGAGTCTCCCGTGTTACGCCGCAATGAGTTTGCTACTGGAACGCGGCGACCCGATGCAGCTGACGCTTTCAAGTGCTGTTGCACTCCTTTATCAAGGCGGTGTTATCGCTGGCTACTGCTTTTTGGCGTGGACTTCAATACTTGAGAGATACAGTGCAAGTAAATTGGTTGTGCTTTTTTTTGCAACGCCCCTGTCAGGTGTCGTGTTTAGCTATCTGGTCTTGGGGGACGAACTAACACTGAGTCTGCTCGTCGGTGCTATTCTCGTGGCAGCTGGGATCTATCTTGTGAATATACGGCGTTGATGTGCTTAGGTTTTTTTCTGGCAAGATAGATATGGTTCCGTACAGTGAATTGATGAGTTACGTAATATACTATAACGCAAGTTGCTACCTATGCATAGACATAGCACCCCTAATGAAGATTAACTATTTAATCGGGTAATTTTTTCCGATGTCCGGTGCGGTTAGGAAATCGTGAAGAAACACCCAAGCAAAAACCCCCTACGGGGCTTCGGAGAGCGTAGAATTACCCAAATATTTTATTAAACTTCATCAAACCTCGCCAGCGGCGGTAGAGGTGTTTTTGATAGGTTGTTCCGCGTTCGCGGAACAACTGTCTACATATTTTCGGGCTTTACTATAACTACTGTTTGAATGAACGGAGCTTACCCAATTTATCTATTGTGGAGACAAAACCATCACCTTTGTCTATGCCTAAGGCAGCACCGCCTTTTCCAGCTAAAGCCCCCTCTATAGGAAAAATGGTTACGCCGCCACCCTCCAGACCAAACGTGAGACTCGCGCCACTGGCGTTTCTATCGGTAACGCCTGCGATTCCACCCAACTGACCGACTAAGAGAGCAGCCCTATGCGCAACATCCATCCCTCCCGGACCGTAACAGGATACCTGCCCACTAAGTTCATTCCAAGATATAACAACTCGATGCTCCCCATTGTCCGCCATCACGGCTATGTCTTCAAGCACGGTTAACTTCCGGACGGTCAACTCATCAATTGTGTCAGATCCAAGTTCTGCTTTCGTATCATTGTTCATGTTACCAAGGATAAAGCCTGCAAATGCCAGTAATCCGACTAAAAACATATATTTCAACTTTTCGCGTAATCTCAACATGATAGATGCTCCTTGTATAAAATTGTGTGTTGTCTGAAATCGTTCCTGCTGCTGAAAAAAAATCTGCGAGACGATCTCTTGTTTACCAAGAGAAGATCAGGCGACCTTTTTATAAAGTTGTTTCAATCCAGGGCATTTATTTTTCCAAGTTTATCTCTTGTGTAAACAACCCCGTTTTCTTCGTATATAGCTAATGCAGCAGCACCCGGTCCATTTATGGAACGAACGACTACGGTTCCACCATTCTCATTCATTGTGACTTGCGCACCATTTTTTCCTTCTGCGTTGCCAACTTGTATAAGTCCGCCATGTTCACCAACGCCGAGCGCAGCCTGACCTCTTGGGCTGTGGGCTGATACGTTTCCACCATTTTCATCCCAAGTGATTACAACTTGAGGGACATTGTCGTCGTTAATTACTTTTATACTCTCAAGTACAATCATATTTCTAACGGTCAGTTCATTAATAGTTTCAGCTCCAGATTGTGCTTCGGTATTCTTGTTCATGTTACCAAATACAAATCCTGCTAAGACTATCAACCCTCCCAAAGTCATATATTTCAACTTTTCGCGTAGTCTAAACATTATAGATGCTCCTTGTATAAAATTGTGTATAGGTCTGATTGTAGTATGCAAACTTTGCTGCTACTTTTCAAAACTATGCCTATGGTTGTATCCATTGGGTTATCCGCTAAATGCTATTCAGCATTAGTGCCAAAAAGCCTAAGTTAGAGGTGATGGAACCTGCGGTGACTAACCTTTTCCGAAGCGATATTGTTTTGGCTCGATAGGCTTGGGTGTAGGCTTCGACATATTCAGCACTTTTGCCGAGGAGTCGTTCTGGCGGCGGATTTGGATTGTGTGGATATTCAAAAACAGCGGCTGGCACCGCCAAGACACCGAGAAGGAAAGCACCCCCGAGCAGACAACCCGCTTGTCCGTCACTGGTCACAGGGGAATAGATGAAAAAGTCGGGTGCCGAACCGGGATCCAAGATACCTCCTACGAGACACCCGCCGACACAGCCGAGGATACAGCCAGCCGTGCTACTCACCGCACCTAACATGAACCACCTAACTTTTGGCATATCGGAATTCGCATCGGCTTCCGCCTCTGCTTGCACGGGACTCTGCTTTGCAAGACTGACGGGCATTGCGCTAAAAAGCAGTAGCGTTGTCATAAGAAGGACAGATATACGGAACATGAGTATCTCCTTGAGGGACTGCGAATTCACAAATTACTGATTATGAGCAGTAGCATCGTACCGGTAATGCCTAAGTTAGAGGAGAGAGAGCCTGCTGTGACCATCTTTCTCCGAAGCGAGACTGTTTTGGATTTATAGGCTTGGGCGTAAGTCTGAACGTACTCAGGGGATTTGCCAAGCAACCGCTCTGGTGGCGGATTTACGGTGTGCGGATATAGATAAACAGCCGCCGGCATTGCCAAGACCCCGAGAACGAGCGTGGCTGGAATGATACAATACGTCGAGTCGTCAACTTCGGTCGCGCCGATGAAACACCCGCCGACAAAGCCCGTGACAAAACCCGCAGTACTACCCGCCAGTCCGAACATAAACCACCATACTTTTTTCATATCGCGGTCTGCGTCCCTGATGGCATCGGCATTCGCGTTTGCTCGTATAAAGTTCTGTTGTGCAAGACTCACAGGTATTGTGCTAAACAGCAGTAGGGCTGCCATGAAAAAGACAGGAAGACGGGACATGCGGTTTCCTTTTTTATCTCGGTTCTGAGAATAGTACAGCATAAAGCAAAAATCCTCTGATCAAGGCCCTGCGGAACATCGTAGGGGCAGATGTAAATTGCGTAAGTCCTGCTCTAATAGGCATTTGAGAGCAACAGCAGCGTCCCAACCACAAAACCTACATTGCTGGTGATAGACCCTTTCGTTACGATTGATTTTCGAAGCGAGGCTATTTTCGATTTATAGATTTGGGTATAAGCCTCAATATACTCAGGAGATTTGCCGAGGAGTCGCTCTGGGGGTGGCGTTGCGTTGTGTGGATACATGTGCACACCGATCGGCACTGCCAAGACACCAAAAAGGATAGCACATCCGACAGCACAACCCGCCTCGGAAGGCGTCGGAAAAAAAGACACTCCAGCCGGGTCCAACCGTGCTCCTAATGCAACCCCCCCGACACAACCGAGGAGGCAACCTGCAGTACTCCCCAATCCACCTAACATAAACCACATAGTTTTTGACATACCCGACATATCGGAAGTCGCATCGGCTTCCGCTTGTGCTTGCACAGAACTCTGTTGCGCAAAACTGACAGGTGTCATGCTGAAAATCAATAAGGTTGCTATGAGAAGGGCAGATATACGGAACATAGAGCATCTCCTTGGAGGTGTTGCAAATTCGCAAATGGTTTGGTTTTCTAACGGCTATCTATTCGTCATATTATCCAGCAGTAGCATCGCGCCCATACATAAGTTAGAGGTGAGGGACCCAGCGGTGACCAGCCTTTTGCGAAGCGATACTGTTTTCGATCTATAGGTTTGAAGGTAGACTTCAATATATTCAGGGGGTTTGCCGAGGAGTCGCTCCAGTGGCGGATTTGGATTATGCGGAAGTATGAAAACAGCGGCTGGCACTGCCAAGACCCCGAAAAGGATACTACAACTCAGCATCGCCCTGTCAGAGCCAATACAGTTCGTATCTGAACCAGCATCTATGAACATCCCGAATAAACACCCTCCGATACCGCCAGCGGCACAACCCACACTACTGCTCACCAGTCCTGACATAAACCACCACGCTTTTTTCATATCGTGGTCTGCGTCTCTTATAGCATCGGCTTTCGCTTGTGCTTGTATAGGGTTCTGTTGTGCGAAACTGACAGGCACTTCGCTAAAAAGCAGTAGTACTGCTATGAAAAAGGTGGCGATACGGGACATGAGACTCCCTCTTTTCACTCGGTTCTGGAGATAGTATAGTATATCTCGCAGCTAATAAACATCAGCACTCCAGCTATCATAAGGTCTTATGATACTATTTGAGAGTACTTATGTAAACATAAATAAAGCAGTTTAGGAGTTTTAACCCCGATTCCTATTTCAGATAAATCTCGCCATCTAAATCAGAGATAGTGTGATTAACACCGATGCCACCGCTTGTGACAGCAGTAACTTGCATAGGTAGTTGCATCTTTTGTGGCTTTCCACTACGATTGTAGGCTACCCAACCGTTGGTGAACTCGCGGATGAATAAGCCCTCTTGATTTTCATACAGTTGTGCCTTTTCACCGACAGGTTGTCCGAGATTCGCGTTCCAGAACGGGTACCAATAGTGGGAGTGGTGTGATGCATCGGGATCAACAGAACGCATGCCATCGGTATACAATACATAGCCATCAGAATGTATAAGGCTGAGTGTTGTGAATACTCGTGCCCAACGGATATTCTCTGGACTATCTGGCGGAGATGTCCCAACCCCTTCACCCTCCAAACAGGTAATCTGCGGTGCTCGGAGCCGTGTTTCTGCCCATAGCAGTGTCTCCTCAATTTTCTGTAGTTCCTCGCGGGTATAACTGCCGTTGGAATCGCGATGGATCCCCATGAAAATGCCGTTGACATATTCGGTATAGGCTGTCGGTTTCGTTGCGTCGGTATTGACGAGTATGAGAAAGTCGTCTCGCACGCGTGTGCGAACTTCTCGTAAAATTCGGGTTGTTGCTGCAATGATCTCTTCATCTGTGGCGTTGTGAAAATGACGGTCAATAAAATCCGTGGCATTTGAATGGAATCCAGCAATCATGACTCCATCAAAAAGTCCACATCTGGCAATTGCCCCAATCCGTTCAATAAGCAAATCCTGCAAATCTGGATGCAAGAAATTCACCATATACTCGCCACTCCTGTTTTGGAGAATCCGGTTGTTACTATCTCTGAGCCAGAAATCAGAATATGGCGGAAACGCAGCGGCTTGCAAATGATTATGAATGCGAACCTCAACAAGAAACAACATATTTGGATTTCGCGCGAGTCTTTGTTGACGTATCGCTTTTGCCGCTTCCAACGCGCCCCCTAACCGTGTTGACAACCCGTAAGTGGGTTCCGCGTCGGAGGTATCCCACCAGAGTCCGAAAAAAGGACTCCAATGAAGATCGTGCTTCGTAAGACGTTCTGTGTAAAGTGTTTCACTGTCCCAGAGCTCTATATTTTCCGGTGCCTGTTCATTCCCTATAGATCCGATAAGATCGTCCCATGCTTGGAATACCGAAGGGAAACTTCTGTTTTCCATGCGTGAGACGACTGGTGGATTATCTGTTACATCACTGACGATATCCGACGCTTTCTGCGGCAGCTGAATTTTCTGTGGTTTGCTACTACGGTGTCTCCTATTTTCATTAGGAACCACAGTCCGTCCTATCCGATTTCGCACGGCAGGCTTTGATACAATATCAAGCACAATCGGGGTATCAATAATTTCAACAGTCGGTTCGGATGTTGCCTCGAAACTATAGGGTTTCTGAAAACGAGTGAGGTATTGGTCGTTAGCACCGAGCATCAATAGAGTTGCTAAAACCACAGCGGTCCCAAAAGCCACCCATGGCAAGAAGGGTTCCATTTTCGGAGAGGGTGTCGGTTTCATGTCAACAACTTCTCGCATAATATTCTGCCTTATACTCGCTGATATTTGCACCCCACCGAGGACTTCTTGGACTAAGAGTTCCTCTTCTTTTTCTAACCGTTTTCGGGCACGATGCATCCGAGTCCTTATTGTCTCCACGGACACGCCCAAGAATTTACCAATTTCCTTCGTTGTCATTTCGCCGAGGTAATAGAGTGTCATCACTGTACGTTCACTCTCCGGCAATTTTTCCAAAAGTTTCTTGACGATTTCAAAACGATGTTCGGTTGCTTCCATCTCGCGCTGTTCCAATACGTAACGCGCATAAGCAGATTCAGCTACTTCTTCCATAGGTGTGTCCTCCAACGATTGCAATTGATTTGCTGACTTATGTTTGCGTAGCCAATTCAGACAAAGCCGATTCGCGATGACATACAGCCACCCAAGAAACTGGCTCGGATTTCTGAGCGTTGAAAGGTTTTGATATGCGCGGAGGAAGGTATCTTGTGTAATTTCTTCTGCATAGTGAAAATCACCGATTTTCCGCCACGCAAGGGCGTGAACACTTTTTTGGTATTTTTCAACTAAAGTGTCAAATGCCGCGTTGTCGCCCGACAAAACAGCGTGAATCAACTGAACATCGTCTTCTCTTTGCACGGAATTCTCTCCTCATAAACAGATCCAGTTGTGTTGACATCCACTGAAACATCGAATTCAGGGTTGAGTCTCGGACTGTGTGCGCTGCAAAACAGTCCACACAATTATGTTATGGCAATATTAAAGACACAATTTTTACGCGAAACGTTACATCATGTGAAAAAAATAAATTTTATCAGACAGTGATTTATGATTGTAGAAGGAACTCCGACTTTCGACTCCATCTTGGGACCGGCTCAGAAAACCAAGGAAATAGCGAAAATTAAATGACCTATTGTGGAAGCATTTAATCTATCCAAGCCAATAATTTTCTTCCGTCTGACGCTCAGTCTATTGGGGGGTGTTGCTCTCGTGGCAGGAGGGATTTATCTTGTGACTATGCGACGTTGAAAGATTCACGGCTGACTTTTACAAGGTGGAAAACAGGCGGGGATCTTAAGAATTGATGAGGATGTCTACGAGTTTTGTTGTGATTGTGTTTTCATGCTGTCTTGACATTCGTGGTATCATCATTTATCCACTTCTGACGTTCAGCGGTATAATCGCCAGTGCATGGTTTACACTGACGAAGGAATTGGAATAGACCAGCAGGTCCCAATCTATCCAAAAGGATTTCAATCCCGCGTTCATAAACTTCAGCATCAGTCATATCGTTGGTGTTCATTTGCAGTCACTTCCTGTAACCATGTATACGGGTTTTCAACGCGCATGCGAAGTCGTGAGCGAAAACGGGTTGCTCGGTTGAGCAATTTGTCGTCGGTTGTCAATAGGACATCTGTGCCACCGCTTTCCGCACACGCAATATGTAAAGCATCAAATCGCTTAAATCCCAGCGATTCAAGATAGTCGCTTCTTGCTATTTCCGTTGTGCCCACTAAAACGGTTTCATAGGCAAGACGGAGGAGGTCCTCTAAGTTTGCGCGTTGTTCTAAATCTGGATTTTGAACGATTTCAAATTCCAGAACGCCGCTGGCAATCCAGGACCAGTGTCCTGCATCAACACGCGAGAGAATTGTATTAACCGCCCCTGTTTCCTGACGGATACGCTCTTGTATCTGAGGGTCAAAGAGTCGATCTAAGCAGCACGTGTCGAGGTATATTTTCCAAGACTGAGAGATTTGCATGTGTTCGGGCTATTTTTTTTTCTTTGTTGGTGCTGCTGAGTATTTTTGTTGAATCTGCTGGATTCCTTCCAAGATTGTGTCCCGGTCAAGTTTGTCAAGCCATTTATGGCGTTCCGCAGTATAATCAACATTGCCCGGTTTGCGTATTCTGATAAAGCGCGCCATTCCGAGGGGCCCAAGTGCGTCCGAAATTGCTTTAATGCCGAGTTCATAAAACGCAATATCAGAATGTTTAGTTATCTTTGGGTTGCGTTCTTTTTTAGACGTGGGGGACTTTGCTGCGTACATCTTGTACACTTTCTCACGAATCTCTTCCATCTCAAGAATAGTGAGTTTTTGCCCGGTCCCACTGACCTCATCTTTGTGAGGTTGGCATATTTGAAGAAACCGCGTAGTGCCAATAAGCCCAAAGGATTCTGTCAGGGCTTTAATACCGAGTTCATAAATCTGGGCATCTGCCGTATCTGTTATGTTCACTTGCACTCACCTCCTGAAACTATTAGATATCCGGGTTTCCAATACGGACCTAAGCATAATCCATAAGGCGAGGCATAAGAACCTCGCCTTATAGATAAATGAAAAATAAACTTATTTGCGTTCAGGTTGTGCTTCCATGGCTGGATAGACTACTATATCGGATTGCGTGATGAGTACGCCGACGTAAAAAGTCAACCAGTCGCCGCAGCGTTCAATAGACATGTACTCGTCGTTATCGCTGGCGTACTCGTGAAGCTCAACCTCAAATTTCTCTTCGCCTTCGGCATTGGTAAGGGTGAGCATTCCGGGGATAACATCCTGTCGGTTGTATTCAACAGCGATGTCTTCGTTCTCATTCTCCGGATCCGGAAAATAGAGGGTCATTTCATCCGGTAACGGATCGCCAAGTTCGCATTCGTCGTCAACAATCCATCGGGAAACCTCGTAGTCGTCTTTAGTTCCGGCGACATGATCGACACCAATAACAACCTCTTCCTCAGCATCTCGGACATGGTACATATAGCGACGGAGGCTGTCGCCTTCATATTTCTTTCGCGTGACCAGTTTGAAGGCGTGCGAAGTATCTCCGGTCTCCTCATACGTAATGATGTCGGAGAGTTCAATCATGCTGTCAATCGGAATGTCAACTAACTCATGCCGTTCCGGCTTTTTGGGTTCAGCGTCCTTTCGTCTACCAAACAGGGATTTGCCGTCTTTTCTGCCAAATAGTGCCATATTCCCACCTAAAAATAACCCTTATTATACATCACTAACACAATCACACCAACAACAAGGATGCTTCCGAAGATGAGAAGGAACCAAGTCCCACCGGATGTCCCCCTCTGGACAACAACGGTTCGTGTGGGGGGTGCGCGCGCTGTGCTTGTGGTGGATGCGGGTGCAGTTACGTTAGGTGTTTCTTGGGCAGCTGCAAGGAGTTCTTCTTTCAACGCTTCTTCATCTGGGAGCTCCTCAACAGTGAAAGATTCAGCATTTTCCCCATAAAACTCATTAGGATTTTCCTCGACATAACTCGCGACATAATCTTCATCGCGGTTCGTGCCCGGGTCCACGTAATTCGGGTTCGGTTCGACACCTTGGCTTTCGTAGTACTCCTTATAATACTCATACTCCGCCTGCTTTTCGGCACTCCAATGCGATCTGTCATAATCGCGATGGTGGTAGTGCCACAGGTAACTATGGCGAATGGCATGGTTGTAGTAGTCGTGGAAATAGATACCGAACATGAGATTGTTAAACGCCATAGATGCAGCTAAGGGATACATCGAATATCCCATCATGGGATAGTAGCCACCGTAGTTATTGACGTTAATCGTTTGGCGTCCCTCTCGACGTGCACGTGCGGTTTGTCGATTCGCTGTTCGGTTCTGGCGTTTCAAACTGCGGTTTTCCGCTTTGAGTTGTCGAACCTGTTTCCGGTTTTGTGACTTCACTTGCCGTTGTTGGCTGCGTGTCGCGGTCCTGTTTCGATTTGTTGCGGTTGTCGCCCTTGCACGGCTTGTCGCGGTCTGCCTCTGACGCGCCACGGTACTGGAGCGCGTGGTGCTTCTGGTTGCGCGGTTTCTGCTATAACTGCTACCGGTACTGCGTGTCGTCCGCGTCGAACTTCGCGGGGTACTGTAAGAACGCCTCGGTGTGGAACTTCGGCGACTGGTGCTGCGGCTGAAACTCCGGCTGCGACTAAAACTCCGCCCACCCCCAAAGCCGCGGCGGCTTTCTACGATATCCGGTGCAAAACTAAACAAAAAGACAACCAAAACAGCGAGGATTGAGAATTTTTGAAATTTACGTTTCACCCTGATCTTCCTCCTTAAATTTTTTCAGTGAAAAAACTTGACAAAAGACACCGAATTTGTTAAAATATTAAAGATATATGTGAATTCAGGCTTGGTTTCGTAACCTTCCTGATTTTAATTTATGTGCCTGTAGCTCAGATGGATAGAGCGTCAGCCTCCGGAGCTGAAGGTCGGGCGTTCGAGTCGCCCCAGGCACGTTTTTTCACTTAATGGGCGTGCAAGCTCCAATCTCGCTGCACGAACCCCTAACCCACCACTTTAAAGAGTATGCTAACATTAATTAAGATAGTTGTCAAGGACATTTGAAAGGAAAGATATGGCACTTGACGTACACGATCCACGACTCTTGGATTTGATTGATGCAGAGGCAGCTGTTGAACAAATAGCAACGGGCTGCGAATTCACCGAGGGACCACTCTGGCACGCGATGGAACAGTTTTTGCTTTTCAGCGATATTCCTGCGAACAAGATGCGGAAATGGGATGCAGAGGCTGGAATGACTGTTTTTCGTGAACCGTCCGGTAAGTCAAACGGTTTGACGTATGATAAGGGTGGACATCTTATCGCTTGTGAACACGCAAACCGCCGAGTTTCGCGAACGACGGCAGATGGACAGGTGCTCACAATTGCGTCCCACTATCAGGGCAAACGCTTGAACAGTCCGAACGATGTTGTTGTGAAATCCGATGGAAGCATCTATTTCACCGACCCACCATACGGGTTAAGCGCAGCATACGGTGTTGAATCGGAGAAGGAACTCGATTTTCAGGGGGTCTATCGCTTGTCCCCAAACGGTGATACATTGACGCTTCTCGTTGACGATTTTGACAGACCCAACGGTATCTGTTTTTCACCAGACGAGTCCATCCTCTATATCAACGATACCGAACGGATGCACGTCCGCGCATTTGATATACAGTCCGACGGCACAATCACGAACGGGCGCGTTTTTGGTGAAGAGGAAGGGGATACCGGAAAACCAGACGGAATGAAAGCCGATACACACGGAAATGTTTATTTAACCGGTCCTGATGGTATTTGGGTTTTCGCGCCGGATGGAACGCACCTCGGAATTATTCTCGTCCCAGAACGCTCAGCGAATTTGGCGTGGGGTGGAGATGGTTGGAAAAGCTTGTTTATCACGGCGAGTACCTCTGTCTATCGCGTAGAATGCAAAGTAACCGGGGTCGCAGTGCCGTAATGCCAATGGAAATCAAAATCAAACGCATAGATAAAACGCTTCCCTTGCCGAAATATGAAACTGCAGGGTCTGTAGGTTTTGATTTAATCTGTCGCGAATCAGCAGAGATTGCCCCGAACTCTATTGTCCTCATCCCTGCGAATGTTATTGTCGAAACACCCCCCGGCTATATGCTGATGGTATGTTTGCGAAGCAGCACGCCTCGTAAATTGGGATTAATGATGCCGCAAGGCGTAGGCATCGTCGATAACGATTATTGCGGCGAAGAGGACGAACTGAAAATTCAGGTTTACAATTTTACGGATGAGGTTGTGCACGTTGAAAAAGGGAGTCGGATTGCACAAGGAATTTTTGTGCGAGTGGACACCGCAGAATGGAACGAAGTTGAACAGATGACCACACCGTCTCGCGGCGGATTTGGCAGCACAGATCGGTAGTCATAAACTACGAAGTGCGTCTTATGGGAGGAATGCCAGTACCAAAGACTGGTAATCAACAGGCATGAAACAATATCTTGAAGGACTTCAGCAGGTGTTAGATGCTGGGGTTGACCGAGTGGGTAGAAACGGGAAAACTCGTGCCCTCTTCGGCATGCAGATGCGATATAATCTGGAAGACGGATTTCCGGCTGTAACCACCAAGAAACTTGCCTTCCGTTCCGTAAAGGCGGAACTCTTAGGTTTCTTGCGCGGCTACGATCACGCTGAGCAGTTTGAGAAACTCGGGACACAGATATGGAATGCGAACGCTGATGCTTGGGGACGTGATGGTTACCTTGGACGGATATATGGTGTTCAGTGGCGAAAGTGGAGAACAGAAGAGGGCACGATTGATCAGCTCGCCAAGGTCATTGAACAAATTCAGATAAACCCGCATAGCCGTAAACATATTGTTACGGCATGGAACCCGGCAGACTTAGATGAGATGGCATTATCACCTTGCCACGCGTTGTTTCAATTTTTTGTCGCAAACGGTAAGTTGTCGCTACAGATGTATCAACCGAGCTGTGATATGTTTTTAGGAGTCCCGTTTAACATCGCATCCTACGCGCTCCTCCTACACATGGTGGCTCAGGTAACAGATTTAACGCCATACGAATTCATTCATACTTTAGGTGATGCGCACATCTATCACGCCCACTTTGACGCTGTTCAAAACCAATTGGAACGGAGTCCATATCCGCTCCCCCGACTTGAACTGAACCCGAAGATTAAGTCAATTGATGCCTTCAAGATGCAGCACATTCAGTTAGAAGATTATCAACATCACGACGCTATTCGCGCTCCCATGATTGTTTAACGCGGCGAATCAAGATAGCAAAAATAAAAGTTGTGTGCCTTGTGAGAGGCAGCATTTCAGGAGAAAATGATCCAGAGAAAGCAAAGTCAAAGTAATCTCGGCAATTCAGAACAGAACGGGAATCACGCAGTTGCAAACGAACTCACACTGTCAGAAGAAGCAACATTTCTCATCCGACTTATTTTTGAGGAATTTGAAGAGATTATAATCAATTATCCCCATCACGCTGCCTACTGCTTTGCCTCAATCACCCATTTAGTAGAAACAACCGAAAATCTTTCACACCTTGCCCGACGACTCGGAATGTGGCTCTGGATAGAAGCACTCGCCTTTCAAATTGAGGAACCCTTAGACCTCAAGGAGATCGCTGATCATTTTGAAATTGGTATGGAAACTGTCCAAAGTGGAATTAGCGAACTCGTTCAGGCAGGAGAATTTAAGATGGAGTGGGAACAGAAAGAACGGATTAAAATAGTTCCGTGTATGTTAAAAGAGACAGTGATCCATTTTGCTGAACAGGTTTTGAACGGGATAAAGGCAGGAGAACGCGAGGAAGGAGTATCCCCTTAAAATGGTAATTTCAATGATTGCCGCGATGGACAAAAACCGGCTTATTGGCAACGGACCGGATATTCCGTGGCAGCTGCCTGCTGACCGACGGCATTTTCGCGATATGACAATCGGTAAACCGGTGGTTATGGGACGTAAGACTTTTGAAACGCTCAAACGTCCGCTTGGCAAACGGCAGAACATCATTCTCACGCGAAATACTGCTTACAAGGCACCGGAAGGTTGTATCGTCGTCCATTCGGTAGAAGAGGTCCTTAACGTTTGTAAGGATTCAGAAGAGCTCATGATATGTGGCGGTGCTCCTATCTACGAAGCCTTTTTAGCGCACGCGGACCGGCTCTATCTCACACAGGTTCACGCCACGTTTGAAGGTGATGTCTATTTCCCAGCGTTTGATATGGAAGCGTGGCGAGAAGTGAAACGCATTGATGGCGAATCCGACGAGAAAAATCCTTATTCCTACAGTTTTCTGTTTTTAGAAAGAAAATAGGAGCAAACTTGTGCTTAATTTGTGTATGCTTTCCGGTTCCTTTGAATACGACTCCGAAGTATCGTTGAAGATTTTCAAAACGTTTGTTGAGAAACATTATCCGATTCAAGCGAATTTAATTGTTTACGGCTCCGAGGATGACGATCCCTCTTTGGAGGCATTGGATGACGCAGACGCTTTGTTAGTTTTCACACGCCGTCTTAATACAGATGGGGCATCGCTCAGACAGTTTCAAATGTACTGTGAACAAGGTAGACCGATCGTCGGGGTTAGGACAGCAAGTCACGCGTATGAAAACTGGCTTGCATTTGACAAAGATGTTCTCGGTGGTGACTATCAAGGACATTACGGTCATGGCCCGATGACGCGTGTTGAAATTGTTGAGGCGGAACACCCCATTCTGAACGATATACCAGCGTTCGATTGTTATGGGAGCCTTTACAAAAACCCATCGCTTCGTGATGATACATCTTTACTATTAATGGGACACACAGATGAACATTCAGAGCCTGTCGCATGGACGCGTTTGCATAACGGGGGTCGCATCTGTTATACTTCTTTGGGACATCAGCAAGACTTTGACATAGAACCCTTTCTGCGATTTCTGGCACAAAGTATTTTGTGGGTGTCGGAACAGATTTAGAAAAAAAATTCGAGGCATTTTGGAGATATGGAAACACTGACGATTGTGAATGGCGACATCTATACCCCAACGCATTACGGGCAGGGGAGTATCGTCATTCAAGATGACAAAATTTCAGCGATAACATCAGAAGCACTTCAACCATCCGGGGAGGTTATTGATGCATCTGGATGCCTCGTGATTCCAGGATTGATTGATGGATTAGTGCATGGTGGCGGCGGTTATGATAGCATGACCGGTCAAGTTGAAGATATTGCGACAATTGCGCGGGCACATGCGCAAAGCGGTGTCACTTCGTTAGTGTTAGGGATTTCTTCTGGGAGCATGACACAAATCAACAGTGCCTTAACTGCTATTGCACAGATCGTCGATGAACCTGTCGCGGACGGTTCTCAGATTTTAGGTTCGTATGTGGAAGGGAAATTTGGGAGTCTCGCTAAAAATGGAGCACAGAACGCGAAGTATATTACACCCCCGAATTTTGAAGAATTCCATGCAATGTGGGCGGCTTCCGATGGCACCTTAAAAGTTATTTCTATCGCACCGGAAAACGACGAAAACTTTCAATTCATCAAACACCTCTCAACCTTTAAGGCGGACGCTTACAACAACATCGTCATTGCGATGGGGCATACAAATGCAACATATCAACAGGCGATGGCAGCGATTGACGCGGGTGTGACACGCGCTACACATACCTATAACGGCATGAGTGGAATGCACCACCGCGATCTTGGTGCTATTGAAGCTGTCCTCTCCCATCCAGATATCCATGCGGAGCTCATCGTCGATGAACACCATGTTCACCCTTTCTGGGGCAATAACCTGATTCAGCAGAAAGGTATTGATGCAGTCGGATTAATTACAGATTGCACAGAACTCGCAGGTGTTCCTACGGAGGAATGGCAGGCATCGGCAACTTATGTTCCTGAACTTGACGCTTATCGTCTCAACGAAGCCGTGGTTTCTGATGAAGCTGATGGCACCGAGAAATACATCCGTAACGGGGCGATGTGGTTAGATGTGGGGGAACCTGCTGAACGGCTTGCTGGTGCGACAATTACACTTATGGATGGCATTCGCAACGTTATAAATTGGGGACAATCCATCGAAGCTGCCTTAACAATGGCAACATTAACACCTGCACAAAATTTAGATGTTGCGGAATCGATTGGTTCGATAGCCACCGGTAAAATAGCAGATGTCGTTATTGTCGATGACAATTTAAGCGTTCAAACGGTTATTTTACGTGGAAAACCACTGAAAAATTAGAAAATTCGTAGAATTTCAATATTTTTCGCATTTTTTTCAAAAAAAATTTGACATCGCCTAATTTATAGTGTATAATATATGTTTTGGAAGCCTAATCAATCTGTTTTAGAAACGAGGGGCACTTATCCGGAAAACATTCTAACGTCGTACCCAAAATTCCACGTTAATTTGTTGAAGTTGTGATGCCCCGCGCGGGGCTTTTTTAATGCGAGAAGCCCATAAGATGCCATTTCGGAGGTTATGAAATGCCGACGATTAATCAATTAATCAAAAAACCGCGCAAAAGATCCCGGAAGAAGACGAAATCACCGGTGCTTGAGCAGTGTCCCCAGCGGCGCGGTATCTGTTTACAAGTGAAAACGGTAACACCGAGGAAACCGAACTCGGCACTGCGTAAAGTGGCTCGGGTACGTTTCACGACTGGCTACGAAGCCACCTGTTACATTCCGGGGATTGATCACAATTTGCAAGAACACTCAGTCGTTTTGGTTCGGGGTGGAAAGGTGAGGGATCTCGCTAACGTGCGTTACCACATCGTCCGTGGGCAGTTAGATACAGCAGGCGTTGATAATCGCCGCCAAGGTCGCTCAAAATACGGGACACGGAAACCGGGTTAAACAACGGAGGGATTGTAGATGCCGAGGCGTGGAAATATCAGCAAACGGGATGTGAACCCCGATGCAGTTCATAACAGTAAGTTAGTGTCAAAGTTCATCAACAGCCTCATGTTGGATGGGAAGAAGAGTACAGCGCAATCCATCCTTTATGAGAGTTTTCAGATTATCGAATCTCGGACGAATGAAGAGGGTTTCGCTGTGTTCCGCCAAGCGATCAACAACGTTAAACCGGTATTGGAAATTAGGCCACGGCGTGTAGGTAGTCAGACTTACCAAGTTCCCGTCGATGTAAAGGCAGAACGGAAACAGCGATTGGCTTTTAGTTGGCTTATCCAATCGGCGCGCGAGCGTGGTGAAAGACGGATGGCAGAACGCCTTGCAGGCGAGATACTTGAAGCCTCACGTAACGAAGGCGGCGCAATCCGCAGAAAAATGGATCAGCATCGCATGGCAGAAGCCAATCGAGCTTTTGCGCATTACCGATGGTAAAAACGTGATCGGGGCTTATAACCGAAACGCGAATAGACAATAAGGAGTCGCTGGACCGTGGTAGACAAAAAAAATAACAATTCACAACGCTTAGAACTGCCCCACATGCGAAACATCGGTATCATGGCTCATATTGATGCCGGAAAGACTACTGTAACCGAACGCATTCTGTACTATACCGGCAGACTTTATCGGATCGGCGACGTAGACGATGGCACCACCGCTATGGACTGGATGGTGCAAGAGCAAGAACGCGGTATTACAATTACTGCGGCTGCGACGACTTGCCAGTGGAAAGAACACTCTATCAATATCATTGATACGCCGGGGCATATTGATTTTACCGTCGAAGTTGAACGCTCCCTCCGTGTCCTTGACGGTGCGGTAGCAGTTTTCTGCGCAGTTGGTGGCGTTGAACCGCAATCTGAAACCGTTTGGAGACAAGCGGATAAATATGACATACCGCGAATTGCATTCGTCAATAAAATGGATCGGACCGGTGCCGACTTCTTCCGTACTGTTGAAATGATGGAAGAACGCCTCGGTGCTACCGCAATCCCGGTGCAACTTCCTATCGGTTCGGCGGAACAGTTCACAGGAATCGTAGATCTCATCTCCATGAAGGGCCAGATATGGAACATCGGGAACGATGCTGGTAGTGATGGTACTGTTATTCAAGAAACAGACATCCCCAAGGAAATGGAGGAAATGGCAAATGACTATCGGGATCGTATGTTAGAGGCTATCGCTGATCACGATGACGAACTCCTGATGAAATACGTAGATGGTATTGAAATCTCGCCTGAAGAAATTAAAACAGGAATACGGAACGCTGTAATCGCTGGTAAAGCTGTCCCGGTCCTATGCGGAACCGCTTTAAAAAATAAAGGTGTTCAGCCCCTCTTAGACGCGATTGTCTCCTATCTGCCAGCCCCTACGGATGTACCGCCAGTAGCCGGATTTAATCCAGCGACGGAAGAAGATGAAACACGTCCACCGAATGACAATGAGCCATTCTGCGCTTTAGCATTCAAGATTATGACCGATCCACACGTTGGCAAACTCACTTACCTGCGTGTATACTCTGGTGTCCTCAAGAAAGGGGATACAGTTTATAATAGTAAAACAAGGAAGCACGAACGGATCGGACGATTGATGAAGATGCACGCGAATAAGCGGGAAGAGCATCAAGCAGTTTACGCGGGCGACATTGCTGCAGCAATCGGATTAAAAGACCTCTCAACGGGTGATACACTTTGCGATCCGAAGGCGCATATTACGCTGGAAACTATGGTGTTTCCGCTTCCAGTAATGTCTATCGCAGTTGAACCACGAACACAGTCGGATATCGATAAACTGAATCTTGCGCTCTCGAAACTCGCCGAAGAGGACCCCACCTTCAAAGTGCATCAAGACAGTGAAACAGGACAAACGTTGCTGTCTGGTATGGGAGAACTTCACCTCGAAATCATTGTTGACAGACTTGTGCGTGAGTTCAATGTCTCAGCGAATGTTGGCAATCCGCAGGTTGCGTATCGAGAAACAATACTTAAACCGGTCAAATCTGTGGGGCGTTTCGTCCGTCAGTCTGGTGGTAGAGGTCAATTCGGTCACGTCGTGATCGAGGTTGAACCGCTTGAGAAAGGGACTGGCTTTGAATTCATCGATGAAACCAAAGGTGGTGTTATTCCACAGGAATATATCCCAGCCGTCCAGAAAGGCATTGAGAACGCGATGAATGTAGGTATCCTTGCTGGCTATCCGGTTGTTGATGTAGCCGTAAGACTGATTGATGGTTCACATCACGCCGTAGATTCATCGGAAATGGCGTTTTCTATCGCGGGTTCAATGGCATTTAAGGATGCAATGAAGGTAGCCTCACCAATACTGCTTGAACCGATTATGGACGTTGAGGTTATCGTCCCTGACGAATATCTCGGCAAAGTGATAGGAGATTTAAATTCGCGGCGTGCACAGATACGTAATACGGAAACGCAAGCGAAATCTCGTATTCAAGTTATCAGTGTTGATGTGCCTCTCTCGGAAATGTTTGGGTACGTCAAAACCCTTAGGTCGCTCACACAGGGTAGAGCCAACTACTCTATGGAGTTTGCACACTATAACGAAGTCCCCACGAGTGTAATGGAGGACTTAATTTCATCAGCGAATCGTTAAGTAATTGTGAAGTGTCCGAACTGTGGGAGTGTTCTGACTTCCCATAAGCGGACACAAGATTTAGTTAAAAGGTGTGTTCGGACGCCAACACGTTTGAACATTTCATAGAAACGGGGATGCGCAGTTTTAAGGCAGATATTGTAAGTCGATAGTGGAAATACTGTAAACCGCGCCTACAATGCCCGCAACAATAAACTTTTAGTGGAGCTCGGACAAAAATGGCTAAGGAAACATTTGAAAGAACTAAGCCGCACGTTAATGTTGGAACAATCGGCCACGTTGACCACGGTAAGACGACGCTGACAGCAGCAATTACTATGGTGCTCTCAAAGCTTGCCGATACCGATTACGTCATGGAATATGACGAAATCGACAAGGCACCAGAAGAAAAAGAGCGTGGCATTACCATTAACACAGCACACGTTGAATATGAAACCGAGAATCGGCATTATGCACACGTGGATTGCCCTGGACACGCCGACTATATCAAGAACATGATTACCGGTGCAGCACAGATGGATGGCGCGATCCTCGTTGTATCCGCTGCTGATGGTCCTATGCCTCAAACGCGTGAGCACGTGCTACTCGCGCGGCAGGTGAACGTGCCCTCTCTCGTTGTTTTCCTGAATAAAGCAGATATGGTTGATGACGAAGAGCTTCTTGAACTCGTTGAATTGGAAGTTCGCGAATTGCTCAGCGATTATGACTTCCCTGGTGACGATATTCCTATCGTCATAGGTTCCGCCCTTGAAGCGATGGAATCCGGCGGCGATCCGGGCAACGAAGCATGTCAACCAATTCTGGAACTCATGGAAGCTGTTGATGATTACATTCCAGAACCTGTGCGTGATACGGACAGACCCTTCCTGATGCCGATAGAAGACATCTTCACCATCAGTGGACGTGGTACTGTTGTAACGGGACGTGTGGAACGTGGTACCGTTGAAATCGGAAACACGGTTGAAATCGTTGGTTTGCGCGAAACACAGGACACCGTCGTCACGGGTGTTGAGATGTTTAAGAAAAGCCTCGACGAAGGTCAAGCTGGTGACAATCTCGGTGCGCTGCTACGTGGTGTTGAGCGTGATGAGGTTGAACGTGGACAAGTCTTAGCAGTCCCTGGGACCGTTACGCCGCATACGCAATTTGAAGCCGAAGCCTATATTCTCACAAAAGATGAAGGCGGACGTTGGAATCCATTCTTTAGCGGCTACAGACCGCAGTTCTATTTCCGGACAACCGACGTAACCGGAGAGATGAATCTCCCAGAAGGCATCGAAATGATTATGCCTGGCGACAACGCAAAGATCACCGTAAAACTTTCCAAACCGATCGCGATGGAAGAACAACTCCGATTCGCGATTAGGGAAGGCGGCCAAACTGTCGGTGCCGGTGTTGTGTCCAAAATCATTGAATAAAACGTTTAGGGCAGGACTCACGTCCTGCCCTTTTAATGCTATCGACACAGAGCGTTGGGTATGTAAAACAGTGGCAATGCTCTGTTTGATAAAGGCGATACGAAAAGATGGACAATCAAAAAATTCGCATCCGGCTCAAGGCATTTGACTATCGGTTGTTAGACCTGTCGTCAAAGCAGATAGCAGAAACTGCGAAACGTACGGGCGCAGCTGTCTCCGGTCCGATTCCATTGCCGACGAAAAAGCATACCTACACCGTTCAACGTTCAACGTTTACAGACAAGAAGTCGCGTGAACAGTTTGAGATGCGGATTCATAAACGTCTGCTGGATATCTTAGAGACGACCCCTAAAACCGTTGATGCTTTGATGCGTTTGGACCTGCCGGCAGGTGTCGATGTCAAAATTACGCTTCTGTAGAAAATAGTCGTCGGTTATCGGTTATCGGTTTTCAGTTAAAGAGGGGTTCGTTAAACGAAAACCTCTTACTGGTCCCTGACAACTGACAACCATTAAAAAAGGCGAAAGAAAATGGTTAATGGAATTATTGGCCGCAAAGTCGGCATGACACAAATCTTTGAGGATTCAGGAGAAGCCGTGCCTGTTACCGTCATTGAAGCAGGTCCTTGTCCAATTGTTCAACTCAAAACAGCAGAAAAAGACGGATACCAAGCAGTTCAGTTAGGTTTCGGAGAACGGAAAGAGAGCCGCGTGAATAGTCCGAAGCGTGGACATTTCGCCAAAGCCGAAGTTGATCCAACTTTTGTGCTTCGGGAGTTTCGTGTGCAGAGCCTCGAAGACGTATCCGTAGGAAGTGTTGTTGATGCCAGTGTCTTTTCAGAGGGTGAACTTGTTGATGTGACCGGTACCTCAAAAGGACGTGGTTTCACGGGTGTCGTAAAACGCTGGAAGTTCGCTGGTGGTAAGAAGAGCCACGGTGGGGAACAAGACCTTCGGCGTCCCGGCTCGATTGGAGCGAGCGCGACACCGTCACGAGTCTTCAAAGGAAAACGGATGGCTGGACGTTCGGGTGCTAAACGCCATACTATCCAAAATTTACCTGTGATTCAAGCCGATCCTGAACGTAACCTGTTGGTGATAAAAGGGGCTGTTCCCGGACCACCCAACGGTTTACTTCTGATTAGAAAGGCATCTAAAGCACCGAGTGCATAGGTAGACAATCTCCACCAAACAGATTGTCAAGAGGAAAATATGTCAACTTTAGCTGTACACAACAGATCCGGAGCCGTCCTTCACGAAAAGGAATTAGCCGATGCCTTTACCAATACTGAGGTAAATGTCCCTGTGATCCACCAGTGTGTCGTTGCCTACCTCGCCAATCAACGGCAAGGTACTGCGTCAACGAAAACTCGGAGTGAGGTGAAAGGCAGCGGAAGAAAACTCTACCGCCAAAAGGGAACCGGTAGGGCTCGTGTCGGACATGCGAAGTCTCCAAATCGAGTGCATGGTGGTGTCGCATTCGGACCGAAACCGCGCAGTTACCGGCAATACACCCCGAAACGGGTTCGTCAACTTGGGCTCCACAGCGCACTTGCAGACAGGTTTCAGAATCAGCAGTGCATTCTTGTTGAAGATTTCACACTCGAACGCCCGCGAACCAAGGACATCATCAACATGTTAAAGGCTGTGAATGCTGAAGGAAAAGTGTTGCTGGTTCTCAATGAACACGACACGAATATCCACCTCTCTGTAAGGAACATTCCACAAGTTAATAGCTGCATCTGGAATAACCTCAACGTTTATCAGGTCATGTGGCATGACACACTGATAATCACTGAAAACGCCGCTGAGAAACTGGAATCCAAATTTGTCAGCATTGGTGTAGAGACAGAAGGATAAAGCTGATGAAAGACGCATATCAGGTTATATTACAGCCACTAATCACGGAGAAAAGCACAATACTCCGCGAGGGTAACAAGTACGCGTTTGTTGTTAATCGCGATGCGACGAAACCCCAAATTCGGCGAGCTGCGGAAGAATTGTTCGATATTGAAGGGGATATTCTCAAAGTTCGTACGATGCGCGTTCGCGGCAAACCTAAAGGTAAAATGTTGCGTTACCAACGTGGTAGAAAACCGAATTGGAAGAAAGCGATCATTACTTTAAGAGAAGGTGCAACCATCCAAGCCTTTGAAACGATATTATAGGGACATCAAGTGAGGAAATCAGAGTGCCTAAAACTTATTCACCGATAACCCCAAGTCGCCGGTTTATGACCGGGTATACCTTTGAAGAAATTACGCGGGACAAACCGGAGAAATCTCTTGTCAAAGGTATGAAGCAGAAAGCTGGTCGAAATGCCAGTGGTCGTATGACAGTGAGACGGCGTGGTGGCGGCCACAAACGTCGATACCGGGTCATTGATTTCAAACGAGACAAGTTTGGCATCCCTGCTAAAGTTGCCTCAATTGAATACGATCCGAATCGGTCAGCACATATAGCACTGCTACACTATGTTGACGGCGAAAAACGTTACATTCTCGCGCCTGTTGGTATTCAGGTTGGCGACATGTTAAATTCAGGTGCGGACGCGGAAATTCGCGTTGGTAACGCTTTACCGCTTGAAAGGATTCCGCTCGGCTCCTCAATTCATAACATAGAGATGCATCCTGGCAAAGGTGGACAACTGGTACGGAGTGCTGGCGGTGCTGCGCAATTGGTTGACAGAGAAGGAAAATACGCGCGTATCCGACTTCCGTCAGGCGAAATTCGGCTTGTCTTAGTGCAAGCAATGGCAACACTTGGACAAGTTGGCAACGTTAGTAAAATCGTCATCGGTAAAGCGGGCCGCTCAAGATGGCTCGGAAAACGACCGAAGGTTCGTGGTGTGGCAATGAATCCGATTGATCATCCACATGGCGGTGGAGAAGGGAAGAGCTCCGGTGGTAGACATCCAGTTACCCCTTGGGGCGTTCCAACGAAGGGATATAAGACGCGAAATCCGAAGAAGAAATCGGGTCGTTATATTGTTGGAAAACGTAAATAATCCTTTTCGTAACGCCTCGTTCGGTACGGACTAAATGTTTACAAGGTAGAGGAGAACATAATGGCGCGCTCTCTGAAAAAAGGACCTTACATAGATACCAAACTTGCTAAGAAGGTAGCTGCTATGGAACGTTCCGGTAGCAAGCGGGTGATTCGGACTTGGTCCCGTCGTTCAATGATTACCCCTGAGTTGGTAGGACACACTTTGGCGATTTATAACGGCAAAAAATTCTTTCCGGTGTACATTACGGAGAACATGGTAGGACATAAGCTGGGGGAATTCTCGCCAACTCGCACCTTCCGCTCTCATGCTGGTGGTGGCGGTGGTGGTGGTGTTGTTGCCAGAAGATAATTTTGTGATAGCCTTCATCGCAGATTGAGGCACGTTGCATGCTCTTTTATGAAGTGATGCGTTTGAATGTCTCATATAAATCACGATGAAATCAGTTAATTGCTTTTATTAGGAGACACTGATGGAAGCCAGATCTAAGATTAGGAACGCGTCGGTTGCACCCCGGAAAGCACGCTTAGTAGCCGATCTCGTCCGTAATCAGTATGTTGAGGATGCGTTAAGTCAGCTGCGCTTTACGCATAAAGCCGCGTCCCCTATAATTTACAAACTGATTCAGTCAGCAGCTGCAAATGCGCAATATCAGGATCCGAACATCGATATCACAAACTTATATGTCAAAGAGATTCGGGTTGATGAAGGGATTACGCGGAAATGGATACGTCCCCGGGCGCGAGGCATGGCAAATAGAATTCTAAAACGGAGCAGTCATATCGTCGTTGTTGTTGATGAAGAGAGTAGCGAAAATGGTGAGTAACAACACGCTGACAACGCGCCGATAGCACCATAGCGAACGGGAAATAGTTTGACAGGAGGTTTGCGTGGGACAAAAAACTCACCCGCGTGGATTACGCTTAGGAATCATTGAAACGTGGGATTCAAAGTGGTACAGTGAACGCGATTACGCCAAGTGGCTCCACGAAGATTTTAAAATTCAAGAGTTCGTCAAAGAGCAACTTGCGCGTGCTGGTATTTCGCGTGTTGAAGTGGAACGCGTCGCTGACCGCTGCAGTATTAATATCCATACAGCCCGCCCAGGTATCGTGATCGGTCGCCGCGGTGCAGAAGCCGAGAAGCTACAAGCACTCATCGAAAAAGAGGTCGGTTGTTCTGTCCGGATTAATGTCTCGGAAATCAGAGAACCAGAACTTGATGCGCAACTCGTAGCAGAAGATGTAGCGACACAAATAGAACGCCGTGCTGGCTTTAAGCAAGCGATGCGGCGTAAAATTTCCGGTTCAATACAAGCAGGTGCATTGGGCGTTAAGATCATGGTGAGTGGCAGGTTGGATGGTAAGGAAATTGCCCGTGCGGAGTCGAGTATCGAAGGACGGGTACCTCTTCACACACTCAGAGCCGATGTTGACTACGGGTTTACGGAAGCAAACACGACATACGGTAAAATCGGGGTCAAAACATGGATTTTTAAAGGTGAAATTATTGGGGTCCCGGACAAATTAAAAGGTGAACCGTCTGTCCGCCGTCAATCTGGGCGCCGTGAAGACACAGGTTCGCAACGTTCCGAACGCCGCCGTAGTGACAGACGTTCTGGACAATCCGGTGAGCAAGGTAGAGGCAGAGGTGAACAGGGTAGAGGCAGAGGTCGTCGTCGGCAACGTCGGAGCGGAGGGAACTCTGAGAGTCGTTGATAACCGCATTTATGACTTTTAAGGAGGCATTTAAGTGTTAATGCCGAAACGTGTGATGCGCCGGTATGTGCATCGCGGAAAACGCCGTGGAAAGCCGCTCCGAGGTTCCAGGATTAACTTTGGTGAGTACGGCTTGCAAGCGATGGAAGCTGGTTGGATTACCAGCAACCAAATTGAATCGGCACGTGTCGCTATTACGCGATATGTACGCCGTGGTGGAAAACTTTGGATTAAAATTTTTCCACATAAACCACTGAGTAAACAACCTGCTGAAACACGCATGGGTAAAGGTAAAAAGGGTCCGCCTGAACATTGGGTTGCTGTTGTTAAACCCGGTAGAGTCCTTTACGAATTAAGCGGGGTTTCGCTTGAAGATGCAAAAGGGGCGATGGAACGAGCCGCCCACAAATTGCCAATCAAAACTAAGTTCGTTGCACGGAATGAGTAATTTCGTCTGCGACTCCGACGTTGGAAAAATCATGGGTGTAGTAACGCAGCCCCGTGGTTTGAGAACACGCAAGGAGATTCGGAAAAATGAAAGCGGATGAACTACGAGGAAAGACAACCGAAGAATTAGAAGGTGAACTGAAGGCTCTGAAAGAGAATTTGTTTAACCAGAAATTCCGAAATATCTTAGGCCAACAAGAGGACACAACGCTTATTGGAAAGATCCGGAAGGACATTGCACGTGTGAAAACTGTTCTAAGGTCCCGTTCAGAGTAATGGAACTCATAGGGCAAGGTTGCGTGCCTCAGCAGTATTCCGTTTCGCCAAATTTGTACTGTGTACTTACAAAAAATAGGTTTTGACTGGTTTGGAGGATAAAGTTGAACGAGGAAAGACGAAAACATCGTAAATCTCGGACAGGTCTTGTTACAGGTAACAGTATGGACAAAACTGTCGCAGTGTCACTTGTTCGGCGCTATCAACATCCCCTTTACAAAAAGGTAGTCCGGAAAACGAAAAAGGTTTTGGCTCACGATGAGCAGAATAGTTGTAACGTCGGTGACGTGGTGCAGGTTGTCGAAACCCGGCCGCTGAGTCGTCATAAAAGGTGGCGGGTCCAAGCGATAGTAAGCTCAGTACAACCCGCAAACGATTAAGAAGTGCCTCTACCAATAGCACGCGTGGTTTGTAACGTGTCTGTGAAACCAAATAGCGTAGCAACGTGGATCGTATAGCACTTGAGAAGAAAGGGTTTGATCTCCACTCTGACGTTTCCAAACAAACCGCTTTGAAAACGATAGAGGAGGATATAAAAATGGTTCAATCATATACTCGATTAACCTGTGCTGATAATACTGGCGCAAGGCAATTAATGTGCATTAGCGTGCTTGGTGGAACTCGTCGTCGCTATGCGCGCGTAGGCGACGTGATCGTAGCAAGCATTAAGGAAGCGATACCTAATACACAGGTAACTGCTGGTGAAGTTGTGCGCGCAGTCGTTGTCCGTACTACCAAAGAATATCGACGTGCAGACGGCTCCTATATTAAATTCGACCAGAATGCTGCGGTTCTAATTGACCCGCAGAATGAACCACGTGGCACCCGAATTTTCGGACCAGTTGCTCGTGAACTCAGGGAAAAGAAGTTCACCCGAATTGTCTCGCTTGCACCGGAGGTTATTTAGGAGGACGATTGTGGCAAAGCAAAAACTACATATCAAGAAGGATGACACGGTAGTAGTTCTTAGTGGGAAGAACCGGGGTAGACAAGGTGTTGTTTTAGAGGTGTTCCCAAAGAAACAGCGGGCAATCGTTGAAGGCGTTCATATCGTCACACGACACCTTCGGCCCAACCAAGCAGGACAAGGTGGTGTTGTTGAACGCGAAGGCACTATTCACGTTTCTAACCTCAAAAAGGTTGATGCCTAAACCGGAGCAGATCGCTCCAGACACCGCAGAAGAGGTGTCCTATAACAGCCCCCTTCATGGAATACACGATTTCTATAGGATACAAGGCTTATGAGCCCATTCAAAGAATTTTATCAATCGGAAGTCATACCCGCACTGCAAAATCACTTTAACTATGAAAATGTGATGCAGATTCCGAAATTGGACAAGGTTACACTGAACATCGGTGTTGGTGCGGCGGTTCAGACTCCAAACGTATTGGAAGATGCCGTCGAAGAATTGAGTCTAATTGCGGGGCAACGGGCAATCATCACCCGTGCCAAAAAGTCGATCTCTGCCTTCAAAATCAGAGGTCCATCGAAGTTAGGACGTACGCCGGGCATGGCTATCGGGTGTAAGGTTACACTTCGGCAGCAAAGGATGTATGAGTTCCTCAATCGCTTGATTAACGTCGTACTCCCCCAAATTCGGGACTTTCGTGGTGTATCGCCTGATTCTTTTGATGGTCGCGGTAACTATTCCCTCGGTCTCACCGAGCAGTTAATTTTTCCCGAAATTGAGTACGACAAAGTTAACGACATCCGCGGACTGAATGTAACCATTGTTACCACCGCGCCAACGGACGAAGAAGGTCACGAGTTGCTAAAACTGCTGGGGATGCCGTTTCGGCAATAGATTCAGTGTGCAGGGTTTTTTGGTAAATCTACAACCAAGCACATAGGCTTCCCTGAATCCGCAGCTAACTTCCAACATCCGTACACATTACGGGTAAGTCAGGAAAGGAGCATCCAGATTGGCAAGTAAATCATGGATTGCGAAACAGAAAAGAACCCCGCGGTTCCAAACCCGACAATACAGCCGCTGTAAAAGTTGCGGTAGGGCGCGTGGGTATCTTCGCAAGTTTGAATTGTGTCGCATATGTTTTCGCCTCTATGCCCGCGCCGGTAAAATCCCCGGTGTCCGAAAGGCGAGTTGGTAAAAACTGAAAGTTGTCCTCAATTACAGAAACATGACGGGCACAGCGACCCTTCAGAAACGAGAACAAATAAGGAGAATCTTTCATGTCGATGACCGATCCGATTGCAGATATGTTGACCCGTATCCGCAATGCCAATATGGCAGGACATGAACGCGTTGAAATTCCCTCTTCAAAAGTCAAAGCTGAGATCGCACGCATTTTGGCAGAAGAAGGTTTCGTCCGCAACTACCGCTTACTTGAAGACGAAAAACAGGGGATTTTAAGAATTTACTTGAAATACGGAAACACAAAAAAAGAGAAGGTCATCACAAACCTTAGGCGCGTCAGCAAACCCGGCAGGCGAGTTTACGCGAAAGCCGATAATCTGCCACGGGTTTACGGAGGACTTGGTGTCGCAATCTTATCGACATCTGGGGGGCTAAAAACCACCCCAGAATGCCGTAGAGAAAAAATCGGCGGTGAAGTCCTTTGCTACGTCTGGTAAAATCTTGCTGATGACTCTCAACGAGTTGGGAGAGATAGAATGTCACGTATTGGACTACAACCGATTCCGGTGCCTGACAAGGTGCAGGTAGTTTTGGACAAAAGCGACGTGCAGGTGGATGGACCGAAAGGGAGTCTCAATTGGAAACTTCCAGAAGGGATCAATGCGACGCTTGAGGAAAACGTCCTAACCGTCCAAAGAACGAGTGAACTCAAACAATACAAAGCCTTGCACGGATTGGCACGTAGCCTCATCGCTAACATGATTGCTGGTGTTTCAGAAGGCTTTGAGAAAAAACTAAGAGTCGTTGGTACGGGTTATCGTGCCGAAGTCAATCGCGATAAAAATTTGGTTCTTGACGTTGGCTATTCGCACTCCGTCACTTATACCCCACCTGAGGGAATAACATTGAGTGTTGAAGCGACTGAAACAATAGATGGACAGACCCACACACCCGTTATTGTCAGTGGCATTGATAAACAACTGGTTGGACAAGTAGCGGCTTCTATTCGTCAAATTAAGAAACCGGAAATTTACAAACCTTCCAAAGGTATCCGCTACGACGGGGAGCGCGTTCGAGATAAAGAAGGAAAAGCTGCTATTGGCTAACGTTATTAGACTTTGTGCGTTAGGAAATAGCAAGCGTGTTTATAGTAATAAGGAGAACCCTTGGCACTCATTAAAAAGAAACGGATGGGCCATTTACGGCGCCGGAGACGTGTCCGCCAAAAGATTAGTGGCACCGGTAACAGACCGAGGCTCTCTGTTTTTCGAAGCACAAAACATATTTATGCGCAGCTTATTAACGATGAACTTGGCGTGACGGTCGCGGAAGCCTCAACTTTGTCCCCTGAACTGAAAGAGAACCTTTCAACCGGCGGAAATGTAACGGCAGCGGAAAGCGTTGGTGCCCTTATCGCGCAAAAAGCCAAACAGCAGAAGATTGAGGTAGTGGTCTTTGACCGGGGCGGACATCTCTACCATGGGCGCATAAAAGCGCTTGCTGAAGCTGCGAAAGCGGAAGGATTGAAGTTTTAAATACCCCGCGAACCGGGTTCTGTTGTCAGAAAGATTGTAGGATTGACGCTATACCTAAGATAACAGGACTAACACCGGATAGGAGATTTCTTTGCTGAAAGATAAAATCAACCCTGATGACTTTGAATTTGAGGAGCGCATGATTAAAATCAACCGCGTGATGCGAGTCGGTAAAGGGCGGCGCACGCCCAGTTTCAATTCGCTCACCGTTGTTGGCAATCGTGACGGTATTGTTGGTATTGGATTCGGAAGCGCGAGCGAGGTAGCAGGCGCGCTCCGAAAAAGTTTCGCGGATGCCCGAAAAAATCTGATTCGGGTTCCAATCGTCAACGGCACACTTCCACATGAGATCGTCAGCGAATTCAAATCTGCCAAAGTTTTGTTAAAACCGGCGAGTCCGGGAACAGGTATCATCGCAGGGAATGCAACACGTGCTATCCTCGAATTTGCAGGCGTTCGAGATGCGTTGACTAAATGTCTTTCTTCGCGAAACGTGAAAAATATCGCTGAAGCTACTATGTTAGGGTTGAAAAACCTCAAAGATGTTAACGAAGTCGCACGGTTAAGAGACCTGCCCGTCGAAGAACTACTCAAGAAACGCTAAAGATTGGTAATCAGCGGTTAGCAGTCAGTGGTCAGAAAGAGGGTAATTGAACATTCAAATTCCTTTTACCTGACAATTGAAAGCCGACAGCCGATAGCCATAAAGGAATGGAGTAAATCCTGATGAAACTGAATGAACTCAAACCTGCGCCTGGTGCAAACCGTTCCAGAAAGCGGGTAGGGAGAGGCAACGCTTCGGGTAAGGGTGGCACTTGTGGTCGTGGTCACAAGGGACAAAAATCTCGATCTGGCAGTTCAATTCCCGCATGGTTTGAAGGCGGGCAGATGCCGCTCGTGCGTCGGCTCCCGAAGCGAGGACCGCGGCGGACTGCACATAAACGAGTTGAATACGACATCATTAACGTAGAAACCCTTAATCTGTTTGAGGACGCAGCGGTCGTTAGTCTTGAAGCCCTACGCGAAGCAGGCTTAATTAAACGGAAGAATGCGCTGGTAAAGATACTCGGCGACGGTGAACTGGAAAAACAGCTGAAAGTCCAAGCGCATCGCTTCTCAAAATCCGCAATCGAGAAAATTGAATCCAAAGGTGGCACAACCGAAGTCCTTGAGATGCGCGCAAATACTGGCAACGCTGCGTGAGAACTTGCAGGCGAGGAGGAAAAGAAATAAGTGATTAAGGCATTTCAAAACGCTTTTAAAATACCCGAATTGCGGAAACGCATCATGTTTACAGCGTTGCTCTTGATTGTTTACCGCCTTGGTGCCCACATTACGCTTCCGGGTATCGACGACCAGGCACTTGAAGCTTTTTTTCAGCAACTTATGGAGCGCGGGGGTAATGTCATTGGATTCATTGACCTGTTTTCTGGTGGTGCCTTTAGCCAGATGACAATTTTCGCGCTCGGCATACAACCTTATATCAGTGCCTCAATCATTATGCAGCTCCTCGCTGTCATTGTTCCTTCATTGGAGAAACTCTCCAAAGAACCTGACGGCAGAAAGAAGATCACTCAGTATACGCGATATGGCACGGTTATACTCAGTATCATTCAAGGCATAACGATCAGCATCGTCTTGCGGAATCCAGAGAACATTACAGGACAAGCAGGTGAGATTGTCAGGGATCCTAATTTATGGTGGCATTTTCTCGTAGTCTTGACGCTCACAGCAGGTACCTCTTTTGTAATGTGGTTGGGTGAACAGATTACTGAACGCGGCATTGGACAAGGTATTTCGTTAATTATCACAGTCGGTATTATTGCTGGATTGCCCGGCGGTGTTACAACTGTTTTCAATAATTTGGTAACGAGACCAGAGTTCGGCATTTTACAACTCGCTCTCTTAGTCGGTCTTGTTGTTGTAGCGGTCATGGGAACTGTGTTTATCACGCTTTCTGTGCGGAAGATTCCGGTGCAATACGGCAGGCAGATTCGCGGACGTAGAGTCATTGGTGGACAATCAACACATTTGCCGCTTCGTGTTAACGCAGCAGGCATGATTCCAATCATCTTCGCTGTCACGCTTATCCAGTTTCCACCGACTGTACTTGGTTTTCTCCCGCGGGATTGGGAATGGGTAGCGGGTGTAGAAACGCTTATTGCTCCGGGAACACCGTTGTATCTCGCTGTTTATGGGTTGTTAATTATTGGCTTCACCTATTTCTACACAGCCGTGCAAATCAACCCGATTCAAATGGCAGAGGATTTACAAAAATACGGCGGTTTTATCCCCGGTATCCGTGCCGGTAAACAGACTGCAGATTACATTAACACCACACTGACACGTATCACACTTCCGGGGGCGGTTTTTCTCGCTGCTATCGCCGTGATTCCGATTATTATCACAAGTCGGCTTAACGTTGGAAACATGGTGGAAGGTGCTTCTATCTTGATTGTCGTAGGTGTCGTGTTAGATACAATGTCACAAATCGAATCCTATTTAACGGTACGCCATTATGAAGGATTCTTAAAAGATCGTAAGCTCAAAGGCAGACGGCGTTAAGCGCTTTCACCTGAAAGAGGACATCATGAAAGTCAGACCTTCTGTTAAAAAGATGTGTAACCAGTGTAAAATTGTCAAACGAAAAGGGGTAGTCCGCGTCATTTGTCCTTCAAACCCGAAGCACAAACAGAGACAGGGCTAATCCACTTTTTAAACTATGGGATCCTGTGCATCGTTCCACGATGGTTCTGACCTTTGAACACCTAAAATGGGTTGGGATCCACAGGAAAACCACTATGAAACGTAGTGGTGCTGGGACCTGATTCCTATAGTTAGAAAAAGGAGAAAACTGATGGCAAGGATAGCAGGGGTTGACTTACCCCGAGACAAACGGGTGGATATTGCCCTAACAGCAATTTATGGTATCGGTCGTTATACCGCATCACAAATTGTCACCGATCTTGACCTGGATCCAGGGAAAAAGGTTGATAACCTCGCTGAAAATGAGATTAACCAACTCCGAGACAAGGTTCAAGAATACAAGATTGAAGGTGATTTGCGGCGCGAAATCGACCAGAACATTAAACGGCTAATGGATATCAATAGTTATCGTGGTTTGCGGCACCGTCGGCAGCTACCTGTCCGCGGACAGCGTACGAATACCAATGCTCGTACGCGCAAAGGAAAAGCACGAACGATTTCCGTTGGTAGAAAAGCCAAAGAGGCAGCGCGCAAGGGCGGCTAACGAAATTGTCCTCAGTTATCGGTTATCAGAGGAAATGGTTATCAGTTAAAGAAGTCCGTAAAGTTATCAACTTCGCAACTTTAGCACACTTGCTACCATTGACAACTGATAACCGATAGCCGACAACCACTGATAAGAAAGGAGAACCGTTTTGCGTGGAAGAAGAAGGGAACGCAAGAACGTCCCCGAGGGTATCGCACACATACAGGCGACCTTCAATAATACAATTATTACGATAACAGACTTAAACGGAAATACTGTTGCGTGGGCAAACGCCGGTATGACCTTTACTGGTTCACGGAAGTCAACGCCCTTTGCTGCACAACAAACAGCAGAAGCGTGTGCCCGCAGAGCAATGGATCACGGCGTGAAACGCGTAGAGGTTAGAGTCAAGGGGCCCGGATCAGGACGCGAGTCTTCAATACGGGCACTCGCTGCAGCCGGTCTCGAAATTAGTTTAATGAAGGACGTGACTCCGATCCCACACAATGGATGTCGTCCGCCGAAGAGACGACGGGTTTAAGGGTTTTTATATACAAGGAGACGGAATGAGCAGATATTTAGATTCAGTCTGTAAATTATGTCGACGGGAAGGTGAAAAACTCTTTCTGAAAGGGCGGCGCTGCGATGGTCCGAAGTGTTCTTTTGAACGCCGCAGTTATCCGCCTGGCGAACACGGACAGACTATTCAGCGCAGAGGTCGCGGTGACGACTTCCGACGACAGTTGCGCGCTAAACAGAAAGTGAAACGGACTTACGGTGTTTTTGAGAAACAATTTCGGAATTATTATTTCAAAGCGGCGCGCCAAACCGGTATCGCTGGCGAGAACTTAATTAGTTTCCTTGAAAGCCGGTTAGACAATGTCGTTTATCGACTCGGATTCGCAACTTCCAGAAATCAGGCGCGCCAACTTGTGAAGCACAACCACTTCACGGTGAATGGCAAGCGAGTTAACATCCCTTCTTATGTAGTGAAAGTCGGAGATGTCATTACGCCACGCGAACGGAGTCAGCATCTCGCTACTATTCAAGAGGCATTAGATTACTCACAGCATCGCGGGGCACCTGAATGGCTGGAAATTGATAGGGACAAACCAGAAGGGCGTGTTCAGGGTGTACCGGTGGTGGAGCAGATCGCTGCGGACCTTGAAATGCAACTCATCATTGAACATTACTCCCGATAGGTACATCCCCATACCCGTGTGTTACTGCATATAGGTTTCATAAACCCGTATGCGATACTATTGCGTACCTATTATATCCAATCAAGAGCTTAGCAGCAATCTACCTCACACGAGGAAATTAGGGGATGTCCGAAAATACAATACAGACAGAAAATTAAGAGGGCGTGTACGAAAGAAAAACACGCTGCCGCTCAGTTTGTCCGTATGCTAACACTTAATCTATTCCTGTAGGAGGAAATCGATGATAAGGTCCGAGCTAGAAATGCCCGAACGGCTGAAAACTGATACAGTCTCGTTACGCCCCGATTACGCGAAGTATACCGCTGAACCTTTCGAGCGCGGATTTGGGATGACCCTCGGCAATTCACTACGCCGAGTCCTCCTTTCTTCAATTAAAGGTGCAGCGATTACAGCTGTTCAAATTGAGCAAGTAAAGCACGAGTACGCTACGATTCCCGGAGTTCTGGAAGATGTCGTACAGATTATTCTCAATCTCAAAGAGATCCGATTAAACATATCAACCGACGATCCAATGCGACTCACACTGACAGCAGAAGGTTCCGGCGAAATTACAGCTGCTGACATTCGTCCGAATGCGTACGTTGAGATTATAAACCCTGACCAGCATATAGCGACCCTCGATGAATGCGAAGGATTGGACTTAGAGATTCACGTGCAAACCGGAAGAGGCTACTCTCTCGCCGAAGAGCACAGACCACCGCGGCACGACATCGGATTGATTCCGGTTGACGCGAAGTTCTCACCCGTTGAGAAAGTCAACTTTTGGGTAGAGGAAACACGTGTCGGAGATATGACGAACTTCGATAAACTCAACCTCGAAGTCTGGACGGATGCGACGATCACAGCGAAGGAAGCTGTCACACGCGCTGCGAACATCTTGCTGCAACAACTCGAGATCTTTACAGAATTTGACGAAAGCTATGTTGAACCGGAACCTGAGATTGATGAGGCGAAACTGCGCCGCAACCGCTATCTCGCGAAACCCGTTTCCGAGCTTGAACTCTCAGTTCGCGCCAGCAACTGTCTTGAAACTGCTAATATTAAAACCATACGAGAACTCGTCACAAAAGAGGAAAAGGATATGTTGGAGTACAAGAATTTCGGGCGGACATCGCTGAACGAAATTAAGGAACAACTTGACAACATGGGACTTTCCCTCGGAATGAATCTGGACGATGTAGACGACGCGGACATCGACGAAGAAGATATGATGCAAGCTCCCTTGCAACCCGCTACGTAAATTCTTCACGACAACGCGGACATGGAGGAAAACGATGCGCCATAGAAAACGTGGAAGGAAATTGGGACGAACGACCAGTCATCGAAAAGCACTTTTCCGCAACCAAGCCACGGCACTATTTGAACATGAACAAATTCGGACAACGTTACCGAAGTGTAAAGAACTTCGGCGTGTCGCTGAAAAGTTGATTACGCTCGCGAAACGTGGAGATCTACCCGCACGTCGGCAAGCCGCAAAGATGCTCTATGGGACGAACCTGCATTACAAACCCAGAAGGGGAGAAGAGGGCAGTGGAATCGATAAACAGAACATCTTGCGTAAACTGTTCGATGACATCGGACCGCGATATCAAGACCGAAACGGCGGATACACACGTATCATACGCGGTGAACTCCGAAAAGGCGATGGCACCCAGATGGGTTATATTCAATTGGTCTAATAGTTGTCAGTTGTCGGTTATCAGTCGTCGGTTAAAAGAGATTCTAACAATCCCCCCCTGCTTGAAGTTCTCTAAGGATGGGCAATTGTTAACAGAGTCTTCTTACCTGAAAACTGGTAACTGACAACCGATAACCAACCTAAAACCGATACGCTGCCGATACAAACACTCGATGTGTCAAGTGTTCGGTTTTGACCTCATTGCGTTGTTGTGCCCAACCACCGAGCACATATGTAGCATCGAGTTTCAAGGAATCCTCGAAAATTTTACCGACTCCTGCTGTCAAGAAATCATACGTATCTACCTGGGTATATCTGAACGGGATAGGGTCGCGAAGATAGCCAAGACGGATATGTGTTGCAATGATGGGTATCTGATATTCCGCGCCGAGTCTCACCTGAAGGGTTGTGTCGTAGAATCTCTCAAAATTATCTTCTGAAATATCCTCCGCCGGACTCGGATCGTAGCGCGTCTGTCTCCAGTCCGTGAATTGAACATCTCCAGCTAAAATCAACTGTTTGTTGAATAATTTCACAGCAGCACCGGCTCCTATTTCAAAGGGACGCTCAATATCAAACGTTTGTGCGCCGTCGAGTGCATCAGATGTTTCCTCACCGTCATCATAGACCACCCGAGTTGATTCATACCAGAGTTCATCAACGCCCAATTCGACGGGTGTGACGAAGGTCAGACCGAGGCTGACAGTATCCGTCAGGTGCGCTAAAAGTCCTATCCTACCGCCTATACCCGAATATTCGCGATCAATTTCGTCTTGGTATCTGAAACGTGCCAATTCCCGGTCTATGTTTGCGATGTCAGTAGCGGTTGTATCCAATTCATTGAGACTGTTTCCTTGCCAAAAATCCAGGGAACCTCCAATCAGGATCCGCTTTGAGATATATACGCTCGTTCCAAAACTCCAAATTCCGATGCCTCCACTATTTGCGTTGGTTTCATCTATGGCAAGTCCGCTGAATTCGGTGCCATTGCTGGGATCAACACCTTGAATTGCGATCTGATCGTCGAAATTCTGCGAACGGTTGTAACCGAAAGCGATCGCCAAACCGCCTTGTTTCGTCAGAAACGGGTAAACAAATCCGATAGAATTCAGACGCATCTGTGAGCGACTCGTTGCTGTTTTCACTGCATCACCCGTAAAATAGGTATCAGCAATCGCTGTGTTGTGCGACAGGCTGCTGAACATCTCGAATTTTTGGATTTGCGCCATCCCTGCCGGATTCCAATAGAGGGCGGTGAAATCATCTGAGAGTGCAAGTGAAGCACCTCCCATCCCCATTGTTCGTGCCCCGACACCAAACGTTTTCCCGATCGCCATCTCTTCTACTTGTGCTACACCGACAGTCGTAAAAAACACGGCAGCAAACAGGAAAATAAAAATCGTATACACTGTTCGTTTCATTGTTCCGATTCCTCCATTTTTTAATTTTTCCTTGCGATTCATTCAGGTGGGTTTCGGATTTTGCAGTGTTTCTCCGTAGACCCACCCTTCCACTATTTTTCGTTCCGATCTTTTGCCCGTCGCTGCAGTCGTTCCGATCTTGACTTTGGTGAAGTCACGCTGCGTGAACTCCGAGAACGCTTATTTTCCAACCGCAAATCACCTTTTTTGTACGTCCGCCGTGAAAGTGGCACATATCGACTTCCGCGATAGTACCGTCGGTAGACGTTTGTATAAGGATAATAGCCTCGATAATAGGGTGCGTAACCGTAATACCTATATCCGTAAAACCAAGGATGCGGATAATATCGCACACCCGGTAGATAATAGCCATACGGATACGGCATGTAAGGCATCCAATAGTTACCGTAACTGGAAGGGGACGCGTAAACGGTACGACGGGTATACTTCCGTCGCCCGTAATAACCTTCCGATTCTTCAGCATCCTCTGACTTTAATCCTTCCGATCCCGCCTCAGAACCCTCTTCCGTTTTCTCTTCTTCCAAAATCCTATTGTATTTCTGATCAAAACCCGAAGATGCATGATAGCCGACCTGCGTATAACACCCGGCAAATGCGACCATTGCTAAAAGCAGTAGTGTGAAAGCCACTCTCAACTTCATCTCTCTTCTCCTTTGGATTCATCCATGAGTCTCGACTATTATAGCACATTAAACGAGACACTTCCAAGTAGGTTTACATCTGAGGTGTGTAAATATTTTGTCAACCCAATTCCCACGATTGATAGATAGAACATTACTATGAGGCAAAACTGGTCATCTTTTCTGCAGAATGTGGTATAATATTAAATAATCATTTGTGGTGACGCGCCGTTAAGGAGGATTTTTAACCAGTATTTAAACAAAGGATCTTCTCATTGTGAGGACCCATTTTTATGACTTATAAAATTTATACGTGCCAACAACTTACAAGGTTTCTATGCCTCAGCATTTTGCTACTTTCTGGATGTACAGAGCAGTCAGACGACATGCTAATGACTTCCGAGGAAACAAGGTCGAATTCTACTGTGGGTTCCGAACCTATCGCAAACTTGGAGGAAAGAACATTTTTTACACTCCAATCAGCGTTTCCATCTCCAATTTTAGATGAGGACTTTAAAACACTCGGTGCTCTTGCAAACTCAGATACCTACTTAGCGTTTCTCTCTCGCACCTTCAAACCAGTGAAACCCTTTCAAAACTTTGATGAGTTCCTTGAAACGGTGCCACCGGATGCTGAAAAGAAAATCCGTCCTATTTTAAAAAAGCACCTGGCACATCTTGCAATTAACGATCAAGATATAGCAGGCTTTTATGAATTTGCTATCACAGACCAAAGTGTAACTATCCTTAAGAATCTTAATTTCCGTTTCCATCTTATGCCACAACGGATAAAAGAAGCAGAAGAGCGCGCAGTTAAAAATGTACCACTTTTCAGGTGGTTCCCACCAAAAGACTTCGATCCGCATATACGCCAAGCTTTTTGGAAAGATTATGTAAAATTTGTCGAAGATGCCAATGAAACAGCAAGGAAAAAAACACAAAACACTTTGCATGAACACGGGCAAGACGACGGATTGATTTGGCTTGCGATCCAAGAACCCAGAATTCTCGGAATTATCGTTAACACTTTTATCGAGCCTGTAACCCCTGCTGACTTCCTTCGCTGGATAGAACTTGAAGGACAAGCAAATTAGCCAGTAGTAGATGCTCCCCGCCAATCCAATATATCTATTCCGAGAGAACCTCTATCCCCTTTATATCAGTGCAAGGTCATTTAGTTTTCTCTTTTGTAGCGTCCACTTTTAGTTTGCGCCCTATACAGGCACAGACTAACAGTCTATGCTACAAGGGTTCCCGTGTCTGAACGACAAGGGTTAGTGCTGTACATCAGTGGCTTTTTACTTTACCCCATTCAATATCCATGCTAAACTGCTACCATGAGAGTTTTTATTCAAATCGGACACGGCATTGTGGGTGCTGCTGTTATCTCAGGTCTATGCATTTGGCAGGCAGGGAGTTTCGGTGAAGCGAGGCATACGCTCAGCATCATCGGTGCGATTGCTATTGTTATTGCCAGCCTGTATCTGCTCCGAAGTCGTTGGATTCGGTGGGGCAATCGGCAGACATGGCTCAAATACCATCAACGGCTTGCCTCTTTAGGATTGTGCTTGGTGCTATTGCATTCCGCATTCCAACCGCTTGTGTGGCATTCGTGGCTGACATTTTTGCTCGCCCTGTCGAATTTAGGAACTGGGGTTGCTGTAAGTCTGACATCTCGCAGCGCGCGGCGGATTTTGCTTCGATGCCATCTCATCCTTGCCCCGATTCTGCTCGTCAGTATCGTGTTCCATGGTCAAAAGAAATTGGAGCATGACGAATTCTTTCCACTCACCGATGTCCACGACGTGCCTTGTGCAAGATGCCATACGCCTGAACGCTTCCTGTTCCATGTTCTTACAACCTTTCCAGAAGAATTGGACACGTCAGATACTATTCCTGAGGACTTACACTGGTGGTTCATACAAAATGAACGCAGAGTCCCCGCAACTGCTCCTATCTCAATCAAGGAAAGAGGAAACGCTTGGACGGTTACCGACACAGAGAATAAACAGACCTACCACATCCGGAAGGCTACAGATAAAATCGCCATCCACGCCGATTCCGATTATCGGAGTTACACTTGTCTCAAATGCCACGTGCATAACACAGAAGAAATTCAGTTAGCACACGAGTTACACGGTGTTAGCGATTCCCAGAGGTGCCTTGTCTGTCACCAGACCGAAATTGACGGCACGCGTTATGGACGACAGCGCTTTGATTGGGAATATGCCCCGCACCGCCGGTAGATCGACCAAAAAAACGGTTTGAACATAGGAAATCCCTATGCTCAAACCGCTTTATTGGCTGTTCAACGTGCGATAATGCAGTTCACAAGCCCCCTTTATCCCCCCTTATCCCCCTTCCCAGTAACGGGTGGGGACCCCGGGGGCAGGTGAGTACGCCGCAAAATCGCACGATTACGAACAGGTAATCTTATCGGCGTGCCTTAAGGCTGCCCCACGTTGTGGTGAGTTTATCCGCCGGTGCCACCGACAGAAATTCGCCATCCATGACCTCTTTAATTTCATCTTCTGACAACGCCCGAGCGAACATATAGAATTCGTCCATCAATCCGTCGAACCAACGGGAATTCTTATGGTGACCGATTTCGGCTTGGACTCCCCAATTGTCCGAGAGTTTGCCGTCCCCTTTCGCTTCGTGTGTCTCCTTTCCATCAACATAGGTTTTCGCCTCACCGCTCTTGCTATCGTAGGTACCGGTGAAGTGCACCCATTTTCCGCCTTTGATAATGGGACCGGGATTGATGTTGAAGACCTGTTTTTCGGCACCATCTCGATGGAAAAATCTGAATCCAGCGGGTCGGATTTCGACGTGGTAGAGACCACTCCCGTGATCCGTTCCGATTGAGTCAAAGATGCTTTGCGGATCGGGCGGATCGTTATGATTGACCCAAACAGCGATTGTGATACCTTCAAGTGGAACATTTTTAAACTCGGGTCCGTTCATATCTATCCACGTTTGCGGCTCTAATACGATGGCTTTGTCAATAACGCCTTTATCTCTTTTGGATTTCCCTTCAATTTTTCCATCATTACCGTGAATGGAACCGTCTTTGACGGTATCGCCACTTTCGTCGAAACTATAGTAGACAGATAACGTCGGGTCGCTGAGGTCTGCTTCAATTGAAACAGCAGAAACTATTAACATTGCCACAACTACAAGCGTTGTCTGCAAGAGACGCAGCGAAACGCTCAGTTTCCCGATATGGAAACGTGTTAACTGGTAGAACATTTTACTTTCCTCCATTAAGAAATTTCATGTAATACCATTTCTAAAAGCTTATATCGCATTAACCGCACCTTAGGCACAGACTAACAGTCTATGCTACAACGGAACACAACCTATGAAGTTTATGCTACAATTTCAATCAGAAATGGTATAAAAAGATATTTGCCCACCATTATAACACAAAATCCCTAAAATCAAAGCAGAATTTATGCATCACTTACCGCCATCGAAAAGTTGACAATTTCCGCTGTTCTCTGTATAATGAAAGCGGGAAACTAAAAATGCCAAATAACTTTCGTAGCGCAAGTTCTGGCTCGCAGGCTGCGCCAACAGTCAGCTTCCGTGCTGTATTGCTTGCCCTCCTCATCACCATTCCAAATTCCTACTGGCTCATGATCAACTGGGGACCCAGTGGTTATGGCACAGGTCAGAGTTTCCCGACCGTCTCAACCGTCTATTTCAATGTCATTTTCGTTGTGCTGGTTTTAATGGCAGCAAACCCGTTGCTTCGTTTAATTCGGAAAAGTGCTCCGCTCACCGATGCTGAATTGATGGTGGTTTATTTACTCGTATCTATCGCTTCCTCCATCGCGGGACACGACACACTCCAGATATTATGGCCCCTGCTAACCTATCCGATCTGGTTCGCAAGTCCAGAGAACGAATGGGGCGAATTGTTCCATCGACACATGCCGGATTGGCTTACTATCAAAGAGCGAGGCGTATTGGCAAACTTCTATCAAGGGGACGACTCACTCCACACTGTACAACACCTACAACTCTGGATGCCACCCGTGCTCTGGTGGTCGGCTCTGATTATCGTGCTAACACTTATGATGCTCTGCATCACGATCCTCATTCGGCACCAGTGGGTAAACCACGAAAAACTGAGCTACCCCGTCATTCAGATTCCATTGCACTTGACCGAAAACGGGGGGCGCACCCTCCTGAGTAATCGACTGTTTTTGTTAGGTGCTGTGCTGGCAGGTGGAATTAATCTCCTTAACGGACTCCACTTTCTCTTTCCAGTCGTTCCAGGATTAGGCGGAAGTCTCTACAATTTGGGTCAGTATTTCCAGACAAAGCCGCTAAACGCCATCGGTAGATTGCCCATTGCTGTCTATCCGTTTGCTATCGGGATGAGTTTCTTTATACCTTTGGAGCTCTCGTTCTCCATCTGGTTTTTCTACCTTTTCCACAAAATGATGCGTGTATGGGGCACGATGGCAGGCATTGGACATCTACCGGGATTCCCATTTCTGGATGCTCAATCGTTCGGGGCATGGTTTTGCTTAGGGGTTTCTGCGATATGGCTTACGCGGAAATTCATCGTGAGGCAGGTGAAAAACGCCTTTCGCGGAAACAACGCTGAACCGCCTACAGATGGCACCCCCTCAGCACATATCCGATATGCGATAATTGGATTGATACTCGGAAGCATTTTCATTCTCTTCTTCTTCAAAAGTACAGGTACACCGATCTTCAGTATCTTCGGCTACTTCACGCTCTTCTTCGCATTAGCCATTGCTATTACCCGTATTCGTGCGGAAGTTGGACCACCGGCACACGACGTGCCTTGGAGACCAGATAAGGTGCTTGTTTCCTTCTTAGGTACACGTCGTATCGGTGCTGAGGGATTAACGACGTTCAGTATGTTTCACGGCTTCAATCGCTCCTATCGCTCTCATCCGATGCCAATTATGTTAGAAGGTTTCAAGGTCGCACAGGTCCGTGGACTGTCGCACAATCACTTTATTGTTGCCATTATCCTTGTGACGGTCGTCGGGACGATTTCATCGGCGTGGGCATACTATGCACAGGGTTATCACTACGGCGGAGCAGTCTACGGCGAACAGGCACAATGTCGCTGGACTTACGAGCAGCTGAAGCAGTGGCTCATTAACCCACAATCTATAGATGTTGGTGCCGTCTCAGCCTCCAGTGGTGCAATCGCCTTAACAACACTCCTAATGGTGTTACGCCGCCGTTTTATCTGGTGGCCCTTCCATCCGGCAGGCTATGCTTTGTCGCTCAGTTTTTGGAATACCAGTTGGTATTGGTTCTCAATTTTCTTGTCGTGGGGGATAAAAGCGATTCTTTTTCAGACGGGTGGTCTGCGCACCTATCGCCGCGCGATGCCGTTTTTTATTGGTTTAGTCATCGGCGAATTTACACTTGGTGCCATTTGGACACTCATCGGTATCGCCTTAGAACGTCCGATGTATCGGTTCATGTTTTAAAAGTTTTCAGTTGTCAGTTATCAGTTTTCAGTTATTATACCAAATCTGAAAAATAAAGTCGCATTATAGAGATTTTGGAACGCTATGAGGTATCCGCATGTCCGAGCGCAATGAATTGCGCGACTACGAACCGGATTTTCCTTAATGAGAGGCGTTTATTTAGAAATGGTATTAGTTGTTAGCAGCGCGGTTTCAAACACCGCCAGTGAAGAAAGGAAACATACAATGAAACTTAGCTGTCTTCCTGTTTCTCTTTACGATGACATCTTCACAGGAAAAAGCACCGTCGCCGATTGGATCCGACTCGGTGCTGAATTAGGATTAGATGCGGTTGATTTTAGTATCAAATTCTTCCCAAAGCGCGATGCGGAAACGATAAGAAATATACGCACAGCCCTCGAAAGGTGCAGCATAGAACCGTGTATGCTCGCCTGCTATTCCGACTTTACGCATCCCGACGCGGGGCAACGCGCCCAAGAATTAACCGATCTGAAGGCGGACATTGCATTGGCGAAAGCGTTAGGCGCAAGATTTATTCGCGTAACAGCGGGACAAAGCCATCCGGGTATTGAACGCGAAGTAGGCGTGCACTGGGTGACAGATGGGTTTCGCCGTGCTCTCGACGAAGCGGAAAGACACGGTATCACCCTTGCTTATGAGAATCACACGAAAGGTGCGCCGTGGAACTATTGGGACTTCTCACAACCCACAGAAATTTTCTTAGAGATATTAGATGCGCTCTCCGATACACCCCTCGGTGTGTGCTTCGACACAGCGAATCCACTCGTTCTTGGTGAAGATGTACTCGCACTTCTGGAAAAGGTTGTTCATCGGGTCGTTGTGCTACATATCTTCGACCTGCGTGAAGTCGGCGTGTTTGAAGCGGTTCGTGTTGGGACCGGTGCCTCACCTATTCCGCAAATCCTTTCACGCATGAGACAGGCAAACTATGACGGCTGGCTCAGCATTGAAGAAGCCAGCCGTTCGGGACAGGAAGGTTTTACACAATCCATTGAGTTTGTGCGAGAAACATGGAAACAGGCATCATCCGCGTGAGGGTTCGTTCATCCGCTCCTGCGCCTGACGCGAGAGTTCGGCGAGATGCCCATCGTTTGCCCTCACCTGTTCAAGATGTATCCACCGTTCCGATGTCGCTGTCCGTATCATCTTCTCGCCATACTTTCGATCAATCCAGAAGCGCGCCGATCCCGCGATATATGCTTGTAGTGCATCTAATTTATCATCAGGATAGCGTTGGCAAAGATTCATCGTAAACATGCGGCGGCGTGCGCCGCCTCCGAAGGCGGCATGTTTCGTGTTATGGTTAAACAGGACCAGATCGCCGGGGGTTGTCTCAAAAACCTTCGCTGGGACATCTTTCCCATGTATTTCCCAGAAGTCTTGGCTCTTTCCTGCCTGCTGAGAGAGCGCGTCGGCATAGTTATCACCAAAAAGATGACTACCCGGAATAACACGGAGTGCGCCTGTGTCGTGAGTGAGTGGGTCGAGATAGAAGGCAATCTTAATGTGCATCGGGTCTTCTAACTTATGTCCACCATCAGAATGCCATCCGGTATCACCGACGTAAAAATTGCCATCGCTTCCCATATAGTTGAAATCATCGCCGAGGAGAGCCTTCGCAATCCCCAAAATTCGCGGGTCATCCAGCAGTGATGACAACTCCTCGCTCTGATCAATGAACGGGACGATACAGGAACGGGCTGTGCCTTCGTGCGGTCTACCGTTATGCCCTCCGCCCCTCTCCTTCCAGACATCTTCAAAAGCGTCTTGGATCGCCGTAATCCGATCCGCCATGAGTTGCGGAAAACTGAGATAACCGAACGTCTTGAAAAAATTAATCTCCGAATCGGTGACGGTAAAATCATGCTGATTCATTTTTTTAATTTTCCTTATTGGCTTGCAATGTTAGGTTAAGAAGAGGATAGGAAACCTCGGAAACGTATATTTGGTTCCCTTAACGCCAGAATATCTCATTACTGATACGCTATGATAGCATATCTATCTTTAATTTTGCAATCCGATCGATAAATGAGAACAGGACTATTTAATTTTATAGTTTTGGAACTCATTTTCAATAGCCGACCTGCTGCCTGTATACTGAGCCCCTTGTAGCATAGACTGTTAGTCTGTGCGTGTATAGGGCGCAAACTAAAAGTTTACGCTACAACAGCGAAAACTAAATGACCCTGTAAATGAGAACAGGTATTTATAGTAAACCTACAATTAATTAGACATTGTAAAAGGGCGAGGTTCCAAACCTCGCCAGCGGCGGTGAGGTGTTTTGTGTTTTCCAAAGTGTTCTTTTATTTTTGCATAAACTATTGAATTTCATAGATGTTTGATTTTCCTCTTTCAGTCCCGGTGCGGTTAGGAAACCGCACCTACCGCGCCTGGGGAGTCAAAAGTGGACGAAAAACCGAAAACTAAATAGCCCCGAACTATAATCGTAAAAAACTTGCGAAACTCACAGATTAATGTTAATATTATTAAGACTCTCATCCCCTGAAAGGTTATTAATGGCTACCAATACAAACACATTTCCTGCCTATTTCGCACTCTTCAAGGCGACCTTCCGTCAGATGTTCTGGAGCCGACGGACTGTGTTGATTCTGCTCGGATGTCTGTTATCACTTGTTATCGCGCTCGCATTTCGGTTCATGGGACGAGGGAGTGGAAGCATCAACCGATTCATCCCACTTATAACACTCTCACTCTACGGACTCTTGATGAACCTATCGGCGATTTTTTATGGCACTGCAATCATCTCTGATGAAATTGACGGTAAAGGTTTGACGTATCTTCAGATGCGTCCTCTCCAGAAATCGACACTCCTGCTCAGTAAATTCGCTGCATACTTCGTCGGCACTATTGCGATTATTGCCGTATCTCACCTGATTCTGACTGGTATTATGATAACACACCCGAAATTACAGAATGGTGTGCTTTTTCACTTGGGTATGAGTTTGCAATACACGGGCTCAATGGCATTGGGATTGTTAGTTTACGGGGCACTCGCTGCGGTCTTGGCAGTCAAATTCAGGAATCCGGTATTATGGGGGTTGCTATTTGTGATGGGATGGGAACGGATTACATCAAGTCCGATGATGCCAACAGGAATCAAGCGGATCTCTATATCGCACTATCTTTATGTCCTATTTCCGCATTACAAGCTGCCCCGAAGCGATTTCAATGAATTTTTAGGAACCTCACCGCCATCCGCATGGGTAGCACTTCTGGTAGTTTTCATATTGACAGCGGCACTGCTGTGGCTCGCTATCCGAATTTTCAAGGAACGAGAATATTTGATGTGAGTAGCCTTCAGCCGTGTGCCTTGAGAACCCGTGCAGTCTCACGTGATACGATCAACTCTTCATTCGTAGAAACGATGAGAATCTTCGTGCGACTGTCATCCGCAGAGAGATCAGTTTCGCCGGTCGCCTGCTCATTTTTCACGGCATCCAAGTGAATACCGCACCACTCAAGTCCCTCGCAGACCTTCGCGCGTGTTGTCGCGCTTTTCTCTCCGATACCACCAGCGAAAGCAATGACATCCACCCCACCAAGTGCGGCGATATACGCGCCGATATATTTTTTTATACCGTAAACGTAAGTATCCAACGCCAAACGGGCATTATCGTTACCTGCTGCGATTGCCGCTTCTACATCACGCATATCTCCACTCGTACCAGAGATGCCTTTCAGACCGGAATCCTCAATCAACTGACGGCGGATTTCATCTGTAGAGGTTCCCTCTTTGTCGAGCATATACAGCACCGCAAATGCATCCAACTCCCCACAACGGGTAGACTGAATCATCCCGTATTGCGTTGACGTTCCCATTGACGTATCGATAGATTCCCCATCCTTAATAGCGCAGAGAGATGAACTCCCGCCGAGGTGACAAGAGATAATGCGTAATCCTTCTCCTGTTTCCCGTCCAAGCAGCTGCGGTACACGTTCAGAGATGTATCGGTGGGAAGCACCGTGGTAGCCGTACCGACGGATGTCGTGTTGTTCCATCCAGAAACGAGGCACCCCGAATTCGGCGGCGTAATCCGGGATTGTCTGATGGAACCATGTCTCAAAAACAGCAACGAGCGGTGTGGTCGGGAGCAATTCTTGAAAGGCACGGATAGACGCGATATAGGCGGGATTGTGCATCGGCGCGAGCGGTGTGGATGTCTCCAGTGCGGTTATCACGTCTTCGGTAATCCGTGCTGAACGCCAGTAGCCTCTGGCAAGAATCGTTTTGAAACCGACACCGTCCAATTGTCCCAAATCTTCAAAGCATCCGACTTCGGGATCGGTAATGAGATCCATGGCGTGCGCGATTGCAGCAATATGTGTTGGGGCATCAATCTCACCTTCGCGGGCAGGTTTGTCCGGTACTGCGTGTGTGAAGGCAGATGGCGAATTACCGATACGTTCCACGCCTCCCTTGACGAGGGAGGTTGTGGTTTCCATATCAATAATTTGGTATTTGAAGGAGGTGCTTCCTACATTGGCACAGAGTATATGCATGGTGATTTTTGGCATCTAACAAGAAAAAATTTACTTGAACTATCGGCTTAAATCAAGATAGGGGCGGTTCAACTACTTGCTCTACGCCTTTCTCCACAGCTGTGTTTACGTCTGCTCTTTCTTTGCCCTTGGGCTTAAAACGATGGTCTGTGTCTGATATCGGTTCAATCAAGAGCCGACATCCAAGTGCGTTGAGGATGGTGCTGAGCGTGTCAATTCGCGGTGCTTCGTCGCTGGACAGAATGTCAGAGAGGGATTCTTGAGCGATTCCGGTTTTCTTGGCGAGTACAGAAATCCCACCTTGTGACTCTACGACAGTCCGAAATGCAAGTAGCAGCAAAGGCGTATCACCGTCAACTTGGTATTCTTCAAGTGAGAATTTGAGATACCGAATTGCCGCCTCTTGATTGGCAGCAAACCGTTCAGTTAGATATGCTCGCCATGTTCTCATACGTTCCATGCCCCTTGACGAGAGAAATTGTGGTTTCCATATCAATAACTGGATATTTGAACGAAGTACTGCCTACATTCACACAGACTACATGCATAGGGTGTTTCTGTCCTTTTTGAAGTCAATAGAATGGGCGAGATGGAAAGCAATGCTAAATACTAACTCCATTATAAGAAAGAGGTAAAGCATCCCAAGTTCTCCCTTCCAAAAGCCTACCTGTTTTTTTCTTATTTCGACCACCCCATTGTTTAAAAAAGAAAGGAATTGCAGCTCGCTGACACTGATTTCGAATATCAATTACCCACTTCTCTTGGATAGGACGCGCTTGGGGCCCAGATTCTCCACCGACAATGACCCAATCTATGTGAGATAAATCAAGGTTTTGGAGTGCTCCTATCAACGGTTCAAGAGAGAGAAATTTAATTTGAGCACCTGTTTGTCGTAAATGGTCAATGCGGAATGTGTAATCTTGATCTTCAACACTGACTCCCATCCATACATTTTTGGGCCACTGTATTTCACAACTAAGTTCAGCCAGACGCTCTGATCGCTTTGTGAGCACTTGAAAGTGATGCTGTTCTGCTTTGTTCATCGTGTCAAAGACCTGTAAAATATACTCTAATGGAACATCGTCATGGAACAAATCACTCATAGAATTAACAAAGATTAACTGAGGGGTTTTCCATCTCAAAGGAGCATCAAGTAACTCTGGAACAAGCCGCACTTTATTCAACCATCTTGGTCCTGCTTTAGTCATTTTTGCCAGACCTTCGTAAGCGAAACCCTTCTTTGAAAATCGAGCAGCAATTCGTTCGGCGTAACAGAACCGACATCCCTCGGAAACACGGGTACAGCCTCGAACAGGATTCCAAGTCGATTGTGTCCACTCAATTTTGGATTTAGTCGCCATTTTCAGGCTCCCCTTCGGTGGAAATGTCACCTTGACTTTTGGGCCGAATGTAACCTTACCTTTTCTCTTTTGACGCTTACTTGCTGGTGGTTCGGCTTGGATTTTGCCCTCAATCTCAAGATTAGTAAGAACGTCCTTATAGTTGTACTCAAGGTACGGTGTTCCGACATTATGCCAATCATAAATTTGCTTCATCGTCATCGTCCTACCAGTAAAATTCTCCAACAACATATCAGCTAAATCGTCGAGTGGATTTGAATCCCCAAACAAAAGAGGCTGAGGATTATATTCAAATGAAGCATCCCCTTGCTCTGAGTCCGTACTTTCTTTAGCCATGATGCGCTTCATTATCTGATACCCCCTTACATGCTTAGAAACGAAGATTAAATGATGGCTTGAACGCCTACCACTCAAGGATTTGAAGCAGAACGGTAAAACGTACTGACCTGCTCTCTCTTTAAGCGATTGGCACATTGCTTCAATAATAGATAATTCCCGTTCAAATGGGCGCATATTCCTCAGTCTGATTCGGAGTTCTTCCGCTTGTTCTTTACCAAAAAGTGCGTTCATACGTTCTATGACAAGTGGATTATCAATGTCCATATTGATACGGTTATAGTTAAAGAAAAATATACAATCACAACCCCAATTTTTGACAGTGGAACTGATAAGTTCAAGGGAAAGTCCCTTGTAGCCCCAGGGGTCCACAAAAAACAGAGTTGGTATTGCTTTCACACGCTCTAAAATCCGAGCTGCTTCTTCATCAACCTCCGTATTTTCAACAATTGGTTTGTTTTCAAGAGCACAGATACCTGGAATTGAGTCGATAGCATTTTGAAGCGACAGAGCATATTTCGGATTAACGTCGTTAAAGATGCTCACGAGTCTATCCCCTATATTCTTGTCTTCAATTGCCTTTTCGAGTATAAGAACTGGGGTTGATTTTGATCCGTCTGTGTACCTGCCTGGACCAGCGAAAAAATCTACATAGCCAATTTTGCCTCCCCATCCCTTGACCTGTGAAATCATCACTTTCGCCCAAGCCCAGAAGTATTTCCCAACGATGCTCGCCTTAACCTTGGACTGTTCTGTAGGTTTATCATAAAAAGAATTATTCCGCACAATTTTCTCCTAACTACACATTATACAGATGTTGCTTTGCTGTTTAAATAGCATCGTCCACCATTTAATCAGAATCTTGTCCCAATTGTAAATATATAATACTATATTTTTAATGAGTTGTCAATAAAAAACGCCGCAATTTAATCAATCTAAGAAAGCTTGTCTATATTCCAGTTAATAGCACGTAGACCTCTTCTGAAATGAGGAGCGCACCATTACACCTCTCGAAGAAGGTTCAACTGTTTAATTTTCGAGAGCTCAATTAACGGTGTACTATTTGTGACAACTTTCATCATCTTGGTTACCCAAAACCTCCATGGCAGTTTCAACTTCAGCTGCTAATTCTTCAGCAGTAACTTCAGCAAAAGGAGAAATTCCAGCCTCAGACATCAAGTCTGAGAGATCCCACCGAGAAATATCAAGGAGTTTTGCAGCTCTACCAGCACTAATATCCCCGTGCCGAAGGAGCTCAAGTACAAAAGCCTCTTTCGCTTTACGCTCTGCATCAGTTTTATGTTGCAGAAAACTCTCGTCAATACGGAGTGTGAATGTGAATTGGACTTCAACTTCTGTCTTTGCCATAGAGATTACCTCACCTCAGTTTTTTCATTAATGTTCTCAAGAAGGGTGTGTAAATATTTTGTCAAAAGGCAAATAGTTACGACACGCAGAACCCCACACTTATCGGGCAACGCAAAAACAGATTGTGTTTTGGTATATTTTCGACGCTGAACGCAAAATCAATGCGTTATAAAGCGTATGGTTCCGCTGTTCTTGTAATTGCAGATTGCGTTTTTTTGCGTTTGGAAGGTAATGTTTAAAACATCTGTCAATTTATCTCCTGTAACCATGTATATGGATTTTCGACGCGGACTCGGAGTTGTGCGCGGTAGCGTTTCGCGCGTCTTAACATCCGGTCATCGGTTGTGAGAAGGATATCTGCGTTGCCGCTTTCGGCACACGCAATATGCAAGGCATCAAATTTCTTGAATCCTAAGCCTTCAAGTTCTTCGCCTCTCAATATTTCTTTGCCACCAACGAAGATGATTTGATGCCGCAATTGTAGCAAAGTCGTCAAGGAAACACGTTGATCTAAATCAGGGTTCTGGTTAATTTCAAATTGCAGAATGCTGCTGGAAATCCAATGCCAGCGTTTTGTGCGAAAATTCGATAACATTATATTTACAGCCTCTGTTTCTTGACGAATTCGCTTCTGAATCTGGCGATCAGAAAGACGGTTTAAGCAGCATGTATCCAGATAAATTTTCATAGACTAAAAAATTTGCATCTGTTTTCCTATTTCGGATGTCCTATCTGTGTTGCCTTGATTTCTTTTTCTACCTCCTGAATTCCTTCAAGGATTGTTTTCCGATCGAGTTTATCCAGCCACTGATGGCGTTCAACCGTATAATCACCGGTGCCGGGCCTGCGTATTCTGATAAAGCGCATCATTCCGACGGGACCCAGCTGGTCCAAGATAATGTTAAGTGCCAACTCGTAAAAAGCTATGTCAGACATTTGACTGAGATCTCTATGAGATACTGGCGGTTTCGTTCCATAAGTCTTATAGATTTTTTTCTCAATCTTTTTCATCTCAGTGTGGGAAAGCGTTTGTCCTCCCACTTCGGCAGAGTCCTCACGCGGTTTACAGATGCCGAGAAACCTTGTTGTTTCATCGCGTCCCAGGTGTTCCGCGAGCGTTGCGATCCCCAGTTTATAAAGCTTAGCGTCAGGCATATCTAATATATTCATCTACATCTACCTCCCTGAATTGTATGTATGGCGAATTTTCTAAAGTTGATGGGCAGTTACAGACAGAAACCTTCTACCTAAGCTTCAACGTTGTTTTCGTGTAGGTGTACTTTCCAACTGCATAAGGCGAGAAGAGCGTTTAGAAAGTGCACCCACAGAAAATTATCCACTACGCATATCATATCACGCTTTCGGCAGTGTGGGCAAGGTTAAACGCGGACGTTCACCGAAATCGGGGAGTTGCGGTGGGTTCTCCTCCATCTGTCGGAGGAGTTCTTCAATTGCGCGGTCGAGCTGCGGATCGTTCTCTGTGGTATAGTCTTGTGGACGATAATCCACCTCAATATCTGGATCCGTGCCGTAGTTCTCAACGTTCCAGCCGACATCAACAAACCAGAAGGAATACTCCGGTTGCGTCGTTCCGCCTCTATCCACGAACATCTGATGCGGTGAGATACCGATGACACCACCCCACGTCCGCTTCCCGATAAGCAAGCCCAACTCCATGAGTTTGAAACAGTGTGAGAAAATATCGCCATCGGAACCTGCGTTCTCATTGGTGACAGCCACCATCGGACCCAAGACCGAGGCATCTGGATACGGATGCGGTGTCCCCCATCGTGGCACGTCATATCCAATGCGACGACGAGATAACTTCTCTAAAAGCAGCTGCGAAACATGTCCACCTGTATTGTAACGCACATCGACCAACAAACCGGGATAACTTACCTCAGCGAGGAAGCCACGGTGAAACTCCGCATACCCACTCCGTCCCATGTCCGGAATATGGACATACCCGACCTTACCCTCCGTTTTTTCGTGGACATACCGCCGATTTTTAGATACCCACTCGCGATACCGAAGTTCGTTTTCGCTTCCCAATACCTTGAGTGTGACGACGCGTTCTTCGTCATTGTCCGCGCCTCGGAATGTTGCTTGTACCTCTTGATTCGCGAGATTCACGAGCAGTTCACCCGGCGAAACGGTTTCACTGACAGGCTGTCCGGCGATAGTGAGTAAAACATCTCCTTCGCGGATATTAATCCCGGGCGCATTGAGCGGTGAATCCTTCGTCACCTCCCAGCCATCGCCGCGCGGGATGTGCGTGATGCGATACCCCTTCCGCTCCGCATCGTAGACGAAATCGGCACCGAGAAACCCCTGCGCGTAATTCGGTGAACTCCGATAATCGCCACCCATTTCATACGCATGCGAGGTACCGAGTTCTCCCTGCATCTCCCACATCAAGTCCGAAAATTCACCGCGTGTCGCGATCCGTTCAAGGAGTGGCAGATAGCGTTGATACACATGCTCCCAATCCACATCCGACATATCCTCTGTCCAGAAGTAATCCCGCTGAAGTCGCCACGCCTCTCGATACATCTGTTGCCATTCGGCTGTCGGAACGACGGAGGCTTTGATACGATTCAGGTCAATCCAACCGTTCTGCCGACTCGGGCCGCCCCTGCTCTCAGACTTGGATTCACTCTCAGTCTTTTTCCCCGCCTTGATAACACGTAACCGACTTCCGGTAGAATAAACAAGTGTTTTCGCATCACGCGAAAGTTGAAAATCACTAATGCCAGAGACAAGCGTCTCCTTTTTCTGCTCCTTGAAGTCGTAGGCGTGGAGTGCCCCTCTCGGAGTGCTACTGCCATCATCGTCCTGAGGCGTTTCTTGTACCGGAAACGATGTAAAAATCGCTTTGCCTTCAATACCAGCGATCTGCCCATAACGTCCATGCGGATATGGAAACGCGACGACGCGTTGTGTGATACCTTCCACATCTATGGTAATCGGTTCACGTTTATCTTTCTTCTTCTCAGATTTCTCGTCAGATGCCTTGTCTTTTTCGCCCTGCTTTTCCTCATCTTCTTTATCTTCCTTTTCTTCCTCAAACGGACGAGGCTCTGGCACGAATGGATTGCCCAACGTCTTTTGCAAGGTCACCAGCAATGGACGCATTGCCGTAGGAAACCCAAGATCGAAGTGGAGCGCGTCGTAGACCGGATTGAACTCACGATAAGAGAGAAAATAGAGATACTTCCCCTCTGGATCCCATGCGGGACCGAAATCGTTGAATTCTGAATCCGTGACGAACCATGTCTCGCCCGTTTCAATCTTGCAGAGTTTGATTGAACGGGTGGTTTCTGTTGCAGCAAAACTATACGCACACCATTTACCATCCGGCGACCATGCTACATCTTGGATATTGCGATAATGACCTTTGTCGAGTACCCGCATCTCTTGTGTCTCTAAATCGATATGCAAAAGTTCAAGACGGTTATTGATAAGAAGTAACTGATCGTTCTCGTTGTCTTCAGTTTGGGGAGCAACCGTAAGTCGCCGAACATGTCCGATGTCAAGAGCGTCAAGGCGAACAATGTCAGCACTCCCATCGCGGGTGTGGATTTCCAGTGCTTCTTCACCTTCAGCATCAGAGAGGGTAACGAGACGCTTGCCGTCGTTGAGCCACTGTGTGAAGCGGTAACGAGTTCCACTACGCTCGCCGTGCTGGAGAACCGCCCCCTCCCAATTCGCCATCGTGAAGGGTTTCCCTCGAACTGTCAACGCCAAGGCGTGCCCGTCTGGGGTCAGGGCATAATCTTGTAGGTAGCGCGAAGCACTGACGAATTTGCGTTGTCGCTGGATACGTGGACTGTGGAATTGGACATCAACACGGGCTTCAGTGTCGTTTTCGATCTCATAAACAAACAGATCCGCACCGGCGTGATAGACAATCCGTGCGCCATCTGTTTGGGCAGAACGGCAGTAGTAGGTATCCTGATGCGTGTGGCGTTGAATGTCCTCACCGGTAGGAAGACAGGAGTAGATATTACCGACACCCTCATGGTCAGAAATAAAATAGATGCGTTCACCGATCCACATTGGTGTTGTGAAATTACTATCCACGGGTGCAAGGGGTTGAAACTCTCCGTCCCCTTCAATGTCTACCCAGAGTTGTCCTGCTGTGCCGCCGCGGTAGCGTTTCCAGCGTGCGGGTTCTCGTGTCAATCTGCCGAGGACAACACCACCAGCGTCACTGAAATCAATATGATTCGCTGGCCCGTAAGACTGACATTGCGGTTCACCGCCATCTGCGCAGATTTTCCATATCCACGGATCAAAAGCTAAACCCGCGCTGCTTGAATAGAGAATATCCTTCGCATCGGTATCCCAACCAACAATAGATACATTGCTTCCTTGATAGGTGAGCCGTTTCGCTTCGCCACCGAGGGCAGGCATGATATATACCTCTGATGGTCCTTCTTCACGTCCTGCAAAAGCGAGCAATTCGCCATCCGGTGATAAGCGTGGTGAACCCGCGGCACCAAGATTCGAGGTGAGCCGCCAAGCAACACCGCCTTCAACAGGAACTGTCCATAAGTCATCTTCGCACACAAAAACAATGGTATCCTGACAAATTGTTGGTGATCTATAATATCCTGACATTAACGCCTCCATGTTATAGTAGAATCCAAAAATATGTTTACAGTTCGCCAGGGAACAACCCCCCACCGCCGCTGGCGAGGGAGTTTTTGCTGGGGTGTTTCTTCTAGTATCCTCGCCTTGTGTTGGTGTATAAATAATTACGGACTTTACTGTAAATAGTTGTTCCCTTTACTGGGTAAGGTTTGAAACTGCACCATAGGTGTCAATTTTAGGAAAACGCATCATAGCATTCATTGTAGGTTGGGTTGAGCGGAACCCAGAAAAGCGATACGGATAACATAAGCACATTTCAGGACCCAACGCCGGCATAGAAATCAACGCTATAGCAAAACCCAACGCAAACTTACCACTATATTTCCAGCGTTTCACCCAAAGAGCGTTGGGTTTCACTGGGGACTTGAGTCTATAAGCGGGTCTGTTAGGTCCGATGTCCGTTGACATACCAGTATTTGATTTTCAACACCGTTCAACCCAACCTACAATACTACAAGCGACTCGACCAGCCTATCCACTTCTCTTTAGTCTACCAACGCGTTTGGCATACTTTTCACCCAAATGGAAAACCCAAAATCCGAGTGGAATGAGTAGAACACCAATGACGAGTAATAGAAACAGATTGCCCAATTGGCTTTCAATCGAAGCATTCTCCAGTATCGCCGCACGAATGGACCTGATCGTATAGGTGGCAGGCGAAATTCTGGAAATCGGTTGGAGCCATTCCGGTAATACCTCAATTTCATAATAGATACCGGAAACTAAGAGTAACATCGATTGAATGATACCTGTTGCAGCTTGTCCCTTTTCCGGTGAAAGTAAGGGAAAGATCGCCGCCATCAAACCAATCCCAATGAAAGAGAGACTTGAGATGCCAACAGTGACCACCATTGTTAGCCAATTCGCATTTCCTAAGTCAATGTGTTCACCGAAAAAGAAAGGCATTATCGCCAAAACTAAACCGGTTCGTAAGAGTCCATATAGGATCGCAAAGAAGCAAGACCCAACAAGATGGGTAATACGATAGATGGGTGCCATAAAGGTATATTCGATCGTGCCTTCCCATCTCTCCCACGTAATAGCGTCGCTGACCTCGCGCATCATAATGGAGAGAAATCCCCAGATTAATGCACCAATGACGAGGTAGAGTACATCTTTACTGGTGCCGCGTCCGACCATAATCAAGCCGATCGTCAGGGCATTAACAATGGAGTAACTGAAAAAGAGAATTTCCCAACTTAGATACCGCTTTAGTAGATTAAAGTTGCGTTCAATAAAGGCATAAGAAACAACGGTTTCACGTATAAGATTCAGCATTTTTGGGTGTAGTTTGTGAGAAACTACTCTTCCTCCTCGATCGGCTTACCAGTGAGGGCAATAAAAACGTCCTCCAATGTTCCGAGGTCACCATTCTCTGATGGTGTGTTAGCAATGAGTTCTTCGACGGTCCCTTCAGCGATAAATCGTCCTTTGTCAATAATCGCGATCTTATCACACAATCTTTCAGCCTCCGCCATATCGTGTGTCGTTAGGACGATGACAGCGTTGCGTTCTTGGCGGATCTCCTCAATAAAGGCTTGCACATCGCGCTTGGATTTGGGGTCGAGTCCTGTTGTCGGTTCATCAAGCAGAAGGAGCATAGGAGTGGTGAGTAGGGCGCGTGCGATTGCGACTTTCTGTTGCATCCCGCGCGATAAGTGCTCCATCTCTTCGTTCATCCGATCTGGGTCAAAACCGAGTCTTTCTAAAATCTGCTTTGATTTTCGCTCGGCTTCGTCAGCGGGAATACCGTAAAGGCGTGCAGCATAAATCAGATTTTCTGCTGAAGAGAGGCGTTTAAAGAACGAGGCTTCGACAGACACACGATTCATTATCTGTCTGACCTTTAGGCTCTCCGTTACAACATCGTCTCCGAAGACGTGAATACTCCCCGCATCAGGGGTAAGTAGCGTTGAAATAAGGCGAATCAAGGTTGACTTCCCTGAGCCATTTGCACCGAGAATACCATAGATTTCCCCGATGTTAACTTCTAAGGAGATGTCGTCAACTGCACGGATGACCTCTTTCTCTCGCTTGAACACGTTCTGAATTTTCTGATGAAAACGTAATTTATCATTTGTCCGCTTGGTTCGATGAAAATGTTTCGTTACCTTGTGGACAGCTAATCCATAGATAGGTTGCTCCACCTTTTTCCCTCTCACTAAACTGGTAGTTTCCAAAACTCTTGACATTTCACAGGCACTCTTATATATTATACCCAAAGTTCGTGAACATTTGGTAATTTATTTTTCGCCGATTTGAAACAGAGTGGAGCATTTAGCAATAACACTCACACCTCTTATATTGTTGGAACTTATACAAAGAAAAGAGCGGAGGAACAATGCCGAAGATCAAAGGTCCAGCTATCTTCCTCGCCCAATTTATGCGGGACGAGGCTCCATACGATACTATGGAAAATATTGGGAAATGGGTTGCAAGCTTGGGGTACAAAGGTGTCCAAATCCCCGGTTGGGACGACCGTGTCATTGACATCGGGAAAGCCGCCGAGTCGAAAACCTATTGCGATGAATTCAAAGGAACACTCAACGAGATAGGGCTTGAGGCGACGGAGGTTGCGGGTTACCTCGCTGGTCAGGTGCTGGCTGTGCATCCCGCGTACGAAGTCATGTTTGAGGCGTTCCATCCGCCCGGCTTGCGCGGTGCCGAAAGGACAGCATGGGCAGCAGGCGAATTGACGAAATGCGTCCACGCTTCGGTCAATATGGGGCTGGATGTCATTCCCGTGCTTTCAGGTGGTTTTGCGTGGCATACCGTCTACCCGTGGCCCCAACGTCCCGATGGAATCATTGAAGAGGCGTTCAAAGAACTCGCTGCACGATGGTTGCCCCTTCTGGATCTGGCACACGAAAACGGCCAGGTCTTCGCCTACGAACTTCATCCGGGTTCAGATATCTACGATGGGGCAACTTATGAGATGTTCTTGGACTACACTGATGACCATCCCGCTGCCTGTCTCAACTACGATCCGAGCCATTTTCTCCTTCAACAACTCGATTACATCGATTTCATTCGACTTTACAAGGAACGTATCAAGGGATTTCATGTTAAGGACGCCGAGTTCCGTCCAACAGGTCGAGTCGGAGTCTATGGTGGCTATCAGTCATGGGCTGGACGTGCCGGAAGGTTCCGTTCGCTCGGCGACGGGCAGGTGGATTTCACACAGGTATTCACACTGCTTACCGAAGCAGGCTACGACAGTTGGGCAGTGCTGGAATGGGAATGCTGTGTTAAAAGTCCAGAGCAAGGCGCGGCAGAGGGTGCCCCGTTTATCGCTAAACATATCATCGAAACAACCGACGTTGCCTTCGATGACTTTGCAGGCGGTGAAACAGACGTGGAACGGAATCGGGACATTCTTGGGTTGAATTGAAGATAGTTGTCGGTTCTCGGTTTTCGGGTAATCAGGGAGCTTACACCCATCAGAAGACTCTTTAACTGAACACTGACAACTGAGAACCGATAACCAAATTGGAGTGAATCACTATGGAATCTTGGAAACGGAAATTACGAATGGGTATGGTAGGCGGTGGACAAGGTGCTTTTATTGGTGGTGTTCACCGTATCGCTGCCACACTCGATCAGCAGATTGAAGTCGTCGCGGGGTGTTTCTCGCGCGACCCTGAAAACACACGCGTCACCGGTGAGGAATTGTATCTCGACACAAACCGTTGTTACGACAGTTACACAGAGATGGCAACCGCCGAGGCTGCGCTCCCCGAAGATGAACGTATTGACTTTGTGAGCATTGTCACGCCGAACATCTCCCACTTTGACATCGCGAAGACCTTTTTGGATGCGGGTTTCCACGTTGTCTGCGATAAGCCGATGACTTACAGTCTTGATGAGGCAGAAGCTCTTGTCCAACTTGTTGAAGATTCAGGGCTTGTTTTTGCGTTGACACACAACTATACGGGGCATCCGCTCGTGCGGCACGCGCGTGATCTGTTTGCTGAGGGTTCAATGGGACAAATCCGTAAGGTTATCGTTGAATACCTTCAGGACTTCCTGATGGTGCCGCACGAAAAGCTTGGGCAGAAACAAGCGGCGTGGCGTGTGGATCCATCGCAGTCAGGTATCGGTGGCACGATGGGCGATGTTGGTACGCACTGCGTTAACCTACTCGAATACGTCACTGGTGATCCGATTACTGAACTCTGTGCTGACAAAAGCACTTTCCTTCCGGACAGGGTACTGGATGAGGATGTCAACGCCTTGCTCCGTTTCAAGGGTGGTGGAAAGGGTGTTTTAAGCATCAGTCAGGTCGCCACTGGAGAGGAAAACGGGCTTACACTCCGTGTCTACGCTGAACAGGGTGCGGTGAAATGGGCACAGGAGAATCCGAACTATCTTGAACTTTATCGCTACGGTGAACCGAGGCAGACGCTTACGCGCGGTCAGGGTTACCTCTCCGATGCAGCGGCGGCAGGCGCGCGTATTCCAACCGGACATCCCGAAGGATATTTAGAGGCATTCGCGACGATTTATGTGGGTGTTGTTGAAGCGATTCGGCAGCACATTGACGGCAACCCAATGGAAACCGAGGCATACGATTTTCCGACAGTCTATGATGGATTGAGGGGTATGCAGTTCATTTACAAAGCCGTTGCGTCTTGTGAGAACGGTTCGACTTGGGTTTCAATGTGATAAAAGTTATCAGTTATCAGTCGTCAGTTATCAGGGCAAGAGGATTTTGGCGTACATCAGACTCTTCTTTCATCTGACAACCGAGGACTGAAAACTGACGACTATTCAAAAGGAGATAGCCATGCAAGCATCTAATACTGAACCTTTTCGCGTCGGATTTTTGAACGTTGCATCGTATTCACACATGCCACTGTGGGCACCGCACATCAATCCGCGTGCTGGACAGACAGATACCCCATTCACAGGAATGCGGATCACGCACTGCTGGGATATTGAGTACGAGGAGGCGCAAGCGATTGCCACGACTTACGGTTGCACAGCCGTTAAGAACTTCGATGATATGTTGGGGAAGGTGGACGGCATAATCTCCGGTGGCTACTACAACCACCCATGGAACCACATCCTTCATGAACCGTATCTGGAGGCTGGGCTGCCAAACCTGATCAACCGACCGTTTGCGAACTCCCTTGCCAAAGCACAGCAAATGATTGAACTCGCGGAAAAGCACGGGGCGACCATCCTTGCGCCATCAAGCCATGAACACAACGATGCCATCTCACGAGCGAAGGCATGGGCGAGCGATAAACAGATTGTCTGCTATACAGCGACCAACTCATTTGATGATTACCCGACCCACGGGATTCACGGTGTCTACATGGTCTGCAAAGCGATCGCAGAAGCGGGGAATTCGGTTGTGTCCGTGGCGTATCGAGGGGACAGCTGGCATAGTCCGCCTGGAGTCATCACTTTGGAGCATGTTGACAGCGAGGGACGACAATTCTACGGGACACTTCATCAGGTAAGCGGTTCTTGGGGCACGGTGCAAATTCATACGCAGGAAGCTTATGGAGGTGAGAATTTTAGAATCCACACCGGTACCGGTTATCCTTATGACAAGACAGAGATCTGGCTACCGACGATTTGGGCGTTCCAGAACATGGCACTCCATAACGAGATGCCACAGACGTTTGCGCAGCTCCTGCACAAGACGAACGTCTTTCTCGCGGGTTGGAGATCTGTGTTGGAAAATGATGGCAAACCTGTGAAATTAACGGATGTCGCCGAAGAGTGGACTGCCCCCGCAGAACTTCCGAATCATCCTGATCACAATACGGTATCGCTGTTTCAGAAGAAGTTCGGGGACGGTTCAATATAATAGAATGTTGGATAGTATGTGTGGTTGCACGTGTCTGTCAAACAAGTACCTACATCGGAGGGAGTTTGTAGGGGCTGGGTAATCCAATGTGTAAGGGCTGGGTTACCCAGTCCCTATTATAATGCGTGTTGAAATACGACAGATGGATTAACGAAAATCGGATTCTAACGCCGCGATTTAACACTTGCCCAAGTGGTTGCGAGTTTATCCGCGGGATCTACAGGCAAAGCAGTTAGGTCTTCCATGCTCCGCGCAATATCGTCTTCCGACAAAGCGCGATCCCATACCGTTACCTCATCGATGATCCCGTTGAACTTTTGACCGGTCGCGCCCCATGAGCCGATCATCGTATCGCCCGCCTTTCCAAGGTATTCAATTCCAGCCTTGCCTGCGTCTTCAACCACTGACTTACCGTCAATGTAAATCTGTCGGGATTTGCCTTTTACATCCAACCAGAAACAGATGTGTGCCCATTTGTCTGCTTTGACTGCAGCAGGTGCGTCAAGGTCATTGGCATAAAAACCCATACGGACAGTGCCGCTGTTGTAGATACGATAGTGCAGACTTGTATTCTGAGCGTTGACCTGTGTCTGTGTGAAGACACACTGCTGATCTGCTCCGCTTAGTGCCGGTTTGACCCACATTGTCACCGTAAAACTCTTTTCGTTCAGTTCAATATAGGGTGCTTTCACTTCGCCTGCTTGACCGAACTCTAAGGCTTTTCCAAACTTACCATCAACCCAATCCGCATCCCCGACGAGTTCAGCGTCGTTTCCGTGTGGGGAAAGATCTTCCATCGCTTTTCCTTTGCCTTCGTTGAACGGAAGGTATAGCAGCAGCTCCTTATCCTTTAGATCCAACGCTGTAGCACTGAAAGGCATCAGCACTAATCCAGCAAGAATCAAAAAGGAAAGTACTATTCGATACATCATGATAAACTACCTCCTCTAAGGTAGACGTAAGTGATGTTCTTTTAGCTAATTTCATACCTATTTAGAATAACACAAAAATTCGGGAATGTCAAGGTTTTTGCGATTATATCTGATTTCGTAGGGTGTGCATATTAAGTTCGTTCATGAGTTGTCGGGCAACAGCATCACTGGCTTTCATACTGGAGTCTGCCATTTCTGTTGGGGGTTTCAAAGGAATTTCTATTGGTATGAGATTCAACAGATCTCACTTCTTGTTTTTCAACCTTCGGTAGCAAGTGATATTTCCGTCGTGGTTCTTCATATAGTCGTTGACACGTTAGCTCAATATATTTGGATTCTATCTCGTATCCGACACATTTACGTTTGAACCTCAAGGCTCCGCGAGCAGTTTGCCCACTTCCCAAAAATGGATCGAGTATTTCATCGCCCTCTTCAGAATAGAGTAGCACCAAGCGTCGGACGAGTTCATCGGGGAATGGACACGGATGGTCGATCGTTTTCGGCGGCACGGGGGCGATATGCCAAATCGAGTTGGCGATATCACGTTTGAATACGTCGTCTATTGGGAGCGTAGGTTGTGAACCGTATCTGGGTTTATCGCCTTTACGGAATATGAGTATGTATTCGGTCATTATGTTCGGGTAATAGTACCCGGACTTCTGGTGTTGAATAAACGATCCAGCGCGTCTCACACCACCGGTGACTTTATTCCATATTATATCTTGGTGGAAGTGCCAGTCTGTACCGTTCAACTGGCTTGTTAAATCAAATGGTGCTGGATAGTGTTTGCCTTTGTGGAGAATTGTGCCGATAACGATAGCACAGAATCCGCCATCAATTGTGACCCGATAGACTTCAGAGAATACTTTTTTCAGTGTTGCGAGCCAATCCTCATAAGCTTTGCCAAGACCGTCATAGTTCCGCTCCCTATACCACGCTTCATTATCATTGGTGTGGGTATCGTAGTCAATAGCGTTCCAGTAAGGCGGTGAGGTGATTGTCAGGGCGATAGAATTATCCTTGCATTCCGGCATATTAAGACAGGAGGCGTGATAAAAACGATAATTTTCGTCCATGATTGGGGGGCGATTTTCAGGCATACGGATTCCTCATCTTAGAAAAGTATGAAATTTATCAAGGTTGAAGGTTCTATTTCTGTGTCCTGACTTACTTTTTGTTCTATTGATTTCTCGAAAAAAATAGAATCTGTTGGTCATCAGATTATCCCGTTTTCAGTTTCTTATTCCGCTGCGACGGTGAGAGGGTGGCAGATCTACCGTGTGATATACTCCGCAGTGCCACCCATACGAGTTTGAATAGTGTATCAGATAGGTGTGAAAAATGCAAGACGATTTAGGGACATCAGCTCTACGCAAACAGACGATTCCAGTCGTGATGAGACTTCGCAACGCTCTCAGGGTTTACCCGACTCCGAGCGACAAAACCCGGAACAGATGCACGACCTGTGGGCAAACCGATTTGACTATAACGCGTATCAACACTCCAACGGACGGTATTGGAGCGGTTCGGCAGACCACGATGGACAACCCGCTCACTCGTTAGTAAGACATCCCCGCCATCCAGTTCAGCAGTGACGATGTCGCCGGGCGGTAATTCCACATCGCTAATTCCTCTGCCTCCAGTATGACCGGGGGTTGGATCTTGATAGTTGTGGTCAATCAGATTGAAACGGTGCGACCCTCGGATGACTTGCATGCACCCATTCTCTTCAGTTGCCTGAATGAGCGGAAGCCAGACATTCACAACCAGTGTTTCACCGGCTTCTTCCGGGATGAGATACGCCAAATCTTGGTGCCACGGGATGACCGTAATGTCTTGATATGGTAATTTGGCGCGGTAATTAAACTGTGGGTGTGCCAAAATCTCCTCACCTATAAGAGATGCGATAACATCAAGTAACGCAGGTGCCGTTCTGAGCGTAAACATCCCGGCAGTCCGAATCTTCTGGTCGCGAAAATAGTTGCTCCAAATCCAGTTCGGATCGGAACAGGCACTTGATACCATTCCTAACCTCGTGTCAAAAGGTTCGTCCTCATAAGTATCCGACGGGTCCAGGATTCCGTGTTTGACAGCTGCCCGAGTGCCATCATCAACCTTTTGCGCCAATTCATCAATCAAAGGTTGAAGTGCCTCGTCTGGCAGCACGTTTCGGACGAACAGAAAACCATCGTCGAGAAATTGCTGTTTCTGCTGCGCTGTGAGTCCGCCTTGATTGTGTTGTATAGACATTGCCATTCTCCGTTTTGAAGTTATGAAACTGGTTGAATCGCGACGGCACTGCCGGTCTCGCTGGATTTCATCGCTGCATCAAGCATCTGCATCAGCATCACCGCCTCTGAACCGGGATTGAGAGGTTCATCTTTCTCTCGAATCGCTCGGATGAATTCTCGTGCCTGAAGCGTTATGTCATCTGCCTTTTGTGGTGCTGGTTTCATGGGTTTGACTTTAACACCATCCGGTGTTCCAACGAGTATTTTTCCGTTTTCCAGCCCTGCTTTCGTGCCGTAAAGGTGGAACTCCTGCACCTCGCTTTTGACCAAATCGGTCCCTTTTGCCGGAGCCTGTCGGTTTGTAGTATTCAGCGAAAATGCGACAGCAAAATGCAGCGTGCACCCATTCTCAAACCGCACAAATCCGCACGCGGCATCGTCTGCAGTATAGGTCTGCTCAGGGGGTGCGAGATGGGCGAAGTTGCAATATAACCCAGCCATCGCCTCTGTAGGACGGGGACACCCCATCATAAACCAGACGTTGTCAATGGCATGGATGCCGAGATCAAGCAGCACACCTCCGCCCTTTTCCTTATCGTGTCGCCATCCGCGTGCGGAACACCAGCGTGTACGTACCCACCGCGTTTCAGCGTAGTATACGTCACCGAGCTCTCCGGCTTGCACCAGTCTACGTCCTTCCGTCAACTGTGCTGTGAACCGAGACTGCCGGACAAACATATAAACCAAACCCTTGCTTGCGGCGAGTTGTGTGACGGGTATTAACTCCGCTGCATCGTTTGAGGGCGGTTTTTCGCAGAGCACATGCATCCCAAGTTCTATCGCTTCCTGTGAAACGGGGGCGTGCATCCACGTTGGAAGCCCAATGCAGACAGCGTCTAAATCACACGCGTCGAACATCTGCTTGTAATCGTCGAAAACGCGAACACCTTTAATGTCGCCCAAGACTCTTTTCCGACGGTCAGCATCCGGATCAGCCAAAGCGACGAGTTGGACATTCGGTTCCCCATTGAGAATCACAGTTGTGCTGCTGATCGTTCCACCGACACCAATGATTCCAACTTTAACTGCATCTTTCTTCATCTACACCCTCCATTTCTTGAACACACCAAATCAAAAGTGCTTGACTTGTCTTGTGTCTTCCTATAGAGTATATCTAAGCCTGATTTGAAATCGAATCACATTCTTGGGGAGGATCTGCCACACACTTAGGATGTTGTCTGCAGGTGCCCCACACTTCCTAAACCCTAATCCAAAAGGAGGATAATTCTTCTCATGTACCGCCACTTTTTCTTAACGATTTTCGTACTACTTTTCGCTATAGGTTCCGTTATCGCTAAGGGTGAAAAACTGGTCCTCGTTGGCTCCGGCGAACCCGATCCGAAGGATGCTCCCCTGATAGAGCACCTCGAAGAGTGGGGTTACGTCGTTGAACCCCATCAGCATTTGGCGAAACATCCTGTCAATCTCGCAGATATTGATCTCGTCTTTATTTCAGAATCAACCTCAAGTGGCAACATTTTGGACGCTTACAAAAACTCAACCGTCCCGGTTGTCAATGCCGAGACGTGGACTTATGATGATATGGGGTTTGCTGCAGACGGTACATTCAACTCAGATGCAGGCGATGACCTCACCATCGTTGATACTGAACACCCGATAACCGAAGGCTTCAAGGGCGACATCACAGTCAGCAAACCCGCGATATCACTCATGACGTGCAGCGGTTTTGAAGGTGATATTGATATATTAGCCGTGCGTGCTGACAACGACGATCTCGTCGCTATTTCTGTCTACGAAAAAGGTGCGAAAACGATTAAAGGCTCTACGAAAGCGAGACATGTTAACATCTGGCCCCACTCCACAGGTTGGCAGCAGGTAACCGACGATGGTTGGGAATTGATCCACCGTTCAATTCTCTATGCCTTAGGTCAGATTCCGTTCGACGTTGCGCCCCGAGATAAACTCGCTGTCACTTGGGGGCAGATTAAAGCCGTTCGTTAGGTCCCATCGGTAAGATTGCCAACGCCACCTTACAACAGAGATGCCGATCCAGTGTCCAGAAACACTGTACAATCCGAGTGTGTCTGCAAGATAGAGGCTGGGTGCATCGGCGTTATTTCGCCGTGTAAGCAATTCCGCACTGCCTCTGCTTTCCGCGCATCCGGCACGGTGCAAACAATCGTCTGTGCTTTCATAATCTGGCGGATGGACATCGAAATAGCCTGTGTGGGCACCGCATCAAGCCCGGTGAACCAACCTTCACCTACCTGCTGTAGACGGCACGCCTCATCTAATTCAACGAGGATGTAAGGATCTTCTGTCTCAAAATCTGCCGGTGGATCGTTGAAGGCGAGGTGTCCATTCTCGCCGATGCCTACAAACGCTACATCAATCTGATGTTGTGAGATAATTTGATTGAGTCGATCACACTCGGCCTGCGGTTCATCCGTTTCACTGTTCAGGAAATGTACCGTTCCGGGATGCACAATGTCCACGAGGCGTTCCCGCAGATATTTGCGAAAACTTGCGGGATGCGTCTCAGGGATGCCGATGTATTCATCGAGATGGAACATCGTCGTGTTGCCCCAGTTAATCGTTTCATCTGCGGTGAGTGCGGCGAGGAAGTCAAATTGCGATGCGCCCGTAGCGACAATGAAACTTGCATGTCCTTTTGCATTAAGCGCCTCGCGCAGCTTTGTGCTGGCGACGTGTGCTGCTGCTTCGCTGGTTTCTCGTTTGGTGGTTGCTTTAAAAATATTCATTTGTTTAAAATCTTCGTGAAATCCCGTTTCCAACTCGGTGAGAGGGCAGGTATTTTTCGCGCTTGTGCGATCTTTTCGTGGTTATCCGTATCAAAATAACGGAGGTTGACGATCTCCGTGACACTCATGGGTTCCGATGCGTCCTCAATGCGTGCAATCGCATCACCAGCGGTAATTTCGCCTTCTTCAAGCACTCGGAAATAGAAGCCTACGCGTCTACTTTCTAAAAACTGCTTGGGAAACTCCGGTAGCCCCATCTTGTATGCAAGCTTAAAACACGGGACACGCGGTTGCGTAATCTGTAATTTTACCGTTGAACCTATTTGAAAAACATCACCGATATGAACAGATGCTTCCAGTAAACCCTCAACGGTGAGATTTTCCCCGAACTGTCCGTACGTCAAGTCGTCTCTTTGCAATTCCTGCTGCCAGTGGGCGTAATGCTCAATCGGATACCCGTAGATGGCTTTATAGGTGCCACCATGTACCCGCAGATCCCCTTGTCCATCACCGTCAATGTTTTTCTCTCTGAGCATGACGGTGCCTGACACCGGTTCCTTGAAAATACCGGTCTGGATAGTCTTACCGCCGTATTGAATAGGCTTCGGTTTTGAAACATTTATAGATAAGAGTTTCATGATACGCTTTAGTATACTGCTTCTTCCGAGTTATGTCAAGCGAAACATTTTTAGAGGGGGGTCAGTGTTCAGTAAATCACTTTTTTGCCACTATGCAACCTTTTGCTCTTTAAATCGCGTCATTAATAGTACCAGCAGTACGATGGTCACGCGTTAAAACCGTGCAGCTGTATCCTACGTAGGAGAAATTCGATGAAAAACGAAGATGCACAACTCGTACACCGCTCCTTGTCAGGTGACGAAAGTGCTTTTACGACGCTGGTGAAAAAACACCAGAAGAGCATCCACGCGCTCGTATGGCGGAAGGTTGGTGACTTCCACATCGCAGAGGAATTGACGCAGGATGCCTTCCTCAAGGCATACCAGAAACTTGGAACGTTGAAAAACCCGAACCAGTTCGCGGGATGGCTCTATGTGATCGCCGATCGACTTTGCATCGCCTGGCACCGAAAGCAGAAGCCACAGATGGAATCCTTGGAAAACACGAGTGGAGAGGAGATAGAGGAATCATCTTATCGGCATTATGAAGATGAACAACGCAATGAGGCATCTGCTGAATACCGTCGCGGATACATCAGAAATCTCTTGGAAAAACTACCAGAAAGCGAACGCACAGTCGTGACACTCCACTACCTTGGAGAAATGACATGCAAAGCAATTAGCGAATTTTTAGGTGTATCTCCCAACACGGTTAAAAGCCGTCTCCAACGCGCACGGAATCGCCTAAAGGAGCAAGAAAACATGATTCAAGAAACGCTTGGCAGCGTACATCTACCCACTACATTCACCGAAAATATTATGAGGCAAATCGCGAACATAAAACCTGTATCCCCTACGAACAGTAAACCACTCATGCCGTGGGCACTCTCTGCTACAACAGCCATTTTTATCTTTCTCATAATGGGTGTGGGTTCACAACACTTCGCCCATTTTCAGAAACCCTACAATCTGAACGCACAATCGGAAACCACCGTTGAAATTGTTGATGCCCCCATCGTTCTTGATACACAGGCAAAGCCTGATCTACGGAACCAAGCCGGACGTTTCGATACCACTGGTAAAAGCAGCGGTGCCGGTCCACAGGTTTCCGAACCCGTGCTGCTTGCCGCAGCTCAGATAGAAAAGGAGACACGTCCGTCAACAAAACAGCAGTGGATACAAGCAAGCGGTCCAGAAAGGGCGGGTTCCATATCGGGATTATTAGTAAGTTCGTGGGAAGATGTCTACGCGACTTCTAAAATCGGTATCTACAGATTAGCACCGGATGCTCCTGCATGGACGCTTGTGAGCCCACTCCCTCCAGAGGCTTCCACAGACAACCACGGGATACCGATAGCAGAACGAAACAGTACACTCTATCTCGTTTTTCCGAATGGCGTGTTTGCTTCAAAAGATAGAGGCAAGACATGGACAAAACTTGGCGATCGTCCAAAAGGGTCCGCTATTGGACTGGTGATAACGGATGATGCCTTGTACCTTGCGCTTCGAGAGGAAGGTATTTTCCGGTCTACAGATGCGGGTAAGCAGTGGACATCACTTAACAATGAAATAGGAAATAGCAGCGTCCTCTCAGTTGCTGCTGCTGAAAACACAGTATTTGTCGGGACAAACGAGGGACTCTACCGTTTACATTCAGGGACGTGGGAGAAATTGCCAATAGATACCACGAAAGCTATCCATTCTTTGTCAGTCTCTGGAAATAACCTTTATGACCTCTATGTCAGTACAGGTGCTGACCCTTCTCAGTTGGAAACCGCTGAAGGTAGGGAAGCGTACCTGGCGCAAATCATGGAGAGAGTTAAGGAAAATACCACCGCAAATTTATGGGAGGTTTTCCACTCAGCCGATTTAGGCGATTCGTGGAGCGAGATAACACCAACAAGCAAATCGCACTTGATGAAAATTTCATCAAGTGCTAAAGTTTTGACAGCCGGAAATGCCGTTCTGGTGTTAGGAATGGTGAGTTTCCACTCAACAGATAGTGGAGAAACATGGACAGAATTTGGCTTCAATCCCGACATAATTATACCAAATCTATCCCCTACCGTAGCCGTGAACGAAAATACTATCTTCAGGGTCGGCACCTCGGCACTGATGCGCTCAACTGATGGGGGCGCATCGTGGGACTCATTTATGGATGGGATAGTCGGCACTGCAATATTCAATTTAGTGGGGTTCAAGAATGAACTTTACACGAGTACCGGCGAGGGTGTTTCCAAGTCCAGCGATAGCGGTGGGTCGTGGGAAAATATTCCCATGGATTTTGGTGAACTCACACTAAAACCGATAGAGCAAAACAATTTCACCACCCCACTGATTTTTCCAAAATTAGCGATTGCTGACGATGTACTTTATGGAATCGCATCCGCTTCAGCTGTTACAAGGAATAAATTTCATATCTGCCGTCTCTCTACAAATGGCAATGTATTGGTTCCTATCCAAGGGGTCCCTGCTGTTGGCGAAGATCCTCCCATAACGGACACAAAGGCGTGGGCAGATGTAATAGGTCAACTTGAAAAATCCCCCGGCGCGTTTGCGATCAGTGGCGAAACCTTCTATGTAGAACGAAGTCGGCAGCTGCTCCGATGGAAACGCGGTGAGTCGGAATGGTTTAGCACGGGACTCGTAGATACAGGCGAAACCTCCAAGGAGCGTGCTTCTGTCATGAGGGGTTTCGATCTTGCTGTTTCTGACGAAACCGTCTACGTTGGGAAACGCGATGGACATCTCTTCCAATCGCTCAACGGCGGCAACACATGGAAAGATTTGACCACAAATTTGCCCCTGCGTTTTGAGCGTTTCAACCAGATAACCTTTGCGGGTTCAACGGTCTATGTTGCCACCGACGCGGGTGTTTTGACCTCAGAAGATGGTGAACATTGGCTCGCAATCACCGATACGGCAGGAACGTACACGCTCATCGATCAAATCGCTGTGGATACCACAACAGTTTACGGTGCTGGGGACGAAGGTGTCTATCAATTGAATAATCGCGAGGAATGGGAAAAGATCTCGCCAGAAGTGCCAGATAGCGTCAGGTCGTTCGTTATTAAGGACGATAGGCTTTATATCGCGACCGAACATCGTGGGCTATTTTATGTTCCGCTTAAGAAAGAATGGTAGACAACGGTATCGCGATGATGTTAATGCCTACATTCCGAGACGATAAACTATGCCTGAAAAGTAAATCAAAACGATAAATGAAGGATTAAGTTCCTTTTTAAAATTACAGCCAAACCATTGTGGGAATTGGAGGTTCCTCATAGGTTTGGCTGTTTCGCGTTCTGCTGAAAAATCCGATGTAAAAAAAATACAGCAGTATTCACCACAAACAGTCGGTAAATTCTACTTTTCACTATATCAAAAAAACATTTCAGTGAATTTGTGATATAATTTTTTCAACTTTTTTTCCATTATGCAACTTTCCGCATTTTAAATTACGTCATTAATTAGTGAAAGCCGTACAATGGTCGCGTTTTAAAACCATATATCTGTATCTCATGTGGGAGTAAACTGATGAAAAACGAAGATGCACAACTGGTTACTCAATTCTTGACAGGCAACGAAAATGCTTTTACGACGCTGGTAAAAAAATACCAGAAGAGTGTCCACGCGCTCACATGGCGGAAGGTTGGCGATTTCCATATTGCCGAAGAACTTACGCAGGACACTTTCCTCAAGGCATACCAGAAACTTGGAACGTTAAAGAATCCGAACCAGTTCGCTGGATGGCTCTATGTGATTGCCGATCGGATTTGTATTGATTGGCATCGAAAGCAGAAACCACCAATAGAATCCTTGGAAACCACGAGTGGGGAGGAGATAGAGGGATCATCTTATCGTCACTACGAAGACGAACAGCGTAAAGAAGCATCTGTCGAACATCGCCGCAGACGCATTAGAAGCCTTTTAGAAAAACTGCCGGAGAGCGAGCGCACGGTCGTGACACTCCATTATCTCGGCGAAATGACATCTAAAGCGATCGGTGAGTTTTTGGGTGTATCGCCAAACACGGTCAAGAGTCGCCTCCAACGCGCCCGGAATCGTCTAAAAGAACAAGAAAACATGATTCAAGAAACGCTTGGCAGCGTGCATCTCCCTACAAATTTCACCGAAAACATTATGAGGCAAGTCGCCGATATAAAACCGATAAGTCCTACGGGCAGCAGACCGTTCTTACCTTGGGCTGTTAGTACCGCAACCGCCATTTTTATCTTTCTCATAATGGGTGTGGGGTCCCAATACCTTGCGCGCTTTCAGAAACCCTACAATCTGAACGCGCAGTCGGAAACCACCGTTGAAATTATTGACGCACCTATCGTTCTTGATTCGCAGGCAAAACCGGACCTACGGAACCAAGCCGGACGTTTCGAGAATACCGGTAAGCGCGGCAGTACGGGTCCGCAACTTTCGGAACCTGTTGTACTCGGTGCAGGGCGGATAGAAAAGGAGACGCGCCCGTCAACACAGCAGCAGTGGATACAAGCAAGTGGTCCGGAAGGTGCTTCCGTGTTAGGTTTACAATTAAGTGCCAGAGGCGATATATACGCTGCTTCATCTATTGGTATCTATAGATTGGCACCAAACGCGTCTACATGGACACTCATCAATGCCTCTGTACCAATTAAGGGTAACACGCCGATGGCAGTGCGAGGGGGGACGCTCTATCTCGTCTCCACCAACGAAGTGATTGCTTCAACAGACAGAGGTGAGAACTGGAAGTCGCTTGGCGAGCGTCCAAAAGGACATGCTATCGGACTGGTTATAACGGATGATGGACGCTACCTTGCCCTTGACGATCAGGTTTTTCGATCTACGGATGCTGATAAACAGTGGATTCCGTTAGACGATAAGGTAGAAGGCAGAATCATACTCGCAATTGCCGCTGTTGAAAACACGGTATTTATCGGTACAACCCAAGGTCTTTACCGCTTACACGCAGGCACGTGGGAAAAATTGCCTGTGGATACCACCAACGCTATCCACTCCTTGGCAGTCTCTGGAAACAACCTCTACGTTGGAACAGGTCCCGATTTATATCAACTTAGTACCGCTGAAGGTAGAGCTGCATACATGAAGCAACTTATGCCTGGCAACAATTCACAAGCATGGGAACTCTTCCATTCAACAGATTTGGGAAACTCATGGACTGAGATAACCCCGACGGGCACTTTGCTTATAATGAAAATGTCGCCAGGTATTAAAGTTTTAGCGGTTGGAGAAACCGTCTTAGCGTTGGCATCGATCGGGACATTCCGCTCAACGGATGGTGGAAACACATGGACTGAGCTCGGTCCTGATACGATTGACCTAAATTCAATGATGAATTCCATGATGGCGAGTGTATTTCCTGCTGTGGTGTCGGACGAAAATACACTTTTCAAAAGTGGGTACTTCGGTCCCGCGCGTTCAACCGATGGTGGCGAATCGTGGCATCCATTTATGAAGGGGATGGTAGGTACCAGAATATATAACTTGATTGCGTTCAAGAATGCCCTCTACACCAATACTGACACGTCTATTACCAGGTCCACTGATGGCGGGGAGTCTTGGAAAGCACTTCGTCTTGATTCTGGAGAACCTACACTAAAATCAGAAAAAGAAGTCGTTTCTAACGATTTTTTTGCTTACTCTAAGTCAGCTATTTCTGACAATACATTCTACGGTATTGCAGCGAAAGAAGAAAATGAACTGCTCATTTTCCATCTTTCTGCGAACGGCAGTATCTTCGTCCCTATCCAAGGGATTCCGCCTTTCCGAGGCGATCTCTCCATAGAGAAATTAAAGGGAGTATCGCAGAAAGCCTCGAAAGAAAATATAGCAGATAACACTTCTGGTGATGATGAAAAAACAGATGACTTCACTGATATAACTCAGCAGACGGACCCGATGCAACAGTTGGCGAAATATCCGAGTGGATTCGCAGTCAGCGGCGAGACGTTCTACGTGGAATATAAGCGAAGACTTTTTCGATGGAAACGCGGTGAATCTGCATGGTTCAATACTGGACTGATAGATATGGCAGGACTCCCAAAGGATATTGAAAATCTGGAAGACAATATGGAAAACTTAAAACTTGCTGTTTCCGATGAAACCGTCTATGTCGGAAAACGTGATGATCATCTATTTCGATCATTTGATAGTGGCAATACGTGGAAAGACCTAACTTCAAATCTACCGCTTCGCTTTGCACATATCAATGAGATAGTCTTTGCAGGTTCAACGGTGTACGTCGCAACAAACGCCGGGGTTCTGACATCAGAAGACGGTGAACATTGGCGCGTGATAACTGACAAAACAGGTGTAACTACTGTCATAGACCGAATAACTGCGGCTGGCACAAGGGTTTATGGTGTCGGCAGTGGCGGTGCACACCGATTGGATAAGCGTGGCGAATGGGAAAAAATTTCACCAGAGGTACCAGACAGCATCATCTCTGCCACTATTAATGGTGATAGGCTGTATGTTGCCACGAAACAACGCGGGATGTTTCATATCTCGCTTGAAAACGAAAACAATTGATAAAGACAGGAGGTCTCTCATGAAAAATCGTCTGTTTCCGATTATTATAGCGTTGTGCTTTGTCTCTCTTGTTGGCGTTGCGTTTTTACGCACCCCAAGTCCCAAAGTCGGAGCACCCGTCGAAACGGAGCCGGTTCAGGAAAGTATCAAGCCAACCGATATGCCCGAAAACAATGGGGCGAACTCCCTTACCGAAACTGATGTGTTCTCACAAGCATTTGGGTCAGACGCAGATGCGGCCAAACTCAAAGAGACACTCTCTCAAACATTTGGGTCAGATGTAGATATAGACAAACTCAAAGAGGCGCTACGTTCAAAAGACTACGAACGTATTAAGGAGGCTATGGGTCCAGAGTTCGCAGCCCGAATGGATGCAGCTATGAAGTACATGGAGGAAAAAATGGAAGGTTTAGAGGAGGGTGAATTTCCTGACTTCAATATCCAAGAATACATGAACATTTTTATGGGTGAAAACAGTCCCAAAATTGATTTCGCGGAAATTTCACAAAAGGCTTTCCGAAGGCATTTTCCTGAAGGTGAACCTGAGGATTATGAAGTGGAAATGGCAAAGCGAATCCACGAAATAGTTGCAGCAACCCCTGGCAACTTTCAAGAGGTAATGTCGGCTGTTACGATGAATCTCGCTCGGGAGCAAGATTTCCAATTTTGGGCACTTGCCAACTTTAAAGGTGAGATAGGTCAACAGATGGACTGGATGACGCAACAAATCCTTGTAGGAGGCGAATTAGAAAACATCCAGTATGATGTCCCGGAAGACCTGTCTACATTCACACAGATGCTTACAGAAGTCAATCCCCAAGATTCAGCAGCAGGGTCAACATCAACGCCACAAACCGCGACGGACACGACAGAACCGATTGAATCCCGACCTGTCGATCCAAGCGGAAGTGCGCCAGACGTAGCAGCGGGTTCTGACATAGATCCACCTACGCCAATGTCCACGGCGAGAATAAATTCTATCAAGGAAATCCTATCTCAGCACGGAACAGATGAAGGCTTGTTGCAGCTGCTTGAAACAGACACAGAGGGGGCAAACTGGCTTTTGGAACGTTTCGATTCACCCGATCAAATAGAAACATGGCTCTCTGAACAATCGACAGAAGCACCACCGAAGCCAAATTTACGTCAACTGACACCACAATCTTTACCACTGGAGGTTCAACCGTGAAACAAAACGCTGTAAAATTCAGGATTCTTTTCTTAGTGTTTCTACTTCTCTCCCTCTACATTCACAACACCACTGAGGGTGCCGAAGAAATCGAACCCGAAACGGAGGCAGGAAATGAATTGGTAGGTGAAATGATGCAGGGAGTGGAAGACGTAATGGCGGATCACGAGAAACGTAAAAAGGCACTGGAGGAATTAATCAAGAAACCTTTGACTGAAGCGCAGCAAAAACTGCTCCGTCAACTGCTTAAGCAGACCGGTGCGTTGGATAACATCTTATCCAGTGAACCCTACTTAGTTTACCTGAAATCAGAAACTGGGAAAGCGTATAAAGATTTCTCAGACTACGTTGCGGCGATGCCAACACCGAAACAGAAAACCAAAGTGCTATTTTCTTTCAAAGAAGCGTTACCACCAAATACGAAGGCGAAAGCACTATCAATCTGCACAGATTACCACTTCAAATTCCGCTCGTTGCTCGTAAAGGAACCCAACATACTTGAGGACATGAACGCTCTTGTCCCATTCCAAACTAAGCATTTGATGGAACCTTTGAGGGCGACTTATCCAGCGGGGGAAATGCTCTCACACATGTCAGAATTGATGCAGATGTCCATGGTCTCCACTCTTATAGCACAGATGAACACTGAAGTTTTTCATGACGCGTGGCGCGATCACTTGGAAAAACACGGTTCATCAGAGGGACTTTTGCGGTGTGCAATCGCGACACCGGCTGAATTCGCGCTTGTTCGTTCGTTTTTTGAGAACGCAGCGGCACTTGAAAAATGGATCCAGACACCTTTGAAAACAGAAGGGGCACCTAAAGAAAAAGAGGGAAAGGTGGATTAAATCATTTCAATGTCTAATTAGGTTCTGTTTCACTACAGCCAAACTATTGTGGGAACTGAAGATTCTCATAGGTTTGGCTGTTTTGCGTTCTGTTGAAAAATTCGATTTTTTGTCAACGAGAATTTCTAATTCAGCGTTAAAGTCCACAATTCAGATCCAAAATGGAGATCAAACCTCTTTATGAAACTTTGCTTATATCCTGTTCTGTTCGTAGCACTTATGATGCCACTCTCTGTTTCCGCTGAAACGAACAATAGTCCAAAAACCGAAACCAGCTTCTGGCAGCGATTTTTTCCCCGCACAGGCGATATAGAAGGCACAGTTTTTCAGCACGATATTGACACACCCTTGTTTGAAGCAGAGGTGCGCATTGTTGAGACCGATCAACATCAAAAAACGGATAAAGACGGAACATTTCTCTTTACCGAAGTTCCTGTCGGCACATACACACTCTCCATCTCACACCCGACTTATAGTATCCCAACAAAAATCCCAATTGAAATTCGCGCCGGTGAGGTGCTTCGTGGGAGATTTTATCCGGGTGCAGCAGTCCCTTTTATCAACACTACCGATAGCGGAGATGTTGATGGGCACGTCTATAGCCCAACGACAGGGAAACCGCTTGCTGAGGCAGATGTGCGTATCGTTGAAATTGACGTGTCCGCGAAAACAGATGCGTCTGGAAATTTCCAGTTTATAGGCATCACGCCAGGGACGTATACCCTGTCAATCACATACGCGACACACAAAACACCAACAACCGCAAAAATAGCGGTGACAGCAGGCGACACCACAGAGATAAAAATATATCTCGGCGCAGCGGTCCGACTTGAAACAGTCGTTGTGGAAGGGCGACATCTACCCCCGACGATTAGTCGCAAGGACATCCGAGGCAGCGAACTCCTACGGATTCCTGGGACTGGACGTGACACGCTCAAGGGACTCACAACGCTGCCGAGCATCGGTATCCCCAACGACCTCTTCGGTATTCTTTATATCCGCGGGAGTGCGCCTGGGGAGACGCTTCTCTACTTTGATAGAACCCCGCTCGGTTATCCGTTCCACTATGGTGGGTTGTTTTCAACGATTAATCCAGATAGTATTGAGGACATCCGTATCTATGCCGGTGGGTATGGTGCTGAATTTGGGTTAGACTCACAATCGGTGATTGATATCCGTTCGCGTGAACGCTTGAAAAAACAGTGGGCAGGCGTAATAGATCTGAACATTGCTTCCCCTTCTGGTTTCGTTGAAGCCAAAATTGGAGATAAAGGCTATGCCGCCTTTGCTGGACGATTCAACGCCCTTAATCTTATTTTAGGTCCCTTCTTTGATTTCACATTTCCAACTTGGTCGGATTATCAACTCAAATTTGCATATCAGCTTACGCCAAAGCACCACCTGACCCTCAACGGTTTAGGTGCGACGGACCATTTTGATTTCTCTAACTTTGGGTCAGAAGAGACAGAAGAAGTTAGTGATTTCTCCGCTTATTTCAAAAATGGATTTGAAGCGGAAGGCATCCACCTCCGCTCTGATTTCACTGATAAACTCACATCTCATCTCTCTTTTACGCGTTCCCACAATTTTCTCAATATCAATCTCGGTGGCGGATCAAGCGAAGATGATCGATCTGCCAACGAGAGATTTATCTACAATGTGAAGGTTAACGCTCCAACGTATACCCTTCGTGAAGATATATCTTACAAATTAACACCGAGTTTTCAATTTGAGCCTGGATTCCTTCTCGCCTATAGTCCAGCCAAAAGCCACGCACACACCTCTTCTCCAGAAAACATAGATTTTGAAAGCGATGAGGAACCTTTATGGACGCAGGAACTTGACGATTTTAATTACACGTTTCAGCGTGCTGAGGGGTATTTGCAGGCGCGTTATGACCCCCTATCGTTTCTGTCTGTAGCATTCGGTGTTCGGTTCGATTATCTCAATTTGACGGAGGAACTCTCGATCCAACCCCGTGGGAGTCTGAGTCTCACGCTGCCAACCAATTCCACTCTCCGATTCGCTTACGGTAGATATGAACAGAGTCCATTCGCATATCAGGTGCTAAAAGAAGACGGCAATAGAGACCTAAAACCGAGCCTGACTGAGCATTACATCGTGGAGTTGGAACACGAGTTATCACCACAAACGGAACTCAAATTAGCGGTTTATCACAAAGACATGCAAAAATTAGTTACGAGATCCGTTGATCTCGAAGCATTTTTTGATAACCCAAACGCAGCATTTACAACGGCATACCTCAATCAAGGAAGAGGATTTGTGAATGGGGCAGAGGCGTTCCTACGCCACCGTGTCAGTGAAAAGTTTTTCGGATGGGTATCTTACGCCTATACCCATGGTGAAAGACGTGAGACACCGGACGACATTTACAAACCGTTCCTCTTCGATAATACACACATTGTCAGTATTGTTGCCAACTATAGTCCGACAACGAAATCGGAGGTCGGTGCAAGGTGGCAATATTCCAGCGGCACTTCTGCAGTCCCCCTGCACACACTTCTGTCGATTCAAGATCCTGTGACGTTAGGCATGCATCCAGTGCTTTCTGATGTCGCAGGTGCGATTGTGCCAACCGAGTTTCAGGCGTATCACCGATTAGATCTCCGTTTTAGTCAAAAAACGACCTTATGGGGACTTCCCGTTACAACGTTTACCGAAATCTGGAATGTCTACAGTAGCCCGAATAGGACAAGGTTTAACTTCGCCGACAGACTCGTTGAGGGAATCAACGCGGAGGAGTTTGAGAATGAAGAAGAATTTCCCTTGGACCTGGAATCAGCAGAATATAAGAGTCCAATTCGGTTTCCCTTTAATCTGAGTTTTGGATTGATATACGAATTTTAAAGCAGGCAATGCCATCTGCGGGGAGACGAGGTTAGAATGCAGGTCGCAAATGTAAAGCAAAGACAAATTTTACCGCGTGTGGGTAAAATTTGGGCGTGTACGCCGCAAAACCTCGCCAGCGGCGGTGGGTGTTTTGCTTGAGTGTTTCCTTTGTGCGCTGAATAACTGTCCACATATCTTCGGACTTTACTATAATAGATTGCAATCCATCTCAAAAGATGCTATGATGCGGTTACAATAATTTAGCAAAAAAGGAGGCACCAGATGAAAAAACCGATTTTTCTGATTCTTATCGGTATAGGTGTTCTGCTTCTCGTTGGTGGTGCTGTGTTTGTTGTTCCATGGTTTGGAAAAATGTTTAACGAGATGGAGGAGATGGCTGAAAAGCATGCCCAACATAGGCGCGCATTAAGAGAGACTGCCCATGAACCGTTGACCGAGAAACAGGAGGAACTTTTGTTCCAACTGCTTGAAGTCGCAGGGGATCCCTCCGTAGCACAAACAGGAAGCGATTTAGAAAGTATTCTGTCAAGTGATCCTTATCTCGCGTATCTGAAAGCACAAGAGGGAGCGGACTACACAGATTTTCTGGCGTACGTCAACGCTATGCCAACAGAAAATATGAAAGCTGCCGCACTTTCCAGAATTACAGCCACTCACGGCGTAGATATGACAGAAGAAGAACTAAAAACTTGGGAGAATTACTACTTTGTTGTTCGGGAATGGGGCACCACAGTTGAAGACCCGCGGGAGAATATAAAAGAACTTAATGAACTCCAGCAGACATATTTGATAGAACCCTTAATGGAGAGTGATACAGAGATGTCCGGTTGGCACACCAAAATCGTACAAATCGGTATGTCTTCTATATTTATGACAGAGGACGGCAAGGTATTTCAAAAAGCCTGGCGCGATCGCTTAGAGACCTACGGAGAACAGGAAGGGCTTCTGCGGTGCGCGATTGCCTCCCCTGGTGAGTTTGCACTTATGCGATCATTTTTTGCGGATATGGCAGCCTTCCAAGAGTGGATCGTTACACGTCCAGAACCTGAAGTGCAGAACCCAGAACAGTGATAGCATCCACACGAAAAAATGTTGGGTTTCACTACGTTCTACTTTGATGTTGTGTCTATGGAGAGATTCGATGTTTCTATGGCTCTTCAAGGTTTTGGTGGCATCCGTTCTACCCAACCTACAAGACTTAGATATCCACACAGTTTATTCTACTTTTCCCAATTTTAAGTGATTTTTTTTAAAGTCTTCGGATTAAACCCCGTAGACTCTTTTTATTCGAGCGAAGAAAATGGATACCAACAATACACATTCCCCCAACACAGACTCAGAACCTCGTCCTTCTGCGATAAAGACGCTGCGCCGTTTTTTCTTTGTTGCGTGGCACGCCAGCCGATTCGGAGCAATTGCGCAAGCACTTCTAACACTCACACATGGGTGTATTCCTATAGGGATTCTTTGGGCAAGCCGGGAGCTGGTGAACCTCATTGCTGCTTTTCTCGATCAGGAAGCAGATTTGAGTTTAGAAACCGCAGCACCGTGGGTGGCAGCACTCGTGCTTTTGGCTATGCTCAGAAATATAGCAGGTTCTTGTGATGGATATCTGCAATGGAAGATGAAAAACCTTATCGGACTCCACCAGCAGGGAGCTTTACTTGAGGCGACAACGCATATCGACTTTGCCGTTTTTGATCAGCCACAGACGTATGATTTGATACAACGGGCGCGACAAGCACTGGGGCATCGGCTCACGAACGTGCTGCGATTTATAACAGAGATTGGGCAACTCTGCGTGACATTAGTGGGGTATGGGGTCCTCCTATGGATAGCGGATCCACTGTTGGTACTCGTAGTTGTGTTACCCGCGCTACCTTCCGCTTGGATTAAAGTTAAGACAGCCGAAAGCAGATACAGCCACGATTACGCGGTAACACCTGTCCGGCGTATGATGGATTATATGCTGAGTTTATTGCTGGGCACTTCCTCTGGACAGGAGGTGCGACTCTATGGTCTTTTCAATCTGCTTTTCGGACGCTGGCGAACGAATCACCAAAAATGGAAGGAAGAATCGCTGGCGAAGATCTGGACGGAAGCGAAAGCCTCCATCGGGACAACTACCGCTGAAATGATTGCTTATGCAGTAGCAATTGGCATCCTTGCTGCGCGTATTGTGGACGGCAACCTCACGCTTGGGGATTATGTGATTCTTACCGGCACTGCTGCATTCTTTCAAGGAGACCTGGAGGGATTGCTTAGGGAAATACAACACATACTTGAAGACGTCCCCTTGCTTCGTGATTTGCATCTCCTCTTAGAGCGCGGAAAAACGGCGCGTACACAGTCAGGCACCGAGACATTCCCGCAGCCGTTACAGCAAGGCGTAGAAGTCCGCAATCTACGTTTCCGCTATTCCGGAGCGACCAACGATGTGTTACAAGACATAAACTTTCACGCGCGTCCCGGTGAAGTAATTAGCATTGTAGGGGTTAACGGCGCGGGCAAATCAACACTTATCAAACTATTGCTCGGATTATACCAGCCCGATGATGGAACAATTCGATATGATGACAAAAATATAGCCACAATTGCCCCGGAACAGATGGCACTTAACTGTGCCGCTGTTTTCCAAGACTTCGCGAGATTTCGTAGATCTGTGCGTGAAGAATTGGTGCCAGGTCCCCCGAACCTCCATATTGATGACGACGCACTCTGGCGCGTCATCAATGCGGTTGGCATCGAGGAACGCTTTCTGACGCTGCCGCGCGGCTTGGATACCTTCCTTGACCCTTCACTCGGCGAAGAAGGTGAAGGCGCAGAACTCTCTGGTGGTGAATGGCAAAAAGTTGCGCTTGCGCGGGCTTTAGTTAGAAATCCACAAATCCTCGTCCTTGATGAGCCGACTGCCGCGTTGGATCCACAAGCCGAAGTCGAACTTTACCAACGTTTTGTGGAACTTGCGGCGGGGCGGATGACATTCCTGATTTCACACCGAATCGGATCGGCGCGTCTCGCAGATCGGATCTTGGTATTAGATTCAGGACGTATTGTTGAAGACGGCACACATGAGGCGTTGCTTGACAGAGATGGACTCTACGCCAGATTTTTTCAAGCACAAGCACACTGGTACCAATAGGAAACAGGACTTAAGCAGTTTTCCTCGCTGGCGAGGTTTCAAACCTCGCCAGCGGCTTGTGGTAGTCGTTAATCATAAGAAAATCGCATAAACCCTAAGAAAAGTAAAGAGGGCTCTGGAATGCAAAACGCTAATGGAAAATGGAAAACATGGGGATCGGCTGCGAAAGAAAGTATCATCGCATACTTCCGTACTTTTGCGATTGTCTGGCGGAGTGGTGCGCTCGCGCTTTCCGGTGTGATGTTTCTCACACTATCCCTCGGCGTTCTGCCTGTTGGCGAGTATTTCGTGACGGAACGTTTAGTCAATGCCATCACCGCCGCTATAGGTGATGCCGATTGGTGGCAGCGGGTTGTTCCGTGGTTACTTGGTCTGCTCGGTCTACAAATCTATAGTACGCTTGCAGACCAGTTACGAGAACCGCTACGCCTCAATGTCAGAGAAAATATCGAAATTTGGATTAGTGAGGGTATTGCACGGAAATCTAATACAATAGAGTTGGTCGAGTTCCAGACCCCAGAATTCCAAAATGCGCTGGCGCGAGCGCGCACCATGTCCGGTGATGAACTTGAAGAGATTGTGTGGTGGATCGTTGACAGCATTCAACAATTAATCAGTGTCACCGCGCTTGGTATCGTGCTGTGGAACCTCCATCCGTTGTTAGCACTGTTACCGACGGTGACCGGTATAGCGTCTTGGTGGAGCGGTTCACACTTTGCTACTGATGTTTACAGCCTTGATGTCCAACAGACACCACAACGACGGGAACGAGATGCGTTGGAAGGTATTCTGACGGATCGCGGCGCAGGTAAGGAAGTACGGTTATACCAAGCACAAGATTTATGGATAGGACGCTGGCGAAAGTTATGGAGAGAAATCATACAAGAGCAACAGACAATTGAAAGACGTAAATTTTGGGCGCATCTTGCAATTGGTATCTCGCGTGCCTTGTTGTACGCTTGTTCGCTTATTCTTTTATTGCTGGAGGTCTCTCGCGGTAGTTTGACAGTCGGCACCTATATCGCCGCTGCTGTCGCTATCGTTAACTTAGATGGCATCTGGAACGGAGTCGCTGGTTATTTTCTATTGATTGCGGACGAGATGCGTCGTTTGTCAGGAGATTTGTACTCGTTTTTGGATCGTGACACTAAAACAGTGGATAAAGAACCTTCAATACCTCAGAAAGCACCCAATCTGACAGCCTTACAAGAACCTTCACATCTACAGATAGAAAATGTTTCGTTTTTCTATCCAAATGCGCAAGAACCGGTGCTTCGTCAGATAAACCTAACATTGAATAAAGGGGAGCGGGTTGCACTCGTTGGACCCAACGGTGCTGGAAAATCCACATTGGCACGTCTACTTCTTGGGCTATACAAACCGCAAACAGGCGCAATTCGTGTGGGCGATATACCTTTAAACGAAGGAAATCGTCAGCAGTGGTTGGCGCATTGTAGTGCGGTGTTTCAGGAGTTCACGTGCTACCATCTTACAGCACGCGAGAATATTATCTTTGGGGACTTAGAACATCCTGAACGTATGGAAGAGGCATCAATTGCCGGTGGGGCAGCTTCGGTTGTTGATAGACTTCGCGCAGGCTACGAAACTGTGTTAGGTCCGACTTTTGGGGGGCGCGATCTATCTGGCGGCGAATGGCAACGCATCGCAACAGCAAGGGGTTTCATGCGGGAAACGCCTTGGCTGGTTGTCCTTGATGAACCGACTGCAGCGTTAGACCCGTTAGCCGAACAGGCGATCTATGAACGATTTATTCAACGAAGTGCCGGGCGTACCTCGGTGTTAATCTCACACCGTCTCTCTTCTGTACGCACCTGTGATCGGATCGTTGTAATTGACAACGGAACGATTGTCGAAGATGGGGATCATGAGACGCTATTGGCAAAAGATGGGCTTTATGCCCAGTTCTTCAGAGCACAAGCGCAGTGGTACGTTTGAGGATATTTTCTTCATCAAACTATCACGGTTTTCTGAACCCATAAAAACCTTCTGACCGATATTTTCCATCCTTTTGACCGATATTTTTCCACAGAAATACCATTTTTTCGCGGAATTATGTAAGTTTTTATTCTCAAGTCGCGTCACTATATACCAAATAAGGCACTTTCTTTTTTGAGGCGTTTGATGAGAAACGACAATGCTGAACTGATTCGACGTATCCTTGAAGGCGATGATGCTGCTTTTGCGGACTTGGTTAGGAAGTACCAGAAGCGGGTTCACGCGCTTGCATGGCGGAAAATTGGGGATTTCCATATCGCTGAAGATATTACGCAGGAGGCGTTTCTACAAGTCTATCGGAAATTAGCGACGTTGAAAGATCCGAGTCAGTTTCCGGGGTGGCTTTATGTCATCGCCAACCGCCGCTGCCTTGCGTGGCTCCGAAAGAAACGGATCCAGACACAACAATTGGAAGAAACGGACATAACAATGGTAGAAAGCAGTTCATATTCGAGACACGTTGCTGCAGAACAGGCAGAAAACGCAATGGAAACTAAACGCGAACTGGTTAAAAACTTATTGGCGAAGTTGAAGGAAAGCGATCGCACCGTTCTGACGCTCTACTACTTCGGTGAAATGACATACGCGGAGATAAGTGAGTTCTTAGGCGTATCCGTCAATACCGTCGCGACGCGTGTTCACCGGGCACGGGAACGCTTAAAGCAGTATGAACCCATAATTCGGGAAGCACTCGGCAGTTTTCAATTGTCTCCCAATTTAACCGAGAATATCATGCGTGAAATTCCGCGTATCAAGCCTCTACCGCCTACCGGTGGAAAAACACCAGTTGTCCCGTGGGCAATCGCCACCTCAATGGCTATTCTTACTGTGATAGGGCTTGGCATTAGCAACCAATACTCAGCGCGTTTTCAGCAGCCTTACAGTTTTGATGCTACATCCGAGATGACAGTCGAAATTATTGACGCACCTATTGCTCTTGATATTTCAGCAAAGCCGGATGCGCGAAATCAGGTTGGGCAGGCTGCTACCTCTGGTGAAGGTAGTGCTAACGGTTCGCAGACTTTTAAAAAGCTTTTGGGGACCACTGTAGAACAAAATCCCGTTTTTTTTGCAAGGCAAGCGGATCAAGTAACAATTGGGAAGGCAATGACATGGGTGCATGTCGGCGATAAATGGAATCCCTCACAGATGGCAGTAGTTCGGACCGAATTCAATGGTGGCATCTCATACAGATCGAAAGAATACGCGGGTCCTCAAAGAATACCGGAGCTGATGAATGTATTCGATGAAATTTACAACCTCAAGCACGCAGACACCATAGTGACTGTATTTTCGAGGGAAAGTATCACTGAAATCAATCCGGACGAAGTGTCAGGGTTACATGCATGGCAGGAATTGCTTTCAGACGAAGTGTCAGGGTTACATGCATGGCAGGAATTGCTTTCAAAGGAAGGTATCTCCAGTCAATTCACGCTTACAGAGATAGATGCCCGATATCCCCGAAATACATGGCTTCAACGCCTTTTGGAAAGAAACATCATTATAGAAAACGTCGCGGATTATTTTTTTCTTATGGCACACCGGTATCGGTTGGCATTTTTGGAGGATAATCCGTATCTCTGGGAAACCGAAATTCAGGGTGTCTCATCAACAGAGGTGTGGGAAGCCTATAAAACCGCCTATATTGATGAGTTGATAAGATACTATACCCAGTATCGGAAATCCAGAGATTAGTATTCTGTTCAGTTTAAAGTTGTAGGTGCGTCGAGTTGATCTACCTTCATTCTCACGAACTTGTCGGGTTCTCTTCGTTCAACCCAACCTACAAACCGTAATTTTCGTGTGGACAGTCCACCAGTTTTCAACTTATACGAGGGAAAATAACGGAAATATTATTGTTTGACAAATGCTCTGGAAACAGAGGAAGGATACACAAATGAAAGTAATTTTGACAGTAGCAATAGTGCTGAATATCCTATTAGTTTCTGCTTATGCAGATACACCCACAGAAAGGTCGAATGAAGACTTTCCTACGAAACAAAACGAGAAAAACATAGAACGTTGCACGCAAAATTTAGTTGCAATTGGCAAAGCACTTCAAACCTACCGAAAAGAACATGGGAAACTTCCGTTATGGCTTTCGGATCTGCATGGCAAATACTTGGCGGATGAAAACAATCTTCTCTGTCCCGCAGATGAAAACGGGGGCAAGCCAAGTTATGCCCGTAGGACTGACCCAGAATTACCCGTGAGTTATGACTACACACAGTTCGATTCTGGCTATCAGGAGTTGACAGCCGAGAAGCACTATATTTATGGTGATGTCATACCGATAGTCCGTTGCGGGCATCATGCGAATGAAGATTTTACGTGTTTAAACTTAAGTCTCTCTGCTAATATTTATCGGTCAACCGCTGCTTGGGCAATATACGAGCCAGAGGCGATGTATGGAGGTATCGAAAAAGCAATTGCCACGCTTGAAATCAAACTGCAGGACGCTCCGGATGATAAACGGATCTTCGAGTTGTATCCTGCACTCGTTCGACTCTACGTCGAAACCGAACAAGAACAAAAAGTAGATGTTCTTGTCAACAATTTCAAGTCAGTCATGGACTCGGAACACATTAAAGACAACTTCACCCTCGGTGATATGCTTGAGATGGTGGGTCGGCATCGGGAGGCACTTCAGGTCTATGAGGGATTGGAAAAGCAGGACTTGAATAACCGATATATCTTTCAGAGGCTTGCCAAAGTTCATGAGAAACTCGACAATATAGAGATAGCAAAGGGGTATCACATCAAGTTTGATCCAGTGTTAGCGTTGATAGGGAAATCTGTTCCTGATTTTTCTGCGACTGACTTTGATGGTAAACCGATCTCACTTCGCGATTACCGCGGAAAAGTCGTCTTGCTCGATTTTTGGGCGGTATGGTGTTCACCGTGTATTGACGAAATTCCAAATATCAAAAAAGTTTACGATACCTATAAGAATGCAGGATTTGATGTCATTGGGATCAGTCTTGATCATCATAAATACGAAGCTCGGGATTATATTAAAGCGAATAACATTCCTTGGCGGCAGATTGTTAGTGGAAAAGGTTGGGACAGTCCAGTTTCACGTCAGTACAATATTCGTTCAATCCCGGCACCGTTGCTCATCGACCAAGAGGGCAGACTCATTTCGCATAATGCAAGAGGGGCAGATCTGGAGAGGCTCGTGGCGGAAGCGGTGCGGGATAAATCCACGGACTAAACCCGAAAGGCACTGCTCATAGACGTTATCCTACAAGATAGATACCATCCTCTACTCCGATTTAAGGTTTTCCGCCAAGATTTCAATCAGTTCGGCTAAAGTCGGGAATTCGTCACGAGCCTCTGGTGGAAGATCGGCAAGGTGTGTGTCCCCGACGAAGCGATACATGTCCGCTGCGCCTGTTAAGATATTTGGGGTCAATCCGACGTGTTCAAACGTTGCTGAAATCTCTTCCATCTCACCGATCCAGCGTCTGGCTTTCGGGGGCATACTCGGTAATCCTCTTTCCATCCGCTCAAAAAGTGCCGATTGACTCAACTGAAATTCAGCAGTCAGTGCATCCGAAACACCTAAAACGGATGCCGCGGTGAGCAATTCGGTACAGAGTGCTGTTAGCCCTTTCGTTAAGGAGGCGTAGCACATCTTAATCGCAGAGGCAAGCCCTATCTCCTCACCGAGCGTGCGGACATCTAAGCCGTAATTGTTGAGGTCCGAGAACGTGTCGAGGTGTGGTCCCGATGCGTAGAAGCGTGTTGCTCCCGGTGTGCGCGGTGGCGGTCCGATGATGGACGCATCTACAAAAGTTCCACCTGCTGCGGTGATAATGTCTCCCAATTTACGAACCGTCTGGGGTGCGATGGCGTTGCAGTCGGTGTATGTCAACGTTGCATCGGTCTGTTGCAGTGCCTCCGCGACTACGGACGCAGCGGACATCGCCTGTGCAGGCACCATAATTGAGAGGATAAGGTCGGCTTCGGTAACCAGTCGCGAATACGTCGGCACATCCACAATGCCTGCTTTCTCTGCGAGTTCATGGGTGCGCTGGCTCCGATCTTTTAAACACGTGATAACGCGCAAACCGTTCTGACCGAGAACACCTCCGACAGTGTGCCCCATATCACCAGGGCTTAAGATTCCGACAGTGTTAGGCATAGGTTACCTCCCTCCTTCAAATATGAATGCCGACAGTGTTGAATGCTTTGAAGACTAATATTGCACCGAGTAGGATGACAACAGCGGCACTGATAATCGGTAGGCGTTGTAACCAGACCCCTTCGCCTGTGAAACGCTCAATTACCGGTTTTGCCATCACCATCAGGATACCGATAGCGACCAACACGGCGGCAAGCCCTAATGAGAAAGCACATAGGATAATTAGACCCCATACAAGTTTGCCAAGACTAATCGCGAAGAGTAGCCCAATGAGTGCATCGACACACGGCACGATCCCACCGGAGATACCGAGTGATAACAATCCGAGAAAACCTGTCCGCTCTGGCGGCGCATGGCTATGTGTCCGCCCACCATGAGTGTGTGTAAGGGCGTGATCATGTGAATGGTCATGGTCATCATCATGCGAATGGTCATGTGAATGGTCGTGTCCGTGATCGTGGTCATCTGCATGCGGATGGTCGTGATCGTGGTCGTCGTCATGCCCATGTTCATCGTCGTGTCCGTGATCGTGGTCGTCTGTGTGCGGGTGATCATGGTCATGTTCGTGCGAATGATTGTGAGGATGCGGGTGCTGATGTCCATGCGCATGGCTATGTGCACCCCCACTGTAGTACTGCTTCATGTTTCTGGTAAGCAGCCACGCGCCAATACCAACAATCAAGACCCCAGAGAACAGACTCAACCACGGAACGATATCCTCCGGGGCAAATCCTTGTGCTACCAGCATGACGATTCCGAGTGCTATGACGCTGAAGGTGTGTGTAAAAGTGACGACGAGCCCAAGAAAAACTGCGTCAATTACCCTGCCTTTAGAACCGACAAGGTACGCAGCGACGATGGCTTTCCCGTGTCCCGGTGTTAGGGCGTGCAAACCGCCAAGCACGAATGAAACCACAAGGGCAACAATCGTCAATTGAAGCGTAAGCGGTTGGTTTATAAGTTCCTTTATCCGATCGCCTGAATGTTCATGCCCTTCGTCAGCAAAGACCAACGCGCACCCAACAATGCCGATAAAAATAATACTGGCTTGCAATATGCGCTTGCAAGCTGCGCCGCTAAAATAATCACAACGTTTCTTCAAAACTTATTAAACCCTCGCGAATTTCTGGAAACGTCTATCCGCAACGACTTCACTCACATAGATGTTCCCGTTTGAATCGATCCAGATACCGTGTGGAGAATCGCTGAATTGTCCAGGAGCATCTCCCTTTTCGCCCCAGCGTCCGATGACCTCTCCGTCAAGCGTCATGATACTGATGCGTTGTCCTCCCTCGGCGATGTGGATAACATTATCACTGTCAATAAAGAGGTCGTTTGGAGAACGGAGGTCTGTCCATTCGGTCAAGTATTCACCGTCGTTATTAAAAATCTGACAACGAAGGTTACCACGGTCGAGAATATAAACCCGATCATTGTGGTCCACGGTGACATCGTGTGGAAGGTTGAATTCGCCAGGTCCTGTCCCTGGCGCGCCCCACGAAACGATGACTTCACCATCGGCAGTCATTCGGTGTACGCGCGATTGCCCGTAGCCATCAGAAACGTACATCTCCCCAGACGTTGAGAGGACAGCACGCGTCGGTTCATTAAAGGGTCCCCCCGGCGCGCCCGGTTGATTGACAGTCCCAAATGTCTCCAACAGTTCCCCGTCAAGCGAAAATCTTCTCACGGTATGATCGACGGTATCCGTGGTATAGATTTCATCGTCGGGACTTATCCAGATGCCGTGTGGTTTTTGGAAGATATCCTTTCCCCATTCCGTAACGAATGTGCCATCCGCCTCGAAAACGAGCATAGCAGGTTGTGGACTCCGGTTGAAGACGTAGACTCGATCATTCGAGTCGCACGCTACACCGGAAACGAGTCCGAGTTGCGGAATCATACCCCATCCTTCTACGACTTCATATTGATAATCACCCGTTCCAAAAGTTGCCATGTTGATGCCTCCTGTTAAGTGCTGACGTTTACGTACTTGGCGACAATAGACTTCAGTATTTGGACGATGCATTCTGCTTCAAGCACACCGTTGTATCTCGGGGAGAATTCAATGTGGAGCGTGGGCTTCTCGCTCTCAATCCCACCAACGACACCATGTACAAAGGTCCAATCATCGGTGATGGTATAACAGCCAAAAATCGTTTGTTCTGTATGGGCATCTTTTTTCCAATTGAGCCATGCGGCGGCGAGCATTTCGCCATAGAGTTGGAATTGTGGATTGGGTGCATTAACACCGCGTTTTGCTTCATGCACAACGAGATAAGGCGGTTCAATTCTGCCACCAACGGATGGGGCGAGTGCCCCATCTGCTTCGCCCTCCAGTTCAAAAGTAGGATATGTTGCCTTGAGAGGGACCCCCGCCCATGCTACGATTCGGTTCTGTTCTGCAAGCCTTAAAAGTGGATAAATCGCGCGTCCCCAGATTGTGGCTTCGTTCATAATAGTTCGGTGGTGACGGTGCGCGTCTGACGTTATGTAGTCTAAGTGGATGCTTTCCTCGGAAGTTAAGGCTATCTGCATTTCTTCCCACACTTCTAAGTCACCGTCCGCTTCGTGTAGTGTTACGAGTGTATTAAGCGTTTCTTCGGTAAGTTGTGATAATGGATACGTTTGCATTTTGAAACCTCCTTCGAGTCTGCTCAGCTACTTTTGAAGCCCGCTCCAAAAGGATTTCAAATTCGATAATATCTAATTTTGGAATATATTGCAACCGTTTTAAAATATTCCATTTATGAACAAGACAGCGCGCGTCAAACGTCCTTCCTGAAAACCGGTAGCGTAAAGGACATTCGTTTCGTCAATATAGGTATACCGATTCTTGCCGAAGAAATGTGTAATTTCAAAATTTAAGCGGAACGTTCGACTTAAATCGTAATGTAGACCTGCCCCCCAGTCGGAGAGATCCGCGTTGAAGTCAAAAAATCGGAGATTGAACGGGTCAAGGGCATCGTTTATGAAATCAAGGCGGATGAGGCTGAAATAGGCAAACGCCCGCGCCTCGCGATAATTATAGAGGCGATGATCACGTATCCATGTGAAGTCAATCTGTACCCGATCGTCCCAAGAGTTTTCAGTTGCTTTATCATCTTGATTGAAGCTGCCACGAAAATCCTCAAAATCCCGTGCGCGGTAATAACTCGTATCGGTCATCCGGACGTAAGTGAGTCGATTAGATAACGCGACGCGATACGCCTCGTTGAAATCGTAAGAGAAGATTAAATTTACATGCGCGGCATCTCGAATAATCTGTTCATCAAAATCGGATTTGGTGTAAAGATCGGCATCTAAATCATCCTGATTGTCAATTTCAACGTCGTGTAGATCGCGTGTGTAGCGAAGTTTAAGTTCCGTCTGGAACATCGAAGATATCAAGGATGTCGTGGGCGCGTATTTTCTGAATCGTAATTTTGCTGGATTAAGATAGTAAAGGTTTCCACTTCCGTCAATCCCCTTGAGTTGGAGTGCGACCTCTGTCGCAACTTCTCGCCGAAACGGGATAAGCAGCTTTTGCGTATACACACCCTCTGTCGTAAATCGTTGGATACGTCGTAGTCGGTAGCGAAACAACTTTGCATCATCACCAAAGCGTCGTATCGGATCGTCAAGTCGCCTCGGAAGCGTAGAGACGAAATCCTTCAGGTACTTCGCCGTGTCAGCGACAAGGAGTGTTCCATCTGTCAACGCCGTTATCCGAAAAGGTGCTATAAATTCGCCTGCTGCGTCTCCATACTTACCGAAAGCGTTTAAGAACTTTCCATTGGCACTATATTTTAGCACCCGATGTCCCTTCTCATCAACAATATAAAGATTTCCGACTTTATCCACCGTCATATCCGCCGGATGCATGACATGTCCCGCTCCGGGTTGCGCAAGAGGGTATTGGGCAATCCGTTTGCCGTTCGCATCCAATTTGACGATGATTTTATTCGGAACCTCGCTGTCGCAGACATAAAGATTGTCGTGGGCATCTATTGCTAACAAAAATTTCCGTTTTGTGTCGCCTTGTGGAATAATGAGCGCATAATTACCATCGGCATCCAAGCCCGGTGCAGCGGTTTCAAGTGCTTTTATTCGTTGGCTCAAATCTTGAATTGGGTAACTTGCGACGAATACGCCGTGTGCGTCAAATTTATGGATACACGGACCGTAGTTAAAGATTTTGGGTCCCGATGTTGTTTGGAGGTCAAGGTTCAAAATCGGCACGAACATCCAATCCATGACATAGATACTGCTATCCATGCCGACAGCAATAACCGTAGGATTAATGAAGCGAAACTCACTTCCTTTCTCCATCTGGATGTCAAATACAAATCTTCCGATTTCATTGAACTTTTGAATTCGGAAGTTATCCGTATCCGTCACGTAGACGGCACCGTCGGGCCCAAACGCCATGGATAAGGTTTTCGCGAACTGTGCCTCACCTTCCCCTTTTTCACCAAACTCGCCAACAAATTTGTATTCTTGTGCAGCAGTTACGTACACTGGAACAAGGAACAGAAGACAAAACGTTAGGTTTTTTAGGTTAAACATTTGCTGGTTTCTACGCGCCTTTGGCCTTTCTTATTTTTTAGGACATGCAGTCTGTTCTGTAATCAGGTATTTTAGTCCTCAGGAACATCCGGTTGCTTTTTCCGTATACCGTCCAAGACACCGTTGATAAATTTTGGCGAATCCGGAGTGCTGTAGGATTTGGCAATCTCAATAGCTTCGTTAATTGAGGTCGCCGCATCAATGTCCCTGACATAGAGGATTTCATAGGTTGCACATCGTAGAATAGAGAGATCTACAACAGGCATTCGGTGGAGCTTCCAATTTTTGGATGTATTTTGAAGTACTGTATCAATTGTTTCCAGATGGGCAGTGGTACCCTCAACAAGTTGCACCACAAATGGACGGAGGTCAATTGACGTGTCCTGGCTCTGCCAAAACCGCTCCATGACGATTGGCACTGGCGCGTCAATAAGTTGAATTTGATACAGCATTTGCATCGCAACGATGCGAGATTGTCTACGAGAAGACATTACGAGTCCTGACTTTCCGAATCTAAATTGTTAACGTGTGAAGGATTTCCACTATAGATGCTCCCTGTATTATACAAGGTTTTAGAGCGGATGTCAAACAAAAATACTGGAAAAGGCAGTCAGCAATCAGCCATCGGTGAGTCCTCCCTGAAGCAAAGCGTCTATCAGTGGTAAATCGGAGTCAAGGAAAACTGAATGGTTCGTCAAAAATGTCGGCGCGGATAAAACTTCATGTATAATCACCGGTGAGATTTAAAAATCTACAAAAAAAGACGTTTTAATTGCAAATTTTACTGTAAGTAGAGAAAAAAAGTAGATGCAATGTCTGAAATACTTGACAATTCTGTCAAAAACTTTTAAAATGCCACGTATTAGCCTTCAACGAAAGGAAAGGACTTGTGAATTCATACAAAAGAGACTATGGTACCGTTGCTGGACCACATCCTCGCACCGCGCAGGCAGGGTTTGAAATGCTCCTTGCCGGTGGGAACGCCGTTGATGCCGCCGTCGCCGCTGCCTTTACGGAGGGTGTTGTGGAACCTTCGCATAATGGTATAGCGGGATACGGTGGTTGCGCACTTATCTATCGCAGGAAAACGGAAGATGTCATCGCTATAGATTACAACACAGCAGCACCCGCTGCTGCCTTTGAAGATATGTTCACGATTGAAGATGCTCCGGATGTACCCGCAGGTTACCGGGTGCCGGGACGCGTAAACGTTCACGGTCCATTATCTATCGGGGTGCCGGGAGTTGTTGCTGGCTTGTGTCTTGCATTGGAGGAGTTTGGGAGTCTACCGCTCGCGGAGGTACTCCGCCCTGCAATCAATTCTGCCCGCCACGGCTACGCACCGAACAGTGCGAACCGCGGTGGGATAGCTGGGAATGCGGAACGGTGGAAAGAGGACTTCCCAGAAACGGCGCGAGTTTTTCTCAAAAATGGAAAACCACCCCAGAAAGGGGAAAGACTCACCAATCCTGAACTCGCCCGAACTTTGGAGGCGGTCGCTGAAGGTGGAGCTGCTGCGTTCTATGAGGGCGCAATTGCCGAAACAATCGCAAACCACATTCAGGAACTCGGCGGATGTTTAACCTCGGATGATCTGAAGAATTACCGTCCCTTTACCACGCAACCTTACAAAATCGAGTATCGCGGCTATTCGGTCTATACAGCACCGCTCGGTGCAGGCGGACTGACGACCCTACAGATGCTCCGATTAATAGAGGAATTTGATCTGACAGCGATGTCCATCTCTGAAAGGTTTCACCTCTTTGCTGAAGCGATGAAAGTTTGCTGGCCCGAAAGACTCCGTCGATTCGGTGACCCACGTGTCGTTGATATAGACGTTGAAACAGAACTTTCGGATAGTCTCACGGCTACACTCAGCGAAAAACTGAAGGCGGGACTTAAATCCCCGCAACCCGGAGAAGTCGTCTATCATGAACCGATGAATTGCACAAGTCATATCTCTACGGCGGATGCCCAAGGGAATATGGTATCGCTAACGCAAACGCACGGCGGTGGATTCGGTTCAATGGTGACGGTACCGGGAACAGGTTTGCTCTTCGGACACGGTGTTGGTCGTTTTGACCCAAGATCTGGACTTGCGAACTCTGTTGGACCCGGAAAGCGTCCACTCCACAATATGGCTCCGTTTCTCGCCACGCGGGAGGGTATGCCTTTTGCTACCTACGGTATACCCGGTGGCAGGACTATTCCAAACAACCAGCTTAACATCAGCGTCAGTCTTTTTGACCTACAAGTGTCAATCCAAGAGGCATTAGACGCACCGAGACTTCATACCGATGGTGCTGAACCGATCCAGGTCGAACCGCGTGCGGGTGAAGAAACGCTGAAAGCATTGCGGGAATTCGGGCACGAAATCACAGCAAGCGCGGGTATTGGGGGACCGGGACACGGTATTCGTCTCTGGGAAAATGGGACTTACCAAGATGGTGGCACGGATCCACGAGGCGAAGGAAAAATGATAACGAAATAATAGGAGATCTAACAATGGTTTTTCGCGAGGATGCCCTCGCAGGATTACATATCGTAATTTCGGGTGGGTGTGGTGCGATTGGTCTTGGAATCGTCAAAAAATTGATGGCACACGGTGCGGATGTAACGGTAAACGACATTCTGTCAGATCAAGAGGCAACAGACCGACTCGGTCAAAACGGCCTTGAGATAAAAAAAATAAACTACGTCAAGGCAGATCTAACGGACACCGATGAAACCGACCTGTTGGTAAGTAGCGCACGCGAAAGGTTCGGACCTATCCATGTCGCGTTGTGTCACATTGGTATGGTAATTCCGAAACCCTTGCTGGAATACAGAGCAGAAGAGTGGGACGAGACAATGGCAGTCAATGCCCGAACGGCGTTTTTATTCGGCAGTGCTGCATCCCGTTCAATGCTTGAAGATGGTGTTAAAGGACAACTTATTTTTACGACATCTTGGGTCGCTGATGTGCCGTGGCCAGAGATTGGACCCTACAACGCAAGCAAGGCTGCGATGAAACAGTTAATGCGCTCCTTTGCCCGCGAATTAGCCGACAAAGGCATTCGCGCAAATGCGGTCGCGCCCGGAATCGTCAGCGTTGGACTTGCAAAACAACAGTGGGATACGGACCCAATCTACCGCGCCCGGGCACAGAAAGCGATTCCACTCGGCGTTATGCAACCGCTTGATTCGGTGGCAAACGCCTTTCTATTTTTGTGTAGTCCCGCCGCAGATTATATGACCGGGACAACGCTGCTCGTAGATGGCGGCTGTAGCTTGTACCCAATGGATGACGCATAGGCCTCATACAAGATAAATGAAACATATTTTTCGTGTGATTTAGCAAGTGGACTTCGGTGCAAGATGGTTCTGGTTTATTCCGAAATCAAAGCCTAGGGCCGAACTCTTTCAGAAGTGATGGCACCAATCGGAAAATTTCAGGAGCGTTTTCTGATACGATTTCAATTTTGTGTTTTGTAAAAGACACGAAAAAATGGAGACATTATGTCACAATTTGTAAAAGCCGCGACAACCGACCAGATTCAGCCCGGTAAATGTCTCGGTGTGAAAGTTGAAGGCGTTTTCATCGGCATCTACAATGTAAAGGGTGAATATTATGCCATGAACAATATCTGTCCTCACCTCGGTGGGGTTTTGAGTTACGGCTTTTTAGATGATAAATGCGTTACCTGTCCACTCCACATGTGGGAGTTCGATGTGACAACAGGTGAGTGCGTCTGGCCAGGTGAGGAGAAATTACCCACCTATGCTGTTAAAGTAGAGGGCGAAGATATTCTCGTAGATGTCGAAATGCCTCTCGAAGCGAGTTAGCATTTATTTCGATAGAAGGGCGCGGTCGTGTGATCGCGTCCACTGAAGAAAAGGAGAAAAATTATGGCGTATCTGCTCACCGGTGGCATGGGATGCATCGGTACTTATGTCATCCGCGACCTATTGGCAGCCGGTGAAAAGGTAGTCGTTTACGATTTTGCTTACGACCTAACCATTCCAAAAATGGTCCTCACGGACGAACAGATTGAAGGGTTCAGCTTTGTGCAGGGTGACATTACCGACCTACCGCACATCTTACGGACTATCCAAGAACACGAAATTAATCAGGTTATTCACCTCGCTTCGTGGCAGGTACCGGCGTGCAATGCGAACCCACCGGAAGCGTTAAAGGTAGTTTGCGAAGGTACGATCAACATATTGGAAGCGGCGCGTATTTTCAAACTCAAACGAGTCGTTTGGGCAAGTAGCGTCGCTGTCTTCGGTGCGCCAGAGGATTACAATCACCAACAAATCCTTAACGATGCCCCACACTATCCTAAGTTCATCTACGGCGCGTGCAAATCCCTGAATGAAAAATATGCGACGCACTATTTCGATGCTTATGGCGTTGATTCAATCGGACTTCGGTTTACTGCTGTCTATGGTGTCGGTAGAACGCGCGGAATGAGTTCGTTCACGACACAAATGATCGAAGCGGTGGCATTAGGTGAAGCACACGTCTGTCCATTCGGTGATGACGCAGTGGATTGGCAGTACGTAGAGGACGTTTCTCGCTCGATCGTCATGGCATGCACTTGCCCGACAACGCAGACACGTGTTTTCAACGTAAAGGGGGGTATCCGCCCGGTCAAAGAGGGTGTGGCATATCTCAAAACGTTGGTCCCAGATGCTGAGATTACGTTAGAACCCGGTGTGTTCGGTATCTCGTGGGATTATGACGCAACACCTATTGCCGAAGAAATGGGATTTGTTCCTGCTTACACGATGGAACAAGGGATTCTGAAAACGTTCAACCGTTTCAGAGAGCGTGCGGGGTTAGCGCAGATTGATGCGCTGTAGCCGATAAAATACTAACGAAACCGTGTACCTATTGCTGGTGGGGTTTATAGCATAATCTACAGTTCCTTGGACATTGTAGGGGCGAGGTTGCTAGAGGAAATCCGCAGAAACACCCAAGCAAATACCCCCAGCAAAAACACCTCACCAGCGGTGAAGAGATATTTGGAGCGAGGTTGCGAACTTCGCCAGCAGTGTACGGGTTGTAGGGACTCATCAGCAAATTGCGTGAGTCCTAACCTTCTATAAATTTCAGCATTACCAAAAGATGTCCCACAGAATCCCAAAAATTCCTCCTAAAATCGAAACAACTCCAACAAATAGGGTACACTTTCCAATGAATTCTTCAATTGAGGTAGAAGCCAACTTCCTAATGACAAGACGCGCCCAAGCTGCTAACGCACAACCATTCAAAAAAACTTCCACCGCTTGTTCCCAATCTGCTATTTCGCGAGTCACACCGAAAATGAGGGCATCCCTTATTGCAAGGACATCAGAAGTGAGCGCGTATCCAGCCGCAGCAGCGACAAGAATTGCGCTAATAGACAAAGAACGGGTTACAGGAGATATGTTCAGGACAATGTAAACCCATATTAAAATTGCCAGATTCTCGAAAGCCGAAGGTACCCATTGGACCCACTCCCATTGACTCGCAGTTGGAAAATTAGGGAACTGACGCTCTAATAGGTTAGCCAGCCCGACCCCTCCAATGCCACATCCTAAAACAAACATAACATAGCAACCCAAAAATACAGAACGAGGCACACGCGGAATACCGAGTACCATTAAACCTGAAAAAGCCACGGTAACACCAGTGCAAATCAATAAGAGGATACTGTCGCCCTCCGATGGAATTGCCATAGTCCCGAAAATCAATGGATTCAGGAGTATTGTTTTCCATGTTACCTTGGATACTGTTACTTTGGATGCTTTTGTGGTCTTAACAAACATTGCGCCTCTCTCACCGAAAAGTTACTGCATCAGTTCGCCGTGATTATTGACATTTTTTTGAAATCTACAGAATGCGGAAACATGTTTGAATGTCTAAAACAGACCTGTACTCTGTCTCGCGAAAATTAACCCGACGACGCAGACGATCGCCGTTAAGGTTCGTTTTTCACTTTTTATGGCGCGTGCGAAACAAAAATCGTGAGGAGACGCATCTGGATAGGAATGAAACTGAGGTATAAAGCGAGGCACACGCTCCCGATACGTTTGATAGATGGGTCCACAAGACTCCAGCAAATATGCTTCTTCGATAGCAATAATCGGAAGGTATTGAAAGAAATAACCAAAAATCAACACAGCGACGAGCCAATAGACATTCGCAACAAGGCAGACACCGAAACTCAGTAGAAAATTACCGAGATAAAGGGGATTACGGACGTATCCATAAGGACCAGTCGTGACGAGGTCGCGGGCAGCACCGAGGGTTCTGGCACGGGTGGATGCACCTGCATATCCGACTGCCCATATCCGAAGAAATTCACCTGCTGCAATAAAAAGCACGCCAGTTGCGACCGTGTACCACACCGGAGATGCGAAATAGAGAAGTGCGAAAATAAACGGAATCGGCGTAAAACTGCGGATTTTGAAGAAAAAGTTGCCGAGTTTTGAGGAGATCATTTTCTGTACTGACGACTGAAAACTACTTAGGGGTGCGCCAGATCATGATGCCTCCGACGACAGCGTATAGGATGTTTGGTCCCCAACTGGCAAGAAAAGGGTGGATTTTGCCTCCCTCACTCAATCCTTGAAGCGTTGCGAAGGAAAGTGCCCAATAGATAAAAGAGAGGAAAAAAGCAATCACTAAGCCTGCGAAAAATCCCGATCTACCAAGGCGAATGGCGATAGGTGCGCCAAGCATAACAACGACAACAGCGGCGAAGGGATATGCTGTGTTGTGATACAGCCTTACTTGTTCCTTGCGTGAAATCTGTCCGGCTTCTTGTTTGTAGGAGATCTGCTCACGAAGTTCCTTGATAGTCATCGCCCTGGGATCTTTTTCACTTCCGATAAAACGGGCAGGATCCTCGTAGCGTTCAATAGCATGCGTTTCAAAATCCTCATAACCGACCTCGATGCCTTTCTCAAAATGCCGGATGTAGCCATTGGCGAGCTTCCACTGCGTAGGTGTCCATGTTGCCGATTTTGCGAATGTTACGCGAGCGAGTTGCTCTTCTGCGTTATACTCATAGATAGTGAGCTGCTGGATTTCACGATCATCTAAGGTAATCCGCTGCGAATAAAAGAGGCGGTTGTTTTTACCTTTGAAAACAATGTTCCTACCGTAACGCGGTTTTACTTTATTTTGCAAGAGCTGCGCTTCATGAAAAGCGGGTGCTGCAACGCGGTTGTAAAAAACAGCAAAGAGTCCACAGATAAGAAGCGTCACAATTAAGACCGGTGCGAGGAGCCGGTAAACGCTCATACCGCCCGCCTTCATCGCATCGAATTCGTTGCTTTGGATCATCCTACCGAGCACAAAAAACACAGCCACAAACGCTGCAACGGGCACGACTTCCATAATTCGGCGAGGTGCTTGGAAGACAACAATTTTAACAGCGGTTATGTAAGCGACATCATCATCAAACTTCTTGATGTCCTTATCCAATAAACGCACGACAATAAGTAAGGCAATAAAGAACAGAAGTCCAACAAGAAAAGCTTTGAGGTATTCACGAAGCAGGTACCGATCTAAAATATTCAAGGCGTGCGTCCTATGATAAAATATCTTCGATTTTACAGGGTTGAAAATTGCGTTTGTACAGGGTGGGTGGTCTCGTTTACGATTCGGCTTTCCTGTTAACAACAAGGGGTAACTTTCTATCGCGATCGCGCCAAGTGCGCAGTTTCCCTTCGCCCATCACACGGATGCTTAGCGCAATACCGAACGCACCGATAACGATATTCGGAAGCCACATAGCAAGAGCAGGAGACAGCATACCATTCAAACCTGTGCTTTGACCGACCTGAAGCAGCAAATAGTAAACCAAAATCACAACTAAACCGATTCCAAATCCAATCATTTTTCCACTCTGTTTCACCATCAATCCGAGAGGGATCCCCATTAATCCAAATGCCAGACATGCGAAGGGAATAGAGAATTTTTTATGATACTCAACCTGTGCAAAACGGAGTTTCTTACGGGTAAACTCGGGATTTTTGCTCGTTTGTAGCGCACCTTCTAACGTATCAACGAATGCCCCAAGTTGAGCAATACGCATTGAGCGTGGTGTTTGGTTATGAAATGTGCCGCGTTCGAGATCTTCAGTCAACTGAAGCGCGAGGTTCTGCTGCTGAAATTTTGTTACGCGATATCCGTCTGAATTATCGGTTGCGGGTTCGTAAGTGCGTCCATCATAAAGCGTAAGCATTGCTCTACCATTTTCAAAACCGAGAGTGGCTTCTTGTGCATGGCTGAAGCGAGGACGTCCGTTCCAGATACCATCCCATATTTTGACATTCTGCATGCGTCCACTTTTTCGATCTGTGGATTCGTACATCCAAAGCTTGCCTTCTGTTTCCAACTCTTTCATGACAGTGGCTTCTTCTAAAACGAAGGCTGGATTGTGCCTTTGGATATCGCGTTTAAGTGCAGCGTAAGCAAGGTTCGCCCGTGGTAGAGCATAGTCCATCAATCCCAGATCAACGATACTCAATACCGCTACAACGACTAAAAAGGGTATCATGAGATGATGGAAAGCGACACCGTGCGCTTTCATGGCGATGATTTCATTATTGGTAGACAATCTTCCAAGTGCGAGCAAAATAGCGACCAAAGCTGCCATTGGAAGAGAGAGTACAACCGTCGCTGGCATCACATAGATGAGCAATTCAACGAGGTAAAGTGGGCTTATCCCCTTCTTCACAAAAAGATTCGTCAATCGGAAAAGGTCATCAAAGATGAGGATAAAGGTAAAACAGATCAGTGCTATTATGAAAGGTGGAAAAAATTCTTTAAGTATATACCTTGCTAATATTCTCATATTTCTGGTGCAGCCGTAAGGGCGAGGATACTCGGGGAAATCCGCAGAAACACCCAAGCAAATATCCCCCGCAAAAACTCCCTCGCCAGCGATGTTGAGGTGTTTTCGGGTTTACTATAGTATAAGCCGATATTGCTCTCTTATTCTATGAGTTGACTTTTATCGGAAAAATCTTCATTTAATTTGAAATTTCGTTACAGAGATGTTATTATATCTATATGGAACTTACGCTGGAATCCATTCAACTCACAACCGATGATCTGACTGATGTAGCAGCACGCCATGCTTCTGCCCAAGAACTTTATTCTCCAACGGCACCAAAGCCACCTATAGCACAATTGGGTTGGCGCGACAGATGGTGGTTGAATAACACAGCAGCGCAGCAGGTTGCCATTAACTACTGGTTCTTCGAGTCACACGATGAGGCATGCACGGCGGCTGATGAAGGCAGATTTCGGCTTTCAGCACAGACCGTGATGAAATTAGGTGGACGCGATTCTATCTATCAACCCCCGCCGAACAACAAACACGGACTGGGTAAAGTTGTGTGGCAGGCTGGAGCGAATTTCCTGTTCGTCCACCAGACTGTCGTTGTGCTGGTCGCGGAAATCGGAGGGCGGGTTCCCGAGGAAACAACCCTCCGTATTGCGAAAAAAATCTTCAATAAGATTCAAAATGCCGCGCCATGAAAACGACGGTAACCCAGCGAATGTTCATACCACCTAATAATCTTGGTACCACGTTGCGGACTGCTTGGCAACCTGAACGTTTTCGGCACCACCGAACTGGCGATGTTCAAACCACGGCAACGCGTTCTCCGCTGCAGCGTTTGCGTTTTTGAAATTTGTCGTCGCCTCATTTTCAAGGAACTGCGTGACCGCACCCGTATCCGGATAGTATTGAACAGCATCTTTCCAGATCGCTCTTCCGCAGAGGAAACCGCTTGCCCCAGCCCCAGCTGCGAGGTTAACGTTTTCGATGAACTCCTCAATATCCACGCCAGCACTCAAAATGACCCACGGTAGCGTTGAGGTTTCGTCCAACTTCTGACAGACTTCCTTTACTTCGGCGAGTTCGTACGCCGCATCTCCCGCATAAAAACCAGCATCTCGATAATCTGCTGTGTATTTCAGATCGGCAGGAAATTCTAATTTCAGGATGTCAACCTTGTAACTTGGATCTGTGAATTCAACGACGCTCCTAATCACAAGGTCAGGTTTCTGTTTTGCGAAGGCGACACTTTTCGTAGTGCCTTCAAGGGCGTAACTGACTAATTCCAACAGAAAGGGCAAATCCTGTTTTTCACACTCATCTCCGACGTGACGCACAAAGGCTTGTTGGTGCTTGAGGGTTTCCGAAGAGGCATCAGGATGGTAATAAGCAAGGAGTTTAATCGCATCTGCCCCGGCACGCTGTGCTTTAGAGATACTCCAGTTTGCGATCGGATTGGAGAGGCGTTCGTTTTCGGCAACCCCTTCACTGACATAACCCGATTCTTCATAAGCCAGCAGCAATGCGACATCCCGCGGTATATCGGTAATAGAGTAGGGGTGTCCGTAAATCGGATCTGTGAGAACAGCGGTGGCGTTCGGGGAAAGAACGCGGGTTATCAAAGTTTTGAGTGCTGCGACATCGTCGTAGTGGACATCACCTTTGTCCTTATCAAGTGCATCTGCAAGGGCTTGTACCATAGAACCGCGCTGGTCAATCGCCATCATTTTAAACCGACCATTCGTATCGGCGAGTTTCATGATACCCCGCAATTTTCCAGAGGAAATATCGTTCATTAATTAACTTCTCCTTTTCAATGGTTATCAGTTATCAGTTGTCAGTCGTCAGTTAAGAGGTTGATTTGTTATAATTTACTGCCCCTTGAAGTACACCAAGGTGATTGATTTGTTATAGGCAAACCTCTTAACCGATAACCGATGACCAATAACTGACAACTATTTAGTATTCACGTTCAACGAAAAAACGAATTAAAGAGAAAAATAGCTGCTTCGCCCGTCCATCAGGGAGATGGGCAAAATTGTTCTTAAAACGTCCAGCGGCTTCCTGTAAGAGTGCTTGAGACCGCTGTTGCGCGTAGGTAATTGATTTATATTTCTGCATGAGGTGGAGGACACTCTCGACTTCTGCCTCGGTTTTCTCATCACGCGGCCGCGCCATGATGTCAATTATATGTTGAGCCTCAGCAGCACTACAGGCATTGATAAGATGAATGAGAACAAGGGTCCGTTTGCCTTCACTAATGTCACCAGCAATCTCTTTTCCGTATCTACCGACATCGCCGATAAGGTTAAGGACATCGTCCTGAATTTGGAAAGCGACTCCGATCTCTTTGCCGAGTTCTACGAGTCCATCTATTTCCGTCTCATTTGCCCCGCCGATGATTGCCCCAACCCTGCACGGCGTGATACAGGTATACCACGCAGTTTTCTGGATACACATCGTCAAGTAGTCATCTTCATCAAGATTCCAGCGGTTATCGTTCACCCAACTCAACTCAATATGTTGTCCCTCAACAACCTGGTTACTGAGTTGTATGAATTCAGATAAAATGCGAAAGGCGAGTTGATGTCCGAGAATGTCAGTGTTCCGATGGAGCATCTCCCACATCTTACAGTGAAGGGCATCACCAACATTGATCGCCATTGGGATACCGTGCTTTTGATGGAGACACGGTTCACCTCTGCGAAGTTCGGAACCATCTTCAATATCATCGTGGATTAGGAGCCAATTCTGGAGGAGTTCAAGTGAAGCGGCAGTGTTAACGGCGCGCTGGGTATCGCCACCGAACGCCTCACACATGAGCATGCAGAGGGCAGGACGCAACCCTTTCGCGGCGCGGCGAGGATAATCTAACATCATCTGGTACAACTGATGTACATCCGGGTGCTCGTGGTCGGTCGGTAAGAACTCGAAAATACAGGCATCAACTTTATTTTTTACGTCGCTGAGATATTCTGTGACAAGGTGCTTCGTGGGTGAGGGTTCTTGTTCAGTCTTCTGCATCGCTTTCCTTACGTTTTACGCCGTTTTTTTGCTTCACTCAGCCCTGTCATAGTTTCATCGGATTCCTAAGCACGGACATCAGGCTTTATCAAGCGTTGACTTCCAAATTTCGCTTTAAAATTATACCATATAACGGGGTGAAAATCAAATTTTTGTTGAATAGGATTCGATCCAATTACGCCTCGCAAGAAGTAAACGATTGAAAACCACAGTAGAAATTACGGACACGATTCATCCAAATCGAGTGCAACGAAACGGAATCCAAGGGGTTTTATCCGCTCCACTAAGGTTTCCCGCAATTGAAGGGCACGTTCAAATTGGGCATCCGAGACCTGTATGCGTAAAACTGGCGCGTGGTCAAAGAGTGAAACGTCTTCCAACTCGAATTCGTGTAGGATCTGCTCAACTTCCACCAATGCTGCAGGACTTTCAACTTGCCCCGTATTGGGATCTTTTTCCATTTTAGGAACGTCGCCTCCAGTCGCTACCTGCCATGAACCCACCATCAACAAAGACCATTTGTCCGGTAACAAAGTCGGAAGCATTAGAGGCGAAAAAAATTGTCAAGCCTGCCAAGTCTTCAGGTTCACCCCATCGGTAGGCAGGGGTGCGATTGAGAATCCATTCGTTTCGGTTGTCCTCGCGGGCAGGGGCAGTCATCTCGGTTCGGATGAAGCCGGGGGCGATGCCGTTGACCTGAATGTTGTGTTCCGCCCATTCTACAGCGAGCAGTTTTGTCAATTGGAGGAGTCCACCCTTCGCTGCTGTATAGGCGACACTCGTCGGTAGTCCGATCGCTGAGGTAAGCGACAACGTGTTGATAACCTTACCGGATTTTTGCTGCTGCATTACATTCCCGCAGGCTTTCGCTAGAAAGAACGCACCTTTCAGATTAACATCCGTAACGAAGTCCCAGTCCGCTTCAGTAAATTCGAGGGCAGGATTGCGTATATTGACCCCAGCGTTGTTGACGAGTACATCAAGTCTACCGAAAGTTTCGACGGTCTGGGCAACGAGTGCGTCAATTTCGTCAAGGTTGCTGACGTCTGCCTGAATTGGGAGGACGTTTTTGCCAGTCTCACCGGCAATCTGTTCAGCGATGGGGGTTAGTGTCTCTATTTTCCTACCCACGACGACGAGTTCGGAACCTGCACCTGCAAGCCCTTCCGCCATCGCAAGCCCAATGCCACGACTCGCCCCGGTGACGAGGCTCACCTTGCCATCCAACTGAAATTGCTGGACAGTGGCTGTAGCGGATTTTTGATTCATATTTCACTCCAATTTCGGACTGTCATTAATCGGTGGGTCCGTCCTCTTCGGCATATTGATATAATAAATCTGTATCAATCACCTTTATTTTCCCATTGTGCTCTTCCGCCAAAGAAACGAGCAACTTTGCAGCAGGAGAACGTTTCGGGTCAACCTCAAGCGCAACAACATAGATAATAGCGTTGTTGACGTTCTTTTCTCGCACCGCATCAAGAATTACGTCCTTATTCACTTCAATAGGGTAGTTAGGACTTGCTGTAGGAAGTCCATCAGTTATCAAAACAATAATAGATGGATCCAATGCTAGCGAGACATCAAGCGCAGAGAGGATATTCGTGTTGTTATTTCCGTGAATGCTTTCCGGTGTGAATCTGTCAAGATATTTCAAGGTACGTTCTATATTTGCGGCATTCGCTGGTAGCATTTTCTTACTCATTGCTCTTGCCTGCGCAGAAAATGTTACTACGTTTAGCCTATCGTGGCTACCAAGCATCAAAGTAGAATCTTTGAGAGAGTTGACTGCAAGAAACAGTTTTCTCAGTCCAGCAGCCTGCATACTTGCCGAAATATCCAGACAATAAACGACATCTTTGGGGCCCCCGAATTCATCAAGGAAATCAATGATGCCGAGGCGATCCGAGATCCCGCTACTTCCACCGCCACCGAGGAGTCCATCTCCACCGCCCTGTCCATCCCCACGGAACCTGCCCATTCCATCTCCGCGCGCCCGGACTCTACCGGTAACGAGGCCGCGTCCATCGGTGCGTCCCGGTTGCGCGATTAATCTACTGAGGTTCGAGGCTTCGGCTTCGCGTAATTTTGCATCCGTCATAACATCCGGAACGATCTCGCTCAAGGGTGCTTTGTTAACTTCCACATCTTCAAGGACGACCCTCGGACTGAATTTAACAACTTCATCGACTTTGTTCCGAGCGGTTTCAATCTTCTTATCCATCGCATCTCTGGCGAGCTGCTGATTGGGATCATACATTTTTTTGGTGAGGGGTGGTTTCGGCTTCGGTTTCCGCTTTCTGGGAGCCTCTGCGTCGTTAATCAAGTCAACAGCAAGTGCGTCTGCCTGTTCTTGACTGAGCTGATTTATCGGGAGAAAAAGGTAAGTAATAACAAAAATCATGTGTAAGATAAGGGATAATAAGATAACTGAACGCGTGCGGTTTCTACGTCGTTTTGCATCAACACTCCAATTCAGCAGATGATTTAACATGATAAAGCCCTCCGAGTTTCGTGTCTCTTTTTAGCCGTATGTTTTGAAATTATAGATTTACAAGTAATAAGTTTTCAGATTTCGGGTGCCTACGTTTCTGATGCAGCTTGTTGATTTTCAAACGCCTGAATCCACGTTTTGCCTTCAGGTGTCAGTTCATAATAGGTATGGTTACGATGTTTGATCCATTTGCCTTTGACGATATTCTTACGATAGTGGATAATCCGCCCTTCAACCCGCTTCAAACCACCGAGGTTCCTCAATTTACGATGTCGTTGGTGCATCTCTTCCAACGGAATTCTTAAAGTTTCAGCAACAACAATAGAGTAGTCCATTCCCAACTCTTGATGGTGTTTCAGTATAAAGTAATCGGTTTCATCAAGCTCAGCAAATTCGGGTGGAAGTGCGTCTGAATCCGCTGGTGTCTCGGTTTTTTGAATCTCATCCCACGTTACATTCAGTAATCGTTCTGTTCGGAAACCCTGTACTGCGTTACATGTAGCATCATGGACAGTAATGGTGCCATCCTCTTTGAAATAACCTGTGATTGCATCGTCCTCTTGTGGCGCGCAACACTTTGCAATTTTATACGTTAACGCATCTACCATCTCTTTGCACCATTACAACACCATATATGAACCTAAGTTTCATTTTTTTATTCACAGAGCTCCACTATGCGGTACAACAGGAGTTATATCAGCGTCTCAATCCCGTTCCAATGCGCGGTATCCGATGTCATTCCGAAAATGTGCATCGGCAAATTGAATGGCAGAAACACCTTGATACGCCCGTTGAATAGCATCGTGCAATCCGCCTGCGACAGCAGTCACACCTAATACTCTACCACCATCTGTGACGATGTTTTCACTATCTTGTCCGGTTCCGGCATGAAAAACGTTCACCCCCTCAATCGCATCGGCATCTTCAAGCCCTGTAATAACGACTCCTGTTTGGTAGGGATCAGGATACCCACCGGAAGCCATAACGACACACGCTGCAGCTTCGTCATGCCATTGCACATCAGCGGCGTGCTGTTCAAGTGTTTCATCAATACATGCGATTAGTAAAGGGACTAAGTCACTCTTGAGGCGAGGAAAGAGAACTTGTGCCTCCGGGTCTCCAAAGCGACAGTTGAATTCCACTACTTTCGGTCCGGCATCAGTAATCATCAAGCCAACATACAACACCCCTTTGAAGGGTCTTCCAATATCTGCCATGCCTTTGACAGTCGGATAAACGATGCGCTGCATCACATCGTCGTGCAGTTTAGGTGTGATAACAGGTGCTGGTGAGTATGCGCCCATGCCACCGGTGTTCTTACCGGTATCACCATCGTGGGACATCTTGTGGTCTTGTGAACTGACAAACGGGAGACAGTAGGTTCCATCGGTAAGCACTGTGAAGGAGGCTTCCTCACCGATGAGTTCTTCCTCAATCACGACACTATCCCCTGCGTCCCCAAATGCTTTGTCCACCAGAATCATTTTGACGGCTTGCAACGCCTCTTTGAAGGTACGTCCGGGGATGACCCCTTTTCCTGCAGCGAGTCCATCTGCTTTGACGAAAACCGGTGCGTTGTAATCTTCAATATAGGCCATCGCTTTTTCTATATCCGTAAATGTGCGATGTGCTGCTGTAGGTATTCCATTTTTCACCATCAGCTGCTTGGCGAAATCCTTGCTTGCTTCGAGGCGTGCTGCACGCTTATCCGGTCCAAACGCTTTAAGCCCACGTTCGCGGAACGTATCAACGATTCCTTCCGCCAATGGAGCCTCCGGTCCAACAACAGTCAGTGCAATATCTTCGGATACCGCCCATTCTGCCAATTCGATAAACCGAGCTGGCATTGGAATAGATTCCGCGATTTGAGCAATGCCCGGATTACCGGGGGCGCAATATATTTTTTCGACGAGTGGGCTTTGTGCAAGTTTCCAGACGAGGGCGTGTTCACGCCCGCCCTGCCCGATAACCAGAATTTTCATCAAGATCTTAGGGATGGAAACCTTGCGCTTCAGCGCGAGGAGGAAATCCCGCTCCTATAGTTGAAATTCAGACGTGTTAGCACCTTAAAATCTGAGAGTTTCGCATTTTGGCAAAGCCGCTTACCTTCCAACGAATACAACGAAATACCTGCCTTGCCAAATCCACTGATACGCGTCAAACCATATTTGACATGTCTAACGAGTGTGTTTTTCACCAAATTCTCGCAAGTCGTCCCACCATAGCGGGGTCTTTTTCCACCTTTCTGTGAGTTCTGACGATGCAGTTCACGTCTGACAATCGGAATCGGCGAGAGGCAGAGCAAATCTGTGTTCGCTACTGTCGGTTCACCGCCGACAGTGTGATATGCCAGACACCAACTGTCTACACAGTGGGCATCGAAGGTTTCAGAAAGTTTCTTTGAAGACTTTTTCAAACCGAGTCTCTCACGAATCTCTTTCGTCTGCCATCCTTGGAGGGTCAATACCTCCCATCGCTTCTGAAGCTGCGTGTAGAACCATTGCTTACCAACTTCCAAAGGACTAAAGGATTGATTCCACTTTTTCGCACGTTCTATTGTTCGTGCCTTAATATCCTCAACACAAATATGTGTGATCGGAAACATTTTTGACAACCAGTCAAGAATCCGAAGTTTCCAATCCCATCTCGCACGTGTCCCGGCAGGAACTCTGTCTCTGTTCGCGAGGCGGTTGGTGCGGTTTTTGCGATTCGGGCATTTCCGAGAACGTCTGCTCCTCCGCAACTCACGCCGGTTGGCTACCTTCTTACCAACTTTACTGTGAGCATCTGCTTGAACATTGAGATAGGTGTGTGCTTCACTTTTGACAGTAAAGCCTTCTTTCTTACTGCCGGGGTCTACTCCGACGACGACCTCTTGTTTGTAGTCGTCAGATGGCTGAACATTCAGACGCACACAAAACACACCATTTTTCCAAAAAGGTGTCGCTTTGCCTGATTTTATCCACTTCCCGGCACGCTGCGGCGTTGTCGGCATCAGTGGATTTTGGTTTTTATCAACAACTATCACAAACATAGTTTGTAAGTTCCCTTTCGGGTTGTATATTTCCCCATCCAGATCACAGTATCCGAGAGGAATCAGACTTGGGGAGCATCCGAAACATCGTGCTAACTGCCACGCCAAGATACCGCGATATTTTACTGTAGAAAACTGTTTCGTCCTATGCAGGGAACGTTTGGCTACGCTTTGCACAGGTTTCCTCACCCTTTAGGGTGAGGTAGTTGACTTACATATCCTTTTTGATTGTATTGTATCAGAATATGTTCGGAAAATCAAGGATTTTTATTTGACAAAGCGTGGGGAATAGGTTATGCTAAACATAGAGATGGGAGAAATCGTTAATGCCTAACACACATCCACGAGAAATAGAAATCATCCACGAGAAATAGAAATCTTCCACACTCAAGATAGACAAGAACCTTTCACTGAATGGTTGAGATCACTTCTCGATCAAAAGACGCGAGGTAGAATACGAAAACGACTTGAAATGAGAAAATATCGAACATGGCACGAGGTCTTAATGGAAGATCTGGCAGACCCGGCAGAAGCAATTAGTTATCTTGACGTGTCCCTGGAGGAATATCAGATGGATGGAGATACACCTTTCTTTCTGAAAGGGATTCGGAATGTTGTTGAAGCACAGGGCGGAGTTGCCGCGATCGCCAAACGAGCTGCGATGTCGCCAGAAACGCTGTCGAAAATCCTCTCAAGTGAAAAAGTTCCGTATCTTGATACTTTTGCAACTATTCTCAATGCGCTGGGGTGCCGGCTTTCAATCGAACCGCTAAAAGATGACGAGGATGCTACCTCTGATACCGAACCTGTTGCCGAGGTTGAAAGCACGAAATTTGGAGATTCACAAACACAATTGACTAAATCAGACGCTCCTCAATAGCAAGCAAAACTTGTAATGGCAGGAGGAAGCAGCCTATGCGCTATTTGCAAGGTATCATTACATGGATTGATTCATTGGAATCCGGCAGACAATTTCGGAACTGGGCTGCAATTCTCGTCAAAATCCTTGCTGTGGCTATTTTAGTGAGTCTCAGTATAGCAGGTATTGTCGTTTGCGTTGATACGATAGATGCGAACAAAGATGTAGAAATGATTCCATCAATCCTTGTCATCATTGGATCAATTTTGGAAGTTTGCATCGTTATCACCATCGCCATAGCTCTCACCATACTGTTTTGGAACAGAGCAAATAAAATCAGAACACTCGATAAGGACCCGAATTTCATTTTGACAGCTATTGCCGTTATCTGCATCCAACTGCTTGGCGAAGCAAGTTTTCTTAGCCTTATTGGAATGGGTATTCAAACGTTGGTGGCTTCAATTTTCGGATCGGGGATTCCGAAGTTCCTGGAGACTCTCCTACACGAGCGGGCACTCACGGAGATCTTTCCGCTTGATCCGAGAGGAAACACCACTTTTATCTCAAGTGCGATTCTGTCTATGATTTCTTTTCTTTCTGGACCAGTTGTATTGATTGTTGCTTACTTCACAGCAGAAGGGATCAATGTCTTCGCAAATATGGCGGAGAGTCTCAATAATATAGAGACGAAGTTACTGGCTGAGGAACCGACTTCAGATTCATAATCAATAGACACGTAGCGGTTCAAAGTTTCACTTAGCCCACATTGCAAGGAGGTTTTGAACTATGTGCACGTATGTATTTTCACAACTTTCGGAAGAAACGCTCAAAACACTCGTAACATTGAACGAAAAGTACATTGCTCCGGAAGAATGGGAGAAAATGCAGGTAGCCCTCACCGCAGAAGAGGATAGACGACTTGACGATATTAAATCAACACTGTACCGCCGGCACTTGGCCACTATGAACGAGACGACGCTTTGGGCGCGGGCGATTTATCCGATGTTGGTACTTGCGGAACAAGGTTATATTCAAGCGTGGAGTGGCGTACCGCTGAAAGCAGCCTACCCCACATTTGCATTGGAAGGTGAGGCAGATGGTGTTCTCGCGCCTGTAATCGGTGGTCACATCCGGCCGCCCTATCTTATTGTAAACGAAGCAAAACGTGGTATTCATGCGCCCGATCCGCGATTTCAACTCTACGGTGAAATGCTCGCTGCAGGACGACTCAATTGGGAAAGAGAGGCTAATCCCGAACAAGAAATTTTCGGGTGTTATACCGTCAATGACAGCTGGGCATTCGTTCACGGCACCGTAAGAGACATTGAGACCGAAAAACCAACGTTCACGCTTGAATTTTCGCCCGTATACAACGGAATATGGGATGCGGAACAGATCGTCCAACTTCTGAAATTTATCGTTGCCAAACATTTGAAGGAGATAAATAATGGCTGAACAACACCACGAACTCGCCCACGTTTTTATGGATGCCTCACAAGGTGTTAGCGACGCACGCGGTGGCACGCCACGTGACCTTAACACTCCCTATACCTTTCCGGGTTATACCAAAGCGGAATGGACTGAAAAAGCGGCAGCATTACGTCAACAGATTCGTGTTGCCAACGGTTTAGTTCCGACCCACGAATCAGCACCACTGAATGCCGAGATCTTCGGAAGAATTGAGCGGGAAGATTACAGCATTGAAAAGGTCTACTTTGAGCCGTTGCCCGGTTTTTTCACAACTGGAAACCTATACCGTCCGTTAGGGAAACAAGGTCCGTTCCCCGGTATCGTGAGTCCGCATGGACACTGGGGACGCGGGAGACTTGAAAACATCGAGCGGGGTTCAATCCCCGGTCGCTGCATCAACTTCGCTAAGCAAGGTTACGTTATCTTTGCCTACGATATGCTCGGTTACAACGACAGCGGTAAACAGATAGAGCACGGCTATGGCGGTGCCCACGAAGGGTTGTGGGGACTCAGTGCGATGGGTCTTCAACTCCAGAACAGTATTAGTTCCATCGACTTTTTAGAGAGCCTATCGGACGTGGATAACGAACGCATCGGATGTACGGGAGCGTCGGGCGGCGGAACACAAACCTTTATATTGACTGCTGTTGATGAACGCATTAAGGTCTCAGCACCTGTCAATATGATTTCAGCGACGATGCAAGGCGGCTGTATCTGTGAAAATGCCCCGAACCTCCGTTTAGACGTAAGTAATATCGAAATTGGCGCGCTGATGGCACCACGTCCACTCCTACTCGTTTCTGCGACAGGCGATTGGACGGTGAAGACACCAACGGTTGAATATCCTGCTATCCGAAGCATCTACGCCCACTTCGATGCAGAAGATAGGGTGCATCAGGTGCAGGTGGACGCAGAGCACAACTACAACAAGGAGAGCCGCGAGGCGGTCTATGCCTGGTTCGCAAAATGGTTTTTGGGGGCAGAGGATACCTCGGCGTTTAAAGAGGTTGAATTTGAGGTTGAGCCGGACGAAGACCTATTAGTCTTCTCGAAACGCGAGATACCAGCGCATGCGATGAAACAGGAAGCGTTTTTACCCGCTTGGATCAACCTTTCTCAACAAGAGATCGAAAAACGGAAACCGACGAACGAAGCGGAACTTCAGACATTCAACCAAGAGATGGGCAGTGGGTTGCAACACGCCCTCGGATTACACATTCCGAAAAGGACAGACGTAACGCTTGTTGAACCGGAAGGCGCATTTCCGACGACCTACCACACGAATTTGTCTGCGAAACATCTCGTCATCGGTAGGAAAGGCGTTGGTGACGCTATCCCTGCTGTTCTATTCAGTCCAGAACCACAAGTAGGACACGATCCGGTCACACTCATCGTTCATCCAGGAGGCAAGGAAAATTTAATCAACTCGGAAACAGGCGAACCCTCCTCACTCATCACCACCTTACTTGCTGCTGATCAGAAAGTTCTCGTCATTGATGTGTTTGGAACGGGTGAGCACGGCAACTACGAGAGATCAGAAGATACCAACTACTTCACCACTTACAACCGCACAACCGCAGCGTTACGCGTGCAAGACATCGTAACGACGCTGCGCGGTTTTACAGGTAGAGGCGATGTTTCAGAGGTAAACTTGATTGGAATCGGTGAAGCAGGCTTATGGAGCCTACTGGCGGCGGGATTTACAGAAGTCAAAAATGTTGTTGTGGATGCCGCAGAATTTGATAACACCAGCGATACCGCATTCTTAGAGACCTTACCAATACCGAGTATCCGTCACGTAGGAGATTTTCGGACAGCTGGGACCCGCGTCGCGCCTCGACTGTTGATTATCCATAACACCGGTGATGCGTTTGGGACGGAATGGATTGCTGAGGTTTATGGAAATATCGGTGCAAGCCAGCATCTACTTGTCCAAAAAGAAGAGCTGTCTGATGAAGAGATAGCGGCACAGGTAACGACAGCATAATAATTCTACACAGATACTGAAGAAATACCGAAGCAAATAAACCTTACGGAATTCAAGAGGTTTCTGTGTAAAATTCGGTGCGGTTGGAAACCGGATCTACAGCGGTGAAAAAAATTGGGCGGACACTACGGTCCGCCCTTTTTACATTTGTAGACGCGATTTACAACCGTGGAAGGATTACAAAACCCTCTATGAGAGGTTGTATCCACGTTCGTTGTGCTGTGATAGATCGAGCCCTTGGCGTTCCTCGTCCTCTTCAACGCGTAAGCCAATTGTGGCATCCACAATTTTGAGGATAATAAACGAAAGTACACCACTCCAAACAATGGTAACAACGATACTCAGGAACTGCGCCCAGACCTGCATTCCGATGTTAGCCTTTGCCAATCCAGCACCACCTAAACTCTCTGCGGCAAAAATGCCAGTCAATAAGGCACCGACAATTCCACCAATGCCGTGAACACCGAACGCATCAAGAGAATCGTCATAACCGAGCTGAGCTTTCAGAGTGGTAGCACCCCAGAAACAGACAACACCGGAAACAAACCCGATGACGAGGGCACCGATTGGACCAGCCGTGCCAGAAGCAGGTGTAATAGCAACTAAGCCAGCAACAGCCCCCGTTACAATACCTAAGACACTCGGTTTCCCGTGTTTCGCCCACTCAACAAACATCCACGCAATAGCGGCAGTGGCAGTTGAAATCTGAGTGACAAGCATCGCCATGCCCGCAGTACCATCCGCTGCAAGTTCACTGCCAGCATTGAAACCGAACCAGCCGACCCAAAGCATTGACGCACCAATGACAGTTATTGTCAAACTATGCGGTGGCATTGCTGTTGTCTGGTAACCGAGCCGTTTACCGACCAAGATAGCAGCGACCAACGCAGCGATTCCTGCGTTAATATGTACAACGGTTCCTCCCGCAAAATCGAGAGCACCGATAATATCACCAAAAAGTGAACCTTCGCCAGACCACGCCATGTGGCAGAGAGGCGCGTACACGATTATCGACCACAGGACAGAGAAAACTAACATCGCCGAGAATTTCATCCGTTCAGCGAATGCCCCAGCGATCAGCGCGGGTGTGATAATTGCAAATGTTAACTGGAAGGTAAGAAAAACTGTTTCGGGAATAGTCCCAGAGACAGTATCCACACCAATACCCCGTAGGAACATTTTGCTAAGTCCACCGACGAAAGACGTGAGGGTGATTTTCCCCGCCTCCATGCCGACAGTGTCAAAAGCGAGGCTGTAGCCACAGACAACCCATATAATAGTAATCAACCCTGTCAATGCGAAACATTGCATAAGGACAGAGAGTACATTTTGGACGCGCACGAGTCCCCCATAAAAGAGAGCAAGCCCAGGGATTGTCATAAACAGCACAAGGGCAGTTGCGGTAAGCATCCAAGCGGTATCGCCGGAATCAGCCGTTGCTGTTTCTTGTGCAATTGCCAAACCTGGCACACCACACATTAATAGAATAACAATTAGCGTTCCAATTCGTGTATAACCAGATCGCTTTTTTGTAAACTGTGATGCACATCGTTGTTGCATCGGAATCCTCCATAATATTTACAAGCAGATACTGCTTGTTCTGTTGTTTCCGTGAAGGCAGACAACTTTGTCTACCTCTCCAATTCCAATTTTGTATGGACAACTACTTTCGTACTACCGATTGTTTCCTGAAAAGAGAGCCCAATTCTGAGAAGCATTGATTCAGAATTTTAGCAGAATACTATAACAGTATCAAGTTTAAAAAGGTAGTAAGATACAGATAGCGAAAAAAGGGAACGCCCACAGCCGTGAAGTAAACTCAGGGATATAAGTGAAACTTCGTGCGGGCGGTCCCTATTCGGTTTTTAGTCTCGATTCTATTTGGATCAAAGACTACATATAACAACACTAACGCATCGAAGAGACATTAAAGTCAGGATAGGCACTTGCGCCGTGTTCTTCGTAATCAAGTCCTGCTTGTTCTTCCTCTTCTGTAACCCGCAGACCTGTAGCGGCTTTGATTCCGTAGAAGAGAATAAAACCAGTAACAAGGCACCATACGAAAACAGCGACGACTCCGACGATCTGTGCCCATAGGAATCCGAATCCGCCCCCGAAGAAAACGCCGAGAGCCGTATCACCAATTTCATGGAAAAATCCGAGTAAGATTGTGCCTAACGCGCCACACGTTCCGTGAACGGAAATAGCACCAACAGGGTCATCAATACGGAGTTTTTCAAATAGCAGAACACTCAGGACAACAACAATACCACCCAAGGCACCGATAATCGCAGCAGATACCGGACTCACAAATGCACAACCGGCAGTAATTGCTACTAAGCCAGCAAGGGCACCATTGAGTGCCATGCCTGCATCAGGTTTGCCAAGGATAAGCCAGGCGGTAATCATTGCGAGAATTGCACCAGTGGCGGCTGCGAGGTTCGTCGTTATGGCAATGTGAGAAATTGGGCCGGCATCCGCGCCCATTTGGCTACCGGGGTTAAATCCGAACCAACCGAGCCACAAGATAAAGACACCGAGTGCAGCAAGCGGCAGATTGTGTCCGGCAATCGGTCTGGGGTTTCCATCGCCGTCGTATTTACCGATACGAGGTCCTAAAACGATAGCACCTGTTAATGCGAGCCAACCGCCTGTGGAATGAACGACTGTTGAACCGGCAAAATCCGACACACCTACATCTGCCAACCAACCACCGCCCCAAATCCAGTGTCCAACAACCGGATAGATAATGCCTGTGATGAAGATACTGTAAATCAGATAACTTTTGAATTGTGTACGCTCCGCCATTGCACCGGAAACGATTGTCGCGGCAGTCGCAGCAAACACAAGTTGGAAGAGCCATGCCGCATAAGTTGGGACTGAACTCCACTCTAATGCGCTAAACACGCTCGTATCAGTCGCTGCGCCTTCTGCGAGGGATTCAGAAGGAACAAACCAACCACTTGTTCCCATGAATGCATTACCGGCACCAAACATAATAGCAAAGCCGATTGCCCAATAAGCGACTGAACCCATTGAGAAGTCCATTAGGTTCTTCATGAGAATGTTGACAGCGTTCTTGGCACGCGTGAACCCGGACTCTACCATAGCGAACCCTGCCTGCATAAAGAAAACAAGAAATGCAGCAACAAGTACCCACAATGTGTCTCCCATATATTTGGAAGTTTCAACCTTTTCGAGCTTGCCATCGGTATCTACCAATCCATTTAGCGCGAAAGCATTCAAACTCAGCAAGCAGGTGATCACAAAAACTGTTATGATAACCTTTCTTTTCATTTGGAACATCTCCTTTGTGTCAATTCACCACTAAAAACTGTCGTGTCGCGAACGGCGAAGGCGGACGATTCTGCGTGGGATCTGCCTACAATACGCCGTTGGGGGGAGGGTGTTTATCGCGAACCATAAGCTCCTTGCGATAATTCCAGTTCGCGAAAACACAGATACACTTCCGTTACCATGTGCGGACGAAAGTCATTCTTCCAGTAATTCCTGTATGATCGTCATCCTTTTGGGTTTCAAATCCGACAAAGACACCGAGCGTATTATTTTCCCCATAGCCGACATTAGCACGGAGACCGGGAGCTAAACTGCTGAGACCACCTTCATCTCCTAAACCGAGGGTTACTTCCACTTGTGGACCAACAGAGAGCGTATCATTGAGAGACAGGAGCACAAAATTTCGGGTGTAGATGGAGTCGTCCCCGTAATCAAAAGGCGAATTGAAAAATCCTTGTATCCAGGACTCAAAATAGATAGAACCAGCAGTGAGATAGGTAAAAAGCTGCGGCGCAATCAAGGAAGAAGGACCATTTGGGTCGGCGTAATCAAATCCAATACCTACCATGGGGAGAAAACTGAGAGAGAGTGAATCGCTATCAACAACCGGAATGCCGAGTCCGATATCCAACTCACCGAACGTCCCAACGACGTAAATGTCGGTATCTAATGAGAGACCACCGAGGAAACTCGGAGAATGGCTGGCACCGACCCAGATCTGCGTTCCTAAACTATCCGTATCGGTCCGGAACCAACCGGAAGCACCTGATGACTCTTCCTCTGCCATCTCTTCACCTGCTTCATGAGCGTCCGCGTAGACCATGGGGACACTACCAACTGCAAAAATACAAACCAACACTAACAATCGAACCAACCAAAACTTATGCGTTTTCATTATTTTACCTCTTGGAGTTTTACTCCGATTTTTCTGTTTTAAAATCAGATGTGGGGTCATTCCCCTGCTAATATGCGCGTCCAAAACGCGCCTACATAGCCATAATACATTTAAGCAATCTACAATCACGGTGCGATCGTGCCAATCTGTGGCTTTTACGGAGAAAGAGAGCACTTGACTTTGGCACAAACCTGTGATATAGTGATGCCTACAAACGGCAGACTTTCACCAGTGCCTACTACGCACCTATTTTCATTTAAAGCAAAACGCGTGCCAATTAATAGTTATCAGTTGTCAGTGCGCCCTCTTCGCTCACTTTTTAGTTGTTAGTAATGTAAACACCACAAGCATTTAACCGATAATGGATAACTCTTGCTGTGAGGCAAACTCTTAAAACTGATAACTCTTACTGCGAGGCAAACTCTTAAAGAAATGCTGAAATTTTCAACAAAACATTGCTCAAAAAAGATGCAAATCGCGCTTTTGAGTGTTGTCGTGCTGTTCGGGGCAGCACTCCGATTTTGGAACTTAGGGCAGTGGAGTTTTTGGATTGATGAGGTCTTCACGGTTCGGGATGCACAAAGCCTCTCATTCGAGAGTTGGCGGAACATCCCGAACCCGATCCCGTATCTTGCAGTGAAGTTGTCAATCTTGCTTGCTGGCAGTAGTGAATGGGGAAGTCGGTTGATCCCCTGTCTCATCGGTATTATTTCAATCCCAGCAGTCTTTGGATTAGGTAGAACACTTTTCAATTGGCAGATTGGACTTCTCGGTGGAACATTTGCGGCATGCTCAAGTTGGCATCTGTTTTGGGCACAGAACGCTCGTTATCCTGTCTTTACCTTTCTCTTTGCTATCCTGACAGCGTGGTTTTTCTACACATCTCTTGAACGGGATTCAACGCTTTTGACGATAGGCGCGCTCGTTTCCTGTTTCTGTTTAATTCTTTCGCATACCCTTTCTGTAGTGATTGTTCCGGCTTTAGCGGCGTATGCTGTGATCTGTTTGTTAGAAACCTCTAACAGCAAGCGGTGGCTGAATTTGCTTGTTTTCTTCATCCCGTTTGCGATTCCGGTGTTGGCACTCGCGCTCCCTGATGTTCGCGGTTATCTCTTCTCCGGTTGGGGACGCAACGAATGGCAGCGGAGTCCTCTCTATATTGTGCTAACGCTTGTCCAAGGTGTGGGTATCCCGGTAGCCGTTTCCGCTTTTTTCGGATTTGTCGCGACACCCCTCAACAAGTCCACACGCTTTTTACTCTGTTATGCCGGTGTCCCGTTGGTCCTTTTCCTCGTTGCATCGCAGCTTCAGAATGTCGCCGGCTATTACCTATTCTGGACGACACCCGCCTATTTTATTCTCGCTGGTGTTGTATGTGAACGGGTCTGGAAAGCAATAGAGACGAACCAAGGGAGCGTGCTCAGCATACTCGTGCCGTGTGTCCTTCTGGTGACGCTTCTATCGCAAGACTATCTCTATTTTAAAATTGAGAATGGCGGGAGACCGAAATGGCGGGAGGCATTTAAATTCATCCAAACAGAGAAACAATCTACCGATAAAATGGTACTTTCGGAGCCTGAGATGGGTAGGTATTATCTTCCAGAATTGACCCCAATCTACATTGGCGGACTATTAGACAACTCGGAAGCGTTTGAAAGGGAGTGGGAAACTTCGGGCAGAGAGCGGTTATGGTTTCTTGTGGACGTGGCGAGTTTTAATGTTTTCGATGCAAATGAAAATGTCCGCAATTGGATTCGCCAACGCGGACATCTCATAGAAACGTTTCCTGCCTTCTCACGTGCCAAAGACAGGACGATTCACGTTTATCTGTTGGAGTAAGAAGCGGGAGCAGTGTGCAGGCGCGGTCTTTTAACCACGCCTTTATCTAAATTTGCGCTACCATCTACGCGTAAAATTCATTCTACCGGTCAGTCCGGTTTCACCTTCATCTTTTTTCGTTTCATACCCAACATATATGCCGAGTGTGTTATTTTCGCCATACCCGAGGTTCAAACGTCCACCGAAATTCATAGCCCACAGTCCACCACCCTCACCAAGACCAAGCACCGTTTCAAACTGTGGACCAACTGCGACAATGTCGTTTAAGGCGTAAGTAAGGTAAGTCCGGTTGTAGAGTTCATCAAGGCTTTCACTATCAAATATGGTTTTGACCGTGCTAATTGTCCAATGGAAACCGAAGATTTTACCGGCGGGTAGGATAGCAAAGATTTGGGGGTATAAGGCATAAGGTCCGTCTGGACTGGTATAATTGAACCCAACGCCGAGCATCGGTGTTAGCAGCAGTGCCATGCTATCATTTGCGATAACAGGGAACGAAATGCCCATATCAAACTCGCCCAAATGATCGTTCACATAGATATTAGAATCAAATGAAATGCCACCGCTGAGTGGATGACTTGCACCAACTAAAAAATAGGTGCCTAAACTATCGACATCAATCTGAAACCATCCGGTAATCTTTGGTTTTTCTTCCATCGGTTTCTCTTCTGCCTCTTCACCCTCCATTTCATGAGCATCGGCGAAGGCAGTAGAAAAACTAACAAGAGACATCATACAAATCATTAAGATAACAGCTAATTTAAAGAGGTTGTTGAAAATCTGTACAGGACATGCGAGAAGGTTATTCATGCGAATCTCCTTTTTAATGGTTGTTAGTTGTCGGTTAAGAGATGGGTTGTTAAACCAGCGTTCGCTTTAGTTGACGGCTGACAATTATTTTTTAATCAGCTTGCTCAATTTGTTCCATAAGGCGTTTCAGTTTACTCGGATCTTTGATGCCCTTTGATGCCTCAACACCAGAACAGAGATCGATACCGTGCGGACGGATTGTTTCAATCGCAGCTTTGACATTTTCGGGACGGATGCCGCCCGCAAAGAATACAGGTAGCGGACTGTCTGTGATAAGCTCGGCGGCAACATTCCAATCGCAGGTTTTTCCTGTACCACCGTATCTCGGTTTCTCAAGACTCATATCAACACTATCAAACAGCAGGAAATCCGCACCGGCATCCCGGTAGGCTCGCATCTCTGTCCGAACAGCAGACATATCAACATTCTCTGGTTTACCTGCAGGCAGATAGACCGACTTCCAGAGTTGACATGAGACAGTGCTCTTAAGTTCTTCAACCTGTTGTGGGGATTCTTGCCCAAGAAGTTGCACAGCAAACGGCTGAGTTTGCGATACCACTTCTTCTATGTCGGATGTCGTGCGATTGTATAGTAAAAGGACAGTTGGGATAGGGCTTGCGCTTGCGATTTCGACGGCTTGGACAGTGGAGCGTGTCCGTTCAGATACGGCAACATCTACTAACACCCCGACGTAATCCGCGCCTGCATCAGCGGCAAGTCGAGCATCATGGATAGAGGTAATGCCACAGATTTTGACACTACAGCGCGATTCTTTGGACATTTTTTAATTTTACCTTGCGTAGGATAAGGTCCGGATTACAAATCCTTCCTACTCTTCAAAGATGGTTTGTCGGTCGGCATCTGAATAACAAATAATCATCGTTACGGGTTGCCAGCCGGTGTTGACGGCGTTATGTTTGACATTGCGCGGAATACGCAACATCATTCCGGGTCTGAGTGGGATGACTTCATCCCCCAATTTGTGGTCACACTCACCGGAGAGGACATAGATAAGTTCTTCACAGTTCGGGTGGTAGTGGGTAGGATTGCCCTCACCGGCGTTAATGTAGACGACTCCGAATGTCATCTCAGCCTCTGGGTCAATCTGATCGTTACAGAGCCATTTAATCGCGCCCCACGGAAATTCAAGGGCACCGGCATCGTTACTATTGGTTAAGGTTACTTCCATAATTGTTTCCTTTCTATTTTCCGAATTCAATCATACGTTGAAACAAGCCAAACATTGGGCTGCATAAGTCTGCAATTCCATAGCAGGTTTTTCGTATAGATAACCGACAGGAGCAGAGATCGCCCGGACACTGCGAATTTGCATATCAAGTGCCCGATGCGTATGTCCGAAGAGTGCATGCGTGACAAGTGGTTCCTGCAAGCATTGTTCTCCGAGACGTTTACTACCCATAAACGCACGAAAGAAATCCCACGGTAATTCGCCGCGGTATCGGATACACTCTCGAAACGGGACGTGATGTGTGACGACAATGATACGCGATACATCGTCCCGAATAGTAGCGATTTGCGTCTCAAGCTCCGCTTCAAAACGCCGAGCAACAGCGCGATCCGTGTCCGCCCATTTGGCGTATCGCTTATCGTTCCAAACCGCTCCCATCAACTCTTTTTCGGCATACTGCGCATCGGAAAAATCATAATCCTCCGGTGCGAAACTATAATCGTACCAACCGATTGTCCCGCAGAAACCGATCTTCTCCTTGACTAACGGGACATCCATAAGTGGATGAAAATCGCACTCACGGCAGAGTTCTGAAATGATACTGCATTTCTGTTCGCTTGTGACATCGGGGGTCTCAATCGCCCAGATGTCGTGGTTACCAGGGACGAATAATTTCTCACACGCCAGATCTGCGAGTTGAAAGGCATTGAGCGTCTCAGAAAGTTGGACTAAGTGCCGTGCGAGATCGCCTGCGATCACTAAAACATCAAGTTTTGCTGCCTTCACAGCCTCGATGAGATGTGGCACGAGCTGCTTGTTCAAGGGCGTAACATCTGTGTGCAGGTCTGAAATGAGTCCAACTTTCATTCAACTACTTACATCGATCCGTTGTCCAAGCTTTTGAAAACCTCGTCTAAAAAGATGCGTATCCCGCTGTCATCATCCTGCTGATACTGTTGGCGTTGACGTTCCAATGCTTGGATCGAAGGCGCATCGCCAATTTTGGCAATCGCATCAACAAGCGTGAGTTGAATAGCGGGTTCACTGTTACCTTCCAGTGCATTAATCAACCGATCTCGCGCCTTCGCTCCGCCGATGCCGCCGAGTGCTGAAGCAGCGATATCCTTCGTGCTTGCATTCCCCTTTTCAAATGCGGCGATGAGCGCGTCAACAGCGGGCTGCCCAATCTGACTGAGTGCCAACCCCGCTTGGAAGCGAATACCGGGTATTTCTGCTGGATTTTCAAGAACAGCGATGAGGACATCAATAGCAGAAACAGGCTTAAGAATTCCGAGTATTGAGAGGCATGCGCGTCGAATTTCCTGTTCCGGTTCCACCGAAATCTGGATATACTCCTGGGCAAGTTCAGCGAGTTGTCCCTCGTTAATCTTCTGATAGAGCCTTTCGGATCTGTGTCTGAATTGCGTCCCGAAGGGGGCTTTGAGCGTAGCAGTATTCTCGATTCTGTCTACAGTAAGCAAACCAAGAATCGCGGCGGACTCCAACTGCTGCGGTTGAAGGCTATCGGTTGGAAGCTGATCCACATTGGCACTCTGGAACTGCTGGAACAGCTCGTTTAGGACGCTCAATTCCACAAGGCGCTGAAGGCTACTAATTGACGCTTTTCGGAGTGAGAACTCCGGGCTACTCTTGAAGAGATCCACGAGTGGCTCAATTGCCCGGATATCGCCTAAATCGCCAAGTGCGGTCACAGCGGCAATTTTCACGCCTATCAATTCAGAGGTTCGGAAGGTAACCTGCTTTTCAGAGAGTTTTCCGAGTATCTTCTTGTAGTCATCAATGCTGTAAATTTTGCGCTCATCAACAATCTTCTCAACAATGTCCCCTACCTGAATATCAGTATTTGCTGCGGGGGTGCCGTGCTGAATCTGTTTGACGCGCACGGTGCCGTTTCCTTCAACACTCAGTCCGACCTTATCGCCCTGTCTTCGGAGAGCGATACGGAGCGGGGGCTTGTCTTTCAAATAAAGAAGAAAGTTATTATCCTCATCAAGTGCCTTCTTCATCGCGCTTTTAAAGTCCCCGGCACTTCGGACAGGATACTCAGCAATGACATAAGAGATGAGTTCGCCTGTCTCAAGTTGCGCTTTATGTGCCGGTCCATTGGGTGTGGTATTTAAAACGACAACACCGCTTGTCGACCATCGGTTTTTGAGGTCGCTGTCCAATTGTTGTACCTGCATCTTCAGGCGGTCATCGTGATACTGATTGTCACATCCGAGACCGAGTATCAGTACAAAAAGCAGCACAATAGAGACGTAACAGTGAGGTCTGCTAAACCGCGTTATTTTTTTTATCATACAGAATCCTTTCCATCTAACAACATGTTTCGGCTTGTAAGCAGCGCGAACGGATCGTCGTTCAATTAAGTTCAATTAAGAGGAATGACGACCTCTCGACTGCTCTGTTCCTTCAAAGCATCTAAGAGGGGTTCCACAACTTTTTCGTCCCCGAGTATAGCCAAAGCGCGGATAGCATCAACGCGCAGCGATGAACCCTTGTTCTGTACAATCTTGACTAACTCAGGAACAGCAGCACCCCCAATTTTTCCGAGTGCTTCCACAGCGAGTTGCCGAACCTCAGGTTCTTCCCGGTCACGCTTCCATTTCGCAGAACCGGACTCAATCAGTGCAGCGAGTGCTGGAATAGCCTCTTCGCTTCCAGCTTCTCCGAGCGCCTTGACAACATTCAAACGAGTTTCCATTCTCCCATGATCCAAAAGTTTTACTAAAATAGGAACAACTGTTCCCGGGTCATCCTTACCGAGGTGCCCCAAAACCCAATGTGCATTATGCCTATCACGATTGTCTTTGGACTTAAGTGCCTTTTGGAGTTGGTTGAGGAGCCGTTTCCGATCGCCTTTGTTATAGATCTGTTTTAGCGCGTCAAGCGCAGCATTTTGGACATCCAGATCGTCATCGCGGAGTGTCTCAAAAACGAGTCTTTCAAGATATTTACCCTGTTCCGCTTGATATGCAAGGAACATTTGCTCGCCTCGCGCAGCAATTGATGCTTCCTGCCAATCCGTGGTGTCAGGTTCATAGAATTCCTGAGAGTTGTAAAACCCGAGCAGATAGTGTGCCTCGGCATTATCAGTCGGCTGCTGGAGTGCAAGTTTAAATTCTCGGACAGCGCGTTCCTCTTTGCGTCGCTTATCCGATTTAATTAATTCTTTTCCCTTCGCGAGGTTCTCGTTCTGGGTGCCGCACCCCACAACAAAGAGGACAAGTGTAAGAACAAGCCAGATTTTTTTCATAATCCATTCTCCTACGCGTTCATGTGTGGTGGGAACGAACCGCTCCACAGAAGCATTGTTGGGACGGTTCACTCCGATACCAAATTAGATTGAACAGGACCTACGTGCCGTTAGGTACCAAGGAGTTCCTGCTGTTCTGCGCCTGTCTCAGCAGATTCATCGACCTCTGCCATTTCCTCTTCCACCTCTTCTTCTACCTCTTCCACCTCTTCTTCAGGCGCGAGTGCTTTCTGGAGGATAACAAGCGGTTTTTCAGAAAATCCCCAGTCTTTATATCGCTGGATGACATTCGTTTCTGAGGACGGGAGTTCAATTTCAAGGGTTTTCGCGCCGTCTCCAGCAGCGGTATCTTCAGCGGCTTTCATAAGGTGATCTGCTACCCCTAACTGACGAAAGGGACCGGAGACAGCGAGGTTTCCAACTTCTGCGATGTCGGGATCGCTGGCGTTCCGCCTCACAGTAATCTGTCCAATTGGATATCCACTGGCTTCCGCGACGAGTCGGTGTGTTCCACTATCCGCTTCTAAGTCGGCTTGCAGTTCTTCTGTAACTTCTGTTTCGGTTTTTTCAGGGAAACAATACGCGTGTAAATGTGCCGCATCATCTTCTTCAGCCGGGCGTACCTTGAGGGCACCGGTCAAGTCAAAGGCTTGATTTGCCATATATGGTTCTCCTTTATTTTATTACCTTACTTAGGGGGTGCTGGTATCTTCGCACACTGAATGGCAATGCGTCTGGATAGCCAGTATTTACACCCATTTATTACACGATTGTAATATAATTTATTTCACATTACAAGCAATTTTCAGATCGTAACGCTCTGAAAGCAACTCACTAAGAAAGCGGTGTTCGATTCTCTGCTTCAGCATCATCGGAATTCTCAAGCGCAACAGGCGGGGGTTGTTCAATATCCACAATATCTTCTTCTGTCGTTCCATCAACCCCCTCTTGTCCAATGCGTAATTGTCGTTCCGCATCCACAACGTCCCTGTTAATCTTGGCAATACACCGGTTAAGTTTATCAACAAGCGTCGTGTGGCCAGCCATAGCACGGCGAATCTGACGGAGTTGATCGATGACGAGTCGAAAGGACCGGACGAAATCACCGGCATCTAAACGGGCATATTTTTCGAGTCTATCAAAGTCACAACCACGACTCCACGCGAGCATCGCTGTACAAAGTCGAAGTTCTAACAAAGGTGTAACTTCGGTTACATTGTGCTGAACTTCTAAATATTGAATCAACGAAATTTCGGAACTAACCTCATAGAGGATATCTAACAAGCGGTCCTCCTTGAGGGGTTTAAAGTATCCATCTTTACGTGGTTCAGAGACAATCGCCACCATGAGACAGTTAATTTCGTCCTCCGTGAGCTTTTCAAAAAAACCGCTGAACAGGAGTTGGGTCAATAGAACCTCATACCCATAGATATGAGCGGCAGTACTCCCGCGTGGTAGAAGCGTTTGCGCTTCAATGTAGCCGAGTTCTTCAAGTACTTTAAGACGAGCTGCTATCTGCCGCCTTGGGTCATTCTCAATTAGCGTTGTTCTCTTTTTAAGTTTTTGAATCCGCTCTTCCGCTTTGCGAATAGCTTTATATCTTCCATTACATGTGGACAAGTGCTGGCATCCATCGCAAAGGCTCTGCTCGATATCCGCTTGAAAACGTTTAATTTTCTTGTGAAGGCTCTTCAACTTCTTAGTGCGTTCCGTTTTCCGCTTCTTCCCCCGCATTTTCGATTTAATCTGTGCCCTCTCTACATGCAAACGCTGAATATTTTTTTCATGATCCCGTTTGTGGCGATAATGCGTCTGAATTTGTTCGGTACCGTCAATACCATCGTGAATACATTCAGGTTTAGGTAGTGTCTGAAGTCTCTCGGTTTTTGTCTCAATTTCGTTGCTGAGGTTAGCGACCCGCCTGCGGTTTTGATGATTACTCAGACTCATCGTGTAGACATCGTAAATGTCATCGCCATATTTCTGATAAAGATTGAGAATACTCGAATAGGAAAGATTAAACTGACTCTCTATAGGTTCTATCTTCTCAGAAACAACTCCTCGAATCTCACCTGAATCGGCATAAGCGGGTTCAATTTGGGCATAGACATAACCGATGGTGTCAATACCGCGCCTGCCAGCGCGTCCAGCCATCTGGTGATATTCTCGTGCCTTGAGGTACCGAAATCCGATGCCATCAAATTTTTCGAGGCTGTCAAAAACTACTGAGCAGGCTGGCATATTAATACCAACAGCGAACGTTTCCGTGGTAAAGAGGAGTTGAATCAATCCAGAAGTAAACAACCTTTCAACAACCTCTTTAAGCGTCGGTAGCATGCCAGCGTGATGATAGGCAATCCCGCAGCTAACTAACCTACGAAATTCGGTAATCTTTTTTTCTTCAACAATGTCAAATTGGTGACAAAGCTCATCAAACTGCCTCAAAATCTGTGTTTTTTGTTTTTTATCAAGTAACTGTAGCTGCGATCCGTATACCAATGACTTAGCATTCTCTTCACAACCCTTGCGGCTAAAACAGAAATACAAGCAAGGTAACTGCTTTTTTCGACGAAGATGGGGAATAAGCTTTGTCTCTGTAAAATCAGGGGGAAGTGCTTGGGGCTTCTTATCATCAGGCGGATCAGATTTTCGTTGACGCGCATCGCGTTTCGATATATTGCGAAGGGCAGCGATATGCGCCACACTACCGACACCGTAATCTTTAAAATAGAGATGATGCTCCAACGGGACCGGACGTTCTAATTCTTCAACGATCTCAATGTGAATATCGCGCACGCTCTGCATCCATTCTGTAAATGGATTAATGTTCGGGATCGTCGCACTCAGACAAACAAATTTGATATGTTGAGGTGCGAAGATGAGACTTTCTTCCCACACCGTGCCGCGCTCAATATCATTGATATAATGGATTTCGTCAAAGATGACGTAAGAGACATCTTGTAGCCTTTCAATGTCGTCAAAGATGGTATTTCTAAAGATCTCCGTCGTCATCAACAAGACCTGAGCATACGGATTGAGTACGACATCGCCCGTGACAATACCAATCTTCTCCCCGTATTCGGCGTAAAAGTCCCTATATTTTTGGTTACTTAAGGCTTTGATCGGTGCGGTATAGATAACGCGGCGGTCTTCCTGAATGCACTTTTCGACAGCGTACTCAGCGATGACAGTTTTACCTGCGCCTGTTGGTGCGGTGACAATCACCGAGGTATCCCGGTTAATCGCCGCTATGGCTTCCTCTTGAAACCGATCCAGTTTTAAGCCCTTGTAAAGCATTCAACTCCCCCTTGCACTCCAACCCCCTTCGCGTAACGTGTCGTCATCTGAGGCATAATGTTAGAAATAATTGTAATAGATACGTTACTTTTTGTCAAGCGCAATTTTTACTGGACACCTTTCAGTCAATGTTTCGTGTGCTGTTTAAACTTGACATCCTCTGCTTCACATGTTATTATGGTATAGGCGTATCTAAACATGTTTCATATCTAAAGTCAGAGGTGAGAATTTATGCAAAACGTCAAAGGGATACGAAACCAGCAAAGACATAACTGGGTAAAGCATATCTTGGGTATTCTGATATGTGTTTCGCTCTGTGGCGTTATCGCATGGGCACAAAAGAATGGCAGTGAAAACAAACAGGAGCAAACCCTCGCAGACCTCGGCGTAACAGAAGCACAGCAAACACAACTGAAAGCACTGTGGGATCTGAAACGGCAAAAATATATTCAAGCAGTTGATGACTTGAAAACCCTAAATCGATTTGCAAAGGATTCGCTTGCTGAAGACGCGGAAATCCAAGAAACTTTGGACAAATTTCGTGCAAAACGGACGGAAATACAGGAACAAATTGATGGGATTGAGGAAGAGTTAATTCAGACTTTGCCGACACGTGCCCAACTTCATTTAACGCTTTTAGGTGTGCTGGATAATGGTATCCCGCGCAGAACCACGAAGGCTCAAACTAACAAGAAGAGTGGCGAAGCACCTAAGCCATCTTCGGAGCAGCAGAGAAAATAAAAAAGGTGGAGGATACCAGACTTGAACTGGTGACCTCTTGCATGCCATGCAAGCGCTCTCCCAGCTGAGCTAATCCCCCACGCAAATATTGTGTTAATTATACACTATATTTTCAGGGAATGCAAGAAAAATTTACTTTTTTTGGAAAAATGACAAAAAAATCGCAAACAGACCCATTTTTCTCCTTCGCGAACCTTGATACTGGCGAAACACAACTCGCAACAGGTGCCCTGCTTATTGCGCAAAGCGAGTATTGTGAACTGAATATTGAGAACTACCTCCAGCAACTGGATGAGATGGCAGAGGTCGTCCGAGAACGGATTCAAGAGGTAACACTGCCTGAGCAACACATCGCTGAACTGAACCGTTACCTCTTTGAAGAAAAAGGGTTCACAGGAAATACCGATAACTATTACGCTTTAGGTAACAATTTTCTGAACTTTGTCATCGACAAAAAGACAGGTATTCCGATTACGCTGGGAGTTGTCTATATCGAAGTGGGTAGGCGCGCGGGTTTGCCGCTCGTCGGTGTCAATTTTCCAGGGCACTTTCTTGTGAAATACCAGTCTGAACATTTGGATATTCTGCTTGACGTATTTGAAAATGGGGCATTCATGACCGAGGATACGCTTCGGGCAAAACTCCAAGCAAATTTCGACGAAGTGGTATCATTAGAACCAAATATGTTAGCCGAAGCAACGGACAAGGAAATTTTAGCACGTATTCTGCGGAATCTAACGCGTGCCTATACACTCCTTGAGAACTATGACAAGGCACTTACCGCGACTGAACGCATCACTTGGTTGCTGCCGAACGGCGCAGCCGATTACCGCCTGCTCGGTTATCTATACTATAAAAATCACGCATATAGTGAAGGTATCACAGCCTTTGAGAAGTACCTTCAACTTGCAGAAACACCACTGGATGCTACAGAAATCGAACGAAACATACAACATCTCGAAAAACTACTCTCGTGTCTGAATTAAGATCAGGACGACACACGCATTATCGCCCACAGAAAAATAGATATTCCGAAAAATACGACGCTTTTCCCCGGACGTGATATACTGAGTCCGGATATGTAATTGTTAGCGGATGCACGCTGTGAGGTAAATTCCTGCTTCCAAATCCGTAGCAGTCCGCAAAATGGATAGAGGCAAACACTGTATTTGAATTTCAGCGGTCTTTAGAAAAATCTCAACCCTAATTAACAATGGAGGAGACAATCATGAAGGACCTGAAACACTGTGGCATCTGGGTGTGCTCGGTGCTGCTTCTGCTCAACGTATCAATACCGGTGTTTGGACAGGCAGAAAAGGCAGACACCCTTGTTGGACACTGGACCTTTGAGAAAGGTGTTGAACTGGAAGATATTACGGGAAACTTTGCCGACATTACACTCATGGGTGCTGAAATCAAGGATGGACAATTGAATGTCGATCTCGGTAAGTGGGCAATCGCCAGTGGGTATGACGGGCCCGACATCGGAGAAAAGACTTTGGTGTCGTGGGCGATCATGGATGACCTTGACGTTCAGAAAGGCTCGATATTGACGATCGACCGCCTTTCCGATCCCACATTTGACGCGATTGTCTTTGGCGAACGCCAGCATCATCGTTGGATGGCAGGTAGTGGATGGTTTCACCGCACCAAGGACCCAGAGCCTGGGTTTGAGGAAAAGAAAGCAGGTGAGTTGATTATGATGGCGATCTCGTATGAAGATGATGGTGGAACGGCGCGTGTGAGAATATATCGTAACGGGGACGAAATTGGCGATTACACATTTGGTCAATTTGTCACTTTTGACAATAACGATGCCGAGGCGATTTGGGGCAAGCGGCACGGCGGTTTGGGCGGCGGTCCCGGTGATCTTGACGCTCACATCGAAGATTCACGAATCTACGCCTCTGTGCTCAGTCAGGCAGAGATAAAAAAATTGCTGCCAGACACGCTTGATGTGGATGCCTCCGGCAAACTTGCCGCCACCTGGGCAAGGTTAAAAATGAAGTAGATGTTTGAAACGCTCGTTTTTGTGTTAGATTCCCGAAGGGTTTGAAACCCTTCGGGATTTTCACGAGAAAAATTACGCTTTATAATTCCAGAGGTTAGGGAACACGAAAATCGAAGGATGAAAATCTTAGGTATTGATACGTCAACTCCCATCGGGAGCGTCGCCTTAATAGATGGTGAGAACTTAATCGCAGAACATACGCTCAATATTGTCCAAGCACACTCCTCCAGACTCATGCCCGCTATGGATCGTGTCTTGAAATGGGGGAACATCACGGCAGATGCTTTAGACGGATGTGCTGTCGGTATTGGACCCGGATCGTTCACAGGTATCCGTATCGGCGTGGCGACGATCAAATCCCTCTGCTACGCTCTCGATAAACCAATTGTGGGAATTTCAACGCTGGAAGCAATCGCCTATAACCTCCGATGGACAAATGGTGTTGTCTGTCCACTTCTTGATGCAAGACGGAGTGAAGTCTACGGCGCGATTTTTGATGGTGGGACCGAATGGCAACGCCTCAGTGATGACCTCTGTTTATCCATTGATGCTTTCCTTGACCATCTCAGCACACATATCTCTCCAAATTGTGCGCCTATTTTTGTCGGCGATGGTTTGGAAATATACGGAGATGCAGTTCGTGAAAGACTCAGCGAGCATGTCCACTTTGCTGATGCTATTTTCAATGTCCCACGCGGTGCGACTATCGCTCACCTTGGGGCGCAATACCTACAGCACGGAGAAAGTGATAGCTACTGGACTTTGGTGCCAAATTATGTTAGAATTGGATTGTATTGAGAATAAACATCTGGTTGGTAGTAGGGCAATTCATTGTCCCGTGTGTTTGACTTTAGGAGGCACAGAAGATGAAAGCGTTGCAGGTACCCGAGTTTTCAACCTATGAAGAGGAGGCTGATTTCTGGGATAACTTAGATACCGCCGATTTGATGGAAGACGATGACCAGTGGTTTCACTTTGAAACATTACACAAGCGGGCGATTCGTGTCGCAATTCTTCCCGAAATCGCTGAAGAACTCAGTCAAAAAGCACAAGCGCAAGGGGTATCAATTGAAACTTTAGTGAATACCGTTTTGATCGAACATGTACGGGAATCAACGTTGTCGCATTAGATGAACCGCATCTTTAAAAACACGTCCAGCCTTTTTAGTGCACACCTTATCGGCCGCCTCGGCTCACTCGTGATAACAGTTTGGCTCATGCCGCGTTATTTCTCAGAAAGTGAGTTCGGCGGTTATTTTGTTGCAATCGCGCTCACCAATCTGGTGGCAAGCCTGACAGAACTCGGCATACAAAACCCGCTCATCCGAGAGATGACGTTGCATCTGCAACAGACGAAGCAGTATCTCGGCAACGCGCTTATCGTGCGCTGTATCCTGTCAATCATCGCTTATGGCATCATGATTGTCAGCGGTATATACCTCTATACCCCGATCATCGTAGAGATGATAGTGTTCTTAGGCCTCGCAGAGATTGCGAATTCCTTAGCGCAATTATACAGATGCGTCTTTCGGGCACACGAGGAGATGAAATATGAAGCCTTGACCGTAATAGCCGAGCGCGCTGGGTTTCTCTTAATCGGTGGTGGCGCGATTCTGTTTGACTACGGACTGGTGGCTGTCTGTCAAGCAACGTTGATAGCGAGTTGTATTAACCTGATTTTGAGCGTTGGATTTACCCGATACCGCTTCACTCCCCTCCGTTTTCAACCGAGTCGAGAGATTGTGAGGGTGCTGATGCAGCAAGCGCTCCCGTTTGCAATCGGTAACCTTTTCAACCTACTCTATTTCCGTGTGGATGCGATTCTGTTGTCAAAACTGAGTCCAGATGGGGTAGATGCCAATGCGTGGTACGGCTTAGCGTATACGATCGTCAATGCGTTCACGATTCTACCGGGAGCGTTTATGATGGGTGCGATGTTCCCCGTCCTGTCTCGTGCTTATGAAAGGGAAAAAGGGAGATTTCCGGGGGCATATACGTTCGGTACGCGATGGATGGTTCTGAGTGGACTTCCGCTCGCGGTTGGGCTTTCGACACTATCTCCCCAAATTACAGCGGTGCTTCTTCCGACCTATACACCGGACGAATTAAATAGAGTGGCAAAAGCACTGCAATGGCTCAGTTGGGCAGGCGGACTCATCTTCATAACAACAGCGGTACTGGCGGTGCTTCGGGCAACAGACAAACGCCGTGCTTTTTCGGTCCTCATGGGGGCAACTGCGCTTTTGAACATCTGTCTGAATCTATATCTGATTCCGCGTTCCAGCCACGTCGGGGCAGCAATAGCAATGGTTATAAGTGAGGCATTTCTACTCATCTTTGGGATCGGCTATATCTCAAGGAACATTGTCAAATTCCGAGAAACGCCTCTCATATTCCGCACGCTTTTGAAAGCAGTCATTCTCTCTGGTGTGATGGGCATCGGTTTGACACTACTGAAGGGCTTTCTGTCGATTTGGGTGTTGATTCCGTTAGCGATGTTGTTCTATGGCGGGGGAATTACTATTTTAGGGGAATTCCGAGCGAGACTTCGGTTTGATTAATGTGATCTCAAATAAGAATTCAGAGAAAACTTATAGGTATAAAATGCCGCCCCTACGGGGCTGAAAGGTGGAGAAGGAACACCTTTCTATAAAGATATCGTCCCTACAGGACTAAAGAGGCGAACGCTACAATAAACTTACAATCAACAAAACAGAGTGAAACTATGAGATTAGGACACCTTGTCCACCGTAGCAAGACAGTTTCTCATCTACAGTTCACCGGAATGTTTACTTATTACCCGAACCTATACACTCAGGTGTACAACTCCTCAAACGCCTCAAAATAATTAGGAAACGTTTTACTGACACACTCTGGATCGTTAATTCGGATCCCGGGAACCTTTAAACCAACAAGCGCAAACGCCATCGCCATCCGGTGGTCTTCGTAGGTATCAATTGCAGCGGGGGTAATTGGGGCGGGTGAAATTTCGAGTCCATCTCGGTGTTCAACGACAGGCACGCCTAACTTCCGCAGTTCCGTCACCATCGCATGAATCCGATCGGTTTCCTGCCAGCGTGTGTGTTCAATGTTTCGGATGGTTACTTTGCTATCGGCAAAGGGAGCGATCGCTGCGAGGGTCAGAGATGTGTCTGAAATCGCCCTCATATCCACATCAATTCCTTTTAACTGGCGCGGTCCGGTGACAGTAATGCCAGCGTCAGAAACAGTGATCTGACATCCCATCTGCTCCAAGATATTTAGAAACTGAACGTCCCCTTGTGCGGAATCCAAGTGTAGGTGCTGGACAGTAACACGTCCGCCGGTAAGCGCAGCAGCTCCGAAAAAGTATGAAGCGTTAGAGGCATCCGGTTCAATGTTGTAGATCCGCGGCTGATACTGCTGTCCGCTTTCAATTTGAAAATACTTATAGCCTTCGTTGATAACCTGTCCGCCAAACGCCTCCATGACCGCCAGTGTAATATCAATATAAGGCATTTCGCGGGCACCGACAACCTCAATCTCCATGTCGTTTTTGGCACACGGCGCGATGAGCAGCAACGCAGTTAAGAATTGACTGCTCTTACTGACATCAAGTCGAGTTTTTCCACCCGTAAGTCCATTTGCTTCGACGATAACAGGAAGATGTCCGTTCTCAAATTGTGAGCGCGCCGAAACCCCAATTTGCCGTAACGCGCCCAGTAAATCGAAGATAGGACGACCGTGTCGCATCGGTTCATCACCATCAATGACGAATTTCCCATGACCTAACGAAACGTAAGCGGTAAGAGAACGCGAAGTGGTACCTGAGTTCCCGATATAGAGTTCGGCACCCGAAACTGGAATACTGCCCCCATTTCCGTGTACATTGAATGTTGTCTGCTTCTCATCAGCGTCAATCTCAACACCGAGCTTTCGTAGTGACGCAGACATATAACGTGTATCATCGCTAAAGAGCGCGCCTGTCAGCGTTGAAACGCCACGTGCCATTGCAGCAACCAATAAAGCCCGGTTGGTATAACTTTTAGAACCGGGTACCGTTATCGTGGCATCAAGGGGTTTGCGGATGGGTTGTATCTCAATCATTCACGCACTCCCAATTCCGTTAACAATGCTCGGAGTTCCGCTTTCTCGGCATCAGTGAGCGGTAGGAGTGGGCTTGTGGTGCGTGCGCTGCAGACCCCCAAAATTTCCAGACACGCCTTCATACCGCTGACACCCTGTCCGTAGGTATACATTTTACTGAGCTGTAGCATCCACTTTTGTAACCGATGGACTTCATCAATATCACGTGCCTTCGCAGCATTGTAGAGCGCAACGGATTCTTTCGGGGCGACGTTTGCAATTGAGACCACACCACCGTCCGCACCGAATAGGAGTGCTGCACCGAGTGCGACATGCGAACCGAGGAAGATAGAGAAATCTGTTCGCTCACCGAGCAGTGCTATGAGATTGAGGGAGTTCGTCCAATCACCGGTACTGTCCTTGACTCCGACAATATTCTCACAGGTTTCTGCAAGTTCGACGACGATCTGCGGCTTAATGAAGGTTTTAACGGTGGAGGGGATATTGTAGATGAAAACTGGGAGTTCCGTACTCGCGGCGATCGTTTGATAGAATTCGATCAGATCCGCATCGTCGGTGGAGGGATAGTAGTAGCCCGGTGTTGCAGCGACTGCATCAACACCAAACTGTTCGGCGATTTCAATGTTTTGGATAACGCGTTGGGTGCTTGTATCCATTACACAACAAATAACCGGGATACGACCCCCAATTGCTTTGAGAGCGATGTCCATTGCACGTTCGCGTTCTGTATTTGTTAACGTCGTAAATTCACCCGAACTCCCGAGTAGGTAGATGCCGTGAACACCGCTGTTAATCAGTCGGTTAAGTTGATTGACGAACCCGCGTTCATCGACGCGCTCTTTTTCGTCAAGTGGTGTTACTGTCGGTGTAAAAATGCCTTTGAATTGGATACTCATGCATACCTCCCATGAGGCGTAATTGTAATCTTTGCGGTAATATGGCTTGCAAGGAACGCCTTACACATCTGTCAGCCTTGAGATTTCAGTTTAGCAAAATTTGATTTAGATGTCAAAGAAATATACGTAATCAAACAGGCATTCAGTCTTCGGTTTTCAGTTGTCAGTAGTTGTATGTTACAAATCCTCACTTGCAAGTTACGCTAAAACGTGCTATTATTATATCGAAATTTGACGTCTATCATCTATAGATTGTCTGCTATGTATTTAGGTTACGAGGAATAGCATCGCGCGCTGAAGGACGCATCACAAATGAACATCCGTACACAACAGACCCTCAGGTACATAGGCATTGTGCTTTTAGTGATGCTCGCCATGTATTTCTATCTCGGCACAATGCTTAAAGACTCAATGAGCAAACGAATTACCAGTGAATTGGAAATTCAGGCAGCACTGATCACAGAATTCTTCATCGACAAACTCCCCACCGAAGCTAACTTTAGTTACGATGCAATAGATCCTCTCGTTGATAGACTCGGAAAGACCGAAAAGGCACGGGTGACCTTCATCGGGACGGATGGAACTGTCTGGGGTGATACAGAACGGAATGGACAGGCACTGCGAGCAATGGACAACCACCTTGCCCGTCCAGAGGTTCAAGCGGCTCTTAAAGACGGCATCGGGATCCGGGATCGGTACAGCGATACGACGCAGACAGAATTTCGTTACTTCGCGATGCCGATATATCGCAATGCTGGTACAGAAGATTCGTCAAATGGGACCGGAACGTTGATTGGCATCTGCCGTGTCGCGCTCCCAATGGAAGCCGTCAATACAGCGATTGGCAACCTCCGACAGGTGGTCCTAATTGCGAGTGTAGCCGGACTCATCCTTGCAATCGTGTTTAGTGTCCTCAGCACCGGTGCCATCATAAAACCAATTGAGAAATTAACACAGATGACCCAATCGCTTGCTGCTGGCAACATAACCTCGCGTGTCCCGGTCGATTCTCGGAATGAATTGGGACAACTCTCCCAGAATTTCAACCTAATGGCGGACAGGGTCCAGGAACAGATTGACAAAATTTCAGAAGAACACCGACGGTCCGAAACCATCTTAAGGAACATGGGCGAAGGTGTACTACTCGTGAACGGGGTGTCTGAAATTACTTATGCCAACCCAACGGCTATCTCCATGTTGGGCCTACCTGATGATTATATCGGCAAAGCATTGATTGAAATCAACCGGATCCCTGAACTCCAAGCACTGCTACAGAAGGCAGAACAGATAGAAACTGTTGCATTCGCAGAAATCCGTCTCGGTAACCTAACAGAACCGGAGGTAGAGGTCACAGTCGTGCCTGTTTCTGCCGGTCAAGAATACGTTATCGTTATCCATGATGTCACGAGGGAACGGCAATTAGAGCGGATTCGCGCTGATTTTGTGGCGAATGTTTCACATGAACTCCGGACACCACTCACAACAATTCGAGGGTACGCCGAAACTTTACTCGGTGAGGATTTCGTTCGGACGAAGAAGGGTGAACAATTTATAGTGAAAATCCTCAATCATTCAACGCGACTTTCAAGACTGGTTTCAGACCTGTTGGAACTCTCTCGGTTGGAGTTAGGTGAAGTGGAATTGAAACGCTCACCACACCACCTCAATACCTTCTACGAACCAATCTTAGACGTGTTTGAACCGCTATTAGAAGAATCGGGGCTGGCTTTAAAATGGGAGATTCCTGACGAACTTCCAGAGGTCAATATAGATAAACAACTTTTCATGCAGATTTTTGTAAATCTGATCGACAACGCGATTAAATATACACCAGACGGCGGCACCATCACGGTCTCGGCAGAGACTGACATAAGCGACGTATTTGACGAACTCAATATGAGCGTGGAGGAAGTCATAGTGCATGTAAAAGATACAGGTATCGGTATCCCGATGGAATCCCAACCTCGCGTGTTTGAGCGATTTTACCGAGTGGACAAAGGACGCGCGCAAGAAATGGGAGGAACCGGCTTAGGACTCGCGATCGCTAAGCACATTGTCCTCCGTCATAACGGAAGGATATGGCTGGACAGCGTTTTAGGGCAAGGGAGCGTATTCCATGTCGCCGTGCCGCTATCAGACTAAATTTTCCATGCTCGCCATAGGTATTGTCGAAACGTCTTAGAAATATGCGATAATCTCAGTTGTATATCATACTTTATAGTAAAACCAATAATTACCTATATACCAACTTAATGGCGAGGTTACAAACCTCGCCAGCGGTGGTGGGGTTCCTGTTTACTGACGACTTGTAAACATATTTTCGGATTTTGCTATAAGACGAAAAGGATGTCAAAATGTTTGAGAAACTCGGAATTGTAACTAATATCTGGGCTGAAGAGGTAGAAAAAGGGGCACGCTTCGATGAACTCATGGTTGAATTCGGTGCAAACGGATTCAAAGATATGGAGGTACGCGAAGGCGATTACCTCCGCAACTCTGAATTCGGCGAACTCGTTCAACAACTCGAATCTGCAATGCTTACGTACACCGATGCGGAATTCAAAACCATCTGTGATGCTGTTTGGACTGGTCAGTCTTACGAAACGAAGCACCCCACGCTTTTTGAAGAGGTCGCACGCTTCGCAGAAAAAGCATCCGAACTTACCTTGAGTTATGCGATGTCTCACCCTTGGCTTTCACTCCCAAAGGACAGTGAAGCAGATACACAGCAGATTATCAGTGCGAAGAAACTGGCATATTTACTCTGTCCAACGCGACCTCGCCTCCGCCTTGTTGATCTCGACAGCGAAGGAGACATCAACGAATCTGCTGCTATTGCGAACCTAAAGCGTTACAAAGCACTCTTACCGAGCTACCCGATGATTTTCGCTGTAGAGAATGCCCGACAAACCGCTACACTAACCTTAACGTTAGCAGTCGCGGGCGGTGCCAAACTCACGTACGATGAGACAAATACCTATCGCGCTGACGGGACAACGGTGAATCCACCGGACGAATTCTGGAGTGCTGTCAAGACGGAGGTTCTCACGTCGGTACACTTCAAGCAAAAAACAGAGGACGGGGTTCTCTCAGAGGTGGGTGATGGGTTCGTTGACTTCCGTGCAATTGCGGAACACCTGAAAACGCGGCAGTATACAGGGGATCTACTCCTTGAGAACACACCGACTGCGCATTCGTTGCAAGATGCCTTGCGGAGCCGAGAGTATCTACTCAGTTTGACAGCTGTTTAATTGTGAAACTGCTTCAAGCCCACCCTTTCTTCGTGTATAGATTACCTGACTCAGACGTTCATCGATAATAGTGAAGGTGTCCCGCTTTTCCACATAAAAATTGCTCCGCTGCTGGTGTGGTCTGAAACCGTGCCAACAGCGGAGTTTATTGTTCGTTTAAAAGTAGAAACTAAAAGGGGGAATCTTGAGTTTGTGCGGTTTCTGCCTGACCGTCATTGGAAGATACAGTTTCCTGATTCGCGGGTTCCTCAGATGCCGGAACGTCACTCTCCTGTGCAGCTGCCGTTAATTGCTTAATACGTTCGCACAGTTCATCCAGCAACTTCGGTGCTGTTTCTGCTGCTTTCAGTTCAGCGGAAAGTTGGGTCCATTGCATTTCACTCATATCGTTCCGGGATTCTACACTGTATTTACGTTTGATGTAATTCCAGAGATCCGCCTTAGTAATGCCCTTCTCTCCAAGAGGTCCTTCCAGATTGTTCGCAATCGCGAAGGCAGCCTTCTGTGCGTTAGCGATATTTCCATCACTCTGTTGCGGCAGGGGTTGTTGTGTTGCATTACCACTCCCTGCTTTTCGGTGCAGATAGAAATTCAGCACCTCACGGATAACCGGCACCGGTATTAACTGTTTAATTGCGTTACGTTGTGCTTTATGAATTGCTTTGGTGAAAGCGAACGGATCGGGACGGCTCCCAGCCATCTTTTGTTGTTCATACGCGCCATAGCGAGACGAACCCGTGATTGTATCAACAGCTTTGGCAGTCGCGATCCAAGAATGTTCGCGTTCCTCGTAATCGATTTCTTCAATCTGGATGCCACCACGACGGTTTGCGGCTTCGTTAATGCCCGCTAAGGTCAATCCCTCAACGGTGCGTCCGCCTTGTTTAAAGGAATAGACATAATCCTGAATCGTCTGCCCAGTCATCAATTCAATGATCGCCTGATCGTCCACCTGATCAACGACTTCATATTCAGCCGTAACCGGTACCATTTCGTCCTTTTTTTCTTCAGCCATAATATCCTCCGATTTCCAAACACATCAGATTTCTAAACATATAATTAGTATAACATATTTTTAGATATATATCAAAGAAAAAATGTGATTTTGTTAGTTCATAGTTTTTTTATATTCAAGCTGATGTGCCCCCCGATATGAGGTGTATGATACCACCTTATATCCGATTTTTCAAGTAAATAATTCATCTACATCAATCGTCAGCAATGCCTGTAGTGATCTCGACCTGTTCTCCCTCTGTCACGATCCTTTCAATGTAGAGTGTGAACGTATACGTCTGATGGTTCTTATATTTTTGAAGGTTGGACGGAAAGAGACCATCTCCTGCGACATCATCTATAATCCAAAATGTCACATTTCTACTGTTTGTGGCAAGTGTCATCGCGCCTGAATAAACCTTTATCAATTCCGGGTCCACATCATCTCGAATGCCCAGCAGTCTATTTAGCCTATCAAGTGCAACGGTCGCTTGAAGACGCACTGTTTCGCCAGCATACCTTTGACCACCAGCCACAATCTGTTCAAGCGTCGTGTCGATAACCTCAATATCTGCTTTCCCGGTGTGTTCGGGGACATCAGACCGGATGATGAAGAAACGATCCCCGTGTATGGTTGTGTCTTCGGAAATATCTTTTATCAGAAGTGTGAAGGTGTAAGTTGTATAACTCCGAATAGGTGCCAGATCACTCTCCATGTAGTTTGTATAATAGTGATTGGACACAGACTTAGCGTCCGAATCCGTGATGAAAAAATGTACTTTATTGTGATGCGTAAACAATTCTAACGTTGGAGGATCCCCATCAGCACTCGGATAAATTCTGCCGGCAGCGGTAATTGTAACCTTCTGTCCTTTGTATTTTGAGCTGGCTCCGTGTTTTGCAACATCGTTGACAATATCAGTGAGGGTAGCAGGTTCAATGCTGCGGGTTCTCAGGTGAGATTTTGCACACCCACCAAAGATCATAATAGCAAAGCAGGTAATCAAAGACGTAAAAAGTTTCATGGAAGGATCCTTTCACAGGGGTAATATCCGTGTCAAATTAGTTATGTTGTCAACAAAATAGTTTCTATACGGAAATCATAATGATTCTGATTTAATTATGTCAAATTAAATTTGTAAAATATATTTAAACATCGTTCTATAAACTTGATTTCCATCCTGAATTCTGCTATAATAGCAAAAAACCGAGTATCGGAGCATTGACAAACAGTGACAGCCCCACTTCTCCAGATGCAGGCAATCACCAAAGATTTCCCCGGCGTGCGTGCCCTTGACAACGTCTCTTTTGAGGTGCGTTCGGGTGAAATCCATGCGCTGTGTGGAGAGAACGGCGCAGGTAAATCAACGCTGATTAAGATTCTCGGTGGTGTTTATCCGTCCGGAACCTACGAAGGGCAACTATATATCAATGGAAACGGACAGCAATTTCATACCGTGCGCGACGCAGAACGTGCGGGGATCGCAATTATCCACCAGGAATTAGCACTTATCCCGGAGATGACAGTCGCTGAGAACATTTATCTCGGTAAGGAACCGTGCCAATTCGGAACTATTGACAGGCATCGTCTCTATCATGAAGCAGGTGAACTCCTTTCGCAGTTTGGATTGACGATTCCACTCCATAAACCTGTCCATGAACTCGGTATCGGACAACAACAACTCGTAGAAATCGCAAAGGCTTTAGGGCGCAGCTTGCAAGCCCACATTGAGCAGCGACACAGTTTGCAGTCTGGCAGTGCCCTGTTACTTGTGTTGGACGAACCGACAGCCGCTTTGACCGAAAGCGAAGTGGAGATCCTTCGCCAGATTCTGACCGAACTCCGAGAGAAAGGTGTCGCCTGTATCTATATCACTCATAAACTCAAGGAGATCTTTCAAATTGCTGACCGAGTGACGGTACTACGAGATGGTAAAACAGTAGCGACACAATCCATTGAATCGCCTGAATGTACCGAAGAAACACTCATCTCTCAAATGGTTGGACGAGAGTTGACCGCACTCTTTCCGAAACGAAGAACAAACCCTATTGCTGAAAATGGAGCAAGCCAAGAAAATATAGCACTCCGGGTGGAAAACTTAAGCACTTATCCGTCAGAACCACCGCAGCTTGAAGACATAAGTTTTGAGGTGCAGCGAGGTGAAATCCTCGGCATTGCCGGCTTGATGGGTGCTGGGAGAACAGAATTGATTAGCACCATCTTCGGTGCTTACGAAGGTAGACGAAACGGAGAAATCGTTATAGACGGGAGTGCTGTTCAGATTCATTCCCCGTGGGAGGCGATCCAGCACGGGATGGCACTCGTCAGTGAGGACCGGAAACGCTACGGATTACTTTTAGATGTGGACGTCGTCCGCAACATGACGCTTGCGAGTCTCGGTTTAGCGTCAGATATCACATCTTATGGATTAATTGACCAAAACACGGCGTTTCAAAAAAGCGAACACTTTGTGGATTCCCTTCAGATTAAGACGACTTCGCTGAATATTCCCGTGAACCATCTCAGCGGTGGAAATCAGCAGAAAGTTGTATTAGGTAAATGGTTGATGACACACCCGAAAGTGCTGTTTCTTGACGAACCGACCCGCGGCATCGATGTCGGTGCGAAAGCAGAAATCCATGCCCTGATGGCAAAACTCGCACAAGAGGGTGTCGCGATCGTGTTTGTATCCTCCGAACTCCCAGAAATCTTGGGCATGAGCGATAGGGTTTTAGTACTACATGAAGGTAAAATTACAGGGGAATTTCTCAACGACAATTTGACCCAAGAAGACATTTTAAGGTGTGCAGCTGGGGGTTGAACGGGGCATTACTAAAAACCATAGGAAAAAGATGAGTTTCAAGTTCACAAAAAGACCCGAAATCACCAGAACACGAGTGAAACCCAACGTTTTCTCTAAAGCAAGTCTTCTAATCAATTATGGAAAATAGAAACGAAACCTTTAGAACAGAGAGTCCAGAGGAAACACAAGCACTCGGCGAAAAGCTGGGGAAGACCCTTACACAGGGGGATGTCATCGCGCTCATCGGCGATCTCGGTACTGGCAAAACCTGCTTGACGCAAGGCATTGCGCGCGGCATCGGTACTGCGTCTGATGAGGTCGTCAGTAGTCCGTCCTATATCCTGATTAACGAATATAACGGGAAGGTGCCAATCTACCACATTGACTTGTATCGGCTTGAAAACAGTGAGGAAATCGCCGAACTCGGACTCAGTGAATATATGGAAGGCGATGGGATTTGCATCATTGAGTGGGCAGAACGGATGACAGACGCTTTGCCGGATACCTGCATAAAGATCCACATAACGCTTGTGGACGCAACCGCCTCACACGGCGATAACGAAACTCATACGTCAATATTACAAAGCCCTGAAGATGAAAACATCCGACACATTGAAATCCAACATCCTATACCTCGATAGCGGTTCGGGCATTGGCGGTGGGCAACGGAGCCTCCTGCTCCTGCTAAACTTACTCGACAAGGATCGTTTTACACCCTTTGTCGGATGCCTTGGTGATAGCGAGTTTGCAGCGGAGGTGGAAAAGACAGAGGCGAGTGTCGTTCCACTGTCTCTCCCTGCCGCACACAATAAGAAGGATAAGGTGAGACGGTTTACCCTCAGTGATCTGCTTGAAGATTTCCGTCAACTTCAGGTCATCCGTCAACTCCATCGGACAGTAAAGCAGCACTCGATTGACCTTATCCATGCGAATTCCCTGTCGGTAGCACTGCTTGGGGGTATTGTGGCAAGAATAAATGGCATCCCGATCCTGATGCACAAACGCTATGCGACCTCCTACGGTATTCTGGACCGACTCTGCGAAAGGCTCCTGCATCGGGTGATTCTGGTATCGGAAGCGACTCGGTGGAACTTTGCTTCCGAGGCAAAGCAGACCTTAATCTACAACGGTGTCGATTTAGAGGCATTTCAGGCATCGTCAGAAGAGGTAGAAACCCTTCGTACCGAACTCTTTCCCAATGCCTCTGATGCTTCACTACTCGCCGGAGTCGTGACTCGGATTACACCGGAAAAAGGGATCCACTTTTTAATCCGTGCGATGGCAGAACTCAAGGGAAAAATACCAATCAGATTGCTGATTGTTGGCGGTCCCTATTTTGAAAAAGATGTTGACTATATGGAAGAACTAAAACAGGAAGTCGCAGATTTAGGCGTTGAAGATTCGGTCATTTTCACCGGATTTTTGTCGGATACGCGGGTTGTAACAAGTCTACTTGACATTGTGCTGGTCCCGTCTATTATTCCAGAGGCGTGTCCGCGCACCATCATTGAAGCGATGGCAGTCGGCAAACCCGTAATCGCCACGCCATTAGGGGGCAGCAAAGAACTCGTCACCTCCGAAACAGGGATTTTAGTGCCACCTGAAGACGCATCGGCAGTTGCTGAGGCGATCGCGACCCTCGCCGCCGATCAAGAACGACTGACAGCAATAGGTAGAACCGCACGCACACGCGCCGTGCAACTCTTTAGTAGCGAAAAGAATACCGCTTTGACGGAAGCCGTCTACACAGAATTATTAACAGCATAACAAAATATTGAGACTTAAGTAAACTTCCTCACCAAAAAGGAACTATTATGAGAGAGAAAACAGTCAGCCCACCACAAGGTGCCCAAGCGAGTCGAGGGCAAGTAAGACAGGTATCCGAGTTGTTCGGTGAAGCTATTGGCGATACCAGCGAATGGGTAGAAATCCACCGCACCAGTGATGAATGGGAAGCGCAGCTGGTTCAGACCACCTTGAACGCGCAACAAATTCGGTGCCGACCCATCGAACTGAAAAAAGAACGCCAAACAGTGCTCCTCGTGGCACCAGAACATGAAGTAGAAGCCATGGAACTGGTCAGTCGTATCGGTGTAGCCGTCACGGATAATGAAATGGTGGCACAATCCGAAGAGGCGGCGGAGGCACTCAAGCAACGGGATATGGCTGTCGTCCAGGACGATACAAACCAACAGACTGCGCCAGAAGACTCATCAGAACTCATAATGGCAGAACGTGAAGGTATCGGCAGTGTCGTCTATGTCGCCGGACACGGATATGAGCTCCGCGCCGGTCCTGAACCCTACGTCACCGTGCCAGAGAACGATTGGGAAGAGTTCACAGACTTTAGTGCACAACGTCAAGAGTTTGTCATCCTCCTACGCCACGAATATCCTGATCTTTTCGAGTGGATTCAAGAGGAAAAATTACTCGCCGAATTCATCTGTCTTATTGAGATGACATATCAAGAGGGCGCGCCGACTCCCGTTCCACACCGATCCAGCGATGCTGAGGAATTCGATGCGACACCTTACCATCCGCTTGCGCAATTGAGTCTCACTGTCGCTGTGGTTTCAGTGATCGCTGTGCTTTTCCAAGTGCCTTGGACTGTAAACCTCGTGTTGGCAGTTGTTGCTGTGGCATCGGCGGTCGTTGCGAAATATCAGATTGATGCGAGCGAGGGGAAATCGACAGGTATTCCGATGGCACTCGGTGCGATTGTGCTTGCGTGTCTCGTGGTCGTTTTTGCGTGGTGGTTAGATCAGCGTCCTGAACCGGTGGAGCCAGCGAGGCCACCTGTCCGTGAGGTAATTGAGGATCGGTAGACGAACTCACCACTTCTAAGAATTTGTTTTGGTTTGATGGGTTTGAGGATTAATGCTATACTGATGCTATCCTTGTTTACGCCCTTTTCGGACTGACCAGGGAAACACTTAAGACACACGGCAGATCATGTATCAATTTTACACGTATTGCTATCATCATTTTAGATCAAGTGATTCGTCCATTTACCACAAAATGGCACAGACTCAGTGAACAAGGCGCGTTTGATGATCCAGAAAATTGTAAGACATTTCGACAGGAACTCCAAGAATTGCCAGTAGCACTGCGGAACTATACAAAATTGCTTTCCGACCTTGCTGATGTAGAAAATTTGACGGAGATTACGGAATAGAAACCGATGAAATTTTGCCCTCAGGCATATAGAACAGCCGAAGCACGCTTACGGCTATAATGATGAATCGACGCTTAAACAAAAGGCATCAAAAGACATTAGAGGCTGTTTTTAGTAGGGAAGTTCCCGCTACGTTGCAATGGCGGCGAATTGAAGCTCTTTTCACGGCACTTGGTGCCACGAAAGACGAGAAAAGAGGATCTTCCGTGACTTTTGAATTGAATGGAAAAACTGTCACGCTTCACCGACCGCATCCTCGGAAAGAGGCGAACCGATACCAAATACGAGACGCTCGAGATTTTTTAAAACGGGTAGGAATAACGCTATGAAAACAATGACGTATAAAGGTTATACGGCCGAAATTATCTATAGTGAAGAAGACGGTTTCTTCGTCGGTCATGTTGTTGATATTGGTGATGATATCGTCTCTTTTCACGGTGATACCGACGCGGAACTGCAGAATGCTTTTGAAGGCGTACTAGATCACTATCTTGAGGTCAAAGGGCGATCGGAGAATCCGCCCCAAAAGCATTTCGCGTGGAGATTTCTGGCGCGTCTCCGTCAAGCCTTTCACCTATAGCTACACTGATGAAAAAGCATTTTAACAGGAAGACAAGTTTCTGCCGAATTAAGTTAAGACGCTGCTTATACCAACACTATTCAGCCTAAGGTGGTACTTGGTACGGAAGGCAGTTATGTCAGAAAAAGGGCATCAACCTCAAATCGGCACTGAAACGACTTCGCTCCTACTTCCGCTCGCCATCGGTGTGGTCCTGATCCTCATCAACGCGTATTGGATTGCGCTCGTCAGTGGTATCCACCATTCCCTGAATCCTGCCTATGCCTCTCTGTTTATCACCCCGGTTGTTAACCTTTTTTTCGGGGTACTACTCAATACATTACTAAAGCGATTCCGTCCGCAACTCGCTTTGAGCCGCGCCCAACTCCTTTTAGTTTATCAGATGTTGGTGATACTCTGTGTCGTCTCTGGACACAATCCAATGGACTTCATCTTGGGGATTCTTGCGCATCCGTTCTGGTTCGCTACCTTTGAAAACGAATACGCAGCACTTTTTCATCGGTATATTCCGTCGTGGTTCACGACCCAAGATAAAAGTGCACTCACCGGTTTCTTTGAAGGCAATTCGAGTTTATACACCGCAAAACACCTGTCAGCATGGATCGGTCCCATTCTGCTTTGGTCGTTTGTTACGTTTGTTCTCTTTTTCATTCTGATGTGTTTTAACAGCATTCAGCGTTTGCAGTGGAGTGAACGGGAACGGCTGAGTTATCCGATTGCGCAACTCCCGATAGAGATGACCACGCCGCGCTTTTTCTCAAGGAGATTGTTGTGGCTTGGATTCGGCATCTGCGCGGCGGTAGAACTCCTCAATGGATTACACTTTCTCTACCCCTTTGTGCCCGGCGTGCCACTCAAAATCCCTGACTTCGGCGCGAAAATTTTTACGACAAAACCGTGGAGTGCTATTGGTTGGCTCCCTCTTTTCTTCTATCCGTGGGTTATCGGTTTGACCTTCTTTGTACCGCTTGAACTTTCGTTTTCGGTCTGGTTCTTTTTTCTGTTTACAAAATTTCAGTTGATTTTAGGGAGTATCGGTGGGTGGAAATCGCTACCGGGGTTCCCGTATTACAATCAGCAGGGGATTGGCGCGTGGTTGACACTTGGGATTTTAATCCTATGGGTAAGTCGTCCGCATCTCAAAACGGTGTTTACGATGGCTTTGAAGCCTACCACTCTAACAAACGAGCCATTTCAATACCGTACTGCCCTGCTCGGCATCTTGATAGGTACTACGGTTCTCGTCTTTATTTTTCAGCAGGCGGGTATGTCTGTCCGAATTCTCCTCGCCTTTCTATTTCTCTACTTTCTTATGTCCATCGCCATAACTTATGCGCGGGCAGCAGTCGGTGTGCCTTACCATGAGGTCATCTGGACGCACCCGCAATTGATGCTCGTCTCAGCTTTAGGGGTCCGACGGATCGGCGCGTCGAATTTAACACTTCTTTCTTTTTTATACCCATACGTTCGAGATAATGTCTCGCACCCGATGCCGAGTCAGTTAGAAGGGTTTAAAATCGCGGAACGCGCGCCGGTTTCAGAGAAAAAGATGGCGATTGCGATGATCGTCGCCCTGTTAGTCGCTACCCCTGTTTCATTCTGGGCGTACTTGCATCTCATATATCAACACGGTGCGGTTCGTACCGAGGGATACATTATCGGTATCGGCTTTGAAACCTTTGAACGGATGCTTCTGCCGTGGCTGCAGCAACCGCACGCTATGGACAGCACAGGCTTGAGTTTCACGGCGTTTGCTTCGTTGTTCACGTTGGGATTAATGTTTCTGAGAAGACAATTTATTTGGTTTCCTTTTCATCCAGCCGGTTATGCGCTCGGTTTATCGGCTGGGATGGTTTGGGTCTGGAGTGCGGTATGTGTCGGTTGGATCATCAAGGCGGTTCTCCTCAAATTCGGCGGATTGCGAATCTATCGGAGGGCAGCCCCATTTTTTGTTGGCGTGATTTTGGGCGATTTTCTGACCGGAACGTTTTGGAGTTTAGTGGGTGCTGTCTTTGAGGTGCCGGTGTATCGCGTCTGGTACTGATGCTTAACAGGCACAATATAAGGACTGATTCCGTACCAATCTATCTCCCGATAAACCGATTTTAAGTTGACTTTTTAACAAATAGAAGATAAAGTTAATAAACACAATAATCAACATTATTCATTCACAGTTGCCGCTCTCAAAGCGTGCTTACGGTACGGGGATAGATGTGCGTTTAAACAGAAAGCATCAAAGGACATTGGAGGCCATCTTTAGTCCACGAGTCCCTGCCACGTTGCAATGGCGGCGTATTGAAGCCCTTTTCATGGCACTTGGCGCTACAAAAAAAGAAAGAGGCGGATCAATTGTGACTTTTAAATTGAAAGATGAAGACGCTCTTTTTCATCGACCTCACCCTCAAAAAGAGGCAAAACGATATCATGTCCGAAAAGCGAAAGAATTTTTAGAACAGGTAGGAATCACACCATGAAGACAATGACGTACAAAGGCTATACAGCGGAAATTATCTATAGCGACGAAGATGAATGCTTTGTCGGCCATATTGTCAATATTGACGCGATCTCAGGTTTTCATGGCGATACCGACGAAGAATTGCGCGACGCTTTTGAAAACATGGTAGAACTCTATATTGAGACATTAAAGGAACCAGAAAATCCACCGCAAAAACATTTTGCGGGGAGATTGCTATCGCGTCTACGTCAAGCACTCCATCTGTAGAAGCAGCGTGTCTATTCTGCCCATTATTAGAATAAAACCGTAAGAATAAGGAATTTATCAGTGAAAACTTGTGTTATTGTTTTCGCTAAAAATCCGGTGCCGAACCAGGTCAAGACGCGGCTCGTGCCGTCCATCTCGGCGGAACAAGCGGCAACATTATACACAGCGTTCCTCAGAGATTGGTGCGAGACACTCGGTAAACTCTCCGAGGTAGACCTTGTTATCACGTACACACCCGCAGAGGCACAGTCGGACTTACAAGCGTTAATCGGCGACAGTGCTACCTACATACCACAGATTGGAGCAGGTCTTGGGGAACGACTCACTTCAGCAACGCAGTGGGCAGTGGAACACGGATATACGAAAATTCTACTCGTCGGCTCCGATAGTCCGACACTACCACTTTCATACATCTCACAAGCACTTACATTGCTTGACTCACGAGACATCGCTATCGGACCGAGTACAGATGGCGGTTATTACCTCATCGGCTTTTCTGCAGTGAACGTGGCAATGACAGTGCCATCCGTATTTGAAGACATCGCATGGAGTACAGCGAACGTTTTTCACCAAACACTGGCACGTATCCGATCGCTAAAGGCAACGGTGGGACTCCTACCGCCATGGTATGACATAGATACGGCTGAAGACTTGGCGTTCTTGTATGCGCACATATCGGCGATGCGACTTGCTGGTGGGACGGTGCAAGCAGTTAGAACAGAATCCCTATTAACAGAAATGTTTTGATAAAAAAAGGAGAATCGATAATGGGACAATTAGATGGAAAATTTGCGATTGTAACGGGTGGAAACCGCGGGATCGGTAAAGGGATTGCGAAAGGACTCGCCGCTGAAGGTGCGAGTTTAACAATCGCTGCAAGGAATGCCGAACTTCTTGAGGAAACCGCTAACGAACTCCGGGCAAACGGGACAAAGGTATTGGCTGTGCCGACCGATGTAACGGATGAGGCACAGATAAAAGCACTCTTTGAAAAGGCGATGGCGGAATATGGTCGCTTGGACATCCTCGTGAACAATGCTGGTGCATTCGATGCCGGTCCTATAGACGAACTCTCAACAGAGGCATGGGACTGGGTTGTCGGTGTGAACCTCCGCGCGCCGTTTCTCTGCACGCGTGAGGCATTCGGGATTATGAAGGCACAAGGTGAAGGTGGACGTATCATCAACGTTGGAAGTATCTCATCGCATCGGGTTCGTCCGCGCACTGCCCCTTACAGTGCCACTAAATTCGGTATCTGGGGACTGACACAGGTAACAGCACTTGAAGGCAGACCGCACGGGATTACGGCGAGTTGTTTGAAACCCGGTAACACTTATGTGGAACGCATCCAGAACCGTCCAGATGAACCTATGGAACCGATGATGGACGTTGACGATCTCGCGCAAGCCGCTGTTCTGATGGCAACGCTGCCACCGAATATAAATATGTTAGACGCGACTGTCCTACCGGTCGGTCAACTCTATGTCGGACGCGGATAACGCATAACCGGAGACACATCATGAAAGTCAACCGGGCACAATTCATGGAAGAAGGGTATCTCGTTCTGCGGGAAGTGATCCCGCCGGAAGAACTGGACGCGCTTCGAGAGAGTTATGAACTGATGGTATCTCGTCAGCGAGAAATCTGGGCGGGAGAACGTGGACCAAACGACCCACCCGGCGGCGTATGGGAGACTTCGCCACAACCGCGTTTGCTCCTCGGACGTGAGCCACTCGCTGGACATGTTGATGAAAAGACAGCAAGTGCCGTTGAGATATGGGCACACGAAAACATGCAAGGAGCCAGCACCGAGCTGCTTGGTGAAGAAGATGCCGGTGTTACCGAAATGATGCTCATGTGTAGCCCTGTCCGAGACTGCGGCCCTGCTGCATGGCATCGAGATCATCACCCAATTGATACCGCGCCACTACAAGGCTATATTGACGATATCGTGGAGACGGGACCGCGCTATGTTCAGTGGAACCTTTCACTCTACGATGACAGTGTGCTGTGGGTACTCCCGGGCAGTCATCTACGCGTCAATACTGAAGCGGAAAATGAGCAATTGCTGGCAGATCCGAAAGTCCCACTACCGGGTGCTGTGCAGACACATCTTAACGCAGGCGATGGTGTTGTTTATATTCTGCCGATCTTGCACTGGGGCAGCAACTACAGCAGAAAGATGCGGCGCACGATTCACGGTGGGTTCGCAAACCACACTCATTACCAAGCGTTTGACTATATAGACTACCTATCGCCTGAAGTGCAAGAAAAGTTCAACCGATGGAACGAACGCAGCAATCAAATGCAAGCGTGGACAGAAAAAGCACTTCGGGCTGTTGTCGAAAAGAGTCCCGATACTTACCACACGGCACTCGAAAATTTGCACCCAGGCAGAGGCGAAAAAGGGAAGATACTCTCAACCGTCTTTTTGTGCAAAGCCGCCTGTTTTGTAGCAATGGTACACGGTTGTGAACTCTCGGACATCCCCGATGAACTCAAGAACCGCGGGAAGGGTTTTCACCCCATCACCTTGAATTGGGGACCCCCGTTTGCGGAACGGTTCACGAAGGACGAAGCGGCTATTGTGTGGGAACGTTTTAAGCCGCTTGACGCGCGCCTTAAAACCGACGAAGAGATGTATCTACCGGGTTTCCAATCCGGTCCGATGCATTACTATTTCAATGAAATGCCTACTAACTTCGGTGTTGCTGATTTCATTAAAACGTGGGAACTATAGCGGTAAACCGAGCATTCCGCTGAGATAGAAATACGCTTCCTCAGTATAGCGAGGCAGATTCTCTGGATCTTCAACTTCCAATTCCAATGTCAGGTCGCCCTGGTAGTCTATCTCTTGGAGCGTTTCGATAATCTGTTTGAGGTTAAGTTCGCCACGCCCAATGCCGACGGATACGGTGCCGAGATGGTCCTTGAGATGTATCGCATAGATACGGGAACCGAATTGACGAATCGCGGCAAGTGTATCCACGCCGGACGAATGGAAGTGTCCTGTATCTATGCAGACCCCAACCCGCTCATCGGGAATAGCATCTAAAACTGCTTGGAAATCCTCTGGCTGTTCAAGCACATTCCCGTGGTGCGGTTCAAGCGTCAACTTAATTTGACTCTCTGCTGGCATACGCTGCAAAACCCCGTTCACACAAGCAGCAACTCTGTCCAATGCCCCAGGTTCTGTTCTCCGCTGCGCACCGCTTGTTGTTAGATGTGTCGCGCCGAGTCCTTCAGCAACCTCCACACACCTCGCGATTGCCTCGGCGCGTGTGTCAACATCAGCAGTGTCTTGTCCACCCCATCCAGGTGGGTAGAGTCCGGCACATTTCAAGCCAGATGCGTCAATTTTTGCTTTCATAGCGTCTATATCAAACGCGTGTGCGGCCTCTACGCTCCAGATGAGTGGTCCATGAATTTCCATCAGTCGATAGCCAATTTGTGGTGCGTACGCCAATGTTGCGGCGACCTCATCCTCAGCGTAGCCGCGGTAACAGATAGAAGCACAGATAATGTCCATAAAAACTCCTTATATTTATAGCAGTCAGCCATCAGTTAGCATCGTAGGTTGGGTTGAACGAAAACTTACTGAAAATCCTATTTTGAAAGAAGATGACTTTCAAATTTATCAAGAAATCTGAAATCACCAAAATACAAGTGAAACCCAACACATCTTCACACCGACAGCATTTCGGATGTTGGGTTTCGCCATCCCTATCTACACGGATGGTTCATTGAAAATTGGGATACTCCCTATAAATTAGGGGATTGGTCTTTCACCGTTCAACCCAACCTACGGCATTAAAATTGACTATTAAGTCTTTCTCCAATTGTGTTATAATACACCAGAATTAACCATCAAACTCGGAGCATACGAAAAAATGATTCAGCAAATCGAAATAACCTTACCCGAATACTCGCGCGGCTTTCATCTCGTCACCGATGAGATTATGAAATCGCTCGGTGAATTGCCGAGAGAAGGTATTCTACACCTCTTCATTAAGCACACTTCAGCAGGATTGACCATCAACGAAAACGACGATCCGACGGTCCGCGAAGATTTCGCCAATAGTTTCGATCGGCTCGTCAAGGAACGCGAACCGTTTTACAAACACACGATCGAAGGCGATGACGATATGCCAGCGCATATCAAAGCGTCGCTTGTCGGCTTTACCGTCTCCATTCCGATCACGAACCATCGTCCTAATTTAGGTATATGGCAAGGCATCTATCTCTGCGAATTTCGGAATCATGGCGGTAGGCGAAATTTAACGGCAACGCTCTATTCCTAATCACCAGATCAGAAGCCTGTCCGCCAGAGACCGTTTATAACGCGTTATAGAGTTCTATATGCCGTTGCAGCACCGCATCGGAATCCGGCGGGTTGATAACCTCTATGGAGATAAACCCGTTATATCCGTCTTCTGCAAGGAGCGTGAGCGAGTCCCGTTCTGTATCTGGTAGCGGTCCGCTGTCGCCGAAGTTGACATGTGCGTGTCGGACTTTACCACGTAGATGGACATACGCTACATTGACCGGTTCTCCGTGCCGGACATGATGCGCTGCATGCCAATTCACATAAGTGCTCTGTGCTTCAGCGCGATGCAGTGTTTCCGCAACGTAACTGCCGATGAGATTGCCGTGTGTCTCCAAACAGAGTGCAACGCCTGCGTCGCCTGCCAATCCATCGCATTCACGAATGCCATCCGCTTCCCAATCCAAGGTCTGCGACACTTCAACCGGTGTCTCTGGCACTCTATCGCCGAAAATACGGATATTCTTCGCACCCATTGTTTCAGACAAGTCGATATATCGCTTGAGAAGTTCGACCTGTTCGGCGCGTTTTTGCGCGTCTGGATCAATGAACCGGACACCCGTTGCGATACAGGAGAGATCAATCCCGCTATCGACAAATTGGGCGCGTGCGTCGCGGAGCTGTTGCGGTGTAGAATCCAGTTCGACACCGTGTCCGTGATCCCATTCGACGCGAAGTTCCAAGTGTTTATAGTCATACTGTTTTGCTTTGTCAATGAGTTCCGCCAGTGTTAGTGGTGGACAGACAGACGACATAAAACCAAATTTCATATTTTTAATTTTCCTTGCGGTTCGGTCAGGTTAATTGGATAAATAACGTTAATCGACGTAGATCCGCCTTCCGCTTCGCTTACAGACTACAGTTTCGTTAAAGCTGCTTTTTAATACTTTGCGGATAAGCATCAATTGCTTCTCTCAACGGTTTGTGTGTTCAAGTCGCTTACGCCGTTGTTGCAGGCTTGCAGTTTAGGAACATCAAAGAACGGTAGCATATTTGCGTTATGGCTTCGTTTAATATTTCGTTAGGTTAACCTTGAATTTTAACAGATGAACTGCCGTTTCCTTTTTTATTAACTTGAATTTTGACAGGTAAGCGTCTTGTTAATTCCTGAATATGGCTGATGAGAAAGATGCTTCGTCCCTGCATGCGGAGTCCTTCGAGTGCAGCGATAGCAATGTCAAGTGTCTCGGCATCAAGCGTGCCGAATCCCTCGTCGAGGAACAGCGAATTGAGTTGCGCCCGTCCGCGGCTGAGTTCGGAGAGCGCGAGTGCCAAAGCGAGACTTGTTAGGAACGATTCCCCACCGGAGAGGGTCTCAACGGGACGTTCTTCGTTGGCATTCCACCGGTCAATAACAGTCAAATCCCCGATGCTCTCAACTTTAAGTTGGTAACGCTCCGAGGTGAGGTATTTCAACTGTTCATTTGCTAAATTCCCCATCTGCCTGAACATAATTTCCAAAGCAAAATCCCGTAAGGCATTAGCGGGAATTGTCTCCTGCAACCGCTGCCAGCGTTCCAATTCTTGCTGCGCCGCACCGAGTTCATCACCGAGAGCCTCGCGTTTCTCAAGTGCATCTTTCAAGTCATCAATTTTCTGCTGTTGCGCGCCAATCTCTTGTTGTGTTTCTTGAAGCTGCTGTCCAATTTCTTCGGCTTGGGCTTCAATTCGCCCTAATGCCTCCGGATCAAACGGCGTTTCGCCAAACCGGGTTCGTAACTCAGTAATCTCTAACGTGAGTTGCTGCTCCTCATCCTTATGAGCATTAATTTGGTTGGCTATCTCTTGCAACTGCGCTTCGTCTCGAAAGGCGTTGTCGTGCTCTTCCGGTGAGTTAAATCCTGCGTCCGCTAATTTATTAAAATAAGTCTGATGCGCAGTTTCAAGTTCTTTATTGCTTTCTCCATGTTGTTTCTCGCAAATCTCATAGATAGTCTGTTTTTGGGTGAGCAACTCTCGGCTTTTTTGTAATTGCTGATCAGCTTCATCTCGTTCATTTTCTTTTTTTAGCAGCTCGGTTTCTAATGTATCAATAGCCACGTTAATCTCGTCTGCCGTTTCCAACCCACCTATTTTCTCACGAACATCATCGAAAATCGTTTCTCCCTCACGTTGATATTTTTCCATTTCAGATTGCAGCCCTTCATGGCGATTTTTCAGACCCTCAAGGTTGCTTTGATCTGCCTCAACGTTGACTTTAAGCACTTGAAGTTGTGTCTCCGCACTCTGAAGTTCAACTTCACGCGCTTCGACCTCTTCAATCTTACTTTCAAACTGATCTATAGCCTCCTTCGGTGTAACACCGTGAAAAGTGTCAGGCAGCGATCCCCAAAAACGGGTTTCAATAGATTTGATGTCCACTTTCAAATCTTCAACGGTATCACTCACATTTTGCAACTGTGTCTCAGTTTCGCTCAAGGACTTCTCCTCGTTAGCGATGTTGTTTTCACAGTTTTCGAGTTGCTGCGATGCTGTTTGGTAAGTATGCGACGCGTGTGTATGTGCCTGTTCGGCTTCCCTGAGACTATCAATAGCAATATCCGCATCCGTAATCCGTTCAGCTGCCCAGTCGGATGAAATATCAACGTTCGGGTAGATTTCCCGCCATTCTGCAAGAAATTGCGCTATCTCGTTTTGAAACGTTCCTATTTTCGTATTACAATCCTCAATTTGTTCAGCGATGTTGCACCTATCTTGTTCAATCTGAACCTTTCTTGTTGTCAAAGTCTGCAGATGCTCTTGCGCGGCTTGCGCGTCGGTTTTCGCAGTTGTTAAAGCATTTTCAGCATCTTGCAGTTGTTTTTCGCTTTCCGGTTCAACAAGATCAGCGTACGGATGCTCCGTAGCACCACACACTCTACAGGGTTCCCCCGCGTGGAGATGCTGCCGAAGTTGATTGATAGGGTTTACCAACATTACAGATTTTAGTGCGTCTTCACAATGCCGAACTGCTTCTCCAGTTTGCTGACATACCTCTGCTTGGTCTGTTAATTCGGCTTCAAGATGCCGAAGTCCTGCATCTATTTCTGTTGAAGCTTCTCTCAGTTCACGCAACTGATCTTCAGCATCCGCCAAGTTCCGCTTCGACGTTTCGTACTTCTGGGCAATAGGTTGGACTTTATTCGCCTGCTGTTTTCGGGCATTCCACTCCTCCAAGGTGCCAGTTGTCAGCAATGCATTTAAAGTATCTGAAGCATTTTCTAATGTAACCGATACTTCTGCCTTTTCTGAAAGCTGCCCTTCGTGAGTCTTAGATAATTTTTCAATTTCATGCTTTAAAGACGACACCTTCTTTTCGTGCTTTACCTTGCTTGCGGATGCTGCTTCCAACTGCCTCTCTTGTGAATCAAGTTGCGCCAGAAAACCTGTTGCTCGGTTGAGACGGTGTTGTCGATCTGATGGAAGCGGATTCTCTTCAAAAAAACACTGAGCGTCATCAATCTGTTCCTGCAATTGTTCTTGCTTAGTTCGTCTCTCGTCCAATTGGCTCTCCAATGTGTCAATCTGTTTGCCCAAATCCGCTAAATCTGTATCCCGCTTCTTCGCCTCTGCAAATCGCTCTTCTGCACGTTGGACATTTAATTTTGCAGCAGTATAGACTTCCAATTTCCGATCACGTTCAGCGGATGCGCCCTGGTAGACCGCCTCTTTTGCATCGAAATCCTCTTGAGCGGATTTAACCTGTTTCTCTGCCGCTGTTTTCTCTCCCGCTACTATATGAAGTGCCTCCTCTGCATCTTCAAGTTCCGATGTCGCGGCATCAAACGCTTGTTTTTCAGGACGAAGCCGCTGGGCTTTCTCTGCGAGTTCTCGCTCTGATTCAAGTGCGTCAATCTCTGTCCGCTGATCTAAGAGTTCTGCTTGACGTTTTTCAGAAGATTGGAGTTTCTCAAATTCCTCTTTGCGTTTCGTTTCTCGGTCCCTCTCGTCCTGAATTTCCCCGATCTTCGCACCTGATGCATCGACATTCGCTTGTAGTCTATCACGTTCTGTCTCAGCTTCCGAGAGTTGCTTACACGAGGCCGGTGGTATTCTGTTGAGTCTTTCGTTGATCTCATCATAATCTTCCTGGACCTCACGCACCTTGTCGTTTAACACCTGTCTGAGGCTGTCATAGATATGGATTCCCGCAGTCGCCTCCAAAATTGTGCGTCTATCCTCATTGCTCGCTTTTAAGAACGCTGCAAATTCTCCTTGTGCCAACATCACCGACCGTCTGAAAGCATCAAAATCAAGCCCTAAAATGGACTCCACCTCTTCACTGACCGTGTTTTGGCTCGAACCAAGAGATTTGCCACGCGTTGATAGTTTATCGCTAATCAATTTGCCATCATCGGCGTAAAATAACTGTACCTTCGGGGTCCCTTTCTGCCTAATAGACCACGTCGCGAGATAACGGGTGCCGTTCGCCATAAAAAGCACTTCGGCGAAACCTTCTTTTTCACCATGACTAATGAGATGATTCGGATTTTGGCTCCCAGTTCCACTCAATCGCGGGGTTCTTCCGTAAAGCGCGACACAGATCGCATCCAATAACGTCGTTTTTCCCGCACCTGTCGGACCCGTAATTGCGACAAGCGAGGCATCCTCCAATAGAGGCTTTTCAAAATCAATATCCACTGGATCACGAAAACTATTTAGATTTTTAAGTTTCAGTCTACATACTTTCATTCGGATTTCTCAATCATCTGGACTAATTCACTGAATGTTTGGGTCAAGGCTTCATCCGGTAGTTCACCGTTGAAATTTGTCTTGTGAAACTGTTCAAAGATTTCTTCTGGACGTTTCATGTCTTCAACAGGAATTGTCGTGCCCTGCACCATTTCTGGCAGCTCAAGTTCCACGCTGAGAACATCGCCCCCACGGTCACCGAACGCTTGCCGAATTTCATCACTGATGCCCACCCTTGGCGCGTCTAATTTCAGTTTGACTTGGATATACTTTCCAACCCAATCCCCTGTTATCGCTTGTGACAAAACCGAAACTTCATCACCTTCAATAGTACACAATTCCTTGAAGATAGGAATCTTAATTTCTTCGTCTCGTATGAGTGTACCATCATTGGCTAACTCCAGCAAATACAGCTTCTTGAGATAACCGGTTTCGTTAAATCTTAGCGGAATTGGCGAGCCTGAATAGCGGATTGGATAATGGGTGCCGTTGATCGTCTGTGGTCTATGGAGGTGTCCTAAAGCGACATAACTGACATTCTCAGGGAAATCGTTGGCGTGGGTAGCAGTCGCGCCGCCAATCTGGACATTCCGTTCAGAATTGCCTATTCTTCCACCTTGAACGAAGAGATGTCCCATTAAAATTTTAGGGAGTTCCGCTGGCATGGCGGCAACGCAATCCGCATAAAATGCCTTAAACCATTCCCGATACCGTTCGTTCCGATCTACTTCTGTTTCGTATGAGAGATAGCGGAGGTCGCTTTCTGAGAGAAAGGGGACAGCCGCAACCGCAATCCGTGGATTATCACGCGGTAAGGTAACGACACATTTGGCAGGTTCCTCCGCTGTTCCGATGACATAAATCCTGCCCATCTCAAGGAACTCGCGTGGTGCTTCCAAGTGGCGCGGTGAATCGTGATTGCCAGCAGTAATCACGGTGTACGCATCAGTCTCATCAAAAAGACGGTAGAGGAATCGGTAGTAGAGGTTCGTTGAGTCCGAGGAGGGAAGTGCCGTATCAAAGATGTCGCCTGAAACGAGGAGGAGTTCGACCTGATATTCTTGGATTGTGTTGAGAAGCCAGTCAAGGAATTGCCCGTGTTCGTCAAGTCGAGAACGTTCGTGGAGTCGTTGTCCGATGTGCCAATCGGCGGTGTGTATGATTTTCATAGTCGTCCGTGAATTACACCAAAGCGTATGTTAAAGATATAGTACAGGTATCATAACAAATTTCAGACATATTTTCAAACAGATTCATTATAAAATTTTTCCATATCCTACTTGACAATACATAGGGGCTTTGCTAAAATTATACCAGGGACGTTTCACGGTCCTATCAAGTGAGGACATCCCAACATGGACGGAGGAAATCATGGATACCGTAAATGCCTTTAAATTCAAGCAAAGAAAATACATGCCTGCCTTTCCAAAAGCAATCGGAAAACCGACCGTTTACATCGAAGGTTACCCCTATGAGGACGATGAACCTATGCCAGCAGGCGGATTTCACACTATGCAGATGCATAGCTTATTTGACCAATTCTTACGATATTTTCAAGTCCATGAAAACATCCACGTCGGTATGGACAACTTCATCTACTACCGAGAAGGCGATCTCAGAAAGGTCGTCGCTCCTGATGTATATGTCGTCCTCGGTGCCGCGAAACTTCCACTGCGCCGGAGTTTTTATACATGGGCAGAAGGTGCCGTGCCTACGGCAGTTTTTGAGTTCCTCTCAGACACAACAGCGTCTGAGGATCGTCATGAAAAAGTTGAGGTATATCTGCGTGATATGGGGGTTCAGGAGTATTTTATCCATCAACCGGATATGAATCGCCCTATAGAATGTCGGGGGTGGCGGCGGGATGCCGTGGGCAACATCGTTGAGATTGAAGAAGATGGGGCGGTTGGTTTGTTTAGTGCGTCGTTAAATCTCTATTTTCGGTGGGAACTTCATGAGTCATCGGAGCTGCGACTATTACGCCCGTATCTTCCGGATGGCACTCCGATTACGACTTCTATTGAGGAGCATCACCTTCGAGTGGAAGAGACACAACGGAGAGAAGAAGCAGAAATACGCGAAGCTGAAGAAGTACAACGGCGGCATCAAGCGGAAACACTCGCCGCTGAAGAAGCAAAACGCAGACGGGACGTAGAAGCGGAGCTAGAACGACTCCGTGCACAACTCGCTAACCGCCAAGATAGCGATATTTAATAGATTGCGCGGCTACAAACAAGAATTATGCCCTCTCATATCGTTAAAATCCGTGATTTGAAAGAGGACAAAGAAGCGGATATCCCATTTTATCATACGTAGACTTTCCATAATTTCCTTTTCAAAACCTATTCGGCGAGGTTTTCTTGCAGAAATGCCCCAATAAACACCTCGCCTCTTTCAATTGTCAGAATGTTGTTTCCAAGCAAATTAACCGTTGCTCAAAAAAGCAGAGCATGCTAAATTAAAATCCATTCCAAACTCGATTGTTCTCATACTCTTTGTCTACAACGAAATCCAATATTTTTCGGATAGGAACATAGATTTCCCAATGATACCATCGCGGGAAACAAGGAGTTAGCTTCATGAAAGACAACAAACGAACCTTAACCCCAGAACTCGAAGAGATGCAAGTCTATGGGGAAACACAAGTCGGATGGGATGAAAACACACCGGTTAATGAAACCGTTGATGCCAACGGAAACCCACCCCCCAGCAACAGAGGCTTCGGTGTGGCGGATCCCAACTCGCCCAAGCATCGGGTCTACGATGACCCTGAAGTTGAGGCACTTCGCGAAAAACTACGCGAACACAATGGCATTCGCGGACTTGAAATTTGCGAACCCCACGAAACGGAGAAAATCGCTCGTATCTTCCATCGCGATGGCTTCGCTGTCGTCAAAGACCTTCTCAATGCGGAGCAACTCGCGCGCTGGAGAGAGGGATGTGCTGAAGCACTGCGCGATATTCTCTCAGTACCGGGACCAGGGAATAGAAAATACGTCACCGAAACCGGTCGGCTGCCACACCGCTATAGTTATGGCACCTCTTCCGCTTCAAGACAGATGTTGCACCATCCCGCTTGGGCAAGCATGATCGACTTGCCGACAACAACCCCTATTGTCGCAGAAATCTTCGGGTCTTCAGATTATCGGGTCTGGGGTTCCGGCGGCGATCTCTGCCTCCCTGGTGCAATAGAGTATCAACACTTGCACCCGGACGGCAGGGACCCACAGTACCCTTCCGAAGCACGCACCAAACAAGCGGAATTACTCGGCGTTCAACTCCATAGAGACAACGACGGGAACCTTGATGTCCCGACGCAAAAAATGATTATGGAGATGACACCACCAACGGTAACGATTAACTTTGTGATGTGCGATCTGACATGGGAAAACGGACCAATCCGTCAGATTCCGGGGACACACACTCTGCAACAGAATCCACCACCCCCGGGTAATGAACCCGATTGGATGAAACATTCAACGCTTGTCGGTGCAACGGCTGGCTCCGGTGTGTTCCGTGACAATCGGGCATGGCACGGGGCGACCCCCAATCTCTCAAAGGAAATCCGTGCACTCCCAAACGTTGAGTACGCTGCGCCGTGGCGCTCACAACACGGTTTTAGTCGGATTATGCCCCACGAAATCTGGGAGACATTGACACCATACGCCCAGAAATTGTGCGACTGGATCAAGGCGGAACCGGGAGTCTGGCCTGCAGGTGCTGGTATTATGCATCCACTCGCAAGTAATCGCGAAGCCGCAAAGAAATCAAACAATTAGGAGGAGACAAGAGATGTTAAACTGGGGCGTTATGGGCGCAGGTGGCATCGCCTATGTGTTTTGTAATGGGATACGTTTTACAGACTCAGGACAGATCCTTGCTGCCGCGAGTCGCACACAAGAACGTTTAGATAGACTGGCTAACGATTTCGGCATCCCCCGCCGATACAACGATTACGCAGACCTATTGACAGATGACGATATTGATGCTGTCTATATAGCGACGATTCATCCACTTCATGCGGAGTGGGCGATAAAGTGTGCCGAAGCAGGAAAACACCTTCTCATCGAGAAACCGATCAGTATGAACCACGCCGAAGCAGCGGCGATGGTAGATGCAGCACGCGAAAATGACGTGTTTCTCATGGAAGCTTTTATGTCCCGGTGCCATCCACAGATAGCAAAAATGGTTGAACTGATACAAGATGGCACCATCGGCGAGATTCAAGTTATCCGGGCGACATTCGGCTATCGTTCAGGTTTCAATCCACAGAGTCGTATCTATAACCGTGAAATGGGAGGCGGCGGTATTCTCGATATTGGGTGTTATACCGCTTCAATAGCACGAAAAGTCGCAGGTGCAGCGGCAAACAAACTGTTTCTGAATCCTATCTCTGTAAAAGGGAACGGAAAAATTGGTCCCACAGGTGTAGATCAAATCGCGGCAGCGACCCTGAAATTTGAGAACGACATTATCGCGGAAATTATTTGCGCCGTTGAATGCAACTATGGGAGTAACGTCACTATCTACGGCACAGAGGGCACACTAACGATTCCAAACCCATGGCTGCCATCATCGCCTTGCCGCGGTGCGCGAGAACCGCTGCCGCTCGACACAATCTTCCCCGCAACCCAGCTTATTGTTCAATCGTCCCAAAGTCGGGAAACGACTGAAGTGACAATACCTGTCGATAGGGACCTGTTTACATACGAAGCCGATACGGTCGCTGCGCATATTCCCGACCGACAGGCACCAGCAATGTCTTGGAATGATACGCTTGGTAACATGCAAGTGCTGGACGCTTGGCTTGCAGAAGTAGGTGTCGTTCATTGATATACACACCAATATAGAATTGCGCAATCATTCAGGAGTCAATATCGATGGTGAAAGACGAACTTTTTCAGGAACGCGTTGTCCGGGTTGAAAAGCCGTCGGCGCATTTTACACTACTCCGCAACCCCGACGGAGAATTCCTTGGTGTCTCTGATACGAATGCACCGGCAATCTTTGACTATGTAGACGACAAGGTAATATGGGAACAGGTCAAAGGCACCAATGCCTATCGCCATGTTGCCACTGGCATCCAACTTGAAGCTGGCCCCACTGATGCTGGCGACGGCTGCTACTTGCGTCATAACGCGGCTCTACTCGCGGGCGATGGAAACGTAGCAAACGAAGGTGCCGTGTTTCACGCTGGACACGGTCCTGCGGATCTACCCTCTGAGTCCCTGGAATCATTCAAACAAAATGGATGGGTCTGCTTGCCGTCCATCATTGCACCTGATATTGTTGAAGAGTTGGAACGGGTGAGCTGCACCGGTAGATGGGAAGAGGGAACCTATGATCGAAGTATCTCGCCTCTGAATCAAACTGCTGCAGTCGCAAAAATTGCAACGGAACCTGTCTCCTTGTGGTTGATGCGCCAATACATGGAGACTCAGGAAATCCGTCTCGGACACTCTCCCAGTTTCGCCATACTCCCTAAAGATGACGGCAAACGAAACGTTCAAGGTTGGCACTCAGACTTCCCATATCTTTGGGGTATTGCTGGCAGCGAAGTTGTTAACCGAATACCCGTTCACAAAGTCGATGGTTTGGTTATGGGGGTACAGCGTAACCTCTGCGTCTCGGAATTCCGCAAGGAGAATGGAGCGACCTGCTTTAAACTCGGATCACACGTCCGAGGCGAAGGGCCGCCGGTAGAGTGGGGAAACGGAAATACCACAAGGCAAGAAGGATACCGCGAAACCAAAGGATTGCCATATACTGGACCGGATGCAGATGTCGTAGAGGCACCGCCGGGCAGCTACATCGTCTACGATTCTCGGATTTGGCACCGTGCGGGTGTAAATCGGACACCGCACAAGCGCGCCGCGATGTTGCAGGCAGTGATCCCGATGTACATTATGCCGTTCATGGATACAAGTCGTCCGTACAAGGATTTCATCCACAGTTCTTTTGTAGAGGAACTAACACCGCTTGAACGGAAAGAACTTGAGGAAATCATGGTAAATAAGATGGTCGGTCCAGCCGGACATCTGGCGATTACCGTTGATGCGGAATTGACTGAGAAAATTCGTGGGACCCAGTAGTATCTGTACGAAGGAGATAAATGAATGCGGAAGGCCAAGATAGCATCGGTAGGTTGTGGCTGGGTGGCAAAACGTTGGCACCTCCCTACAATCGCTGAATTGGCGAAAAGAAGGGATTTGGATTACGTCGCTGTTTGCGATGCAGATGCAGACACAGCACGCGAAGCGGGTGAAGCGTACGGACTCCCGTATTATACAGACATCGAGCAGATGCTGGAAAAGCACAGCGACATTGACGTTGTAGACATCAGCACCGGTGACTATACACACCATCCGATCGCGAAGATAGTTGCTGAACACAAGATGCACCCCATCGTTGAAAAACCGATGGCACCGACTCTCGCCTGTTGTGATGTAATAATCGATAGCTGCAGAAAAAATGGTGTGCATTTTGAAGTCGCCGAGAACTACTTTCGGATGCCGGGGGACAGAATTATCATAAAGCTGATTCAAGAAGGGGTGCTTGGTGATATTGTGCGGGTTCATTTTATCGAACCCTTCGGACGCGGGAAGTTCGTACACGGCGCGGGAAAACCGCGCGGTATAGCGTCGCCTATATCAACATTTACTTCCCATTCCGGGGTCTGCATTGACATGGGCGTTCATCGGATGTCCCAAATTCGATTTTACGCTCAAAGCGAACCGAAAACAATCGTTGGAATCACCAAGCAATTCGTTCCCGGACCCGACAGAATTTACGAAGATTGGGGGCACGCCATCATCAATTTTGAAAGTGGCGCAGTCGGAATTTATGAGACAACTCAGGTCGGAGAAGAGACAATCAAGTACAGACAGATTATGGGAACAAAAGGCGTGATAACAGACGTTGATTTCTGGACCTCCGATTTTCCGCTGCGTGCCCTCGTCAACGGTGAAATGAAAGACATTCCAATAGAGACGGAACGACACAAGGTTGATGGAGTGGATGTCCTTTCCAGAATCGTTGTGCATACAGATCCACAGATTGTGTATGAAAATCCTTTTAGAAATTATGCAATAGACGATTGGAATGTCGGAACTGCTGAAGAAATTATGACCATTGCGAGGGCGGCACTCACAGGAGAGCCACCGGAGTACGGCATCGGCGGTAGGAAAGATGTGGAGATGTGTATCGTTTTATATGAATCCTCACGGACGGGAATGATGCCTATCGACCTTCCGATAACGAAAACAACCGGTTATGAGCAGATGATTCATGACGAGTTTCGTCAAAAATTCGGGCGCGCCATTGATGAATAACATGCAAAATTTGATATTTATCAACACCTCAAAAAGGCATGACCCCCTCGATTTAGAATCGAGGGATTTGTTACGTTGAAGTGATTTGTCCGAAAACCAATCACTTCAATGGCTCCGCAAAAAACTTTGCTAATTTTTCGCATTCATTATATACTCTCTGTGGCAAAGAGCTGATTTCACGAAAAAAGGAAACCATACGCATGAACATCCTCGTCCTACATGGACCGAATCTACATCTTTTGGGAAAACGCCAACCAGAGATTTACGGACACCAAACGTTATCGGACATTAACGCCACACTTGACCGGTACGCAGCGGCATCACCTCACGCTGTTGTTCTCAAAATCTTCCAATCTAATCACGAAGGCGAACTCGTCTCCATCATCGGGGATCATATCGACTGGGCAGATGGCATTCTGATTAACCCTGCAGCTTACACACATACCAGCGTTGCCATCCGAGATGCACTTTCTACTGTCGCACGACCCGTCATCGAGATTCACCTCTCTAACATTTACGCCCGTGAAGAATTTCGGCATCATTCTTATATATCAGCGGTTGCTGTTGGTGTCATCGGTGGTTTCGGAACGCATAGTTACACGCTTGCCCTTGAGGCAATGATTCACACTTTGGAAACAAGTAAGGAAAATTAAAAAACGCGAAACCTGAAACGAAGTGGAAGAGGGTATACGAAGGTGATCCTGAAACCCCAGACAAACCTCACCGAACCGCAAGGAAAATTTAAAAAATGGCAAAAAACCCGTTTGTACCGTTTAGTCGTCCTTGGATTGATGATACCGAAATAGAAGCTGTTAGCCAAGTGCTTGCCTCTAAGTGGATTAGCACAGGCAACAGAGTGCGTGAGTTTGAACGCTCTTTCGCCGAATACCTCGGTGTCAAGCATGCTATTGCCGTCAGTTCTTGCACGGCTGCGTTGCATTTGAGCCTCGTTGTCGCCGGAGTCAGTAACGACGACGAAGTCATCACAACGCCTTATACCTTCACCGCTACGGCTGAGGCAATTCGATACGTCGGTGCAAAGCCGGTTTTTGTGGACATCCACCCCGATACGTTGAACATCGACACAACCAAGATTGAACGGGCGATAACGCCACGCACTAAGGCGATACTGCCTGTGCACATCGCTGGTATCGCATGCGATATGGATGCGATACAGGACATCTGTCGAAATCACAATCTCGTTCTTATCGATGACGCAGCCCACGCGATTCCAACCGAATACAAAGGGCAATCCATCGGCAATATCGGCGATCTGTCCGCTTTTAGTTTTTATGCGAATAAAAATCTAACAACAGGCGAAGGTGGTATGATTACCACCAACAGTGACGCATTCGCTAAACCGCTCCGAACAATGCGGCTTCATGGTATCGACAAAGACGCTTGGGCACGCCAATCACAGCGCGATATTTGGCGGTATGACATTACCACTGAAGGCTATAAATACAATATGACCGATATTCAAGCGGCGATGGGATTGTGCCAACTGATGAAACTCAACAAACAGCATGAACGCCGCCGAAATTTCGCGCAGATTTACCAAACGGAACTGGCGAATTTTCCACAAATAAGCACGCCCGCGGTACCGGATAATCCTCGCGAACATTCGTGGCACCTCTATATTATCCAACTCCACACCGGCAATCGCGACGAAGTTGTGGCATCCTTAAGGGAAGCGAATATCGAATGCAGCGTCCACTATATTCCGTTACATCTCTTTGAATTTTATCAGGAGCGATACGGCTACCGTGTCGGCGATTTTCCCTGCGCTGAAGCAGCATTTGAACGCGTTGTGAGTCTCCCGCTCCATCCCGGGTTAACCGAAGGAGACCTTCACACTGTGATTGCGGCGATAGGAAAGATTTTCAACGCATAATCAAGCCCTAAAAATCTTATATTTACAGTCCCCAAATGAGAGAAACATCCAGTGCAGCAAACGCCAAACTTTATCAAATCATCCCCAGCGAGGTCTGCTTCTCTTGTGATGTCTGTTGTCGGTTTTTGGAAGCGGACAGTCCGCTTGCACCTATCTTCACCGAAAAAGAGAAAGAGAACGCCGTCGCACACGGTGCCGATCCTACGCTGTTTCGTCCACAAGCAGATGGAAAAAGTGCACAGATCCAGCTAAAACCCCACAAAGATTTCTATATCTGCCCCTTTTTTGATCCAGAAACAAGTCATTGTACCATCTATCCGATTCGTCCGCTCGACTGCCAACTCTACCCGTTCGCCCTCATGTTCAGCGAGGACAGGAATGAGGTTGTGCTCGGTGTGGATACACTCTGTCCGTTTGGTGAAGAACACCTCGAAACGGAAGCCTTTCAGCGACACATCCGCCACGTCATTGATTATGTTGAATCCGAAGCGGTTACCGCGCAGATCGCTGCCAACTGGAGTCTCATCGGCGATTACCAAGACACCGTGAAGATTGTCCATACTTTGGCACAATTGACAGATGCAACTTCACTCGCTAACACTTAAAGATAAACCAATTTTCGATGCATACGCGGATCGGACATGTACACGTCTTTCCAACTACGCCTTCGCACCGATCTATGTATGGCGGGAGCATTTTCAGTTTTATTGGACATTGCTAACGGACTATCTGTGCATTTTCGCGAAGCAGGGTGACGACTATTTCATGCCGATTCTGCCGATGCCGTATAAAATCGAAAACCGAGATTACCTAAGCGTCGTTCGCGAAGTGTCTCAGTTTATGTTAGCATCAAATCGGAACCCACACATCGCCCGGATTGAAAACGTTCCACAGGAGATGATTTCTTCCTTTGAAAAGAATGGGTTTCGCGCTACCTTGAAGGAGACTGAATATCTCTATGAAACGGAAGTACTTGTGGGGCTGCGCGGTGATCGCTACAAGCAACAACGCCATGCCTACAACGTTTTTGTAACAGAGTATCCGTCAGCGAAATTGTGTCCGTACACTACTGCGGATCAGAATGCGTGTCCCGCGCTTTATGACAGATGGTGTGAGATGCGGTCAGAAAAATCCGATGACCCCATCTATAATGCAATGCTTAATGATTCACGATCAGCGCACCGAATTGGGGTTTCACACGCGGATGCGCTTGGACTTATCGGTAGGGTTGTCTGCCTTGACGGAGAAATCAGAGGCTATACTTTTGGTTATCCACTGAATGTAGAGACCTTTTGCGTGCTGTTTGAAATCACTGACCTTGATATAAAGGGACTCGCGCAGTTTATCTATCGCGAATTCTGTAAGGAATTGATGGGTTCCTACAAGTGGATTAACGCTATGGACGATTCAGGGTTGGAAAATCTAAAGCGCGTCAAACGTTCCTATCACCCCATCCAACTGCTCCCGTCATACAATATTGCATAACGAAAAATAAAAAAGAACGCAGCCCAAGCATCGCGCCGGGCGGGTCCACGAAAAGGAACGTTAAGTACCTAACCCACCCCACCGAACCGCAAGGAAAATTAAAAAGATGAAATCGGCACTTATTTTTCTCAACGGCTACTATGACAAACGGCATTTCGATTTTTACCGCCAAGAAATCGAAAAGGCAATGGAAAGCCATTCTCCGCTTATTTGTGCTGACGGAGGTATTAGAATATTCGACGAATTAAATCAACGAGGGGACGCGCCGCTCACACCAGATATCCTCATCGGTGATATGGACTCGGTCCAACATCGGGGTTCCAACCCCCTCGCACAAGCAAAACATATCGTTCAGGAATGGATTGGACAGACAGACAAAGACTACACTGATGGGCAACTCGCTGTGGATTACGCCTTGGAAGAATACGGATGCCGACATATCATTATTTATGGAGGTTTACCACGTCCGGAAACATACGAGACCGACCAGTTTCTTGGTAATCTAAAACTGATGCGCTTTGGACATTATCGGGTATCCACAGACGAACCTTACAGTGCCGAAATGCGTGACCCCAAACAAACAATCCACTATGTCTTGCCAGTAGTGCGGTTAACTCGAAAAAATAGCAACCTACAACGCGTCTCGCTCATCGCCGAATCCGACAACGTTATCGTGGAAAGCAGTGAGAATTTACGATGGGATCTTGCATCGCTACACATCCACCCCGACCTGACAAACGCCCTTCGCAACGAATTTGTAGAAGGGGCAGAATGGGCAACGATCCAACTGGCAGATGGCTCTGATCCGGTCTACGTGATTCACAACTGGTAGCCAAGCACTTTTTTGAGTGTTTCGGTGTCCAGATTCCCACCACTCATCACCATCACAACATGTTTCCCCGCCAATGTATCAGTGAGTTTATGCGCAGCTGCTATTGGTGACGCGCCTGCCCCTTCTGCGAGGTTGTGCGTCCATCGCAATGCCAAACGGATGCCTTCCTTAAGTTCTTCTTCGCTGAGCAATACCATATCGTGAATGCCGTTTTTAATAATGGAAAACGGCAACGAGAACGGCACGCGGGTCGCAATGCCGTCCGCGATAGTATCGCAGGAATCGGTTTCTACACACTGTCCGGTCTTCCAAGAGCGGTAGATAGCAGGCGCGTTCTCCGCTTGCACACCGATGACCTTGACCTTTGGATTAATCGCTTTCGCAACGGTGATAGCCCCGCAGCAACCACTTCCACCACCGATTGGCACAATGATAGCGTCCAGATTCGGAAGGCTTTCAAAAATCTCAAGCGAATAGGTGCCAACACCGTGGAAGAGTCCTGGCTCCATACACGGATGAACGTAATAAAGCCCGCGTTCTGCTTGGAGTGTTTCACACAACGCAAGTGCCTCATCAAAATCGTTACCGTGTTCGATGAGTTCCGCGCCAAACGCTCGCATTGCGCTATTCTTTTCAGGGTTATTTCCGTGTGGGACAACAACTGTAGTTTTGACTCCGAACTGCGCCGCTGCATAAGCGATCGACTGTCCATGATTGCCACGTGTCGCCGTAAGCACTCCTTTTTCACGCTGGGCTGGTGGTAGGTGGTGCATGAAATTCAACCCACCGCGCACCTTAAAACTTCCCGTTGGGTGATGATTTTCGTGTTTGATGTATGCCTGAAATCCGAGTCGTTCGGACAATTCTGGATAATGAATTAATGGTGTCTGTTTTAAAAACCGTGCCACGACCTTTCTCGCGGCAATGATGTCTTGAAATTTAAGAGTTTCCATTTTATTCCTTTAGTATAGTTGTTGGTTATCAGTCGTCAGTGGTCAATTGCCGGAAAAGCATTTACTTATCCAACTAAGAGTTAACAACCAAAAACTGATGATTCCTAAAAATAGTATCTTGTAAACGTAAAAAATCTATGCTAATATGATAACATATCTTACGGCACACATTCAAGAAAGGAAACGCAGATGGCACAAGAATGGCACTCCACAGAACTTGAAATTGACGAGACCGATGACCTCATTGAGGTCTGCTATGAAAATGGATGGACAGATGGTCTCCCTGTCGTTCCACCGACCCTTGAGCGCGTTGAACGAATGCTCAGTGCTACAGATCGGGATCCGGACGAACTCATCGCCGCAGTTCCACCGAAATGGGGTAGAGCCACAGTCGAAAAGGTTGCTATTAATGCTGTTATGGCGGGATGTAAACCGGCGTATCTGCCGCTCATTCTCACCGCAGTAGAAGCGATGACAACCGAGCAGTTCAACCTTCACGGTGTTCAAGTTACGACTTCCCATGTTGGACCGATGCTCGTTGTGAACGGACCTATCCGAAAACAATTAGAAATCAACGGTGGATTCAATCTCTTTGGACAAGGGTGGCGTGCAAATGCAACCATCGGTCGCACGCTGAGACTTGTTTGCACCAATATCGGCGGTGCATTACCCGGTGAACTCGACCGTGCCGCATTCGGACACGCTGGAAAATACACGTGTTGTATCGCTGAAAAAGAGGAGGCGAGTCCTTGGGAACCCTTGCATGTCGAACGCGGGTTTCAAGCGGATGATAGCACTATTACCGTTTTCGCCGCCGCCGGTCCTCAAACCGTCAACGATCACGGTAACAACACCGCGGAAGGCATCCTCAACACAATTGCCCAGAATATCGCTGCTCCGGGTAACAGCAGCGGAGAGACCCTTCTTGTCATAGGCGTTGAGCACGCGAAAACAATCTCAGAAGACGGATTCAGTAGAGCCGACATCCGGCAGTACATCGCTGACACTACACAGCAATACTCAGCAGGAGATCTGCTGCTTATGGTAGCGGGTGGACCAGCAGGCAGGTGGACCATTGTTGTCCCCGGCTGGGGTTCACCGAGTTCCCGTGCAGTTACAATGGTTGTATAGATACCACCGAAACCGGGATTAAAGTTCCAAAATTCAGTAGGAATCCTTCGCTGTAAATATTTTTGCAAATCGGTAAAAAATGTGGTATCCTTTTTAAGGAAGAGAATAAGAAACTGAAACCTGTTTTTAACGTTATACTATAAGGAATAGATGCGATGGACGCGAGAACGCTGTCTTTACCGATTAGCACATTAGACTACAAACAACCCGCTGCCGTGCCGATTGGATCCCCCGTCTCTATCGTCATTGATATGATGCAGGAGAGCGGACGCGGTTCTGTTCTCGTTGTTGATGAGGATGAACAACTTGTCGGAATCATCACCGAACGGGACTTGCTACAGCATGTGAGTGGGCAGCGCGCTGCACCTACAGAATTTAAGGTTGAACAGGTAATGACCCCGGATCCAGAAGCACTTCGCGCCAGTGATCCGATTGCCTTCGCATTAAACTTGATGCACCTCGGGCACTTCCGACATGTCCCCCTCTGCGTCTGGGATGACCAAGAAGAAGCATATCCCATCGGCATAATTTCAACCCGCGATATTCTCGAACATATCGCTATATTCATAGAAAATCAGGAGTAGGAGGCGTAACCGTGCTGTACGACTTGGCAATTGATGAAGAATTAGAGCAGATGGACGAAGATGCTGCGTTAAAGGCATGGAGCGCGCAAGAGATTCAGATTTCGCTTAAAGAGCTGATGCGTCCTATTGTCACTATTGATATCAACTGTAGCACAAACGAAGCAATTGATCTGCTCTTAGTACACAAAATCGGTGCAGCACCTGTTGTGGAGAACGGCACGCTCCGTGGGATTTTTAGTGAGCGAGACGTTTTAAACAAAATCCTCAACAAGCAAGTCGGAGATTTAGATGTCATCGGTGTTAAAGAATTCATGATAGCAGATCCACAGACAGCACGACCAGAAGATTCGCTGAACATCGCTATTCTCTATATGGCGCGGGGTGGTTACCGACACGTTCCTATTGTTGATGCTGAGAATCGTCCGGTCGGCATGGTATCTATTCGTGACGTGATTTCCTATCTCGTAGAAGAATTCCCGCAAGAGGTTTTAACGCTGCCTCCGAAACCCGTTCGAGATGCCTTTAAAGCCCGCGAGGGAGCGTAGATGTTTTTTTAAATTTTATATTTTTCAGGTGCGGTTTTCGAGTGCGGACCCTATGTTTGAATATCCTGAAGGCGCGTCTCCCAAGCGCGCACCTATCACAGAAAAAAGGAAACGATTGTAATGCGTAAGCCAGTAGAGCAAATTGAGGAAGCGACAATCCTATTTGCTGGCGACTCCGGCGATGGGTCACAGACCATTGGCACGCAAATGACAGAAACCACCGCCCTCATTGGTAACGATGTCGCTACACTACCCGATTACCCTGCCGAGATTCGCGCACCCGCTGGATCATTAGCAGGAGTGTCTGGGTTCCAACTCCATTTCTCAAGCGAACAGATTCATACTCCTGGAGATCTTTGCGATGTCCTCGTCGCAATGAACCCCGCCGCTTTAAAGGTCCAGCTAAATAAACTCAAACCTAACGGCATTTTGATTGTAAATGTCGATAATTTTGCGCGCCGCAATCTACGCTTGGCAGGATACGAAAGTAATCCGCTTGAAGACGATACCCTTACAAAATATCAAGTTTTCAAAGTCGAACTAACGCAGCTGACCCGCAAAGCACTCGAAACAACGAACTTGACAACAGGAGAAATTGATCGGTGTAAAAACTTTTTCGCACTCGGTATGATCCTCTGGTTCTACAATCGCCCGATGGAATACACGATGAAGTGGATAAAGGCGAAGTTCGCTAAAAAACCTGAGTACATTGAATCAAACATCCTTGCACTCCGCGCCGGAAATACCTATTGCGAAGCGACCGAACAGTTCGCTGTTTCCTATGATGTCAAACCGGCTGTTTTTGAACCGGGTACCTACCGAAATATTGAGGGCAATATGGCAACGGTACTTGGACTTGTCGCAGCTTCACACCAATCCGGTTTACCACTGGTGTACGGCAGTTATCCGATAACACCCGCGAGCGATATTCTCCACGGACTCGCCCAGTATCGAAATTTCGGGGTCGTCACAATGCAGATGGAAGACGAAATTGCTGCTGTGGGTGTTGCGATAGGTGCTGCCTTTAGTGGTGCGCTCGGTGTCACTGGCAGTAGTGGTCCCGGTCTCGCGCTCAAATCGGAAGCCATCAACCTCGCCATGATTGCCGAACTCCCGATCGTGATATGTAATATTCAACGTGCGGGTCCTTCAACGGGAATGCCGACCAAAACGGAACAGTCGGATCTGCTGCAAATGTTTTACGGTAGAAACGGTGAGTCGCCTGTTCCAATCATTGCCTCATCACGTCCTTACGACTGTTTTGAGGCGGTCTATGAAGCGTGTCGTATCGCCGTGAAATATAGAACACCGGTAATTTTCCTTTCGGATCTCTATATTGGCATGGGGGCTGAACCGTGGAAAATCCCGCAACTCTCTGAATTACCAGAAATTAGACCGGATTTCGCAGCGAGCGCGGATAGCAATAATGGGTTTGAACCTTACCTACGCGACCCAGAAACATTGGCACGTCCGTGGGCAAAACCTGGTACCCCCGGTTTAGAACACCGTATTGGTGGGTTGGAGAAATCGGATGTGACGGGACACGTCAGTTACGATGCCGAGAACCACGAGAAGATGGTGGAAATCCGTGCAGAAAAGGTCGCCCGCATCGCAGATGACATTCCACCTACCGAGGTATTTGGGGCGCAGGAAGGCGAAATCCTCTTACTTGGTTGGGGTGGTACCTACGGTGCTATCCGAACAGTCGTTGAAAACTGCGTTGCCGAAGGACTCCCGATAGGACATGTCCATCTCCGACACCTCAATCCGTTCCCAAAAGACTTAGACGACATTCTACAGAGATTCAAAAAGGTTTTAATCCCTGAACTCAACAGTGGTCAGCTCCTCCAACTCATTCGTAGCACCTATCTCATCAATGCAGTCGGACTTAACAAGGTGCAAGGGCAACCCTTCCACGTTTTTGAGTTGCATGCCAAAATTGACGAGATACTCAAAGAAATAGGACACCTTTAGTCTCAAACGCCAAAGGGGTAACACACCATGAAAAGGAAAAGAACTTCTCGCATCCCCGCCGGAGCACCGACTCTCACAAGAGCGGATTTTAAATCCGATCAGGACACACGCTGGTGCCCGGGTTGCGGCGACTACTCCATCCTGACGCAGACCCAACAAATCATGCCTGAACTCGGCATCCCGAAAGAAAACATCGTCTTTATCTCTGGCATCGGGTGTTCAAGCCGATTTCCATACTACATGAACACCTACGGCTTCCACACCATTCACGGCAGAGCACCTACCATCGCGTCTGGCGTGAAAATGGCGAACCCTGACCTCTCCGTATGGGTTATCACGGGGGACGGCGATGCGCTCTCAATTGGGGGCAACCACTTCATCCACTTGATGCGTCGGAATTTCGACATCAACGTGCTGCTGTTCAACAACCGTGTCTACGGGCTCACAAAGGGACAATATTCACCGACATCTGAACGAGGCCAGAAAATGTATCAGTCCACCCCACTCGGTTCATTGGACACACCTTTTAATCCGATCAGTCTCGCACTGGCTTCAGGGGCTACGTTCGTCGCACGTTCCGTTGACATAGATTCAGGTCACCTGCGTCCCATGCTTAAGGCTGCTTTTGAACATAAAGGCACTTCTTTCATCGAAATCTATCAAAACTGCCACATCTATAACGACGCAACCTTCGAACTATACAGAGAAAAAGAGTTTAAGACCGACCATACGGTGCTTCTCGAACATGGCGAACCGCTCGTCTTCGGTGCAGCGCGCGATAAGGGTATCCGACTCAATGGCTTCCAACCCGAAGTCGTTGACACTACGAACGGCGAATATTCTATCGACGACCTCATCGTCCACGACCAATACGCTGAGGATACCACCTTAGCAAATTTCCTCGCGGGGATGAGCGACACACCTGACATGCCACATCCGATGGGTATCTTTCGTAGTGTTCGTCACCCGTGCTACGAGGATCTGATGACAAACCAGGTCCGCACTGCCAAAGAACGCATGGGCGACGGGGACCTTGAGGCACTCCTCAACGACGGCGAAACGTGGACTGTGCCATAGCATTGTACGATACCTTGACGTATTCTCGGATAGATATTGATAATACACATTTGGTCATCCCGATTCAAAGTTGATTGGCTGTTAAATTGGGCAGGATTCCAACAATGAAGATTTACATTTTGACCGACTTAGAAGGTGTCGCGATGGTATCCCGCTTCAGCCAAACCCGTGAAGAGGGTCCCCAGAAACAGACCGCCATGAAATTGTTAACGCAGGAGTTAAATGCTGCTGTTGATGGCATTCTTGATGTGGATTCGGACGCAGAGATTGTCGTCTGGGATGGACACGGGACTGGCGGGATTGATGTGCTCGAATTTCATCCGAAGGCGAAACTCATTGCGCGGGGTCCTATTCGTCCGCCCTACTATCTTGACGCGACCTACGACGCGCTGTTTTTCTTAGGACAACACGCGATGGCAGGCACGCCAAACGCGCCGCTGAGTCATACATATTCTTCGTTATCAATTGAATACTACAAACTCAACGGTGAAATGATCGGAGAATTCGGATGCCGTGCAGCACTTGCAGGTACTTTCGATGTTCCCACAGTTTTCATCTCCGGCGACGATAAAGCGGTTGCAGAAGCGAAGCAACTTATCCCCGGAATTTATGGCGTTGAAACGAAACAAGGACTCGGACAGGAACTCGCATTGCATCTATCACCGCAGCGGTCGCGAGAATTGATTCGAGAGACTGCTGCGGATGCCTGCCAAAATATCTCTGAGATTGCTCCATTGAAAATCGATCCGCCTTATGTGTTTGAAGTCCGAGTCCTTGAAGGCAAATCAATTGATGGGTACCTAAAACGGGGTGCATTGAAGATTGATGATCGCACCGTTAGCTGGCACAGCGATGACCTATGCGCCCTGTCTATTTAGTATTCCAAATCAGAAGACACCTCTCCAGTCCGATATCCGAGACAACCTCCGTCAAACAAAAACTCCTTCGCCAGCGGCGGTGAGGTGTTTTGCTTGGTGTTTCCCCGTTCACTGACCGACTGTCCATATATTTTCGGGCTTTGCTATAATAGCTTAACCGATACACTTGCTTCCCCTTTGAAAATAATATTGACAAATTCACCTATAACTCATACAATTTAGCAAACTTTAGGACTTACGCAAATTCGCTTTCATTGCTGGTGAGGTTTGCAACCATATCTTCTGTGAAGGTAGCAACGTTCGGTTAGGACCTCTCCCCTGCAATCGCAGAGTCTGCGGAATTACTTATGTTTTGGAACAGTAGCGTTTTTGAAAATATACGCTTGCATAGTAAGGAAAACACGAATGAAAACTTCTTTTATGTTCAGATTTTTGATGTTAGGTCTGATGGTGACAGGAGCGGCACTGACAAGCCACGCACAGAGTGTTAGTAGCAACGACCTTGTTATCTACTATAGTTTCAACCAAGATACGCAGGAAGGGGACGATGTTCTTGACGTGTCTGGCAACGGGAATGACGGCTTTCTCCACGGCGACGATTTGCAGATTGTGTCAGGTAAAGTGGGGGGTGCTATGGAGCTCCCAGGGGATTCTGCTCAATACATTTCGGTGCGGGAGCACATGTACGCAGAACCGTTCGCAGAAATAACTCTCGCCGTTTGGGTTAAGACGAGTGTAAGAGGGATGGTCGCTTCGTGGGATCGGAGCGAATTCTTCCGTTTCGCTGTCGGCGATGACGTAGGTGGAAACAACGGAACAACCTTCGTTGCTTTCGACACCTGTTGCCCATGCTGCCATGACTGGTTCGGGAAAACGGATGTCGCCGATGATCAGTGGCACCATATAGCAGCAACGTTTGATGGGGAAACGAAACGTATCTATGTTGATGGGAAATTAGATGACCAAATTGAGGCACCTGCAGAAGTCATTGGTGCCGGAGCTGCACGGTTCGGGTTCATCGGGATCGGTTCAGAGGCGGCTGCCTTTGATGCCAACGTGGGACCTACATGGGCGTACAATGGGCTGCTCGACGAGTTCCTCCTGTTCCATCGATCGCTCAGTGACGATGAGATCGCGCATCTCGCCACCGGTCCTGAAGATCCGTTTGTCGATACAACGACCAGCGTTGATCCAGCTGACAAATTGAGCACAACATGGAGTAGCCTGAAGTCTGCCTATAAATAGAGTCAGGCGTTCTTGTGAACTAAAGGTTTCATTATTATATGACGGTGGTACATAAGTTTAGTGTAGGATTCCGTTTACATTCGGAAACCACCCTGATTTATTAACCACCGTTATATATTTAACTCTCTAAGACATTGCTATTGTAGCGGCAGAAACATAAATTGTTTGAATCGCGGATTACGCGGCGTACACATAGTTACGCGGATTTTTAACGGTGTCATTCGTATAATTTGGGACAATTCTCGATTTAGACGCTTTTCTAAATTGAGATTGACAAACTCATCGCCAAGTTGTATAATTGACATTAGATTCATCGGAGAAATATAGAACAGAACATCAAGGTATGAACACACCGATTGAGATATCCAGTTTAACAGAATATATCACCCAAATAGATGAAATAACTCGCCCTGAAACAAGTTATCTCTATCGCGGTCAAGAAAATGAGGTATGGCGCGTGACCAGCAGTGCTTACCGTCGTTTGGAAAAGCAAGTTGACGCTGACCCCGATTTGTTAGACGACCTGTTTGTAGGCTATGTGAAACAAATTGTTGACGAAGTTCAACTAAAGTATCCCTCTATATACAGAGATTTGTTTCCGTTAGAGTGTATGGCACATTTGCAGCATAATAAAGTCTCAACAGGCCTGATTGATTTTACATTCAGTCCTTTGGTCGCACTTTGGTTTGCTTGTGATAATAGAGAAGACGCAAATGGAAAAGTTCTTGTATAGGCAGACTGAAGTGGAAAAGGTTTATCACAATTATTTTCAACGAGGTAATTTTCGATTAGCTTCAAACAAGTACGATGAAGCAATTCAGGACTACAATGAAGCAATCATCCTAAACCCGGACTATGCCAAATCTTACAAAAATCGCGGTCTTGCTTACTTCGCCAAAGGTGAACTTGACCGTGCCATCACGGACTATAACAGAGCAATAGAATTGGATCCAAATAATGCACACGCCTATAACAATCGTGGGACTGCTTACAGCACTAAAGGTGATTTTCACCTTGCCATCAAAGATTTCAATAAAGCAATACAGCTCAAATCAGATCTTGCTGAAGCATATAATGGACGAGGTTTAACATACCACGCCAAAGGTGAAATTGATCAAGCTATTGAAGATTATAATACGGCGACAAAACTGAGATACGACTATGCCAAAGCTTATAACAATCGTGGCATCACTTACCGTGATAAAGGCGATGTTGAGCAAGCTATTGAAGACATCAGTAAAGCAATAGAATTCCGCCCAACTTTTGCCGAAGCCTACAGCAACCGCGGCAATGCTTATATGAGAAAAGGCTTAATAAACCTTGCTCTTAAAGACTATAACGAGGCAATACGCTTGAAGCCAAATCTTGCTGAAGCCTATTGCAATCGTGGTGTCGCTTACGAGCATACAGGTGAATTTGATCATGCTATCGAAGACCAGACCAAAGCGATAGAACTGCAACCTGATTATGCTGAAGCGTATAACAATCGGGGAGTGATTTACAATAAAAAGGGCGCGGCTGATCTCGCCATCAAAGACTTTAGCAAAGCGATAGAACTCAAGCCAGATTTTGCTGAGGCATACGGCGGTCGCGGTACCGCTTATTGCGCCAAAGGTGAACTGGAACGCGCTATTGAAGACTATGATAAGGCGATACAACTCAACCCAGACTTCGCTGAAGTATATAACAATCGCGGTCTTGCTTACCTCGCCGAAGGTGAGCTGGAACTTGCCATGGAAGACATTGACAAAGCAATTGAATCTAATCCCAATTATGCCGAGGCATATTATAATCGTGGCGTGGTATGGTCGCAGATGCAACGGTGGGAAGATGCGAGATTAGACCCAACTGTCGCTAAAATCATCGGAAAAGACAGTATTCGTTCATCCCAACACATCAATAGAAGCATCATCAACTTCAAACAGCCCCCCGATGTTAAACTACCAGAAGATATCGCCGCAATGCTAACTCCGCTGCAAGGATAATATAAACAAAAAACTGTCTCCTTAACGGATTACCTGATGTTACAGATTATTGATCCGTGTCATCTGTGTAATCCGCGTAATCCGTGATTCAGAAAATTAACGCCAATACCTCCCAACGACTCCTTCACCTCCATAGAACCTCACCGCTAAGACAACTCACCTTTCCCTTGACTTTGCTCTCCAGAATCTGGTATTCTGTTACAGGAACTTATACAATATAACCTTTTGCCGGCACGCCTTGAAAAAGGCGAGGTTAACCCCTCGCCTGCAAAGAACTAAAATTGACAAACGCGCCCTATTATTTCACGTTTCATCTATGGAAACTTTTGACTGTGAACTGAAACAACAGGTTATTTTCGGTGATAACACGATTGAGAGACTCGGTGAGTTGACGCGCTCGCTCAGCGGTAGCCGGGTTCTCGTTACAACAGACAAGGGTATTGAAAAGGCGGGCATCCTCGCGAGAGCCATTTCAGCCCTGCAAAGTGAAAGGATCACCGCTTACGTCTTTGCCGATGTCACGCCCAACCCGACGACAGAAGATGTTGACGCTGCGGTAGCGGTCGCGAAAACCAACGCGCCGATAGACCTGATCATCGGACTTGGTGGGGGCAGTTCAATGGATTGTGCAAAAGGGGCAAACTTCCTGCTCACAAACGGAGGCAAAATGGAGGACTACTGGGGCACCAACAAGGCAACCCAACCGATGCTCCCTTCCATCGGCATTCCGACGACCATTGGCACCGGCAGCGAAGCGCAGTCCTTCGCGCTCATCGCACAAGCGGACACCCATATCAAAATGGCGTGTGGGGATAAAAAGGCACGATTCGGCACTGTCATCTTGGATGCAACGCTTACGAAAACCTTGCCGAGACCAATCGCAGCAATCACAGCCATAGATGCCGTCGCGCATGCTGTTGAAAGTTTCGTCTCAACCAGACACAATCCGATGTCACAAATGTTCTCACGACATGCCTGGGAGTTGTTAAACGCTCATTTTGAGGCTTGTCTTGAACCCCACAATGCCACAGCCCGATGTAAGATGTTATTCGGTGCGTATCTGGCGGGACTCGCAATCGAAAACTCGATGCTCGGTGCTGCACATGCCTGCGCTAACCCTTTGACGGCGAGATACGAGGTCATCCACGGCGTTGCTGTCGCGTTGATGCTACCACACGTTATCCGACTCAACAGCACTGTGTCAGGAGAAGCCTATCGTGAGTTATACCCAGACGGAGACTTAGCGGACAGAATCACAATATTAAAGCAGATCGGCAATTTACCGAACAGACTTCGGGATTACCCTGTCCAATACACGATAGGAATAGGGGATATACCAACACTGGCAAAGGAAGCGGCGACACAGTGGACAGCGCAGTTCAATCCGCGTCCTTTGAATATCAAAGATCTTATGACCCTTTATGAACAGGTTTATTGAAATACAAGTAGATCAGTGGAATAGTACATATTTTAAAAAGTCAGAGGCTACGGCACAACGGAGTGTGCCTGCTACCTTCCTCATTCTTGCGCTACTGCTCTTCGCTTCACAGGCAACCCTTGGTAACTGGACGAGTTTCCGCGGTAACGCACAGCTCACCGGTGTCGCCGATTCGCAACTCCCTGAAAATCCGCAATTGCTCTGGACTTTTCAGGCGGGAGATATGATTGAATCCACCGCCGCAGTCGTTGATGGCACAGTCTACATCGGCGCGTTAGATGGTATTTTCTACGCGATCGACGCACAAACGGGCGAAAAACAGTGGACGTATCAGACGAACAGTTCAATAAAAGCGTCTGTGGCTATCCACGATGGAGTCGCCTATTTCGGTGACGGCGATGGTGTCTTCCACGCGGTGGACATCAACACACACGAAATGAAATGGCAATTTCGCACGGAGGGTGAAATTATATCATCGGCGAATTTTGCTGGTGATCGCGTGCTATTCGGCTCGTATGACGGGTTTCTTTACTGCCTTAATCGCGAGAATGGAGAATTGATCTGGAAATTTGAGACAGAAGGTTATGTCCACGGCACCCCCGGTGTCTGGACGCAGGTTGACAGCAATTCTGGGAAGGCAAAGAACTTCGTGATTGTCACCGGATGTGATAGTTATCTTCGCGTCATCAACATCGACGACGGCACACAGACTCAGCAGGTAGAACTCGGCGCGTATGTCGGCGCGAGTGCTGCGATTTCACAAGACCACGTCTACTGCGGCACGTATGGCACTGAAATATTGAGCGTCGCATTAGACACCGGGGAAATTAAATGGCGGTATCAGCATCCGAAACGCAGATTTCCTTTCTTCGCTTCAGCCGCCCTTACTGAAGATAGCGTTATTATTGGGGGACGCGATAAAATGGTACATGCGCTCTCACCAAAAACCGGCGAATCGCTATGGACGTATACCACTAAATCTCGCATTGAGTCTTCCGCTGTCATCGCTGGTACGCGCGTTTTCCTTGGAACAACTCGCGGGTTATTTATTGCTTTAGATATTAAGACTGGAGAATCGGTGTGGGAATTCGCAACAGGTTCTTCTATTGTTGCCTCACCCAGCGTCTCCGATGGTAGAATTTACATCGGAACTGAGGACGGGATCCTGTATTGTTTTGGATAGATTAGTCTTGAAGGGGGAATTCGTCAAGAGGGAACTTCTCAGTAATGAGCATCAGCGGATCTTTCTTCGCGACCACCCTATAGGTGCGGCTGAGAAACGACTTCGATTCGAGATGCCCGATGGCATCTGGCAGACTTACAGCTCGCTCAACACCCCACCACAATAAGTCGCGGCGCGTTTCCCATATAGTTTTTTGCAAAAGAGTGCCTAACCCGCCCGTTCTTGATTTCAATCCTTCCACAACGCTGCTGGGTAGACGTTCGTAGATAATATGAGACATTGCGTAGGCGTGGATTTTCGGTAGTTGTGTATCAGTGGTGGGTGTTTGCAGCACGACTTCTCGCGTAACAACCGGATCGCCTATCGGGAGTTCCAGCCAAGCGTGTTCAATACCCAAGGCTTGCTCCGTTTCTCGTAGGGGAACGACTTCTACCGGAGACAAGGTATATGCCTCAATAAGATGTGTAACAGTTCCATCAGTAACGAGCAGGGCGCGCTGAAATGGTGTTAACCGTGAGGGTCTGATATCGTCTAAAGTTGGCGGTCTGGCAGCTTGAGCAACAAACAACTTATTCAGCCGCTCGCTGATAATAGTATCTGAACCAGCAATCGTGCTTGTGTCCATTGCACATGCCTCCGACGAGTTAATCCATTTGTATTAATTATAACGTCCGCTAACACGCCCTGTCAACATAGAATTGGCACGATCCATCGTTTCATGTTATAATTAACGTGAACTTATACGAATGTTACACACCACATCTCGTGCCGCAGGATCGCGAAGATGTCAATGCCCGCCCAAGGTAAAGGAGCACAAATAATGCCTGAAACAAAACCGGAACCTGCAACAGCAGGCATAGATTCAAAGGACACAACCGTAGGGAGTGTATTCGTCTCCAACTACCCGCCGTATTCCGTATGGGGCGAGTCCGATGTACCAGCGGTGCACCAAGCACTGGTTGAACCACCGCGCCCAGATGCGACGTTGGGACTTTACCTCCACATCCCTTTCTGCCGTAAGCGGTGCAAGTTCTGCTATTTTCGCGTCTATACCGACAAGAACAGTTCGGAAATCGATACGTACCTGAATGCCCTCGCGAAAGAGGTCGAAATTTATAGTGCCCAACCCGCAATTTCGGGTAGACCTCTGAGATTCGTCTATTTCGGTGGTGGTACACCGTCCTACATCAGCGTGAAACACCTAACGGCTCTCGTCGATAGAGTGAAACAGGTAATGCCGTGGGACACTGCTGAGGAGGTCGCTTTTGAATGCGAACCCGGCACCTTGACAGAAAAGAAAGTAGAGGCTATTAAAGGGATCGGTGTAACCCGATTGAGCCTCGGTGTTGAGAATCTGAACGATGAAATTCTTGCTGAAAACGGTAGGGCACACCTTTCTAAAGAGGTCTATCGCATCGTGCCGTGGATAAAGACTTTGGCGTTTGACCAAGTCAATATTGATCTGATCTCAGGCATGATAGGTGAAACATGGGAGAGTTGGCGAGACACCGTCGAAAAGACGATAGAACTCGATCCAGACAGCGTTACCGTCTATCAGCTTGAATTGCCGTTCAATACGGTCTACTCTAAGGACATTCTGGGCGGCGATACACTTCCAGTAGCAGATTGGAAACTGAAACGCGAATGGCACCAATACGCCTTTGAGCAGTTTACAAAAGCCGGTTACACACAATCCAGCGCGTATACGGTGCTTAAGAAAGATAAGAATTGCCAGTTTGTCTACCGCGACGCTGTTTGGCAGGGCAGCGACATGATAGGCACAGGCGTTGCCTCTTTTTCGCACCTCAGCGGAATCCACTTTCAGAACGCTCCGTCATGGGGAGATTACCTCGGCACCCTTGAAGAAGACAGACTCCCGATTTACCGTGCGTTGAAACCGACAGAAGCAGAACGGTTGACGCGAGAGATGATACTGCAACTCAAACTCGGAAAAATCAACCCCTCCTATTTCCAAGCGAAGTTCAACGCGGATATCCTTGATATTTTCGCTGAACCCTACGAAAAGCTGCAACACGACGGTATGTTGCGTATCAACGCGGCATCAGATGAGATTCAACTGACACAACGTGGATTGCTCCAAGTCGATAGCCTACTCCCCGCGTTCTATGCCCCTGAATACCAGAACACGCGATATACCTAATAGTATATGGATATACAAACACAATTACACCGCCTCCGTAGGATGCTTGCTCCGGTGTTAGAAACAAATGCCTTCTACAAACAAAAACTCACCGAAGCAGGAATTACGCATCCAAACGACATACAAACGCTGGAGGATTATCGGAAGCTGCCCTTTACTACAAAGGAAGAACTCAGCGCGGATCAGGTGGCGCATCCACCCTACGGTACGAACCTGACCTTTCCGCTGGAACGATATACCTGCCTCCATCGCACCTCAGGTACGACAGGTGCGCCGTTGCGATGGTTGGACACAGCAGAATCGTGGGGTTGGTGGGGAAAATGTTGGGGAGAAATCTACCGCGCCGCAGGTGTGACCTCGGCAGACCGTCTCATGATCGCTTTTTCGTTCGGTCCGTTTATCGGTTTCTGGAGTGCTTATCACGGTGCCCAACAACTCGGTGCGCTCATAATCCCCAACGGCGGTATGACTTCCGATCAGCGGATACGCGCCATCCTCAGCAACGATGCGACAGTGCTTATAGCGACACCGACATACACATTGCGACTTGCCGAAGTCGCTGAGCAGGCCGGTATCGATCTGCGTGAAGAAGCCTCTATTCAGGTAACAATCCATGCCGGTGAGCCCGGGGCAAGCCTACCGGCAACGAAACAACGGATTGAAAGCCGTTGGGGCGCGCGTGCCTACGATCATGCTGGCGCGACAGAGGTCGGTGCGTGGGGTGTGATGTGCAAACCGCAGGCGGGAGTCCACCTCAACGAAAACGAGTTTATCTGTGAAGTGCTTGATCCCGAAACCGATAATCCGGCAGAAGAAGGCGAGTTAGTAATTACCAATTTAGGGCGTGTCGGTATGCCTGTTATCCGTTACCGGACAGGAGATCACGTCAAGCTCAAATCAGCACCGTGTGAATGCGGTTGGGAGAGTCGTGTTCTTGAGGGTGGTGTTATCGGACGATTAGATAACGCGCTTATCATCCGCGGTCTGAATGTATATCCTGCGACGCTTGAAAACATTATCCTTAGGTTCCCAAATGTCCAAGAGTTTGCTGGACGTGTTTACGGAACAGAGACATTCGATGAACTCGAAATCCAGATAGAATCTACGAACGCAAACCCTGCTGACACCGCCACTGCTGTCGCCGCTGCGATTCGAGACGAGTTAGGCTTGCGTGCTACTGTGAAAGCGGTGCCACTCGGAACACTGCCGAGATATGAACTCAAGTCAAACAGATTCACCGATGAGCGATCCCAGCTATAGGAGCAACCTCCCGGTCGCGATACTCACATAAAACTGACAAAAAAACCGAAAACTGAACACTTCTGATGTCAAATTGGTTCATCTTGACATTTAAATTTTTGGAGACTATAATTGTTAGATAACGAAAGACAACATCGCGTCTACATTGAAACGACAATTCCAAGTTTCTACTACACATTGCGCAGGGATCTTGAATCCCGTGCTAAGCAGAGTTGGACCCGGAAATGGTGGGAAGAATACGCGAATCAATTCACGCTTGTTTCAAGTGGTGCTGTTATTGACGAACTACGCAGCGGAAAAAGCGAAAAAACGCAAAAGCGTATTGACTTAATCAAAGACCTTGAAATGCTGCCAGTTCCTTCACGGGTTAATCAAATAGCACAAACCTATATTAATAGATTGATAATGCCTAAAGATTTGTTTGGTGACGCACATCACTTAGCGCTTGCCTCGTTTCATAATACAGACGCGCTTCTAACATGGAATTGCAAACATCTTGCAAATTTTAACAAGATCCATCTCATCCGGCAGATTAACCAAGAACTTGGCTTGCCAACGCCGGAGTTGGCAACACCTCTCAATTACTTAGGAGCTGATGACTAAAATGGCAGACTACGAACTTGACGAAATTCACAGAATTCGGCGCGAAATCTCAGCGCGGTTTAACCACGATGCCGAAAAATTGGGAGCTTACTATCGAGCATTGGATGAAGAATTCCGGAAGGCGGGGTACAAATTTGCAGATTTACCGCCAGAGAAACCTGAAATCCCGAAACCGGCAGATAAAGAAGCTGCAGATTGACTTTGAATCCTTGGAAGGATGTGTATCAACACTCTATAATGAAGCTTTCAAAAACACGGCTTTCTGAAATTGATAACCTTCCTGAGGACGCGATCGATACATCAGAGATCCCTGAGCTTGATGATGACTTCTGGGAAAATGCCCAGCGGATTGTTCCTGAAAATTACCTCCAGATTGAACATGAAATCCTGGAATGGTTCAAAGGCCAGGGGCATGATTACCACGCGCGGATAAATAAAGTCCTTCGAGCGCACATAGAAACTCATAGGTAAATGAACAAAAACCATAACTACGACACCATTGTTATCGGAGGCGGGCCTGCGGGGAGTACCGTTGCGACACTTGTTGCCGAACAAGGTCATCGCGTCCTGCTGCTTGAACGGGAAGCCGAACCGAAATTCAAAATCGGCGAATCGCTGATCCCTGCTACATACTGGACCTTCAAACGGCTCGGTATGCTGGAAAAACTACGATCAAGCCATTTCCCACAGAAATACAGTGTGCAGTTCTATTCACGCAGTGGCAAAGCCTCCAGTCCATTCTACTTCTTCCAAACCAATCCGCATGAAAGTGCTGTTACGTGGCAGGTCTTGCGGAGTGAGTTTGACGAGATGCTCTTGGACAACGCGGCAGAGAAAGGGGTAGAAGTTCGCCGAGGCACCAGTGTGCGAGAGGTACTTTTTGATGGGGACACAGCAACCGGTGTTGTGACACAAAACTCAAACGGCACGCGTGAAACACTTTACGCAACCGTCATCGTCGATTCTACCGGACAGCGGTCTCTTATTGGAAGGCAGCTAAACCTCAATACAACGGAAGCAAACCTCAAAATGGCATCGCTCTTCACACACTATGAAGGTGGACATAGAGACGAAGGCCTCGACGAGGGGGCGACACTCATCCTCCATACCGAAGAGAAAGACTCCTGGTTCTGGTCGATCCCGCTTCCGTATAATCGGACGAGTATCGGGGTTGTCGGTGCGTTAGACTATCTCCTTCAAAACCGAAGAGATGCTGATGGAAAACTCAATACTCAGAAAATCTTCACTGAAGAACTTGAGAAGTGCGCTCCATTGAAACAAAGACTCGAAGGTGCGAAGCAGCTTTTCCCAGTCCAGACCACAAAAGATTTTTCCTACCGTGCCAGCCGTATCGCAGGCGATCATTGGGTATTGGTGGGCGATGCATTCGGATTCTTAGATCCCGTTTACTCGACCGGGCTGTTCTTGGCACTCAAATCCGGTGAGATGGCAGCAGATGTCATCATCGAAGCCTTTGAAAAAAATGATTTTTCTGAAGCACAACTCGGGAGTTTCGGACCGGCGTTTGTGGAGGGGATGGAGGCATTTCGGAAACTTGTTTACGCTTTTTACACAAAGGAATTTAGTTTCGCGCGGTTTCTTTCAGAATACCCAGAGCATCAGGGAGGTATCGTCGATATTTTGAGCGGGGATGTGTTTAGGAAAGATGTAACGCACATCTTCCCAGCGATGGCAAAAATGTGTCCACTTCCACCTGAGATGCCACTTAATTGATACGGATCCGTGTCATATCTTAACAGATAGGAGAACCTCATGAAATCAATCTTGTTCTATTTATCAATCATCTGTGTCATATTTGCCGTAGGGTGTGATAGAAAACGCCATATCAGTATTGGGACTGCCCCTGCTGGAGGAGCATTTTTCGTTGTCGGCTCTGCAATCGCTGAAGTCGTTGACAATAACACCCCAGAAGAAGGCTGGGAATTGAGTGCTGAAAGCACAGGAGGGACACAGGAAAACAACCTCCGCCCTGTGGAGGTAACCGCTGAAAGCACGAAAGGCACACAAGAAAATATTCGTCGTCTTATAAGTGGTGAACTGGAGTTTGCGCTTGCCAACGCTGCAATCTCCTATTTTGCTGTGCGCGGTGAGGGTGCGTGGGAAACGGAACACGCCATCCGCACCGTCATGACGCTTGCCCCGAATGTTGGTTTGTTTATTACATCAAAGTCTTCAGGTATCCGTACGATTCAAGACTTTGCTGGAAAACGGATTGTCGTAGGACCGGCGGGTGCTGGCTTTGAGTATTTCCTTAAACCGATATTAGCTGCACACGGTGTCACCTACGAAGACTTTGCCCCGCTCAATAACACCTACATCGGTGCTGTAGATCTATTAGCGGACGGTTCCGCTGCGGCGGCATTCATGGGAGGTGCGATCCCAACACCAGCCGTTACGCAAGCCAGTACATCTCAAGATGTCTTTTTCGTTCCGTTCGATGCAGCAGCGAAACAGTCTCTTTTTGAAGATTACCCGTTCTTCAACGCGATAACTATCCCTGCGAACACCTACAAAGGACAAACGGAGCCGTTCGCCAGTATGAACGTAGGCGCAATGCATCTCATCACCGCTGAGAACGTAGATGAAAATATGGTTTACGAATTTACGAAAACTTTATATACACACCGGGCAGAAGTCGTCAAAAGACACGGTGCTGGCAAAGCGATTAATCCGAAAAACGTTGTCAAAGATACAGGCACGCCTTTCCACCCGGGTGCCATCCGTTTCTATCGCGAAATCGGTATTTGGAACGAATAAAAAAGTGCAACTTTTTTACGGCTTGTTTGTAGTTAAGAATACGCGCATAGAGGGACCGGAAATAGGGTCTTCTGAGTCAAGAAATATGCTTGCCTGAGATGGCTCCTTTTCCGGTCGACTTTGGTCTGTGGGAGACTATTCTCCCTTCAGACCGAAGTCTCATTCGCGTTCCAGAAACATGAAAAATTTGAACAACACGGTGAATCCAAAGCGGAGTCGCAACCACTATCCACGCCGCAAGACCTAACAGACGCTCAATTTCCATCCGTTAATCTGTATAACTTTCCAGTAACAGTTCGTCGGAATGCAATCAGGTGTTTAAATGATCCCCAAGTTTACTTAACATACAATTAAAAAAATACTTGACTTTAAAATGCTTCTTTGTTATAATTGTAGAAATGCTTATTAAGGAGACTGGAAATGGAATTAACTTTTGAAAAAGATGACCTCCTATATTCCCTACAAGTTCTACAAGGTGTAGCGAGCGGGCGTACTACTTTACCAATTCTTTCAAATGTCCTCATCCAAGCCGCAGATGGGAAAATTGAGTGTGTCGCCACGGATTTAGAAGTCGGGATTAAGATGAAGGTGGAAGGTGTCATTCAAGAAGACGGCGCAATCACTGTCTCCGCTAAGAAGCTGGCAGACATCGTCAAAGAGTTGCCCGTAGATAAAACAATACACCTCGCAACAACAGCAAACGACCGCGTCGAGATTACGTGCGGCGATGGCGTTTACAAGATTATCGGACTCCCGGACGAAGAATTTCCGCAATTGCCTTCTGTTGATGGACATTCACTAACAATCGAGGGAGAGACGCTGCGCGCTGTCCTCCGCAGAACCGAATTCGCCGCTGCGACAGAGGATGTGCGCTACTTCCTAAATGGTCTGTGTTTTAATTTCCTTCCTGACCGAACAGAAGTCGTCGCCACTGATGCGATAAGACTCGCACTCGCTTGCTGTGAACCGTTCGAGACCCCAGAGAATGTAGAGAGCTTCATCGTTCCGCTCAAAGCCGTTAAAGAGATTGAACGCACTTTTGCTGAATCTGATGAAGTGCAGGTCTCAATTTTTGAAAATCAGATTCTTTTCGCTGATGAGAACGCGACCTTAACGACACGGCTCGTAGAAGGGGATTATCCGCCATATCAGAAACTTATCCCTGATTCGACAGTGGACAAAGCGGTCGTCCCTAAAGAACAGATTCTGCACGCGGCACGCCGAGTCGCATTGCTATCAAATCCAAAGACCTTTGCGGTCTGTTTGGAGATTGACACTGAACAGATTCAGATTTCAGCGAGGACCCCAGAATTAGGAGAGGCGCACGAGACGCTTCCTGTGGAGTCGAGCACTGGACGTGTCCGGTTGGGGATTGATGCTCGCTTACTGATAGAGACACTGGCACACATCGAAACGGAATCGATCGCCATAGAATTTACAGGCGCAGTGGCTCCTGTAGCCTTTAAACCGACCAATGAGGAAAGACACATTTGTCTGATAAATCCGATGCGCTTGGAATCTTAAAAGTGCTTTAGTCACCAAGCCCGAAAAATTGCGCTTCCACTATAAGGGTAGAGACATTCTCTTACAGTACAGTAAAGGGCACGCGAGATAGCGTGCCCTTTACTTTTTCACAGATATTTTTTCAGAAAAACTTGACAACGTTTCTGTTTTATGGTATTATTATATACCTGATGCCGAGATAGCTCAGTCGGTAGAGCAGAGGACTGAAAATCCTTGTGTCGGCAGTTCGATTCTGCCTCTCGGCACTTCTCTTAATCACAATAATATGCTAAGCCGGTGTAGCTCAGTGGAAGAGCAACTGATTCGTAATCAGTAGGTCGGAGGTTCAAATCCTCTCATCGGCTCTTTGTTTTTGTCTACCGACTTTCCCACTACTCTGCTTCAACGGCGATATCTTCTTCAAGCGACTTGATATTTGCTAAAACCGTCGGGTGGGGTTCAATTTCATAGACCTTCCGATAGACTTCCAACGCAGCCTCTTTATCACCGAGGAAACTCGCATAAATTTCCCCCATCCGTTCCCACGCGCGAACCTCGTGAGGATCAAGTTCCACAATGCGTTCATAGACCTGTAGGGCATCCACATATTGACGCGTTTCGATATCCTCTCGCTCAAGGGCAGACGCGCGTGCAAAAAGTAGTCCGACGAGATCGGTAATGACCTCATCCATCCCAGGACGCTTTTCAAGTGCTTGCTCCAGTAGGAGAATCGCCTCCGATTCAAGTCGGGTAACCTCGGTAAAATCTTCAATCGTGTATTCTCGGTCTAAAAACCGGTATTTCTGAAGCATTTTGGAGTATGTCCTGGACAGTTGCAGACGTGCGAGGATACCGATGGGTGCTTTTTCGGACAGCACCACTCGCAACTCTGGATCATTTTCAATCGCTTTTTTGTAGTGTTCCTCTGCTTGTTCAAACTGCTTGCTCCCCTGATAAAGGACACCAAGGAGATAGTGTGCTTCAGCATTGCTCGGATCTTTTTTAACGACTGCGAGGAACTCCTCTGCGGCTTCGCTGAGTAAATAGTCATCGCGGAGCAGTTTCCCACGTAAAAGACGGACATCAGGATGGTCAGGTTGGACGCGTGATGCATGTTCCAAACGCGCCTTCGCATCTTTCAGCCAACCACTTTGTGAATAGATTGCAGCGATGCGAAGATTGGCATGCAAACGGATTTCTGCTCCTGTTTTCGAGGCTCCATTTACCAAATGCTTTTGCGTTTCTGCCTCATTTTCTAATGCCTGCAATGCTTGCCAATAAAAAAGCGCGGCATCAACGAGATCCTGTTGTGCAAAGAGTGTATCTGCTTTCTCAACGAAGCCACCTACCTGCGACACCGGTGGTGATCCGGATTCCGCACTGCCCCGCTGGATATAGAAAAACGCAAGCACAACAAAACCGATGACGACCAGTACTTCGGCATAAAAAAGCCAACTGCGTAAGGAAAATAGGGATTTCGTGTTAAATGACATGTTCACTCCCTTGTTTTGATGTCGTGCACAAAACGATGGAACATAAATTTTAACCCACAATCAAAACGACGCGCTACTGTGCGCGACTCTCAATTTCGTCAAGAATACCAAGCATCTTCTCTGCATCGACAAATCCGGTAAATCGCTTGAGAACAGTCTCATCAGCATCTAAGAAAATAACAACTGGCAATCCGGGGATCTGGTATTTCTCGGTGAGTGCTTTCGTCGTTTCGGAGGTGCGGGTGAAATCGAGTTTGACATTGACATAATCAGCCAGTCTCGCGGCAACAGCCGGATCTGCATAGGTCAGATGATCCAGTTCCTTACAAGCAGCACACCAAGAGGCATAAAAATCGAGCATTACGAGTTTGTCTTCCCGTTTGGCGATTTCAAATCCCTCGGCTTCATCGTACACCCAATCAAGATGGGGTCCGGCAGGCTGCTGGATACCACCAACAAACATATAAGCACCAAGCACCGCTAACAAAAGACCGCACGCTTTTCGGAATTTCATCAATCGAGAGATGCCACTAAAACGTTCCGTCAACTTACCGAGCCACACTCCAATCAGGACTAAACCACCCGCAATAGCGAAGAACGGTAGCGAATTTTGCAGGAAACTCTGCAACAGTGGAAACACATCTTTAAGAAAGTAAAGTGCCATCGTAATAATCGCAATACCGAAGATGTTCTCCAAAACATACATCCATCCGCCTGAACGCGGCAGCGCAGAGAGTAACCCAGAGAACGTACCAATACCTATAAAGAGTAAACCCATTCCGAGGGCATAAGTGAACATGAGCCAGAATCCGAGGAAGAGGCTGCCTGTCGTCGCGATATAAGTTAGGACGACGGCTAATGCTGGTCCTGTGCAAGGTGCTGCGATCACGCCCGCGACCGTTCCCATAGCGAATGCCCCGGCAAATCCAGTACCGCCAACGGTGTTAAGACGATTCTGCACCGCATACGGCAATCGAATCTCAAAAACGCCGAACATAGACAGTCCCAAACTCACAAGAATTAGGCTGATGAAACCGACAACCCACGGGTTCGCCATTATTTGACCGAAGACTGCCCCTGTCGATGCAACCGCCACACCTAAAATTGAATAGGTAACGACAATGCCGAGGACATACACAATAGAGAGCAGGAAAGATTTGAGAAAACCAGCAGATTCATTGGCACCAAAAACGGAAACAGTGATCGGTATGAGTGGATAAACACAGGGGGTTAAACTGGTCAAGATACCGCCAGCAAACACGAGCAAGAATGCGAGCCAAACCTGTCCGCCAGAGAGCGCACGTGCGAGGCTCCCTTCGTCGCTATCAGCACCGGGTAATGTCCCAAATTGAATATTGGCAAAAACAGCTTCATTAACTCGCTGAACGGTGTCCTCTATACCAACAATTTCGATAGGAACCTCAAAAGCCAAAACTTCAGGTAACAGACACTGCTCCTCGTTACATGCTTGATATCTCAGCTCCAAATCCACCGTGATGGGACCAATTGGCGCGTCTTGACTTAAATCGGCTTGGAGACCGATGGTGATGGTATCGTGATAGACTGGTGCCTCTCCAATGGAACCGAGTTCCAATACTTCGCCAACGGGATACACCATCTCACCGACAGTGAGATGCGGCGTATCGGGGAAGATGACCTTGGTCGCGATAAGCCCTTCGCCAGCGGGATTCGCGTTGACATGCCACCCTTCGGCAATCTCAACGACGACAGCCATTTGAAATTGACTTCCGGGTTGCACTTTGTCGACTGAGAGGTATCCTTCTACAGTAAGTTTCTCAGTAGGCAGTTTTTCATCAAGCCCAAAATCTGCGAACTGTGCTTGGACATGAACTGGGAAAATCACTGTAACAAGCGTCAACACGCACCAGAACAGATATTTATGAAGTTTGCTGGTTCTCAACATACATTAGTTCTCCTCAACTACCTCGGTTCAAGCACCACGCAGGGTAGGATCATCTCTTCAAGTGAAATGCCGCCGTGTTGGAAACTGCCTTGAAATATTTCCTTATACATATTGAACTGCCTGTCATAAACGAAATAGTAATCCTCTTTGGCGAGAATATAATTTTTGCCAGCTTCTTCACCGGGTAAACGGTATGCGACAGGATCCTTTATGAGCCATCCGGCTTCAGGTGCGCATGAAATGCCTTTCCCCTCTTTAAACCGAAGCCCCGTGGTGAGTTCAGCTTGGCTCGAAACTTTCGCTGCATTTTGACAGAGCAGCGAACCGTGGTCAGATGTTAAGATGACGGTCATACCGCGGTCGGCAGCGATTCTGAATACCTTATACAGATGCGAATGCTGAAACCACGCCTGTACGAGTGCCCGGAATGCGGTTTCATCTGGAACAAGCTGTTGAAGTAAATCGACCTCATGCCGTGTGTGTGTCAACATATCAAGAAAATCAACAACGAGTGCTGTCAAACTAATTCGATCTGTGACACTTAACCAATGTAGGTATTGCATCTCCCCTCGTGTATCAAAAATTTTGAAGTAATGCAGGGGTGGCTTCAGAGGTATCCCATGCCGTTCAAATTGCAAGCGCATGAGTGCTTTCTCATAGCGGTTGATGCTCGTGTGTGCTTGATCGGGTTCCGCGTATAGATCCGGATGCCTTTCAGCGAATTCAAGCGGAAACAACCCACTAAAAATAGCGTTCCGGGCATAACGGGTCGCTGTGGGTAAGATAGAATAGTAGTAATCAGTTGTCATGTTAAAAAGTGGGTAGAGCAACGGCTCAATTTTTAGCCAATGATCCAACCGCATACAATCCATAACAACAAACAGTACCTGTTTTCCTGCCTGAATTTCAGGAATGACATATTTGTAAACAACATCTACAGATAAAGTCGGGGACGCTTCACCTATAAGCCAACTGTGATAGTTGTCTTCGATATAATTAGCGAAGGCGGCATTTGCCTCTCGCTTCTCTATTTCATGGATAGACTTAAGTTCGTCAACGTTATCAAGTGTATCGAGCCGCAGATCCCATTCGACAAGACGCATATAGGTATCAATCCATGTTTCCCAATCATTGGCAGCATCCCAGTCTTGCGTCGTTTCACCTAAAATTTGTGTTTTACTAAAGTTCTGAATGTATGCTTGTGGCGTATATGCTTCACGGATTGCTCGCTTCTCAAGCAAGAAGGTAAGTGATGTTGATAACTGCTTGTGCGAAGTTTCCTCCTGATCACTTGTTGAGATTACGAAAATATCGTCAACATCGTAAAGGCTTCCTTGCTCCATTACCTCCTGCCCACTCTCGTGCGTTAGAAGAATAACAGGGATATGCGCGCTCACACTCCGAACACGCGAAAGCAGATTCTCCTCTTGCGTCGGTGCATCATAATTTAATAAAACTGCGTGATATGTCTCTTCTTGGAGTAAAGAAACGCCTTCAGCACCAGTGTCCACTAAGGAAACATTGTACCCTTCAAACTCCAAGAAGCGAATGTAGGGTTTGGGTGTTATATACGTCTGTTGCTCGTTATATGCGTTTTCAAGCTGAGCGTTAGATTGCTCTACATCAACTGTCTGATTGTCAATCCACAGAATCCTCCATTTTTTCTCTTGCATGTTATACCCCCTTTTTGGTGCAGCTCGCAAGCCAAAACTTGCTTGACAACAACGCAACATAGGTTCACAAAGTGTATCCTACATGTTAATAAAACGGGCAATTCATCAGTTGCCCGATGTTTCGGGGTGAGCATTTTCAATAAAAAGCAGAAAACACGACGTGCTGCTCTGCTCAACAGAACAAAACTAAATACTCGAAATAAAACGTCCTGGATTTAACAAACCATCCGGATCGAATTTGGCTTTAACCTGTTTCATTAAACTGAGCGTGCCTCCGACGGAACCCCAAACGTCAATATATCGTTTGAGTTCAGACGGTGCGGTTTCTATTATAAGGTTTCCCTGCGCCTTCATTGCCGATTGACGCAGTTGCGTGAGCGCATCCGCAAGTTGTTGAAGATCTGTGTCGGCCGTTACAGGAACGGTGAGATATAACACACCACTCCCAAGCAACGCCATCATCTGAACATCACGCGTCCAATCTGTGTCTCTAACTTGCGCAACAAATTCGGCGATGTCGGTACGTTTCAGATTCAACTTGGCAATCACTACCTCAATATTTCTGCTGTCCGCCGGGAATTCCTGAATAGCCTCTTGAAGATGTTGTTGCGATTCGTCATCTACAATAGTCACACCGATCGCGCCATTTTGTTCCATAACTTCTTGGCAGTGTGTCAATTGCCACGCCACGGTTTCGGTGTCACCACCGAACCCAACCGTCAGCACCGGTTCATTTTTAGCTGCAGTGGCATCGCTAAGCCTTGGATCTGCGTTAATAAATAGATTTACAAACAGCGGTAATGTTTGCGAACCTACAATGCTTAAGCCCGTGTCAGCAGCGTCTTTTACACTTTGAAAGTCTGCTGTGAGGATCGCTTGTCGTGCGGGTATCGGGGACAATTTGAGAGCCACTTCGGTAACGATACCGAGCGTTCCAAAAGCACCGATATAAAGTTTATTGAGATCGTAACCTGCGACATTTTTTACCACTTTTCCGCCGCTTTTGGCAACGGTGCCGTTTGCGTGAACAACCTGCAATCCTAAGACTTGATTTCGGGCGGTCCCATGTCGTAAACGGAAAGAACCGCTCACATTTGTTGCAACAATTCCACCAATGGTGCTTCGGGCTGCATAAGGTGGATTCAATGAGAGAAACTGCCGATATTTTGCTAATTCAGTTTGAAGAACGGCTAAAGGAATACCTGCCTCCACAGTTACAGTTAAATCCGCCGGTTCATATTCGATGACGCTATTGAGTCGTGTTGTCGCGAGTACCACATCTACCTTTTGTGGTAGATTCCCGATGCCAAGTTTCGTGCCAGCACCTGCAGGCATAACCGATAAGTCCTGTTTTGCCGCAAATCGGAGAACATCTTGTATCTCTCGAACAGATCCCGGCAAGACGACTGCTTTCGGAATGTATCCATCAAAAGCATAGGATTCAACCTGTTCCTTCGGAAGAACCCCTGATTCTCCAACAATATGTTTAAGTTCATCGTGCAGTGCACGTGAATTATCCATGTGCTATGCTTTCTCCATCACCATTGTAAAATAATTCTCTATAGGACGGTTCAAAACCGTGCCCAAAAACATGTGTGAGATTAAGAATGATTCGCCAAAATAGGTTGTATTTAAGGCACCGTCATTGCGTCATGTTGCAAGCCCAGTTTCGCGTAAGATTCAGCAGTCGGAAAAATTTTTCCGGGATTGCAGAGTCCTGTGGGATTAAAAATATCTTTGACTGTCGCCATCACTTGTAAATCCGCAGGACTGAAAATAAGCGGCATGTAATCCATCTTTTCAACACCGATTCCGTGCTCTCCCGTGATTGTGCCACCAACCTCAGCACATACAGATAGAATCTCCATGTTCACATGCTCCACTCGTTCACACTGATCCGCGTCGCGCTCGTTAAACAGAACAATGGGATGGATATTACCATCACCGGCGTGAAACACATTTGCGATCGGGATCTGATATTTTTCGGAGATTTCAGAGATGCGCCGTAAAACCTTCGGTAGTGTCGTCCTTGGGACAACACCATCTTGCGTGATATAGTTCGGTGCGAGTCGTCCAAATGAACCAAACGCGCTTTTCCGCGCTTTCCAGAGTTGCTGTCGCTCCGCCTCATCTTTGGCGTAATCGACCTTCCGTGCGTTGTGCTGTTTGAAGATTTCCAGAATTTGATCTGTTTGGTTCTGCATCCCTGCTTCAATACCGTCAAGTTCCACGATCAAGATAGCTTCAGCATCAAGCGGGAAACCGAATTGAAAGGCTTCCTCCAAAGCACGGATAACAAGGCTGTCCATCATTTCGAGTGCAGCCGGAATAATACCTTCACCGATAATCGTTGAAACAGCACTTGAAGCGTCATCCATCGTTTCAAAGACGGCAAGTGCGGTCTGGTATGCTTGCGGATTTCGAGTAAGACGGACAACTGCCTTTGTCACTATTCCAAATGTGCCTTCGGAACCGATCAACACGCCGCGCAAATCGTAGCCGGGTGTTTCTTCAACAGTTCCCCCGAATTCTATGATTTCACCATCCGGCAGAACAACTTCTAATCCAAGTACGTGGTCAGACGTAACACCGTATTTTAGGGTATGTGGTCCCCCCGAATTTTCGGCGATATTTCCACCTATCGTGCATGCCTTCTGGCTTGAGGGATCCGGGGCGTAGTGATAACCTCGGCTTTGCACCGCCTGCGTCAATAACAGATTAACAACACCCGGTTCAACCACTGCGCGTTCGTTTTCAAGATCTATTTCTAAGATACGATCCATCCGATTAAGAGCGATGATAATCCCGCCTTGAACAGAGAGCATACCACCACTTAAGCCGGTGCCGCCGCCGCGTGCAATAAACGGTGTCTCGTATTTATTCGCTAACTTTACGATATCCGACACCTGTTGCGCCGTATCTGCGAAGACGACAACATCTGGCATCGCCTTAAAAGAGGGTGCAGCATCACATTCGTATACCGAGAGTGCAGTTGCATCCGTTAGAACATTTCGTGCACCAAGGAGCGCAGTAAGATCAGCAACGAGTTGTTCTTTTTGGTCCATAGTCTATTCCTTCTGCATGGCAATTTTTGATTACTCTTGTACTTAGTGTATCACAATTCTGGTTGAATGTCCAATTAGAAATTGAGCGAATGTTTCCAGATTTTTTATTTGTTATAGCCGCGTGCAGCGTGTTATAATTATGAGATTGAATACAACGTACCAAAGTTTGACTATCGAGGAACTTTTCAAAGATACTATGAGTGCAGGAGACAAAAATGCGAAAATCGATATTGATTTTAGGAATTGCTTGTTTGATCGCTTGGACATTACCACAGATCTGTTCTGCGGAAATCGACCCCGAAACAGCCGTTGGTGTGTGGCTCTTTGATGAAGGCGCGGGTAAAACAACCAAAGACACTTCAGGAAAGGGGCATGATGGCACAATCAACGGTGCCAAGTGGAAAGATGGAAAAATCGGGAAAGCACTTGAGTTTGATGGCGCGCAGTGGGTGTCCATCGACTCGACACCGGAACTACAACTCGGTGAAGAACTCACTATGATGGCGTGGTTTTATGCCACGGATATTTCCACTTGGAGGCAACTGATTGCTAAGAGCAACGAATATCTCTTACGCATCGATCCACCACAGGAAGGGAATAAAATGTCAGCGTTTGTCAAACCGGGTGGAGGTTGGGAACCGAGAGCCTCCGCACACGTTCCTGATGAAAAAAAATGGATCCATTTCGCAGCGACTTACGACATCAATGAGAAGGCTGAGCAACTCGTCGTGTACGTAAATGGTAAGAAAGCAGGTGTAAGCACACGCCCGGGAAAAACCGCTGTCACTGGCAACCCTGTTGAAATTGGTAAATGGGGTGGCGGTTCGTACTTCGTCGGCATTATCGACGAGGCTGCCATTTTCAACACTGTTCTCAGTGAAGATGATCTGACAACCATCGTGGAACACGGATTAGCAAAAGCACTTGGTGGGTTAGCGGTTGAACCAACAAACAAATTGGCAACAACATGGGCAATCCTTAAAGCAAACCGATAATTTACAATAATGCTTCTATTGCGTTTTTCTTATTTTTTGTTAACGATAACATTACGTTACATGCTATAATGACTTAAACCAAAAGGAGGATTGCTATGCGAATTACGATTCTTGTATGCGGAATTTTGTTGTGCTTCACTGTCGGAACTGTCTCCGCTGGTGTATGGACGGATCCGTTTGATGGCAACGAACTCGTTGAAGGATGGGAATTCCGCGATTATCGCGACAAGGTTACAACGTTTGAAGTCAAAGATGGTTTCCTACAGATGACCAATCCGAAGGGCGGATGGGGACATACCACGCCTGACAAACCGATGGTTGAACGGGAAATCCCGAAAAGCGCAGCGAAAGACCTAACGGTGAGCGGGATTTTTACCACCGAACCAGAGAAACCAGCGGATTCATGGATTGGCATTTTCCTTTACAGCGATGACGACTTGAACTACGCCTGTTTGCTATTTGGCGGCGAAGCAAATCAACCGCAAAAAACACTCATCGGTAGTATGGTTGAAGCCAATTGGCAAGACAAGGGACACTTCCAAACCGGCTTTGATGTTCCCATTCACCTCAAGATTGTCAAAGAGGGCGATTTGTTCTCTGGCTACTACCGCGAAAGTGAAAAAGATGACTGGACGCTGTCTGGTAACAAGACGTGGAACCACAAGTTTGACGTAGAGCGTGTCGGTGTCGGTTTCATGAACAGTTGGGGCGGTCAAACAGTTACATTTATGGTCGATACACTCTCCATTGAAGGCGAAGGGATTGAACCCTTGTCAGTTGAGCCACAAGGTAAATTAGCGACAACATGGGGGACACTCAAAGCGAGTCAATAACCTTCAGCAAATGTGTTTTCCATCAGAAAGAGAAGGAAGTCTACCCAGAATATTCAAACGGGGTGGTGCAAGCACTGCCCCTATAGCACTTAAGCAAGACTAAACAGTACTAAAAGACAACCGCTTAGACGACAAGAGATTAAAGAACAAGGAGAAACGCCACCGCCATGTCTATCCCCAAAACATCCGTAAATAACCCGGTCTTAGCAAACATGTTAATGATCATAATCATCGCATTCGGGTTGTATGCATGGATAAACCTACCACGAGAACTCACACCAGAAATCGCCTTACAGAGCGTAACCGTGACAACCCTATATCCGGGTGCCTCTCCAGAAGAAGTTGAAAAACTCATATCTGCCCCCATTGAAGACGCAATCGAGGAAAATGTTAACAAAATTAATCTGCTGCTCTCCAACTCTTCGGAAGGTAGATCTATCATCTCTGTCGATTTTGAAGAGATGAGCGATCGGGACTTTGACAAGGAACTTGAGAATCTCCGTACTGCCGTAGAGCAGGTGAATGACCTGCCAGAAGAGATTTTAGATGATCCAAAGGTCCAAGAACTTGATGTCTCATCCGGTTTCCCTATGTTGACGATCGTTATCGGAGGGACCATTTCAGAAAAGCAGATGCGGGACATTGCTGAAAACCTCAAAGACGAAATCTTGGACATCAAAAATATTGCGTCTGTTCAGATAGCAGGTTTCCGTGAAAGAGAGATATGGGTTGAAGTGGACCCGGATCGCCTGCGGGCATATCAACTGCCCATCTCAGCAGTCATCACAGCCCTTAGCGCAAGTAACTTAAACCTCCCTGCTGGCACGATGGAACTCGGCAACGCAGAGTTCATGGTCCGCACAATGGGTGAATTCGCGAATCCAGACACTATCAGAGATACGATCATTGCCGTTCAACCGACTGGTACCCCGCTGCGCCTCAGTGATGTCGCCACCGTTTCAGACACTTACGAGGATGCCAGAACCCTGTCCCGGATCAATGGGAAACCCTCCATCAGCCTGAGTGTCCAAAAAAAGTCGGAAGGAAACACGATTGCATTAGTCGCCGAACTTCGGGAACTGGTTGAAAAACGGAGAGGCGATCTTCCGGAGGGTGCTGAATTGACAGCTGTCAACGACTATTCTGTTATCCTCAAAGAGCGGTTGGGTATTCTTGAAACAAATGCCTTCTTCGGTTTGGTGCTGGTTGTGTTAATGCTCCTTCTTTTTATCGGCTGGCGGAATGCTGTGTTCGCTGCGCTCGGTATACCGGTTGCGTTTATGGCGACCTTCTGGTTTATGTCTATGACAGGTTACACGCTCAGCGGTGTTTCTCTGTTCGGACTCATCTTAGTCGTCGGTATTGTCGTAGACGACGCTATCGTCGTGATAGAAAACATTTATCGACACATTGAGAGAGGCGAGTCCCCAAAAGTTGCCGCCATTCGCGGGGCAGAAGAGGTCGGCTGGCCCGTTTTAGCCGCCAGTTTAACGACAATTTGCGCATTCGGTCCGTTGATGTTTATGTCGGGCGTTTCCGGTCAGTTTATGCGGGTTGTGCCGATTATGGCGATTTTGGTGTTGATTGCTTCTCTCTTTGAAGTCTTCGTAATTTTACCAGCGCACGTCTCTGAGTGGGGGAGACCGAGAAATCAGACAGGACGCAGCAGGCTTGATAACCTTCGCACCCGATCTCAAGGGGCTTTCACCACAAGTGTACGTATCGTTGGTTTCTTGGTGTGGTTCGGCACGTTTTTTGACTTAATCCGGAACCGATATGTTAGAATCCTGAAAACAACCATCCGCTATCGGTATGCCTTTGTAGGGAGCGTTCTCTTCATCGGTTTGATTGCATGCGTCGGTGCGTTTTTCGTTCTTGACAAGGAACTCTTCCCCGGTGAAGATTTCCCGCAATTCTACGTCAAAGCCGAAATGCCGCCTTCCTATGGAATGCAAGAAACAACAGCAGTGGTCGCACAGATCGAAGAAGCTGCGAAAAAACTTCCATCAAGCGAAATCGCTGCAATTGTCAGTAATGTCGGTGTACACACACCTACTTCGGGTTTGTTGGAAGGTGTTACCTACGGTTCAAATTTTGGTGAAGTGATCATTGAACTCACCCCTAAGCAGGAACGTACGCGCGGTGTAGATGACATCATCGCCTCAATGCGGAAAGAAACGGAAACAATTAGTGGAATTGAGCAGCTGAATTTCATCACGCAGGAAGGCGGTCCTCCCTCAGGGCAAGATGTGGAAGTCAAGGTAAAGGGACCGAGGTTTGCGGAGCTCTCGAAACTCACCGATGTCCTTAAAGGGACACTCCATCAGATGGATGGTGTTTACGACATCCGAGATGATTTTCGGACAGGTAAATCTGAAGTCCGTATCTACTTGAAGCCAGAGAAAGCACATCAATACGGGTTAACCACATTCCAAATCGCCCAAACCGTTCGGACGGCTATTGAGGGTGCCAAAGCGACAACCTACCGAGAAGCAGATGAGGCGATTGATGTCATCGTCAAATATGAGGAAGATATGCTCGGAAACCTTATGGAACTTAACAATTTACTGATTGCAACTCCCATCGGAGCGATTGTCCCGCTTAAGGATGTCGCAGATATAATAGAAGAAACGGGATATTCGGATATCCGCCGCTTTGATGGAGAACGGGCGATCACGGTTTCCGCATCCGTAGATAGGCAGAAAACAACGCCTTTCAAGGTAAATCAGGCGTTAATTAGCACATTCGCCAATATGGAAACTTTATATCCGGGATACCAACTCGACTTCCGAGGGCTTTTCGATGAGATTAGAAACTCCTTTACAGAATTGTGGAAACTGTTCCTCGTTGGGTTGGTGTTAATCTATATGGTATTGGGTGCGCAATTCAAATCGTTTATACAACCGATTATTATTATGTTCGCTGTTCCATTCGGAATGATAGGTGCGATGGTCGGATTGCTTCTTTCCAATGCAACGCTCAGTATCGTCGCCATGTTCGGTATCGTCGCGCTCTCAGGAATTGTGGTCAACGATTCGATTGTTCTTATTGATTTCATCAACAAGTACCGAGAAAACGGTTATAACAAATGGTATGCGATTCTGAAAGGTGGGAGTGTTCGATTACGTCCCATTATTCTCACCTCATTGACGACAATTATCGGACTCATTCCGATGGCAGTCGGATTAGGCGGAAAATCGCCTATCTGGATGCCGATGGCGTATACAATTATCTTCGGGCTTGCGCTCGCAACCACAATGACGCTATTTGTGATGCCTGCGCTTTATGCCATCACAACAGACTTACGAGGTCTCGTCCTGAGAAACCCAGAAGCCCGATTCCGTCCCGTTTCAGATGAAGAACTGTTGGGTGTTGCGGTCCCGGCTGATGACTAAATAGAATGGCAAGGCGAGGTTTCCTGACCTCGCCTTATACAATTTTTGTCCTTGTGAGTCGAAATGTCTACAGGTAAACGCTAAGTCCCCAAATCCCACACAGTAAAATTCGATCACTATGTCCATCCCCAAAATATCTGTAAACAACCCTGTTTTAGCGAATCTCCTGATGATTATAATCATCGTTTTTGGGTTATACGCATGGATGAACCTACCGCGGGAACTCACCCCTGAAGTCTCAGTACAGAGCGCAGTTGTGACAACGTTATATCCGGGAGCATCCCCAGAAGAAGTTGAAAAGCTTGTCACTGCTCCTATTGAAGATGCTATTGAGGAAAACGTCAACAAAGTTGAATTATTGTTTTCTACCTCTTCAGAGGGACGTTCTGTTATCTTTGTCGATTTTGAGGAGATAAGCGACCGGGATTTTGACCAGGAACTTGAAAACCTACGTACCGCTGTTGAGCAGGTAAATGAGTTGCCAGAGGAGATTTTAGATGATCCGCGGGTCAAAGAATTTGATATCTCATTTGGTTTTCCTATTTTGACGATTGTTGTAGGTGGAAATATTGCGGAAACGCAGATGCGGGATATTGCTGAAAATCTCAAAGATGAAATCTCGGACATTAAAAACATCGCCTCTGTCCGAATGGCAGGTCTCCGTGAAAGGGAAATATGGATTGAGGTGAACCCGGATCGATTGAAGGCATATCAACTCCCAATTTCAGCGGTCATTACCGCGCTGGGAACAAACAACTTGAATCTCCCAGCCGGCACAATGGAACTGGGAGGCACAGAATTCATGATCCGAACGATGGGAGAATTCACCGATTTGGACACTATTGGCGAAACTCTCATCACTGTTCAGTCGATAGGTACGCTTCTCCGTCTGAAAGATGTTGCAACGATTTCTGACACCTACGAGGAGGTGCGAACGCTATCGCGAATTGATGGACAACCTTCGATTAGCCTGAGTGTGCAAAAGAAGACTGAGGGGAACACACTTGCATTAGTTACTAAACTTCGAGAATTAGTCAACAATCGGAGAACGGATCTCCCTGAAGGTGCTGAGTTGACGGTTGTTAATGACTATTCTGTTGTTCTCAAAGAACGATTGGGAATTCTTGAAACAAATGCCTTTTTCGGTTTGGTGCTTGTTATGCTAATGCTTCTTCTCTTTATTGGATGGCGGAATGCCCTATTTGCGGCACTCGGCATACCGGTGGCGTTCATGGCAACGTTTTGGTTTATGTCCATCTCTGGTTATACACTCAGCGGGGTCTCCTTGTTTGGGCTTATCTTAGTCGTTGGAATCGTTGTTGACGATGCTATCGTTGTCATAGAGAACATCTACCGGCATATTGAGGCAGGTGAATCACCGAAAGTTGCCGCCATTCGTGGTGCGGAAGAGGTCGGTTGGCCCGTTGTAGCGGCAAGCTTGACGACAATCTGTGCTTTTGGACCGTTGATGTTTATGTCTGGTGTTACTGGACAGTTTATGCGGATCGTGCCGGTTATGGCGATTCTGGTGTTGATAGCATCTCTTTTTGAAGTCTTCGTAATTTTACCAGCGCACGTCGCTGAATGGGGAAGAACCAAAATTCGCACAGGACGCAGCAAGCTTGAAAACCTCCGAACCGAGTCTCCGAGCGGTTTCACCCTCGGTGTCCGCATTGTCGGCTTTTTCGTGTGGTTTGCCATGCTTTTTGAATTAATTCGGAACCGATATGTTAGAATCCTGAAAATAACCATTCGACACCGATATGTGTTTGTAGGTAGTGTCCTCTTCTTCGGATTGGTTGCATGCATCGGGGCATTCTTTGTTCTTGACAGGGAACTCTTCCCCGGTGAAGAGTTCCCACAATTTTATGTCCAAGCCGAGATGCCTCCTTCCTACGGAATACAGGAAACAACAGAAGTAATTGTCCAAATTGAAGAGATGGCTAAAAGACTTCCATCAACTGAAGTTGATGCGGTCGTCAGCAATGTCGGTTTACACACATTTATGTCAGGTTTGATAAGAAGAAGTGTTACCTACGGCTCAAATTTAGGAGAGGTAATCGTTGAGCTCACACCAAAGCAAGAACGCACCCGAGGTGTGGATGAGATCATCGCAGAACTACGGACGAAAACCACAACCATTAGTGGAATTGAGAGGCTGAGTTTCGTCACACAAGACGGGGGGGCACCACAAGTAGCAGATGTGAGAGTGAAAGTAAAAGGACCGAGATTTGAGAATCTGACTGAACTCGCTGGCGTTCTTAAGACAGCCCTATCTCAGATAGATGGCGTTTACGATATCCGAGATGACTTCAGCATCGGAAAATCTGAACTGCATATCTACTTGAATCAGGAGAAAGCATATCAATATGGATTAACCACATTTCAGGTTGCACAAACCACTCGGACAGCGATTGACGGGGCTAAAGCCACAACCTATCGTGAAGCAGACGAGGCGATTAATGTCATCGTCAAATATGAGGAGGACACACTTACAAATCTTGCTGAACTTAATAACCTCTTGATTACAACATCCACCGGTGCTATTGTTCCACTCAAGGATGTTGCGGACATCGTGGTGGAAGAGGGATACGCAGATGTCCATCGATTCGATGGAGAACGGGCAATTACGGTTTATGCCTCGGTAGATAGAGAAAAGACGACTGCCTTTAAAGTGAATCAATCCCTCATCAGCGCATTCGCTGATATAGAATCTTTGTATCCGGGATACCAACTCGATTTTCGAGGGGTTTTGGATGAAATTACAGAATCCTTTTCGGAGTTGTGGAAGTTGTTCATTGTTGGGCTGTTGCTCATCTATGTTGTATTGGGTGCACAATTCAGGTCGTTTATACAACCGATTATCATTATGTTTGCTGTTCCATTTGGTATGATCGGTGCGATGGTAGGACTCCTCCTTTCCAATGCGACACTTAGTATCGTCGCAATGTTTGGCATTGTTGCACTCGCGGGGATTGTGGTGAACGATTCAATTGTTCTTATCGACTTCATTAACAAGTATCGAGAAAAGGGGTATAATAAGTGGTATGCTATTCTGAAAGGCAGTAGTCTCCGATTGCGTCCAATTGTTCTCACCACGGTGACGACGATTTTCGGACTCATTCCGATGGCAATCGGGTTAGGTGGAAAGTCGCCTATATGGATGCCGATGGCGTATACGATAATTTTCGGACTCGCCGTTGCAACATTGATGACGCTGTTCGTGATGCCGGGATTATATGCCATCACAACGGACCTTCGTAGACTCGTCTTGAAAGACCCGGAAGGACGTTTTCGATCCGTTTCGGACCAAGAACTGCTGGATGCTGCAGTCCCAGCGGATGATTAGAACCCAAACCACAACTGAAAAATTTCCACTTTCAAAATAGTACAAGAGGTGCTATAATAAAGAGCGAGTTGTTTTGATACTCGCAGAAATGAAAATGGAGATCGCAAAATGGCAACATTAGAAGGCTTCAGAGTGAGAAATTTCGGGGTCCTCAAAGATGTAACACTCGGTCGCCTATGGGACAGAAGAAAAAAAGAAGCACTCACGCCAATGACAGCGGTAATTGGGAAAAATGGGGTCGGCAAGAGTGCATTATTCGATGCTTTCGGTTTTCTTGCTGATGCTCTCAAATTTAATAATGTTGAGGAAGCTTGCGATGCCCGCGGGCGCGGCGGTTTCGAGAAAATGCGGACTCAAGGAGCAACAGATCCAATTGAATTTGACGTGTACTATAGAGAACACGGAAACGCCAGACCCATTACATATCAAGTTGCTATTGAGATAGATGAATTCGGACGCCCTTATGTTCTTCGGGAACGTCTCCGACAAAGACGAAAAGGGCAGAGGCGAGGGCAGCCATTTTCCTTCCTAATGCTCAATAACGGAAGCGGGGTTGCATGGAAAGGAGAACAAGCAGGACACCAAATTAATGAGGAAACCGAGGACTTAGACCTTTTCGAGTTCTTCATGAAATCCATAAAAGCAAAGGAATCTGGGGAAACAGAAGCTATCGAATTAAGCGATCCGCGTAAACTGGGTATCGCCACAATTGGAGCATTGAAACAACACCCAAGAATTTCCGCTTTTCGCCAGTTCATTGAGGGATGGTATCTTAGTTATTTCACACCTGATGCTGCGCGTAGCCTACCACTTGCTGGTCCCCAAGAACACCTCAATATCCACGGTGACAATCTCGGGAATGTCGTGCAATTCATGGAACGTGAACATAAGCAGCGTTTCAAAACAATCTTGAAAAAAATCGCCGATAAGATCCCAGGTATAGACCAAATTGATACGGAAAAAACCAGTGACGGCAGACTGCTACTCAGATTCAACGACAAAGGCTTTGAAGATCCTTTTTACGCGCAGCAGATGTCCGATGGAACACTCAAAGTGTTCGCCTATCTACTACTGCTCGAAGATCCAACCCCGCCTCCGTTTCTTTGTATTGAAGAACCAGAAAATGGTCTGTATCATAAACTTTTAGAGACATTAGCTGACGAATTCCGCGAACACGCTACTGGACACAAAGGTGGATCGCAGGTTTTTATTACGACGCACCAACCGTACTTTGTTAACGCCTTAGAACCAAAAGAGGTTTGGATTTTGGAAAAAGGTGAAGACGGGTTTTCCCAGATTCGTCGAGCAAGTGAGGATCCGCTTGTAAATAATCTTGTTGAAGAGGGTTTACCCTTGGGTGGACTTTGGTACAGCGACTATCTTGACTCGAGGTAATGGAATGCATTTTGAGATACTTGTTGAAGACCAATCTGGAAAGAAAGTTCTTGATATTCTGATACCAAAGATTATCAGTAATCAACACAATTTCAAGATCCGTCCCTATCAAGGCGTTGGCCACATCCCTAAAAACCTCACCAATCCTACCAATGTGAATACAAACCTTTTACTCAATCAACTCCCGATGCAGCTCAGGGCGTACGGAAAAAGTTATGCCAATGATCCTACTAAGGTTGTTATTGTGGTTTGCGATTTGGATAATAACTGCTTGAAAACGTTTCGTCAAGAACTCTTCAGAGTCCTGAATTCTTGTAACCCCAAACCAGAGACCAGGTTTTGTATTGCGATAGAAGAAGGTGAAGCTTGGCTGTTGGGTGATATTCCGGCAATTAAGGCAGCTTATCCGAAAGCGAAGGATAATATCCTGAATGGTTATCAAAATGACTCCATTTGCGGCACATGGGAACTTCTGGCTGATGCAGTATTTAGAGGTGGCTCAAGCAGATTAAAAAAGAGAGGTTGGCAGACAGTCGGCAGGGAGAAATCAGCATGGGCACAGAAAATTGCCCCAGAGATGGATATAAACAAAAATGCGTCACCCAGCTTCTGTTATTTTCGAGATAAGATTCGGGAACTTATCTGAGTATTTACCAATTGATTGGAAATCAAAGAGGAGAATAGCGTGAATCAACAGAATTTGAAAATTACATTTATTGGTGTTGGCGGCATCACTGGAAGTTACCGCCAAAGCCTAAAACAACTCGAACGCCCCATTGCAGCGGTCTGTGATATAAATGCTGAACGCGTTGCAGCTATCGCCACGGAAGAGAACGCGGCTGCATACACTGAGCACAGCGAAATGCTTCAGAAAGAAAAGCCAGATGTTGTATTCATCTGTATCCCACCCGGGGCACATACGACACAGGTTGCTGATGCAGCAGCATCAGGTGCAGCAGTCTTTGTTGCCAAACCCGTTGCACAAGACTTAGAAACAGCGCAATATGCTCGTGATGCGATTGCTGCCGCCGGTGTCATTAACCAAGTCGGTTACATGGCACGGTATAGCGACATTACAGCGAAAGCGAAGGCGTTAGTCGAAGGTCAGAAACTCACAATGGGGATTGGACGGTTTCTCACGAGGATGGGTGCGAACCACCCGTGGTGGGGAAAATATGATGTCTCGCGCGGACAGATGGTCGAGCAGACGACCCACGTTTTTGACCTCATCCGCTACTTCCTTGGTGATGTGGTAAGTGTTCACGCCTACGGTATCAAAGGCGTTTCTGAGGGGATTGCCGATTTTGAGGAGTGCACGGTCTGTAACATGCAGTTTGAAAGCGGTGCGGTAGGCAGTATCACCAGCACGTGTGTCGCCCGCGCTCACGACAATTTTGCAACGGAATTGGTAGGTGATGACCTCTATCTCAAACTCACGCATGACCTCGGATTGCGCGGTCAGATTAGCGGTGAGGCAATCGACTACACCGGCACGGAAGCGGGTTACTTCCGACAGGTTGAGCAGTTCATCAATGCGGTTGACGCAAACGATCAAAGATTGGTGCTCTCACCCTATGCTGATGCTGCGAAGAGCCTTGCTGTCACACTCGCTGCGAACCGTTCATTGGAGACAGGACAGGTTGAACAGGTTGCTGAGTGATTGAGAAAAGAAGTCAACGCTTACTTGACTTTGCCAAAGCCTGTGCTAAGTTTCCTGGGTGACCGCATCGCGCAGTATTAATCGGAAATTCTTCACCTCGGAATCTGATCCTAGCTCTTCTAAGCCGTTCATATTGCGCTTTGTGCATCCCTTCAGCATGAACCAAAACAAGTACCAAGTTAATTTCAACATTTCGAGGTGCGAAATTATCAACAATGCGGGCACCTTCTCGCAACTGTACAATCACTTCTGACGCATCAACACCGCCCCCTTTCAGTTCCATTGGAATACCAACAAGGCCGTTTTGAACATCATCAATATGAAAAAGAATGAGATCACATTGGTTTGTTTTTGCTCTGTCTGTTGGAAACGCGTGGTCTACATCCAACACAACACGGTTTGCTGGTTTGGATCGTAGGTTAGCCATAGAGACACTGCATCCGCTTCGGGTATACGATTTAGTTGCATTCCGACCTACCCGTTGACGAATCTCCTCAAGAGCCTCATGAAGATTCACGTTCATCTTCACCTTTCTTTTTCTCAAATCTCTGTTGGAGATTTACCGAGCGGTTATAAAGTCCTTCAGCAACGTCTTCGTAATCTTCTGGAGAGAGCCCCTCTCTGGATTTAAAAGGAATTTCCTTCACAGGTTCGTCCCTTTGGAAATGCCATACGCCGACCTCCTCGGGCAACAGCCAACTCGGAGGTTGATCCGTTTTGTCTTCTAACAATCCTTCAAGCACCAGATTTCCAATTTCCTGAAGCAACCAATCACTGTGTGTTGTTATGATTACTCTTACCCCCACACGAACTAAGCGAGCGAGGATGACTGCCATATCCGCTTGGGCACCAGGATGGAGGTGTGCTTCCGGTTCCTCAATGATAAGCGTATCGCCGGGTTGTACGAGACTTCGGAGATATAAAACTAAAGGGGCGAGTTCAGATACCATTGACGAAGTTTGGCTTAAACGTATATCCTCTTCTATACCTTGTGGACGGTAGTAAAAATCTGGATACCCACTTGGTGTGGGTTTCAGGAGTATTTGTCCAGCAAGCACATCTGATTCCAATATTTCTGAAAGGTGCTTCATTTCTTCATTAGAGTCTTTGCCTTCTTCATAAAGAATTATTCTCTCTATAAAGTCCGCTGTAACTCCTGACATAGTGGGAACCTCGGGGAAACTTTCCAAACCTACTCGAGTTGTACGCTTCACAAGCGAACTTACGATGATGCGATGGCTTTGCATGATTCCATTCCGAGCAGCGGGTAAGTAATACGTTTTCTTAGTATGAGGATAACTATCACTTCCTATACGAACTCTATTCTCCTCGAAGGATACTCCCACGAAAACCGACCACTCCTTGGGAAGAAGAACCATGTTCTCATTAGCAGGAGTATCTAATGAAATTAAATTATCCAGATTAACCTCTGATGTAGAAATTCTCATCCTGATGTTCCAATATTCTTGATCTCTTTCACTGATCCTTAGTAAAACGGATGTCTCATTACGCTGCTCACCAGTCAAATGCATTAATTCTGAAATGGAATTCAGATCAAAGCAATTTTTGAGCTCATTCTGTAATTCTTTTGCAAAAAAATCTGTATCATTAATAACAATTTCCAATCTTTGGCGAACTTCTTTGGACAGATCCGATAATTTAAAAGGCTCCTCATCCAGAACTAATTTCTTGAGTATCTCCGCAATTTCTTCTTTTAACGTAGCAGGACTGGATAAAAGCTCACTTAGTATACTCATAGCTTTCCCAGGCTCGAAACGAGATAGAAGACTTGAACCCGATAAATCGTTAAAAACCCCGTGTAAGACATACATCAGCGTAGCAAAATAGGTCTTTCCTGTGTTACTGGGACCCACAAGGACTGTCAACGGACGCAAATCAATGTTTGCTTCGGCGATAGGACCGAAATTCTCAACAGCAATCTCGACTTTCGGCTGATGCGTGTCTTTGGCTTCGCTCATTGTTATTTCCTCTAATCTGATTTGCTCAAGTAGCAGCGTCTCTATAAATGCCGCCCCTACGGGGCTTGTTTTTTTTGCCATATGCTGCTATAAACATGCCATCCCTACGGGATTCAAGAGGTTTTTGAAGTCTTCAAGGTTTCTGTGTAAAATTCGGTGCGGTTGGGAAACCGCACTTACCGGACCTGGGGATCAATGCTATCGTTTTTTTAAAATTGACACCTATGGGTGCGGTAAGAAACCGTACCTACCGGACCTGGGGACTACCGAGATTATTGATTTAACAAAGATTAGAAAAACGTTAGATACGGCTTTTCGTTTATTTCCCGCCATAACAGGACTGCGAGTTCGCGGGCGTGGTAATCGCCCCACATCGAAGCCTCGCCGCACGGAATTTTCCTGCCCTCTGGCACATAATCCCATCCATTCGGACGGTGATATACCGAATGCAACATCAACCCTTGATGCGTATCGGATTCCGAGAGATAAGGTTCGGCGAAGAGCGTTTTGGCGACTGTTAAGCCTGCTTGGTAATAGGAATCGCCTGCCTCAGACTCACCGTGTTTTCTAAGGTAGTTACCGAGTCGGATTAACCCTTGTGCCGCAATCGCCGCGGCGGAACTATCTACAGGTTCGAGATCGTTGAATGGGTCGGCAGGTGCTGACCAATAATCGCGGAGTTCTGCTAAGCCGGGTGCGCCTGTATCCCAGTACGGAATACCGTCTTGTGCTGTGTTTTCAATATAGAAATCGGCGGTGGCTTCTGCAGCCTTACGCATGTGCGCTGTCGCCAAGTCATATCCGCCATAAGGTTCAAGTTCCTCGGCAGATAACGTATCAAAAAACTCAAGTTGCTCAGCGTAACCTGTAACAATCCATGCAAGCCCGCGCGTCCACGTCGTAAACGGCGAATAGCCTTGCTGTGTGCTCGGACAGCGGTAGTTCCCATCGTTCGTATTGAAGATAGATTCATGCACCACGCGTCCACGTATATCGAACGCATCACGCCCTTCGCCGTAGTAGACGTTATAGTTCGCTGTCGTCTGTGAATGTTGAAGCAGACGTTCCAATAGAGGAATAGCAACATCGCCTTCACCCATCAGGACTGCGCCGAGTGTATGTCCAAGCCCTAAAACGCGTAGCGAACGAATAGTGTCCGAAAAGAGTGAATGCGGTCCATTAAAGGAAGCAATGTATCCCGTGCCGTCCTTAATTCGGGTCCAACGACTCGCTTGCACAGCAGCGGAGGCTTTCAGTGCGAGCTCATAGAAATGCATTTCGTTATCGTCCTGCGGAATTACACCCTCACGCATCAATCGACGGAGGTTCCCATAAGTCGAGACGTTATTAAACCCGTGGTCATGCACGCCGATGTGTGTGACATGCGGTGCCATCTTTTCAATGGTATTCTGCCTACCGATTTCAAGGAATTGCTCATCACCAGTAGCATCAAATTGGAGGATCGCAGAGCCGAATTGAAACCCCTGCGTCCACTCCGTCCAGCCGCGCGTTGTGTAGGTGCCAGCAACAGTGAAGACTGGCGTGCCTTTTTCAGGGGGCCACGTATCCTCAATGGCTAAAATTTTTTGACCTGAGTACTCAAAAAGCCTCTCAATCTGGGGCTTCAGGTCACCAACACATAATGAATCATTTATCTGCATTGTTCTATAATTGCCTCCTCAGTTAGATTGTTGGGTTTCGCTATATCTATTTCTATGAATAGATCATTGAAAAGCGGTATTTTCTTGATAGATTTGAAGTTTCTTTATCATTTACCGCTCTACCCAACCTACGACGGTGACTGTGTGTCTTTATACCTTTCACATATCACTTCAATGAGATTCGTTGTGGACTTACCCGGGACGTTCAAACCAACAACAACCTTACCGCCGTTTGCCTCAACCACTTCCTTTTCAACGAGTTGTTCCAACTTGTAGTCGCCACCTTTAACGTGAATGTTGGGCTTGAGTTCAGAAAGCAGGGAGATCGGTGTTGACTCAGGAAAGACGACAACATAATCGACGCATTCCAACCCAGCGAGCATCTCTGCGCGCTCCGCCTCTGGGACAAGTGGGCGATTTTCACCCTTGAGCTGCCGGACTGAACTATCGCTGTTAACCGCCACCACAAGCATATCCCCGAGTTGACGCGCCGCCTGAAGATACCGGAGATGCCCCAAATGTAGTACATCAAAACAACCGTTGGTTGTTACAACAACAGCACCGTCGGTCTTTGATTGATTAAGGATGGATGCGAGCTCACTGCGATGATAAATCTTTTGGTTTAGCATTTTTTTACTTTTGATAAGCGTCGTCTCGTGCTTTCTCATCGTAGACTTTAAAACGTTAATAGTCTATCACGCATTGGACTGTTTGGCAAGTTTTTCCACATTGCGCAATTCCGAACTGTGTGCTACAATGAAGCGGAAACTGTAGTAAAGAAATTATGCTCATCAGGAGAAAAAAAATGACGGAGAAAAAAGAAAATACGCACCGGGGGCTGCCTATCTGCACGCTCGGTGCGGACGGTCACGGCAAAACAACGTTGACAGCGGCGATAGCGAAAGTCGTCGCGAGAATTGGGGCGATTCATACAAACGGAAACAGTGATTTTGAAGCACAACCCCCAATCAGTCACCCAATCCGAGAAGGCGTTGGCATCGCCTACCGCACAATCATTTATGAAACCAGTGGCAAACTTTACACACAAATCGATTGCGAAACACATCTTGATGTCGTCAAAATGCTTGTCAGTGGTTCACCGCCAATTCAGGGCGGGATTTGGGTCGTGAATGCGGTTGAAGGGGTCACATCCGACGCTGAGGCACATCTCCGTCTCGCGAGCCAAATGCATTTTCCAACAGTGCTTTCCTTTCTTAACACAGATGATGTTTCAAAAGACGATGAACTTTTAGATATCTGCCAAGAGGAAATGAACGAACTGCTGAGCGAATGTGGATGGAATGAAGAGACCGCGCCGATAATCGTTGGTGATGCCCGCAAGGCGTTAGAATACAAGGGTGCCAAAATCACCTCCACACAATGGCAACCGATTGTTGATCTGATCTTCGCGATGAATCGGGCAATGCCCACACCCGCGGACACCGCACGTTTACCGCTCATCATGCCGATTTACGAAATCACTGAAGAAACGAATGAGAGTGTATCCGTGCGTGGTGATATTGTACAGGGACAACTTGCTGTTGGGCAAGCAGTAGATATTGTAGGTAAGGGCGACAGGATCAAGACGCGGGTTCTCAGCACAAAAGAGGATGAAGTATGTGTCGAATCTGAACCGGACTGGTTGTCCGTTGGGCAGGTGCTTTGCACACCGAAGACGATTAAATCGCATTCCGAATTCGCTGCGCTTATTTATCTGCTCACACACGAAGAAAGTGGTACACACATCCCACTTATCGAAAATGACAGACCTGACATCTACCTATGGGGTATTGATATGCCAGCACATCTAAAACTCCCAGAGGATCTTTCGCTTATTACACCGGGGGATTACACACACGTCAATCTTACACTTGATTTTCCGTTAGCAATAGAGGTCGGCACCCGATTTGAGGTGAAGAAGATGGGAACACGGATCGGATTCGGAGTTGTGACAGGTATGGCGTGATTTCTATCATATCTATTTCTAACGGGTGGCAACGATTGCGTCCGACAGTGTGAGGTCACCGGTATAGAGTGCCCGCCCAATAATCGCACCGCTGGCACCGATGTGTTTCAAAGCCGTTACATCAGCAAGTGATGTAACACCGCCCGAAGCAATCACATCTGCGGGGACAGCATTGATAATATCAGCAGTTGCGTCAACATTCGGTCCCTTGAGCATCCCATCGCTCTTGATGTCGGTGTAAATAAGCGTTTGCACTTCCGCCATTTCTACAGCAAATTCAACAGCAGACTTTTGAGAGACCTCCAACCACCCCTCTGTCGCGACCATTCCGTCTTTGGCATCAATGCCGACAGCAATACGGTCGCCGTATTGGGCACATGCTTGTTTCACCAAATCCGGCTGTTTGAGTGCAACCGTGCCTAAAATGGCGCGGTCTACGCCTAATGCTAAAACTGCTTCCAAGCGTTCTATACTGCGGATACCACCACCCAGCTGGACAGGAATATCAAGTGCGGAGACAATTTCGCCGACGATGTGGAGGTTCGCCGATTCATTTTGAAACGCGCCATCCAGATCCACGAGGTGCAAGTATTCCGCACCTTCGGCTTGCCATTGCAACGCTATTTCTATAGGTGCGTCCGAGAAGACTGTCTCCTGTGAGGCGATACCCTGTACCAAATTTACACATTTTCCACCCCGAAGATCTATTGCGGGTAATATTAGCAAAGTATTTCCTTTCCGTAGTTGACGGCACAACGGAGTGTGCCTACTACTATTCATCTCGGAAAATGCCGAGCAATTTTAATTGGACGATTGAGATAACTGCAATAATGAAAAAGAGCACCCAGCCGATTGTCGCTGCATAGCCGAGGCGCATGAACTGAAATCCGTTTTTGTAGAGATACATGACGATCGTCGAGCCTGCATCCGCGGGTTCACCACCGTTTGTCAAAATGAAAGGTAGATCAAAGAGCTGGAGCGAACCGATCATCGAAACGACGAAGACGAAGGCAATCACCGGTCGCAATGAAGGAAGCGTGACGTGGATAAACGCCTGCCACCAGTTGGCTCCGTCAACGGCTGCTGCTTCATACAACTCCTGCCGGATGCCTTGTAATCCCGCTAAAAAATAGATCATATTGAACCCCGCCCACTGCCAAACGCCTGTCAAAATGACCGCTGGCATTACATATTTTTCCTCGTTCAGCCAACCGATCTCCTTGCCAAAGAGGACAAATTCTTGGTTCACTAAGCCTGCACGCTGATCGTAGACGAGGTTGAAGATAATCGCAACGAAGACACCAGCGACCAGAACGGGTGCGAAAAAGGCGAGACGTAGGAAATTTTTCCCTTTAACGAACTTGGAATTGAGCAAAATCGCTAATAGTAAGGCGATCGGCAATTGGAGGGTGAGCGTGCCCACTGCAAAATAGGCGGTGTTCCGAAGTGATTTCCAAAAGATTGGGTCGCGAAACAGGTCCGTGAAGTTACCAATGCCAACGAATATTCGACTCTGGAAACCGCGCATCTCGTACAGACTCATAACGAGCGACGAAACGAGCGGATACCCCATAAAGATGACAAAAAGCAGATAGAACGGAGCAATAAAAAGATAGGGAGCAATTTTCTGTTGTTGATTCCAAAACAGGTTGGTTGTACGTTTTTTGCTCATAAAAACTTTCTTTGGTGAGAAAATTACATTTCTCCCCATCTACCTACATCCTTGGCAATAAGTGCTCGCACCTTCTCTGCCAAGTCAGTCAAGGCTTCTCTCGGTGTCTGCTTCCCTGTAACAGCCGCAAAGATAGCATCGTTGAGTAGATCCGCTCCTTCCGACCAATACGGATTCTGATAGCGTGGTGGTAAATCGGGTGCCAACCGAATAAACAACTCCCCAAGCGGTTGCCCACCCAAATAGACATCGGGCTCCTTGAAGATAGGGGCATCCCATGCTGATTTGAGAGGTGGAATAATCCGTGTCGTCTCGTACCGATTGACGAGACCCGGTCTATCAAAATAGGTAAATTTGAGGACTTCCCACGCGAGATCCGGGTTTTCACACTGCTTTGTCATTCCGATCATCGTGCCGCCGCGCGTTGTGGTTCGTCTGCCGCCGGGGTGCCACGCGGGCATACCGATCGCCTTCCATTTACCGGACATTTGCGGGACTTGACTTTTGAGAATGCCGACGTACCAATCAGGGGCGAGAATAGAGAGGATCTTGCCATCCTGCATCGCGGCGAAATTACTGGGGTCTCCATGCCACGTCCCATATACCGGAGTGGCGATTTTATGTTCGTTGAACAACGCCGTAAAAAACTCCAATGTCTCAATTGCGAGTTCGCTGTCAATAATGACGTTGCCCTCTTCGTCGAAAAATCCGCCGCCTTGTTGAAGGAGTAGACTGAAATAGTCGCTCTCTGTGCGCCGATCTAATACGATTGCATACTGGTCAACTTCGCCATCACCATCAAGATCGCGTGTCGCTTTTTTTCCAGCAGCGATGAAGTCATTCCACGTTTCAACCTCCGTCATTTCAACGCCTGCAGCTTTAAAGAGGTCATCTCGATACAGCAGCACAACAGGGTGCAAGTCGTGTGGAATGCCGTAAATTCGTCCGCGGTAGGACCAAGGGGTAAATCGACTAACGACTAATTTCTCCATCCAGCCTTCGCTTTCCAGACGCGGACGGAGATCGACAAAACCGACTTCGTCAATTGCCCCTTTGAGAAATCGACCGATGGATGTAATCTCCACCTCAACGAGATCGGGTGCGCCGAAATTGGACAGCATGGCGGCGAGGAGTTTATCGTGCATTGTGCCGCCGAAATTGATGAGTTGGACGTTAACGCCTGGGTTCTGTGCCTCAAAAATAGGGACGCGTGCTTGGTATTCCTCATAATGGGTGTTCGCAAAAATCCAAAATTCGAGATTTTCACCCTTTTCCTCGGAACGTCCGAAGATGAAAAGGGTAGAGATAAGAAATAGAATTAGCATTACCATCGGTCCCTTGCCGAGTGGAAAGCTTTCAGAATCAATAGGCAGACGAAACATAAAAACTCCGATTACACAGAAGTACTCAGTTTTCAGTTATCGGTCGTCAGTAATCAGTAGTCAGCAGTTAGCGATTCGTAAAGTAGTAGCCATACACGGTAAACCTAATTGCAAAGACCGAAAGAAATTAAAAAATGAAAACCAAATGGTTCTGCCAATTACAAAATTACTTGACTTTTGCACAGGTAACGATTAAAATTTATCAGAACACGCTCTTTTTATCAACAAACTTTTTATTCCGACAGCGTAAGAGGTCGCGAGTAAAACTCGATCCTACAAGGGTTCTGTCTGCAAAACATGTTGAAATGGAGGATAATTTTACATGCCCACATACGAGTATAAATGTCTCGCATGCGACAACCGATTTGAGCAGTTTCAGGGCATTACCGCTCCCGCAATTGAGGAGTGTCCAGAGTGTAACGGCAAAGTGAAAAGGCTCATCGGCGCAGGCGCAGGCTTGATTTTCAAAGGCTCCGGGTTCTACACCACAGACTATCGAAGTGAAGGCTACAAAGAATCGGCGAAGAAGGATAAAAACGAGTCATCAGACAAAAGCACTTCATCCGATAAAGGCGAGAAAAAAGAAAAGAAGACCGATACGAGTAGCGAATCGAAGAGCAAATCTACCGATTAGAACCGAGCGAACCAGCATTATAGGGCGAGGTTTCACGCCTCAGTTCGGTTACATTTTTAGTTTCGGCACAACGGCGTGTGCCTACTACTTTTAAAGGGAGACGCTGTGCACAATCACAGTCACGACCATCACCACCATCACGATGATGGGCACGGGCATAGCCATCAAACACATCTCCAGAAGAAATTCAAGTTTGCTGTCCTTGTCACATTCTGCGTTTTCCTCGGTGAACTCATCGGCGGTATCTGGTCAGGCAGCCTTGCCCTGCTCAGCGATGCGGCACACGTCATGTCGGATGTTTTCTCGCTGCTGATTAGCTGGTTCGCAATTTATCTCTCAACACGTCCCGCCACCTCGTCTCGGACGTACGGGTATCACCGCGCAGAGGTCTTCGCTGCGTTCGTCAATGGCTTAACGCTCATCGGCATCTCCGGTTGGATTTTCTATGAAGCATACCAACGTTACACATCACCGACAGAGATAAAAGTGACAGGGATGTTTGTTGTGGCGTGTCTCGGTTTCTTGGGGAACCTCCTCATCTTATGGAAGTTGCACGGTGAAAGCCATGACAACCTCAATGTTCGGAGCGCAATGCTTCACGTCATAGGGGATACGCTCTCCTCTGTCGCTGTTGTCATCGGGGGTGCGATTATCTTCTGGACAGGATGGTACCCGATTGACGCGTTGCTTAGCTTCCTGATTGGTGGGATTATTCTTTTCGGTGCGGTGAATGTGACGAGAGAAGCGGTGCATATCCTGCTTGAAAACTCGCCGAGGAATGCAGACGCACACACCGTTGCGACCCACATTTGCAGTTTAGATGCAGTCAAAGATGTCCACGACATGCACATCTGGTCATTGTGTTCTAACTATTCAGCACTGAGCGCGCATGTTGTCATCGATGAAAATACAACCTTAGCTCCTGACCGGATCCTTGAACAGATCAACGCCGAATTGCAAACACACTTCGGCATCAGCCATACCACCTTACAGTTAGAGCAGGTCGCGTGCGCACAAGCAGGAAATCTCCTGTGCAACGCCCAACACTCGTAGCTTCGCTAACTGTGCTCCGCCTTTAAACGATGTGCCTTCCGAATCAGGTTGGCATCTCTCGCAAACTTTTGTGTCGCCTTAACCAACCCATCTACGTGCGACACCATATCCTTCTCCACCTGCACAATCCGATCCATTAGATACGGTTGATCGCTCTGCTCAATCGCTTTTCTCATGATAGAGAGCAGATACATATAGATCGCATCTGCCTCGCTTCCCTCAATTGCGATTGCAATATCGAAGGCTTCATCGAGTGAAATGTCGCCACTGTCAACCTTCCGTTCGTGTGCATCCAGTGCGTCCGTAATTTGTTGAACGGGAACATCCGATAACTCCGTCACAGGCGAATCAATTCCGAAGGTATCAACGCACAAAGACCGCCCGAAATCCACGAGAATGTAGTGTTGCCACTCCTCCGTACTCATCTGTTCCCAAAACCGCGCGATCCGTTCATCAACACTCCCCAAACGCAACGAGAGGGATGCATAGAGTTTTGCCTGCCGCAGTTCAATATCTTGACAAAGATTAAAAAGCTCTCCGAGTGTCAAGTGTCTCTCCTTTCAAGGTAGTAGGCACACGCCGCTGTGCCGTAACTAAATTTGCAACGGCAGTGTAATCGCTGTTCCCGATTGCATACTCCGCGTGACTGCTTCCGTAAATTCCATGTACTTCACACCGGTCTCAAAGTCGGTGTGCGTGATAACCTCTCCGCCACGGATAGCGTTTACAAACTCTTCCTCGACTCGCCACGCACCAGCCTCTGACTCAGGAATGTCGATCTCCGTCAATTCAGTGTCGCCTTTCTGACCACCGTAGAGTTTATTCCCTGAAAAACGCAAAGTTCCATCACTTCCGAAGACATAAACCTCCGGTGCACCTGCCAACCCCGCAACGTTAGAAACCTGTATATGGAGTTGTGCGCCGCACGCCAGATCCCCAACGACATCAATGTGTTCAGGAATCCGTACCGAACGCATTACACCGTCGGCATCCGGACGCATTTTGACGAAGGTCTTACCCATCGCCATAATCCGTGTTGCCTCTCCGATCCAACGTATTAACGCCTCGTACCAGATTCCCATGCTCATAATATTCAGACCGCTGAGGTCAAAATCTTGTCGCCACTGGAGGGGTGCTTCGCTGTCCAGAAACGCGCCACCTGCACGTGCTTCCACGGCAAGCACATCCCCAATATAGCCTTCAGCGATGAGGCGTTTTATGGTGTTATCTACCCGCAGCGTCATTGGCGATGGAACGATTTGCGCGATGAGATGTGTTTTCTGACGCGATGCGTCTCGCATGATATGCGCTTCTCTGGCATTCATCGCCATCCGTGCCTCGCACATTACATGCTTATTTGCTTGGAGTGCTGCCACCGTCGCGCGGCAGTGCATATAGGGCCATGTCCCGATGACAATCGCATTGGTATCAGGATCAGCGATGGCATCCTGCCAATTGCCGTAGGTCTTAGGAATGCCGAACTGGTCTGCTACGCGTTGCGAAGATTCCTGACTCCGATTGCAGACACCTACGATCTCAACGCCTTCGATTGCCTGTAATCCAGGAATATGCTTTGATGTTGTGTTGCCACCTGCGCCGATAATACCGACTCGAATTGTGTCTTGTGCCACTTATTTTGCTCCTTCCATTTTTTGTGTCGCACTACCCATCTTAGCAGAAATCGAGGAAAATGTCAAGAAATTTTCAGTTTTCCTTCACCCCCCTCACTCTTCATTTGACATTCATAAGAGAGATATAGTAGAATAGAAATATCTATTGATCCGGTAGAAGTGGAACAAAGGCAGCAAACGTTATGCAAGGTTACATCCCTCGGACATTAGCAGAACGAATCGTCTGTGACGAGAATATTCTCACAGGAAAACCTGTAATTAAAGGCACACGATTAGCCGTTGAATTCATCGTCGGCTTATTAGGACACGGTTGGACTGAGGCAGAGATTCTTGAGAATTATCCTCATATCGTGCAAGAGGATATTCGCGCCTGTCTTGCGTACGTCAGCAAGCTGTGCAGACGTTAAAACTCGCAAGGGAGGTACTCCACACACAGACTTATGCGAATTCTTCTCATTGAAGGCAGATTTTGTAAGGTGGAATATACTTATCGTCTGAATCAGGGTTTACAAGATTAGAGGATTTTAGGATGAAAGGTACTATACAGAATATTGTGTTCCGCAGCCAAAGATCCGCAGATCGGGAATTTCTATTGATTCAACCTTACAAGAAGCACCTCAAAACGCATCCTTAATTTTGTCAAAAAACTCTTCTGTAAAAAATTGAATGATTTTCTGAGATTGAGGATCAGCAAGTGATCTCAATACAAACGACTTGAATTTCGCTTCCCACCGTTCTATTCGCTCTTTACTTGGTTTTACACCAACTGATTTAAGTTCGCTATATTCCTCAAGGACTTCGACTAAGGTTTTGAATTCCTCTATTTCAAGTCGGAGAGGTCTTATGTTTCCATCCACTTTGGGCACACCACATTTTTTGATGAATTCCTCCGCGCCATCTAATTGCAAAAACGCTTCAAGAATTTCCAAAGGTTTTTCCCATTTTTCAGCATCGACGAAATCCTGGAAACTAACGCGACATCGACTGGACAAAATTCTAATATGTTGATTACTTTTTTGTTCATTTAGTGCCTCTTCAAGGGACTGCACCGACATTTGAAATTGCCTCGCCTCATCCGAATTATCAAAAACCTCATACGCTCTGATGAATTGATTGGCAACATCTTTCAAATCTGATGACTGAAGGACCATTTTTACTGCGGAGTCTTGAAAAGGTTTTTCTTGACTGGAGCGTTTTTGACGGCTTTCCCAATTGAGCATTTCTTCCAGAACCCCGATCGCATTAGATATGGCTTCATGTATACCATCATCAATATCTATGGCATTAAGTAGGTTCCTATCAATGTCAATGAACCTCTCCAAATCATGCGCAGAAAAGGTGAAATCAACACCAATGTGAAGAAATCGATCCGATCTTTCAATGCGAGAGTCGCAATCCCGCTGAATGGTACTAAGTATATCTCTCCGCAATTCGCGATCGCTGTTTTCTAAAGCAGCAAGATAGCTAATATAGATACTGCGAAAACTTTTCAACATATAAGTTTTATTTTTTTGGGGCAGTATTTGGGACAAATTTTTTCCGAGAGTACGGTGATGCTCCAATATTTCGGCAATCATGTCCAAGGATGCAATGTTAACATCCAGCTTGATAGGAGTAAGAGAATTCGCAATCAATTCTCCAAGTTCTTCCATTTCAAAATCAACGCAATCCTCAATAACCATCGTTATCTCGGTGATATTTGAATTCCGATCAAGATTCCGATGAAGACATTGCGTAAGCATCTCCACGGGAGACGATCCATCTCCAATGCATGCTAAAAAGACACGCTGAGGATCTAATGTTGCGAACTTTCGTTTTTGGAATTCAAAGTGTTCTAAAAAGTCATTGAAGTAGTCAATCCAGTGGGAATTCCCTTTAGGCAGAAGCGGCCAGTCACGCTGTCTCAAGTGTTGCGTCCGGATAATGATTTTGATAAAGTCTTCAACCCATTTGGAAAACGTTTTCCAATGCACGCGCGGAGCATTTTCCCAGACACTGTCTGGGAACTGAGGATAAAAGTGACTGTCAGTGTGGCGGACCTCCATCATTAGACCTGAGGCATCGCCGTATGCCCCTCCTGTCTCTGGGTTAATCTTATAGAGCGAAAAATCTGTTCTGTCTGCTGGCCAGGGTACCCAAAGTAGGAGTTCTAGGGAATGATTGTCCAATGGCACATCAGGGGGTAGTAAGCCTGTTTCAACAAAGGCTTGTAACATATCTGGATTTTGAAGTTCTACACCAGGGGCCCCTAACCGCAATAGTGTTTTGTAGTATTGTGTAGAAGACACTGTTTCCCCATCATTGTGCTTACCGAGCACAACCTTCTCTACTGCCCGTTTAACTTGGCTTTTGGTGAGTTTCCCTCGTTTCGGAGTATCTTTGATGATTCTTTCTCTTGCCATTCTAAGCACCTCCTTGAAGTATACCACAATCAGGGATTTGTTTTAATTAGGACTTACGCAATTTTGACCGTGGCACGCGTCGTGAGATACGGATCATATAAAAAACACAAGCGTTGTGTGGCACAACCTAACATGTTATGCTACAAAAGAGAACTCTGCGTAAGTCCTATTAATTTTTATTTTTAGCACCAGAAATCCGCGGATCTTATCTATTGCCCAAAATATTAACAAACCTTCGTTCAACGAAAATATATATCACTATCCTCCCTTAAACGTATTTGATGTGGAATATATTTATCACGTACAGTTCTATAGGGACCTTTGTTTATATCCAACTGATCATAATTAATGAGCCAAACCAGTACACGAATCCGCCTTTCCATGGCCGCTTCGTGTGTTTCATCGGCACTTTCGAGGAAATTATTCGCAATCTTTTGCAGCTTTTGAGCCCTACTTATCTCATTTCCATCAAGAAGTTGCATCCAAACTGTCTTTCTTTCCTTTTGCTTTTTTTCTATCTTGCGCTGGCAATCCATCATTTTAGAACAAGCTTCTCGCATTCTCTTAGCCCATAATTTCTCTCGCTTCGCAAATCTATTCTGCCGCCACGTGAGAAAAACATACTTATTCACTTTCATAAAACGAAAAAACCATCTAATGACCCAAAAGAGAAGGAACACAATCGCACCAATACCTAAATAAAAAGCCCACTTAGTGCTGCGATTTTCCCATGTCAGGAACCATAGACCTAGCCCAATAACACCTATAATAAGACTGCTAATCCCAACATGCGGCTCATATTTTTCCCACCAAGACTTAAGCGACATCTATTTCTCCTCTCTTTAAAACACAAATACGTTATACTCACATTCTATTTTTTTACTTTTTACATTAGAACAAAATATAAAAGAACGAAAGTCAAACCGTCTTTACGCGTGTCATAAACTTTTCGGCCTTACAAGATTAAGAAGCATCTAATTCAACCTTCGATTTCTTGTCCCCTTGGATACTCGGCTCCTTGCACAACATCTCCCGAAGCAGTGTAAGCCCCTCATGTACATCCGGACGCTCTTCCTCCGTAATGCCTAATATCTCTGATAACAATAATCGATCGAGTTCATGACGCACCGGATCGGCATTCATCTGATTAAACGGCAGCATTTTCTGATGTTTCAGTTTATTGAAAATCCGCTCCGCATTCGCGAGTGCTTCATCGGAGAGTTGACGGACATCCAGTGTAGGCATCGCTTTAAAGGTAGCTCTACTCAAGACTCCTCTACCCTCCTGTTGTTTACCACCCTGATACCAATGACAAAGCAAACCAAGCGTTGAATTGCACCACAAAGTCCACGCATACTCATGCATTTTGTTATCAAAGACAACATTCGGAAGTTTGTTTACGCCGATAGCATCTCGCTCAGTAAACATCACCGCTAACGAATTGGCATTAAACTGTAATTCCATGTTGTAATGCACACTCCCGTTCAATTTCATAATTTTTTGAACTTTCTCAGCAGAATTTGGACGCGGATGCCCGTGTGAATCCGGAGGAATAAGTATTGATCGCTGAGTATCGGAATCTAAATGCCACAGGCACGGATATGCTGCGGTATCAGGACATCCCTTTTCTATATCAAATGCGCCTCTACCACCGCCGCCTCTTATATCTTTGGTTCCAATTCCGAGCGTCGCAACTTCTGAAACTGGACACATCGCGAGTTGAATATTTGAGGTTTGTCGAGGAATATGTACCAGTCCATGCGCCAGTTGGTGTGCTGATTGAACAACACTCATGTTTTTAACACGGGAAAGCGGCCATCCTGCTTCGCTTTGAATAATAGGTGCGGAGATGATATGTCCAATAACCTCATCTCCGATTTGGAGTGGTTCACCACCACTAAGCGTATCATCATCCAATCGATGGATATTTTTGAACGTATGGATCCTTTTCGCTATTTCTAATGCTTCTAATTCTCCATGTGGGCACCGCTTGAGACAGACAAACGTCCCGCGTCCCATATTTTTCCGTTTTCCCTTTTTCGCAATAACAAGGCACTCTGCCATGCCGGTATCCGCCGAGAAGGCACACTTTTCAATATCTTCATGTGCGATAGTGATAACAAGAATATCGTGATACTCTTCTACCCACATCTTTCGCACCTTTTGCCAACTACTGCCAGTGATCACTGTAACAGGTAGCACAAACGCCATTATGCCGTTGCGTTTTAACATCCTATCTGCAAGATCAATAAAGTCGGGACCTTCCCCAGGATTGTTACCGGTAAGTCGACGCCCTTGTGCCTTCCGCGCTGCTCGCATCGCCGCTGCTTCCTTTTTATCGGCGAAAATACTCTTGGGGACGTTTGAATTTCCATCAGCACCGCTACGGGTATAGGGTGGATTTTGGATAACAATGTCGAATTCACCATGTCTGAACGCATTTCGGAGATCGGTGGTTTCTGTGCCTTGTCCTGTGGTGGTTTCTGTTGTACCGAAGTTCAACGGGAGTGTCCCCGCTGGATCGCTGAGTAGGTTGAGAGCACCGATGGCGTAAAGTCCATCGGCGCGCGGCGTGCCGTAAGGCATTGTGTGGATGCGTGTGCCACCGATGCGGACATCAGGATAAGTACTGGCAATGATAGAGGCGGTCAGATGTGCTGCATTCGGTAGGATATCACATCCAACGAGATTATTTTCCATCATGTACTGATGGATGGTTTCCGCTTTACCGCCTGCTTGCTCGTAGAGCATGAGGAGCCGTTGATAAACGCCATTGAGGAGTGAACCGGTGCCGCAGGCGAAATCTGCGATCTTCAGTTTCTTTGGATCGCCTTTGAATTCTGGTAACGCGAGGGCGCACAGGAGTGCCGAGGATTCAGGACGAGTATAGTTCGCTTTGAGGATTTCCCGATTGACGATGACTTTCTGGAACACAATACCTGCAAGTTCATGTTCTTGGGCAAGTCCCATCTTCTCTAACTCGCGGGCAGTATCCCGCAACACACTCAAAATCTCACCGACAAGTTTATCGTCAGCCACAAGCACTTCGACGAGATTGTAGGCGACGTTGAAAATCGGGGCATAGTTTACCTTTTGGATTTCTCGCCATGCGCGGAGGATTTCGTCTGAATCGAGTTGCCCATAATCAGCAGTGAGTTCACTGAGCGATGGAACGGTTTCCAAGTCCGGCTTACGCGCGAGGGAACTTTGGAACACAAGAGCGTTGCTAATAATAAGCATCGCCATTTGTGTTGTTTGTTCGCCGGGTTCCTGGACAAGGAGTTCTCCTATTCTTTCGCCGATATGCGGTCGGTCTTGAATCGCGCGATTGACAATGACAGCGGCACGGTGAATGCCGTTTTCCAATACCTCGGCGGCTTGCTCAATCTTCGTGATAGGTGTTGCCCCGATACGGATAGCAGTTGCGATGTCGGCAATGCTGCCGTGAAGCCATCCTTTTTTTGGAAATCTGTGGGGTTCGTCAACGCTAAGCAGTGTATATGCGAAATCATCGGACGCTTCTAAATTTTCTCGGATTTCGTCGCGTGGCATTGTGCGGAATCTGTACGGAAGACGGATCGCTATTGCACTGGTAATTGTTTCACCTGTCGTGCGGAGGGTCTTACCCAAGTAATGTTCGCGTGCCTGTTTTTCGCCGGTTTCATTGGGACCGCGTTTGTAGTCAATTTTCACCTCAACTGCCATTGGATATCGTTCAACTGTACGGATGATGACATCTGGTTTTCTCTGATTCTCAACGAGTGGTTTCGTGGTTTGCTCGTAGATATCCCATGTGGCACTCATCGGCATTAGAATTTCGACGAATAGGGTGGTGATGGTGTCTTCGCTGTTAGTGTGTTGGTGGTTCATAGGTTTCTATTTCCGTTTGGCGATATATAGCGTCTGCTATTCGGAGGCTGGCTGTTGACCAGAAGGAGGCTGATACGTATTCTTAAACTGCTTGAGAATTTCCACTACCTTCTTAAATTCCTCAAAGTCAGCAGGATCTTTCCGCTCTTCACAAATCCATTGACAGAATTCCACTTTTTTGAACTTAGGATCAACCTTGTTCCTACCATGAATACCTTTTTTGATTTTGTTATCATAGAAACGATCCTCAAAAAGGTCCGTAGGAAGAAGGTTCTCAATGCCCTCCTTGTCATCATCAGGATTTTTTGGAATAGATCTTACCCAAAGTTTTTCAATTTGTTCATCTGGCTTACCCGAATCCCAATCATAAAGCAGCAACATTGGTTGATTTATCAACGAGGAATCCTTCTTATGAAAGTTTAGGACACGATTTAATCCATCCTTTCCTCCATCCTCATCACCCTTTTTCCCCATTTTACCAATAGGTCTAATTTCCAGCGAATTCAAGAGTTCTTCCTCTCCAAGCATCTCCAATGCTGCTCGAATGTAGCGAACATCTAACTTTCCTTCGGTCATTACAACAGGTTTGGTTATCTTTGCAATAAGTTGTTTTATCTCGCTTTCAAAGCGTTCTGTGTTCTGGTAGTATTCAAAGGCTTTTCCGAATTCAGAAAACCGTTCACTAGTAATTCTGTCTCCATCCGGTAATTCAAGAATGTCAAGTCCATCTGGACCAAACTCCTTTTCCATACCAAGCAGAAACAATGGAGAGTGGGACGATACGATGAATTGAACCTTCGGAAACATTTTTATGAGTTGAGGGAGGACATCGTGTTGAAGAGTTGGATGCAAATGAGAGGCAATTTCATCTATGACGACAATCCCCGTAATATCAGCAAGGCGAACGCTCATGACCAGATTATCTCGTTCACCATATCGAATAATTGTAGTGAATAGGTGGAACAATTGAGATTGACCTTCCGATAAAGATTGTAGGTTAGGAATCCTCTGTCCATCCGCTAACTGTATGACGAGTCTATGCTCTGGATTGTTCCGAAGCCTTGGCTCTAATTTAGCCCGTTCATCTTGAACTACCTTTCGTAATATGTATTCAATATTCTCCCGAGATACCTGAAGAGCAGCCCAACCGTTCCATTTTCTTTTCACCTCCTCACTTAAGAAAAGTGAGTCGTCCGATCCCCTTTGAAGTCTCTGTATTATATCAAAATCAACTGCTGCGTCAAACAAAACATCTAATATCCAACCAATATTTCTTTCCGCACAAGTTTCAACTCTAAGAGGTTTGTCAAGCTCAGTACTAAATCGAGGATTCACAGGAACACCCATATTAACTTCCAAACTTCTAGGGTTCAGCCAAACAGGATCCTCATGTCGACTTGCGGGAAAAAAGGCATACGCTCCATTTCTCATTTCAGTTTTAATAATCTCTCCAACAGGTGATATATCCACGTCAATTTCGCCCGCTAACCAGTCGTTCATTAAATCATCCTCTTTGCCAGTCAATACGCGTTTGTAATTTCCCTCTGTTGACCAGTTCCACAACGGCATAAATACAGATTTCACACTGGGAGAATAAGTTTCTGGATCAAGTACTCCAGCCTTTTCGCAGTAGTACAAACTGTCATTATTCGCTTTGAAATGAAGAAGGCTTAGACTAAATGGTTCTCCACTTTTGATTGCCGCTGGACGAATAATTCGGAAATATGGTTTTTGCCCTGAACTATCCAAGGACACAATGTCTCGGAAGGCCTCCTTCGCGAACTCCATAAGTGCATCAACGATGTAGGAGAGAAAAACGCTCTTTCCAGATCCGTTGGGACCGACAATTACAATAGGTAAAGGGTTTTCGTTATTATCAAAAGAAGGCTTGACATGGCATTTTGAAATGGGTCCGGTGTTTTCCAGATATATTTCTTCGAGATACATATAATTCCTTTCATTTTCAAATCAATGGCTTCGGTTATAATATAAATTTGCTTAACATCATTATAGCATATTCGGCAGACAGATGTCAATTGAATCGCTGGGATCCATGAACATGCCGCCCCGCTGGGGCTAAAACGTAGGAAGAAGCGCGTCTTCCCAAATATGCTGAAAAATATCCACACAAATAAACCCTATGGGACTAAAGAGGAAACGGAAGCGTTTTCGGATGTATTGTATAGGATGGGATGAAGATAAGGCGAGGTTGGAAACCTCGCCAGCGCGGAAGCAGTAGAGGATTTTTAACATCGCTCCGATGCGGTTAGGAAACCGCACCTACCTTGTTTGGAGAGAGATTTCTTACTACCACATCACCGTCCCACCGGTGTTGATGTCCTGTCCCGTCATGTTGGCGGAATCATCTGACGCGAGGAAGACCGCTAACGCCGCTGCATCCTCCGATCCCGAACCTTTATCACTGTAACCTTCATCGGAACACCACCTACCGGCGATAACACTCTTCGGGTTTGTCTGCCCGTATCGCTCGCGTAATGCGTCTTCATCAAAGGGTTTGTTCATGTATTCAGCCCTGCCTCTGGCGAGTTCAAGGCTTCGCTCCATGTGCCAACCCGGACAGATGGCGTTGACGTTGATATTGTAACGTCCGACATCCGCAGCGAGTGTGCGCGTGAAACCGATAACTCCCATCTTAGAAGTCGCATAGGGTGCCCTGTGCGAAAGCGGCTGTTTGCCTGTGCCAGAACTGAAGTTTATGATTTTTCCGTATTCTTTGCGAATCATTTCCGGTAGAACGGCTTTAGAACAGATAAACAGCGAATCGAGATTGACCTCAAGCGTGCGCCGCCATTCTTCCAACGTCATATCCCAGACATCCTTCGTCGGTCCCGCGATGCCGACGACGTTGGCGAGGATATCAACAGTGCCGAATTTTTCGATGGTAGCAGCGACCATCTCATCAACGGGTGCCTCTTGCGAAACATCGGTCTCAAAACAGATGACATCTCCACCGGCGGCTCTAATCTCTGAACCTACCTTTGCCTCTAACGCTTGCACAGGAATAACATCACAGATGGAAACCGCTGCGCCCTCTTTTGCGAATCTCCGTGCGACTGCCTCGGCATGCCCTCTGGCGGCACCCGTTACGATTGCGACTTTACCCTCTAATCTGTCCATGAAAAATCTTCCCCTTGTTTGTGAATCAAAATAGATGGAATGGATTAACAGCATAGCAGAGGCAGTTGCTGGTGTCAATCGAAATTGGGATGGGAAGCGCGGTCAGGAGATCGACCTTACAGAAGAAAGAATCGGGATATTGAATGCCCCTGCGATTTTTCTTGAATGTTATAGAGAAATGTTTTATAATGCAAATAGGGCGGACGGGTTGATTTCAACTGGATCGTTAGAGGAATCGATTAATTCAGTTTAATCGGGTTTGTAGAGTAGCAGGTTATTTTCCGGTCAAAATTCTAACACCAAAGCAATTACCGGAGATTGAAACATGAACGAGATTCTGGAGGAAGTCCGCGAAGCGAAGCGACGAGTTAACGCTCGCTTCAATCATGACGTTCATAAGTATTGTGCCGATGTAATGCGTAGACAGGAAGAACTCAAGAAGCAAGGTGTGAAATTTTCACGCCTGAACGATACACAGAAGTTAAATTCGGATTGTCCGAAAACTAATGACACGGATGCATAAATATCGCGTTGAACATCACACGGCAACATCATTTGATCTGTGATGCGGTGTTCGTCCACAAAACACAATGTTAAAAACCTCCCGAATTCGAGACAACAATATATACGGCACCGTTGCCAATTTTCTAAAGGATAAAATCCAAGACGGTGCGTCCCTTTCCTTCGTCTCCGCCTATTTTACAATTAATGCCTTCAATGCCCTCAGAGATTCACTGACTGGCATTGATAACCTCCGTTTTCTCTTCGGTGAACCGGATGTTATCGGTGGAATGGATCCCTCAAAAACAGAGAGTAAAGCGTTTCGTCTCACCGAAAATGGGTTGGAACTTGGGAATCAACTCTCCCAAAGTGAGATTGCCAAGGCGTGTGCTGATTGGATTAAGAAGAAGGTTAAAATCAAATCGGTACGCAAAACAAATTTTCTGCACGGCAAGATGTATTATATTGAGAACGGTAATAGCACAGATGCAATCATCGGCAGCTCAAATTTTACCGTGCGCGGTTTGGGATTAAGCGGCAAAGCAAGCAACATTGAACTTAACCTTGAAGTTGACAGCAAGAGCGATTGCGCCGATCTGAAGACATGGTTTGATAGCCTCTGGGAGTCGGACCAGGTAGTGGATGTCACTGCCGAGGTATTACAGAATCTGGCGAATGCTTATCAGGACAAAGACCCTGAATTCATCTACTACAAAACCCTCTACCACCTCTTTGAAGACTTTTTGACAGACGCAAGCGATATGCAGTTTGCCGAAGCGAATCCTTCATTCTTGCAGACAGAAATCTGGCAGACGCTTTACGCTTTTCAGAAGCACGGTGTGCAGGCGTGCATCCAGAAACTCAAGGCATATAATGGGTGTATTATCGCTGATAGCGTCGGATTGGGCAAAACCTACGAGGCACTCGCGATTATCAAATACTTTGAATTGCGAAATGCAAATGTCTTGGTGCTGTGTCCGAAAAAATTAGAAAAGAACTGGACGCTTTATCCAGTACACTTTCGCAGAAGACGCAATCCATTGAAAGCCGATAGGTTCCGTTACAACGTGCTGGCGCATACGGATCTGAGCAGAGACCATGGGGAATCCAACGGCATTGACCTTGCACAGCACGAATGGGATGGATACGATCTCGTGGTCATTGATGAATCCCACAACTTCCGAAATCGATCCACCAACACACTTGATCAGAACGGTAACCTTGTCCGTAAAAGCCGCTATAATAAGTTATTAGAGGATGTCATCCAGAGTGGCGGCAAAACTCAGGTTCTCATGCTTTCCGCCACACCGGTCAACAATCGACTCACTGACCTTGCGAATCAGATCTGTTTAATCACTGAAGATGAGGACGACGCTTTTAGACAGACTGGTATTCCAAGCATTAGAGGGACGCTCAACGCTGCACAAAGTCGTTTTGATACGTGGACAGCAGAAGCTGAACAGATGCACGAAAAGTCTCAAAAACAGGAAAGTCTTTCGGAAAGCCTGAACGCTGATTTTTTTGCCCTGTTAGATCGACTCACGATCGCCCGTTCCCGCACACATGTCATAAACTTCTATGACAATCCCATTGAGGAGGTTGGTCAGTTTCCAGATCGCGAACCTCCGAAATCTATCTTTCCTGAAATTGATCTGCAAGGTAAATTTCCGACCTACCAAGCGATTAGCCACCAAATTGATGGCTATAAACTCGCACGCTTTATTCCATCAAATTATATCCGTAAAGAATGCCGCCATCATTATGGCGAGAGGCTTCTCCGGCAACGCGAATTCAACCTTATCGGCATGATGAAAGTGAACTTCCTCAAACGGCTTGAGAGTAGTGTTCACTCCTTCACAACTACATTGGAACGCACCGTTAAAGAAATTTCCAAACTTGAATCCGATATTGAAGACTTTTTAAATGGGAAAATGAAAAAAGAAGCTGGCTTTGATCCGTTGGCTGAGGCAGAGGAAGAATATGCGGAAGATGAAGATCATGAACTACAGGATGGCATAGAAGCAGGAAAAAACCAGTTCTATCCATTTGAACATCTCGACCTTGACGCTTGGCTTGCCGATCTTCGGGACGATAGAATGCAATTGGATAAAATTTACCAAATCGGGAACAACATCACACCCGCGCGCGATGCCAAATTGGAGCAACTCAAGCAGCTGATTGCCACCAAGGTGCAGAACCCCGAAAAAAATAGAAATGGGAAAGAGAATCGCAAAGTCCTTGTCTTTACCGCCTTCGCCGATACTGCTAACTACCTTTACGATAATCTGCACGAATGGGCAACCGAGACGCTTAATATCGAGAGTGCTGTCGTTACCGGTGGTGCAAGCAGAAGCGATCTCGTCCGAAATGACTTTGACGAAATTCTCACCAATTTCTCGCCGATCTCCAAAGAGCGGGAGGATGCTGAAAACGAAGGAGAAGATACTACTCCCGAAATTGATCTTCTCATTGCTACCGATTGTATCTCTGAAGGGCAAAACCTACAGGACTGCGACTATCTCATCAATTACGACATCCACTGGAACCCTGTCCGTATTATTCAACGTTTCGGACGAATTGACCGTATTGGTAGCAAAAACAAGAAGATTTATCTCGTCAACTTCTGGCCCACGCCTGAACTCGACGAATACATCAATCTCAAACCTCGCGTTGAGGCACGCATGGCACTCGTCAATCTCACTGCTACAGGCGACGATGATCTGCTCTCATTGAAGGAAAAAGAGAGCATGGAACAGGTCTGGACACACCGCGACGAACAGATCCGTCGCATGAAAACCGAAATCCTTGATTTTGAAGATATTGAGGAGCAGTTGAATCTCAACCAATTCACACTTGACGATTTCCGGGCGCAGCTGCTCGACTACCTCCGTCAAAATGAAGCGAAACTCAGAGATGCTCCGCTTGGCTTATACGCCGTCACCGCACCGCTCACACACGAGGGGATTCCTGTGAATATCAAACCGGGGGTTATCTTCTGTCTAAAGCAGACCGGTGAGGGAGAGGATAGTGAAGAAGGTGAAAAACTCAACCCGATTCATCCTTACTACCTCGTACATATCAGTGAAGATGGCGGGGTTTCTATTGGATTCACCAATCCGAAGAGCGTCTTAGAACGCTTCAGTCGGCTTTGTGTGGGGAAAACATCTCATGATCAAGATCTCTGCAACTGGTTTAACGAGGAAACTGACAATGGCAACGATATGACGATCTATGAGATGCTACTTGATACCGCACTGAATTCAATTCGTGAGGAATACAATCGGAAGGTCAACGATCAACTTGACGCGAGTGCCGATGCGCTGCTGCCGACTGCTGATAGTCAGATTACGGAAAAGACTGAATTTGAACTCGTTACGTGGCTCGTGATTCATCCTTCTTAAAGTGAAAAGGCAGGACCTATATGAATTCAGAAATAACAATCAGACAAAACATTGAAAACGTCCTAAAGAATTTCGATCAACAACCGCTAAGAGAAGCCTCCATAACCCTCCTGAACACCCTCGGCTACTACAGCAAGCGAGTTGGAAACGACGATATAGATAGCGATAGATTCGATCGTCTTACTGCAGCCGCATTAGAAACTGCTAACCCAACCGATAAACTCTGCATTGACGATTGGCAATTCTTTTTTCAGATCATGCAAGTAGCGGATAGTGAAATTAACCAACAGATAGCCCCAGCACAAGGGACGTTGTTTGAAAGCACCCAGATAGAAGACACGCTCAGAACCTCTTATATGTTTGTCACGGTTCAACTGACCAAAAACACCTACACACGCACACAACTTGCTAACATCACCCGTTTTATCAATAAAGCACTTGAAAAAGCGATCATGGTGATATTCCGATACGGTGCTGTGCTCTCCCTCGCCATCATTAACCGTAGACCTAACCTGAGCAACGATACAAAGCAGGTTTTGGAAAAAGTGACGCTTATCAAGGATATTAACCTGGATTCCCCGAAACGTGCACATATTGATATTATATCGGAACTCTACCTTCGCCACCTCATTGAAAATGAAAATGTTCGTAACTTTGATACACTCCACAATGCGTGGGAAGGTATCCTCAATACAGAGGCACTCAATAAACGTTTCTATCGTGATCTTGAAGAGTGGTATGAATGGGCAGCATCAGCAGAAACGTGCAAATTTCCTGATAAGAAAAACAAAACACAAGTTATCCGAATGGTCACGCGGCTGCTCTTCATCTGGTTTCTTAAAGAAAAAGAACTCGTGCCATCAGACCTATTTGACGAAGAAGGGACGCGAGGATACCTGAACGATTTTGATTTAGAGACATCCGATTACTACCAAGCTGTCCTGCAAAATCTCTTCTTCGCGACGCTAAACACACCGCTAAATAACCGCGCCTTCAGTAGACGGAATAACGACGATAATCGGAACGCAAATAAATATCGTTATGAAGACTTCCTCCAAAACCCTGATGGATTTCTGGAGCACCTTAAGCAGGTACCATTCGTTAACGGTGGTTTGTTCGATTCTCTTGATTCGTTTAAGGGACAACGCGTCGGTGGTGTCCGTGTTGATTGCTTCACGGACAATGAAAACCACAGACAGAAACTACACGTCCCAGCAAAACTCTTTTTTGAAAAAGATAACGGCATCTTTGAGATTTTCTCGCGCTACAAGTTTACCGTCGAAGAGAACACACCCGTAGAGCAGGAAGTCGCGTTAGACCCGGAACTGCTCGGACAGGTATTTGAGAATCTGCTTGGGGTATATAATCCCGAATCGGAAGCCGCCGCCCGCAAAACGACTGGGTCCTACTACACGCCGCGTCAGATCGTTGACTATATGGTAGACGAGGCATTGATCGCTTATTTCCTTGAGAAAGTTGAACCTTATGACGGTGGACAGGAGTGGTTGGAAGAGCGGCTCCGAGAGGATCTCCTTGCATACAACCGACTTGGCGAAAAGGATAAACCGAACGATCACCTCATCCATGAAGCAGAAATCGATCCGTTGATCAATGTGATAGATGAACTTGAAATTCTTGACCCCGCCGTTGGATCTGGTGCTTTCCCGATGGGAATTCTTAATAAACTCGTCTTGATCCTGAAAAAATTGGACCCGGAGAATGAGCGTTGGAAACAGCGACAAATCGAGCAGGCGGAAAAGATTCCTGACCCGCAAAGCCGAGAAGTCGCGCTTGCCGGTATTACTGAAGCCTTTTCGGAGGCGAACCAATACAACAATTACGGACGTAAACTTTACTTGATTCAGAACTGTATCTATGGTGTAGATATCCAACCTATTGCTGTGACGATTGCCAAATTACGTTTTTTCATTTCGCTCATTATAGAACAAGAATCAAATGATAACCGAGACGCGAACTATGGCATCCGTCCACTCCCCAATCTGGAGACGAAGTTGGTCGCCGCCAATACGCTCATCGGGGTAAACAAAGAGGCACAGCAGCTCCTATTTGAAACTGATCCTATCAAGGAGAAAAGGATAGAGATTGAACGCATCCGTTATAAATACTTCAGTGAAAACCTACGCTCAAAGAAACTGAGGTATATCAAAGAAGAAAAAGCATGCCGTGAAGAATTGACTAAGTTGCTGATAGGTGAGCAGGAACGCTGGATGACAGATGCACAAAACAAAATATCTGAACAGGTTAGTAAATTTCAGACAGAGCAGGCGCGCATGGAAGTTCGTGAAAAACTCGAAAAGACGTATGTAGTTCAGAAATCAAAACTGTCTGCACACTTCAAAGAGGCAAACCGAATTGCTCACTGGGATCCGTATGACCAAAATGCTGTTGCTGATTTCTTTGATCCTGAGTGGATGTTCGGTATCACGGATGGATTTGATATTACCATCGGCAATCCGCCTTATGTCAGAGCAGATGCTGGCGCGGATGATCCGATACTGCGAGAAAAGATTAGAGTAATGCGTCAGGAGATTAAAGACAGTAAACAGTATAAAACACTTTTTAAAAAGTGGGATCTGTTTATCCCGTTTATTGAACGGAGTTATAAACTTCTCACACCAAGCGGTTTTACAACACTCATCGTTTCTGATGCTTACTGTAACGCGCCATATGCTCTGAAATCACAAGAGTGGTTTCTGGAAAACAGCAAAATCTTACGACTTGATTTCCTTAGCAAAGTTCAGATTTTTGATGCCTCTGTAAAAAATGTTATCTATCTCTTTCAACACGCGGATGGAAGCAATCACAAACCTGAACGCCGCGAACATTACCCAGAATTTGGCAAAGTCCATCTCCTATCAACCGACAAACAGCAAAATCTTACGTACCGGACATTTTTCCCAGAAGATACTGCTGCGCAGCAATTCACAGTCCCAACAATAACGCTTGATAACATCTGCTATATAACAACTGGAATGGAGGTTCAAGCAGATGAAAAAAGAGCACAAGGTGCATTTAAGTTGGAAAATTTGGTTTCAGACGTAAAAGATGACATTCATCCAAAACCTTTTGTTGAGGGAAAACATCTTGACAGATGGCTTCCTGCTACACATAAATGGCTGGAGTGGGAAACAGAGCGGGCACCTGCTTTATTTAGAAGTGCGAAATTTCCTGAGATTTGGGATGTGGGGGCGAAGATATTAATTATGCGAATTACAGGCGGAGAAGTACAGGCAGTTTTAGATGAATCACGGTTGCTTTGCAACCATACTGTAGTAGTGTCTGTACCATGGCATAGTTTCACTGGTATACGTAATAGATCAATAAAAATATCAACTCGTTACCGTGATGAAAAACCTCAACGCCCGGATTTGCCTCAAAGGGAAGCACTTGAAGAGACAAGCCGCCGAATTGCGATTAAGTTTTTGATTGGCGTAATGAATTCTGCTGTCGCTTATGATTTTCTGCAATCGAATCGGCGGAGTAATACAGATCTCTATCCTAATGACTGGAAAAAACTACCGATTCCGGATGTGTCGCCTGAACAACAGGCTCCGATTGTTGAATTGGTTGATAAGATTCTCGATGCCAAGCGGAAAGGGCTTGAGAGAAAAGTAGTTCGCCTTGAAAAGAAATTGGATAAATTAGTGTCCGCACTTTATGGAGTTGAAAATGAGGAGTGAGATACATGAAGATAAAATCGATTAAACTAAAAGATTTCAAACGTTTCACAGATTTGAGTATTGAAGGTTTACCTGAAACGGCAAAACTCGTGGTGATGATCGGTCCGAATGGATGTGGGAAGTCCTCGGTGTTTGATGCTCTGAATACTTATCCCTATAAATTAGGAATGGCGGCGGATGATGTTGAATATTTGGAAAAATATTATCAAGATATGGATTATTATACTAAATCTAATGAACCCAGGTACAGTATATCTTACTACAAGAGTTTGCAACAGACTCAAGAACAAAGAATGATTTCTTACGAATGGGACATAGCAAATTCGTATTCACCTGATCGTACTTGGCATGATGTAACGGTTGAGTTTGACAAAGATATAGGATTTCCAGGATCATATATATTCGACAAAAGTATCCGTGTGCGTACCGCTTATAGGAACAGTTCAACACTACCATATACCATCAATAGGATTGATCTTACGAAAGAACGTAGGCGCGGCAGCCTGATAGAAAACGACGAGGTGTTTGCATCAAATTATTGGAAGTTAGCACTTCAATGGTTAGAACGTAGTTCCGAAGTTGGAGGAAACACACAAAACTTGGTCGATTTTCAAAATGAAACTCTTGATGAACTCCGTGGCGCGTTGGGTAATTTATTCAACGACCCACCATTGATATTAAAAAATTTAGGAAATCCTTTAGATGGAAACCTATTCCAATTTGACAAAGGAACAAGCGAAAGGTTTTCATTTCAGAATCTGGCAAGCGGCGAAAAAGCTGCTCTTGACCTACTACTTGATGTCATTGTAACAAAGGCAGAGTACAACGAAACCATAATTTGTATTGACGAACCAGAAGCTCATATCCACACGAAACTGCAGGGACAACTTCTGGAGGAACTCTACAACCTTATTTCTCCTAAATCGCAACTTTGGATTGCCACACATTCCATCGGCATGGTACGCAAGGCACAAGAACTTTGGGAGGAAGATCGAGAATCAGTCGTGTTTCTTGATTTCGGTAAGGATAATTTTGATAAGCAAGTAACGCTCAAACCCATTACACCGGATCCAGACTTCTGGGCGCGTACCTATGAAGTTGCTCTGGGAGACCTCGCTGAATTGGTGGTAACCGGGCGGACTGTGTTCTGTGAGGGTGAAGAGTTTGACGCTGAGTGTTATAAGAACATTTTTAAGAATCGTTACCCAGAAATTGATTTTGTTTCTTTGGGTGCGAGAGGAAACGTCGAAAAGTCTGTAACGGCAGCGAATCTTGCTATCGAGAAGATTGCGAAGAGTGCAAAAGTTATCGGAATTGTAGACAGGGATAAAGCAACGTGTGGGGAAATAAAGCGGAACGCCAAAAAAGGCATCCGCACTCTATCGCGGAAAACCATCGAAAGTTATCTCCTTGACGACGAGGTGCTAACTAAACTATGTGAAGACTATGGCGCGCCCGATAAGATTAATGATTTACTTACAGCGAAACAAGATGCCCTCGACAAACATGGATTAAAATCGTCGGATAACCTGAAGTCTATTGTTCAGGAGGTACATGGCGCTGCTCAAAAGGTTTTAAAATCAGCTTACTTGGGAAATGACAAGGGAAGTTTCATGATGGATGTGCTTGCCTCGCGCATTCAACCCGGTATGAAGGTCTATGAGCAGCTACACAAGGACATCTTCGGAGGGTGATTCGTAAGCCACATTGATAAAACAGATTTGCTTTAAGAGGTAAAATCGGTGCGAATTCCATTTATGGTAAACCTTAGAATTAATTAGACATTTTCATATTCTTGAATAATATCCTCAAGTGTCAAGTCAGGATAATATTCACGTTTTCGTTTGATATTGGCAAAATCGTGTTCAATCGGATTGTAATCCGGGGAATAAGGCGGCAGAAATAATAGGCTCGCTCCTGTCCCCTCTATGAGTTGGCGCGTCTGAGACGTCTTGTGAAGCATCGCATTATCCAAGATCAGAACGTGATTTGCGGTCAAACGCGGACAGACCATCTCGGCTAACCACTCATTGAAATCTGCGGATTTACATCCACCCTGAAGCAGACGCGCAGCGCTGAAAGTCCCTTGAAAACGCGCAGCAAGCAAGGTCCGAGTCCGAGTGCGTTGACTTGAGATAAGCCCATAGACGGCTTCTCCTTTCGGGGCATACCCGTAACGTCTATGACTTTCGTCTCGGAACCCACTCTCATCGGCATAAACCACGCATTTGCCAGCCTGCTGGAGTGCCGCGAGGTCTTGGCGATAGGCAGATCGTTTTTTCGGACATCGCTCCTTATACCCGAGTGTTTTTTTTTCGCGTGATACCGAGAGTTTTCAAGGCGTAGTAAATGCAAAACTCCGAGACACCAAAATGGCTCGCACGCTCTGCCTGAGTTTCATCTGGGAAGTCAGCGACATGTTTTTCAAGCGCATGGAGGTCAAGGGTTCTCGGACCCCGAGGACCCGGTTTCTTACGCACCAATGGATCCTCGGCATTCAACCACGTATACAGAGTTGCGCGTGCGATGGAAAACTGCCGGCAGGCTTCGGTCTTTTTACCGCCAGCTTCAATGAACGCTAAAACGCGTTTGCGTAAATCTGATGAATAAGCCATAATACGAAAAGTCTAACATAAATCTAATAAACTGTCTATTTATTTATCTGGGTTACCATAGTTTGTATGATTTTTTAGGATATGCAGTGCCTGGATTGATTGTAATAGTAATATTGACGATATTGATAAATCCTGCATTCCTAATAGATCTACCCAATCAATTGAAAGATAAGAACAGTGAGTTAGCGCAATTTCTGCGTCCTAGCGTGATGCTAGGTATTCTGTACGTCCTTTTTGCTTATCTTGTAGGTCTTGTTAGTCATGCCTTAACACATTGGTTGTTTGGAGTCTTTTCAACAATATGGAAACCACTTAAAAGGTATCATGCTGATAGTGGAATTTTTGAGCAGGCGTTATTTAATCCCAAATGTCGGATCTATCCCGAAGATTTTGAACAGTATACAGAGCAGTTTATAGACAAACTAAAGTGCAAGTTTAGAAATGTTTTTGAGATTGACATTTGTGAAATTGACAAAACAGAAAGGAATAGTCCAATCGCGTATACAGAAATTTTTAATCTTTGTCGGACTGTTGTACTGAGGCACAGTGAGGCTTCCTCCAGCCGGACTTCTGCTCTACTAGCTCTATACAATTCTACGAGACTATTGGGAAGTATTTTGTTCCTTGCCTCTATAAGTTTTTGGATGAAAATGACTTTCTCTGAAAATTTGCTTCAAGGTATATGGATTTTGCTCATAGTTTATCTTATTGTTCACATGTCTATTTGGGTAATAGGATACAAAAATTGCCTAAGTCAACAATCTTTTTTCAGACTCATTTATTGGATTATTTTTTTCGTTCTCGGTTCAATAGCCTTGTTGAAAGATGGATGCACCGCTTTATTTATATTTTATTGTATCAGTGTGCTCTTGTGTCCTATATTCTTGCACCTTTATCATGTCCTTTTTCGGTATTATCGTAACACCATCCTTTATGGATTTTATGAGTATGTCGTAACTCGCGAAAAATCGGAAAAATCCGAAGATAGCGAAAATTGATTTGAATTACTTATCAAATAATGGTATAATTTTAATATGACAGAACGTCCCCACGAAATGAGAGATCCGATTCACGGGTTTATCAAACTTTCTGAAACAGAGAAAAAACTAATTGACACCAAAGTGTTTCAACGACTTCGTCGGATTCGGCAGTTGGCAATGACATTTTTGGTGTATCCGGGTGCGATGCATACGCGGTTCGATCATTCAATTGGTGTGATGCACATCGCGGGTCGGATTTGCAAGCGGCTCCAGGAATTAGATCATATTGAAATATGTGAAACGACAGTGGATCGGATTAGATTTGCGGCACTGCTTCATGATGTTGGACACGGACCGTTTAGCCATGTTTCCGAACATCTGTTGGACGAGAACGTCCCTGATAAAGATCAGGTTCGTGAAAAAATACACGAAAAGATTACCGTAGATATTATTCGTACCGACTCGGAAATCAATGAAATTTTGAGTTCTGATGAACGTGATTTCGTGATCTCTATGATTGAAGAACAAGGAACATGGAACTGGCAGCGTGATATTGTTTCTAGCGAATTAGATGCCGATAAAATGGATTACCTCCTGCGTGACTCCTATTTTTCGGGTGTCAAATATGGATTGTACGATCTGGAAAAACTTATTGAAGCATGTTTTATCAGTGAGAATTCGGTGACACCACTTGCGATTAAGAGCACAGCGATCTACGCCCTTGAACAACTCCTGCTTGCGCGATATCACATGACGCAACAAGTGTATTGGCACCGAGTCAGTTTAATTTCCAATGAGATGATTATTAGAGGAATTACGCTTGCAATTGATGGAAACAATCCTGAAATGACAAGGCTTTACCGATATCCCGAAAAAAATAACGAAGAATGCGATCAAGATTATGAACAAACGAAAAAAGACTTCATTCAGAACTATCTTAATTATCATGATGAAAAGATAATTGAGATTTTAAAAAATGCCCCTGAAGGATATGTCCCGGCAGAAACCAAGGAAATCTTCAGCAGGCTTTACGACAGAAAACTCTTCAAAATGATTGCCGAACTCAGGTTCAAAGATGAAAGGGATGTGCTGCTTCACTCACGGCTTGATGAGATGTTAGTTGATACGGAACAGAAGCAGCGATGTGAAGCAGAGATTGCAGCACACCTTGGTCTTAATGCTGCTTATGTAATTGTGAGTAAACCGCCGATTCGGACCCAAAATTACGGAATTCCAACCAACTTGCTTAACCCAGAGGCAATCATGATTTTTGACGAAGACCAAAACGGGCTAAGGCGTATGATTGACTATGCAAACGAGTTGTTTTTCGTGAGACCTTCCACCGATGTTTCTTCATTGGAAACTGTTCAAATCTATGCTCCAGATCAGGTATCAGAAACGCAGGAACGTGAAATCCAAGAGATTTTGCGTCGTGCTTAATAAGGAGATAACATGCACATTATTGATATCCTTTTGCTTGTCGTCAAAGGTGAGACCGATGGCAAATTAAGGGGACGAACACTCCTCCAGAAAAAAGTCTATTTTTTGTCAGTGCTAACGGGTTTTGATTTAGGGTTTACGCCCCATTACTATGGACCCTATAGCAGCTTTGTTGCTGCTCACCTAGATGGTTTAGTGAATTATGGAGTCCTTAGAGAGAATACAGAGTTTTTTGCGACTGCTTCAGGGGAGCGAACTCCTTGGGGTGAAATTCGCAAGCATACTTATATTTATTCTATAATACCTGAGGTCGCCGAAAAGGTCTGGAGTGCTGCACAGAAAAAGCAAGGCTTTGCCGAATGGAGTCAAAAGCTTAAATCTATCAATGATCAGAAGATCGCCCGTGATTCTAATAAACTCTCCATTGCTGCAAAGGTCCATTACATTGTCAGTTTGGAAGGAAACGAGACCCTCACGCTCACGCAGGTGCAGCAGATAGCCGAAGAGTACAATTGGGACGTGAAGGCAGAGGATATCGAAGGTGTCCTTTCCTTTCTTAACTGGATTAGGACTTATAACAACTGATGAATCCGATGACATTCCGTTGTAAAAATGAAAGGTATTGTAATCATGGTAGGAGAACGACTGAGAAGATTTAGACTTGCTCGTGGTATGTCTCTCGGGGACTTGGAAGCTGCAATTGATGGGTTAGTTAGTAGTCAAACACTGTCAAAGTATGAACGCGGGAAGCTGCAACCAACAGCGAGAGTCCTCAATCGAATCGCTTCCGTCTTTGGAATTAAGTCCGCCCAATTGTGGGGTGAGCTAACCTGTGATACAGAAGTCGAACCCCTTCTTAATCAGACGATGGATCCGTCTACTGATAACCCACTTAGTGAACGTCGTAAGTTTCTGCAATTACCAAAGGCGGAGAGAAACCGTATCCTAAGCGAACAAGCGAAGGAGATGGCGGATTTCTATGAAAACGATCCAGAGTGGCGGGAATGGGAAGGTGGCCCCCTTGTAGCATACGATATTCCGCTTGACACATAATAGGGTGCGGTTGGGAATGCAGATCGCAAATGTAAAGCATTCTCACTGCGAAGCAAAATTTGGTTTCCGCGTGTCGGGAAAATTAAATTTTCATTCACTTGAAACCGATTTGTACAACTAACGTAATATATGTTCATACATGTATGCATGTTTACATGTGCACATGTGTGGAGGCATATATTATATGAAAACAGTAGCGATTCTGTCAGGCGAGGGCGAAGTTGCCATTGGAACAACACCTAAACCGATTTCAACGGTGCCGCCGTCCCGTCAGGGCAAAAAGATGATTTCCGGACATTTTGACAAGGACGTGCATCGACAACTGAAGATGCTTGCCCTTGAGAAAGACACGAGTATTCAAGATCTGTTGAGCGAGGCGTTGAACGCGCTGTTTGAGCGGAACAATAAGCCGCCGATAGCGTAATAGATTTCGGGGGATACTATGATTTCAAACGCGGATTGGCGAATTTTAGAGAGAACGAATCAGATGCTGGCATTGAGTTGGGAAGCACTCAGACGTGCCCGCGAAAATGAGGATACGCACGCGATCAAAATGGCTGAGATGAGTTATTTTCAGGCGTTGCAGGGTGTGATTGTCGCGACCCAAAATGCGGTTGCCCAGAATGCAATCGCGCAATAAAATAGTTTAGGATTTACGCACTTGTCTGATGACTATTTACCTCCCACACGCCGCTGGCGAGGTTTCAAACCTAGCCAGCGAGGGACCGCGTAAGTCCTATAGTTATCCATCTGCGGCACTTTTGTGTCTGCTTTAGAGTTGCAATTTGGGGAACAACAGGGTTGTTGTTCCCCTTAAGTTTTGATATCAGCGAGTTCTCATGGCACAAAGGACTATCGAGCGTATATCGTCGCCGATGCATGCGTGCTACCAATTTCAAATTTCGGTGTAGGATGCTCGGCTTCTGCCAATAATCTTCTGGCTATCTGTATGCCTACGCCAAAACGTTGAACAAATCCAATTCAGGCAATCAAAAATCAATACAGCACATGCACCCGATTCTTTCCGCGCACCGTTTCATCTTGCATCGCTATTGGCACCTCAACGATAGCGATTAAGGCACCCTCCGCACTGACTGCAAGTGTATCGTAGGGGAGTTGTCCTTCTGTGCGGTAGGTGTACAGGTATTTCGCCAAACCGCTGCCCCCCGCTTTCAAATCAAACACCGAAACACCGTGGAGACTCTCATTCGGATCCTGTGTCCGCTTGGAGACAGACAATACGGCATAACGGTCCATCGCGTCAATACGTAAGCCTTGCGGCATGTTCTCAAGTTTCCACTGCCAACTTTTTTCACCGTTCCATGAATAGGCAAACAGCGTCATCCCATTGGGGTGTCCCGCCGAAGGTTTTTGCGCGCCTTTTCGGAGATGATAGGGGATGTAGGTATCCCCAGTAACAAAGAGTGCTGCTGCATTCGTCGCGTCAATCGTGCCAGAAGTGGCTACAATAGGGATGCCGCTTACCTCCAGTGGTGTTGCCAAATTTTCCTGCCATATCGGTTCAGGCTTGTTTATGTCGAAAATAAAGGCGCGTCCATCGTCAGTTGCGACGTTGATGAACTCGCCATCGGGGGATAGACTGACACCTCTCCAAAATGTGACCTGCGCAAAATACTCGCGTAAAGGTTCAATATCCACGTGCCATTTTTCCGTTCCATCTTCTGCATTGAGGACAGTGAGTTTTCCGTTGCCGCTTTCATTCGCGGCATTGCCTTGTAAGTTATGCCCGCTATCCGTTACGAGGGCGAGTGTTTTTCCATCACCGCTTACGTCGAACCAGCGTACCACCTTTGGCACAGCGTGTTCGCGGGTCCATTTCCAAGTGACTTCTCCGGTTTCACCGTCAAATCGATAGAGTTGGGACTTCTTAAGTGGTGTATTGTTTTCTGTCCACGAATGCACACTCGCAACCAAAAGGTCTCCGTTCGTCAGGGTGCGCATGCACGCTGGACCGGGGTAGCTTACCCACGCGTAGACGCTATCAGGGTTGCTCGGTGTAGAGGTTTCAATGTCGTCAGCGGTGCGGTATTTCCAGCGGAGTGTCGGTTTGTCGGTTGTTAGGTCGTAGCAGTAGATAAACCCATCTGCTGCTTGTTCACCAATATAAAGGCGTGTATTGTCAGAACTGAATGCCATCCGTCTCACATAACCTTCCGAAATACGGGTTTTCCAAAGGGTCTCACCTGTGAGGGGTTGCAAAACCGCGAGATGTCCGCTATCTGTCGCTATTGCTAACTTCTCTGTATTAGGTCTACTGCCATGTCCCAAGGCAAGTGCAGTCGGTTTCGCGGGTTGACGAAGGTTTTCCATCAGCGATAAGAGTCCGTCTAATTCGACGGTACGGATGAGATAAGGTTCTGGCTTCAACGGCGAAGTTGCTGTTGTTACACTGTCATTTAAGCGAAACTGATAACTTTGGTTCGGTTGCCATGCGAATTGAAGAAGAAAACGGTTCGCGTCAAATTGTTGGACAGTTGGTGTTTCTGCTAACGCCTGTGTTGTGTCGTTAGACACGGTTGCGACGTTGATTTGGAGATCAACATCCTGTTTATGTTCGGTTTCAAGTACTGCGCCTGTTCTGACCCAAGTAACGTTTATGTCAGCCGTCGCAATACCGATAGATAAGACGATGAACAAGCAGAGTAGCGTCAAAGACTGAATTCGTTTCATTGTAATGTTTCCTTATATTTGAATTGGTGATTTCCCGCGCCAGCGGCGTGGAAGAGTTTTTCGCCAACCAACTGACTACATATTTATGGATTAGTCCGCCACACGCCATAAGCCTTTACCTAACCGTCCACCGAGAAGCACACCGATAAATGTATAGACGAAACCTTCGATTAAGATTCGGAGGACGATATACCAATCGGCATAAAAAAGCCGATAGAACAGTATAGAGAGTTGAAAATCGACATAGGTGGAGAGTGCGTCGCAAACGCCTAAGACGACTGCCCATGCCAGCAGGCTGCGCCCTCGGACGCACAGAAATCCTGTTTCCAATAGAAGAACGCTTGTACCGGTGTAAACGATCGCCATCGGTGTGAAAAGCCCAAACGTGACACCACCGAGAAGTAAACGCACTGCAGAGACAAGTAAGATTACACCGCTGCCTTTAACGCGTTTCCGATCCGTAGCCTCCGCATTTTCCGGGTCCCCATTAATGTAGATAAGTAGTGCCGTCAGCAAAGCATAGTAGAGTGTTTCGTTGATTAAACCGGTTAGAAGCACCGAGCCTGGACCCAAAACGGCACGGATTAAGTTGAGAAACAGCGTTGACGGAACCATCACCGCTACAAAAACCGTTGTGCTGAACAGCGCAATCACGATCAGCTGTTTTGTTGTGAAACCGGCGAAAAGCCACTTATGAAGTCGCAGGACGAATGCGAAACCGATGCTACTACTGATGATTGCCAACAGACTGACGAGCAGTGCCTGTTGATTTGGGACGATCAGGTGCAGCGGACGTTGTTCACGAAGGATTGTCGCGTCGCTTCCCCAGACCTTCACTGCGATGTCGCGCACATATTCCCCCGGAATTGCTTGTTCTGGCTGGTTTCCCTGCCGTAAATACACTGGATGAAAGTAGATAGGCAACGGAATCTCTGTAACCGTGCCACCCAGCAAGCTCGCAAACGCTACACTCCGATTGGTCCCTCCGTTTGCTGTTTCTGGGGGCGCGAGAAATGAAATAATTTCGCCACTTTTCGTATCCGTGTTAGTTGATGACACGACTACATGAATCGTTTCTTCGCCTTCGTTGTGAAGTCGGACTGTCTGATAGGTTGTCGGTTCAAATGCATTGGTTTGCGGGGTTCGGAGCCAACTGAACAGTGGACGTGGGTAGTAGACAGTATCTTTTCGCTGTTTCAAATCTACTGTGCCTGTCGCATCCGTCGGCATATCAATAGATTCTATTGAGAGGTTTTCAGCGATTTCTGAAACGGTTGCGACTCGTAGCTGCACCGTTGCTTGCTGTTCCCATGTTTGTCCTATGTCAGTTGTGAAATGGACAGTCCCCGAAATCTCTTGTCTATCCGAACGACTTGTCTCGGAGGTTCTCAAAACTAATTCACGGTACCACACCTCCGATGCGACTCGAAATCTGTCGGTAGTGGAGAGGCAGGTTACAGTGTCAATTGTTTCGATTTTCCAACCTACTGGTAAGTGAACGACGGTTAGGATTGATGGCAGACAAAATTCCAGTTCAAAGGTTGTTGGCGTGTTCCCGTTTGTAACAAGAACCGTGGCTGTCATCTCGCTCCCACTTAGAACGAGTGCCTTCTGATCATTTTCTAATGTATCCGCCGAATCCGCCTGCGTCGCAGCACCGTAGGGGATGGCAATCTCTAAATTGCCTTGTGTGTATGTCCGCGGGGCAGTTATCGTTTGAACGCTGATGTTCCCTGTAGACGAGGTCGCTTCAAATTTATAGGTTTCCCCTGCCTGCCATTCAAAATAGAGGGATTCCGTCTGACGAGGTGATACTGGGAAGTTGAGTTGCGCAACCACTACACCCTCCGAATTAAAAGCATTCAGATGCAGGACGGGTGATGCCGCATCAAATTGCACCTTTGCCCCTAACGAAAAGAACGTCACCTTCCACGAGATCGGTTCCTCTTTGGGGTCTGAAGTGCAACTGAGCAAAAAAACGAGCAGCGGCACGCCCCATAAGATTTTCTCTATTGCAGATTGATATGGTGTTCGATTCAGAGCGTGTGTCATGCAATTTCATGAAGGTATTGCGCATGCATGGAATTTGTGAAAGGCGAGGTGTTTTTGCTGGAGTGTTTCCCTCGCCTATGAATGCTAAGTTACAGCCCTTGACCTATCAGCACCAGATCAAGGATATTAACAACTTCGTCTCCATTGACATCCGCAAGTATTCCAGCACCCTCGTCACCGAGAAAACGGCCTGCGATTATCATATCTTTCATATTGACAAACCCATCGTTGTTGATGTCCGAGCGTCTCGGGACAATCCTTGCGAACCCCAAAATAGAGCCGCCGGGTCCAACGTGATAGGTTTGTAGGAGAGACGCATCTGCTACATCCATGACGCGAACGAAATCCTGTCCACTACCTGACCAATCGGGTTGGGTGATGTAGAGATTCCCATCCGGTGCAAAAGTCAGACCGCCACTGATAGGTGCGTCTGCATCGTTACTGAAATTGGTAAGCGTGTCATCTTCGTCGCGGATCCAGTCTCGTGCAGCAACATCATAGATGAGCAGCCCTGGGTTTTGCCAGCTGCCTTGGATAAACAACTGTTTTTCTGAATTGAGAGCGAAGGAACCGGGGGTCAGTTTGAGTTTAACCGTTTCCACCACCTCATCGGTATTAGCGTCAATCAGAACGAGATGCCCCAGGATGTCATTGTAATTTCCCGTTGTTTTGACAATGATAGTGGATTCGCCATCAGTGAGGATTCCACTTGCGTTCGTCGGCACTGGAATTGACTTCAGAATGCTGTCCGTCTCTGTATCAATTACTGTAACACTACTATCGTAGTAGGTGGTCTTGCGTGCAACAGGATCGTACTCCCATGCGGGATTTGTGACATAGGCTTTGCCGTTGAGAAGCGTGATGCCGGTCGGTTTGTTGAAGAAACCCATGAGGACCTTCGTCACATTGCGGTTATTGATGTCTATGACATGCACCTCGTGCGCTGCGGCGCAGGTGACGTACATCTTGTTCTCGCCGACAACAGCGACCTGTTGAGGAGTCGCACCGGCTTGAATCGGAATTTCACCAACGATCTCTCGGTCCTCCAAGTTGACAATAAAGATGTTATCGCCGGAACTCGCAGCACCCGTAATGGGTAAATTAAAGGTGGGGATATAAGCGAGGTGTCCGCGAATGGAAAGACCGACTGCTCGCCTTCGATTAAGTGGCTCGGCACTGAAATGAAGTATCTCATTGTCAACAGCTCGACGCTCACTCAGTTCCATCAGATTGATGAGTGAGAGTGAGGCGGTGATACCTAAGTCGGGATGCGTCAACGCATTTATGACAACTGCGAGGTCTTGAGCCTCTGTTTGTCCAAAGGCTGGACCCATGGTGAGTGTGAAAAGGATTGCGCCTATAAGTAGGAGCAAATAACACGAAAAATGTCGCCGAAAGATTTTTCTGGACGCGCTTGCAGGCGATGTCGCTACAATTTTGTTCATTAAAACCTCCGTAATGAAACAAGAAACCCCTGCTTTCACGGAAAGACAGGGGGGAAGCGACACTCTGTATAAGGCGTATCCTGTAAGTGTGTAAAAGAATTCCATACCGTATATCTATCGGTATTTATATTTCTGATCTGACAGGATACTGTGCTCTGTTCCACCGCTTTCCCGCGAAAGCAGATGCGTGAAACACGACTCAGGCAGGTCTCCTGACTTCCGATCTTGCGTCCACTGAACCTTCCCATCAGTAAATTGACAGTGGTTTTTTCAGCGGATATTTGTGATCGTTTACAGTGGCGGGGCCGTGGCGGATTCTCACCGCGCTTCCCTATTCTCCGGCTCTCTCCGGCACCTGAATCGTTCGTTTATTTAATTGTGATGCATATATTATATCACGTTTCACTGTTTTTTGCAAAATTTTTTCAATTAAAATAAAAAATTTGACAATGCAAAGTGGATGTGGTATTATTAATATTAAGCGTGGGTAAATCCAAAAATTTGGCAGTCATCAACCGTTTTTGAAAAGCGAGAGAAATGACACTTTTCCGTTCACACTCCAATCTGCATAGCATAGTCAATCATTGGCATTGGTGGCATTCCAATTGCTTACGGAGGAGTGTGCGTTCAAACGGATATCTATAGACATGTTACCCCCAACGGGGTTTTATAGAAAGTTGAAGCCTTATGCACACGAATCCGAGCTGCATAAGGTTTTTTGTTTTTAAAGAGGAGAATTCGCATGAAAATTTTGTCGGAACTCAAATATGACCGCGATGGTTTGGTCGCCGCAGTCATTCAGGATTGTACGAATAACGAAATCCTGATGGTTGGCTATATGAACGCGGAAGCGATAAAAGAGACATTAACCACCGGGCGTGTCTGCTTCTGGAGTCGTTCCCGCCAAAAATTATGGATAAAGGGGGAGACTTCGGGGCATACACAGACGGTTGCGTCTGTCGCAGTTGATTGTGACGGCGATGCCCTACTGATAAAGGTTGAGCAGAAGGTAGCAGCGTGTCATGTCGGCTATCGCTCCTGCTTCTTTCGGGAAGTCTCCCCCGACGGAGAATCAACGCGTGTCGTAGGTGAAAAGGTTTTCGATGCAGATGTTGTTTATTAGCCTCCGATATTTTGTCAATTTTCGTATCTTAACATTCGCTCGAAAATCGTTTGCCTAAGTTCACCTACGATTTCTATGCTGTAGAAATATAAAAGAATCGCACCAGCCGTTGTAGACCTTGTTTTCAGCCGTGTGTCTTTGGCGATATCCAGTGCAGTCATGTCAAGAATTTTGATGCCTTAGAATTTATAGTAAAGCCCACAATTAATTATACACTCAAAGATTGGCGAGGATACAATCCTCGCCAGCGGCGGTGAGCGGTTTTATGTTTTTGAGAGTGTTCGTTTATTTTCGGGTTTTACTATAACCCATTTGTAAAAGGATTAATCAGATGAAAATCGAACAACGGCTTGAAAAATTGGATGTGCAACTACCGGAGCCAACAGGCCCTGTAGCGAATTACGTCGCAACCGTGCAGACCGGAAATCTCATATTTGTGTCAGGACATGGACCTGTAACAAACGAAGGGAAAATCCATAAAAGTCAACTCGGTGCCGATGCAACAATCGCAGATGGCTATGCCTCAGCCCGTCAGGTAGCGATCTGCTTGTTAAGCACCCTCAAAGACGCACTTGGCGATCTCGACCGAATCAAGCGTGTCGTTAAAGTGGTTGGATTTGTCAATTCAGCACCTCACTTCACCGACCAGTCCACGGTTGTCAACGGCGCATCCGACTTTTTCATCAAGGTATTCGGTGATAAAGGCAGACATGTCCGCTCCTCAATCGGCGCGGTGCAACTGCCCCTTGGGGTGCCGGTTATAGTTGAAATGGTTGTCGAAATTGAGGACTAACCACTTTAAAAAAGAAAGATACGAAAAAGGAACTATATAATGTATTATCCCACGTTGGAAGACTTTCGCAAGACAGCGAAATTAGGAAACACTATACCGGTATATCGCTCGATTTTGGCGGATATGGAGACACCGGTGTCTGCTTTTTACAAGTTAATGCCTGATAATTATGCGTTCTTGTTAGAGAGTGTGGAAGGTGGTGAAAACCTTGCGCGTTACTCTTTTTTGGGGAGTCAACCCTCAGTGCTTTTCCATAGTAAAGGGCATCAGGTGACGATTGAGTACTTGGAAAAAGGCGAAACGGTCATTCAGAAATATGAGGATCCGTTGCGTGCGCTTGAGGAATTGATGCAGAATTACCGACCTGTTGACACTGAAGAGTTACCAAAATTCCACGGTGGCGCGGTGGGTTATATGAGCTACGACATGGTGCGGTTCGTAGAAGAATTGCCAGATAATACCGAAAATGACCTGCAGCTTCCGGATTGCTTTTTTATGATTGCCGAGACGCTCTTGATATTCGATCATGTGAACCATCAGATCAAGGTTGTGGCGAACGCACATATTGATGGTGATGTAGACGAGGCTTATACGGATGCGCTTGCGAAAATTGATACGTTGGTCGAGAAGGTTACAGCGACTTCCGAAGCGCATTTACGCAGCAAGCGTAGCGATCCGCAGGAAGGGTATGATGAAATCCTCTCTGATCCCGAATCGAATTTCACAAAGTCTGGTTACGAAGCCGCGGTTCGGTGTGCGAAAGAATACATAACAGCAGGCGACATCATTCAAGCGGTACTCTCGCAGCGGTTGAGTTGTCCAGTCTCTGTAGACCCATTCGAGGTGTATCGCGCATTGCGGATCGTCAACCCATCGCCTTACATGTATTATCTGAAACTGGATAGTTTTGATATTGTAGGTGCCTCACCGGAGATGATGGTCCGGGTAGAGGATGGGCTCGCTCAGCATCGCCCCCTTGCCGGAACACGCCCGCGTGGCAAAACGACAGAGGAGGATCTTGAGATGGAACGGTCACTTCTTGCAGATCCGAAAGAACGTGCAGAGCACGTTATGCTCGTTGATTTGGGACGGAACGACTTCGGGCGCGTCTGCAAGTATCATACGGTTGAAGTCACCGATCTCATGATAGTTGAACGTTTCTCACATGTGATGCACATCGTTTCACACGTGATTGGGAAACTGCGTGAGGATGTCACGGCTTTCGATGTGATCCGAGCGTGCCTCCCTGCAGGCACCCTTTCAGGTGCACCGAAGGTCCGGGCAATGGAAATCATTGACGAACTGGAATCGACACGCCGCGGGACATACGGTGGGGCGGTGGGGTACTTCAGTTTCTCTGGTAGCACAGACACAGCGATTACGATCCGAACGGCGGTTATCAAAGATAGCACGGCTTATGTGCAAGCGGGGGCTGGTATTGTCGCGGATTCTGTGCCTGAAACTGAGTATTACGAAACCTTGAATAAAGCCAAAGCAATGCTCAGTGCTATCGCATTGGCAGAGCAAGGTTTCTTGTTGTAATAGTTGTCAGTTGTGAGTCGTCAGTCATCAGTTAAAAGATTTTTGACTTTATCAAAGCCCTCTTAACTGACCGCTGATAACCGACGATTGACTACTGTTAAAGGAGACGAAAAATGGTTTTGATGATTGACAACTACGACTCCTTCACCTATAACTTGGTTCAGTATTTGGGTGAGCTCGGTGCTGAATTGGAGGTTCATCGGAGTCGGAAAATTGGCTTGGCGGCATTAGACGCACTGGCACCGGAACGGATTGTCATTTCACCCGGTCCTTGCACGCCGAAAGAAGCAGGCATATCCAACGATACCATACAACATTTCGCCGGAAAAGTCCCGATTTTAGGTGTGTGCCTTGGTCACCAGTGCATCGGGGACGTGTTCGGTGGTGATGTTGTTAGGGCTGATCGATTGATGCACGGTAAAACCTCAATGATAGAACATAATGGTCTTGAGCTTTTTGAAGGATTGGATAATCCATTTGAAGCAACGCGCTATCATTCGCTTATCGTGAAAAAAGAGACGTTGCCGGACTGCCTTGAGGTCACCGCTTGGACGGATCAGGACGAAATCATGGGACTTCGGCATAAGAGCTTGCCTATCTGGGGTGTGCAATTCCATCCGGAGTCGATTTTGACGGCTGCTGGAAAAAGTCTGTTGGGAAATTTTTTGGCACTATAGATTAACAGAAAGGTTCAACGATGACGAAACAAACGAATGAGACAACACCGGTACCGGTTTTGGTTTCTTGGTCTTCAGGTAAAGATTCTGCGTGGGCACTTCACACGCTGCGTCAGCAGTCGGAATACTATGATGTGCGGGGTATTTTTACGACTGTCACAAAAACATTTGATCGCGTTTCTATCCACTCTACACCGGCGTGGGTGCTGAAACAGCAAGCGGAGAAACTCGGCGTGCCGTTGTACGAGATACCGATCCCGTATCCGTGTTCCAACGCAATTTACGAAGAAGCGATGCGAAAATTTCTCGCCGAAGTGGAAGCACTGCCTGAACATTTGGGCGCGTCGCATTTCGCGTTCGGTGATCTCTTTTTGGAAGATATTCGCGAGTACCGCGAAGATAAACTCAAAGGGACCGGTTTTACACCGATTTTTCCGGTATGGGGAGAGGACACAACGCGACTCGCCAAAAAGATGATGACCTCTGGCATGCGCGCTATTATCACTGCTCTCAATCCTACCAAAGTCCCCGCCGACTTCGCTGGACGATGGTTTGACGCTGCGCTCCTCGCAGATTTACCGGATGGCGTGGATCCGCTCGGCGAAAACGGGGAGTTCCATACGTGCGTCGTTGATGGACCGATGTTCAGTTCACCTGTTGCTGCAAAACCGGGAGAAGTCGTTCAGAGAGACATCGTTTCTAAAAAGGATAACGATGACAAAATTCACACAAGCAGCAATACGTCACCAACTTATGTCTATGCTGATGTAGTACCCCTGGATGAGTGATTTTAGCAATACCATGAAAAAAGCAGCTGTTCTATGGACAGGCGGCAAAGATTCTGCCCTCGCATTTCAAGTCTCCTTAAATCTTTACGATATAAGGAGACTTGTCTGTTTTGTTCCAGCGGGCAACCGGCAATTCTATGCACATCCGACGGAACTCATGGAAATACAAGCACAGAAGATCGAGATTCCTATTGAATTCGTGCCTATTTCCGAGCCTTATAAACTGAGCTATCGTCAACAGATCGAGAGGCTTAGAAATAGCGGAATTGAGGTGCTAATTACGGGAGATATTTCTACGGTGGACGGGATGCCGAATTGGATAGAGGAAGTCGCTGTAGGTTTGGTGGCGGTCCATAAACCGTTGTGGGAATTAGATCGGCACGCGATATTGGATACCCTAATTTTCAACGAATTTAAAGTGATTTGTTCCTTGGCTTACAAAAAGCACTTTCAACCGACTATTGCTGGTAGATATTTAGATGCTGAACTCATTTCAGAACTGAAGCAGCTGCCGATTGACACTTGCGGCGAACAAGGTGAATACCACACATGGGTGTTAGATGCGCCGTTTTTCAAAGAGCCTGTGCAATTAGAAGGTACACGCGTTATTGATGCGGACGAGTATTGCTACCTCACCTACGAACAGGCAACGTAAGTAGGAAAGGAATTAACGCTCTGATCGCAGCCACTTCTGAACTCGCTCAAGTTTGTCTGGGGGGATATGTGAAGTGTTCGCGTCTGTGGGGAATGTACGGTTCGCTACCTCTTCCCGATACTGACAGATTGCCTCAAAGGTCAGGTGGTTGTAGTCCTGATAGCGTTTGGCGTGCTTGAAGGGTGGACCGATGCCTAATATATCGTTGATGACAAGCACCTGTCCGTCGCAATATCGACCGGCACCAATACCGATAGTAGGAATAGAAACAGTCTCTGTTATGATTTGGCTCACCTCTTCGGTGATTTTCTCAAGGACTATGAGTTTCGCTCCAGCAGCTGCGAGTGCTTTTGCTGCTTCAATGAGTTGTTTCGCTTTGGCAAAGGTTTTTCCGTGCGTCGCTGCTTTGGTGCCGTGAATTTGTGGGTTGTGCCCGATGTGCGCGCAAACCTCAATATTCTGTTCGGTAAGTGCAGTAACAATCGGAACTTTCTCTATACCGCCCTCCAATTTTACACCGTCTGCGCCATCGGATAGAAAGGCATGGGCATTGACAACGGCTTGCTTCACATCACGATCAGCGGCGTAAGGCATATCAACGAGAAGGTAGGCATCTGTCACACCGCGGCGCACTGCTTTAAGGTGGTGTTGCATGTCCGCCATCGTCACCTCTGTCTCGTTTTTATAACCGAGGATATTTGTACCGACGCTATCCCCGACGAAAACGATGTCAATCCCCGCTTCGTCTTGTAGGCAAGCGGTCGGATAATCGTAACAGGTTAGCACAGTGATCGGTTGCTGCTCCTGTTTTTTGGTGTGCAGGTATGTGATGTCTTTCTTCACAGTTCTTACTGCCTCCGCGTTATAGTGAGACACATTGCTCGGCGCACTTCCATGAAGATAAACAATAATTCGGTAATTTCATAGAGATGCCGGTGCGGTTGGGAATGCAGATCGCAACCCCCATTATCAGGGGCAGGTGAGTACACCGCAAAACCACACCTACCGGGCTTGGGAAATAGAAAATCTGTTTAAGCCAAGACCTCTGCCACGGTTTCTCCAATAGTGGCGAGGTTATCTGCCACGGTAATTCCGGCATCTTTGAGTGCCTGAATCTTATCCGCAGCCGTGCCTTGTCCACCAGAGATGATTGCACCCGCATGTCCCATCCGTTTTCCTGGAGGCGCGGTCTGTCCTGCGATAAAACCGACAACCGGTTTTGTCATATTGTTTTTGACAAACTGCGCTGCTGTTTCCTCAGCCGTACCACCGATTTCACCGATTAAAACGACGGCGTGCGTGTCGTCATCCGCCTCAAAAAGTTTCAGAACATCGACGAAGTTTGTTCCGATTACGGGGTCCCCACCGATTCCGACACAGGTGGACTGTCCGATACCGAGTCGTTTCAGTTGATAGGCGGCTTCATAGGTTAGCGTTCCACTTCGGGATACGATACCGACATTACCCGGAGTGTAAGCGAATTCAGGCATCACACCGATTTTACATTCGCCGGGTGTAATCACACCAGGGCAGTTCGGACCGATTAATCGGATTGGCTTTCCTTTCAGGAACGCCTTCGCTTTCACCATGTCAAGCACAGGAATATGTTCGGAGATACAGACAATCAGCTCAACTCCCGCCTCTGCGGCTTCCATGACAGAGTCTGCCGCGTTGAAGCGCGCGGGGACGAAAATCAGTGAGGTATCTGCGCCTGTTGCTGCGACACCATCCGCTACGGTATCATATACCGGGATGCCGTTTACATCGGATCCGCCTCTACCCGGGACCGCACCTGCAACAATCTGGGTGCCGTAAGCCGCGCACTGCTCCGTATGAAAACGTCCGGAGCGACCTGTGATGCCTTGAACGATTACTTTTGTATTTTTGTTAACAAGTATGCTCATATTTTTTATGGTTGTCGGTTATCAGTTACCTTGTTGTGGCGTTCAGAAAGATATTAACTCTTACTGCAAATCAAACTGACCACTGATAACTGATGATTAATTTAATATGCGCGCGCGAAGACTGCGATGTCTTCTGCGGGTTTACCGCAGACGATACATTCACCATCTCCATCGGGTTGTTCCATCGGGAGGCACCGGATAGTTGCTTGTGTCTCCTCTCTAACCTGATCCTCACACGCTGCGTCACCGCACCACCGTGCGCGAGCAAATCCATTTTCAATGACTTCTTTGAATGCGTCGTAAGTGTTGGGTTCAAAGGTGTTTGCATCTCGGAAATCCGTCGCCCGTGTGAGCATATCCGCTTGAATGGTGTCGAGCATTTGCGTCACCGTCTCGGCAGCGTTATTAATCGGTACGAACGTTTTTCCTTCCTTACCCGGTATATCGCGTCGTGCAAGGACAATTTGCTGTTTCTCCAAGTCACGGGGTCCTATTTCTATACGCAGCGGCACGCCTTTAAGTTCCCATTCGTTGAATCGCCATCCGGGTGAGTAGTCGTGTCTGTCATCAACATGGTAGCGGACACTCCCCAAGGTCTCACAGATGTTGTCAACGGTTTGCATGACTACTTGCTTAGCGTCCTCTCTGTTTTTCGGAACAATTGGGACGATGACGAGTTGTGTGGGCGCGAGTCTCGGCGGTAGGACTAAGCCTTGGTCGTCCCCGTGTGCCATGATAATCGCACCAATCATTCGGGTGCTTATCCCCCAGCTGGTTGTCCAACAGTGCTGCTGTTTCTGGTTCGCATCGAGGTATTGAATGTCGAAAGCCTTGGCGAAATTTTGTCCTAAGTCGTGTGATGTTCCGGCTTGAAGTGCGCGTTTATCACCCATCATTGCCTCAATGGTATAGGAAGTCAATGCACCGGGGAACTTTTCGCTTTCACTTTTGCGCCCAGGAATGACAGGTATCGCGGCTTCGTTAACAGCGAAATCTGTGTAGAGGTCGAGGATACGGAGCGTTTCTTCTTCCGCTTCTTCATGTGTAGCGTGAGCAGTATGCCCCTCTTGCCAAAAGAATTCCATCGTCCTTAGGAAAAGACGGGGGCGTAACTCCCATCGGACAACATTCGCCCACTGATTGATAAGCACAGGCAGATCCCGGTAAGACTGGATCCACTGACTATACATGTAGCCGATGATGGTTTCAGATGTTGGACGCACCACGAGCGGCTCTTCCAACTTTTTCCCGCCGCCATGCGTGACAATGGCGAGCTCCGGTTTGAAGCCTTCGACGTGTTCCGCCTCCTTCTCAATGAAACTCATTGGAATAAAGAGGGGGAATGCGGCGTTTTGGTGTCCTGTCTCCTTGAAGCGGGTATCCAGTTGTTCCTTGACATTCTCCCACAGGGCGTATCCGTAAGGACGTACGACCATGCAGCCGCGCACGGGTGCGTAATCTGCCATCTCTGCTTGACGGATAACCTGTGTATACCATTTTGCGTAGTCTTCACTACGGGGAACTATTTTATCAAACATTTTTTTAATTATGTGCCTCTGGGCATTGCTCCAAATGTAAATGCAGGGGTCCCCATAGCGAATAGCATGTGGGGAACAAATTATGTCATTTAAGGAAACCTAATTTCGTTTCGCAATGGTTTTCGGTTAATTCCAATCGTCTCTGGGTTATAAAGATTTTTTAAAAATCCGTTAAAGCAAGGATGCCCGGTAGCGATTTTCCTTCTAAAAACTCTAAGGAGGCACCGCCTCCTGTTGAGATATGCGTCATTCGATCGGCGACACCGGCTTGTTGTATCGCTGCGACACAATCACCGCCACCGATAATGCTCACCGATTCCGACTTTGCAATCTGTTTCGCTACCGCGATTGTGCCTTGCGCGAACTTCTCGAATTCATAGACCCCTAAGGGACCGTTCCACACGACAGTTTTTGCTGTTGCGATCTGTTCAGCGAACGCTGCTACTGTTTCGGGACCGATGTCTAACCCTTGCCAGTCATCGGGGATATATCCTTTGTCTACAACTTTAGACTGCGTTTCAGGATCAAAAGCTTTGCCCACAACGTGATCTATTGGTAGTAAGACAGTGTCTGAGAAGTCCACCCTTTCGACCAACGATTTTGCAACGTCAAGTTTCTCGGTTTCAACAAGCGAATTGCCGATACTGAACCCCATCGCTGATAAGAATGTATATGCCATACCGCCGCCGATGAGGAGTTTATCCACCCGTTCAAGGAGCGTTTCAATGAGTGTGATTTTGTCAGATATTTTTGCACCACCGAGAATAGCAACATAAGGACGTGCAGGGTTTTCGAGGCTCGTGCTTAGATAATAGATTTCGCGTGCCATCAAGAATCCAGCGACACACGGATTCAGATAGTGTGTTACCCCTTCAGTTGAAGCATGTGCCCGGTGTGCTGTGCCAAATGCATCGTTGACATAGACATCCGCGAGGGAGGCAAGTTGCTTAGCGAATGCGGCATTGTTCTCCGTTTCCTCAGCATAGAAGCGGACATTTTCAAGAAGCAGCACTTCCCCATTGCGCAAAGATTCCACAGCACTTTGCACCGACTCGCCGATGCAATCTTTGACGTGTGCGACGCGCGTGCCGAGTTTCCGACTGAGAGCTACGGCGATTGGTTCAGTCGAGAGCGTCTCTCGGTCTGCTGCCGAACCGACTTCGGGTCTCCCTAAATGTGTCACCAAGATGATTTTAGCATCGGTGTTAATGAGTGATAAGAGCGTCGGCAAAACAGCAGTGATGCGGGTTTCATCAGTGATTTTCCCATCTTTCATCGGGACGTTGAAATCTACTCGCACGAGGACACGTTTTCCGGTAACGTCTATGTCCTTTAATTCAAGTTTTTCCATATTTTTTTGAAGTTGTTAGTTATCAGTTGTCAGTAACCGTCGGCAGCGGATAGTGTTCTTGAAAGGACGTAAACCGTCAACACCACTTATTAATAATCGGAAACTGAAGACTTTTTACCTATCCAAAACTGGTTTTCTATCAATTCGGACGGTTCGGTTACCAATTATGTTATTTTTATGCAGGGTTTGCTGCTGTTACTGCCAGTTGTGCTGCCTCAGAGAGTCCTTCCGCTTGCTGAACATCTAAGTCGGACTCAGCGATAATCTGTTTGCCGAGTTCCACATTTGTTCCTTCCAAGCGAACTACGAGAGGAACATTAAGTTCAACCTGTTTCGCCGCTTCAACGATACCATTCGCGATTGTATCACACTTCATGATACCACCAAAGATGTTAACAAGAACCGCCTTCACATTTTCATCTGCGAGGATAAGGCGGAAAGCGTGTGCCACTGCCTCAACGGATGCACCACCGCCGACATCAAGGAAGTTTGCCGGTTCGCCACCGTTCTGTTTGATAATATCCATCGTTGCCATCGCCAATCCGGCACCGTTCACCATACACCCTATATCGCCATCAAGACGGATGTAACTCAAACCTGATTCGCTTGCTTCCAGTTCACTCGGGTCTTCTTCGTAGGGATCTCGCATCTCAGCAATGTCAGGATGTCGCCAGAGTGAGTTGTCGTCAAGATTGACCTTGGAATCGAGTGCGACGATCTCTAATTCGTCATCTTTTGATACAATCGCCAGCGGGTTAATCTCTACGAGTGAACAATCGCAGTTAGTGAATGCCTCATAAAGCGATAAAATTAGTGCCGTGGCGTTTGGAATAATTGGGCGATAGGTTGTGTTGGCAATCAGTTTGTATGCGAACGCTCGCGCTTGAAATTCCGTTAAACCGAAAGCAGGATCAATTTGTGTTCTAATGATTTTTTCGGGGGTTTGCGCTGCGACTTCCTCAATATTGACTCCCCCCTCTTCGCTGCCGATTACGGTGAGCTGTGAAGTTTCACGGTCAAGCAATATAGCGAGGTAGTATTCCTTCTCTATTTTTACGGCTTCGGCGACAAGGACTTTACGGACCTGTTTCCCTTCGGGACCGGTCTGTGGTGTCACGAGCTGCATGCCGAGAAGAATTTCGGCGTGTTGTTTGACTTCTGCAGTGGAGTTTGCGACTTTGATGCCGCCGCCTTTCCCGCGTCCACCCGCATGGATTTGTGCCTTGACAACGTATCTATCACAATTGAGTTCCTGCGCGACGGCTTCCGCTTCTTTCGGCGTTTCGGCAACTTTGCCGGGTAGCATGTTGACACCGTGGGATTCTAAAATTTGTTTGGCTTGGTATTCGTGGATATTCATCTTTTCTGTATGATTCTTTGGTAAGACTCCTTTAGCACTGATAAAGGCTGATGTATTTTGTCAGTATGTCTTGAATTAATATATCAAGAATTATACTATATTTGGGAGAAAATTGCAAGTTTTTCAGGTTCGTTAACCCTACTGTTAAAACCTACTTGTTACCGCATACAAAAATCTTTACTATCCTTTTTAATTTTACGGGACTCTATATAAACAACCTTGTTTCACTGGAGGTAGAAACCATGTTTATGCGGAAATTCAAAACCGGTTTTCGGTTGCTCGGGACTTTTCTTCTGAGGGTCCTATTAGGAATCGTGGCTGCTTACTTATGGCTTGCCGGACTGTTCTTTATGGGTCGCATTACAGTCGGTAGGCTCTCCGACCGTTATATGGATGGACGCTATGACGGACTGAGGGATACAGTGTTTGACATTATTAGTCCTATCGCATGGTATGGCGGTTGGATGTTGATAGGCATAGCCGTTATCTGGGGTTTTTCGCAAGGCAGGTTGGATATCCGGAGGTGGCTAAGGAGACAGCAGGCTTAAATGGTGAATCAACGGAAAGGAGAAGTATCATGAGAACTATTCAATTTTGGCAGAAATTCGTGAAGATTTTTCGATTAAATTGGGAATATCATTGGTCGTATCATCACCCGAAAACCAGTCAAAGCGTGCAGGCGATGCAGAAAGTAGAATGCGTCCGAGATAAAGCACGTTTTCGCACCCGAGAGAGTGATGACACCCTCCATGAGTTCCGTGTTTTCCGTCCAAAAGAGAGTGAAGGAAACACAGATTTCTTATTCTTAGTCGATGAAGAGGCTAACGCCTACACAGATATACCGAAAGGCTGGGAGATAGTTGACTTACACGGCACCGAAGCGCGTGGTGATGTTGTCGGTTTCTTGGAGGGCAAACGCTATCTGTTTGAAGGTGGGTCCGGCAAATTATTGGCTGTGGCAGAAGAATAGAAATATCGGATGATTTGTAAGTGCGCATAACCTCCAATCGAATACCTTCAAACATTTTACAACTAAAAGAGATTTAGGCAAGTCCCGTTTCATGTGAAGGGCGTTCTTGAATCACAGGAATCACGTAACTCCGAATTGTCAATCCTTCTAATGTCTCTGTCTCCACGCGCGGTTCCGGCGTGTTGCGATGGTCAAACACTACATAATACCCTTTTTCGGCACCCTCTGATTTGACGTACGCTGCAAGTTGCGCTTTACCTGTCTGATAACGACCATCTCCACCCCAGATTTTTGTTTCAACGATATACTTTTGGTTTCTGTGAAGAATCAGGATATCCATTTTACCGCGCCCTGTTTGCACCTCAAGATACATAGCCCCGCCCACAATTTGGACGAACTGCTCAAGATAGGCAAAGAGGAGATGTTGTCCGACATATTCCTGCGGCGTATCCGGGACTTGTAAGATTTTGAAGCCTGCACGCGCGATAAAATCTCGGAAGTTGTCAAGGAGTGCTGCCATCTGAATCTGTCCGTCCGATGTGAGATAATCCTGAAATCCTGCGCGATTGTCATCCGGTAAATATTCCTGTTCCAATCCATTGACTATCGGTTTGAATGCTTCTATGATGCAATAGTGGTAAATTGGGTTGATAATTTGACACATACCGTCAGCACCTTCAGCTATGACCCCGTAAGTAGCGAGTTCATCGATGTGTTCATTATAAAGGCTAAACCTTACACCTTCATCGTAGGAGGCGATTTTCATGAGAAGTGCTTCAAATCGTTGATCCTTATGGATATTGGTTATCAGATGATCAATATTCGTGTGTCCTTCACGTAGGAGCTGGATATGTGCATCTGAAAAGTGTTTCATTGTAATCGGCTCGCTTTTTGGGATGTCCATTTCTTCGGTAAGAATTTGCGCGAATCGATTAACAAGCACAGGTTGGCCAGCCGTCTGTTTGTGAATAGCTTGGAGAGTTTCGGGTGTGATGGGTTGCCCAACTTCATCGGTGTATTGTGAAAAGAGTTCTTGCACCTGTTCAAGCGTGAAATTGGGCAATTTGAACTCGTCTTGTATATTAAAGGGAGAGATGGAGCGATCGTAGTTGAGTTGTGTAATGCTCTTGACACCGACAATGCCGATGCCGTGCGGGCATCGCGCCCTTCCAGAGAGGTAAATTTGACGAAGCGAATGCAGAAACCCTCTAATAGCATCCCGTGGAATGCTATCAAACTCATCAATAATCACAACAAACCGCTGGTTTTCCAGCAGACCTCCAAGATCTTCAAAAAACTCCCGCATCGAAATAGGTTCAGTTATTTGCGCGTTCGCCAAAAATTTATTGAGCGCATCAGATGGACTCTTCCGGCGTTTCTGGAAGACACTCTTAATTTCCTTACAAATTTCTTTGCAGAGAGACCTATAAAAAGCATCAGCATCACTATCCACGTATCCCTCAAAATTAAGTTGTATTGGGAAATAGGTGCTCTCTTGGTCTTCAAGCGCGTTGAGCGCGTTTCGGAAAAATGTGGTCTTGCCTGTCTGGCGCGGCGCGAAGAGAACGATATATCTGCCTTTTTTTATTCGATCTACAAAATCCGAGAGTTCCTCTGTGCGTGCGACGACGTAGTTATCCTCAGGATAGACAGGACCGCGGGTCTCAAACCATCTCATCTTTCTATTCTCCTTTAAGGGGCTGTGGAAATTATATCAGATTGTGGTGTGAAAGTCTATAAGAAACAGGTTTGAAACAAACATATAGATCCTGATTCAGATATGGATTTATCATCGTCAAGGCGATTGAGAAGGGGCTGGATAGACTCCTGAAAGACGGGATGCACCAGATCCGGGGCAATCTCAGCCAACGGGACTAGTACGAAACCGCGTAGATGCATCTCTGGGTGCGGTATGACGAGTTTCTCCGTCTGGAGACACAAATCTCCATAGATTAGTATGTCCAAGTCGATTTCTCTCGGACCCCAACGGATGCGGTGTTGTCTACCAATAGTAGTCTCGATGTTTTTTAGGGTATGTAGCAAGGAGAGGGGAGAAAGGGAGGTTTGAATCGCAGCAACACCGTTCAGAAACTGTGCCTGCGCTTCATAACCGACGGGATCTGTTTCGTAAACGGAGGAAATCTTTTGTAAGGTGATTCCCCCCGTTTTTGATAGGGTCTGGATAGCGTTCTGGATATGCGCCAGTCGGTCGCCGATATTGCTTCCGAAGCCGATGTATGCTAAGGGCATAAAGTCTCCGAAGCACGTCCAGATGGACGAAGATACTAACCCGTAAATTTGCGGATGGCGATTGAGGTGTTGTGTCCACCGAAACCGAAGGCGTTGGAGAGCGCGACTTCAATCTTCGCGTCACGACTTTCATTTGGGACGTAATCCAGGTCGCAATCTTCGTCTGGCATATCGTAGTTGATGGTTGGAGGCAGGTAGCCCTTCTCCATCGCGCCCAAGCAGGCAATGAGTTCTACAGCTCCAGCTGCACCGAGCAGATGACCAATCATAGATTTGGTAGAACTGACAGGGATCTCGTAAGCGCGTTCGCCGAATAGGGTTTTAATGGCGTTTGTTTCAGCGACATCGCCAATCGGTGTAGAGGTGCCGTGAGCGTTGATATAATCGACGGCATCTAATGGCAATTCAGCGTCTTGGAGTGCGAATTCCATCGCTTTCGCTGCTCCCTCACCGTTTTCAGGCGGACTCACCATATCATGAGCATCTGAAGTCATCCCATACCCAATGATTTCCGCGTAGATATGGGCACCTCGCTTTTGAGCATGCGATAGCGATTCAAGGATTAATACACCCGCGCCGTCACCCATAACAAAGCCATCCCTGTCCTTCGTGAAGGGACGAGAGGCGCGTTCGGGTTCGTGGTTTCGCGCCGACATCGCGCGCATTGAACAGAATCCAGCAAAAGCTAAAGGGGTAATCGCCGATTCCGTGCCACCAGTAAACATGACATCTACCTCGCCCCGCTGAATCATACGGAACGAATCACCCATAGAATGGTTCGCACTCGCACATGCAGTGACAGATGTAGAGTTAGGACCTTTGAGGTTAAAATGGATGGATATCTGTCCTGCTGCCATGTTGATAATCATATATGGCACAAGGAATGGACTCACGCGTTTGGCACCCTTTTCGGCAAGGATTTTTGCGTTGTCTTCAAGGACACCGATGCCTCCGATCCCAGAACCGATTTGAACACCCGCACGATAAGGATCAACTTTATCAAGGTCCAAACCCGCATCCTTGTGCGCCATGATTGCAGCAGCAAGCGCATACTGAATAAACAGCGGTAACCTGGACGCAGCGCGGCGATCCATGTACTGTTCCGCCTGAAAATCCTTTACCTCTCCGGCGATTTGGGTGCGATGCTCAGAGGCATCAAAATAGGTTAAAGGTCCGATTCCGTTTTTACCGCTGGCAAGCGCATCCCAATATTCTTCTTTCGTGTTGCCAATAGCATTGACGACACCGATTCCTGTAATAACTACACGCTCCACGAGACCGATCCTTTTTTTTAAGGGTTATCAGTTATCAGTCATCGGTTATCGGTCAGAGGTTTCTCTGTAACAATCTACCCGATTTTGAAGTACTCCAGAGTAGGGTGAATTATTACGTCAAAGCCTCTTAACTGAAAACCGACAACCATTCATTAACCTACACATGTTCGTCTAGGTAACTCAAGGCATCTTGGACAGTCTGAATTTTTTCGGCATCGCTGTCAGGGATTTCGATATCGAATTCCTCTTCAAGTGCCATAACTAATTCCACGGTATCAAGAGAATCGGCACCCAGGTCTTCCATGAAAGAGGAATCTGGGGTGACATTATCTTCATCAACACCGAGTTGTTTCGCAATAATTTCAATGAGGCGTTCTTGGTTTGTTGCCATAAGCGTTTCTCTGATCTCCTATAAAATTATGTATGGCTGTCGGTTATCGGTCGTCGGCTGTCAGCAAAAAATCTCTTGGTTTCTGATAGCCGGGAGTGGGGAACCGAGAGCCGATAAATTACATCACCATGCCACCGTCAACTTGAAGTATTTGACCGGTGATATAGCGTGCAGCATCTGAAGCCAAAAAACAGGCAGCGTCCGCTACATCTTCTGGATGCCCAAACTCCCGTAGTGGGATTAGTTCAAGCAGTTGTTTTTGATTATCTTCCGAGATTTGTGCCGTCATGTCTGTTGTGATGAAACCCGGGGCGATAGCGTTTACGGTAATACCACGGGTACCAACTTCTTTCGCTGTTGCCTTTGTGAATCCGATGATACCGGCTTTCGCCGCGGCATAATTCGCTTGCCCTGCATTTCCGACCAATCCCACAACTGACGAGATGTTGATAATACGTCCACTTTTCTGGCGTATCATAGGACGAAGGACTGCACGGGTACAGTACATCGTGCCAGTCAGATTTGTCTGTAACACGGCATCCCAATCTTCATCTTTGAGGCGCATGAGCAGCATATCACGGGTGATCCCCGCGTTGTTTACGAGAATGTCAATTTGCGAAAACTGGGCAATTGTTTTTTTGATAAGACCTTCAACATCTGCCTTTTGGGAAATGTCGGCGGCCGTTGCGAGTGTGGTGTAGCCTTTCTCCTGCAGCGTTTCAGCAATTTGTGTAACCGCCTCAGCAGAACGTGAGCAGAGCACGACGTTCGCCCCGGCTTCACAGAGTCTCTGGGCAATCGCCGCGCCGATCCCTCGCGACGCACCTGTAACGATAGCCGTTTTGCCGCTGAGTAAGTCTTCTCTAAAGGCATTCCGCTCGGTTGTCGCGTCCATTACGTTTGTCCACCATTTCCATATTTATCTGTCACGAGAGACAACGTTTTGACATCTTCAACATTCACAGTGCTACTTTCAGGAAGTGTTCTTTTTACTAAGCCAGATAGCACCTTCCCGGGACCCACCTCTACAAAATGCGTGATACCGGTTTCCTTGATAGTATGCAGCGTCTTTTCCCATTGAACGGGTTGCGTTATCTGCTCGAATAAGAGGTGTTTGATGTTATCTACGTCGGTTGCAAGTTCACCCGTTACATTCATCACCACATTGACTTGTGGCGGATGCAATGTCACCGAGTCGAGCACAGATTGAAACTTTTGTTGTGCGGGTGCCATTAGTGATGAGTGAAACGCACCACTCACTGGCAAGGGACGACACCTTCTCTCTCCAATTTCGGCTTTTGCGAGTTCAACGACGTGGTTGACTGCCTGAACTTCTCCAGAGATTACCAATTGCCCGGGACAGTTGTAATTGGCAATATTCACAGTCCCTTTAGTGCTATCACAGAGTTGTTGCAATCGCTCCGTTTCCATTCCGAGGATTGCCGCCATTGTCCCTTGCTGTATTTCACCTGCTTCCGCCATAAAACTCGCGCGTGCGTGCACCAAGCGCAATGCATCTGAGAACTCAAGCACACCTGCTGCCACAAGTGCGGAATACTCACCCAAACTATGTCCGGCAACCACGTTGGGGACAACGCTTTGTTCCTCTAAGGCTCGCAATGTTGCTACACTACAGGTTAAGATCGCAAGTTGTGTATTTTCCGTTTGCTTTAGTGTTTCTGCCGGTCCCTCAAAACAGAGTTGACTCAAGGTATGTCCATCTTGCTTAGATAGACTACGCCAAAAGGTGTCGGCTTCCTGAAAAACAGCATCAACAATTGGAGAGGTTTTCGCTAACTCTGCTCCCATGCCTACCTGCTGTGAACCCTGTCCTGGAAAAATAAATGCCAGTTCTGTCATTTCTTCCGATGTACGCTGTTTTACAACCTTAGAAGTGTGCTTCCCCATGTCAATCCTGCGCCAAAAGTCACAAAAAGGAGAAGATCCCCCGGCTTTGCGCGACCTTCGCGGATTGCTTCATCTAATGCTATGATGATCGTTGCTGCAGAGGTGTTACCGTATTTGTCAACATTGATATAAACCTTCTCTCGCGGCACATCGAGCCTGTCCCCGACTGCCTCAATGATACGAAGATTCGCTTGATGCGGGATTAAGAGGTCTATCTCCTCTACGCTAACATCCGCCTCACGGAGCACGCGTTGAGCGGCTTCTGGCATGAGTCGGACCCCTAATTTAAAGACTTCTCGTCCATTCATCTGGAGTTTGTCTAACTTCTGATCAATCGCTTCCGCGGTGACTGGCATTCTGGAACCACCTGCGGGGATACCGAGAAGGTCGATGTCGGCATAATCTCCGTCAGAGCCAATATAGGATGCGAGGATACCTTTGGGTTCGTCTGTGGCTTGTACAATAGCTGCGCCAGCACCATCTCCAAATAGGACACATGTGCTTCTATCGGTCCAGTCAATAATGTTGTTGAAAATCTCACCACCGATGACAAGAATGGTGTCGCATCGTCCAGATTTAATCATTCCGTCAGCTAAATCAAGTCCATAGAGGAAACCTGCGCATGCGGCAGATATATCCATTGCCGAAGCGTTCTTTGCACCGATGCCTTTCTGGACATAGCACGCTGTTGAGGGAAAAAATGTGTCGGGTGTAACCGTCGCAACGAGAATCATGTCGATGTCAAGCGGATCAATATGTGCATTTTTAATAGCCCATCGTGCGGCATGAATACAGAGGTCCGAGGTAGCGACATCCTCTTCAGCAATACGCCTCTCAACAATCCCTGTTCGTTGCTGAATCCATTCGTCAGTTGTATCAACCATTTTCTCAAGGTCAAAGTTGCTAATAACCCGTTCCGGGAGATAAGACCCTGTTCCTGTGATGGCTGCATGTCGAAGTTGCGTCATTATGTCTCTCTTAAAATTTTTGGTGTTGTGGGCACCGCTTGCAGGTTTCCTATACTGAAATGGACAAGCCGAAACTTGCTGTAAAATATCTACGTTCGTTGATTTCTAAGAGATCTTTACTTATGCCTCGTCCGCGGATTTCAGCACGGGTCGTCCATTATAATGTCCACATTCGGAACAGACTCGGTGGGAAATAATCGTCTCCCCACAGTATGAACAGACACTTGTGGTTTTATAATAGAGCGCGTGATGGCTCCGCCGCGATCTTTTTTTCGCTTTTGACGTTTTCCGTTTTGGATGTGCCATGGATTATCTCCTTTGTCTATAAAGTTGCGATTTGGGAATTACGCCTAACAATTCTAAGGATCTATTATGATTTCAACTGTTATCCAACATTTTTGAAAGGACTGAAAATGGATTAGAGGCAGATACCGGGGTCTCATTCGTTATCTCACAAGAGCATTCCGCCGTATTAAGTTCGGTTCCACATTCAGGACATAAACCTTTACATGTTTCAGAACAGAGGGGCCATGCCGGTATTTCAAGGACAAGTACCTGCCGGACATCTTCTGAAATATCTAACGTTTCTCCGTCATAGTATCGCTCACCGCCTTCTTCCTGTTCCGAAGGTTCATTACCGATAGAGCATAACAAATCAACTGTTGTCGTTATGTCCACCTCAAGTGGGTTAATACAGCGTCGGCACTCCACCGAAAGCGTTGTGGTAATATCAGCCGTCACGTAAATATTGTTGTCCCCTTGGCGAAAGAGCGTAACTTTACATGACAGTGGATCAATAAATTTTGCCTCTTCATAAGTTAAATCGATGGACGCGGACGGTACAAGTGCTTCGTATTCCTTGAAGTCTTCATCTCGAAAGTCTTTCATATCGAACACTAAGGTATTTCTTATGCCTTCCTTCATATTCAATTTCCCCTCAACTATCTGTTGGAGACAGACTTCAGGTTTCCCTTGTCGTGACAGTCAAACGCCAAGGTCGGACAAATGCGTATCCTCGTCCCTACATTATGAATATCGGAACAACTTAGAAATCGACTTCTTCTTCGATTCTGATGAGCTGTGCTTCGTCTTTCACATCTTCAAGCGTGTAAATCTCTGCAAGCGCGGCTTTCATGTTCTTTTCACGTGCCTTGTGTGTCAACATGACGAGCGACACTATTTCCATGCCGTGCGGATCTTTTTGAATGACAGAAGCGATACTAATCTGCCAGTTCCCCAGAACAGTACCGATTTTCGCGAGAACTCCAGGACGGTCAGCAACAACAAAACGGAGGTAGTAGCGTGTCTCTATATCGTCAATGGGACATACACCGACCTCTGCCTGTGAACCCGCAAACCATGCGCGTGAAATCGGCGTGCTCACGCCTTGTTGCACAGATTTCGCGGCATCAATGATGTCAGCGACAACAGCACTCGCTGTTGGCATCTCACCGGCACCCTGTCCGTAAAAGAGCGTCGGACCGACCGCATCGCCAATGACACAAACCGCATTGAATGCACCGCCGACGTTCGCAAGTAAACTCCGCTCCGGCACGAGTGTCGGATGCACGCGTGCTTCGACCCGATTCCCATCACTTAACTTCGCAATGGCGAGCAGCTTGATGACGTAACCGAGTTCGCGGGCGTATTGAATCTCTTTTTGGGTGATGTTTGTAATACCTTCCACATGGAATTGTGAGAGTGAGATGTTGCTCCGATAGGCGAGGGCAATCAGAAGAATGAGTTTCTGCGCAGCGTCAATTCCTTCAACGTCAAGCGTTGGATCGGCTTCGGCATATCCCATGTCTTGTGCGGCTTTGAGCACTTCTGAAAAATCCACAGCGCGCTCGTGCATTTCCGTTAAAATGTAGTTACATGTGCCGTTCACAATGCCGTAAAGTGAGTGAATCTGGTTGCCTGCGAAACTCTCCTGGAGCGTTTTGATAATCGGAATGCCGCCTGCCGTACTGGCTTCAAAATTAAGGCTAACTTGATGTTCGGAAGCCAGTTGAAACAGTTCACCACCGTGTTCAGCAAGAAGGGCTTTGTTTGCTGTGACGACATGTTTGCCGTTTTGGAGGGCGCGCTTGATGAGGGAATGCGCTTCTGTAACACCGCCGATAAGTTCAACAACGATATCGATATCCGGATTGTCAACGACTTCTGCCGGGTCGGTCGTCAGACAATCTATAGGGAGCTCAACGCCTTGACGTGTCGCGGGCAGCGTCCGTTTTACTATTTTTTTTAGGCATAATTCTGTGCCACTATTTTTGGCGATGAGGGCGTTCTGATTTATCAGAATTTTGGAAACACCAGTGCCGACAGTACCCCATCCTAAGATGCCAACATTAATACACGACTTATCCACTACTCCAACTCCCTCCTTTCTTCTTTACTATCTACCGTGCAGCTTGTACACGCAACGCGTGCAAACTAATATTGCGTATCAGAGATCGGGGCGACTGGATTCGAACCAGCGACCTCTTGAACCCCATTCAAGCGCGCTTCCGGGCTGCGCCACGCCCCGTTAACAAGATTAAATCTTTTTAATTGTACCACAAGTCACTATGTGATGTCAAATAAAAAAATTGCCCATTTCAGAAATCATCGGTTTGTATGAAACAAGCCGGTCACCCCTATATCTGAGTCTGAAAGGACTACTATCAGGTTATTCAAAGGGTTGTCCGATCTGGTATTTTCTGTAAAAAATAAGGCGAGGTCTTCGTATCTCACAGTCACTTTAAGGTACACGCAGAATAGATCGTCTACGAAGACTCGCCCCGTCTGCTATGAATATAAGACCACTAAGCAAAACCCATCTCTTTCAGGTTTCTGAGGCTGATACCTAAACTTTCAAACGGGTCGCGCTCATAGCAGGTATCCTGCTCGATGATATACCATTCAACCCCGGCGTAGATACAAGCGTCCAAGATATCCGACCAGTTGAGGTTGCCTTCACCAATTTCGGCGAAGCGCTGTGTGGAGCCTTGCATCGCCATATCCTTAAGATGGATAATGTCGGCACGTCCTTTTAACTGACGGATCCATGCTGCTGGGTCGCCGCCACCGTGCTGGATCCAATAAGTATCCAATTCACTTTTAAAATAATTCGGATCACTCTCCGCATACAGAATCTCTAACCCGGTCCGCCCGTTAAAGCGTTCCAACTCGAAACTATGATTGTGATAAGAGAAGGTCAACCCACCTTCGGCAAGGCGCGCTGCGACTTCGGATGCCTCTTTTGCGAATTTAGCGTACCCTTCAGCGGTTCGATATTCACCGGGCAGTCCGCCGATTGCGGCATGCTTACATCCCCAGAGTTGATGTTCATCAATAACGGATTGCGGTTCATCGCGCATCCTTTCGTAACTCGTGTGTGTCGCGATGATGCTGATGCCTTCACCATCAACAATGTTTTTCAGTGCGGCGGGTTCAATCGGACCAAGTGCAGAACATTGCACCGTCTCATATCCGAGTTGCCGAACTTTTTTCATCGTCTCAGCGATGTCGGCTTCGGTTTTGGTGAATTCCCTGACGGTATAAAGCTGCGCGGCAATTTGCTGCGCGGAAAGTGCATTTTGTGTTGCCATAATATCTCCTTCTGTTTGGCATGGACTATTTGTTGATTGGTAGTATATCAAAAAAAGGGACAGCGGTCAAGTTAATGTACACTAAAGTTTGGACAACTTATAGTAAAGATGGAAACATGTAGACGGATTTTCAGGAAAGCAAACGCTCATCGCCGCTTTTAAGAATTGATTTGCATATAAAAAACAGTTTTGATAAACTTTAAGGTATGATGAATTCGTTTTTCTTCGGCGGTAAAAGTCGAGGGTCCTTTCGATTTTTACGCCTCCTTCTCCATCTCCCAAATTTCGTCAGGTTGGCGTGGCGACTGTTTATCGATGAGCGCATTCCTGTCTATCGGAAGGCGATCCTTGTTCTTGCCGAATTATTGGCGGTTATATTCGCTGTCGCGTACTTGGTGAATCCACTCGACTTTGATTTTTTCCCCATCATTGGTCGATTTGATGATCTTCTCATTGGTGCTTTCGTGATTCTTGTGCCGGGTGCATGGCTCTTTATTCGCCTTTGTCCGGAGCACATTGTCCGTGAACATGTGGATCGGATTTCACGTAAAGAGTAAAAGAAGGGCATCGCGCGAAGCATTTTTTAGATGTACCGTTTTTTTTTGAACTTTTTTGCAACTTTATTTTCCAATAGGTGTGTCTTTAAACCATAAATACAAAAAAATTAAAAAACGTGGTTTCGGTCCGCCTCCGAGATCGGAGCCACCCCCGAACTACATTGGAGGTTTATATCATGTTTAGACTTGGAACTAAATTTCAAATCCCAATAAGAGTGCTTTTGGTGTTAGTGGCACTCATCGTCGCGGCGGCGATTGTCATCAACCGAGGGACAGATGAGTTTACATTACAAACCGCAATCGGACAAACAAACGACACACTTCAAAAATCGGAAGATTTTCTGCACTTAGAACGCGCGAACCAAGCCTTTATTGATTTGGTGGCACAGACGCGACCTGCTGTTGTGCAAATTACAACAAAAATGAGACGAAATAGGCGCGAGGAACCACAAAGAGAACAGATGTCGCCCGAAGAGGAGGACCAGCTTAGACGCTTTTTCGGGGATGAGTTTTTCAGACGCTTTTTTAGAGAACGTATGCCGCGTAATGTAGATCCGAATCCAGAGCCTTTAAGAGGTCTCGGTTCCGGGGTGATTGTCAGTGATGACGGTTATATCCTTACCAACAACCATGTCATTGAAGGTACCGATGAAATTAAGGTTACCTTAGCGAACCAGAAAGAATATCAGGCGAAACTTGTTGGACGAGATGCCGCCGGAACCAAGGTCGGTGGTACTGACTTGGCACTTCTGAAAATTGATGCTGAAGGACTTCCTATGCTTCCATTCGGCGACTCGGACGCGCTTGAGGTTGGTGAATGGGTTATAGCCATCGGTAATCCGCTTAGTTTCTCACAAACTGTAACGCGCGGTATTGTGAGTGCAAAGGGACGGACAAGGTTTAGCGGCATTCAGTACGGTAACTTCATTCAAACGGATGCTCCCATTAACCGTGGAAACAGCGGCGGTGCCCTTATAAACATCCGTGGTGAATTAGTCGGTATTAATACGTTAATTGTGACCGGTGGTTTTACTATGGGCAATGTCGGTCTTGGCTTTGCTGTTCCGAGTAATACGGCACAACAAGTCTTGCCGCAACTTGTTAAACACGGTAAGGTAGAACGCGCTTGGCTCGGTATTAGTATGGAAAATGTTAATCAGGAATTGACAGAAACATTAAACTTTGACGCGCCGCGCGGTGCCCATGTCACAGCAGTTGGCAAAGGTAGTCCTGCTGAAAAAGGTGGCATTCAGACTGAAGACGTTATTGTTGAATTTAATGGTGAATCAGTCCGAGATATATCACATCTGACGCTTCTTGTTGGTTCGGCGGAAATTGGTAAACCTGTTGATCTGACTGTCCTCCGGGAAGGCAATCAGGAAGAACGGTTGACCGTTAAATTGGAAAAACGGACAGAGGAAGTTCTTACGAGACTCACTGAGGAACAGCAAGAATTCTTTGCAGGTTTTCAGGTACAGAACTTGACTTCCGCTATTGCTGAGGAATACGGCTATGCGTCGGACGAAAAAGGTGTGATTGTCACGGGAGTTGAACCCGCCAGTGATGCAGCAAGACAGGGCATTAAACTGGGATCCCTCATTCAAGAAATGGAATGGACCCCGATTGATAATCTTGAGACTTATTCCCGTCTTGCGAATCAATTGAAGGACGCAAAGAAAGAGCAGGTGCTCTTCTATGTCAAATCGCCATACGGTCAGGGTGGTGGGTATGTTACGGTAAAGGTGCCCACATCTGATCGGTAATTGGTGGCGCGGGTTCCGTGGAATTTGCGATTTAAAACTTGACGGATAGTTGTTTTTGGGGTATACTGCCCGGAAACAACTATCCTTTATTGTATTAAGAGGTTCTGATTTCTAATGAAAGCACAACGGGTCGTTTGGCCCGATCGCGCCAAAGTTGACGTTGAAACGTTCGCGTTATCGCCTATCGGAGATGATGAAGTACTTGTCGCTACGGAATGCACACTCATCAGTCCGGGCACGGAACGCGCGTTTTTGTTAGGACTCCCCAATGCCCAAGGAAGATACCCTTCCCGTCCGGGTTATAGTAATATCGGCACGGTGATAGAGGTCGGAAAAGCAGTCACCGACTGTGAGATAGGGGATCGCGTTGCTTCGACACAGGGACATACGAGCCATTTTGTTACCTCACCGAGTCGTTTGTTGAAAGTGGCCTCCCCGGATGTTCCTGCTGAAGAAGCAGTCTTTTTTAATCTTGGTGCGATTGCATTGCAAGGTGTTCGGAAGGCGCGAATTGAATTGGGTGAAGCAACGTTGGTTTTGGGGCAAGGACTCATCGGCTTGTTGGCAATGCAGCTCTCGAAACTGAGTGGTGCACTGCCGGTCATTACCGCGGACCTCACCGATAGCCGTCTCGACATCTCTAAAAGCGTGGGAGCGGACTACACCCTCAATCCAGAAGATGCCGATTTCTCCGAACAATTGGGTAGCCTTACAGAAGGTAGTGGACCCGCAGTTGTTATTGAGGCGACTGGACACCCGGACGCGATTAGTACCGCTTTAGATGTCGCCGGAAGAGATGCCCGGGTGGTACTTCTGGCAAGTACTCGCGGGGAAACACCGAACGTGAACTTCTATCGGGATGTGCATAAAAAAGGTCTTATTCTCTATGGGGCGCACAATTCTATCCGCCCGCGTCAAGAGTCGTCACCGAACTTCTGGACACTTGAAGATGACAGTGTATTACTGTTATCACTCATCACACATAAGCGTTTCGACGTTGCTCCGTTGATTAGTCACCGCGTCCCTGGAGAAGACGCACCGAAGGCATATCAACTTCTCATGGAATGGAACTCCGACTTACTTGGTGTCGTTCTTCAATGGAACAACAGCATGTAGGCGCGAACCTGCAAGGAAAAAATGGCACGCGAATATCCGATTGAAAACGTACGCAACATCGGCATTGCAGCACACATTGATGCCGGTAAAACAACCACGACTGAACGGATCCTCTTCTATACGGGTAAAAAGCATAAGATCGGTGCAGTCGATGATGGGACCGCTGAGATGGATTGGATGGTCCAAGAACGAGAGCGCGGTGTTACGATTACCGCTGCTGCGACAACCTGTTTCTGGCGAGAACACGCAATTCATCTTATTGACACACCCGGACATGTCGATTTCACGGTAGAAGTGGAACGCTCCTTACGGGTTTTGGATGGGGCTATCGCGCTTTTCTGTGCTGTGGGTGGGGTGGAGCCGCAGTCGGAAACTGTCTGGCATCAAGCTGAACGCTATAATGTTCCACGCATTGTTTTTGTTAATAAAATGGATAGAGTTGGTGCAAATTTCCCACGCGTTCTGGAGATGATGAAAGAACGGTTGGGGGCAAATCCGCTCCCGCTCCAGTTGCCGATGGGTGAAGGCACTGATTTCTCAGGCGTTATTGATCTACTAACACAAAAAGCAATGCGCTGGAATGATTCCGATCTCGGACAGACTTATGTAGAGGTAGAGATTCCACCTGAATTTCAGGATGAAGTGGCGTTGGCGCGAGAAACTCTTTTTGAGAGTGTCGCTGTTGAAGATGAAACCTTGCTTGAAAAATACTTGGACGGTGAAGAGATAACCCACGATGAGTTATTAAGGGTTATCCGTGCAACGACGCTAAGTGGAACATTAATTCCCGTCCTGTGCGGGAGCTCCCTGAAAAATCAGGGTGTTCAACCGCTGCTTGATGCAGTCGTCGATTTTTTGCCATCCCCCGTTGAGGTACCACCTATAGAAGGGACTGTCCCAAATTCCGCCACTAACAGCGCTCGTTCCAAGCGCGCTGAAGATACATCCGCCGAACAGGATAAAGTAACGCGTCTCGCAGACGACACTGCCCCGTTTTCGGCGTTAGCGTTCAAAGTCGCAAGCCATCCGACGGTGGATAAACTCGTTTACTGTCGAGTCTATTCAGGTGTACTCAAGCGCGGAGAGGCTATCTACAACGTCCGTTCTGAAAAACGGGAACGAACTAATCGTATCTTACAGATGCACGCCAACAAAGAGGCAGTGTGTGATGCGGCTTACGCTGGTGATATTGTTGCCCTTGTCGGGCTTAAGGATACCAAGACAGGAGATACTATCACCGATCCAAAGGAGCCTCTTCTGCTGGAGTCCATTACTTTCCCGGCACCTGTCATCTCCGTTGCCATTGAGCCCGAGCGTGCCAGCGATGCTGATGATTTGGAGGAAACGCTTGAAAAATTGATGGATGAAGATCCAACGTTCACCGTAGGGATTGACAAGGAGACTGGACAACGGATTATTTCTGGGATGGGTGAGCTGCATTTAGAGATTCTCACAGACCGGATGATACGCGAATTCGGGGTCAATGCTCGGGTGAGCAAACTTCAGGTGGCGTATCGTGAGACCATCAGTAGTTTTGCGGAGGCTCAGGGCACACATATCCATAAAACAGATGAAGAGGGTATCTATGGCGATGTGCTGCTGACAGTTGAGCCATTAGAACGCGATGAAGGATTTCAGTTTGAGGACAACACGGACGAGACACAAATCCCACGACAGTATATCCCGTTTGTTGAGAAGGCGTTGGAAGGCGCGATGGGGACAGGTCCCCGCATCGGATACCCGATGCAAGACGTGAAGGTGACGCTTACAGGTGGTTCCTATCATCCAACGGATTCCTCGGAGGTGGCATTTGAAGCGGCAGCGATCTTGGCGTTTGAAAACGCAACCAGAAAGGCGAACCCTTTGCTCTTAGAACCAATTATGCGGATGCACATCACTGCCCCCGATGAATATATCGGTAAGGTCATCGGAGATCTCAACGCACGCAGGGCACAGATTAACGAGAGCACAACACAGGACCCATCTACGACAGGACACGCCTCACAGTTAACACAGAGTGTTATCAACGCCTTTATTCCATTGTCAGAGACGTTTCAGTACACGACGCAGCTCCGATCAATGACCCAGGGACGTGGTGCGTTCACATTAGAATTTTCGCATTATGAGGTAGTACCAGAGTCGCTTGCACCGGGTGCCAAGACTGTAAGCGTGGTTTAGGCACTGCTTAGTGTCCGTATGCTTTCATCACTTTTTGTAGCTCCGCCAATGGAATGGCGTACATCGTTCTACCGTTGCGTCCTGTGGTTGTCGTTGCCATTGTCATTGAATTGACGATAGCCTCTTCTGTGGCTTCAATAACTGCTTGAAAGAGCGAACTTAAGCGTCTATTGACGAGCATTTGGATTTGAAAAGTACCGGTTTCAGTACTGGTTGAAAAGATATTTGCGGTGGAAAATGCGATGACGAATTCACCGCTACCGTCTGTACTCGGTGTACCTGTGCGGGCAAGCCCATGTGTTGCGCGTATCGCTAATTGCTTCAATTGACGGTGTGTTAGCGGGGCATCGGTCGCGATGACAATGATGAACGAGCCGTCTCTGGTCGGTTTTGGGGGAGATCCGGTAATTTCCTTACCAACAGGAACCCCGTTGATTCGCAGCTGATGGCGCCGCCCTCCATTGGAATTAACAAGTACACCGACTGTCCACCCGCCTTGCTCCTCACGGAGAACGCGGGAGGCGGTTCCGATGCCAGCTTTGAAACTGTAACATCGCATTCCTGTGCCGCCGCCAACGCTTCCCTCGGTTACAGGACCGTCGGTGGCGTTCTTAATGGCTTCAATTGCGTGCTGCGCTGTAACATGGAGCCCACTAATGTCGTTCAAACCGCCATCATAGCACTCCGCTACAATTGGCAGCACAATGTTGTTATCCGGATATCGCTCCACAATGTAGCGCACAACGCCGTCATGGACTGCCCCAACACTGAGTGTATTTGTGAGCATAATGGGGGATTCAATCCATCCTGCTTGATTAATACGGGCGATGCCGGTTGTCTCACCGTTGCCATGGATAGTATATGCTGCGCCGAACAGATGTGCTGTCCAAATGTCGTCACTCGGAAGGATAGCGGTAACACCGGTGCGAATTGAATCCCCTTCATTCAGCGTGACGTGTCCGACCTTCACCCCCGCTACATCAGTGATGGCATTGTGTGTGCCGGTTGCGATGCTACCGATCTGAATGCCGATGTCGCGTGCCCGTGCGCGGATATCTGCGTCTGTAGATTCAGCGTTCACGCTGTATATAGAACATGCCCAAAAAACACCCGTGAAAACAACGAGAATCAATAATTTCATGTGGCACGGGATCTCAATCCGTTGTATTTTTTTTTGAAATATTTTCATCTTCCAATTGACTCCTATAGATTTTGCGAATTTGGTTAAAAATGGCGATGTACGTTGGTAACCGGTAGTCCGGGTAACTCCACTCCCAAGGTTGAAATGTTTTGCGATGGAAGCGGAGCGTGATTTCGGCATAAATCCCATCGCTGAGATAGATGCGGTGTGCGTGATCCTTGGTTGAGGCGAGCACCAGTTTTGCCAAGCAGATATAACCCACATCTAAATTGACGCGCCGTGCGTCACCTGTAGCGGTTCTTACGGCGAAGGCTTGTTCCACTTTATTTGTGAATAACTTCAACTCGGGGAGTGTGCCGCCGTCAATGAGTTTTTCAAAACTGATAAACTGCCGTTGAATATCTGGTCCCATCTCGGTTTGATAATAAGTCGTGCTGGTGAAAGGCAATAGTTCGCTTGTGAAATCAATGGGACCGAGACGCTGTGTCAACTCGGTATAGACAGTTGATAGGAGGCTGGGTTCCACAGTTAGCACACCTATAACGGCTTTAACGGGTTGCGGCATTGTAATTGTTCCCATGTGGTCCTCTGTAACGAAAGGGAAGTCGGGAATCGGAGTGTTTTTGCCTGCGGGTTTCCCGGCTCCTACAGCAAAACCGAATGTTTCCGTTTTTTCTAAAAAAACTTGACTTTTGTTTGTCTTTTTGGTATAATTATAATATCGTGTTGGCAGGCGTGTCAAGCGTAGTCACTCGGCTATGTGCCTGCCTCTCACTTGACAGGGAATAAATACACGATACACGATAGCCAATGCAATCTATAAAATGCATAAGAAATTGTTCAAAACACACCCTTTGCTGAAGTATACCAGACAGGATGCGCCCTGTCAATGTTTTGTTTGTTGTCTGTAGGTGCGCTTAACTCTTCTACAAGTTTCTTGCTAACGCAATAAAGTCAAAAAAAAATCGATTAAACCGCAAAAAAATGTAATTTTTTCAATTTTTTTCTTGACTTTTCCCGAATTATAATATATAATACTTTGTTATGCTGTGTCACCATATTAAGACGGAAAAAGCAGCTGGGAAGCAGGCTTTTTCAAAAGTCTATTTACAAGCTTAAGCTGCATAACCACCGCCAAATAGGGAGACTTCATTCAGTGAATAAAAATCCCAGCCAGAAAAATGAGATAAGGTATTTTGCCAAAACGGAGGTTCGGACCCCTCTCCCGAATCTTATTGAGACCCAAAAGCTTGCTTATGATGCCTTCTTAAAACGAGATGTCCCACCCACCGAACGTGCAGAAACGGGCCTCCAAGCCGTATTTAAAGAAGTGTTTCCGATTTATGACTTTTCGGATGTCAATAGTCTTGAATTCGTCAGTTACAGTCTTGGCGCACCGAAATATACGCTTCAAGAATGTGTTGCCCGCGGTGTAACGTACCAAGTATCCCTCACCGCACGTATCATGCTTGTTGTGCGTGAAGCAGACTCGGATGCTGATGAACCGCACGTGGTGGATATCCGAGAATCTGATGTCTATCTCGGCGAAGTCCCTTTAATGACCGAAAATGGTAGTTTTATTGTCAACGGCAGTGAACGTGTGATAGTGAGCCAGCTGCATCGTTCACCGGGTGTTATTTTCCTTGAAAAATCGTTACCAACGGGACGGCGCACACCGACTGCCCAGATTATCCCCTATCGAGGTGCATGGGTTGAATTTGAAATAGACACGAAAGATCAGATTTATGTGCGTATTGACAAGCGTAGAAAACTGCCTGCCACCGTATTACTTCGCGCGCTTGGATGGGATTCAGACGCAGATATTCTAAAACTCTTTGCTAAAACAGAACGACTCGTGCTTGCGGGGTGGCGTGTTATCGATGTAGAAGGACCGGTGAAACAAGTCAAACCCGGTGATCTGTTGGATGCTGCGGACTTTCGGCAGGCAAGCAAAGACTATCCTGATCTTGAGGTAGAGAATTGTTATCGCGTTACTGAAGTAACCGATGAGGAGTGCCCATTAGAGATTGGGCAGGAGGTTACATCTAAAGAACGTACAAGCCTCCGCAGAAAATGGAAAGGCTTTGAAACCGAGCTTCTCCGACGTGTCATTGATACACATGACAGTGCCTGTGAACTTGCGCCCGAACAATTACTAACGGATTCAGAATACCAAGAAGCGCGTTCTCGCTACGGTAGGAAGGCATTTACAGCTGAACAGATATCTCAAGACGGTCAGGAGAGTGTTGGTCGAGTCTGTGCTGAAGACATCATCCACCCGGAAACTGGTGAAGTGCTCCTCACAGCAAATACGTTGCTCACTGAAACAGAATTGGAACGTCTCACGGAAACAGGTGTTGAAGCACTCACAGTCTTAGACGTAGAGGATTGCCAGCATATCCGGTTTCTACGCAATACATTAGAACGGGACCGACAGGCAGATTACGAAGAGCCATATACTTTGCAAGACGCTGCACTGCTTACAATCTTTCGCACGCTGAGACCAGGAGATCCCGCTGGTATAGAGAACGCTCGTAAACATCTTGCGTGGCTGCTCTTTGATTCGCATCGGTACGATTTAGGTGTCGTTGGGCGATATAAACTTAATCGAAAATTTCAGGATATACCCATTTACGGTGAGCCACCGGAGGAGAGTTTTCGTACGCTTCGCCCGGAAGATATTGCGGCTACGGTGGATTACCTTCTTAAAGTTCACAATGGACTTGTCCAGAAAGATGATCTTGACCATCTCGGCAATCGCCGCGTGCGTGTTATCGGTGAACTGCTCGAAAACCAATTCCGAATGGGGTTGTTCCAGATTCGCAGAACGACGCGCGAAAGGTTGAGTACGAACAACGATATAGCGAAAGTCGTTCCGTCCTCCCTGGTAAATCCAAAACCTCTGATGATGGCACTCCGCGAATTCTTCGGTTCAAACCAGTTGTCGCAATTCATGCAACAGATTAATCCGCTTGATGAATTGACGCACAAACGCCGTATTTCAGCGATCGGGCCGGGTGGACTCCACCGAGATAGGGCAACAGCCGCCGTTCGGGACGTACACCCTACGCACTATGGGCGTGTTTGTCCTTTGGAAACGCCCGAAGGTCCGTCAATCGGGCTCATTGTTTCCTTGGCTTGTTATGGGCGGATCAATCCCTACGGTTTTATAGAAACGCCTTATCACAAGGTTGAGGATGGTTCGAGAGTAGGTTCAGTAGAGTATCTCACAGCGGATAGCGAAGACACAGCTTACATTGCTGCAAAGGCGGCACCGCGTGCTGCTTCACAAACTACAAATGGTGATGCAGATAATTCGGAGCAGACCCTACCCGTCCGTAGTGGAGAGGATATCCTGTCGCTTCCGATGGAAAAAGTGGATTACATCGGTGTCTCTCCACAGCAGATCGTTGGTATTTCCGCCGCGCTTGTTCCATTTCTGGAGCATGAGGATGCAAACCGCGCATTGATGGGTGCGAACCACCAACGTCAAGCTGTGCCGCTCATCAGTCCAGAAGCACCGCTCGTAGGAACAGGGATGGAAGCTCCTGCTGCATTGTATTCGGGTGCCCTTATTACTGCGGCCCGTGCTGGCACCGTCACAAGTGTCTCGGCTGACGAAATCCTTATCCATACAGGTGAAGCACTTCACGCTGATAAGGGTGAAAATACCTTCAGTGAGATGGGCTACGATGTTTACAAACTCCAGACGTTCAAACGGAGTAATAGTGGTACCTGTATCCACCAACGTCCCATCGTTGCGGTGGGTGATAAAGTTGAAGCCGAACAGGTTATTGCGGATGGCACATCCACAGAAGATGGCGAACTTGCTCTTGGGCGGAACATCCTCTGCGCTTACATGCCGTGGGGCGGTCATAACTATGAGGACTCTATCCTGATAAGTGAATCACTCATCAAGGAAGATACGTTCACTTCTATCCACATTGAGGAATTTGAGGTGGAGGCGCGCGAAACGAAAGTGGGTCCAGAAGAAATCACCCGTGATATTCCGAATGTTAGCGAGCAGCGACTCACACAACTTGATGAAGAGGGTATTATTCGCGTTGGTAGTGTTGTTGGCGCAGGCAGCATCTTAGTCGGAAAAATTACACCGAAAGGTGAGAGCGAATATGGACCAGAGGAAAAACTCTTACGCGCAATCTTTGGCGAAAAAGTCAAAGAGGTAAGGGATGCTTCGACTTACGTGCGTCCTGGCGTTGAGGGTGTCGTCATTGATGTAAAGGTATTTTCTCGTAAGCCAGATGGCGCGTCCCGCCGTGGAAATTGGTCGCAAGGCGACTCAAACGTGTCGATGGCTGATAACTTGCGATATGAGTCGAAACGCAAGGAAATTGAAGAGACCTGGCGCGAGCAGATCGCTTCTATCCGCCGCCGAAAAACTGAGGAAATTCACAACACACTTATAGGGTGTGAACTCGCTGATTCGCTCTACACAGTTAATGGTGTTAGCAATAGTGCCGATGCTAAACCCTTTGCTAATGCTGGTGATACTTTGACCGCTGAGGTTTTAGAAGCCTACATTTCGGGTTTCACGGCGGATGAATATCATATAGTGACTGAGGATACAGCCTCCGAGGCTTTTATCGCTGAAGCGTGCTATAGAGTGACGAACGTACCTGATCCAGTTCCTACTATTGTGGTCCATCCTCTCGATTCCTCAACTGAGGAACCGATAACTTCGGATAGCGATGAAAGTGAGAATGATGAACCCGGAGCAGGGTCTGCGATTTCACTCGCGGAAACTATTAGTGCAGTACAGGTATATCTTAGCAAAGTGTGTGAACCACTTCTGGAGAATACCGAACCCCTTTCACAAGAAGAGGAGCCTTTAAACGAAGAGATCGCGGATGCTGATGTTGTGCTTCGCGGTTATAACGGAAATGTCGTTGCTATTGTCCTATATGCAACTGATGATGAACATACTGAAGGTGGACCTCCTTCTGAACGTCTTTCGGAAATGCTTGCTGCAACGGATGCACGATTCGGCATATTGATAACTGGTGCGGACTCAGAGCCTGATAACTGGGACTTTTATGGACTGGTAGGCGACACAGCGTTGCAACCGTGCGATCGCTCCGAGTTTGAAATCGGCGTTACGGCTCAGCTCGAAGCGGCTGGATGTCCTGTCGTGGAAACACAAAGACTAACCCAGCAGGAGTGGGAAAACCTTAGTGAAACCTACAAGGATTTACAAGTCGAGTTATTTTGGGACATTAAGGAAGTCTTTGATCCAGCGTGTCCATTGACTGAAGGACAAGAGATCACCGATGCCGATCATCAACAGGTATCTAAAGATTTTCCAGAGCGTCCTATACAAGCGGGCCAGCGACTTACTCCAGATGAGTTAGAGTCGCTCACCAAAACCACTAAGAACCTGAAGACCGATAACATTTGGCACATTACCGCTGTTTTTGATCCAAAGTGTACACTGTCTGTTGGCGACGATGTTTCTGACGCTGATTATCAGGAAGCACTCAAATCATGTAGTTTGTCCGTTACGGACATCCATGTAACCAATGCCGATGCGAAAGAACACATCCAACGTGTTGAAGAGATGGCACAAGGCAGAATAACCACTTATACTGAGGAGAAGGATCGGGCACTTCAGCAGTTAGATATGGGTGATGAGTTAAAACCGGGTGTTATCAAACGTGTCAAGGTTTATGTTGCCAGCAAACGACCGATTTCAGTGGGAGATAAGATGGCGGGTCGTTACGGGAACAAAGGCGTTGTTGCTAAAATTTTACCCGTTGAGGATATGCCCTACCTCCCGGATGGTACGCCAGTTGAGTTAGTGCTGAACCCCTTGGGTGTGCCCTCTCGAATGAACGTCGGTCAGATATTGGAAATCCATCTCGGATGGGCGTGCCATGAACTCGGCATCCGGGCAAAATCCCCTGTGTTTGACGGTGCGACAGAGGCAGAAATCTTCGAGCTGCTCGGCGAAACCGAGCTCCCTGAACGTAGTAAACAGACGGGTAAGAGCATTCTCTTTGATGGTAGGAGCGGTGAACCGTTTGCCCAAGAAGTAACGGTTGGATACGTTTATTTCCTCAAGTTGAATCACCTTGTTGCTGATAAGATGCATGCTCGCTCTACTGGACCTTACTCTCTCGTTACACAACAGCCATTAGGTGGTAAGGCACAGCATGGGGGTCAACGTCTCGGTGAAATGGAAGTTTGGGCATTGGAGGCTTATGGCGCAGCACATACGCTCCAGGAAATGCTTACACTCAAATCAGATGATGTCCTCGGTAGAAGGGAAATCTATGAGTCAGTTGTGAAGGGGCTGAACCCTGATCCACCCGGTACACCAGAATCGTTCAAAGTTTTGGTCCGTGAACTCCAAACCCTCGGACTCCATGTATCTCTTGACAAGGATGAAGAATAGAATATTGGCTTTCAGTTATCAGCCGTCGGCTTTCGGTTAAGAGGTGTCTGGTGAACGCAAAACCCTCTTTACTGATTGTTGACGACTGACAACTGAAGGCTAAAAGAAAAAGGGGAACTGATGAACACAGCATTTGACAGCATCTCCATAAAGATAGCCTCGCCTGATCAGATTAAAGATGAGGCGAAGCAGACCAGTTGTAGACGTCGAAATCCCGCCCAAGCAACAGATGGACCCTTTATCTGTCCTGAGAAAGGGACGTGTAGCTGCGGTGAGGTTAAGAAAGCAGAAACTATTAACTACCGTTCTTTTCGTCCTGAACCGGAGGGTCTCTTTTGTGAGGCCATCTTTGGCCCCCAAAAGGACTGGGAGTGTAACTGCGGCAAGTATAAACGGATTAAACATAAAGGGATGATATGTGACCGCTGTGGTGTCGAAATCACGCAACAGCGCGTTCGTAGAGACCGGCTCGGTTATATCCAACTCGCCGCGCCTGTTTCCCATATATGGTACTTCAAGGGTATTCCGTCTCGTATTGGTACTTTCTGTGAGCTCTCTTCACGTGATGTGGAACGTGTTCTCTATTTTGAGGGCTTCATTGTTGTTGAGGTGACCGACCCTGATTGCCCACTTGAACCTGGACAGGTATTAACTGAGATTGAATATATTGAGCACAGCAACAAGTACTGGGGCGGGTTTCGCGCTGGAGCCGGTGCGGAAGTTATTCGCGAAATTCTGAGTGGTATCGATCTTGAAGAGGAGAAAGAGAAGTTAACCAAAGAGTTAGACGAAACAACGAGCCATCAAAAGAAACTTAAGATCGCTAAGCAGCTGAAACAGATGGCTGACTTTGCGGAAATCGGTCAGCGACCTGAGTGGATGATTTTGGATGTTATTCCAGTCATTCCGCCAGATTTACGCCCCCTTGTCCCACTCGAAGGTGGACGTTTTGCTACCAGTGACCTTAACGACCTGTATCGCCGTGTTATCAATCGGAACAACCGACTGCGCAAACTTATACAGCTTCGTTCTCCAGAGGTGATTCTCCGAAATGAGAAGCGGATGCTGCAGGAAGCAGTAGATGCCTTCTTTGATAATGGACGGCACGGTAGACGTGTCACCGGTCCCGGTAACCGCCCCCTCAAATCCCTTGCCGATGTTCTCAAAGGTAAGATTGGACGGTTCCGTCAAAATCTTCTCGGCAAACGGGTTGACTATTCCGGGCGTAGTGTCATCGTTGTTGGACCCGAATTGGGGTTGCATCAATGTGGAATCCCAAAACGGATGGCAGTGGAGTTGTTTAAGCCATTCATTATTGAGCGGCTCCAAGCTTATGGGTATACGCAAACAATTAAGCGCGCGAAGCATATCGCTGAACACGTTGACTCGAATTCGCCTGTTTGGGAGGTGGTGGAGGAAGTAATTGCGGATCACCCGGTCTTACTCAATCGTCCGCCAACGTTGCACCGACTCGGCATTCAGGCATTTTTACCTGTTTTGGTAGAGGGCAAGTCAATCAGAATTCCGCCGCTTGTTTGTAAGGCGTTCAACGCCGACTTTGATGGCGATCAAATGGCAGTTCATGTGCCACTCACCGTGGAAGCCCAAGCTGAGGCAAAACTCTTGATGCTCAGTAGTCATAACATCCTCAAACCTTCACACGGTGATCCTATCGCTGTTCCAGAGCTTGACATGGTGCTTGGACCCAGCTTCCTTACAAAGGCACTGCCGGAGCATGCTGAGGATGCGATGCTTTTGCACACCGCATACACAACGAACGACACTGCTGCTTTTGAGGCAATCTATGAAAAACCGTGGTATAACCGCCGCTACGCACATCCAGAAGAGGCAATCACTGCTCATGCAGCAGGTCAACTTAAGCTGCACGATAGCATCCAGTTCTTCTGTGCACCTAATGGAAATGGAAAAACTACGGAACCAATTCTTACGACAGTGGGTAGGGTTATTTTTAACGAAGTGCTGCCATCTGAATTAGAATGGGAAGACGAACATTCCGAACAGCAGATTCCGTTCTTCAATGCTGAAGCCGGGGGCAGGCAATTATCTGACCTGATCCATCGCTGTTTTAACGAATTGGGTACACGCGCCACAACTGAAGTACTTGAGAAGGTCCAAAAGCTCGCTTTTGAGTATGCAACGTTGAGCGGCATTTCGCCTGGCATCATGGACTATATTACGCCCGACAACCGAGACAAACTGGTGAATGATGCCCAGGCGCAAATTGATTCCATCCTTGAGGGTGTAGCAACGACCGAACGCGAGGAGCATGAAAACGAGCAAGTTCGTATCTGGCTGGATGCGATTACGGAAGTTGAAAACGAGATGTTCAAAGTCTTGCCCGAATTAGAGACATCTCTCGTTGAGCGCGCTGATCCTCGAAAGATTCATCCAAAGATCGATGCCCATGGTGCAGAGATACGCGACAAAACAGTGGAGGGTTTCAGTCCGGTCCATATCATGGCGGACAGTGGTGCACGTGCTCGGAAAAATCCATTCACGCAAATCAGTGCCGTTATCGGGTTGAAGGCAAAACAGACCGGTGACATTCTTATCCCACCAATTACCTCGTCTTATCGTGAAGGTTTGGATGTACTCGACTATTTCAACTCCACCTACGGGTCCCGTAAAGGTCTCGTGGACACGGCGATGAAGACCGCTGCGTCCGGATACCTTACTCGGAAACTTGTGGATGTCGCTCAAGATGTTCGCGTTACGATTGAAGATTGCGGTACGCTGAACAGCATTCAAAAGTTTGCAACGGAGGGTGGGGACCTTGCCTTTAAGATCAGTGGACGTACTGCCGCCGAGGACATCGTCAACCCAGAGAACGGTGACATACTTGTTCCAGCGGGTGCCATCATATCTACACAGAATGCTGAGAAGATTGATGAACTTGGCGTGAGAGTGGTGAAAGCCCGTTCCGTGCTCACCTGCCAAGCCGACGAAGGGGTTTGCGCAAAATGTTATGGTAATGATCTAACGACGAATGACCTTGTTAACGTTGGCGAGGCAGTCGGCATCATCGCAGCACAATCCATTGGTGAACCCGGCACGCAGCTCACCATGCGGACGTTCCATACTGGCGGTGCTGTTGAGGAAGTAGCGGAAGCGCGTCAGCGCAGAATTTTGTCCAAAGCCAACGGCACCGTGCATTTCCGAGATTTCCAACCCGGACGGACGGTCGAAAAAGAGGGTGGGCTCTGGATAGCTACTGAAAACAGAGCAAACCTTGATGGACCCGCCTACAAGGTGCGACAGGTCAATCACCCTCACTGTCAATTGCGTGAAGGTGAATTGCTCAGTGAAAAGCAGTATATGGAAAACGCGGAACGCTACAAAGGCTTTGATACGAAGACATGGCTGTATGAAGTTACAGAGGTCTTAGATAATAACTGCGATTTGAAGGTAGGCGATCGGTTGTCGCAGGCAGAGTACGTCAAAGCACAGATGGACTACGGTTTTCAGAGGTTTGTAACCCCAAAATACCGCGTGACACGGGTGCAACATCCTAACCTTTCTCTGACCACAGGGACCGAGCTTACTGAAGAAGAGATAGAGCAATTGAAAGCGGATACCCGTCAGGGGATTGAGGGAGAATGGCACTACTTGGATGCTGAAACAGGCGAGCGTATTGCTGTTGAGAACCTTACGGCAACTCAAGGTAATGCTTCTCCTGAACGCACTGATGACGAAGAAGGCGAAGCCTCCGGGCGCGATGCGAGTTTCAATCGTGTGTATTGCATAACCGAGATAGACAAGAAAACAAGCAAAGACTTCGGATTTAAGGTAGGAGACGAAGTTGAGCCAGAGAAAATCGCGCCATTGCTTAATCCGTTTGAAGTGGATACAAAGCCCGTTTACGTTGTCAATACAGAGGTTGCTGAATTTACTGTCGGACAGACGTTAACTGCCCGTGAGTACGAGGATGCCCGCACGGAGTATCAGCATCTTGAACGCGCATTTAAAGTTGAGAAGCAAGATGTTGAAAGACACTATGTGACTGATATATATCACTCCGAGTGTCCGTTCAAAATCGACGAAGAGTTAAGCGGTACAGCCTTAACGCGAGCACGTAAGCGGTTTACGGGTTTCGATGCCCAAAAGTTGCGGCACCGGATAACACAGGTGCACCATCCTGATTGCCCACTCAAACCGGGGGATCTGATTAGTGAAAGTGAAGCAAAACAGTTGGGTGATAGCTACCCAGGGTTTATCACCTCTCAGAGTACGAATACTATGGGTAGTTTTGAAGTGGAGCGCTTATACCGTGTCACGGCTGTCAATCATCCTGACTGTTCACTGGAAGTTGGAGAACTTTTGACGCAAAAGGAATCCACCGCAAAACGCCGACAGTACAAAGGATTGGAAGTTTCACGTCATTATGAAGTGGCACAGATCGAAGACGGTAGCACGGCGTTAAGTGTCGGTCAACGTCTCACTGAAATTGAGTATAAGGCACTCCGAAAAACGGATGCAGCACTCGCGGAAAAGGTCACGAGCCTGTACCATGTCGTTAGCGTACACCACCCTGAGTTAAAACTGGAGGTTGGTACCGAACTTAGTGACAAGGAGTATCGAACGTATCACCGACAATTCAAAGGGTTTGATGCTGAGCTTGTTTATCAAGTTGTTGACGACAAACGAGATATTGACACACAGCTGGAACCCGGGACTATTCTGTCTTCAAAGGAATACCGTGCCATTGACAAGGCAAACTTGCAGGTGACCCACACTGTCACCGATATTTATCACCCAAATTGCGAGTATGCGGTTGGCGACGAATTGTCAGAAGACCATGAAGTTGTGAAGGCGAAGTTCCCTGGATTTGAAATGGATGAACTCGCTTTACGGATGCGTATTGAAGTCGAAACTGTCGATGGAACTCGTGTTTCGCACGTTATTCCGGCAGACTACTCCTTCTCTTTGAAGGAAGGCGACAGTACCCGGAAAGGGGACACGCTGGCAGAACTCCATGAGAGAACAAAGAACGATGACATCGTTGCTGGTATCCCGCGTGTTACAGAATTATTTGAGGCACGCCGCCCAAAACGCGAGGTCGCGGCTCAAATCGCCGAAATCGAAGGTTATGTCCAATCTGCAGGCACAAAGTCAGGCATTCCGGCTTATCGGATTGAACATGAAGGATACCAGAGTCGCCTCTATCAGATTCCTGATGAGAAGCGGCGCGTTGCTGAGGGCGATTGGGTGAATGCCGGTGAACCCCTTACCGACGGTTTCCTCAATCCGCACGATATCTTGCGTATCGGGCGCACGACCATTGAAGGCGTGTCCGTTGAAGGTGAGGAAGCAGTCTGGTCATATCTCGTTGATGAAGTCCAGAAGGTCTATCCTAACGGCACTATCAACGATAAACACGTTGAGACAATCGTGCGGCAGATGCTGACGAAAATTCGTATCACCGACCCCGGCGACACGAACTTCTATCCGAACGATGAAGTGCAACGCAGGCAATTTGAACGTATCAATAGTGAAATCGTGGAAAACGGCGGCACACCTGCCACGGGTGAACCGATCCTTCAGAGCATTAGTAAAGCCTCTTTAAGCACGGATAGCTTCATCTCTGCCGCATCCTTCCAGCAAACGACGAAGGTACTCACAGATGCTGCTGTGAGTGGGCAGACCGATAGGCTCTTCGGACTGAAAGAAAACGTTATTCTCGGTAGACTTATTCCAGCAGGTAGCGGATTCTCAGGTTTCCAGAACTTAGAGGTCTCCCCGCTTGAGTCGGAGATTAGCGAAACCGGTGCCAGCGAAACTGGTGATGATGATTAAGTCGTTGTCGGTTGTCAGTTCGGAAAGCTGCTGTGCAGCTTTCCTTTCGGTTGTCGGTTAAGATATGGTTTGGTTGAGCCAAAACCTCTTTAACCGATGACCGATAACTGATAACCGATAGCTATTTACCCTAAATTCGGTCGTGTCATATCTCCCGGCACGACAAGCTCGTCAAAAGCCTCCCCTGTCAGGACCTCAAGTGCAATAGCAGCCTCACGCAATGTGCTTCCCTGTTCATGTGCATGTTGCGCGACTTTCGCTGCCTTATCATACCCAATATGTGGGGTCAACGCTGTCACAAGCATCAAGGATTCCGAAAGGTGCTGCCCTATCGCTTCAGGGTCCGGCACAATGCCTTCGACACAATTCACACAGAACGATTCGCACGCATCACCGAGGAGTTGTATGGATTGTAAAGCGTTATACGCCATCACAGGCATAAATACATTCAGTTGCAATGCCCCGTTTGCCCCCGCAAACGCTAATGTGGTATCATTTCCAATTACCTGTGCACATACCATTGTAACGGCTTCGCATTGGGTAGGATTTACCTTTCCGGGCATAATTGAACTTCCCGGTTCCATCTCAGGTAACTGCAGTTCACCGAGGCCACACCGCGGTCCCGAAGCGAGCCATCGGATGTCGTTTGCAATCTTGAAGAGTGCAACCGCTAATGTTTTCAGGGCACCGCTTGCGCTAACAACCGCGTCCCGACATGCGAGTGCCTCAAACGCGTTTGGTGCGCGTTGGAGTTGATAGCCTGTTGTTTTCGAGAGCCGCGCTACGACTCGTTCTGTGTAATCCGGGTGTGTGTTCAATCCTGTGCCGACAGCTGTCCCACCAATCGGCAGTTCGGAAAGGTGTGGCAGCGATGTCTTGATGCGTTGTTCTGCAGCAATGAGTTGTTGTGTGTAAGCACTAAATTCCTGTCCAAGTGTGAGAGGTGTTGCATCCATCAGATGCGTTCTTCCAATCTTGACGATCTCTTTGAACGCGGATGTCTTTTCGGCAAATGCTTCTCGCAATGTGTTCAGGCGCGGTAAGAGGTGTTCGTGAATCTGTCGGACCATTGCCAGATGTATCGCAGTCGGGAAAATATCGTTCGTCGATTGGGACTTGTTGACGTGATCGTTCGGATGGATCGGATCCTTACTCCCCATTTCACCGCCAAGCATTTCAATTGCCCGATTTGCGATGACCTCATTGACATTCATGTTCGTTTGAGTTCCACTACCCGTTTGCCAGATACGGAGCGGAAAATGGTCGTCTAACGTGCCATCAATAACCTCTTGCGCTGCTGTGCCAATTGCTTCTGCCAGCCGATTTTCAAGCAAACCGAGGTCTGCGTTGACCTGCGCGACTGCCTGCTTGATGGTACCGAGTGCCCATATAGCTGCGCGTGGCAAGCGTTCTTCGCCAATCTTAAAATTTTGGAGCGCACGTTGCGTCTGTGCCCCCCAATATCGGTCGTCTGGGACGTGAAGTGTCCCCATACTATCTGTTTCACTTCGCATTATATATTTCATGCCTTTCGCTAAAATAGAATTTTAGTGATTCGCGTTCTGTTCCCTTATTCGGTATAGGCAAATTTTATCATATTTCGGATAGATATTTCAACCGCAATTGTGGTAGAGGCAAGGGGTATTCAGTCCGAGTGTAATTTATATCTTCTCCTCGAGGTTTTTCGCTGTAAGAGTGCCACTCCGTCTAAAGTACGCGTCAAGGTACCCACATGCTAAAGCGTGGGGCTTGTGCTTCCTCGCGACTGCGGTTTTCTCTAAGAGTCCACCGTCTTACTGTCGCTCCACTTTAGGCAGCCAAGCCTGCCCGTTTGATATTCATAGCAGCGTTTACGTCTCTATCGTGGTGTGAACCACATTCGGGACATGTCCACTGTCTATCCGAAAGAGAGAGGTCTTTGTTATGGTATCCACAATCACTACAAGGTTTGGTCGTTGCTGTCCATTGTCCGATTTTGACAAAGGTTTTACCGTGCTTTGCACACTTGTGTTCCATTATCTGAAGAAACTGATAGAAGGCATGGTCAGAAACTTTACGTCCCCAAAGGCGTTTCATACCTTCAAGGTTGAGCGTTTCAAAAATGAGTGTATCAAACGCTGTGCAAAATTCGGTCGCAAGTTTCCATTGCCAATCTGCTCTTTGTCTGGCAACTTTTCTGTGTTGTCTTGCCAAAGCACGACACGCACGATACCAATTGTTAGAACCTTTAACTTTGCGACTCAGTGCTTTGTTTAGAGATCGCAACGTCTTCAGGGATTGTTTGAAAAACTGCGGAGATTGTATCTTATCACCTTCGTCGCTTGTTAGGAATGTCTTGTTTCCGTAATCAAACCCTGCGCTCTTACCCGTCTTGGGTTTCGGTTCCGAATCGTCAACATTCTCACACGAAAAGCATATCCAATAGTCGCCGCACTTGTCACGCTTGATTGTGATCGTCTTGATTACGCCTTTGGTGTCACGGTGTTTGTGAAATGAAAACCATGTATCTATACAGTTGATCTTAATACGATTATCTTCAAGTGTATAGCCTGCTTGTGTGAACGTCATGGAGTTGTATTTCTGACGTGGTTTTATTTTCGGTCTACCCACTTTACGTGTTGTTTTACCTGCTTTTCGGTCTTTGATATTGCCCAAAAAAGCGTCTTGAGATTTGCCATAACGTCCCACAACGTCTTGCACAACTTGACTCGGTAGCTCTTTCCAGTGCGGTTTTCTCCGCCGTTTGAGTTTGGCAACATGCGCATTCAGACGAGACGCAGATACATTTTTACCAAACATGCGATAATACCGACGTTGTAAGCGCATGATATGCACATGGATACTCCACATATCGTCAAGCATGTTGCCGAGTTTGATGGTGTTAGACTGATTCTGAAGTTTGTATTTATAGGCTTTTCTCATGGTATATCAGGTATCAGGTATTTATCTCCCGTCAACTGAGAGGAAACCGACACGTTACCGAGAGATAACGCTTGACTTGTCGGTTTCCAACCTGATACTATTGTTATAGGACATTTTTGACGAAATGTCAAATCTTTTTTCAACTACAAACCTATGGGTCCCTCTACATCCCACAAGCGAAAGCATGCGGATTTGACGGGAAGAGCGTTAAAATTTGCTATTTTCTTTTAGACATGGTATAGTTAAAGAATGGAGAAATGTCGAGAACTGGGATCGCACGACAAATTAAATCTTGATTCTGACTGAGGAGTGAAATCGCGGGTGGATTCAACATTAACCAATCCATATCTGATAAACGCCTTAACACCACCACCGGCGCAGAGTTATCGCTATAAACGCTGGCAGGAGAGAGGCTATCACCCGAACCTACATCCGATTTCGTCTGACAGCGAATGTGGAACGTTAATAGGACAGATGGGCTGGGTAGGCGCACATGCACATGCTCGTGAATACCTATGGGCAACCGCTGGCAATATGGGCGCAGTTTTAACGGAAGCGATTGAAGAGGCGTGTCTCATCCCTTACGAGGCATCGCCGCGCTACCAATTGCCACCGCAGATTGTTGTTAAAGGGTTAGCAGGAAGACATGTGCTGCTTACGAAATCGGGTTCACGTCTGGACATGATTGGCATTGAGCATCCTGCCCTTAACTTAACCATTATTGAAGTTGAACCCGATGGCGTACATTATCGAATGCGTTTTGGCACACCGGATCAGGCAATTTTGGATCAGAACCAAGATGGCATTACGCCGCCAGCACCGACGAGTGAAATGTTCCATTATATGCTCATTTTCGACCAGTTAGAGGCGCAAGGTTTTAACGCGCTTGTTCACTTGCAACCGAAGTTTTTGAATCTCATTTCTCGTACGGAGCATGGCGCGCCAGATCGATTTTACAACTTCCTCAGAGGGTATGAACCGGAAACGCCTATCATATACGACGAATCCAGCGGTATTGGGTTCGTAGAAGAACGAGCACCCGGTATTCCAGAACTATCTTATGAAAGCTTACGACTTTTCCAAAATGGCGGAAATGCGGAGCGTCATATTCTCTATTGGGTGGGGCATGGGACGTTTTCACGCGGTAGGGATCTCCTTGATGCCTACAAACATGCGGAATACTTTGAAGCCGCTGCGCGAATGGCGTGGGAAGCGAATCAGCAACGTGTTGATGCACAAGCCTATACGGAAGAGATCGTTAGTTGTATCTTACGCGAGTTCAATGCAAATCGCGAAGCATCTGCTAAAATAGATTCAGATTTCGAGGATGTTGAGCCCCCAACACAGTCTGAGAACGTCTATAATTATCCTTAGACAGGACTTCGCTAACGAGCTTTCTAACCTCGCCTGTGAAGCGGATCGAACACATATACCCTCAGAACGGGAGGAATAATATATGCAGTCATCTATAGATATCCAAGACCCGGAACAGGAACATGACACTACAACAGAAACAGACTTAGAGCGGCAGCAGCTGGAAATGCATCTTCGCGACAGCGTCATCGGAAGATATATTCGGAATTATAACAGACGCTTGCGGACTCTCAGCCAAGAATTAGAGCAAACTCGCCAGCAGATTGATGATAAGATTAGAGATATAGAAAAACGCTTCGCCCAAGGAATAACAGAGATTAAAACCGATCTCCGTAACCTCTCCGCTAAACTTGAAGACGACAATTCGGCGTTAACGTTAGACAAAATTGAAACGCTTATTAACGCGCGGATTGATGTCCGATTGGATGGAATTACCGGACGTGATGAAGCAGACCTTCAGAGGTTGTCAACGCTAATAAACGAGTTTGCCAGTGAATTCCAAGCACAAATTGATCGGATCAGCAATGAAACGAAACTCCTGCGAGAACAGACTCGCCGCAGCCAAGAGTCTTTGCGAGCAGATGTAGCGTCTGAAACTGAAGCACTTGAAACCGCGAAAGTTGATCGGATCGCTTTATCTGAAACCCTCATTGCGCTTGGAGTGAAACTCAAAGAGGATAACCTACTGGATGAATTGGACACGGATCTAACACTTGATGATGTCTTAGACGGTTCGGAAGATGATGAAAATTAAGTATGTTAAAAGCTCTGTATGTGTATTACAACGTCATTTGATTTGTAGTCTGTTGTGCATCATAATCTTCGGGGCATCGCTCATGGAACTCCCAGCGAGTGATACAGTTTCCGTTGATGAGATTTCAGTGCTCGCTGTCGGTGATATTACTGTGAGTGCTCGTATGACACCTTTGATTGAAAACGAGGGTGCCGGTGTGTTTTTTCAAGGAACAGCTGCCCTAATTCAGTCCGCGGATGTCGCGACTGCTTCCTTAAACACCAGCATCTCGGAAAGAGGTGAACCGCGATACGGCATTGAAAAACCATTTCAGGCAGCACCCGGACTTGGTAGAGCCATCGCGAATGCAGGGTTTGATGCTGTTTCCTTAGCCACACCGCATATAATGGACTTCGGTCTCGAAGCGTTGGAGGATACAATCACCGAGTTGGAGTGGTATGATGTTAAACCGATCGGTGCTGGTCTGGATGCCGAAACGGCAAAACTTCCAGCGTGGGTGCCAATCAGGCTCAAGGAATCCAAGCCTACACAGGTCGCGTTGTTAGCATATTATCGGATGAATGAGTTCACGCGTTACACCGAGGATCCGCTCGCTTACGCTGTTTATAGTGAAATGACAACTGCTGTTGAACAAGCGAAGGCAGAAGCGAAACTCGTAATTGTTTGGCTACATTGGGGAAGCAAGGAGAAATCCGGGGATGATGCAATCGGGCGGCAACGAATTTTTGCACAAGCATTGATTGACGCGGGAGCGGACATGGTGTTATGTCAGCAGCTTCATACGTTTGGTGGTATTGAGTTGTATCAAGGCAAACCGATTGTTTACAGCCTCTCGGATTTTATCTATGATACTTACGATAAACAGCACTCACACATAGTTATTCCAAAGGCGACGTTCGAGTCGAGACTTCTGAAGTCGATTGAGTTAATTCCAATTTTGACGGATCCGGCGAAAACGCCGGTGCGCCCTGGAAAACCGACGGAAACCGCAGCAAAACCCGACATTGGGAAGCAGTTTCCGAGTGTTCTAACGGGAGAAGCGGCGGTAGAAACCTTGAAGGACTATCAACAACGTTGCGCTGAATTGGGGACGGAGGTGTTCATTGAAGGTGAACGTGGGTGGATTCGATAGGTAAGCGGTCTTCCGATCATGCCGCTTCGGTAGGAGCGAGCCAGAGATATAACAAGCAATGAGGGGAAAGTAGAAATAAAACGTGTAAGCCCAAGGAACACGCTGGGAAACCGGATATACGGAGAGGGCGTTTTTTGCAAGACTTACCTGAACGAACCGCAAGGAACATTAGCAGAGGTGAACGCGGGTTAACACCTAAAGCTTTTCTCATTGCGCTACTCCTGATTCCTCTTAACGTCTTCTGGATTATCGAACTGGAGGTCGTCCGTTATACACACCCGACGCTGATTCATCCGCTCTCCAATGTCATTTTTATCATTTTCTGGCTGATGGTGTTCAGTGCTGCGTTGGGAAAATTGTCCTCCAAACTGCGATTAACACCGGCGGAATTGCTCACAATCTACGTCATGTTGTGCATCGTATCCTCACTCTGTTCGCACGATATGATGGAGATCCTGGTCACTATACTCGGACATCCGTTTCGATTTGCGACATCCGAGAATGAATGGCAGCAACTTTTTTGGAAAGAACTCCCGACCTGGCTAACTGTTCAAGACGCGAGTGTTTTGTCAGGGTATTATGAAGGGCAATCAACGCTTTATCGGGAAACACATCTTACCGCTTGGGCACTACCCGCTGCATGGTGGACACTTTTTATTCTTGTGTTGATGTTTGTGATGCTGTGCATCAACACGCTTCTCCGTATCCAATGGACAGAGCGGGAACGGCTGACGTATCCGATTATCCAGCTGCCGCTCGCAATGACAGAAACGAATACAAATTTTTTCAAGAACAAACTGATGTGGTTGGGGTTCAGCATCGCCACAGCCATTAGCATCTTGAATCTGCTGAACTCGATTTATCCGGCAGTCCCGTATCTGCCAGTTAAACGACAAAACATCCATCAGTATTTTACCGGTCGTCCTTGGAACGCGATGGGCGGTGTGCGTCTCTCGTTTTATCCTTTTGCGATTGGAATAAGTTTCCTTATTCCGCTGGACTTGCTTTTTTCGTGTTGGGCGTTCTATTGGGTGTATAAATTTGAGTTAATGGCGGGCAGTATTCTTGGGGTACGGAATTTACCCGGGTTCCCTTATGCCGATGCACAGAGCTTCGGAGCATATATGGTACTCCTCGGTACCGCTGGATGGGTTGGAAGGACGCACGTCAAAAGAATTTTTACCGGTGTTGTGGAGGGTCTTCGAGGTACTTCTCAGATAGATATGCAGCGCGAGCCGATGCCTTATCACATCGCTTTCCTCGGTATTGTCGGTGGGATGCTGTTTTTGACTGTATTCTCCTATAAGGCGGGGATGTCGCTCTGGGTGATTCCCATTTTTTTCGGGCTTTACTTTCTACTCGCCACGATGATTGCACGACTTCGTGCGGAATTGGGGTTCTTGGTTCACGATTTGCACCGGGTTGACCCGCACGGATTAATCGTGACGGCGTTTGGTACCCAGCGGTTGACGACAAGTACGAAGACGGTTTTTTCGTTGTATATGTTCTTTAACCGGGCATATCGTGCCCACCCGATGCCGCAGGAATTGGAGGCGTTGAAAATTTCGGAGCGGCGACAGATACGTCCACAGCACACCGCCGCTGCGATTCTCATCGCGACCTTAGTCGGGGCAATTGTTATATTCTGGCTGCTCTTGGATAGTTATTATAGACACGGCGCGGAGACCGGCTATTACGGTCCTTGGGCATTAGGATTCGGGAGAGGCGTTTATCGACAACTTGAAAACTGGTTGAATTATCCGCAAGGCACTGATGTCCCTGCCCTCGCCTTCATGGGTGGTGGCGCAGGAGTCGCTCTGGGATTAATGCTATTGCGAACCCGATTTCTCTGGTGGCCCCTGCACCCACTCGGTTATGCCATGGCAAATAGTTGGGGCATGTACAACCTTTGGAGTTGTCTCTTCGTCGCATGGATAGCAAAGGCAATTGTCCTACGTCAAGGAGGGCTTAAAGCCTATAGACGGATGGTGCCGTTCTTTCTCGGACTTGCGCTCGGAGACTACATCAGTGGAAGTTTGTGGAGTATTGGCAGCATTTTAGCGAATACCACGTTGTATCAATTTTGGCCTTAATATATTCGACGATGTTCCCTTGTTTGTTGCCTGTCAAACGGATACTGAGACTGCACGTAAAAAAACGATGGTCGATCAAAAGACTAATCGTAGCAAGAAATCCTCGCTAAAAATACCTAAATGAGCAATTCGCATCAAAAACTGACAATTGACTCAGCGGCGCAATCATAACGATACATCCATTTTAAAAAGGAGAAAAAACATGGAAACCAAAGAGAAAAAAGAAAACATAGACGAAAATACTGCTGAAGAAGCGGAAGAACGCATACAGGAACTTCCGCTCCTTCCGTTAGATGATCTTGTCGTTTTCCCGTACATGCCGCCGGTACCGCCATTCCCACCACATCATGTCGCACTCTCTGGCAAGATGGCGACCACGGCTGTTGAGGATGCTATGGAGCATGACAGGGGACTTTGTATCTTTCGCCCAAAAAGGGATCTTTCTAAGGACAAGATTAAAGAGATTGAAAAGAGCGATCTCAGCCCAATCGGTAGTTTGATTCACATCCTCCGTTACAAAACTGATGACGAAGATGTATTGTTTCTCGCACATGGACGAGAGCGCGTCGAAATAGAAGAGATTTTACATACAGAGCCGTTTGTTAAGGCGCGCGTCGGCATCATTGGTAGCGATGATGAAGATCCGGTTGCTAACGCCGAAATAGACTTGGAGGTGGAGGCACTCGTTCGCAGCAATGATGAGATGTTCCAACGCATTGTTCAGATGTCGTCACGCTACCAAGAGGAATATGGCAGCTTGACCAAAACCATGATTGATGAACCGGGCCGCCTTGCTGATTATATCGCCGCTATGCTGGATCTGAAACCGCACGATAAGCAGCGCATTTTGGAGGCGGTGTCTGTTCATGAACGCTTAAATACACTTGCTGTTATTCTCGCTAAAGAACTTGACCTGCACGAATTAGAAAGCAAAATCCAAAATAATGCACAAGCCGTCATTAACAAGGGACAGCGTGAATACTATCTCCGGGAACAACTTAAGGCGATTCAAACCGAACTTGGTGAAGCGGACGACCTTGGACTTGAGATTGATGAAATGTGGGAACAGCTGCGCGAAACTGAAATGCCTGACAAAGCGAAACAGGCGGCGGAAAAAGAATTGAAACGACTCTCTAAAATGCAGTCTTTCTCACCTGAATCAACCGTTTCCCGAAATTATTTGGATTGGTTGTTAAATCTTCCTTGGTCTATCAGTACCGAAGATGCTTTGGATATTGCCGCGGCACAAAAGATTCTTGATGCGGATCACTACGATCTGGAGAAGGTCAAGGAACGGATTTTGGAATACCTCGCTGTATGCATGCTCAAAGACGATATGAAGGGACCCATCTTCTGTTTTGTTGGCCCCCCCGGTGTCGGGAAAACCTCGCTCGGTAGGTCTATCGCTCGTTCAATGAACCGGAAGTTTGTCCGTATCTCATTGGGTGGTATGCACGATGAAGCTGAAATTCGTGGGCATCGACGTACCTACATTGGATCAATGCCCGGACGAATTGTCAAGGGGATTCGACAGGCTGAGTCGAACAATCCTGTCTTTATGCTTGATGAAATTGACAAACTCGGATCTGATTTTCGCGGGGACCCGGCTTCCGCACTCCTGGAAGTCCTTGACCCGGAGCAGAATCATTCGTTCACGGACAACTATCTTGATGTGCCTTTTGATCTCTCGAAAGTGATGTTCGTCACGACAGCGAATCAGCTCCACACTATTCCACCACCACTACGTGACCGGATGGAAACAATAGAGCTTCCTGGCTATACTGCCAATGAGAAACTGATGATCGCGAAGCAGTATCTGATACCGCGTCAATTGGCGGAAAACGGACTAAAGAGTAAGTTGATTACTCTCAGGGATACTGCCATTAAAAAAGTCATCAATGAGTATACTCGCGAGGCGGGTGTGCGCAATTTAGAGCGTGAACTCGGCACCCTCTGCCGAAAGGTCGCACGCGGTGTTGCTGAAGGGAACACCGAGCGAACTACGATTGGGGCGAAGGATATTCAAGGGTATTTGGGACCAGCGAAGTTTGATTCCGAAATAGCGAGTCGTAAAGCCGACGTTGGTGTGGCGACAGGACTATCTGTCACGCCTGCAGGTGGCGAAATCCTCTTCATTGAGGTAGCGACGACTAAGAAAGTGAATGCCCAGACGCAACTTCGTGTCACTGGACAGATCGGTGAAGTTATGCAAGAATCCGCGCAAGCCGCGCTCAGTTATGTCAAATCCCAATCTGACGCACTCAAATTTGATCCGAGACTATTGGAAAACGATATTCATATTCATGTGCCAGCAGGGGCAATCCCGAAGGATGGTCCTTCGGCGGGTATTACCATTGCAACCGCCCTTGCCTCCATTGCCACACAGCAACAAGTCAATCCCGAAGTCGCCATGACAGGTGAACTCACACTCAGAGGGAGAGTGTTACCTATCGGCGGCGTGAAGGAAAAGATCCTTGCCGCGAAGCAGGCAGGTATCAAGAAAGTCATTATGCCAAAAGGCAACAAAAAACACTTCATTGAAGTGCCTGAAGACATTCAAGCTGGTCTTGAGTTTCGGTTTGTAGGACATGTCACCGAAGTTTTCAAGGAGGTTTTCAGATGAAACGCATATTGACCCTGAATTCACTTTCCATTATCAGAAATTTGTTTGTATTCTTTCTGTGCGTTGTTCTGTTCACAGCGTATGCGAACACAGCAGACAGTGCAAACCTTACAACCACGACAACACCCCCTACAATTGATGAAGTTGATGAGCCAGAATCTGCCGTCAGATTTCTAAAGGACATCGCACCCATTCTTGATAAACATGGATGTTCAGCGGGTATGTGCCACGGGAAATTTGGCGGGCAGGGTGGGCTAAATCTCTCTTTGTTGACCTTGAATCCGGAATCGGATTACGCGCCAATCGTCCATCACAGTCGTGGCAGACGCATCAATCTGATTGAACCGGATCAGAGTCTCTTTTTTCTGAAACCCACTGGACAGATTGTACATGAAGGTGGTTTGCGATTTGACCCCAGTTCAGATGAAGCGTTAACGATCCTCCGCTGGATTGAAGCGGGTGCCCCGTTTTCTGAGGACGAACCGCGTCTTAGGAAACTTGAAATTGAGCCGAGTACCTTTGTCCTGTCTGATGTCGGGGAGACAGCACAACTGAAAGTGCTCGCCTATTTTTCTGACGGATCCGTTGAAGATGTAACCGAAAAAGCCGTCTATGAGTCTAAGGATACACCGGTTGCTGAGGTATCCGCTACCGGTGAGGTGACGAGTGTCCGCTGGGGAGGCACCGCGGTTATTGCGCGCTTTTTGGGCGTTGTGGACGCATCATTTGTAACAATTCCACGGGTTTCCAAGACAGATGTGGCATCACAAGACCCAGAATTCACACCCAATAACTTCATTGATGAGTTTGTCCTTGCCAAACTTAAAAAGTTGAATATTCGTCCTTCGGTTCTGACCACTGATGATGCATTCATGCGTAGAGTCTATTTGGACACTATCGGTCGGCTGCCAACGTCTGATGAGGTGAAAGCGTTCCTTGCAGATACAGGTCCCAACAAACGCTCGAAACTCATCGATACCCTTCTTGACACGCCAGAGTGGGTGAACTTACGCACGCTGAAGTTAGCCGATATGTTGCGTATCCATCCGCGTCAGTTAGGAAACGGTGCCTTCGGTGAACGCGGTGCGACGCTCTTCCACGAGTGGGTACGTGAGGCTGTCGCACAGAATAGACCTTACGACGCAGTTGTTCAAGAACTCATCACGGCACGAGGCAGCACTTATCAGCAAGGTCCCACGAACTACTACCGCATCGAGCAGCAACCTGCGGGCAGAGCCGAGACGACCGCACAGGTGTTTCTCGGCATCCGTCTAAGTTGTGCGCGATGCCATAAACATCCGTTTGACCAATGGACCACGGACGATTATTGGAATTTCGCCGCCTTCACTGGCAAAGTAGGTGTCCGTGGTGGTGAACTCTACAACGAGCAGGTCATTTATTATGACCCAACTGGACGTGTTATCAATCAATCCGTGCAAGGCAACCGAGGTGAAGTGGCATTGCCAACCTTCCTTGGGGGTGAATCGCTCGATGCGGATTATCAGGGGGATGTCCTGCAGGTATTGGCAGAATGGATGACTTCTTCGACAAATCCGTACTTCGCGACAGCGACTGTAAATCGTATCTGGAGCCACTATTTCAGTAGGGGTATCGTTGATCCGGTTGACGACATGCGTGCAACAACGCCACCGAGCGTTGAAGGACTCTTGGAAGCACTGGCAGACGATTTTGTGCAGAGCGGTTTTGATACGAAACACGTCATTCGACGAATTCTCAATTCACGGACGTACCAACTCTCTGCAGAACCGAATGAGACGAACCAGTTGGATGACCGATTCTTCTCACGTTTCTATCCACGACCAATGGTGGCGCAAGTGTTGTTGGATGTCTTAAACGATGTCACCGGTACTGAGGAAAAATACGGACGCTATCCACTCGGCACGCGTTCTGTTGAGTTACCCCTGCCGGTGAGTTCGCGCTTCTTGTCACTCTATGGACGTTCTGACCGGGAGTTCCTTGGCGATTTGGATCCGAAATTGGAACCGACGCTCACCCAAGCACTCCACATGATCAATTCCAGTTATGTGAACAAAAAGTTGAAGCGTTCTGATGGATCGCTCAGTCGGCTGATTCAAACGAAACTTAAGGATCAGGAACTTATTAACGAGTTGTATCTCAGCACGTTAAGTCGATTTCCGACTGATGCGGAACTTCAAACAGCTGAGGCTTACATCGCAGAAAGCCCCAAACGCCGCGCAGGATGCGAGGATCTTATGTGGGCACTCATCTCATCGCGTTCATTTATTTTTATCCGATAAATAAACGCTGAACACCCGTTACGGCGAGGTTTCTGTGCCTCGCCATTTCCACCCTTTGCTGGTGGGGTCTGCAATCCTGCCAACCATTGAAACACCCTTAAGAAAACCAGAAATTTATTTTCGACTCTGGAGGACCCAATGATTATGCACTTGGAACGCTATTTCATATTCAGTTTCTCTGTGCTACTTCTGCTCGGTTTCGTGATACCAGCGTGGGGACAAGCGGAGAAAAAAGAGGATCTAATTGGGCACTGGACCTTTGAAAAAGGTGCTGAATTGGAAGACTTGACGGGACATTTTGGGGATATTGACCTTTTAGATGCCGATGTGAAGGATGGGAAATTACACCTCGGCAGTAATGAATGGGCAATGACCACAGGCTATAAAGGACCTGACATCGGGCCGGATAAGACCTTGATAACATGGCTCTATTTAGACGATTTGAACGTTACGAGAGGTGCCACGTTGGCGGTGAATAAAAGTAGTGCGGATACCTTTGACGCGATCGTCTATGCGGAACGTCAACCGAAACGCTGGATGGCTGGCAGCAGCTTCTTTAGGCGTACACAGGATGCCAACCCCGGATTTGAGGAGAAAGAGACAGGGAAGTTGATTCAGTTGGCGATTTCGTATGAAGATGATGGTGGAAACGCTAAGATTATGATATACCGGAATGGCAAGATCATCGGTGATTATACGAAGGGACCCATCGTATCTTGGAAAGCCGGTGATGTGGAGGCACTGTTCGGTCCGCGTGCTCTCATCGGTGGGACCGCCTACGGTTGGGTCGTCGCTCGTGTGGAGGATGCGAGAATCTATAACGCTGTCCTCGACGAGAAAGAGATTAACAACTTGGTTGCGGACACGCTGGATGTCGAAGCGCGTGGTAAACTCGCGACTGTGTGGGGAACGCTAAAAGTTTCAAAGTAGCGGTTCAGTAGATGGTTATCCGTTTCAAAAAAGGCAAGAACCAGTGGAAACACAAGCCTGATACGCTTACTTGTATTCGGGAGGATGGAAGTGTTACGTGGACACATCTCCATCGCGGGTTTGTGCAACACGACTTTGCACACTACGTTGTGGAAACGACACTCGGTTTTGAAAATGCTTTCTTCGGACTCGTCGCGCGGGGATACGACATCCCTGATTTCAGTGAACCTAAGGCGGAACGTCCTTTTGAAATTCCGACGGAAGCAATAGATACCGAACCGGTTGTCGCACTACTACAAGCAGATCTGTTGGAAAGTTTGGGATATAGTGGTGAGAGTGATGGCATATTTCAGGATCACAGTGCCGCATTGCCAGTAAATCTCACGGACGAGCAGCTGGAGGTAATGCGAAGGAAATTGCGGGCATTGCTACAGCGATGGCGAGATTTACAACCCGGTGAGTCCATGACATTGCAGTTTAAAATGTAAAACGCCGTAAGGTATAGTAGTAGGCACACTCCGTTGTGCCGTAACAAGAAGACCCTACGGCGTTCCATTATTTTTCGGTAAATTACGATCTATTTGCCGTTTTTCGTCAACCGTGCGACGATTTCTTCAACGGCACCCTCCGCGCGCTCCCGAATCTGCTCTGGGGTCAGACTCTGGATGGGATGGGGGACGGTGAGCGGTTCTAAATCACTGTGTCCGAGGACACGCGCTTGGACTTTGCCTGCAGCGAAGAAGACCTCCGTACAGACTGCGACACTTGGTACACCGCGTTCCTCTAAGGCACTTCCGTCGTGCATACTGCACGATATACAGGAACCTCAGTCGGCAAGCCCTTCGATGACAAAGTCTGCTTCTTCCGCGAGTTCAACAAGCAGCTCTGTTGGTGCGGGACGTGAGAACGTCGGTTTCTTGACGTGAACCACTTCGGCAAGATTAAACCGTTCCTGTATCAATTCCGCAATCCGATCGAGAAAAATATCACTGCCGTTCTTTGTGATGTTCAATAAACCCATCACTTTTCCGTCAAGGCTGTCGAGTCGCGGTGCGAGAAATTTCGTTGATACATCGCCTTGAGAGGTGGGATCGAGTAAAGTAGTATTTGGCATTATGAAAACCTCTATATCCTTTTGCTGGCGAGGTTTATAAACTCGCCAATCCTTCAAACCATTATGTAGATGAACCGGATGCCTCCATCTGCAACTGCTGCGATTTTGCCATCGCATCCTCTGCTTCTTGGATCATCCCTTTTCGTTGGTAACACATGGATAAACTGGTATAGACAAGTGGATCCTTCGGGTTGATTTCTATCGCCTTTTGAATAGCCTCAATGGCTTCATCGTATAGACTCATCCGTTCATAAGCATGTCCTAACCCAAGGAATCCTTCGATATAATCTGGGTAGGTGTCAATCAATTCTTTAAAGGCATTAACAGCCGCTTCGAGGTCGTTTTCAGCAAAATGCGTGAGCGCGGCATCGTAAAGTTCCGTTTCGGTTGGCATTTTTTGTGTCCTTTGGGAGGAAAGTTTAACGAAATTTTATCAGAAAAGGTGCTAAATGTCAAACAGAAAACGGTTCTGAAAAATCGGTTGCACACAGAACCGCTTTACAGTATGCTATACGTATATCATTTGCTAACCTTGTTAAGGAGTCCCGAAGTTTGCGCGACTACACTGAAGTTACTGAACGTCTGAAACGTTTGGACGTGCCAGTAGAAATGCTCGGCACCGTCCACGCCAAAGAAAATATTAATTGGCCGCTATACCAAATTCACTTAGTATCGTCTGCACGGACACCGCAACGTGTGCTTATCACTGGTGGTATGCACGGCGATGAACCTGCCGGTGTTGAAGCGGTTTTGCAGTTCCTTGAACGTGACAACACCACACGCCTGAAAAACTTTTCGTTTTTGGTAATCCCATGTATCAATCCCTACGGTTATGTTCATAACACACGCGAGACGCTTGACGATATAGACATCAATCGCGCTTTTGAGACGGACGATGTTGCTGAAGTCGCTATCGTCAAGAAAGCCTTGGGACAAACTCAATTCTCACTTGCGATAGACTTCCACGAGGACTACGATGCGACTGGGTTTTACCTCTACGAAGGTAAACGCGACGAGAAATACATAGGTCCTCGGCTTGCGACAGCTGCTAAAGCAATCGGTCCATTGGACCCAGATGATCCCGGCGAAGATGCTCCCGATCTCGCTGAGGGTGTCTACAAAGTCGCCACTTCATGGGGCACCCAAGGCTTGACACAGAGGCATTCAATTGTCGAGTATTGGGTTTTGAATGATTTTGAGTGCTTCAGTGGGACGTGCGGCGAAAAATCGGAATGCCTGTGCTATTTTTGTATACCCTGATATGCGGAGCAGCGTTAGCACAGTATTACGCAG
>JAJECN010000040.1 GCA_022821965.1 Candidatus Poribacteria bacterium
GGCAAGATACTTATCGAAGACTTGCCATTAGCTACGATAAACTTAGAGAAACGCGTTTAGGATTTCGGTATCTCGCATATTCTATGATTAACTTTCGCACGACTTTCAACCATTCTTAGCGCGTACTCGCTATGAGTTCAAGGAGTAAAAGTGAAAAATTTTTTTATGCTGACAAGTATCGCTATTGTGATTCTCTGCCACTTGAGCTGCTCTCCTGACGAAGAGCAGATGCAAACTGAAAATCCTTTGACAAGCGATACACTAACAAGTTTCGGTGCCCCACTTTTAGGGGATGTCGTCCTGGAAAATATGTATGAAGACGAAGCCCGAAAGTTAACAGATAAAACTCCCGTTCAAATCGTTACAGTTCTTGAAGGCACGAGCAGAGTTGTCCTTCAGGCTCGGTTTCGTGGCGTTCGAGATCTTGGCTTCGGATTCCCCCTTTACGAGTGCGAACTGATGGATGAATCTGCCGAGGCTATGGGTGGTATTGCCCAAGGAATGTCGGGAAGTCCGGTCGGACCTCCCGGACGTATCATGGGTGCACTTGCTTACGGCAACAGTTTCTCGAAGGCACCGACTCGGTTTTTGGTGACATCCATTGACGCAATGGATGCTTCAATTGATCATCAACCGCTTGGTGATTTTCTCGAACAAGAGCCTGCGCCTGCTGCTCCCGCTGCAGGAATTAACGCCACCTACGCGCCAGTAAAAACGCCTATAATGATCACCGGAATACAACCACATAGGATTCAGGAACTTTCTTCACATCTCCCTGACTCACGGCACAATTTCGTTGAATTATTCGCGCATATTGGTGGTGCACCCGCGGCACCTCCAGCAGGGACCTCACCGAAACTGGCAGCGGGCGATATGATTGGTGTTGCCATAGCGACCGGGGACATTGTCAACGCAATAGGCTTTGGCACCGTGACACAAGTTTACGACGATAAATTTATAGCGTTTGGGCATCCGATGTTTGGCGATGGAAAGTCCGCATTACCGGTATATAGAGCCGTCACCAATGGTATCGTCCCGAACTTAATGGCATCCTTTAAATCTTCCTCCATTTACGGCAATCCAATCGGAACCATAACAAAAGACCTCACACCGGCGATTGTCGGTGAATTTGGGGCACCACCACCCATGATTCCTGTCAAGGTCTCTTACCATCCAGCAAACAGCCCAACAGCGATAGAGAAACACCATCGCGTGGCGTATGGACAAGAATTATACGTACCCATTGTTGCTGCGATTACTATGGATGCCCTTCGGATGGAGGTAAGTAATGGTACAGTGGATGGCACTGTTACACTCCAATTTCAAGAAACAGATACCGTTTATACCGAATCGTTCCGAAGAACCTCTCCAGTTCCATTTATAGATGTGCTAATAAACGTAGATCAGATTGTCCGCTCTTTCGTTGATACACTGGCAAACAGTGCCGGTAAAGCGACCTTAAAATCGGTATCGATCTCCATCACAGATAAACCACAAATCACTAAAGCAGAGATTGCGGAAGTTATCGCGCCTGAAGAGATTATACCGGGTGAAAGTGCCACCTTCTCAATTGTCTTAGTCCCACACTGGAGCACGGCTGGCGTTGAACGCACGATTCAGAGAGACGTTACGCTCGAAATTCCTGAAGACTTCCCAGCTGGAGAAGCAAACCTTAGTGTTGCCGCAGCAGGTCCACCTGACTTTTTCGGGGACTTCGGACCGCCACCTGGTGCTATTATTGATTTTGAATTCGGTGGCTTCGGCGATGAAGAGGAAAGACCCGTACCGAAAAATCTGGATGAACTCATCAAGCAGATGCAGGAAGATCAGATAGACCCAGGTTTAATCACGGTAACCCTGTCGCCATCTGGATTCGGTGGAGACTTCCCACCACTACCACCAGGCCTATTCCCCGGAGACCTTCCACTTCCTGAAGGCTTCCTACCACCAGACGCTGAAATGCCTGAAGATGATGAAGAAGGTGATGATGGCAACGGTGATGCGGAAGAAATGCCTGAAAATGGCGAGGAAGATGATGGTGAAGCACCTGAAGATGGTGAGGACGGCGGGGATGGTGATGGTGAAATACCACCAGATTTACAACTCCCTGAAGGTTTCCCACCGCTTGATGGATTACCATTCCCAGAGGATATTGGACCACCACCGACTGTCGAAACTGAACTCACTATCAATGGATTCATCGTAACAGGTTATAAGGATATAACAGTTACGATAAAAGGTGAAGACCTGGACATGGGTGATGGGATGATCCCAGAACTCCCTGAGTTACCCGCGGAACCACCCGTAGAAGAATAATATTTTCTTAAATAGGATCGGTCTCCAGACCACAATACCTATAACAACAATCTGGGCAGATCTTCGGAACTGCCCAGATTATTCCTTTTTTCAACAGAGTTGCTATCTATGTGCTTTCACGCATAACTGGGCCCCGCTGCACATAACACTGCACAATGTCAATGATGAGTGCAATGTCGTTTCGTGCTGATTCCAGTGAGGTATAGCACGGTTCACCTTCCGTGATGCAGGCATGGAAATGACGCAATTCCCGCACAAACGCGCTTTCCCATTCAACCGCAGGTGTCTTGCTATAGGTCGTGCCATCGGCATCTATTCCGTGTATTGTCACTTCTGACAGGATACCCCGAGAAAAACCGGTCGGATAGGATACGAGTACCCGTTTGTTATCGCCGTAGATTTCCAACGTCTCCTTGAAATCCCACAAATCTGGCAGATCTACCCACGTCGCGACACAGCGTGCGCCATTCGGATATCCAAACACAATCGTCACACCGCGTCCCTCGGACCAGACTTCCGCGCTCACGACTTCATTCGGTGAGCCGAGCATGACCCGTAAACTATAGATGTCGTGGATCATGCTGCCAGCAAGCAGATAGAACACTCGTGCTGCCTTGCTTTGGATGTCGCTGTCGAGTCCGGTTTGTGATAACAACTCGCCGATGGCTTCCGCTTGTGCTTTTTCACGCGCCGCGCCCGCTGGCTTAAATGCATCCGCTGGAACATCATCGAATCGCTCAACATCGAATTGGCTCAGGTGTAGACTATTATTTGGATGGAGATGGTTAATCTGGACAAAGCGGTAACTTTCCATTGTATCTACTTCATGTTTGGCGACCTGGAAAGCGGGGTCATGCACCTTCATATAACCGGCTTGCGCGACCGTGCCGGACTTACGTTGTGCTGCCAGCATCGCATCCATCTCTTGAAGTGAAAAGCAGACAGGTTTCTCAATAAAAACATGCTTCCCCGCTTCAAAAGCGGCGAGTGCCACTTGCGTTTTCGGGTCACCGTGGCACAGCAGCACCGCATCTACATCTGTAGCCAACAATTCATTGTAATCCGTCACGAATTGCGGAACATGGAATCGTTTCGCAACCGCTTGTGCAGCACCGCGAGACAGATCACAGACAATCGGCACCTCAAATTCTCGATGGAGCGCGGTAAGATTAGGAAGATGATGCACTTGGGCAATCGCACCACACCCGATAACACCTATTTGTATACGACTCATAAAGTCTAACCTCCAGCAGACAACGCTTTCTATATGCGATTATCGTATCATATACACGAAATAGATGCAATGACAGTTATCATACCATTTCAGATTATTTTCTTTTACTCTTTTATCCTAAATTATGCTACAATAGTAGACAGACATGCTTCTGAACTTTTTGGAAAATCCTGATAACAGGAGGTAATAAAAAATGGACGTAATTGAGATGCCTGATGCTGATATTTATGAAGTGAGTCTCGAAGCCCTTATGGACAAACTGGGTCCTGGTGGAATGAAGCGGTTTCTTCGGCAGTGCAAACCGCAAGAGAGTGAGGCTGCCTTGGTGTCGTGGAAACTTTGCAAACGAGATATGGCACTGATTCAGCAGAAGATTTATGAAGCAAGGGTAGCGGAACAAGACAATCTTGAAAAAGGAGTGGAACTAAGCGATCATGAGATTTATCAATTGGGGCTCAAAGCGATTTCGGGAAAACTGGGGCCCGCTGGTCTAATGCGGTTTCTCTTAATTAGCAAACCCGGCACGGGCGATTATTCGGTAGACCGGCATAAACTCTTTACGCCTGATCTGGATACAATCGTGGACGAGATTCAAAGTGCAGAAAAGGCAAACCAAGTGCTAGAAACGGAATAAACAAAGCACATGGAAACCTATTTTCAACGCAAGAAAATCTATCTGGACACTTGTTGTCTAATTCGTACCTTTGATGACCAGACACAAGTAAGAATTCAGCATGAAACTGAATCCATCGTAGGCATTATCTCCCATTTTCAGACAGGACACTGGCTATGGATTTCCAGCGGGATTTTGACGTTTGAAGTCAACCAAACCTTTGATTCAACACAGCGAGACGATATAAACGACATACTAAATTACGTGCATCAGACAGTCCGCATTGGGACCGCGGAAAAAGCGAGAGGCAAAACTCTTGAAGCGTTGGGTTTTAAGGCAGCAGATGCCTTGCATATTGCTTGTGCTGAAAGTGGTAGAGCAGATGTCTTGCTTACAACAGATGACAGGATGCTGAGACAGTCGAAACGTCGCCTCGCGCAACTTCACGTCCGCGTCGAAAATCCGCACATCTGGTTCCAAGAAATGACTGAAAGTGACAAGTAAGAAATGACAGACATTGAAGTAGATAAACTCAAGCAAGGGAGAGTATGAATATGGATATGACAATTATCCCATGGCAAATGGTTCTTTTGTGTGGATTATCTGTGTGTGTTGGATGGGGAATACGCGGCAACTTCGGGCACGAATATGGGGCAGCACTCGCCGGTGCGCTCGGAGCGATGGCAATCGCTTTACTCTCCGGAAGAGAAGATTGGTGGCGGCACGTTCACTACTTCGCGCTGTTTGGGGCAATCGGTTGGTCCTTCGGTGGAAGTATGTCATATATGATGGTCGTCGGGTACAGCCATTCGTCTCAATCTCTGACTGTGTTTTATGGATTCGCGAATCTATTCGCGATCGGTTTCTTGTGGGCAGCTTTGGGCGGTGCCGGAACTGCGCTGCCTGCGTTCCTGACGCATAATCAACTGTCTCTGCTCTTTACGCCAATCGCGGCAGTCTTCATCGGTTGGTCGCTTCAAGCAGCCATCATTGACCGTGTTCTTGCACCGAAACGGATGCAACGCCACGAAAGTCCGCTCTACTGGTATGATACAGATTGGGTCGCTGCATTGGTGGCGATCATCGCCGCAGTTATCGTCGCGCTCTTCCGTGGCGGTTTGGATATGGGCACGAACCTCGTCCTATATATGGGTATCGGTTGGTTCGGCGGATTTTTGTTGCTCGTAAATGTTTGTCGCCTCCGTATGACCCCACCGCGTGGGGACAACTGGGCAGGTTGTGTCGGTATGGTTATCGGAATCTTGGGGTACTGTTCGCGTTATGAACTCAGCGGTGTCGCTTTTGCTACACTAATGACAGGTTTCGGCGGCGGCATTGCGTTTTCATTTGGACAATTATTGAAACTTATCTTCATCTGGATCGGTAACCGAACGAATTTGCACACGAATTGGCACAGCGTCATGGAACAGACCCAAGGCTTCCTATTCGGACTCGGTATTGCAATACCGTTTGGTCTCCTTCTTAACAAAGCACCGCTCTTAGAAACAAACCCAAATTTTCCACAATGGACGGAAATATTCGCTGTGTTCACTGTGCTGATTCTATTGACGTACGTCAATTATAGGAAGGCAGCGGGAACGTGGGTGGATTTAGTTGAAGGCTTACCAGAGCGATTTTTTGGGCTGCCTGTTGTCGGCTGGTTTCGGCATTCGAGAGGATGGATAGGCTGGTTCGAGCTGTTCTATATCGGTCTCGGTATTGCCTGTGTCTGGCTTTTGTCGGTACATTTCCGAGAACCGCTCGCCTTTATTCCAGCGAGTTGGTTAGGGAAAGGTCAACTTCTCTTTTTTGTATTTATCTGGTGGGTAGTTATCTTCAACTTTGAGCGGGCGTTAGTCGGCTTCAGTCCACACCGTCTGACAACAGAAGGCGTGATTACGCTCAACGCGATTATCTGCACCGTGCTGATGGCATTGGGACCATTGGCTGTGCCGAAACAGACAGGGAGTCTCTTTTCGTTCACCGACTGGGTTTGGCAGACATTGATCTGGGGGATAGTCGTGCTGGTAGGGACGACGGTTGTTTTCTGGGGTATCAAGCACCTGCTCTACGGAAAAGAACATGCAGGAGGCGCAGCACTCCACATCCGATTCGGAGCGGATTCCAACGCGCCGAAGGCGAAACCAAAAGCGGGAGAACAGCACCCGTAATGATAGCAATTAGCTATCAGCAGTTAGCAATCAGAAGGCGAGGTTGAGAAACCTCGCCAACGGTAGAGGGTAACAGGCAATGAATTTCCCTACTACGAGCGGGTGTGTTTGTAGTAGGGCGATTCATCGTACGTTCGGGAATTACCTATGTGCGAGAATAGGAACTGCGCCTACGAAATTTTAACCGTGTGTATGTCGTTGGCGATATACTTGTCCACCCTTCACAACGGCAACCGGCTCCAATTTCTGTTTGCCGACCCTCACCTGATCTCGCGCATCTATCAGTTGAAATTCACCCTCGCGCAGTTCAAAAATCACAGCGTCGCCCCACGCGTCAACAGCCAACGTGCCGACCTGTTCCGGCATCAATATGGTTTCAGCGGGGACACTTGTGACCTTCGCGAGTGCGTCATCAAACGACATACCGAGATATAGGAATTTGTTAACGACATTCACGAGATCGTAAACCGGACCGTCAACATTATAGGTATGTAGATCAGACGAAATTGTTGTCGGTTCAACGCCTTGTGCCATCGCTTTCTGGACGACATCCCAACTGAAAGAGCCTGCACCGTGTCCAACGTCGAAGATAACACCGCGCGCAATCGCCGCATGGACTGAATCCCGTATCTTGCCATCTTCATCTAAGATACCACATTCCATATCATGAAAGCAGTGCGTTAGAATATCACGCTCACCCATCAGAGCCAATATATCGTCAATGGACTTACACCACGCATCTTGTGGATGCACCATTATCGGCAGTCCAGCAGCATCAGCAGCTTCACGCGCTCTGTGCAACGGCACCATACCTGCTCTCTCACCGACGATACTCTCCCGCGTCAATCGGACCTTAACGCCTAAGATGATGTCCCGATGCTGTTCTATCATTTGGCATGCTTTGCCAACATCGGCATAGTCAGGGTTTTCTAACTCCCCAATCTCTTGCGTGAGCATGCCTTGCGATGAAATGTTCAGTTGTGCGAGGATACGAGTATCGCTGACATCAATGACGTATTTACGGAAACCGGGAAATGTATCTGCCCCTGCTGAACCGGCATCAACAACTGTCGTTGCACCGCGTGCTAAACAGGTCGGATCCGGTTCAATCCCGAAGTGGCTTACGCCGTAGAAAACATGCACGTGTAAGTCGATTAAACCGGGTGTGACGAAACATCCGTCAGCATTTAATACTTCGCGTGCCTCAGATGTCGGTATATTATTACTGATTGCTGAGACGCGCCCATTCGCAAATGCTACGTCTTTGCGTGCGTGGATACCTTGCGCCGGATCGACGACGGTTCCGTTTTTGATAACCAGTTCATAGTTCATGTAGGAAGCCTCTAAGAATAAGAAGTAAGCGCGCTTTGTCAGCACGCCGACCAGAAATTAACCTGTTGTCTGTTTAATGTGTACTCTCACGACTTGTAATCGGACACCATCGTGCCATCAGTAGATAATCAAACAGTGCCGATTCCGCTTCCGGTGTGTCAATACGCTTCAGTGCGTGGATAGTGTTGTCTCGGACATAGCGATCTTCGTCCCAAAGGGCTTTCGCCAGTACCGGAACTGCGTCGCTTGCGGCGGGTCCAATCTGTGCCAACGCCAAGGCCGCTTCAAAGCGCGCCTGCTTATCGTCATCATTATCGAGCATATCAATTAGGACAGGGACAGCCGGTGCGGCGATTGGACCGAGACTACCGAAGGCTTCAGGGAGATAGCGACGGACTTCTACATTATCGTCTTTCGTCCGTTCCATCAACGCTGGGATAGCAGGTTCCGCTGCGTCACCTATCTGTGCCAAAGCATAAGCGGCTTCAATGCGGACCGTCTCTTCGGTGTGTTGTAACGCTTCGCTCAATGCAGGAACAGCCGGAGCACCGACCGCTGTCAATGCATAAGCTGCCATTCGTCGCATGATCTGGTCTTCAACGCCAAGCACCTCAATCAATTGAGAGACAGCTGGTGCACCAATCGCCCCGAGGGCATAAGCGGCGTTCAGGCGAACAGGTTCATAAACATCACACAAACCTTGGATGAGGTGCGGAACTGCCTCTGCAGCGGATTCACCAAACATACCCAAGCCGTCAGCGGCGCGGGAACGAACAGCCCCGTCATCATCGCTCAATCCTGCAATGTGTTTTGTCAAATTCCCATTAGCAGCCTGTGCTGCCTGTCCATTGGATTCCCCTGCCATCCAATTCCAGACGTGTCGCCACGTCCCCTGATGCGTGAGGGTTTCCCGATCGCTATCTTCCAGTTTCCAGTCCGGATCTGTTACGTTCCACTCGGGTGCTTGTGGTGCGTCCATCCGAATGAACTGGAACTTCATCATATAGCGTGTTTTGTCCGTCTGGTTTGCCATGGCACGATGCCAGAGGTCGAAGTGGATAATCGTTAAGGTGCCAGCCTCACCACTGAGTGCTAACTCACCATCGTTATCCTTAGTGATTCTCGTGTCATAGTACTGCGTTCCGGGTAAGACAGCAGAAGGTCCAATTTCGAGGGGTGAGTCCTGTGGATAGTAGAACGCCATCGCCCAGCGCGGTCGGTGGTGACGCACCTTTTGATAACCCCAATAACTATCCTTGTGAAATCCCTGCCCGTCGCTATGCGGACGGTTTTGGTGGGGATGTCGATGGGAATGCATGACGTAATTCTCGCCCAAAATACTCGTAAATGCCCCACGGACGGTAGGTTCTTCAAAAACCGCCTGTAGTTCAGGGACGCGAGGCAAGATATTATTCCCTAAATTCCCCTCTTTTGCGGTGTATTCCTGCGTTTTGCGGTAGATAGTCTCATGAACACTGCGTGGCAGATCGGCTTTTATCGTGAGATGCCCATTCACAATAAAATCACGCATCTGTGCGTCGGTTAGTTTATTGCTTTCATTTAAACGCGAATTCGCTTGCATGATCAAAACTCCCTTTTGTGAAAATAGAGTTATTTCTCTACAGATAGTTCTTAGCAGTCAGCGGGCGGAATACGGAAATATTCCTACAGAAAATAAGATACCTATACCCTATTTTATTTAAGACGAATTTATTTGTCATCTGTTTATACTAAAGTTTGGACAATTTGTGTTGCCTGCAAGTTGCGTTTTCACAGACACTCAACTTCGAGAAAAAGAGACCAAAGGCACTAAAAACGCAGCCCCACCGGGGTGGATAGTAAAATTTTTTGAAAACGGTTGAAGGCAAGCTTCGGATATGCTATTATATCCGTTAGACAGGGAAGTTAACTCCCAATATAACGCTATTATAATAGACTCCGTAATTACCTATGCACCAACACAGTGGCGAGAATACTAGAAAAAACACCCTATCAAAAACACCTTCGCCAGCGGCGGTTGGGTGCCTGTTCCTTGACGAACTGTAAATATATTCTCGTATTTTACCATAAATTCGGTGATGGAGATCCAAAAAACGTGAACTACCGCGATATTTTAGAAAACATCCGCCTCGCCTTTCCACAACCCGTATCTGATCCGATTCATGATTCCTATTTCGTGCATTCAATTATGCGCGCCTTAGACCAAGTTGACACCCTCAAAACACATCTACCAATGCTCGGTACCATCGTCCCCGCTGATTTTGAAGGGGCGCGGCAGACAACATTACCGGCTACCATGTCCTCAGTTGAGGATGTCACCGCAGCCCTCGTCGGCTACCTCCGAGGGATGACCATTTTCGGACATCCTCGGAGCCAACAGAACGTCATACCGCCACCGACAATTCCAAGCGTGATTGGTGTACTCGTCGCTTCACTCTACAACCCGAATATTACATGGGATGAATTTAGCCGCCTCGTCGCATTGGCTGAAGTTGAGGTCGTCGGGATCACCTCAAAAATGGTTGGATATGACCCAGGAGCATCAAGTGGGGTGTTTACCTTTGGTGGCACCGGAACAACGCTCTACGGTGTGAAAATCGGTTTGGAGAAGGCGTGCCCAGGGACTGCCCAAAACGGTACCTCTGAGGATGCGATTGTGTTCGTGTCAGATACAGGGCATTATTGTGCCACGAATATCGTCGGTTGGCTCGGCATCGGAACGAACAATCTGGTGACAATTCCGACAACACCCGAAAATGAAATGGATCTCACCCATCTTGAACAAGCAACTCGGCAGGCACTTGCGAATGGGAAAAAGATTGCTGCCATCATCGCAACGTTGGGTACCACGGATGCGTTCGGATTGGACGATTTAGAGCATATTGCGGCGTTGCGGGATACACTCGTCGATGAATTCCAACTCGACTACCGTCCGCACATTCACGCGGACGCAGTAATCGGATGGGCATGGTCGGTATTTAACGACTACAATTTTGAGGAGAATGCCTTAGGGTTCCGTCCACGCACTATCCGAGCATTAGCAGGGGCGTGCCGGCGCATACGGCACCTATCCCTCGCAGACTCTATCGGTATTGACTTCCACAAAACCGGTTTCGCACCTTATATCTCCAGTCTCGTTCTCGTCAAGAATCAGGCAGACTTGGATTTGGTGAAACGGCATCCTGAACAGATGCCTTACCTTTATCACTTTGGAGACTACCGCCCTGGCATGTTCACGCTTGAAACCTCAAGATCGGGGACAGGTCCCCTCGCTGCGCTTGCGAATCTCAAGTTATTTGGTGAACAAGGCTTGTGCGTTATCCTTGGCCACATCGTTGAAATGACACAACTCCTGCGGGAACACCTGGAGGGGCACGCGGGGACCACTGTGTTGAATCGGGATAATTTTGGAACCGTCACCCTTTTTCGCGCCTACCCGCCCGGCGTGGATACCTTTTCAATTAAACAAGAAGAATTCGAGGACGCTGCTTATCGCGAGAGTTTGATTGCGCACAACACCTACAATCGAGACATTTATCAATACGTACACTCTGAAGCGATGGAAGGGAGAGGCGTGGTTATTTCAATAACCGACTGCTATCGGCACACTACTTATGGCGAGCCGATTGTTGCATTAAAATCGTATATCCTCTCTCCGTTTGTGGATGAAGCCGATGTTAAAACTGTTGTGGATAAGGTGCTGGAAGCCAGGGAAAAGTTACGTGAGTAGGGCTTTTGTCCCAAGGGACCCTTGTAGCACAAACTTTTAGTTTGTGTCAGTGAACGGTTCTGCTCTGAGCAGTTATTTTCCTTGACACGAATTTATTTGTCATCTAATTTATTGGTTAGTTTTCAGTTATCGGTTATCAGTTGTCAATTAAGAGTCGTAAAACTGGATGACGGAGGCTATACATAGATGGGAATTCTAACGAAGGATCAGCGTAAACAGTGGAAGACAGCGGGTTACATCGTGTTGAGAGGGGTGCTCTCTCCTACAGAGGTGCAGGCATTGTTGGCGACGGTAGATGAAATGGATGCGGAATTTCGGACAGGTGAGAATGTCACTGCCGACTCTGTTTTCGACAAGCGGAATGTGATGGAAGATAATGACATTTTCGTCAACCTGATGGATCACCCGGTGACGTTTCCGATTGTGCGTGAGTTGATAGGAGACTTCATCCAATTGAGCATGTCCGAGGTTATCGTGCGTCCGCCGAACCCTAAAGATCAGGGTTATTTGCATACGGACGGCGGGCAGGCAATGCGAACCATCAGGGTCAGTCGATCAAGTTCACCCCTGCAAGTCAAAATCCATTATTTCTTGACGGATCTTGAGCGTCCAGACAGTGGGAACTTCACTGTCGTGCCGGGAAGCCATAACCGTACTTTTCCAGAAACGGGAGTCAAGGACGGTCCCTATATTCCTGAAGCCGTCCAGTTGTGCGTGAAAGCAGGGGATGCCGCTGTCTTTCCACACGCCTTATGGCACGGTGTTGTCGCAAACCGATCAGAACAGCCTCGAAAGACCTTAATCTATTGCTATAGCCATCAGTGCTTCCGTCCCTTTGACTACGAAAAGGCAACACCAGAACTTATGGAGCGTTGCACACCGCGCCAACGTCGGTTAATTGGAGACATCGGTGATTGGAAACCGGGCTCCTACTTCTATTCTCCAGGTGATCAGGAAAAAATAATCGACGGGTTGGAGGAAGATTAATTAGCCATCAGCGGTTAGTGGTCAGTGGAGTCGGGATTCGGAGATCCCTCCTACAGAAGAACTACGCTCTAATCAATTTCAATGACGATGTATTGTTGTTCAACGGTGACCGGAAACGTATCCGCGATGTATGGTCCTTTTTCACGTTCAGAACTGGAAACCTCAATGTCCTCGCCACTTTCAACTTGGACTTCGTATTTTCTAACACGCCGTTGTGCAGGATTCCACCACGATTGTCCAGTTTTAATATCAAATTCCCAACTGTGCCACGGGCACCGGAGAATCTCACCTTTACGAGTATAGTGATAGTTGCCCGGAGCAGAGGACTCTAAAAAACCGGTGACCAGACCTTTGCACAAAGGTCCGCCTTGGTGTGGGCAACTGTTACGGATGGCGAAAAATTCGCCATCTATATTAAAGATGCCGATAGAACGTCCGCCGATGTCAACGATTTTGCTTTCACCGGCGGGAATTTCATCTGGAGTTGCTACTACGTATTTAGGCATTTAGGTATTAGTTGTCGGTTGTCGGTTTCCGTCAGTTAAGAGCATCTTATGACGGGAAAAATGTTGTTCCCTACCAGACGCTCTACTGATAGAAACCGGCGGATGACGGCTGATGGCTGACTACAGTTTTTCAAACGCGTAAAGTTCGCGGGCGTTCTCCGATAAGATTTTGCGACGCAGTTCCGGTTTCAGGAAACTGGGCAGCGCACGGTCGGGAGCATCGAAATCCCAATGCGGATAATCTGTGGCAAACATGAGTTTGTCGTTCATATCCATCTGCTCAAGCATCTGCTCGAAATACTCACGTTTCGGTGGCTCCTCCATGGGTTGCGTGCTGAGCCAGAAATGATCGCGGATGTATTCTGAAGGTTTCCGTTTAAGGTCAGGCACTTCCACACGTAACTTCTCCCATGTCGCATCGAGTCGCCAAATGAGCGGTGGGAGCCATGCGAATCCACCTTCAATAAGGACGACCTTGAGGTTCGGGAAACGCTCAAATACGCCTTCAATGACGTAACTGATGACTTGGGTATGGAAGGCTTGCGGCATACCACCATGGTCTTCAATGTAATAAGAGGGCCATCCGGCACCTGTAATCTGACCCTGGTTGCCCCCGAAGTGGATACCGATGGGTAGGTCATACTCAGCGGCTGCCTCGTACATTTTCCAGTATTTTTGGTTTCCAAGCGGATCTCTCGTCCGCGCGAGCAGCAAGATTTGAACAAACGCAGGATTTGGACCGCAGCGATGGATCTCCTCAGCAGCGAGATCTCCGTTCTCATAAGGAACAACGATAGATGCTCGAAGGCGCGGATCAGGTTCAACCCAGTCGGCGACCTGCCAATCGTTGACCGCGCGTGCAAGTGCGGCACCAAATTCAATATTTAATTGCTCACCCACAGGCATGAGTGGGTTAAGCACACCGTACTCAATGTCAAATGCATCGAGCAGTTGTTCCTGCATGAATTCTAAATCTGCACCGGGTGAGAGTCCCGAGGGGGGCCATGCGTCCCGCCGTGCGGCATTCATGAGCGCACGCGGATAGTAGCCACCTATACGACCCCGAAGACCGAAAGTTTTGTAGTGCTCTTGCCACCGTTCAGATAGATAGGGCGACAAACCTCCGGGCGGAATAGAGTTGTGAATATCGCAATCAATCACCTTGAACTTGGAACGTTTTGTCATTGTATCTTCCATCGTGTTTATCTCCAAGAAACTTGAAATGTAAAACGACCTAAAGTTGATAAAATGCACTTGCGTTCTCGTGCAAAATCTTACGAGCAAGTGATCCCGGTAATTCTTCAGGGAATGCTTCTTTCGATGTGTTGAACTGCCAGTGTGGATAATCCGTTGAAAACATCAGCATCTCATCTGATTCCAATTGTCCAATGATTTGAAGGAGCTGCTCTGGTGTCGGTGGTGAATCGATAGGTTGTAAAGTAAATCGGATGTGTTTCCGCATGTACTCAGAGGGCGGACGTTTCAGCCACGGTGTGTTGTTTCGGAGTCCGCGCCACTCTTTATCAATCCGCCACATAACAGCCGGGAGCCATGTAAAACCACTTTCAATCAGAACAACGCGAAGGTCCGGGAACTGGTTGAAAACGCCTTCCGCAACGAGACTAATTACCTGTGCTTGGAAGACCTGCGTCATCCCACTGTATTCCTCTAAGAATGTGGAGGGCCAGCCTGTTGCTGAAGGTTGACTGCCGGGTGCACCACCGTACTGAATACCAATAGCAAGATTATGTCGGACTGCTGCTTCGTAAATCGGATAATAGATACGATTGCCGTACGGGGTACGCGAACGGACAGGCATGACCACTTGGACAAACCCTGGATGTTCACCAACTCGCTCAATCTCTTTTGCAGCGAGATCTGGAATTTGGCTTGGAATCACAAGAGAGGCGCGGAGTCTCGGTTCCTGATCCAACCAATGTTCTATCTGCCAATCGTTTACTGCCTTTGCAATAGCCGCAGCGAGATCCGGATTATGAATACTTTGCACGCGATAGGCACAATTGAGGATTCCGTATTCGAGATTCCAACCCTTAAGCAAGTGTTCACGTACATGTTCAAGATTAATCTCCGATGGGTACGGTGCATCGGGATGAGATGTTATCGGTGCCTCGCGTGGATAATCGTTTGCATCGGGACCCCTAAAACCAGAAGTACTACAATAGTCGGTCCAGAAATCAGACATGTAAGGGAAAAGCACCTGTAAGTTTGGGACTTCGTTATGGATGTCGCAGTCGATCGCCCTGACACCTGCCTGCACAAAATGTGGGGCATCCCTACTTTCCATCTATCTCTCCTTGGTCTCAGAAACGATGGGGCGTACTGGATTTGAACCAGTGACTTCTACCGTGTGAAGGTAGCGCTCGTACCCCTGAGCTAACGCCCCACGTAAAAATATGGGCCCACTAGGACTCGAACCTAGGACCAGCCGGTTATGAGCCGGCGGCTCTGACCACTGAGCTATGGGCCCTTAAATGAATAACTTCGGTAAGAAATTATACTATATTCCGAATTAAAAATCAAATTTTAAGTTTTTCTATAAACCTATAAGATCCTTTATCTAAGTGTGGTTTCTCCGATTCTATGGATATGTCGCCTCCACGGGGCTGTTGGTGTTCATTAGTTAACAAAATCACGGAGTTTCCGACTTCGCCTCGGATGTCGTAACTTACGGAGCGCCTTTGCTTCAATCTGTCGGATTCGTTCACGTGTCACATCAAAGATATTTCCAACCTCTTCAAGCGTCCTCGGATAACCATCATCAATTCCGAAACGGAGGGAAATCACTTTCCGTTCGCGCTCATTTAAATCGGAGAGGACTTCTTGAATCTGCTCCTTGAGAATATTCAACTCCGCTTCTTGGACAGGAGAGGGAGAGTCAATATCCATAATGAAGGCACCGAGAGGATTATCGTCTTCTTCACCGATCGGAGTATCTAAGGAAGCAGTCTCCGGCGCGACAGCTAAAGCCTCATTGACTTTGCTGGTAGAAATCTTGAGATCCGCGGCGATCTGCTCGGCTGTTGGTTCACTCCCTAACTCCTGCAAGAGGGAACGCTGAACACGCCGAATCTTATTAATGCGCTCGTGCATGTGGACAGGGATGCGAATTGTACGTCCTTGATCGGCGATGGCGCGTGTGATACCCTGTCGAATCCACCACGTCGCGTAAGTGCTAAACTTATACCCGCGCTGATAATCGAATTTGTCCACTGCCCGCATCAAACCGATGTTCCCTTCCTGAATTAAGTCAAGGAATTCAAGTCCCGATGCACGGTGCCTATGTCTCTTCGCAATACTGACGACAAGTCGGAGATTCGCCTCAACAATTGCCATCTTTGCGTCCTGTGCCTCGGATTCGCCTTTATCAATCTGCTGTGTAAGCGACCTGAGGTGCTCACGCGGAATACCGATCTCGATTATATGCTGCCGGATATTGCGCTGTAGTCGGATGATCTCTATATAGGCATTCTTCATCTCATCCGTTTCAAACTTCCGTTCGGTTCCATTACTTTCATTGAGCCACTCATCAGGGATATTATGTGTCTGCTGAAGGTGGAGGATCTCATTTTCCCAAGTGCTAATCTGATATTCCGCTTGTTTGACGAGGTCAGAAATTTTGCTAATCTCCTCCCTATCAATCTTCAGTTCCTCAAGCGTCTTAATGAGATTGGTACGCGTCTTCGATTTCTTCAAAGATTGCGTTCCATTCCCATCAAAATCAGGTGGATCAGAGGTAAGACGTTCCATCTCCAATGCCTCCAGTACACCTAACGCCTTCTTAACCTGTTCACGTAACTTCCGCTCCTTGTTCTGGGTCGATGTACTGGAAACGGGCATATCAATAATATCAGAGGCACGTTTTTTCGCCGTGACAATCTTATAGAGCAGCTTCCGAATTTCGGTAATAGCCAGTGCTGTGCCGAAAGTCGCTTCATGCGCGGCACGATGCCCTGCCTCAATCCGTTTGGCAAGTTCAACCTCCCGCTTCTTGTCAAGCAGCTGAAATTTCCCCATCTCGCGCATATACACCTTCACCGAATCATCGGTGTAACTGGTACCAGCTGCAGCTATTTCCGAAATTTCATCGTCGTATCCGAGGTCATCGTTTCCTTCGGTATCCAGAAAATCAAGAGCCGGATAGTCTTTAAAATTCATTGTCAATTTCCTCCTTCACTTGGACTATCACTGCGGTTGTCCACTGCATCACGATCGCGTAAGGCACGTCTTTGATTTGAAAGTTGTACCAACTCCTTAAGGGTCTCTCTTTCATCTGCGCCTTCAGCGAGTGCGTGCGAGCGAACACGTTGTTCAAGATCTTGCAAGAGAAAATGCTTTAGTTTTTTGAGGCATCCCTCCGCTCGTAGTTGTAAATTCGGCGGAGGCGTTTTCTGTAGGAGCATACTTGAAATGAGAGCACTGAGTTTTTCGTCAGGGCACTCATTAATTAGCGTTTGGATATCCACATTCTGGTCATCCGTACAAGCCTCCCACAGCAGTTGTGCTACCTTAACAAAACTCGGTTCCGTGAAACTTTGATAATCAAACTGAAGTTTGATATGTGGAATTAACGACGGACTTTGGATTAATGCTTCAATCAATTGACGCTCGATTTGTGCACGGGGTGTCAACTTTTCAGCGGCATTCCTAACTCGCCTCATTTGACGAGGCGTAGAAGTCTCCTTGAGACCTGCGTCTCGCAACGCCTGCCAAAGGGCAGTTTCCTCAACACGAAGTTCTCTTGAGGCATACTTGACGTATTCGTTCCGCTCCATCCGGTTATTGACACTCAAAAGCGTCTGAGTCAACTCTTTAACCACCTGTGCTTTCACATCTACCCGATGAATGTCTTGTTGTTGAATAGCAGCCTGAATCTGAAATTCAATAAGGTTTATGGCTTTGTCCGTAAGTTCTGTGAACGCAGCGGCACCGTGTTGTCGTGCAAACGAGTCTGGATCTTCGCCTGTGGGCAGCAGTGCGATGCGCACCCGCAATCCCTCAGCAAGCAGTCGGTCCAACCCACGTTGCGCGGCTTGGAAACCGGAGGCATCCCCATCATACACAATAACCACTTCCGGGGCAAACCGTTTTAATAAGTTCGCATGATTTTCACTCAAAGAGGTGCCAGAAGACGCTACTACATTCTCAATACCAGACTGCGAAAGCATCAAAACATCCATATAGCCTTCAACAAGAAGCACCTGCTGCTTTTTGTAGATAGACTGACGCGCTTTGTCAAGGTTGTAAAGGATATTACTCTTATCATAGAGAACCGTTGCCGGAGAATTCAAGTACTTCGGTTGATGTTCTTCAGAAAGCGAACGACCCCCAAAACCGACCGGTACACCACGCTCATTCTGAATTGGAAAAAGAATCCTGTTCCAAAATCTGTCCTGAGGTCCCCGATCCTCGTCCTTAATGAGTCCGGCATCAACGAGTTGTTGGACAGTAAAACCCTTGTCTGTCGCAACCTTCACAAAATCTCGCCGTCCAGCCTTCGCATATCCCAATTGGAACGACCGGAGCGTTTTCGACTGGACACCACGGTGCTTGAGATACTGTCTCGCCTGCCCACCAACCCTCTCTGTGAGGAGTTGACGGTGGTAATACTCCACTGCAAAGCGATTGAGATCCTCTAAAGTTGCGAACCTTTTTCGGTTAGCACCCTCACGAACACCCTGATTCGGGAGAGCAATATTCAATCTATCCGCTAACCACTCCAGCGTCTCTCTGAAATCCTTACCTTCATGCTTTTGCACAAAGGAAATGACATTACCCCCTGTTTGACACCCAAAACAGTAGAAAATCTGTTTTTGCACCGAGACAGTAAAAGAGGGTGTTTTCTCATCATGAAACGGACACAGTGCTTTGTAATCACGACCCGCTGGACGCAGCGCGATGCCACATTCGGAGATAATTTCAACGATATCACTTCGGCTCCGAATTTCATCAATCGTTTCGCGCGGCACAAAACCTTTACGGGTGTTGTTCATGATTAATTTGCCTCTTTGTATCTCTGATCATTCAACTAAGACCGGTAACGAAGATGTAGCCCCTCACTCTTTGAACGTGACAATAGTTACACCTTCACCACCTTGGCTAAGCGGGGCAAACTGGTATTTGGTTACACGCGGGTTTTCGCTCAACTCGGCATGAACCGCTTTACGCAAAGCACCTGTCCCTTTGCCGTGAAGAATGCGCACCGACGGGAGACCCGCGAGATAGGCATCATCAAGATACTTGTCGGTGACACCTAACGCTTCTTTCACAAGCAATCCGCGAATATTAAGCTCACTATTGATTGTATTGGCTTTGGTATATTGGATATCAAGCACAGAAGTTGATAAATGCGATGTCTCTTGTTTCGGTTGAACGGAGTCAATATCCTGATAAGCAGCCTGCATCTGCATATTCCCAACCAGAATTTGGAGTGGTGTTTTTCCGTGCGGTTTAACAGCAGTGACCTCCCCGAATCGGTTTAGTTTCTTGACGCGCACTTTATCACCAACCTCGACTTTAAATTTTGGTTGGTTGGGTTGTTTCTTCGGACGTTCTTTCTCAAGCGACTTTTTGGCAGTCTCTATTTCTGAGAACGCTTTTTGAATGCTGGCTTTAGAGGCTTGGTTCTTACGAATATCGGCGACAAGTTTTTCCACAGTTCGCCGCGCGCCGGAAACGATGTCACGTGCTTCATTCTCAGCCTGCTGTTTCAACGTCCCACGTTCCGCTTCCAGCGTCTCAAGGAGTTGTGTGTGTGTCTCGGAGGCTTCCTCAGCAACGCGGATTTTATCGTGCAGGAGGGCACGCTCTGTCTCCAATTCGTCTTGTGTTTGTTGCAAACGCACAAGAAGGTCTTCAACAGCAACGTTGTTATTGCCTAAGTGTACCTGTGCTTCATCAAGAATTTCGGACGGAATCCCCAACCGCGAGGCGATCTTTATCGCATTGCTACTCCCCGGCACACCCACCTGTAAGCGGTATGTTGGACGCAGCGTCGTCCAATCAAACTCCATCGAAGCGTTTTCCATACGTGGCTGCGTATGGGCATACGCCTTGAGTGCTCCGTAATGCGTCGTGACAATAGTATTAACTTGTCTTTCTCCAAGCCAATCAAGAAGTGCCATACCGAGCGCAGTCCCTTCACTCGGATCTGTTCCAGCACCAATCTCATCCAACAGGACAAGCGAGTGCTCAGCATGCTCAATTTTACGGAGCATCTCCGCAATTTTAGTGATATGCGAGGAAAAGGTACTCAGGCTCTGTTCTATCCCTTGATCGTCACCGATGTCAGCGAACACATGGTCAAAGATAGCGATTCGACTCCCATGCTCCGCGGGGATATGTAAACCGGATTGTGCCATGAGCACTAAAAGCCCAACCGTTTTGAGAACAACTGTTTTGCCACCCGTATTTGGACCGGTAATAATCAGTGTCCTGAAAGTGTTGCCGATATGAACGTCTGTTGGGACAACCTTTTCTGGTAGATCTACGCTTCTGTCGCCATCAGAATCAGATGGCGACTCGTTCTGAAGATGGAACTCCAGCACCGGATGCCGCGCTTGAATTAATTTAACAATACCGCGGGTATTCAACTTAGGCTCAACGGCGTTCAGCGCGAGGCTAAAACGCGCCTTTGCGTTCAAAAAATCCAGTTCTGCTAACAATTCAAGGGAAAGTTCTAATTCGTGTAGGTTGTCGCGCACACGATCAGTGAGGTCAAGGAGGATGCGACGAATTTCGCGTTGTTCTGCTTCAGCGGCTTCATGTAGGGCATTGTTCATCTGGACGATATCCAAAGGCTCTACAAAGAAGGTGGCACCACTTGTGGATTGCCCCTGAACAACACCTCGAAAAGAGGTTCTCGCTTCCTGCTTTATTGGGATAACGTAACGATTGTTTCGAGAGGTGATGACCGATTCCTGAATTGCTTTTTGATGCTCTGGTGAACGCAGTGTCGCTTCCAGTTTTTGATGTATATCTTCGCGAAGGCGTGATAACTTGCGACGAATAGCGCGTAATTCAGGGCTTGCACGATCCAGCAAATTACCTTCAGCATCAATGCAATCGCCAATTGCCTCAACCAATTCCGGGAATATTGGCAGCGCATCTACAATGGAAAAGAGGTTCGGAAATTCTTCTCGGTCGCGTTTCTCAAAAACACGGTGAACGTCTGTCGGAATCTGTGCGACTTTTCGGACATCAAGAAGTTCCTCAGCATCCAAAAGCGCGCCTGCCTTAGCAGCATGGGTCAATGATTTACGGATATCCCTTAAGCCATTGAGCGGAATTCCACCATAGACTTGATGGAAAAATTTGGTTTCACTGCACAACGCGAGTAGATAGCGAACCTTATCAACATCATAAGACGGCGTAAGGGTGTCAACGCGCGCCGTCCCCAGTTGAGAAGCGGTATACTTTTTCAGAAGTTCCCGAATTTTATCGTATTCTAACGCTTGTTCAACATTGGCTAACACCGGTTCGTCCCTTCCTAAATGTGCTTGAAGCCCCAAACGACAATCAGTAAAACGTTATTTCTGATTCCCACCACGTTTAAGAGCACTCCACGTCGTGACCAATTTCTGCTCTGGTTCGACCGACAATACAGCCCCTTCCCGCGACCATGCAATGACGAAGATACTTCCGTCAACCTCTACTATTGCCTCGGTCTCATCAGTTGCGAAGTTATACAGGTAGATAGATCCCCATCGAGAATAGACGATATAGTCACCTTCAGGCGACCAATCCCCCCAATAGCCAGTGGCTTTGTCGACATCAAACAAGGGTTCAATTGCTTTGGTTTCAACGTCAATCGTGTAAAACGTGTCAAACTCTCTATTCCATCTGAGAAAGAGGATGCTTCTACCATCAGGAGACCATACAGGATAAAAATCTTTATGGAGTTCGGTTAAAACCTCTATCTCTTTTGTTTCAACGTCTAAAAGATACATGTGTTCCAACCAGCCGGGTCTCGAAAGTGAAAAGACGAGTCGTCTTCCACTCGGTGACCAAGATATTCCATAGAATGAGTAAGGCCATCCTAAGTGCGGCACTTGCGTCATTACTTCCATTTCTCCGGTATCGACATCCAGCACCCAAATCTGGTTTTCTTGGGGTAACTGGTCTAAGGTATAACCGTTAAAGGCGAGTTTTTTGCCATCAGGAGAAACGGAAAGAAACCGATATGTACCAGAAATCGGCGTAATTCGTTTTTTATTCTTTGGATTTTCTGGATCAACGGAATAGATATCAGCGTGTCCTTTACCGCGTTGGATGAAATAGAGCACATCTCCGTTGGGTCCCCATGATGGGTACATCCCTTTGTGGTTCAAGGAGACAGCCTTTAAATCCTTAGTGCCACTGATTTCGGTGATGTATAGATTCCAATCAAATCGACCCAGATTTTCATCAAATCCATTGACTGCGTAAGCGAAATATCCGGTTGGTTCAGCTTCGCCGAGTGAGGTGAATGAAACAAGGGTTAGAATAAGCACTCCCAAGAAAGCGAACATAGCAGCCTTAGAGGTATAAAGCCGTCCAATGCTATATTTACGTATCATTACTACTCCTTATAAAAAAATGGATTGAAAATAAAAAAATAAATTTAAAATTATTGGGCGGGTTCAAGTCGTTTATAATGGAGCAGTGCGTTCTCATAAAGGCGGCGACTTAAGCCCAGTTTTTCAAGTTCAACAACCACATCATAACTGTACAGTGCCGAGCTTTCTCTTCCCTCCTTGTCAGCACGACGGGCATTCCGAATACTGTTTATTACCTCCAACGCCCCTTTTTCAAAACTTCCAATCTTCTTTCGGAGTTCCGAAGACAATCCACTCTGAATGTCCTTGTTTACCTTGTAAGTACGAATCGCATCGGTATACGCAACATAAGCCTCATAGTAGCGCTTTTCGCCTTCCAGTTTTTCCGCAGCTGAGGTATCCACTGGTTCTCCAAGGGCGGCGATAACTTCCTTTGCCTCTCCAATCAACTCAAGGCTTTTCTGGGAAAGTCCTGCCTCAAGCGCTGCTCGGAAGTCGTCTACGATCTCTTTATAGGTTGCCCTTGCTGCAGCCGAATCACCCGACTTTTCATAGGCGAGTGCTTGGTTAAATTTAGCTTCAGCGAGCACAAACCTCCGAATCTCAGGCGAGAGTTGTGGCGTGGGCGGGAATGCCTTCGCCTGATAGGCAGCAATAGCTTTTTCGTAGTCACCTTCCTGTTCGTAGGTATTACCTATCGCCTTCTGGGCATATAGACTATATATCTGATTTTCGGGTTGATGCTCTGCAATTATCTGCTGAAATTGCGTGCGTGCCTCCGCGTAGTTCCCCTGATAATAGAGTGTACTGGCGTACTGATAACGCGCTTTGTCGGAAAAAACCGTATTCGGGTGTTTCTCAAAGACTTCTCGAAGTTGCGTCTGTGCTGTTTTAAGTGATTCTTCGCTTTCCCCTAATTTTTCTGCATCAAACAGGCTCTCCGCCGCGGTACCGTATGCTTCCGTGGCTTCACGCAGTGCGATGGCTGCTTCGGCGCGACGGGTCTCTCGATTCTGATGATACGCCGCATAACCCGCAACAGCAACAAGCACTACGCCTACTACAATGATAATAGTTCGTAGATTCTCCTTCAGGTACGCGTAGACTTTCAGGATCCCTTCAACAAACTTATCTTCTTGGATTTCTTCTTTCGTGAGTCGTTGGTCTCGTGCCATGAATTTCCTCAGTTTTAGGCAATTTAATATTTTAAGCGGGTGACGGGAATTGAACCCGTGACCCTCAGCTTGGGAAGCTGACGCTCTACCGCTGAGCTACACCCGCATTAATGATATTATATCATACATTTTTGGCATTGTCAATGTTACCAAAGTTAAAATGAAAAGCGGGCGTTGGCATGATATACAATCATAATTTGCAAGTTTCGCCAGATGCCCGCTTTCCCGTTTCATTGCGGCACATAGACCGTGCCTACAATACCGGTTACGCCGGAGTATTTATTGTAATTTGTCCAACTCGCCCAGAACTTGCTCAGCTGTCAGTGTGTTATCCGGCGGAGCCTCTTCAACGTGTTTAAAGGCAATCTTCCCCGCCTTGTCAATAATAAACACACCGCGCGTGGTAATACCAACCTCTTCAAGTGCCATGCCGAATTGTTTAGAAACAGCAAGGTTCATATCCGTGAGGAGCGGAAAATCGACACCCCCGAGATCCTCACTCCATGCCTTGTGAGCAAACGCCGAATCGCGGTTGATAGCGATGACATCAGCACCTTTCGCCTGAATCGCGGCGAGGTTTTCATTAAAATCCGGCACCTGTTCAGAACAAACCGGGGAGAAATCGAGCGGATAAAAGAGAACAACTAAATTTTTACCTGCATAATCACTCAACGAAACTTCAGTATCTTCTTGATTGACTGCACCCGTTAACGTGAAATCCGGGGCAGCACTTCCTACATCTGACATTAAAATTCTCCTATGTGCGCTTAAAAAGCGCGTCTAAAACAAACAGGACTTACGCAGCCCTTTTTGCAGGCGAGGTTTCAAACCTCGCTTGCGGGGGGTTATGTAAATTGTATAAGATTACTTTCTCTTCAAGGCTGCCCACGACACCGCAAGCTTTCCCTGAGGCTTGATTTCCGTGAGGGGGACTGTGTCGCCCTTAACACTTACGTCATCAAAACTGGCTTGTGTATCCCATGTCCAGACTCCGACTTTCCCAACGGAATATGTATTATCAAAAAAGACACCCTGTTCTATGCCATTAATTGCAACTGCGAAACGGCTGCCTTCAACGACAACGCGGAGCGTGTACCACTCGTTGCGGATAATCGTAAGCCCGATAGGTTCAATGTCGTGTTCAATCTCATCGCGCGCCTCAAACCCATCTTTAAAGGCAGTGCTGCGCCGGTGTCGCCACAATTCAGACTTGTTTTCCTTCGGACAGATGAGGTACACATAGTACTCAAATTCATTTTGTGCCCGGAAAACGATACCACCCCAGTGTCCGTCATCAACACGGACCTTTGCTTCCAGCGTGTGATCTGTCCATTCCATCCCATCAACCAACGCTTTCTGTGCTTCACCCCAGCGCGTTGTCTGTTTATAGACCCCCTCTTCTACTTCCCAAGTACCATTCGCCGGGATCCAATCGGTAGCATTGTTATCAAACGTCCAAAGTTGCTCCTCAGCAGTCGCAGAGGAAGCAAAATAAATACTGATGCACATCACAAAGAGTGTGAATCCGCTTTGCATAACGCCCATCACGGTTGGTAGGTTTCGCTAAACGCTATCAAAATAGGGCGGAGGCACTGGACCTCGCCCTATACTTAAGCACTTACTTCGCTTTAAGTTTTGCCCATTTGGTGGCAAGTTTGCCCTTGGGATCAACGGAAAGCGTTCCGATTTCCATTTCGTTAACTTCGTCTTCCGTCAAGGCAACGGAGTAAATACGGGATTCCTCAATATGGGCGTTGAGGTCTCCGGGACCGCCGAGTCCGTTTGTATGTCGTTTCCCCCAGATCGCTTCGGCATCGCCTGTGGGCCAGGTTTTGATGTCGCCCTTTTCATAACTACCAAGGCTCTCCCCGTTGCGGTAGCCAGTAATCTTGTAAGTGCCACCCTTATCTTCATAAGTGAAGGCTAAGTACACCATTTCGCCTTCTTTCTTTTCATTGTGCGCTTTCGGGAAATCTTCAGTGCGATGGAACCAACTGCTTCCAGACATCCATTGATTCGGTTGCCGTTCGGCATAGACGATGGCGTTAAATTGGTCCTCTGTGGCTTTATCTAACGTGAGTGCCGAACCCTTTGTCGCAGCGAGGTTGTCCAAGGCAACCCATGTCATCAAAGTTTTCTCTTCGATATCGGGTCCGGTGTATTCAAGTGCGTGTGCCCATTTCCCGGTCTCAACAATCAGTTGACCGTCTTTGAGTTCGGCACCGTGGAGATCTATATCATCCCAATTGCCGATCTCATCTTTTTCATTATCAAACAACCACCACCCAAGCAGCTTATCTGCTTGTGCGTCTTGTGCGAATACTGCTGGTGCCGATAGACCCAACATCAGCAGGACAGCACAGATATAATAGACTTTCATTCTCATTACCAATCGCTCCTTTTTAGATTCAGGTTGTGGTTTGGCGCGGGCAGATTATCTCGCGGACAGAAAGCAGGTTTCACTCCTACCCGCAGGGGTAAATAAATTAAAGTATATTATAACGTACATTTCGTGCCAAAGTCAAATGTTTTTCTAAGGTATTTATGGTGAATTATAGAATTAAGTTGACGTTTCAATGGAAGCAAAAACCTCCACCGCCGCTGACGAGGATTGTATCCTCGCCTCTTTAAAATGTCTAAGTAATTGCAAAATCTACCATAGTTGTCAGTTACCGAGCCTTTTGATTCAAGAATCTGTCTTCTTTTCCACCCCATCTATACGGTGTATTGCTCCTACAGCAAAGAAATTCCGGGCAGGCGATTAACTATAGCACAACTGAATGCCTCCGAAGGAAATCATTCCTGCTTGCAAATTATCCTCGTATGTGTTACCATTAATGCCATCTACACATAATAACAATACCTAAAGAAACAGAGGCAAAGGAACAAAAGATGAACCGATTGATGCTGTTGCTACTCGCTATTAGCATTGGACTTGTCAGTGAAATTGTCTGTCAAGACCTTTTCGCCCAAGAGAATCCTGCCACAAAACGGATGACAGCAACCCTAACAGGAAATGTTATCTGGGAGGGGCAAGATCTGTCACATACGAGCGTATCGGTCTATCGAGACGATACACTAAGAGATCTGTATATCAGCGGGATTCCACAACTCGGCGACGGGCGATTCACGCTCCGCGTTGAACCGGGTCGCTATTATCTCGTCGCTTATGTTGATGTCGATAAATCTGGCAATTTTGATGCAGGCGATGGCTTGGGTATCTTCGGAATTACCAATTGGAACGATCAACAACAAAAGTATCAGTTAATTGAGATAGACGACGGACAAAAGGTGCAAGGCTTAGATATCCCGATAACAGCACGGATGACTTACGTTAACAGGGAACCCAAAATTGTTTCAACTTCTCAATATGAACCGAGTCAACTCCAACAATTTCAAACGGAATTGCGCACCGCAACATCCGGCTGTAGCGGCACACTCAGTGTTGCCCAGACGAACCAAAATTCACAATCACCGCTCGGAAATCGAAAAGCGTTAATTCTGGCGTATACAGATCTATCTTGGAAATATCGCGCCGGTATTGCCCGAGTAACAGATGCAGGAACATGGGCACTCAATCTATTGCCGGGAAAATACTACCTCATGGCGATTGTCGACAATAACAACACGAATAAATTGGACGCAGGCGATGATTTCGGGTTCTATGGTGTCGAAGATATGCGGAAGCGTGGCGAATTCCCAGAGCCGGTGCTGATCTCCCCAAACAAATTCACTGAAGATATTGTGATAGCCGTCACTGCAACCTATCAGACGCGCAAAAAGACACAGACCAAAAACACAAGTATACTCACAGGGCACGTATCCCTTCCTGAAGATGCAACCGCACGCGTCGAGGTGTATGGCGAACCCACTTTGGTCACCCCTATCGCAAGTGGAGATACAGCTGCCGGAGGCATATTCCGCATCGCGCTTCCAGCGGGTGAATACTATGTCATCGTCAACTTCGATGCTGACAAAGATGGCAGATACAGCGACGGCGACGGTTTGGGTGGGTATGGAACAGTGGACATTACAACGCAACCCCCGGCTCCAATCACACTTGGAGAGGGAGAAAACTTTGACATCGAACTCGTGATAAGTGCTCGCTATGACACGAACGGACATCTGCACCCTGCGCCGCCCGGCATTGAAACACACATCGAACAGGGCAACATCACCGGACGAATAGTGTGGGATGGGCATACCATTCAATACGGCATTTTGACGCTCTCCTATACCCTCGATTTCAGTGCCCCTATCGCCATGCCAATTTCCGTTGCAAGTGATGGGAGCTATCAGATCTCCGTATTGCCCGGCAGCTACTATGTGATGGCAGTGATGGACGCAAACAAAGACGGAAAAACGGGTATCACTGATGGCGTTGGGATATATGGCACACGCCAACCCGCGCGCGGCGAACCCACGATGGTCAATGTGTTCCCAGGTCAGACAACGTCGCACATTGACATTGACATTTTCGCTACCTATATTGATGAAGAGGGGAATATGGCGGAAATTGAGGACGGTGGACGCTGGGAAATTAGAAAACGGTATGGTGAACCTGAAGACATCTTTAGACTTACCCGTAATGGACGTGTGAATGAGGAATGGAAATACTGGACAAAGGGACTCAGCTTTCTCTGGAAAGCCAACGGTGCAGGCTGGGAACTTGGAGCGGAAGAACCCTTTACGCCGAAAAAGGGAATCACTGCAGACCAGATAAACAGTAGTCCAACAGAAACATTTGAACTGGAAAGCCCGACGACAGATCTTCCACAAAATCCATCTTCAACAGAACAGTTACCCGCGTTTATCTACTTCGCCTACGACAATATTATTTGGGGAATTGCCCCAGATGGCAGTAATGCGCCGCTGGGTGCTGGACACAACCCAACAGTCGCTAACGATGGGACACTTGTCTATCAGGATAGGGATGGAAACGTTATCGTTCGGAGCCGTGAGAAACTACAAGGTGCCCTGCTGCTTGATAGTCGACAACTGGCAAGAGATGTAGCAATATCACCCAACGCGGAATATATCGCATACACACGTCCAGAATTTGGAAACCGCAGCCGCGTTGTCATCCGACATATTTCTACTGATGCTGAGTTTGTCTTGCCATCAACGGCGATGCAGAGTTTCACACCGACATGGAATAGCGATAGTACAGTACTCGCTTACGTCACAACTGGAACCATCGAAAATCCAGATGCCACGGAACAGAAACGAAATATCTACGCGTTTGACCAATTGACAAACAGCGTGGAGCCAGTTGTCGTATCCACTGCAGATGATACAGAACCGGCGTGGTCGCCTGCTAATCCGAACCAATTGGCGTTCACTCGAACGGAAGGCAATTATCAACAGATTTGGATCGTCACCTACTCGGATGAAGGTATTCCGACGGAGCGACAACTAACCCAAAAGGGTGGCTCCCATCCGGTATGGATACCACCGAAGGGACACCGGATCTTGTACGAGAATAACGGGCAACTCTGGACAATTGACACGGAGAATCCAGAGGCAACTGAATCACCACTGACGTACAACGGACAGGTCGTGTTTGGGTACGAACCCGCAGTTTTAGGTTCTAAATAGGTGACCAAATTGAAGCATTTAAAAATCTCAGGTTTTATATTAATATTATGCGTTATTACAGTAAGCGCGGCTGGCGCGCAATGGCTCCTGATACCCATGGAGATCGGTGCACAAACCAATCATCTGAAGGCTTACGGCTTGACGTACTGGGCATTAGAGGTTCCACGCGAGTACCGATGTTATTGGTGGCTCAACTACCGCGGCGGCGCGTTCGTTCTGCCGGATTCGCAAGATGTCCGACTGCAAGCAGCATTAATGGGTGTCCGTTTTGAACCGATAAACCACGCTGACTACACCAATATAAAGGAATCCGTCCTCGCAAGTAGCAACATGGACGAGATTCTGTTAGAAAAGGCACCGAAAATCGCCGTATACGCGCCATCAGAAGCGTCACCCTACCGAGACCCTTGGGACGATGCGGTCAAAATCGCACTGGACTACGCACAAATCCCCTACGACGAAATCTGGGATAAAGAGGTCCAAAGTGGTCTACTGGAACTCGGTGAATACGACTGGCTACACCTCCACCACGAAGACTTCACTGGACAGCACGGTAAATTCCACGCCTCATTTTCCTCACAAGTTTGGTATCAGCAGCGGATGCTGATGTTCGAGCAAGCCGCCACAGAAGCTGGATTTAAGCGGGTCGCGCGGCATAAAGGACAGACAGCGCAAATGATCTCAGACTACATCGCCAACGGTGGGTTTATCTTCGCAATGTGTTCAGCCCCAGAAACACTCGACATCGCATTGGCGACACACGGCGGGGCAATCGACATCGTCGCCCCGGAGTTAGACGGCACCCCCATCGATGGAGACGCTGAGGCGAAACTTGACTTTCAGCGTACCTTGGCATTTGAAAATTTCAACCTCTACACGAATCCATACCGCTATGAGTTCTCGGACATAGACAATCCGAACCCTGATCGAGATGCCCAAAGCGGTGTTGAAGACTTCAAACTCTTTGAATTTGCCGCAAAGCACGATCCGATTCCAACGATGCTCACACAAAACCATGTCAGTGTTGTGCCCGGTTTTCTTGGACAGACGACATCGTTTAACATGGACAAGATTCGAGGTTCCATCACAATTTTGGGAGAGGTAGAAGGTAGTAAGTATGCCAAATACATCCACGGCAAATTAGGGAAGGGCACCTTTACGTTCCTCGGTGGACACGATCCTGAAGACTATCGCCATCTTGTCGGAGAGGGAAAAATTCCGACGAACCTCGATTTGCACAAACACTCACCCGGTTACAGATTGATACTGAACAATATCCTGTTTCCAGCTGCCCGTAAGAAACCGCAGAAAACGTAAAAGGAATAGTTATAAGTTTTCAGTTCGGTTTTTCTACGAAAAACCTTTCAGTCATCAGTTAAAGAGATATGCTGTGGTAGTTCCCGATAAAGCAACTGCCACAAGGTATTAACCGACAACTGACAACTGATAACCGATAACTAATAGCAACATGAAAGCAGTTCTCGCAACGTGTAACCTGAACCAATGGAGCCTTGATTTTGAAGGCAATACCGCCCGTATAATTGAATCCATAGAGATGGCAAAAGAACGCGGGGCAAGGTATCGGTTGGGACCGGAACTGGAGATCACGGGATACTCTTGCGAAGACCATTTTCTGGAACTGGACACGCTTCAGCACAGTTGGGAAGCATTGGCGTGTATCCTCAAAGGCGGACACACAGACGGCATTCTGTGCGACATCGGGATGCCTATCATGCACAAAAACGTCCGGTATAACTGTCGGGTTTTCGTGTTAGATGGCAAACTGCTGCTAATCCGACCAAAGATGATATTGGCAAGTGACGGTAACTACCGAGAAGCGCGCTGGTTTACCGCATGGGAACGCGGTTGGACAACCGAACCCTATACACTGCCCCACGAAATTGTCGAACTGACGGGGCAACGAAAGATTCCTATCGGTATTGCAGCGATTGCCACTACGGACACGCTCTTGGCAGCTGAAACCTGTGAGGAACTCTTTGTCCCGATGAGTCCACATCCCCATTTGGGTAATGCCGGCGTTGAAATCATCGCGAACGGATCGGGTTCTCACCACGAGTTACGGAAATTGGATACGCGCCTCGCGCTTATTCGGAACGCGTCTGCTAACAGTGGTGGGGTCTACCTCTACGCGAATCAACAAGGGTGTGATGGCGGTAGGCTTTACTTCGATGGCTGCGCACTGATTGCGCAAAACGGTGAAATCCTGGCGCAAGGTTCCCAGTTCTCACTCAAGGATGTTGAAGTTGTCACTGCTACGGTGGACCTCCGCGATGTCCGCGCATATCGCGGTGCAAAGGCGAGTTGGGCTATACAGGCAAGTAAAACGGAGGCACTTCTACAGATAGATGTTGATTTTGAACTCAACACCCCAGACTCGGAAATCTTGCTAAAAGCACCACCAAAGATTGAACCGTACCTCCACTCCCCCGAAGAAGAGATTGGTCTCGGTCCCGCTTGTTGGCTTTGGGACTACCTACGGAGATCAGGGGCTGCGGGGTTCTTTGTTCCGCTCTCTGGTGGTGCGGACAGCGGTGCCGTCGCAACGATTGTCGGTTCAATGTGTCAACTCGTCGCTAAAGCCATCCGCGAAAAGAATGAATCGGTCACCCGTGATGTCAGTCGATGGTTAGAGGCGGGTGAAACCCCTGATGTTCTCACAGATCCGCGTGTACTTGCCAATCGTTTGTTATACACATGCTACATCGGCACGGAGAACAGCTCCCGTGATACACAGAAACGTGCGAAACAACTCGCTGAGCAAATCGGAGCCGATCATCTAAACATCAATATGGACGGACTCGTTAGTGCGTTGCAAACCCTCTTTACCCGTATCACACAGAAAACGCCTCGATTCAAAGTGGAGGGTGGATCATATAGAGAAAATCAGGCACTCCAGAATATACAGGCGCGACTACGGATGGTGCTCAGCTACCTCTTCGCCCAGATGATGCCGTGGGTGCGGAACCGTGAAGGCACGCTTCTCGTTTTGGGCACGGGTAACGTTGACGAAGCACTCCGTGGCTACCTTACGAAATATGATTGCAGTAGCGGCGACATCAACCCGATTGGGGGGATTAGTAAACACGACCTACGCAGATTCCTCAACTGGGCTAAAGACAACCTCGGCTATACGGTGCTCTCGGAAATTGTTGAGGCACCGCCGACAGCAGAGTTGGAACCCATAACCGAAACCTATACGCAAACCGATGAAGATGATATGGGAATGACCTACGCCGAATTGAGCCGTTTCGGGCGACTCCGAAAAATGGAGCAGTGTGGTCCCGTCAGCATGTTTGAGAAATTAGTGCAAGAATGGGATCATTTACCGCCGCATGAAGTTGCTGAAAAGGTGAAAAGGTTCTTTAGATATTATGCCATCAATCGGCACAAAATGACAACGCTAACCCCGTCCTACCACGCCGAATCTTATTCGCCAGATGACAACCGTTTCGACCTGCGACAATTCCTCTATAACGTCCAATGGACCTGGCAGTTCCGTCACATCGATGCCCGTGTTAAGAAACTGGAGGCGGAGATGTGAGGCAATCGACTTTACAAAACAAGAGTGGAAAGACGGAAGGACGGAAGGATGGCAGAAAAACATCTCTAATCCTCCAATCTTCCACCTTTCCAATCTTTCTCTTTGCATTCATGTTCATTCTCAGTACGGCGTACGGCGCGCCCGATGTCCCTCTGAATTTCGATGGATGGGTTACCGATGCACTCGCGAAGTTAGAGACCGACGGCATCACAGGTGGGTTTCATCGGCAAACTGCTCCACTCTCAAGGAGTGAAGTCGCACAAATAATCGAGCAGGCAGAATCTCGGATTCGTGCAGGTGCTGTTGCGCCATCAGTAATAGATCGGAAACTCTTAGAGAAATTGAAACGGGAGTTTACCAAAGAACGCTTGCAGGGTGAAGGACGGAGCATACGATTTTTTCCGCAACTGCGAGCAACAGAAAAAAAAATAGCACCCGGATTTGAGACTGGGTTTCACTATACACTGGGAAAACTTGAACAGAGAACCGTACCGCGTTTAACGTTCTACTCTGAATTTGAGGCACATAACTTCGAGAGTCCACCACTTATAGGAAAAACAGCCGAACAACGCCTTGAACGTTGGCGTGGCGGATATACAGGCGATTTCAAAAGAGGATACCTGCAAGTCAACAGCGCATACCTCGACCTACTCGTTGGGAGAGATTGGCTTTTCTGGGGTGCAAGCCATCACAAAACGGTTGGTATCTCGGATAACTCACCGCCGTTCGATCAGGTGCGACTCACAGGTAGATTCGGAAAACGACTCAAAGCGACAGCCTTTACCTCACAACTCGATTCAACGTGGTATGACGACGGTAAAAAACGTTATCTGGCGAAACGCTACATCAGCGGACACCGACTCGATTACCAATTCAACGACCGTGTGGAAATCGGGGTCGCGGAATGGGTGCTTTACGGCGGCGATGCACAAACCTTGGAATGGAAATACGCAAACCCGATTACCTTTTATTACGCGCTACAGTATAATGCCAAAGCCGACGATAACGTCATGTTCGCCTTCGATGCAGCGGTTCGACCCGTTGACGGCGTACGTCTTTATGGGGAATGGGTCATCGATGATATTCAATATGTCCCTGGCGCGAACGATCCGCACGCAGTCGCATGGCTTTTGGGGTTGACATGGTATCCGAAATATCTCGACCGCCAACTCGGACTCCATAGTGAATATGCCCGCGTTAACCGATGGGCATACACACATCTCGTGCCCGATAACCAGTTCACGCACTTCGGTTACGCAATCGGACATCCCATCGGTACCGATTCGGATACACTGCGATTTTTAGCCGCTTATCAATTGACTGTCTCGACGCAAGCGGAGATTCGCGCAGTGCTAACCCGACACGGTGAAGGCACAATCGCAGATCGGTTCTACGGAGAAGACTTCGAGGCACTCCCATTTCCGACAGGTGTCGTCGCAAAAACCACAGAGATCGGCGCGCGCTTCTCTTATCGCCCACTAAATGGATGGAACGCCATATTCTCTTACGCGTGGCAGCACACACAAAACAGTGAACACTTTAAGGGAAAAACCAGCCAAACGCATCGACTCACATTCCAGATGGGGTACCTCTGGTAAACAGAAATGTTGCGCAAACGCACACTCTTCTTTCTTATTTTAATACTCGTCTTAATCGTCCTGTTAAGTGCTGTCATGAGCGTCCCGTCAGATTTGCGGTTGCTCGTGTTGACCCCAAAGATGCTTAAGTACAGAGGACTGATTCAACAACACGCTGCCAAACAAGGGTTGGACGCTCGGCTGCTCTGTGCGTTGATTGTGCAGGAATCTGGGTTTGACGAAAACGCACAAAGCCCGGTAGGTGCACAGGGACTGACACAATTGATGCCAAAAACAGCAGAAGAACTCGGTGTGCAAGATCCACTTAACGCGGAGCAGAATATTGCGGGTGCAACGCGTCATCTATACACTTTATATCGCGCTTTCCCACAAAGTCCTTATGAGCAGCGTCACCGGTTGGTATTAGCGAGTTACAACAGCGGTCTCGGGCGCGTTCGCGATGCCCAAGCAATCGTCCGTCATCATGAAGTGGGAAACCCACTCTTATGGAAACCCGTGAGCGTTGCACTTAGTCAATTGACGCAGAAGCACGCACATATCCATCGCGAAGTGTGGGAAAATGGAAAACCGCCCCACGGTCATTTTGAGGGGTTTAACGAAACGTTATACTACGTGGAGCGGGTGATGCATTACTATGAACGCATCTGTTTTTACGATACGTTGCTGTTCTTCCTCTGATGGAAGATCTCATCTAACTGCTCAGAGCGGTATCCAAAAATTTTCTGCAGATCGGGACGGACAAAGAGTTTATTAATAATTTGACCACCCCAGACAGCATATTCGACTGAATCGTCCACAATAACCCCATCTTCTGTCTCCGAAAATATATGTGAATGTCGCCAGAGCCGATAGGGTCCGCGACGTTGTTCATCAGCAAAAAAATGAGGTGGATTCCACTCCGTAATCTCGGTCTGCCAGCGAAGTGGAATGCCGTGGAGTTTCAGCCGATAATCAATAAGTGTTCCGGCGAACATGTCAATTGGGGCAGGGGTTAATATTTCAAGATGGAGTTCTGGCGGTGTAATCGCCGCAAGGTTATGTGCATTAGAAAAGAATTCAAAAACTTCTGTGAGTGGACGCTCAAGCGTGCGTTGTGTTTTAAAAAGGAAGGTTTTCATTTTTCGTCTCCATACCGTTTATTTTTCCAACTCATGTTATAAATACTATACTAAACTTTGGACAGTTTCTACCCAAAGCACGCGATGCTTCCACCGCGTTTTGCGTGTTTTCTTCGCATTATAGCTACAAACGAAACTCAGAGAAAAATAAACTCAGATGCAGCTATGCGCAGCCCCGTAGGGGCGATATTGCTTCGCAGTGAGAATAGAAACGTTATCTCTCGCGAAGCTAAGCCCCGTAGGGGCGGCATGTGAACACGGGTGTGACTTCGGTATTTATAGGCTGTATACTACCATCGGAAAGTCGGGCCACTGTCTAAAACAAGATTGTGGTATAATACCGATCTACTTGATCTGTTAGCAACCCATCACCGATCAACTCATCGTGGCGATCACTGATGTTCTCCTCGTTACATTCCAACGTCCCTGCCAATGCCAGCAGTAGAACCACCTTATCCGAACTTCCTTGTTTTTCCGACTCCGCTTCGGCTGCCCAAAGATCAGAATTCCGAAGAGCAGCGAGGTAGTTAAGGGCGATCTCGAGCTTTTCAGTCGAAAGCTGCTCAATATAAGTAATCGCTTGTTGTTTAAGTTCAGCGTTTTTCATGATGTCTCCTTGTCGCCAGACAGGCGCGTACTGCAATTACATCATGGATTAGAGGATTTTTTCAGGATTATAGACACCGTTTGATTGCCAGCGTCTATTCCTCATCAGGTGTGGAGGGGGAATCGTCAGATGTTTGTTCTAATTGAGAAAGCCGTTTGTCGAGTTCTCGCTGCTGCTGTCCCAAGCGTAGTAGGTACAGTATAAAGACCAACCAAATGACGAAATAGGCAGCGGCAAGATACTTGAGGCGAGTGCTTTGCCCCTTTTCGAGTTTCTCAACGGATAGTCTCACTGCTCGTTCCAAGACCTCTTCATCCACAGGCAATTCCGAACTTGTCTCCGAAACAGCCTTAGCGACTTCATCATCTGTCAAGGTGATCGGCACTTGCGTTGCGAAGAAGAATAACCCCAAAACCACCAAAAAACTTATCACAACAATTATTTTCATCAAAGTGCCTCCCCTAAATGCTTTTGCCGTAGTATTTCATAACGCGCTTGGGTCTTTTTCATACGATACCGGACGATTAGCAAGAGGATAAATAACATAATAAATGCGAGGAGTGCCACCATCCATGTATGACGCATCGTCGCCTCAAGGTTCCATTTCGTTCCACGATCCGGATGTAAACCTCCCTGCCAGATATCCACAGCATAATATACAATCGGTACATCGAGGTAGGCGATAATTCCGAGGACAGCTGAATAGATCCCCCGTTTATCCTCTTCCAAAGCGGAACGGAGAATAAAATAACCGACGTACATCAGCCAAAGGATGAGCGTACTCGTGAGGCGCGGTTCCCAATTCCACCATGTGTTCCATGCGTATCTTGCCCAGATAGGACCGGAAAGGAGCGCAATGGTACAAAAGATAAGTCCCAGTTCTGCTGCTGCGACCGCCAGCAGGTCATCATTCGATTTCCGTTGAATGAGATATTTGATACTAAAAACGCAGTTGACACCGAATGCCACGAAGACGGTCAACGCGGCAGAGACGTGGTAGTAGAAGATTTTTTGTACTTCCAGCATTGTGCCTTCAACCCGCGCGTATCCAAAGATGAGATAGAGCGAAACAAAGATAAGGATTGCGGTGATAATAGCAACAATCTTTGTGCTTAGACTTCCCACAGTGAACTCCCCGTTAGAATTTCAGGTCCGTCCGAAAGGACAGCGACCGTATGCTCAAAGAGGGCAGACAGGGAGCCATCTAAGGTCGTAATCGTCCATCCATCCGCTGCCATCTCCACATCAGACAGTCCGATGTTTACCATCGTTTCAATTGCGAGCACCATTCCCGGTCTTAGACGCAAACCGCGTCCAGCAACCCCCAAGCAGGGAATCTCCGGTGCCTCATGGAGGCTCCGCCCGATGCCGTGCCCCGCAAAACTCTGAAGCACAGAGAACCCTTGAGACTCTGCCCCATCTTGTAATTTGGAAGAAATGTCGCCGATACGGTTTCTCGGTTTCGCTTCGGCAATCGCATCGTAAAGCGAATCCCGCGTTACTTTAAGCAACCTTTCGGCTGATGGTGAGATGTCGCCAACGGGAAAGGTATAGGCATTATCGCCGTGGTAACCATCAATGCTAACAGCCGAATCAATCCCGATGATGTCTCCGTCTCGCAGAACATCCCTCTTGTTTGGAATCCCATGGATGACAACATCGTTAATCGAGGTACATATTGTAGCAGGATAAGGGTCGTGGTCAGGAAGTTGGTAGCCTAAAAAGGAAGATGTGGCGTTGACTTCGGCGATTGTCTCACGTGAGATGCGTTCCAAATCGGCGGTAGATACACCGGGAGCGATTGCCTCTCCGATGCGCTTCAGCACCGTTGCTGCCGCTTTGCCACTCCGCTTCATCTTCTCAATTTCGACCTTACTCTTGATTCTAAGTTTGTCCATTAAACGATCTGTCCAATCAAAGTATGCGCTGTAGTGCTGTCAACGCAAACGTTGACAACTTCGCCGATTTTGCTGTCCGCTTTCGGAAATACAGCCGTTTTGAAGCCGTCTGTCTTTCCGTGGTATCTATCTGCATCCCGACGCGATTCACCTTCTACAAGCACTGTGACAGTCCCACCGATTACAGCACTGTTGATGTCTCCTGAAATACTTTCCTGAAGTTTAATAATCTGTTCAAGACGTTCGCCCTTCACGGATTCAGGCACATCATCCGGTAAGGCTTTATGTGCGAGGGTTCCCTCACGCTCAGAATACTTGAACATGAACGCCGAATCGTATCGGATATCCGCCATCATCTGATACGTCTCCATAAATTCCGCATCGGTTTCACCACAAAAACCGACGATAATATCGGTCGTGAGTGCAATATCGGGGATACGTTCTCGGAGTTTCGAGACGAGCGAGCGATACGCTTCCGCCGTGTAAGTGCGGCGCATACGATCCAGCACCTCTGTCGAACCAGATTGCAGTGGGAGATGCAAGTGCTTACAGACACTCGGTGAACTCGCCATCGCGTCAATCATACTATCCGTCGCATCTGCGGGGTGTGGAGAGGTAAATCGCACACGCTCCAGTCCGTTTACTTCACCAACAGCGAAAAGCAGGTCTCCAAAATCAGAACCATTTTCGCGATAGGAGTTAACCGTCTGACCGAGCAGAACGACCTCTTTGAACCCTTGGTCCACCAATTTCTCAACATCCTCAACGAGGAGTTTTAGCGGAAGACTCCGCTCTCTGCCACGGACAAACGGAACGATGCAGAAGGTGCACATTTTATCACACCCACGCTGAATAGTGAGCCATGCTCGAATTCCTTCTTTTCGGATAGGGGCAATGTCGGCGTAATCCTCACTTTTGTCCAACCGCAAGCCTACAAACGGATCCCGATCCGTCAGGGAGACATGGGATTCCACACCACGCGCCAAAGAATCCAGTGCCACCGGTAGATCCCGATAAGCATCGGGACCCATCACAAGATCCACATAAGGTGCCGCGTCTAAGAGTTTGTCTCGGAGATGCTGCGCCATACAACCACACACACCGATAATGAGCTCTGGCTGCCGACGTTTGCGGTGATTGAGATGCTTGAGCCGATTAATGACCTTCGTTTCCGCGTTTTCCCGTATCGCGCAAGTATTCACGAGAACGACATCTGCATCGTCAAGATGAGGCACGGTTTGGTGTCCACTCTGGGTCAAAATGCCTGCCATCAGTTCACTGTCACTCACATTCATCTGGCATCCGTACGTTTCAATATAGACGCGACGCGCATGCGCATGTGGCACGCCCTCTTGTTGTACTTGTGGAGGCGGATGCGGTAAATCTTTTTTATTGTAAAGTGGGAAAAGCGTCTGGTCTTTCATACTTATCCTATGTAATCTTGATGGCTGGCCCCAGGCCCGGTAGGTGCGGTTTCCCAACCGCATCTGATGTCATCCTATGTAATTTTGATGGTACCCCCACACGTCAAAAGTAAAGAGATCACCGGTATATGCAAGCACCCGGTATTTCAGCGTGTGCGTCTCACCGGCATTCACGGTGAAAGGTGTCGCCTGTGCGAAGAGAAATCCGAACGATGCGTCCTCTGCCAGAAACACTGTTTCATCGTTTGATGGATGTGGGAGAATTGCGACTCCAACCGCCTCTTGCTCAGCAGCAGTGAGACCACAGAGTGTGCCCCATGCCGATGCCTTGCCATTCACTTCCGACTCGCCGATCCGTCCATCTGCGTCCGCTGCTTTGCGGTACTCCATCTCAACAGCGAGGTAACCGAGTCCTATATTGTCCCTAAATTCAAGGGGACTGCTCGGTGCGTGTAATAAGATTTCTATATCCAAGACCTGTACTTCGGTCTGACGCGGGTGTACCCTCACCGCGCAGGTTTCCATCAGCAAAAGTTCCCCAGAACCCTTCCACGTCGTGACAACAGAAAATCTCGCCGAATCAGCCTTTGTGTCGCGCGTAATTTCATCGTGATCCAGCTGCGCACCGTTGACGGTTCCGCGAGTGAAACAAATTCCCTGTGGATGCTGATGCCCTATGCGCGTATCATCCGTTACCACTTGCCCATTGGGGGCATAAAGCGGATGCAGATATGGCGAATGCGCCACATCGCCACCATGATAGCACGTGAGTATCGGCGCGCCGTCTTCTGTGATGGATAATTCTTTTTCGTTAAATTCGTGTAACATAAATGCTATGTGCAAATTATACCACGCATCTGCGTATAATGCAAATGCGATTCAGATCGGTTTGCTGTTTGTCATCAAGATAAGGTATAATTTAACCGCGTAGGTTGGGTTGAGCGGAAAATAAAAAATGCTGCCACGCTTTCATGAAGTCTTTTTGCATTGACGACACACTTCTGGAATTAGACATAGCGAAACCCAACAATCTAAAGGAGGCTATTATAGATGAAACCTACTATTGGAATTACATTTAGCGAAAATATTGAAAACACTTCTGACAATAACTATATTCGTGCCATTGAAAAACACGGAGGCATAGCCCGTACACTGTATCCAGGGGCACCACCAGAGGCATTTAGCGGTCTAAAAGGGCTTTTACTCACCGGAGGTCGTGATATTGACCCGATCCATTACGGTGAAGAAGAACACGAGACAACAGACATTGATCCCGAGCGCGACGAGTTGGAACTACCGCTGTGCAAGCAGGCAATGGAAGAAAATCTCCCCGTTTTCGGAATCTGCCGCGGCATCCAGATTATGAACGTCGCAATTGGGAGCAGCCTGTACCAAGACATCCCTTCACAGTTTATAGACCATTTGACGCATAAGATATTGGTAAATACCAACGATTCTTGGCACAATATTCAGATTCAACGGAGCAGTCTACTCAACCAAATTACAGGTGAAACCATCGCCGAAGTCAATTCAAGACATCATCAATCTTTAAAAGTAATTGGTGAAGGGTTTACCGTAACGGCGCAATCAAAAGATGGGATCATTGAAGCAATAGAGGACACATCAAAAAGGTTTATGCTCGGTGTGCAATACCATCCGGAGCGGATGTTCAAAGAGCCAGATTCTTCGGAACTTCAGGAACATTCGGCAAAACTATTTACCGCATTTATTGATGCTTGCGCCTAAGTCCTTTAGCAAGCAACCCATTTGCATCTCACTAAAAATTGGCAATCAACGAGAATCGGTGTGTTAACCCCAAAACACCGAACGGCACGAGCGCGTAATCGATTTGGAAGCGAAGGAACTTCAACCCAAAACCGCCTGTGAGACCAGAAATCGCCCCTAAATCGTTACCACCGATTTTGTATTTATAACCGGTGCGGAGTTCCAAAACATTGCCGATCGTGTAGCCTGTCCCCGCTGCGATTGCGATGTCGTTGTCAGACGGTCGGATAATATCCAGCGTTAGGATGAATGGCTGGCTCGAAGTTCTGTAAGCCGCACCGAGTCTAAAGGTAAAGGGTAAACCAAACGCCTCCTCTATAAACTTCACTCGCGGTCCCACATGCTGTGCATTGAACCCCAATGCAAGAAGAGGCATCTCTGAAAAGGTGTATATCCCACCGAGATCGAAAGCAATACCGGTTCCGCTTTCGTCAGCGATCTGCTCACGCAGGAACTTCGCGTTCGTACCGAAAGCGAATGACTTCCCGAAACCGCGGGCATAGGACAGCACCACCGCCAGATCGTAAGGACGGAAAATAGTCGTTTCGTTCCCCTCTCGATCGCGTCCCTGCAACTCACCGAAGGACAAGAAACTCGCGCTTGCACCGAGCGTCCCAGCACTCCCGAACGGGTGTGCGAATCCGACGAACTCGTGATTGATCCCCGCGAACCATTCGTTATGCATGAGGGCGAGTTGTGGGTGTTGGAGCCTTGCAAGCCCTGCGGGGTTCCAATACGAGGCGTAAAGGTCATCGGTCGCAGCGACGTGAGATTCTCCCATCCCCATCGCTTTCGCACCTACCCCGATTTTGAGGAAGGTCATGGCGCGAGTACCAGCGTTTTCGTGGATGTCCGTGCTATCTGCTGCAGCGGATATACAGCCAAGAACGGATATTATGATAAGAATATACGTAAAGCCTTGGTTCATAAAGTGTTTCACCTTATATTTCGGTGTAAATAGTGTCGTTTTTCTTCAAAAAATGAGAAACTCTAAGACATTCTTCAAGTCATTGCTAAACCGCTGCTGGATCAGCAGCGACAATCCCTTCATCAGCATAGCGTTCAAAATCTGTTGCGTTGAAAGTTAGAATATGTGTTACGTTATGAACTATCATCGCCGCAACCAACCGCGCGTCGTGAACCTGAACACCAGACACATCATACTTCACGACAAGTCGTCTCCATTCGCGATACACATCAGCTGAATCCGGAAGCAAAGAGAAAGCCTTTTCTAAGTCTTGCAAGAGATCGTCTGTTTGCACCGGCGTGCGCCCAAAACCGTTTCGTTCAGTAGGTCGAGTAGATACGTTCCAGAATTCTGCAAAATTTTGCAATGTTGTCTGCAGTTGATGACCATCTGCCTCCAATGTATGTACTGCATTCCGAGAAATTTGATAACGTGGATCCTCAGGGCGTGAGAATCGCAATAAAACATTGGTATCAACCAGATAAATCATAATTTTGGATGATTTTCATATATGCTTTCGCGGCTCACCGCGTAATCCGATAAGGGCTGGACATCAGAGCCATCAAATTTCATAGCTTTGGCTGCCAACCGATCTAATATTGCTTTAAACTCTTCAGAAGACAACCGCGAATTATTACTCCCTAATGCTTCCTCGGCATCATCAGGAATTTCTATAGGTGTCCCATTATTAGCGTAGATATAAATTGTAACTGCCATCTGTTCCACCTCCTTTTTATGATGAATTCACGTCCGTTTCTGTCTCATCATTCTGCGGTTTTTCACGTATTTCCCGATCTTGCTCTTGAATAAGAAAGTCTACTTTCTGTAAAATTTTGCTTTGAATATTATGCGGGAATTGACTTATTCGCTTCTCCAGAAAGTCAGTATGGTTCCGTATGCGATGCTCAAATACGGGTTCAGTGAGAATTACGGGTTTTCGAGTGCCAGTAGCAATGCGGTTGACATCCTCCTGTAACTTTTGAGTAGCCTCGGCTATCTCAAAAAGCGGCGGTTTGCCAACGCGGGCGTAACCTTCATCCTCACCAAAATCAAGATGAAAGGCGCGTTGATGTGCCGTTTTCACCGAATCCGTATAAGTAACACCGATTTCAAACGGCGTTTCTTTGAGTTTATCTAATTTACCTATCACACTCACCAAAAAGTGCTCAATCTTTTCCCCCGGTCCAAAGTAGTCAATTCCATTCTTGAGGAAACCAACATCCTCAAATGATCTTTCCCCATCAGGTTTAAAAGAAAGGTCTGTTTGGAATTGGATATTACGAGCCGCTCCCGTCCCTATATTCTCTATGCAGAGCATAACACAATGAATATGTGCTTCATGTGGACGCAGGGAAATCGCAATTTCAGGTGTGTTGTTAGCTTTCAGGAGCCGCCACGTCAGATAGACGTAAATACCTGTGATACCGACAAGTACAACGGTGGCAATCCCTATTATCACACCATTATATGTATTTAACCATTCTATGATTCCCATGACTTTCTCCTTGAACTTGTCTCTCCACGCTAAATCTAAGCCCGGCAATCCTTCAACAATATCCACCGTCTCCAAACTGACGGTAATCACTTTCCCGATGCGTTTGACGATGTACTGCGGGTCATCTGCACGGTTCGGGTCGTTGATGATTCCGCTCCGTTTATCTATTTTAACATAATATTGATTAATTATCCATTCCAATGCGGAACGGGTGCCGAGCCGATAATCACACATCTTTTCAGGAATGCCAGCAAGCGTCAGGAAATCAACGAAGATGAGGTAGTAGCGTTGAAGTAGATTTTGGAATGCGGTTCGGACAAACTCATGTTAGTTTCCAGAAGGTTAGCCTTCTTGTTCCCCAACTGTGAACTCAAACAAGCCGTGTCGATACACAACCACGACCTTCTCTCCAATCCGCATATAGAGAACATATTCGTCAAAATGTTGGAGCCAGCCATCTAAGACGTATCCTGCCCGCGTGACAATGTTGACGTTAGATTTGTTTTCTCGCGCCTGCTTAAGAAGGTCGTCATCAACATGGAACCGTTCGTCTTGGTTCTCAATCGGCTGAAGGTTTTGCGCTTTCAATGGTTTTCTTACTTTCACGTATGGTTTCAGGTCTGGCATCTTCTCTTTCGGAAACGCAAACAAGACGTGAAGTTTCGCCATTTTAACCTCTTCACCGTTGACATCAGTCCCCCATAGGGTATAAGGTTTCGCTTTAATTTCGGAGAGATCCTTTATACCTGTATACGTAATAAAGCGGACGGGTTGTGCGAAATATTGGCTTAGGAGCCTATCAGCATCCCAATTACTGCCCTTTTTCTTGGATTGTTGAGACTTTTTTTCCTGCTTCTCGCTCGGTTCCGGTTGAGGTGTCGGTGAGATGATGGACGTAGATTCAGACGGCGATTGTAGCAATGACTCAATTTGCTTAATTGTCTCAGGTGGGGCATTAATAATCCGGCTAAGAATATCTGAGGATGTACTCACCTGCAATTGAGAAACATCAAAACTCTGAATCTTACCCTCAGCAAAAACAGTGATTCGGTTTTCAGGGCTCCCAGGTAATACTTCAACAACTGCCCCACGAGTAGAGGGATTTGATTTCAAGAAAACAATTTGCCCCGGAGCAAACTCCGGTGAAGGATTTGAGTTCATATTCATATCTTCCATTTCTTACAAAATTTACTTCGTTAGTTGGATTATAATACCCACGCCGCTGATGACGATGTAGGCAAGTGTGCTGACAAGACCCCAATTTACCTGAAACTTCTTTTTCACCTCTAAGATGTCACCCGGATAGAGTAAAACCTGTTGTGTTGTGCCATCCGCAGGACCGGGCGTAAAAGGTACCTCCACAGTCGTACCGTCACGTCGGTGGATGAGCACCTCCTCACGGTTCGCCGATGCTTCAAATCCACCACTGAGCGCGACCGCTTGGGAGAGATTCAAGGGACCGCGAACGCGTTGTGTCCCCGGCATGCGAACATAACCGGTCACGTAGATAGGTTCAACCTTAAATACATTCGGAACAAACAACACGTCTCCATCCGATAGGTAGGCAGAAGGATTGCCGTTTAGAGACGATTTCCAGAACTGTTCGGAGAGATTGAATTCGGAGAGTTTACCGTTCCTTTCAACTTTTACCACGGCGGTGAGATCAGCTTCCGGCGTGACACCACCAGCGCGCGCGAGTGCCTGCGCAATACCGAGTTGCCCACGAATAAAAAGCTTTCCGGGGGTCTGCACTTGTCCTTGCACCTCAACGACCCTTAGCGGCATGACGAACACCAAATCGTTGATGTTGACTCGGATGTCGCTGTAAGGACGGTTTATTGAGAGATCATAACTCTCAACTTTTTGCGCTGTGTCGCTCCGAATTAATTGCACCTCTTGGCGATCAGCATTCTCTGCCATATCGCCAGCGAGTGCGATAGCACGGTATAAACCGATGTCCGTCTCCGGTGAAATAGGATAACGTCCCGGAGCCTTCACCGCACCACCGACGAAAACACCTTTCTCTTGCAACACCGGCGACACCAGAACGACGGGGTTCCTGACGAGCCCCGCACTGAGATACTCGCGAATCTGATGATTGACCGCCGCGACTGTCTGTCCAGCAACGTCAAAATCGCCGCTAAAGTAACTAATTCTACCATCTCCACGGACTTGCACGGAATGTGTAAATTCCGGCTGTCCGATCACCGCAATCAGGAGCGTGTCCCCTTTTTTGATACGGTAAACATCACCGAAAATCGTTGGCGTTGCGATGAAAAGCAGCAAAATAATCAGAACTTGCAAGCTTCGCAATGTAAAACGGGAGCCTTGCAAGCTTCGCAAAAAGTAGATCATAGCATTTTTGGAGAAGACGTGGCTCGATGACACTACAGACACCATCGCATCGGTATCTTCTCACATAACCCTTTCGACGTGTTGTCAACGTCAGGTATTGTCGTCTTCAAAAAGTGGGAGTTGCATATCGTTTTCAAAGAAGCGGATTTGTTCAAATTGTCTGTGCGTACCAACCTTTTTACTCGGTTTCCGCCGCCAATGCTCTTTGACATAACTACCGTTGCGTCTACGGTGCGCTCTCACATGGATTTTTCCAGCCACGCGGACGTGAGATTTCGCTTCCTTAATGAGATAGATCTGCTTGGCTTTCATGACGATCTGCTCGCGTGTGTTATTCGTCCTTTAGCGAATCAAAATAGGCTTTGAGAGATTCTCGCGCCTGCGGAAGTAGATTAGCCGGTACAAGGACATCACCCCACTCGGACTGACTCGCGTTACCTTTCACCGCGCCATAATTCGGTACATCGTGGCAGCGTAAATACACAGGGATACCGTCCTCCTGTAAGACGCTTTGAAGGATATTGCCCGCCAATTCATTCGGCACGGATTCGACAGGGGCCCAGTCTCCATATTCCATAAATTCGGTTTCGGGCAACTGAGCCACGAGGTCTACTTGACAATCCGGGCATGTTGAGACTTCCGGCTTATATTCAGCATTGCATTGTGGACAGAACGGCATCGTTTCTCCTCCTTGTGAACGGACAAGGATAGAAATCTTGTCGGTAAAAGAGCATAGCGTTTTGTATCGTTTGGTGCCTTGCCACGGTGCTGTTTTTTTGCAGAGGGTTGGGAACGGGATACACGACGACATTTAACTTATTCTTTGCATAATAACATAAGCGTAAGGAATTTGTCAAATATTAATTCCAGAACCGTTCCAGTTTTAAGAAACTATCGGGTTTCTCGTTTTTTCACGATCCGGTGCGGTTAGGAGGGAAATTGAAGAACACCGCAGCAAAAACACCTCACCTACCGGGCCTGGGGAAAATCGGGATTACCGATTTAAATTTAAATAATTAAACTTTATGAAACCGCGCCTATCAAGGGGTATGAAAAAAAATAGGGCGGGTTTGAAACCCGCCCTACGATTCGCTAAAATCTGTTAGAAACTTCCACGGCTCACTGCCATATTCTGCGCTCTGTCCGTTACCTGAATGGTAATCGTGTGCGCACCTTCAGGGAGTTCACCGGTTTCCAATAAAAGCTGCTCCTGTTTGGAATCAAAGATACCATCTTCAGGGAAAATCGCCTTCCAGTATTGATCGCTGTCAATCTTATAGACGGCTTTCTGGATGGGTGTCGTCATGTCCGTAACGTCACAGGCAATTTTGTAGGTGCCATCGCCGTTCGCAGTGACTTGGATTTCGCCGATAGAAGGTTGTGTGTTATCCACCTCAAGCGGTTTACTCACCTTTTCAGCGGATTTCGCCCATCCAACAGGATTGCTCAGTTTATCTGATGCCACGACTTTTAAGGTGTAGCGTCCATCCGGGACAATGGTGATATCCCATTCATAATTTGCACTGGACAATTCCTTTTTGAGAAGACGCCAGTTGTCCTCATCAATAGCCTTGTAGTAGAGCGTATATTGGAGTGTATCGGCATTTGCGTCCTCAACCTTCCAACTCACTTTCCACTTTTTAGAAGGCACGTCGGCTCCACCGCTTGATCCGCCACTATCTCCACCGCGTCTGCTTGGAGGAGGTAAGTTCCCGCCAGAAGACCGTCGCCCTGTTTCCTGGTTCCCACTGCCAGTGCCATCATTTACCTCAATACTGGTAAATCGTGGTTCAACATTCGTCTGCACAGAAGCAAGGGTGACCTTCTTCAAGATAGGTGTTTGTGCGGTGTCACTGGTGGTGAATTTGGCGCGCCATTGGATGTACTGAGCCTCCGCGTTTGGAATCTGGGAGCCGTCTGCTGTCGTGAGTTCATCGGACCATTCATTCCATGTATCATCCGGTTTTTTGGTGTTACCGGTGCGGGTCGAAAAGGCAACTGCGGTTCCTTCTGCCATCTCACCTTCCCAAGAGAGTTTTCCCCAACGGGACAGAGTTTCGGCATCGTGAACTTTTGATTCGAGGGTTCCCTCTTTGACGTAAGTTGCCGTGAGGTCAAAGATTTTACCCGGGTTACCAGTCGCGAGGAGTGTGCGGGTATTCCCATCCACTTCCTTCTGATGTATCGCCACCACTTGGTTCGCTGAGCATTTACCGACTTCAACAGAATCTCCACTCATCGGGTTGACGCGATAAAGTTTCCCTTCATCTCCAGTGCCCACCAAGATTTGCGAGTCACTTTCAAGGACGATAGCCAAGATAAGAGGCTCTGGCGAATTCCAAACTGAAACGGCAGTTCCGTCCGGACGAATTTTGTAGATGTTGGATTTGTTTTCCTGGGGTGCCCTGCCACCCGGTGGTGGCGGTCCACTGGGTGTCGGGGGTCCGCTTGAATCACGCCGCCCCCTTGAGGGTTCAGCAGGTTGAGATGTAACAACTGCCGCGTAGAGGTTACCTTGGGTATCCATTTCAAGGGCGCGAACTTCTTTCTCTTTGGCTTGATAGATGACCTTTGCGGTACCGTCGGCCATAATATGGTAGATAATACCGTTGTCGCTACTGCCAGCATAAAAACCGTTTTCATGTAGGAGGAGGGTCATTATATTCTTTTCTTCGGCATCAAATAGCACACTCGACTCCCCATCGGGTGTAATTTTGTAAATCTTGCCATCGGTGCCCGTCGCTGCGTAGAGATTGCCGTCAGTATCAAACTGCAACGCCCATACATATTTGTCGCCCTCATTCAGAAGTGTTGTAGGCGGCGTTGTAGCGTCAGTGATTTTGTAAATTAACCCATCGGGTCCGGTACCAGCGTAGAGTGCCCCGTCGGGTCCAACAGCGAGACTGTAAATGGTAACTTCGGGCGAATTGTAATAAAGCTCAGCATCGTCACCATCAGCAGCAATTTTATAGATTTTCCCTTCATTTCCAGTACCAGCGTAGAGGTTGCCTGCTGAATCTTCCACAAGTGCCCAGACCTGAGTTTCCTTGAGTTTGGTGAAAGCATCAATTTTTGGAGACAACATAACATCTCCGGTACTCGTAAATGACAGGCCTTTGGGTTTACCAGCCTCAAAATCCGCATGGTTTTGCTGTTCCCATAAAGAGGTTTTGACTGCGGATGCAACATTTGCGTAAATAAAGACGGTTAAAATAAGACTCCAAAAGGAGATGACACGGCGCATTGAAAATACCCTCCTGTAGGGTTATTTAGGCGAGGCTTGTCAGTCAATGTTTGCAAGCCACCAAATTTAAGTTTTTATATTAGGATTAAGCGTCCAACCGCATTGTTGAATGAGGTATTTGTGCCTCCGGGTGCTATAGCGCGAGATTTCTCTATTCCGTTTTCGGCACTATTCTGCGTTCCTATCCACGACGAACCGAATGATGCCACTTCCAGAAACGACATAGTCTGTCGATGTCTTGTCAACATGTAAGGTTGTGCCTGTTGTATATCCACTATTGCCGATCTGCTTCGCAGTGTTCATAACAGACATGACTGAAGGCGGTAGATGCGCGAATTCTTTACCCTGAACGGTAAGCCCCGGTTCAGGCACAAAGAGTTCCATAATAATATTCGTGTTATTTTCGCCGCGTTGCAGCAACTCAACTAACTGGTTGATGTTCCTGTGGCGAAAATTCAGCGGTGCTCGGTTATGCTGCCAAATTTCGTGAAAGCTTGCATTGGTGGCTAAGAGCGTAACAAGTCCATCTGGCACATCCTTAGGAATCGTAATCGTCGCTGTTTGCACGATAGGCACCTCAAGATAGGGCTGCAGCGTTATTTCCACCTCAACAGTGTCTCCAGGACGATAGCGGAGTTTATCCACTTGGAGGCTCTGGACCCTCGCTGTCCGCCGCTTATCCTCTACTTTCACATCAAAGGAGACATCCTCGACCTGCACCTTTGTGTAGGGGTTGTTGAGTAACTGTGATATCGGTGTCACAACTGTCTGTCTGGCAGCAAGCCCCGGTGAAAAACTGGAAGAATAGATATTCTTGTAAACCAACTCACGCGTTTTGAGGTCGGGGTGCTCCTTCAAGGTGATAGTCGCTTCCACGTTCATTGTATAGTCACCGAAATAGAATTCAAGCGAATCCAAAAGGAACCATACCCCTATACCAATGCCAGACGGGGACAGACCCTTGTGGCGCATCACTTCATAATATTTTTTATGCTGTTTCCCATCGCTCGTTTGGAGATTGACATTGACAGGAATATAACTGGGGTGCTTCCCGATAATAGCAGCGATTGAAGTCTCTCTGTCTTGCACCAAGGTCCCGATAGGCTGTGTCGCTGCTGCGTATTTGAAGGAACGGGAACGGCTCGGCATGATAAAATGGACATAACCTCCAGAAAGAGGGAGGTTGACATTACCTTCTTGCCCATCGCCATGCCCCCAAGCGAGCAGCTCATTCCCATCTACATAAGTGATAGTGCCGTAGCCAAAGAAGGGGACATCACCGCGAATTAACTCCATTCCGATTATTTGCCCTTCCTCAACCGGTGATTCCTTAACGCGACCGCCACCACCTGCAGCTTGAACAGGGGTATAATTGAATTTGTCAAAAATTGGTTTGACAAATCGCATGAGTTCTGGATTTAGTGGTGGAAGTGCAAGAGGCTTTAACAACTCTGCAGGTCGTGTTCGGGAAGGGGTGCTGGAAATGCCTTCAAACCGTGCTTCATCAAAACTGCGAGGTGTTTGGGCAATTTTACCGTCGCGAAGCAGAGACGGTCCCATATCCAGTCCATATCCTTGTACCGCAGCAGAATCGAGATTAAAGAGTTGCGAGCCTTCATAACTGAGATTGGGTTCCATACCCCACTTTGCTACATTAACCATCAATTCAATCGGTGTGACACCAAAAAGATTGGCATGCTCCCGCTGATTGAAATGCCCGAGTGAGAGGGCACCTATAAGCCGCCCATTAAGATACATCGGGCTACCGCTCATGCCACCTGCGACACCGGTGCGTTTAAAGTTGTCGCTGAGGCCTTTACACCATATCACGTGCCAATCCGGGAAATAGTTGTGTTCAATACTTACAACTTCAAAATCAAATTCTTCCACCGTTGTTCCGGAAAATACCGTGTAGCCTTTCCCTTTCATACCCGGTTCCACCTCAGACAACGGCATAAACTTTGCAGCATCCCACTGAATCTGCGCATCACTATGATAGGCAGCGAAGCAGAACACAACAAGTGCACAAAGCAAAGCTTTTTTCACAACGCTTACTCCTCTCTGAACTATTATTGGAAATCTGTTTACATTCACGACAATAATCTTACTCAATCACTATTTTTTTAGCGTAAACCGTCTCGTTCATCCTCGCGGAACTCTGTTTTGGAAACCCAAGTTTCCGTCTGATAAAAACAAATAAAGTGGCTAAACTTCTTATGATACTTACCGAGAGAACGAAAATGGCTCCGTGTAATTTATAGTGCTACAATACATTCAAGATATGACAATATAGTATAGCAGAACAATAGGTTTGATGTCAACTTTTCACCTTGATTTTTTTTCCAATCGGTGCTATCCTTAAAAAAACACGCCAGGAGCAGCACTTATAGCATGTCGAATACCGCTTGTATCCTTTCAATCGATCAGGGCACAACAGGCACTACTGCCCTCCTCGTTGATGTACAGGGCAACATTATCGCACAAGGGTACCAAGAATTCACACAATATTATCCCCAGCCCGGTTGGGTAGAACACGACCCAGACGAAATCTGGAACGCCACTTTACAAGCAATAGACGCACTTTTTGCAGAAGAAAACGCACTGAATATTGTTGCTATCGGAATTACAAATCAACGTGAAACCACCCTCGTTTGGGATCGACACACTGGAAAACCGATCCATCCTGCAATTGTGTGGCAGTGTCGCCGCACCGCAGACAGATGCGCTCTCCTTGAAAAAGAGGGGGCTGCCGAAGAGATAACAGCGAAAACGGGACTCGTAATTGATGCCTACTTTTCCGGAACAAAGATCGCATGGATTCTCGACCACGTTAGCGGTGCCCGAGAACGTGCAGAACGCGGGGAACTCGCATTCGGTACTATAGACACATGGCTCCTTTGGAAACTAACAGATGGCGCAGTCCATAAAACCGACTACACAAACGCATCGCGTACGCTGCTCTTTAATATCAATACCCTTTCATGGGACGAAACTCTCTTAGAAATTTTGAACGTCCCGAAAGCGATTTTACCCGAAGTCTGTCCCTCTGCGAGCAACTTCGGTACAGCAAATTTCTACCGCAATTTTTGGCTCGAAACCTTCGGTAAAAATATATCCTTAGATGGTATTCCAATCGCTGGCATTGCAGGGGATCAACAAGCAGCACTCTTCGGTCAATTGTGCACCGAACCCGGCATGGCGAAAAATACCTACGGCACTGGATGTTTCCTTATGCTCAACACAGGGGCCGAAAAAATAACGACAAAGACCGGGTTACTGACGACACTCGCTTGCAGCTTAGATGAGAATCCTGTCTACGCGTTGGAGGGGAGCGTATTCGTTGCCGGTGCTGCTGTCCAATGGCTCCGAGATGGCATTCAGATTATTGAGACTGCGGCGGAAACAGAAGAAATTGCCGCCAATACACCAGATTCAGGCGGTATCTTTGTTGTACCTGCCTTCACTGGACTCGGAGCGCCGCATTGGGACGCTGAGGCGCGCGGTGCCATTCTCGGTTTAACGCGAGGAAGCACCCGTGAACAGATCGTCCGCGCGACTTTAGAGTCAATTGCGTATCAATCCGCGGATGTTGTCAGTGCGATGTTAACCGACGCAGAGATGACACTCGACAGATTACGTGTTGACGGTGGGGCAGCCGCAAACAACTTTCTCATGCAGTTCCAAGCGGACATCCTGGGAATAAACGTAGAACGTCCAGCACAGATAGAATCAACAGGTCTCGGTGCTGCATACCTCGCCGGTATCACAACCGGTATGTGGAACAACGTTGAAGAATTAGAAGCGAATCGATCCGCACAAGCAGCACTTGATGGTGATCCTCTTAAAAGTCATGTATTTTCACCACAAATAGACGCAAAGCAACGTAACGAAAAACTCGCGCAGTGGAAAAAGGCAGTGCAACGGGTTATGAGTTAAAATGCGACTCCAATGGAAATACTCCCTCGTTATCAACCTTTCTGTCATAGCGATCCTTGTGGCGTTTTACCTTTTTGATAGCATCCGGGTACGAAATGATATGAATGCGCTTCACGCTTTGGGGGCAGAACGTGGTGCTGAACTGAGGAAAATCGCTGAAAACGCAATCCTTGATGCTGTTGAGATGGAAATCGAAACAACAAGGGTGTTTGATGCACAGCGATTAGATCAAGTGTTGAATAAACTGAAGCGTGAACACCCGGATATGCAAAATGTGCTGAATATCCACGTCTCCTTAAATGATACCCGTATTCGTTCCAGTCTGCTCGCCGGTGAAAATGCAGGTGAAATAAATCTTGATTCAGCGGATTTTGAGCAAATCGACACAAAAGGCGCGACGATATACGCTGTTGAGGGACAGAACGCAACGGCTATTGTTATTAAATACGTTGCCGTTTTGACCGGACCAAAGTTGATTGAGTTAGAGCCGAGCAATTCCGCACACAAACCAATACTCGATGACAGGACGCTGCCGTATGAGGTCTGGGTGAGAGCCTTTGGGGAACTCGATGCCGGGACGCTGCCGTATGAGGTCTGGGTGAGAGCCTTTGGTGAAGAGGTCTATGTCCCAGAGGATCCAGTGATAACCGAAGAAAAAGGTAGAAGCTGGCGAATGACAGATCAGGAAAAAGGCGAGGTTTATAATTTATGGGAGCAAGATGAGACTTTGCGGATTCAAAAAGCATTAACCGGCTACATACAAGTCCTTTTCGATGTTCCTTATATCGGCAGGTCAATTCGATATTCATTGCTCATGCACGCAATATTGATTGTAATTGTTGGGGCACTGCTCGTGATCCTGATTGATTTAACGACAAATCACCTAATTATGAAGCCGTTAGAACGGATGACTCGTATTATTCAGAGTGCGGAAAGCGGAGATTTATCGCCTCAGGAGACTTATTCATCAGATGAAATCGGAAGGGCAACCTACAATCTTGCACGGATGCTGTGGCAACTACGGGACTCTCATTCAAAACGGATTGCTGCTTTAGGGCAATTTGCCGCTGGTGTGGCACACGAAATTCGGAACCCGCTTAATTCCATCGGGATGACTGCTCAGCACCTGAAATCTGTTTTCTCACAACGAAAGGTAAGTCAAGACGACATTGAAGAAGCGAAAGAACTTTTAGAGATCGTTGACCAAAAAATAACGGAACTGAAGCAGACCTCGGAGCAGTTCCTTACTTTAAATCGACCGAGAAAATTAAATGTAGAATCGGTAAACCTTAACGCCCTTGTAGAGCAAGTTTTAGCGGAATTCACACTCATTGCCGAAGAAGCCAAAGCTCAGATCATCAGAAACTACGATGAAAATCTGCCGGATATCCCATTAGATGAAGCCTTAATGCGACAGACTATATTTAACTTTGTGCAAAACAGTATCCAAGCAATGCCAAAAGGGGGTAGCATCTATATAACCACCCTGACTGAAAAGATAGAACAAGATACAAAAGACGCAGTGATCGAAATCCGAGATACTGGCATTGGTATCCCAGAAGAAATTCAGGAACAGATTTACGATGCATATTTTACAACGAAGGACGCTACCGGGGGGATAGGACTCGGACTTGCCGTTTCACACCAAATCATCACTGCCCATAAAGGTAAAATTGAAGTCCGAAGCAAAATGGGAATGGGAACCGCTTTCAAAATCAGTCTCCCACTGAGTGAAGATAACTCCCATAAACTTCCAGTTTAAAATGAGGAGAACTAAGACGATGGCATCAATACTGATTGTAGACGACGATCAAGCCCAACTAACAATTCTACAGCGCATTTTAAAACGCGAAGGATACACGGTTGAAACCGTTGGTGACAGCAAAGTCGCCCTTGAGAGCTTAGAGAAGCAGATGTTCGATCTTGTTATCAGTGACATGTGGATGTCCTCACGGTTTGAGGGCAGAGATCTGCTTCGTGAAATCAAACGAACAGACCCAGATCTGCCAGTACTTATCATGACAGCGTATGCGGAGCTGAATGACGCCGTTAATCTTGTCGCGCACGAAGGCGCGTTCTACTATCTCGAAAAACCGATTCAAATCGAAGTCCTGAAACGGGAAGTGAAACACGCGTTAGAGACGCGCGGTGCCCTCCGTAGCCCCGAAGGTGAAAGTAATGATCCAACACCAGAAATTCAGATTGATGAAATTGTGGGTGAAAGCGAGAAAATGCAGGAGCTTTTGAAAAACATGGCTCGGATTTTGCACCGTGGTGTTACACAAGTTCTCATCACAGGCGAAACAGGCGCGGGAAAAAGCCTGATTGCGCGTGCACTTCATAAACACGGGCTGCGAGAAAACAAACCCTTTATCGCCGTAAACTGCGGTGCCATTCCAGATACCCTTATTGAGAGTGAACTCTTTGGACACGAAAAGGGAGCATTTACAGACGCTGCACAACAGAAAAAGGGACTTTTTGAGGTTGCAAACGGCGGAATACTTTTTCTTGATGAAATCGGTGACCTTCCGATTCAAACACAAAGTAAATTGTTGCACGTCTTGGAGGAACGCGAGATACGCCGAATCGGTGGAACTGAAAGCATAAAAGTAGATGTCTGTGTGATTGCTGCGACAAATAAAAATCTCGTTCAAGCGGTTCGAGACGATTCGTTTCGGGACGACCTTTATTTCCGTCTAAATGTTATTCCGCTCCACGTTCCACCACTTCGGGAACATCCAGAGGATATTCCACTGTTGGTGGATTTTCTCATCCAGAAATTCAGCAACGAATATGCTGAGGCACAACCTAAACAGGTCACACCACAAGCGATGTCGGTGCTCAGGCGGTATCAGTGGCCCGGTAATATCCGACAATTGGAAAATTACCTCCGCCGGATCTTTGTGCTTTCAGAAAATGAGGTGATTGACAAAGACGAATTGCCACCGGAAATTTTAGATACATCACTGCCAGCGACCGATGTTGAATTCGATATACCGGAGGAAGGGGTGTCCCTCGATGAAATTATCAAGGAATATGTGTGCAGTGCCTTGGTAAAAAGCAACGGGAACCAGATTCAAGCCGCAAAACTACTGGGGATTTCGCGGCGCAAACTGCAACACCGGATGCAGAAATATGAACTTCAGAGCCAAGATTTCAAAACAGAGTCATAGACAGCGTCCTCTCTTTACCGCAAAGCCACTTTATTTTGCGATTAATATCGCAGCATCTGGGGGTCAATTTCTTGCGCCCATCGATCAATACCGCCAACTAAACTCTTCGCCGATTTAAAACCGAGTTGTTGCAAAAGGAACGCCGCATCAAGGCTCCGCATACCCCAATGACAATAAACGATGACCTCAACGCCCGGGGTAATCTCGCCACAACGCCTTGGCAGCTCGCCGAAGGGAATCCACAGAGCATCCTCAAGGTGAACCATCTGATATTCCCACTCCTCTCGAACATCTAACAAAACGAAGTGGATATCTTTGTCCATCATGTCTTTGAGCTGATCAGGCGCGATCGTGTAAGTGTCTGACTCCAACGGAAGAATCGCTTCCGCTACACTGGGCGCGACCTTCGGTAGCTTTGGTTCCCGAAAACTTCTAATATACTGCCGCCAGCTTCTCTTGAGTGCTTTTTTAATGCGCTTGAACATTTTAGTTTTTTGAAGGTTGCGAGGTTCATAAAGCAACAAATAGATTCATCATTCTGGAAAATCGCGATGAAGGGACCGCAGTCATACCCCTTAGAACGTCACCGTAATGCCCAGTGTAGGAACAATCGGAAAGAGAGGCTCCTCCTCAATAGCACACCCAATAATAGCATTTGTCTCTTCGTCGCGGACTTCACTAAAGGCATACTGATCCAGATTCGCATGGTTATACAAGTTCAAAATCTGGAAATACCAAGACAGCTCCCACCTTCGATAGGGACTCCGTTTCGTAATACGAAAATCAAGACTATGATATGCGGGCATCCGCGCTGAGTACACATCACCGAACTGCCGATCACAAGCGATACTGCCATTGGGTAACCGAAGTTCCTTATGAGTCAGAGGGGTTCTCGGTTCACCTGTATGGAAACGCCAACTGAGATAGAGATGCCAAGTCGGAGCAAACTGATAACTACTACTGACAGCAAAAGAATGTCGCCGATCATATTGGCGAAAACGTTTGACCCCATTAGCGATCTCTTCAGCGATACCGAACGCGTAGCCGAGTGTCCACGTCAATCGATTTGACACTGCATGCGTCATGAAGACATCAAAGCCTTTAGCATCGGCAGATTCAGGCGAGGCAAAAACTTGATTCTGTCGTCCGAACTCGCGGAGCCGTCCGACAAGATCATCAAAGGTGTTGTAATATCCTTCAACGCGCACCAAGAAACGACTGGTAGGGGTATACTCAACGCCGAGGATATGATGCGCAGCTCGCTCCGCTCGCCCGACCGTTTCAATGCCATCCTCTACCGGAACTCCCATCAGATGAACCGGTTGATGATAAATACCCCAAGCCCCTCTTAGCGTGAGGTCGTTCGTCGGTTTCACAGCGAGCATTACTCGCGGACCAACCTCATAACGCTGGATACCTTCCTCACGATAATCTTGATAGAGATAACGCCCACCAACATTGAGCGCGAGTTTGGAATGCAGCTGCCATTCATCCTGCAGAAACAGATCAATTTCACTCCCGCTGCCATCAATATCAGCGAGAATCGGCTTATAGATATTTATACCCGCCTGCCGTTCCTGTACATCGTATTGATACTGTGCAGTCAACCAACGCCATGTAACACCGCTACGGAAGGTATGCTTGTCGAAAAGGTTTGCCGTAAGTTCTGCTTTTGTACCGAAAAATCGGAAATCTCGATTATCAAAATCCGCCTTCCCTGTCGTTCTATCCTGACTGGAGGTCCCAGCGAAAATGAACACATCCGTCCAATGTGAACTACCAAAAGTTCGCCGCCATTTCACCCAAGCCGTCGAATTGTCGTATTGAGAATCTAAATTATTGTCTACATCGTCTACACGAATCCGATTTTTATCCCATCCGTACAGTCCATTGAGTGTGACCGTATCTGTCGGTGTCACCTGATACGTCAGCTTGCTATAGACATCAGCATATTGTGGTTTATAGTTTTCGTCAATCTCCATAAGCATGAGAATCAGGTCAATATACCCACGGCGGGCGGACAGGAGCCAATTCCCTTTTTCGGAGAGAGGCCCCTCAAGGGCAGCAGTCGCATTAATTAAATCTACGCCAAAGTTCGCAGAGAATTTTTCGGTGTTTGGTGTCCTTGTCGTAATGTCAAAAACACCGGACATCTTCTCACCATATTCTGCGGGGAATCCACCTATCAATAACTCGGTGTTCTGAACAAGCTCCAGCCCTATCAGCGAGACTGCACCACCAAAGTCCTGAAGATGATAAGGGTTATAAAGCTCCATTCCGTCTAACCTGACCGAAATATCGTCTTTTTCGCCACCTCGGACACTGAACCGCGTGCTATAATCGCTCGAAACCACTCCGGGAAAAACATGCCCCGCGCGCATGACATCATTGTCAATTAATGGAAAACGCTCAATTGCCTCCTTAGAGAGGGAAATTCTTGCTGAGGTGCCATCGTAAATCGTAAACCGACCAGGGGTTACTACAATTCTTTCCAATTGCACGGGAACGTCCTCTTCCTCTGCCAGGGCAGTAAACAAACCCACTACCCCAAAAAACAGAGCACAAAAAACCAAATACACTGGATCCCGAAAATTGGCACTGAACATGCTGCACCTCAAGAGTTCTAAACTTCCTATCCTTATATGGCAATTATAGCACATTTTTACAGGTCCTGTCAATTAGGAACCACAAGCATTAGCAGGCAAAGTTGCTATTCAAACTGAAGTGTGATATAATTAAAATACGAATCGAGGCTGTGCGCCACAAATTGGATCGAATATGGGAACCGCTTTTAAAAAAGCCATCATTGTCTTCATCGGGTTCATCGGGATCTTAGGAGGGATTCTGATCGGGGTCATCCGACATTACTCCCAATACGGGTCGCTCCCGGAGACGATACAGATGGTAGACTTTTCAGGGATCTTGCTATCAGTTTTAGGGGCGTGTACCCTAAGTTTGGTGAGTGTTGCGTTAACTTTTTGGTTAGCGCGCGCGTGGGTAAGTGAACAACCCGAACTTGGCGAACGGATTATCCGGCTTGCCCTTGTCGTCAGCATCAGTTTTATCGTTGTTTTCGGAGGATTAGCAGGTGGATTGGTTGTTTTACGGACTTTGTGGACAATCGGTTTTTTTTAACTTGCATTTCTGTTACTGATATGGTATAATTTAGTTAATTCATTCGGATGTCTGGCTTCTAATGACAAATGAGCCAATACTTGGCTTGTCATTTCCTGAATCTGTTGAAGTTAGCGTTTTTGACGCGCTTCACAACGTCCGAGTAGATACAAAACGTTTTGTAGATAGAGTTCATCTTGTATACCGAAGCCCAACGAATAAGTTGGTCGCTCTCGTTTTAATATAGGCTTGCAAACGGGGCCTTACAGTTAACATAGGCTTGCAAGCGGCGCGCTGTAGCGCCTTTACTTGGGGGTGTGAAAAATACACTACAGAGGTAGACGTACACAGAAAACGAAGGAAAGACAGAGTCGTTCTAATTATCAGATTCGAGCCAAAGAGATTTTACTGATAGATCACGAGAACAAGCAGTTAGGTGTCATGTCTCCCCGCGATGCCATGAAACTTGCCGAAGAGGTCGGATTGGATTTGGTCGAGGTTTCACCGAACGCCACTCCGCCGGTTTGTAAGATTATGGATTATGGGAAGTATCAGTATGAGAAAAACAAACGCGCTCGTGAGGCTCGAAAGAAACAGACGAAGGTGGTACTGAAAGGAATGCAGTTCCGTCCAGATACTGCCGAACACGACTACCAGTTCAAGAAACGGCATGTAGAGGATTTCCTCAAAAATGGCTGGAAAGTTCGCGCAACTGTCCGATTTCGCGGACGCGAGATGCTTCATACTGAGCTTGGCAAGAATTTACTCGCGCGACTCAAAGACGATCTTGGAGAAATTGCTGATGTGGAACAACCTCCACGCTTAGAGACCCGTATCATGTCAATGATCCTCGCGCCGAAATCTGCGTAATATTTCTGTCGTTGTACTCGTGTTTCTTCCCGTAATTTTTTATAGGGGCGACCTACCGGTCACGACACTCTCTTTTTGTAGCCGCGACCCCTGGCTCGCGAGACTTTCAAGGATATTTTGATGCCGAAAATTAAAACGCATAAAGGCGCAGCGAAACGTTTCAAATTCACGTCGAAAGGCAAAATTCGCCGCAAGCGCGCGTACGCAGGACACTTGTTCATCTCAAAGTCAGCAAAACGCAAACGCAGGTTGCGACAATCAACCCTCGTGGATTCGAGCAACGCGAAACGCCTGAAGCGCCTCATTCATCAATAGAAGTGAATGCCCAGTCAACTTGCAACCCGGGCAAAATAGTGGATGCGATCGTTGCGAACACCGCCGGTCGTGATAGGAGTTTTATTTAAAAATGGCACGAGTAAAAACAGGGAGTGTGCGACGCAAACGCCGTAGCCGGATGCTCAAGCATTCCAAAGGTTACCGCGGCGGCAGGAATAACCTCAAGCGAACCGCTAAAGAAGCGGTAGAGAAAGGTTGGAACCACGCCTACGCGCATCGGCGGGCACGAAAACGCGATTTTCGGCGACTTTGGATCGCAAGAATTAACGCTGCCGCCAGATTGCACGGACTGACATACAGTCGGTTTATCCATGGACTCAAAACCGCTGGCATTGAACTGGATCGAAAAGTCCTTGCCGACATCGCTGTGAATGACGAGGCTGGTTTTGGGCAGCTTGTTACCCTCGCAAAAGGGTAGACTCACACAACTGCCGCTAATTTGCATATCGTAAAGAATTAATAAATAAAAAGCTACGAAGGGACTTATGTAAGTAGTTGAAACCTCTCAATCAGAGAGACTGTGTCATCGGCTGGAAGCACGGTTTTGAGAACAACTACCGAATTTCATCCCGGAGCTGTTTGAAAAAAAAATAATGAAGCGGGCAGATTTTACGAATCTGTCAAGCGGGGTGGTACCGCGGAAGTAGATGCCTGTCGCTTTCGTCCCCATAAGGAATTAACTCTTATGGAGCGAAGCGATAGGCGTTTTTTTTTAAGGGTTATCAGTTGTCAGTGAAATGGGTTCATTATCCGCGGAGGTGTGGCAACTTAGGTTAACAGGTAACTAAAGGCATGTTAGCCTGAAACGAAGTGGAAGGCGGATATACGAATTTAGGCGTTCTTCGTCCAACTTATCGAAACGAACCGCAAGGAAAATTAAAAATATGAAAGCAGAATTACAAGCGATTCAAGCAGAGGCTCTTGAAGCTTTGAAATCGGTGCAAACATCGGACGCGCTTGAATCGCTCAGAATTACGTATTTTGGACGTAGGGGCAAATTAACCGATGTCATGAAAGGCATGGGTAAACTCTCTAAAGAGGAGCGTCCGATAATTGGCAAATTCGCAAACGAGGTCCGTGCTACGCTCACAGAAGCGTTTGAAGCGGCAACGCAAGCACTGCATCGCCAGCAGCAAGAACAGCAGCTTGAAGCAGAATCCGTTGACATCACGCTTCCCGGACGGAAACCTGCTTACGGGAAAGCACACCCTATCATGCAGACCTTGGAACGGATTGAAGCGATTTTCTGTCAAATGGGGTTTGAAGTGGTGACAGGACCGGACGTTGAGACCGAGTATTACAACTTCGATGCGCTGAACACACCTGCCGATCACCCCGCTCGTGATCTACACGATACTTTTTACCTAACGGATGGACACCTTTTGCGTACGCATACCTCGCCTGTCCAGATCCGCACGATGGAGAATCAGAAACCGCCGGTCCGAATTATCGTGCCAGGGAAATGTTATCGGGTGGACTACGATGTCTCACACACACCGATGTTCCATCAAATAGAAGGTTTGCTCGTAGACAAGCACGCTACTTTTAGTGAACTAAAGGGCATTCTGACCTCCTTTGCTCAGCAGATGTTCGGTGACCAGACGCAGATGCGTTTTCGTCCGCACTTCTTCCCTTTTACAGAACCGAGTGCAGAGATGGATATCACCTGTGCCGTCTGTCAAGGAAAAGGGTGTCGGAGTTGTGGTGGCACTGGATGGGTCGAAATTCTTGGTGCGGGTGCTGTTGATCCAGCTGTATTTGAAGCCGTGAACTACGACCCAGATCAAGTCACGGGATTCGCCTTCGGTATGGGGGTAGAACGGATAGCGAACCTTCAATTCCGCATCCCGGACATCCGCACCCTCTATGAGAATGACCTCCGTTTCTTGCGTCAGTTTTAAAATGGTTATCAGTTTTCAGTAGGGAAACTTACGGCAGGGGACGTGATGGCTACTGCCACAATGCTCTTTAATCGACTGGCTAATGAAGACTGATGACCCTTCCTCTGATGACTGGAAACCGAACACTGATGCTTCTTCACTCTGACAACTGATAACTATCAAAGGTTTTGATAAATGAACGTAACCCTGAATTGGCTTAAAACTTATATCGACTTCGACCTTTCCCCGAGTGAACTCGCTGATCGACTCACAATGTTAGGGATTGAGGTCGAATCCGTCAAGCAGCTCGGAGTCGGACTCGAAGGTGTAGTCGTCGGCAGTGTCTCCTCTATTCGACCGCATCCAAATGCTGACAAACTTGTTCTTTGTCAGGTAGATGTTGGCGAGGCGGAAGAACTCCAGATCGTTTGCGGTGCCCCGAACGTCCGAGAGGGCATGCTCGCACCCGTCGCTACAATCGGGGCGACACTGCCCATCGGTTTAAAAATCAAAAGCGCAAAACTGCGCGGCGAAACTTCGCAAGGGATGCTCTGCTCTGAAAAGGAGTTAGGATTCTCCGACGATGCCGCCGGTTTAATGGAATTGCCGACGGAGATCCCGCTCGGTATAACGCTCTCAGAGGCTCTCAGATTAGACGACATCGTGTTTGAACTTGAGATTACTCCCAACCGTCCGGATTGCCTCAGTCTGATCGGTGTCGCTCGCGAAATCCGAGCGGAAACCGGAAATTCTTTAAAACTTCCGACCGTCAATCTGAAGGAAAACAAAACCGATATCCGAGAGCTAACTTCTGTGACAATTGATGCCCCAGATCTCTGCGCGCGTTACGCAGCACGCGTCATTCAAGGTGTTAAAGTAGGGGAATCCCCTGCATGGCTGCAACAACGGCTTGAATCTGTTGGTGTCGGTGTTATTAACAACATTGTCGATATTACGAACTTCGTCTTGATGGAGTACGGGCAACCCCTTCATGCCTTCGATTATCACAAACTCGCAGAAAACCGTATCGTCGTGCGCCGCGCAGCGGCCAATGAACAATTAACAACGCTTGACGAAGTTGAACGCGAACTCACCGCTGATATGCTCGTCATCGCTGATGCTGAGAAGGCTGTCGCACTCGCTGGTATTATGGGCGGCTACGACTCCGAAATCACAGAAACGACCTGTGATGTCCTATTAGAAAGTGCTTATTTTAATCCATCAAGTGTTCGTGCTACCGCAAAAGCGTTAGGCATAAGCACGGAAGCCTCCTACAGATTTGAACGTGGTGCCGACCCGGGTGTCGTCATCGCCGCTCTTGACCGTGCAGCGCAACTCATCACCGAGTTGGCAGGTGGCACTGTCTGTGAAGGTGTCGTTGATGTCTACCCGGGGCAGCAGCCCTTAACCCGAATTCAACTGCGTCCCGAACGCGTCAATTTCGTATTAGGGACTACAATTGAAACGGCGGAAATGGTGCAGATTTTGAATCGTCTTGACTTTGATGTAGAAACTTCAGGAAATGTTTATCAGGTCACTGTACCGACATTCAGGTCAGACGTTACGCGCGAAATTGACCTCATCGAGGAAATCGCACGCGTCTACGGCTACGACAATATCCCGACAACACTGCCCAAAGGCGATATTCCTGTACCACTGCCGAACCCAAAGACAGAAGTCCACAACCGTATAAAGCGTTTTCTCCTCGCTGCCGGAATGATGGAGGCGGTAAACTACAGTTTTTGTGATCCGAACTGCTTTGACAAAATTCGGTTGAATGCGAATGATCCGCTTCGCGATGTCCTGAAACTCCGAAACCCGTTAAGCCCCGAAATGTCGGTGCTCCGCACAACGCTACTGCCGAGTCTACTGGAGAACGCACAACATAACCGGAATCACCAAATAGATACTATCGCACTCTTTGAAATAGGAGGGGTCTTTATCCAAAATAGTGAACAAAAAGAGCCGGAACGCGTTGCTGGTATTCTCGCTGGACAGATTGGCGAAGGCGTTTACAGCAATCCCTATCGACAGCCAGATTTCTTCGACATCAAAGGGCTCGTGGAGGGTATACTCGAAGTGTGCGGCATTGTTGATTACACATTGCAGAAGACCGATATGCCAATTTTTCATCCAGGCAGAAATGCAGAGGTGCTATTGGACGATAGGCGAATCGGAACTTTCGGAGAAGCGCATCCAGAGGTGCTCGAAAATTACGATTTACCGTATAAGGCTTATCTCTTTGAATGCGACGTTGAAGCCTTAGTGGACACTGCTGTGTTTACCAAACGTTTTGAGCCGATTTCCATTTATCCGAAGGTTGCGCGCGACCTTGCGATTGTCGTAGATAAGGAGATATTGTCAGATATGCCGACAGAACTTATCTACACGACCGGTGGAAACGTAGTAGAATCGGTTCGTCTGTTCGACGTTTATGAGGGAGAACAGGTCCCGGAAGGGAAGAAGAGTCTCGCCTATACCATCACCTATCATTCCGCAACCGAAACCTTGACAGACAAAGCTGTCAATGCTCTTCACGATAAAGTTGTCGAACGTCTCAATCAGGAACTTGGTGCGGAACTACGGATGTAGGGTTATGCAAGCACACCGGGTAAAAAATCTATTTTCTGTCATCGCGCGTCATTACGACTTTCTCAACACATTGCTAAGCCTCAAACGCGACAAGAGTTGGCGACACGAAACCGTCAAGGTCAGTGATGTTAAACCGGCGAGCAAGGTGTTAGATGTCTGTACGGGTACGGGTGAACTCGCGCTTGCATACTCGGACAAAATTGGTGCGGAGGGTTTTGTCATCGGTTCGGATTTCTGCTTTGAGATGCTCGTTATCGGTGATCGGAAACTTCAACAGCCAGTAGGTGCGGTTTCTAACCGCACTACAAACTTTCTGGCAGCGGACACCCTCATCCTTCCCTTTTTGGACAATACTTTTGATGTTGTCTCTGTCGGTTTCGGGATTCGGAACGTTGCGGATTTAGAGATGGGAATACGTGAGATGACACGCGTTGCTGCGCCCGGAGGTCGAGTCGTTATCTTAGAGTTTACACAACCCGTGAATCCATTATTTCGGAGTCTCTACTATTTCTATTTCACGAAGATTTTACCCTTCGTCGGGAACTTAATTTCCCGTAACAAAGATGATGCTTACGGGTATCTTCCGCGCTCTGTTATGAAATTTCCGAACTGTGATGCCTTGAAGGAGGTGATGGAGCAGTGCGGACTGATAGATGTGCGGTTTCATCGGAAAACATTCGGCATCGTTGCGATTCACGTTGGTAAGAAACCAATCCTTTAGTCTTGTTGTTGACAAACTCTCATTTTTTGTGTATAATTTGATTGAAAGGAGAAAGAGATGAGAACGTTCGGCACCCAAGGCGCAGTGCGACCGGACCGGCATTATGTCGTCCCCCGCACCGAGGAGGTTAAAGATTTCATCAACCGCGTGAAAGATGGACGGTACATTGTCTTATTCGCACCGCGCCAGACCGGTAAGACAACGTTTTTCCGATTGGCACTCGCTACGCTCGCCGCAGAAGATCCAACCTATTTTCCGATCCAACTCAGTTTCGACATCTATAAAAACTTTTCCGTTCCTGATTTTTACGAGTTGCTTTACAAAAGGATCCGCAAGCACATTGAAAGCGTTTTCCAGAAACGCGGTCACGGACTTCCTGAAGCATTGACGCAACTCTTGGATAACACCGAATTCAGCCATCACGGTTCAATGTTGGAATTTTTTGAGGATTTAGCGAGCTTACTGGCAGTTGAATACGGTGAGCAGAAAGTTGTCTTTATCATTGATGAGTTTGATGGCATCCCGCCAACCGCTGTCAGTGATTTTCTTCATACACTCCGCCATATCTACCATTTCGAGGAGGAGCGATGCCTGTACAGCGTTGGTATTGTGGGTGTCAAGAACATCACACAACTCAACTATGACCGGTCTATCTCGCCGTTCAATATTCAAGATGAATTCCATCTGCCGAACTTTACCGTGGAACAGGCGCGCGATCTCTTTAGACAGTATACTGATGAAGTCGGGCAACCCGTTGCTTCCGAAGTGATTGAATCTATCCATAGACAGACTGATGGACAACCCTTCCTCGTCAACCGGTTCGGACAGATTCTCGCCACAGAATTGGATATTCCGAAAAATGAGACGATTACGATGGTGCACTTCGCACAAGCACTCACGCAGCTTCTTCGCGAACGAAATACCAACATTGATCATCTGCTGACCAATATCCGCAAAGAGCGTCAATTTGAAAATTTCCTCATGCGAATTGTCTCCTATGAAACAGGCATCCGCTTCAGTTTAGACAATGACATCATGAACGAACTCGCGACTTATGGGGTTATCCGAGCAGGGACTGATGGTATGTGTGAGATCGTCAATCCAATTTATCAGCACCGCATCTTTCAAACTTTCAAACCCTTATTTAACGGATTAGAAGATGACTATTTTTCCGAAGACACCGACACCAATTTTATTGATTACCTGACTCCGGATGGACAGATTGAGATGGGGTTGCTCCTTGAGAATTTCCGAGCGTTCATTGTCCGCGCCGGGTTCCGCATCCTACAGGTGCCAAATACCCCACAAGAATACGTTGGACAATATTTGCTTTACGCCTATCTTGACCAGTTTGTGCATACTGTCGGGGGAACAATGTTTCTTGAGGTGCCAACCGGACGCGGTAGACTCGACCTGCTTATCCTTCACAACCAGCAGAAATATATCGTTGAAACCAAAATTTGGGAAGGGGCGCGCCGCTACGCAGCAGGGAAACAACAACTCGCCGCTTATCTGAAATCGGAGGGTGCAGTGGAGGGTTACTATATTGTTTTCGATCACCGCCAGAACCCAGAGCCAATTGTAGAAACAGAGACGGTGTCTGGTCTGACGCTTCGGAGTTATGTTATTCCCGTGGTGCAAGAAGCCCCTTCGGAATTTTAGACTTAATGCTACCGCGCGAACCGGAATTAATCATTTACGTCAAACTTTAGTAAACGTTCAACATGCACTACAACAGACTCGGACACCCCCTCTAAACTATAGCCACCTTCCAATGCCGAGACAACGCGCCCAGATGCGGTTTCCTCGGCAAATCCAAGCATCAGATCTGTAAGTGTAGCGAACCCGTTTGCCGTGAGTTCAGTTCCAGCAAGCGGATCGAGGTAGTGTGCATCAAAACCCGCTGAAATTAATAGAAACTCTGGTGCGAAATCTTGTAACGCGGGCATGAGGACATCTGTAAAGACTGCGGTGTATTCGCTATCACCGCTTCCCGCGGGCATCGGCACGTTTAAGATCGTGCCATGTGCTTTTCCATTACCGCGCTCGCGACTTGAACCCGTGCCGGGGTAGAGAGGCGATTGGTGGATAGAGAAAAAGAAGACCGTCTCATCTTCATAAAAAATGTCTTGTGTGCCGTTGCCGTGGTGGACATCCCAGTCAATAATCGCGACTTTCCCGAACCCGTGTTCACGCTGAAGATATCGAGCTGCAATCGCGATGTTGTTGAATAAGCAAAATCCCATGCTCTGCCCCTGCGTAGCGTGGTGTCCCGGTGGACGCACCATAGCGAAGGCGTTTTTCATGGTTCCTGTTGCGACAGCATCTGCGGCACGCAGTACGCCACCCGTTGAAAGCAGCGCAATATCAAACGATTCATGACAAACGGTGGTGTCGTAAGTGAGTGGTATTTCTCGTTCGCAGTGTTGCTGGATGTGTTCTGGATAGGCAGGGTTATGTGCGTAACAGAGTTGATCTATACTTGCTGGAACAGGTTCAATAGCGTGCAACTGGTCCCAGATGTCGCTTTCTTGAAGTGCTGCTAAACTCGCGCGGAGCCGGTCTGGTCGTTCTGGGTGTCCCGGACCGGTATCGTGATTAAGGTAATCCGAATGATAGGCGAACCCTGTTTTTTGTGTCATGCGTATGCCTTATTTTTCTGAGGGTCTTGTGATTCTCTAAACGATAGAATTTTTTTGATTTTGCCTGGTTGTGCCCAATTGCATTTGCCCGCGCCGTTGAGCTGCCGCAATAGCATCGGAATTTCAGGATTTTCAAGTGTATTCCTAATCCTTTGTGCCGCATCTTCAGACCAGCAAGGAATAAATGCATGCATCGATTGGTTGCCCTGCCAAACCTGACCGCCTATACAACTTAACACAATTGGACGAAACTGGCTTTTTCCATACGCCTCCCATATCACTTTGAAAGGCGCGAACGAATAGGGTCCGACACCGAACAGTGCCCACCAATACCCTCTATCAATAACTGATCGGAGGAGTGTTCCCCGTCGGGTTTGTAAGACTTCTTGAGCACTCTCAAGATAATCCTTTAAGGCGGTATGCTCTTGAATCTGATGCCACGACATCGGCTTTCCAGTCTGCTGATGATACGGTAGAAGTATCCACTTGCGGGGAAATGACGAAGCGTCTTGCCGCCAAATTTCTTTTGTCGCGAGCGGATATAGAAATTCTTCAGGAAGATCCGAAGGCTTGTTTTCAAAAATAAAAACGCCATTGGCACCGCATGTATTCACACCCTGTCGGGGCGTTTGCGCTGTGGATAAATGAATGTCAAGTCTTGGATCCGTATCCAATTCATTAAGGTGCCGCACGACCCGCCATGGACCAGCAGAATCTTTAAACGGGACAGCCTTGTGCTGAGTCCATTTTCCGCTCAATTCTCTGAAATACGAAACTGGGAAAGTCTGGCGCGTATCGCACCGGAATTTGGCACAGCAGTATAACGTGTTAACACCTTTAAACACTTGGGACGACGTAAATTCGTAGACTGTATCCACAGCAAAATTGCGTTGATTCGCGCAGTAGTTTCTAAAACCTCTATGCGCGCCATCACCGAAAAAGAGAGATATCGGTAGATAGAAATATCCAACCCCACTCTTTTTTAGCAATCTACCAAGAACAATCTTTAAAATGAGTGCTGCTATATCAATACGGGAAGAGCCTAAGAGCAACTGCTGCTTGTCAGGCACCAGTTCTTCTGCGAGGAAAAAAGGCTTCACACGCGTTTTGTAATCCGATGGCAGATCTCCGAAATTCGCCCAGGGTGGATTACCGACAAGAATGTCATACTTCCTCGCGTGCGATTCCATAATCACATCTTGGCAGAAGAATTGCGACACTGGAAAGTCAATACCAAATTCTTGCTTGACGTTTTTTCTAAACCACGCCAGATGTGCGGCGTTCACCTCGATGAGCGTTAATCGGGACAAGCGTTCCGGGGTGATAGGGATACCTTTGCGCCTTGCGATATGGAGTAGTGCACGTACAAACGAGCCTCTCCCGGCAGTTGGATCACAGATATGTGCGCCATCACGCCACGCCTCGAAGATTGCCCACCTGTTGATGAGCCATTCTGCCCATTTCAGCGGCGTAAAAACCTCTCCAATTCCAATCGATTTATCCATGTAGGAGCGACCTTCAAGTCGCGATTCTTTGTTGCCGTGCCAATCTCCGAACCGCGACCTTCTGCTTAATTCGCCTTCCACTACCAACTTATCGGGAAGCCTTTACCCGTGCCCAAGTTGTCGCCAATTTACCTTCCGGTTCAACAGCGAAAGCCTCATCCCAACCGTTCAACAATTGCGCAATCTCATCAGCCTCAAGGGCGCGGCTGAGAATGACAATCTCGTCAATGCCACCCGTAAACGATTCTGGACCGAATTTGAGCTGCAAAGTCTGACCTGCGGCGACCTTGCCACCCCACTCCGGTTTCCAATCTGCCTTATTGGCTGCCAACGCGCCTTTTTTACTTTCGGGTTCACCATCAACATACATCTCAACATTTGTGCCGTCATAAGTCCCAGCCACATGGTGCCACTTTTACTGTTCCAGTTCCGTTTTGCCATAGAATCCGGGTGTAATCCCATTGGCTGTCCAAACTCGGAATGAGAAACCGTCAGGTATTGGCTCACCACCGGACTGGTCTTCTAAGAGGTAGGCACCGTTTTTCCTGACTCCGGTGTCCGAGTCGGCATCTACTCGGAACCAAGCAGCCACAGTCAATTCATCACTGACGCTTTGGATGCTTTTTGAATCTTGGACATCAATACTACCACCACCACCAGCGACGACAGCCTTACCAAATTTACCGTTCTCAAATTTAAAGTTGCCGACAATCTTTCCATCATTACCGTTGCCTGATGAATCTTTAACATCACCTTCAAAGAGCCACACACCAACAATCGCTGGATCGTCTTCTTCTAATGCCCATGAACCGGCGCAAAAACATAAGAGTAATGCGACACCTATGCTCAACAATTTCATTCTGAATTCCTCCATGAGATACGAAAATCCCAAAGTCTTATTGGGTAAGAAATCTTAAAATGTTAAGTGAACAGGTTTCCCTGTATTCCCGTTGTATAAAATATTATAACACGTTTCTTTTTCCTTTGCCAGAAGCATTTTCATATTTTCTCTTGTAGATTCACACGGAATATGCTAAACTTTAACGCATGTTTGGAATCCGTACTATAAGGTCACGCAAGAAGAGGACAATCAGATGGTTCAACACAATGCCCCGCGCGCATTTCATGTAATGACAAAGCCGATCGGACCGATATGTAATTTGGATTGCGAGTATTGTTTCTATCTCGATAAAGAGAAACTTTACCCCGAAACGCGCTCCTTCCGGATGAATGATGCGATTTTGGAAAATTACGTCAAGCAATACATAGACGCACAAGAGGTCAACGAAGTCACGTTCGCATGGCAAGGCGGCGAACCTACATTGATGGGCGTGGATTTTTTCCGACAAGCGATCAGATACCAGCAGAAATACAGACGTCCCGGTATGCAGATACAGAATTCGTTTCAGACGAACGCCACACTTCTGGACGATGAATGGGGGGAATTTTTCAAACGGAATAAATTCCTAATTGGTGTAAGTATTGATGGACCGCCGGAAACCCACGATAAATACCGCTATGATAAACGCGGCAGACCATCCTCCGAGCAAGTAATTCGCGGGTTGCGTGTCCTTCAAAAGCACAAGGTTGATTATAATATACTGTGTGTTGTCAATAAGCACAATGCCGAGTATCCGAAGGAAGTCTATAACTACTTCAAAGAACTTGGTGCTGAGTTTATGCAGTTCATTCCTGCGGTTGAGCATTTCGATGGGAAGAATGTGTCTCCGCGCTCCGTCACAGCGCGCCAGTACGGCAAATTCCTATGTGCCATCTTCGATGAGTGGGTCGTGAACGACATCGGAAGAATTTTCGTCCAGATTTTCGATGTGGCGTTAGAGGCATGGTTGGGCTATAACCCAAGTCTCTGCGTTTTCAATGAAACCTGCGGCGATGCTCTCGCTATTGAACACAACGGCGACCTCTACTCTTGCGATCATTTCGTTACGCCTGACTACCATGTTGGAAACATTGAGGAGAACACTATCGCTGAGATGGTGGATTCTACGTTCCAACGCAAATTTGGGACTGATAAACGAGATACACTCCCCGAATACTGTCGAAGCTGCGAAGTGAAGTTCGTCTGCAATGGCGGCTGTCCGAAAAACCGATTCATCAAAACGCCCACGGGTGAAGACGGTTTGAACTACCTCTGTGCCGGCTATAAGCAATTTTTCAATCATATTGACGAACCGATGAAGATGATGGCTTCCGCGCTGCAGGCGGGACGACCTGCAAATAGCATCATGCCGATCCTACGGCAGCGTCGGCAAGAAAAAGCACAAGGCAACACCCCGATAGCCGCAAAAGTCTCACAGAAAGTTGGACGGAACTCGCCGTGTCCCTGCGGCAGTGGGCGGAAGTATAAGCAGTGCTGCCTGAACAAGAAGTGAGAATGAAGATTCCTTTGAATCGTTTATGCAAGACATTCGCAATGGAGGTGTATAATGCCTCAAGATGAATTAGATTCTGTTGATATTCATAAACAGACACTTGAACTCCTGCGGATTGGCAATCGCGCTGTCAAAAGAGCACAAGAGGAAAACCGCAAAAAAGGGATTCCGAATGTCTATGATTTCAACGGACATCTTTACTATGAACTCCCTAATGGTGAATTAACGAAAGAAGATCCGTATCCTTTATCAAAAGAAGCGGATTCAGATGAGGAAAAATGCTAACTATTTGTTACGATCCATACTCTGGCACATTAGGTAGGTTTGCGCGTGCCGAGATATTTGAGCTCGTCGCCGAGGCAGGCTACGAAGGTATCAACATCCCTGTCCATTCCGGTTTTCTCGGTGAACTCTCAACTGCAGAGATAGACGATGCGGTAAACCTCGCCGAAAAATACGAACTTGTCGCGCCAACAATCGGCTTCGGCAATCACATTTTGACGACCCCTGCCCGAAAAGATGAGGCGTTGCAACATTTTGAGATTGTCCTTGATGTCGCTCGTCAATTCCGCGCTGATGTCATCGGTGTGTGGGTGAACCCATCAGAGGGTGTATCGCGACAAGAATCTCTGGACGCACTCGCCGATAATCTGTCTCAGATGATTCCCGCTTGCAATGAAAATGGAATGAAGATCGCGCTTGAATTTGAGAAGGGCTGTCCGCTTGATAACTATCGCGAGGGTATCGCATTTATTGAGGACACGGGGTTGTCTGTCTATTTAACGTGCGATACGTATCATCTTTTTAACGATGATGCTGAACCACACACAGCGGCACACGCAATGAAGGCATGCCTCGGTGATGTACATGTATCGGGAAGCAACCGCGGCGAACCGGGCGGCGGCGTTTTCGATTTCGAGACGTTTGCACAAGGCTTGAAGGAGATCAGTTTCTCAGGTCCGCTCGTTGTCCAATATAAGATGGAGGACGTAGCAAGCATCGCGCGCAGCTGCGAATTTACCAAAAAATTTCGAGCGATGATACAAGCATAGGGAGGAGGTTTCGGAATGAGACAGGTTGCGCTTTTAATTTTTGTCCTTACCTTTATAATAGTTGGATCTCTTTACGCGCACGTAACAGAACACCCATCAACAGAAACAGGCGGTTTCCAGTTCGTGGCACATCACGAAACACCCGATATAAAACTCACCAGCGGACAGGGCGCGCTTAAGTTCAAAGTCCTCTATACGCGCGACCATTTTCCAGCAGAAGTCGTTGCCGCAATTGACAAAGCACACGGTGGATTTGATGTGGATCGGCGGGAAGGAAAAGGCGAAACCTACTTCGCACTTCCCGGTGTCGGTATTATCCAGATCAGTGCAGACCTGAAAACAACGAGGCTGATTGAAACACCCGCTGGATTGAAAAAGGCAAATGCACACTACGTAACCGTCTGGACGACATCTGCCGGCACCCCCTATCTCTCTTTTCCTGCCAACGATGTTGGTAAAATCTTCACCACAACAATGGATGGGAAGCTCGTTCATACGCTGGGAGCCCCAGACGCAATGACAGATTTCAAACATCAGGCAGTCAACACCTATTTCAGTGAGGGGGGTAAGTTTGTCCCTACCGGTGTAACACATATTGACGGAATGCTTTATGTTACGACCGGTTATTCTGATTTAGATTACATTCTGGGTGTGAAACTCACGAATCTTGAACCGCTTGAGGCGAGTTGGTATCCATTGGCGTTCGGTGGTAAAGGCGATGAACCCGGACAATTCGGTACAGGACATCACATTACAGTGCCTTATGGAACCAATCGATTAGATGCTTCCGATCGGGCAAATGCAGAAATCGAACGTTATTCGCCGGACGGCACCTATCTGGAGACGCTTCCGCTTATCAAAGGGTCATTCCCATGTAGCATTGATTACGAGGCGGGGTACGCCGTCGTTGCGTGTCTTTTCGGACCGAATAAGGATAAAGGCGCGCCGCTTTACATATTGGAGGGAAACAACCTCGTCTCAACTGTTAGGCTAAAAGAGGAGTTGGGTGTAGAAACTTTTCAGCATCTGCACGGCGCAGTAATTCGCAAGATTAATGGCAAGTTCTACATCATAGCGCAGTCGTGGAATCCTGGGGATATCGTTATTTTGGAACAGGTGCAGTGAATAGATTAAGGGGCCATCGCCTGTTTCATATCCCAGAGCAAAATGGTGCAATCAAAACTTCCGCTCGCTAAAAACTTGCCATCCGGTGAAAAAGCGAGTTCCTGAATATCTGTCGGATGACCCCAGAAGGTCGCAATATTCTTACCTGTTGAAACCTCCCACAGCTGGATAGACACCCTCTCTTGTCCTTCTTGCCACCAAGAACCGGAGACAAGATACCGTCCACACGGCGAAAATATCAACGCATAAGGACGCTGACAACCGTCCGGCGGGACTATCACCATGTGAGTCTCGTAAGTTGTCGCATCCCACAAACGTATCTCATAATGCAGTCCGCCAGCAATGATGTCACCAGATGGAGAAAAGGCGATAGAATGGAGGGCGGACTTATGACTGGAACCCTGACTCAGACGATTTAAGATGCGCCGGATTTGCCGCTGATCGCCTCTATATAGGGATACATCTGATTCCTCGGCTAAGGGTAGCAAAGTGAGCTGTTCACCGCTCTCAAAATCCCAGACGCGGGCTGTGTAGTCGCGGGCTGCCGTAGCAACCTTCGCGCCACTCGGATGAAACGCTAAAGTTGTAATCCAAGTAGTATGTCCGATGAACTTTCGCAGCTTCCGCCAAGACTCAACAGACCACACACACAAGTTTCCTTCCAAATCTCCGCTAATAAGATGTTCACCGGTAGGTGAGAACGCAAAGGCAGTTACAGCCTGTTTATGTTCAGTGAGTGTTGCCATCGGCGTTCCTGAAGCAACATTCAAGACTTCAATCGTTTCACCATTTTCCCCAACGGTGGTAGCCAACATCTCTTCACACGGGGATAAAACGCACTTTCTATAAGAGGGACTAAGTGTTCGTCGGACTTGCCTTTGGACAACATCCCAGAACATAATACCGCTTTTGCCGCCGTCCCCGCTCACTAATGTCTTACCCCCTTGCATAAAAAACAGTGTCTGAACCTTGCCCACCGTATGTTCCAGATGAGACACTACCGTGAGCGGGGCATCCGCGTGCCACACGCGCATCTCACATTCCGTGGCAATTGCAAATTGCTGCCCATCATAAGAAAACCTGAAGGCATTTCTGGCATTTCCGCTGTATTCAAAAGTATCAAGCTGCTCTCGCTGGGATGCATCCCACAGTATCACCTTGTCCTTATGCAAGTCGGCAACCCGTAAGGTTCCATCAGACGAATAGGCAGGTATCAATTTATCTCCACCATAATCCGAATCAGTCATCTCAAGGGTTTCTTCATCAATATTCCACACCTGTAACTCAGTAGTGCTCTGACGATTGCTGGACGTATTTTGACTACCAACAGCAAGGAACCTTCCACACGGTGAAAAGGCAAAACCTTGTATACGTTTTCGCGATGACTGCTTGAGGCGCGCGATGTGTTCTTTTGTTTCTACATGTCGAACAGCAAGCTCGACTCGATCCAAAACATAGGCGAGACACTGCCTATTAGGTGAAAAATGGACTAAAAACCTGGCAGGTGTCTGTTCTCCTTCCTTCGGGGGTGCTCCACCTTTGAAACTTGTGACATGCCTGCCGGTCTTTGCATCCCATACATAAGCACCGCCGTAACCACTGCAGGATGCAGCGAGGTATTGGCTATCCGAGGAAAAAGCAAGGGCGTTCCGATAGTGCAATCCTTGTATTTTAGCGGTGCACCGTTGCGTCTCTGTCTCCCTTATCTTAATTATACCGTCCCAGTTGATGGTGGCAATCCATTGTCCATTGGGAGAAAAGGAGACAGTAGAAACAAGTCCCCTTTCGGTTTCCCACAATGCGATGGGTTCCATGGTAGTGAGTTCATAGATCCAGACTCCAATGGTAGTTGCGATTGCAAGAGACTCGCCATCCGGCGAAAACGCTAAATCAGCTATCCTTCCCCTACCTAACCGGGCAATCGCCCCCTTGGGTAGCCCCCAAGCAGTCTCATCACCACTGCTACGATTGTTTTCTTCAGAAAAGCGCGATACTTCATTCATCTTTATAAGCCTCTTTATTCGGTAAAGGGGTCAACTTGTTTTCACCTGGTACATACAGATACGCATTTCTACCGGTGAAATACTGTGCGTACACGTTTTTCCAATCGCTGTTTGTCAATCTCCACCGTGGCGCGGGACCGAGTTTAAAATAGACGATATCCGCTTCTTGGAGACTCTTAAACGGATAATCACCAATCGGCGCGCCCCGATGTCGAGATACAAAAATGACAGCGTTGTGAATGTCCTGCTCCCCTACCATCGGTGGCAGCTTCTGGTAGACATGACCCCAATTCTGGTATCTTTCCCCGATGCGGACATAACTCCATACCGTGTTGACACTCAACAACAATAGACACACGCCAACAGCCAACGCAAGTCCACGCCTCTCACGTAGTTTGAAACGCTCATAGCAGATAACCATCCCACGTGCTACCAACGGGATGAAGCCGAGAAATGTCGATTCGGTGTAATAGCGGGCGTTTACTGGCGTGTACCCCCATGTCGAACCCTCAAAATAGAAAAAAGCGTAAAGCAACAGGTTCGCAACAAGCAGGGTCAGACAGAACACATCGTATCTGTTACGCGAAGCGTGGAAGAACGGGACAAATAATAAGCACCACGGCAGAATTAACGGGACGAAAGCGATCAGCCATGTCAAAGATAATTCGGCATCTCTCAACAAATGGTGGTGATAACTCCCCCAGCCGAGCGCGTTGAAACTGATGCACGGGAGGATGTGTCGCCATGTCCTTTCAATTGCCCATGCGGGTGTGAAAATACGTGCTCCTTCAATATTCGGCACGTAACCTTCCGTTCGAGGACCGAACCCGATTTTATCATAAGGCTGTGCAACCGTGTGCGTGAACAGGAACGGGTCTTCTGTGAAATGCGCGTTCCACGCCATACATATACTCAGCAGGACGACAAATGAAATAAAAAAGAATCCGAAACGTTTTATCGTGCCGAGTAGTGCTTGCCGATGCTGCAATTGGGTGAATAGATGATAGAGTGTCAACCCGCCACCGACAACGCCGAAGACCACGGCAGAGAGTGGACGCGTATTGAACGCATATCCCAAGGCGAACCCTGAGAGCAGTGGATAGCCGATCCGCGCGAGGGGAGAGGCATCGTCCTTGCAATTCAAGGTCCTAAGGAGTGCAAGCAGATAGAGCGAAAGGTAGAAACGACTTACCGGTTCGCTGAACCACGTTGAACCCATACCCAGTGTTGCGGGTGAAATGAGCGCGAGGATCGCGGCAATAAGGGCAATTCTGGGGTGGATGTTCCCATATATCTCCCTCACAAAAAGGTAAAGAAGTAGCAGGGCACCACCCGTTGCAAGCGCAGGAATCAGCCACGGCGCATTGATAAATACGCCGAACATTAGCATCAAGGCGTTTCCGAATGGGTATTTTGAATACCATTTACCGTTTAGGACGTTAATATGTGGTGAAGAGGAGAACCCGTGTTCCGGGGGCGCGGGGACGGAGAGTTTACCCTCCGCAAACAACTTCGCTTGGAATAGATATGAGACAGTATCGGGTTCAAAGTAGGAAAACTGGAAGTAGATACCGCATAAAAGAACTGATAGCAGTACACCGAGTATAGAGATGATGAAAATAGGTTTAATCTTCATTGAATTACAGGTTTTGCCATCACATAAGTCGAAAAATAGTGGTACTGACAACCGATAAAAAAATTTGACATTTACCTTCGGATAGAGTATAATATCATTAAATCTAAATTAAAATCACTAACTTTTTAGTCGCAAGTTTTAGCTTGCAAGCGATACCGAAAAATGCGTAACGCCAATATACTCAACATTCATCACCATCATTCGGTCCACTTCTGAGTAGAGCGGATGAGGGGAATATGAATAAATATATTTGATACGAAGTAAGTTTAACTTGTTTGGACCCTGGTAAACGAGCCGCTCTCCTCCGTGCCGCGTTAGTGGTACGCGCGAGAAAAGAGCAGACTGTTTACTGGGTTTTTTTTTGACTTTTCATAGGGTTTTGTCCCTAACAACCCATCCTGCATCGGACATACCAAGCAGGAGTAGATAGTTACAAAAACCCTCTTAACTGATAACTCTCACTGCGAGGCAAACCGACAACCGAGAACTAAAAGATGGAAAAGTTTGATAAACCTACCGGAACGAACGATTTTCTACCGGAGCAGATGGTTCAGCGAAATTTCGTCGAAAATATCGTTCGTGAAACCTTTGAAAGCTATGGATATGCCCAGATTCAAACACCATTGTTTGAATCCTTTGCTCTCCTGTCTGCCCAAGCAGGTGAAGAGATCCGCCATAAAATGTTTACATTCGTCGGCTCAGATCGGGTGGATTATGCGCTAAGACCTGAATTGACCGCACCCGTCTGCCGACTCATTGCCAATGGACAATTAGACCATCTCCCTTATCCATATAAACTTTACTATATCGGACAATGCGTTCGACAGGAACCGACCACCGACACGTCAGAGGCAAGACGTGAATTCCGACAGGCAGGGGTTGAACTTATCGGACCAGCTTCTGCCCACGCAGACGCTGAAATTATTACGATTCCGATTCGAGTCCTTGAGAAACTCAATATCTCACGGACAAAACTAAGAATTGGTAATACACGGGTCTTCCGAGAAATTTTTGAACAGATTGCGCTTGACCCGAAAGACCAAGCAGAAATGATATGGGACATCGATCATCTCGTTCGTCTCCGCAATGAAAGCCAACTTTGGAATATGGAAATGCTTCGCGATGAACTCAATATGTTGCGGCGGTCGCAAGGATCCGACTATCAAGGTGCCCACAAGATTGAGACCGCCGAGATTCAGGAGTTAACTGAAAGTACTACCTCCAATTATGCAGAAAAGCTGCCAATGATTGCTGAAGAAACCTATAAAGCAAGGTGGTACCGTTATTTCAACATTTCTGAAGAGGTGGCTCAGTGTTTTATAGATGTCTCAAAGGTTTATGGCAATAAGAACACTGTAATGGCAGCCTGGGAAACGCGTCTCGGCGACACTGCACAAGCAGCACGCAAGGAACTGCTCGCACTTTGTGAATGTTTGGAGAACTACGGCATTACAGATTTTGAAATCAATTTAGGTATCACACGCGGATTTGATTTCTATACCGGCACGGTTTTTCAGATTGAATTTTCTGAGAAACGTCTACCCCTCTGTGGCGGTGGGAGATACGATAGACTGATTGCCTCCTTCGGTGGTTCATCAACACCTGGTGCTGGGTTCGCGTTTCAGTTCGACGCACTCGTAGAAGCCTTTACCGATACAGGTAAGGTAACTGTTAACGGCAGAAAAGACTACTTCATCGCAGCAGAAACGCCTGAACACATTTCAGACGCACAACAACTCGCGGAAACCTTGCGCAGAGCAGGTAAAAACGTCGAAGTGGATTTGATGGAACGCGACCTACAAACACAACAGGATTACGCGAACCAAGCAAACTACGATTATCTGATTCGCTTGGTAACTGATGAACCGATCCGTCGAATTCAGATTAAAACTGGCGACACACAAGTGGTCACCGTTGATGATCTGCTTTAGATGTTCCGTATTTGTTAAAAACTGGAATGTAACGCAATTGCCTCTGAGACATCTAAATGCGATCACGGAAAGGACAAGAATTAAAAAATGCAAACGGAATCACAACGGACGCTGAACCTACTTTTACCAAAAGGGAGTCTACAATCAGATACCCTTGAACTATTTCAGCGTGCCGGTTACGAACTCAACGGTTATACTGAAACTGATAGGTCCTATCGCGCAACCTTCCGCGACGATAGCGAATTTCAGATCAAAATTTCGCGTCCACAAGAGATACCTGTCTATGTCGGTATGGATGATTTCTACGATTTAGGGATTACGGGTCAAGATTGGGTTGAGGAAACCGACGCGGAAGTTGAAGAAATTCTGCCTCTGGAATACGGTCACATTGATATCATTCTCGCCGTTCGCGAAGAACGAGAAGACATCAATACATTTGAAGATTTAATGGACCTCACCGATGGAGACATCCTCATTTCTACCGAATATTTGAATATCGCCGAGAAATATATTCTTGAAAAGACCGAAAATAGGGTCGCACCGGCAATTTTAACACCGTGGAAGCGACTTAATACTCGTGGTACTTACCAGTCCCCCATCACGCTCATGCTGTCTTTCGGTGCGACCGAGGGAAAACCACCTGAAGAAGCGGATGCTATCATTGACAACTCGACCGTGTCGCGGCGCACACTCAAGGCGAATGCGCTCAAGGTGATTGAACTATTGCGTGCCTCCGAATCTACCCTTATTGCTAATCCGAAGGCACTTAAGGACTCATGGAAGCGGGAAAAGATTGAAGAATTCAAGCAGACACTTCAGAAAGGTCTACGGAGACGGCGGAGTCAGACACTTCCCGGACACATCTAATTAAGGAGCGGAACTCATGGCAACCCCATTCATAAAACCGCGCGTCCCGCGCGGGATGCGAGATATTTTACCTGAACAGATGATTCGCAGACAGTACGTCATAGGTGTAATTCGTAATGTCTTTGAGGAATTTGGGTTTGAACCCTTACAAACACCCGCGCTCGAATTATCCGAAGTACTCACAGGTAAATATGGACCGGATGCAGAGAAACTCATCTATCAGGCAGGACACGTCGGTGGAAAGGAGAACATCTCCCTTCGCTACGATCTTTCGGTGCCGCTCTGCCGAGTTGTCGCTATGCACCCGCAACTCCCGAAACCGTTTAAACGATACCAAATCGATCCTGTCTGGCGAGCGGAACGCCCACAAAAGGGACGCTATCGTCAATTTTTCCAATGCGATGCAGATACAGTAGGAAGCGAGAGTATGCTCGCCGATGCCGAAAACGTCAATCTCATTTACCAAATACTTTCTCGCCTCGGTTTCCAGCAATTCGAGATTAACATCAACGACCGGAAACTCATCACCGGAATTGGGCAATTTGCTGGTGTGCCGTCCGAACAACTCGGTGGACTCTACCGCTCTATTGATAAATTGGATAAAATTGGGTTGGCGGGGGTTAGGGAAGAATTGGCAGGAAATCAGATTCCAGAGCCTGTTATTGAGAAACTACTCGCGTTGCTTGAGATTGAAGGTGATGCGGGAACAGTCCTGAATGCCCTTAATGCGCAACTCGGCGATTCTGAAGTCGCGCGAGAGGGTATCTCGGAATTGGAGGAATTAATCGGTTATCTCACAACGCTCGGGGTGCCGGATGAATTCTATAAAGTGAACGTTGCGATGGTGCGTGGTCTGGAATACTATACCGGTCCAATCTATGAGACTGTCGTTGAAGAACCGAAAATTGGGAGTATCACAGGGGGCGGGAGATACGATGAACTCATCGGCAGTTTCAGCAAACAGGGGTACCCCGCAACCGGTACCAGTTTTGGTATCGAGCGGATCATTGACGTGATGGAAGAATTCGATATGTTCCCTGCCGCTGTCGGAAAGACAGTAACGCAGGTGTTAGTAACCATTTTCGATGCCGATCTCGCGCAAGAATCCTTGAAAGTCGCAACGCTTCTGCGCCAAAGTGGTATTCGGGCAGAGGTTTACTCCCGCCCAGCGCGCATGAGTGCACAGATAAAATATGCGGATACCAAAGGCATTCCGTATGCTGTCATCCTCGGTTCTGACGAATTAGAGGCAGACAAAGTAGCGATTCGGAACCTCGGAAACAGAGAGCAACAGATTGTCCCGCGGGAAAAATTTGTTGAACACATCCAAAAATGGATAGATGGTTAAAGAAAAATGAAGCGATTTTATCAACGCTCCAACTTCACCCGTTATATTGTCCTCCTCTGTTGTATTGTTCAAATAGTACAACTGACAACAGCAGGCTGTAGTCATACAAAACCGTATTACCATCCCGATATACCTGATATTGCAAGACGTGAGAGTGAAACAGAAGGCACACTCCGTTATCGTCTTTTATTACTGGGCGATGGTGGTGAACCGAGACCGGATGAACCTGTCTTGAAAACTCTGGGCGAATGGGCACAAAAGGACGCTGCGAAAACGAGTATTGTTTTTTTAGGGGACAATATGTACCCAGAAGGAGTGACAGAACGCCGGAAACATGAAGCAACAGAACGACTCGTTCCACAACTCTCTATTATCAAAGATGCGAGTGTCCACGGACTCTTTATCCCTGGAAACCACGATTGGGCGAGTGGAAAAGCGGAGGGATACAGTGCATTACGCGCGCAGGAGGAATTTATTAACAGTGCTCTCGCCGGGGAAGAAAATTTCTTGCCGTCTGGTGGATCGCCCGGTCCTGTTATGCTTGAACTCCCGAAAGCCAATCCGGTTTTGCGACTTATCGTGTTAGACACGCAATGGTGGCTCCATCAACATGACAAACCGAGCAAATCACCTGAAACGGTTATAGGAGAATTGATAGCACTTTTAGATACGGAATTACCGGTCATCGTTGTCGGACACCATCCGTTAGAAAGCTACGGTTCACACGGCGGCTTTTATGATTGGAAGGCACATCTTTTTCCTATCAGGTTTTTGAAAAAATGGCTCTGGGTTCCAATACCGATAGTTGGCTCCGCGTATCCTCACACACGATGGCATCTTTATAGATCTAATCAAGATATGAACGGCGCGCTGAACAAAAATATGGTAGCGCAACTAAATCGGGCGTTTACGACTCGAAAACCGTCTCCTCAAGGTCCACCGCTTTTAATATATGCTTCTGGACATGAACATTCTTTACAAGTCTTAAAAGGTGATATTGTAGATTACCTCCTCGTCAGTGGGGCTGCCGCGAGCCGGAAAGTAACAGAGGTGATGTCTGGCGACAATACACTATTCGCACATCAACATACCGGTTTCATGGCGATAGATTTCCTCAACGATGGGAAGGTTCTGTTAAGAGTCGTTGAACCCGAGAGTACCGGTGTTGTATTTCACCGATGGTTGACTTTTTAGCACTTTAAAATATTCTACGCAAGATTTGGCTTTTCGTGGATGTGTTTCCTAAATCGAAAATCACATCTGAAAAAATCCTTTCCAGAATGCCCTACAAGCCCTCTGCAAAAGATATTCCGCTATGGTAACCCTACCCAAAAAACACACAGCGTTGTAACGGGTTTATAAGTCGTAGTTTTGTCCTACCTATTTTCCATTTTTCTTCGATTCGCGATTCTGTCGAGCGTACTTTAAAAATTCCATGTCGCGCAGGTATGGTGCAACATTATCCAATTGCAAGCGGATCTCCTGCAAATCCCCAACGATCTGCTTCAAATCCGAGTCTACCTGACGATAAGCCTGTTGTGCTGTATCCTCCACATACCCCGACTTTTTCAGATAATACGATGTTCCCAGCCAAACACAGGCGAGTACAGTAACTGTTGTTGTGCCTATAATTACTGCCATAATAGCGGTAACCCCAGTGGTGAATTTGACGATGAGAAAGAACACTAACGCAAGAACAATCAGTAAGAGTAGAACACGCATGTCTGCTTTCCTCCTTCACTCGCTTGTGCCTTTAGCGATTTTGATAAGTCGTTGCACTTCCTCTTTGAGAACAACTACTTCTTGCTGAATATCGTTCACTTTCTGCTGCAGTACTTCTATCTCACGCTGTGATGCACCCTTTGTCAACCCTTTTTTCTTTGCGAAGTAGGACGTTCCCATCCAGACGCATGCAAGCGTTGTTACAGTGATACTTCCAAATATGATAGCGATAACCAGAACGACTTGTCCCATTTTCAATTCCTCCAACTTTGTAATAAAATAATGTTGTCTGAAAAAATTCTTTCGAGAATGCCCTACAAGCCCTCTGCAAAATATACTCCGCAACCCTACCCAAAAAACACAAAGCCTTGTAACGGATTTATAAGCAGTAGTTTTGTCCTACCTATTTTCCATTTTTCTTCGATTCGCGATTTTGTCGAGCGTACTTTAAAAATTCCATTTCCCGCAAATAAGGTGCAACACTGTCCAATTGTAAGCGAATCTCGGTTAAATCCGCTGCTATTTGTTTTAAGTCCAATTCAACTTGGCTATAACTTTGCTTCGCCTTGCTGGGAAGGTAGTCTGATTTTTTCAAGAAATATAAGATTCCCAAGCAAGTGCTCACAAGCATAATAACTGCTACCACACCGATAATAATCACTGTAAGAGTGGTAAGCACAAGTGCATGTGTGATGACGAAAAAGAGTATTAGCCCAGGGATGAGTAAACAGACTGCCAGCACCAGTAAAATCTGTAATAGTAGCATGTCATTCCCTCCTTCACTCATCAATACCTTTAGCAATCTGGATGAGTCGTTTAACTTCTTTTTTGAGGGCAACCATTTCCTCTTGAATATGGTTTACTTGTTTCTGCAGCACCTCTATTTCCCGTTGAGAGGCACCCTTTTCCAAGCCCTCCGATTTTTTAGCATAGGATAGGCTCATCCAGGCACACACAAGAATACCGAGTACAATGATAGCTGTTATTTCCATTTTCAAATTTCCTCCTATTTATTGTTGTGTTACAAGATAGAGTCTGCAAAATGTAAAAGGATAGAAAAAAAATGAGCACTAACCAAAATTAATTTAATAAGTGCTCGTGTAGGAAAGCGTTTCGTATATTGATGTACCGTATTGCAGTATATCAATATCATACAGAAATTACTGACGATTCCTCGTCAGTAGGCAATTGGAATGGTTGCTGTGTGTCTTTCTCTTCAAGCAATCGAGCGACATCATATCCCCTACGAAGCAATTCAATCAAAAGCACGTCATCCGTGGCATCATCTACCGAACTTAACGTTTTCGTACTTACGTTAAGTTCGGCATGAATAGACATAGCCTCCGACGCATCCCGAACACTCGCATAGTTTACACCCAAATATCGCTGTGTTGTCACCACACTTTTATGTCCTAACATTTCCTGTACAGCGTAAATATCGCTTGTCTGTTCATACAGGCGTTGCGCGTACGACTTCCGCAAAGAATGCGTGCCGAGTTTTCCGTTCAATCCCGCCGCCTCAAACGCGCCCTTTAGTGCGTTGTGCGCAGCTATCCTCGTCATCGTTTTCAAGCCTCGTCCTTTCCGGGAAGGAAACAACGGACGGGTCGGATCGGCAGCCCCATATAACTCGGTATGCCAAGCGATGAGCTCTTCAATAGCCACTCTGCCATCTACATTTACAGGCACAGCTCTTGATACCTCACCACCCTTCACAATATTCCGATCAAACAGCAGATCCTTGACAGGCTTGTTGTTCTGCCACACATCGTTTACTTTTAAGGCAAGCAGCTCACTAATCCGTCCCCCGACGGACACACCCAATATAAACAAACTCCGGTTCCTAACGGCAAACACGCCGTCAAAAGCCTCTGATATTTTTCGGATTTCAGCATTATCTAAAGGTCTTGTGCCTTTCATGAAAGAAACTCCTTATTTTATGCGTACATATATTAAAACGGAATAAAAACTTTATCGGTTTCTTAACCTCATCAAAGTCAGAAGGAAGTAGGTCTTCTCCCCTGTGGACTGGTGCAAAGCTCACACACCAATTGTTCCAGAATGACCGTCTCATTAGCGTCGCTCGTCTTTAATTGGGTATCCACCATAAGAGTTTTTTCAATCGCAGTGATTAACTCTTCAGTGGTGAAAGCATGGAGTGTCTGAAAGATTTTGTAGGCGACATAAGGATTCTGTCTTAGAATGTTATCAGAGGCTGATTTAGGTAAAAAATCCCTCATTTCTTCAATAAGCGGTTGAAAAATATTTTTCGTAAACTCAGAGAACGGCATTCGACTCCGAAGTGGCCGGAATCCTTTTCTTTCAGCGATCAGCTTGGCTTGAAGCGCAAATCGGAGTTGACGTATAATCATTGAGTTAACCGGGATAGGATCCTGTCCACTTGCTAATACTTCATGAAGACTCTTCAACGCCTGTTCGATTGAACGCTTTCCGATCGCGTCAGTAAGGTCGAAAATGCCATCAAATGTGTTCTGCGTCACTACGTTCTGTACATCTTGGGTATCCACTTGGCGTTTGTCACCAACAAAACTAATAATCTTATTGATTGCTTCGGCGATTGTGTGCATATCACCACCGGTGCGGGTTCGGAGTTGAGAGAAAGCACGCGGTGTTATCTGCTTACCAAATCCAGCGAATTTTTCCGAGACTTTTTTATAGAGTGGGTCTTCGTTTAGCGACAGACCAGTTTTCACCGGATCAAAGGACCTATAACGACCCACGGCTTCGATAGCCTTAGCAACCCGGTTTCGTTCGGTCACGGGTCCCTGCACTGTGAATATCAGCACGCTACTCTTTGGAAGATCACCTTGAAGCCATTCAAGCAGCAAGGCAACATCGTCAGTAGTACCAGCTTCTGTAGCGTAGGTCTCCAGTTGTTGAGCGATCTCCGGTAAACGCTCTACGAAGCCGCGTTCCTCATCAGTTAACCTTGAACCTAACTCACCAATGAGTGAATCAACGGCATTTATGAAGTCGAGATGCCGTTCCGCGATCTGTTGCGGATTGACCTCTAACAGTTTTGCCATTGTAGAGATGCATTTCGGAGCGTCTGTAATTTCAATTTTGAATGCATTTCGGAGGAGCGTTATCGGTGTTGTCCGTTGTTGGGTTTTAAAAAATGGAGCATCACGCACCACCACTACTCGCCATTCTGACATGACTGGGTAGAGATCCGCTTGCGTGAGAATTTCACGAATCGGAATATCAGCACCCTCCAAAAAGGAGAGGTTGAAATCACGCATTTCAGGTGTGAGCAGATGGTCGATCATCTGCTTGAGGGTTCCTTCAATTAGGAAATTTTCCTCACCACAGAGTAGATAGACCGGGAAGACTTTGTTTGCTTGGATTTCGCGAAGGATGTTCGGAGGAGGTGTAGGTTTCTGTTTCATTGGGGCAAACTGCCGCCAGTTGGAACCGCTCAGGTTGCGTTGTCGGTGGCGGTCTCCTTTTGCGTACCCGCGGTAGCGAACGCAGAGAAGCGTTTTGTTGGGTTCAACGCGCCACAACTGGGGCATTTCGGAGGTGTATCGGCATCACTTAGGCGTTGAAGCACCTCGAATTCAGTGGTGCATTCATTGCAATGATATTCAAAAATTGGCATCGTTTTTTCCTTTAAGCCTCAATGGGCCGAATGATTAACTTTACCTTTGTACCCTTAGGCGGAATTACATCGGTATTGACACGGTAGGTCCGGTCATCGGTACCCGTTGGCAAGGGATGATTGAACAGTGAATCTGGATCGCGGTAGACTGCGATAATGTTATGGAAAAGTTGGGTAGTGAATTGTCTATTTTTAATCCGTCCACCCGTGAATATCCACGGTGTTTCCTGCATCGGCTGTTCCCTAAAGGCATTCCACACCAACTCGCGTGCGCGACGCGAAACAACCGCGTCTCCTTGTTGCCATTCCACCCAAATGTCAACAGGTGAACCTGTTGGAGGTCGCGGATCACCTTCAACGACGAGGTTCCTACCGGCTTCAAAATCTAAAACACCAAGTGCTGTAAGCATATAAATTGGTTCCGCATCTACAATTAAGATACTCTCGTGCGTTTTACCGAGTTTGCCACAGGCAAAGAATTCAATATTGGCATCTCCACCCACAATGTTAATTTCACCCGGCACTGTTACCTCACGTTTGCCAATATCAAAAACGACATTGCCAAGTTGATACACATTTTCACCAATTTTCTTCGGCTTTGCTAACTCAACATCTGCAGCCGCGGTGGATTGTGGATGAACAGTGAGTTTCTCCGAAGCGGTATTGTCGCTTTCATCTGCATCTGCAATGTCCACACGCGCGACAAGTTCTATTTCACCTTCCATGGTGGGTGCCCAATCGGCTGAGACGACAGTCTCTCCCAGTTCTGGTGTCCAAAGCACTTCAGTTGCGGCGACCTTTTTGTCATCAACATAAAACACCATGTTAAGGATTCCGTCAAAAGGCGTTCCTGTGTTCCGAAGTGTCGCGCTTAGGCGTACTGCTTCGCCGACACGCGGAGAAGGGGGCGAAAACCGGAGGCTCCGCGGAACAAATCCTATGTTCGGTTCTGTCGGTCCCACCAAAGCATGACTCAAGGACATTACAGCAAAACATGTTGACAAAAAATCGCTCTCAGAGCCGCGCCACCTTCCATCAGGTTCTTGTTGCGCAACCATTTTCCGTGAGATTTCATCGTACCAATCGTAACCGGCAAGCGTGTCTACAGTTGGCGGAATGTCGCAGAACCGTTGCAGCGAAAGTAAATAATAGTATAGCCATGAATTGGAACCGGGATTTCGGGTTAAGGTCCAATGCTTTTTCACCCATGCGATGCCTTTTTGAACCTGTGGATCATCAACAGGAACACCACACGCCCTAAGTGCCCACAATCCAGTTGCTGTCATGCTTCCATAGACACCTATTGCCCAAGGTGAACCGTCGTCAACTAAATTATAGAGCCAACCGCCTGTCTCTGTTTGATTCCGGCGAATCCACTGCTCAGCCCGTGCCCATGTGTCAGGCGGAATATCAAGCCCCCACTGCTTTGCAGCATAAAGCGCATAGATAACCATGTTCATGTGCGCCCCATCGGCAGTGTATCCGTACCCCCAACCGCCATCGTCACGCTCATCTGTGAACTCACTGCCACTGATCGGGAGTTGCTTTTTGACTAATTGGTTCACAGCAAATTGGGCGCGTTCCCTGTATGCTGGGTCTTGCGTCGCGACTAAGACTGGAACAATTACGGCAAATTGATACACCGCGAATTCATTCCAATCCCCCGCCAACAGAAAATCCAAGCCTTTCTGCACTGGCGGATGCGAAGATGTATATCCTGCCGCAAACAAAGTTTGCAATGCCAACGCTGTCTCTTGTGTCTGATCTTCCCCGAAATTCCAAGTATTGCCAGGGATAAAATTTTCAGCCAACCCCTTCAGGCTTGCTCCACAGTTAATACAGATTAAGATGAGTTGGTTTTCTGTTCCACACTGCAAACAGGTCCGACTATGTCTTCCTTGTTGTGCTTCTATCCAAGCAATGCCCTTCGTTACCGCGTTCTGTATCTGTTCAGAGGTGACGGGAGGGAACGTTCGCGTTTCAGCAGTAAGTGCAGCGTGTGTGATATTATTTGCTCCATCTGCTTCCTGAATATGTTTTTCACCGGTGGGATTAACGACAGCATAAATTTCTGTTTTGCCAGGGGGCGGCTGCCACTGCGCTTTTATTCTGCCCGTCTTTTTGGGTTTCAGTTCTAAGATTACATCCTTACAGACAATTTGGAGTGGCTTTGTCGCTGGATCTCCTTCGTACAGCTCAACAACAAGGTCTTCGTTCATTGTCGGGGTGCCATCACCAATGTTCTTCACCTCAACCCAGATTGTAATCTCTTCTCCTTCAAAAGGTGTCGGATTGGAGAAGATGATGCTGTTAGCATCAACATAGAAATCTGGCAATTGTGCGAATCCAGACGTAGTAAACGAGACAAGAACAAGTATTCCGATTGCGAATTTTAACAGCAAGTTTTGGAAACTTACGCGCTGCGCCAACAGAGGGGACCTAATCATAATGCACCTCAAATCTATCAGAAAAATTATAATCGTTCCGGCGAGTGCCACAATCAGACTTTAGTTCACGAGGCAAACGTGGAGACTCAATTCCTACTGGCTCTCAATTAGTTTCCTGTCCAGTGCCCAACGGAAACAGACGACGGTTGCGGGATCGGATTTGTAAATAATTGTTGTCCACCCTTTGTCCACTTACTGACTTCGCCTTGAAATGCTGGTCCTCCGACCAGATCAGCAACCCAGATACCACCGTCCGTAGGCGAGACGCTTATTGCAACTATTGTCCTTCCTGCCAGAAACCCGGGAAACACCGTACCATCTGCCTCTACAACTTCGGTCGTTTTTGTCCCATCTGCTGTCAAGTTTACCAACATTGATTGTTGCGAAACGACCCAAACACTTCCATCTACAAGATTGATACGCGGGGACGTAGGATTCGGAATATCGGTAATTTCTACCAGTTTCTGTCCGCTCGCCGAAACCCGCATCAGAACACTATGCTGACTGTCCGCAATCCAAGCGTTTCCGTCGTAATCAACGGTCACACCTTTTGGCTCACCCATCGCCGGTGCATCTACCAACTTATTGCCTGCAGCATCGTAGCGAGCAATCGGTCCGCGAGCGTTCGTTATCCAGGCAGAACCGTCCTTCGGATTCACTGCCACTGCAGGTTCATGCGCCTCTATTGTGGCTGTAACCGTAGTGCCATCGCCGGATACCTTTTTGACAGCATCATAACCAGCAATCCATGCAGAACCGTCCGCTGGGTTAATAGATACCATGTTCGGACGATTGATATCCGGAATAGCGAGAAAATCGCCGGTGTTTGGGTTATAGCGATAAACAGTATTTGCTGCCGAGACTGCGATCCAGACAACACCATCTGCTGGATTAACTTCTGCTGCACTCGCCTGCGGTAAATTTGGGATAACCTGTGGATCGGCGTTTCCATCGGCATATAATTTATAAACTGTATCTCCGTTACTGACCACCCAACATTCACCATTGTATTGTCCATAACTGGTGGCAACGCATAGAAGCAACAGCATCGCTACCCAAAACATCTGCTTTATCATTTGTATCTCCTCTTTTGCTTTATGTGCGCTTTATAAGCGCGCTATCTATGATTCATAAGAGCGTGCTGTACGCGACGCTTCCCTCTTTAAATCCTAACACAGTTTCCCTTAATTCGCAAGGAATTTTGTGTATACATGGGATGCAACTATTGTGCTTAGCGTATTAAAATAATCGGACGATTCTGGCTATTTCTTTTTTCTTGTATCAACTTGAACCTTATCAGCCTCGTCAAGTATCTACAGACCAAACTATATACTGGCATTAGAACTGATGTATATTTAGCAAATTCCGTGCCAATTTGAACATTACCATACTGACGAAGTTCTCTACAAAGTACAAAGAAAGCACTGCACAAAATCGGGCATTTTTTACGCTCAATTGCACGAAATGGGGCGTAACTTATGCTTAGAACCTTTTAGGTAGCACTTTGGGGCATATACATAGAGGAGAGCATTGCGTACGAAAACTACCATTCAACGGTATCTTGATAGTCGCTGTGATAGACCCCGTCCTAAAGGACGGTGTGAAGTGCCACACTCCTAACGCTGCTCGTTTTGCCCGTCTTGTATTACATCGTCGAATTAAGCTGGTTAGCACGGTTTCAACGTAAAAGCACAAAATTGTAAATTACATGCTACCCGTGTAAACTTCTTTGTGGTGCAGCCCGTTTAAATCTTTTAGATGGCAACTTGGGTTAGTTGTAGAACTTAGATTTTGAATTTTTAAAATTATGCAACCTTTTTCGCATTCGATTGTATCCTTAATAGGCAGAGGGCATCATAACATGTTGCTAAGAAAATATCATCATGCACCACTCGAACCAAGGTGTATTTCACGTTGTGGAAATTATCGGACTGAAAATCTGTGATTTTTTTTGAAACTTTTTTAGTGGAAGGGTGTCTAATAGGTATAAGGAAGGTAAACTTACAAATTAAGCGAGGAAATCAAGATGAAACGTGCACATTTCTACTGTCTCACTTTTGTGGTGGTACTCTTATTTGTTGGAATCAGCATGGTAAGCATGGCTGAAGTAGCTGTTTTGAAGATAGAGATTTCCGATGTGGTTAACAATGCCGATGCGCGGCAGATTCGACGGTTGTTAAAACCCTGGGCAGATCCAAAGGACATTAGCTTTAGTACACCTGTTGACAAGCACGGCAGAAAGCGACTTTTCACCACGCTTGTGAAGATCAAGCCGAGACAAGGTATTTCGGAATATAGCGAGACGCACACCTTCGACGTGTATAACATCATGCGGCAACTCAACGATTCTCGCTTCCGGGGTCGCCATGGGATCGGGCAATCCCGTGTGCTAAAAACCGAGGCGACGATTCGCGGTGACCTGTTTGCACACCCCGGTTTCGCTCGAAGTTATCTCCGAAACGTTCCGGCGTGGCGACGTTGGCGACCCGACACTTCCCATATCCAGCATGCGATGACTGCTGGCAGTGAGGAACAAAAGTTCGTTTTCAGTGCGAATCCTGAGTTTGATCAACTGCGGATTGACGCTGCGAATAACAATAAACCGGTTGAGGTACAGGGCATCATCGCAGGATTTGATGGTCCCTATCCAATTGTATCGGTGAAGAAGTATGAGGTGGGCTATCACCTCAAGAACGATGCACCAGAAACGGAAAAGAACGGAAAACCGACCTACGACTATCTTGAAAAGCGGTAGATACAATTGCCAATCAGAACTTTCTGTTTATGCCTGGTAACCGCCTGTATTGAAAAGCACAACGCGTTCAGAGTCTTCAATCATCCCATTCGTTACGAGTTGTTCGAGTGCCGCGACCGTTGCTGCCCCTTCAGGACTTGTCAAGAGTCCCTCGGTTGTGGGGAGCAATTGCATTGATTCACGGATGGCATCATCTGTGACAGCAATCGCGGCACCGTTGCTTTTACGCAGTGCCTCCAGAATAAGAAAATCGCCAATCGCCTGTGGCACCCGTAAACCGCTCGCAACGGTATGCGCGTCCTGCCACGGTTTCGCTTCAGTAGCCCCATCTTCCCACGCCTTAACAATCGGTGCACATCCTGCTGACTGCACAGAGATGAATTTCGGTCTCTTTTTCCCGATCCAACCGATCGCTTCTAATTCCGCAAAGGCTTTCCACATCCCGACGATGCCTGTACCGCCGCCGGTAGGATAGATAATAACATCCGGCAGTTCCCATCCGAATTGTTCAGCAAGCTCAAATCCCATTGTTTTTTTGCCCTCTACGCGGTATGGCTCCTTGAGCGTTGACACATCAAACCATCCTTCGCGCGCCTTCCGTTCCGCTACAATTTTACCTGCATCCGTAATTAAGCCGTCAATCAGCGTGACATTCGCACCGGCGAGTTGACACGTCTCCTTGTTGAAGGCGGGTGTATCTTGCGGCATAAAGATATGGGCGGTTATACCTGCGGCAGCGGCATAAAGGGCAAGAGCAGTCGCAGCGTTGCCAGCGGACGGGATGGCTAACTGGGTTACCCCGAGTGCTTTGGCTTTGGACACTGCCATCGCTAAGCCTCGTGCCTTAAAACTCCCAGTAGGCAATCGAGATTCGTCCTTCACCCACACCTGTGTAAGTCCAAACTCCGCTCCCAATCTTTTCGCATGTATGAGCGGTGTCATCGTTTCGCCAAGCGTTACTATGTTTGCTGGGTTAGATATAGGCAGGAGCTCCCGATAACGCCAGAGTGAAGCAGGTCTTGACAGAAGTGTGTCGCGTTTCCATGTCTCTGCCACCTGTTCAAGCGCGTAGCGGGCGAGTAAAGGTTTCCCACAAGCAGGGCAGACGTTCTGCGGCACTGTGTGGGGATAGGTTTCACTACACTTACTACACTCCAATTTTTCAACCATGGCTTACTGATACAATGGTAACGGCACACGGCGTGTGCCTACTACTTTGCTTAGATGTTCGCAAGCAGCTTGAGAAGGATCGCCTTCATGCTGTGGAGTCGGTTCTCGGACTGTTCAAAGATAATTGAACGCGCATCGTTGACGAGTTCACCCGAAATTTCATGCCCGTGATGCGCTGGGAGACAGTGCATAACCCGACACTCATGTTCCTTCAACAGTTCGGCATTCAACTGATATGGCTTCATCTTCTCCAATCGGCGTTCCCGTTCTTTTTTGAAAGATGGATCTGTGAAGAATTCCATATCCACCCATGTATCTGTATAGACCACATCGCTTTCAGCGATCACTTTTTCCAGCGAACTTTCAATCGCTGTGGTGTCGGTATCAAGTGTTTTATAAAGCCCCTTCCGAGAAGCTTCATCCCACAGTTCCTTATCAACAGCGGCAGGGTTCACCTCCGGTGCCACGACAGTGACCTCAACGCCTACCTTCATACCGGCGGCAATCAGCGAATTACAGACGTTGTTATGCACGCCGATGAAGCATAATTTGATCCCCTCCAGTCTTCCAAAGTGTTCCTGTATTGTCATCAGATCACCGAGTGCTTGTGTTGGATGGTATTTGTCACAACACCCGTTAATTACGGGTACGGTTGCGGCTGTGGCGGCTTCAACGAGTTCCGAATGTTTTAAAAATCGGGCTAAGATGATGTCCATGTACGCCGATAGGACGCGCATTTCGTCGCCAAGATCGGCTAAAGCAAAGTTTGTAGTGCGCCAATCGAGGTAATGTGCATGTCCACCGAGTTGCGTTATACCGACTTCACCAGCGCAGCGCGTTCGTGTAGAGGTCTTTTGGAAAAGCAGACAGAGACTTTTTCCACCTATGGCATGTCTATATTTTTCGGGATGGTTCTTAATCTTCAGACTTGTTTCAACTGTTTCAAGAATGTCCGTTTCTGACCACGGGTGCAATGTAATTAGGTGCATGGTTACCTCCACAAGCGGGTTTCCAAAATTAGAAACTATAATTATACCGAACTTTTTAAGATAAGTCAAATATTTTCTGTCTGCTTGTCCGCTGGGGAGAAGTAGTCAGTTGTCGGAGGAGTGATTTTCAGAATCAGGATTTACGGGATTAGAGGATTTGCAAGATTATAGATGCTTTCGTTAAAAATGATGCGCTCCATACGCACCTTCAGTCCTTAATCTCTGCTGCATCCGCAGTCAAAAACCGATCCTCAATTTGCTGCCATACTTCAGGTGAAACACGTCCAGCCGCTTCTTTGCACGCAACGATGAGTTCCACTGCCCCAAGATATGTGACATAAGCCTCCAACGTCTCGCTTGGAATAGCGAGCATTTCGTCAGTGATACCTAAAACAGAGAGCCATGTGTCGTGAATAGAATCCACTGGATGTTCAACAGATTTACCCTCCACTGTCGCCTTGATGAATTCTCGCTGTTCATTAAACCGCTGAACCATCCGTTGTAAATCCACCTGTTTGAAGATTTTCATATCTTCGATATCGTTGACAAATATTATTTGTTTCTGCAGTTGCTTATCAAACCGATTCCCCGATTGAGAGGACACAGACCGATAAAAATCAGTGTCCATATATTTGTAAAAATCTTGGTAGAGGTCGAGCTCAAGGTCGATATCGAAGTCTCGGTCGATATCGAGATATCGGTATCTGGTGAGATATCGGCTGAAGGCGAGGTCTTGGTCGAGGTATCGGGTGAGGTATCGGTATCGGTATTGATCTCGGTCAAGGTCTTGACTGAGGGTGAGGTATCGGTATCGGTCAAAGTCTCGGTCAAAGTCTCGACCAAGGGCGAGGTCGAGGGCGAGGTCGCGATGAATGAGGTTTTCAAACACCTCATAAATTTTATTGAGCAGCCACAGAGAAAAGAATTGGCGTAGGATAAATAATCGTTTGACAATGCTCTTGTACTGATCATCTGTGGTGTTCGTCTTCTGTTTTGCCCATTGGAACAGCGATTTAAGACCATCGGTATTGATCGATTTGGTGGCTTCCGCCTGTATCGCCACAAGCAAATCGTCTGCTTCGCGCATTAGTCCAGCGGTTAGTAAGAAGATTTCTCGCCACTGTGGATCATGTAAATGCTGATTTACCAAGCCATGAATTGATTGCGGATCGCCTACAATATAGTTCGCCGTTAAATACTCCTGAAACGTCAAGTGAGAGAAAGAGTAGGAGTCTCTGACACGTTCAACGAAAAGCCCCTGATCAACAAGGATCGTTTCCAGAATCTTGGGAGCATTGAACGTTTCTGGTGTATTCGTGTTCCCTGCACCGAATGCTTGAATCTGATTTATGAGCTCGTCTTCAGTAAAAAAGAAACGGTTCTCGTCGAAATTCTTTGCCGCAATTTCAGAGAGCATCCGCTTTTCATCCACAATGTCCAAATATTGGGTTATTGAGGCCCCGCGATTCACCCGTTTTTCAGCTGCCCACCTTTCAAGAAAAATGGTGAGAGCTTTCTTATAAAGGTCTGCCCGATTTCGTGGAAAACCTTGCGTATCATCGTAAACAATACACAGCATCGCGAGTAACAGCGGATTCCCCGCCAACTCTTTAGTTGCCGAATGCTTACTTGCATTCAGCGTCTCCCAACACTGATCTGCGGTTTTCATCTCCTTATCAAGCTGATGCCGATACTGATCGGGTGCCGAGTCAAACCACTTTTTGATATACGCCTCAATCTGTGTATCATCAAAGTCCGCTATCTCCACCTCAGTAAAACGTCTAAACCCTCCGCTATACGCTGCTATCCGACAAGAAGCGATAAAGCGGTTTTGACTATACTGATCGGCGAAATCTCCAATTTCACGAATGACATTGTCTACATTTGAGGTCGGTACCTCGTCAAGTCCATCGAAGAGTATCAGGAGTTTACCCGATGTCAACGCAGCAGTTGTCATCAGTTCTGGCTGTGGATAAGCGCATATTTCAAACTCACGCGCAATTAGTGCCTCAATATTGATCTGATCCTCCCTGAATCTTTTCAATTCAAGGAAAACCGGAATACATTTGTGTTTAAAATCCCCATCTTTTCCGTTCAGTGCTTCAAGTCCGACCTTACGGAGAAAGGTCGATTTTCCGACACCGGGACCACCGAGCAACATCAGATACCGTTTATCATTAGCAACCTGTATTCCGTTCTGACGTTCATCCGAAGTTAAATCGAAATGCCTCCCACCCCTTTCTCGGAATGCTTGTTCAACTTCCTCGGGTGACCCATACTGTGATGATGTGTGTTGACCTAAGAACTGAACCGCCACATAGACATCGTCAAGCGGTATTGGTTCTTGCATTCCTGTACAGTAGGCTTTGAGTTCACCGTGACGATCCCTATAGTTTTTATCGTATTGGTGACAGGCGTTGGTGATTTTTGCCTTTAACTGTCCATATCCGTCTCCAGTTGACGCACAAACCTGTTTGAAGATTTCTGTTACGACTCCTGATTTGAGAAGCTCTGTTACGATTTCAATATCCATTGTTTATCTCCTTGTTTTAATTTTACTAAGTTTTGGACAATTTTAAGAATTTCCGTGAGGCAGGTTGAATTAAACGTTCGTCTTTGACCTCCACCTCAGATTTCATGACACATTTCGCCCCGCTGGGGCTATAAGAAGGGTGGGTTTACCGTATTTCTATAAACATTTCGCCCCGCTGGGGCTGCTCGTATTCGCGCCTGAAATCCTTTTTCTCCGAGTTACACCTCTCGGAAAACTCGCTGAAAAATACAAAGCTATTGGAAATCCAACTTGAACAAAAACAAATTGTCCAAACTTTAGTATAATGCGGGCAAGCCTTCAACAATAACCACCGTCTCTAAACTGACACTGATAACCTGTCCAATCAGGCGAAGGATGTATTCTGGGTCTTCGGCGCGATTTGGGTGATTGACAATGCCACTCCGTTTGTCCGTCTTGACGCGATACTGATCCACAACCCACTCCAACGCAGACCGGTTCCCTAACCGATATTCAAATACCTCAGGCGGGATGCCCTCCAATGTGAGAAAATCATTGTATTTCAACTGCGTTTTGTCTTTAGAGAATTTCATTCGCTCTACAGACAAATCCACTTGCATACCTGGAGTTTCAATCGGGTTGAGCTTATCGTATTCAGGTTGGGACTCGTAGTTGACGTGGAGTTCTGATAATCGCGCGCCTGCTTTGGCGAATGCCCAGAAGTCTTCGGCAAAGGGGATATGCGGTAAATCGCGCTTGAGGTTTTCCTGATATTTTTCGCGATAATCGGGATGATGGAGGAGTCCGTAGGTATAGTGGAAGATGTCCCACTTGGTGATGGTCTCATCTTCGTAATGCATTCGGAACTCTGCCAGTGCCCAATCGGTGATGTTTTCACGACGGTTTGTACCGTCTTCATCGTAGGTATACAACGGAAAGCACTGTGTTGGCGATCCAAAACCACCAGCCATAACATTTACAGGAATGGAATTACTCACCAAACAAGCAAAAGGTCTCTCCGGAGTCATGTTGACACAGAGAATTCGATTTTCCCTTTCCGATTCAAGTGTGGGAAAAATGAAAGGAAACACATAAACACGCTCGTTCACCATCCTATCAAAAAACAGGTTTGTTTTTGTGAATGGCCGGTAGAGAGATTGACGTAGTTTTGACTCAGCAAATTCTGCGAGTTGTCCCGCTTTCAGTTTACGCTTTAAGCCTTCACTCCAACTTATTTTTTGCGGATCCGAATCCACGAAATCATCAAGATTCATTCCCGATTTGCTTTTTGTGCCGACCCATTCGAGGACCTGAGCATTGTAGGATTTTATCATCCGCTGAATGTTTTCAGTGAGAGAGTCTCTATCAAAATTGTAAACCCAGGCATCTCGATTCGTTGACACTCCGAGACTATAGGTTTTAAAAAGTGTCCCCTCCGCATTACCTTTGATCGCCTTTGTTATCTTGCTCCCCATAGGAATAAAAGAGTCAAAATCATTATGGAGGTTCGCAGTGAGCCAGGTATGCCGTTTATCGGGTGTTAACTCCTGCCACGTCACATTGCCGATGTGCTGGTTTTCGTCGAGGAACGCGAGGGTGCGCTCCTTACTCAGTTCTATCGTTTCGTCATTGTAAAAGGTTACGGCACACGGCGTGTGCCTACTACCTTTAACAAGCAAATTAATACTCACGCCGACCTGAATGCCGAACACATTAGCATCCCCCGGCTGTCCCTTGCGGACGTTCCCACCTAAATCCAAAATATAGAGCGTGTCAAATTCTTCGGCGAGGTGTTTTCGCATACCGTCAAACATTTGCGCGTCAATAAAACTGTTGTTCGTCACAAACGCAACGATCCCCTCATCGCCAAGTTTATCCATTGCCCATCGGAATGCCTTGACATAAGGATCGTAGAGTTTATTTTTCGACTGGGCATTAGAGTCAGCGGCAAATGTGTTTCGCACCCGCGTGTCAACCGCTACATGCTTCCGATTCCTGTTGTTATCGTTCTCGTTAGTCTGTCTTGCATTGTAGGGTGGATTGCCGATAACAACGAACATCGGTGTCTCTCTCTGTTCCTCAACCCGCAGCGTATTTTCCTGTGTGAAATAGGAGAACTCCCCAGTTTGATGGGGCGCGTCCATTAAATCCACCGTATCAAATGTATCTACAAAGCAGATATGTGGAAAGGGTTCATAATCGCCCGTCTTTTCAAAATAGGCGTGTTCAATGTTGAGATTGGCGATATAATAGGGGAGCAGCATGACTTCGTTGCAGTGCAGTTCTTCACGATATTTCTGTGGTAGCCGCCGTCCTTGAATCTCTTGCATAAGTCGGACGATGAAGTTGCCGGTGCCAACAAATGGATCGATGATATGAACGCCCATATCGGAGAGTGAGCGTCCGAACTCGGTTTTTAGCACATGCTCAACACTTTTCACCATAAAATCGACGATTGGCTGCGGCGTGTAAACGATGCCATGTGTATCGGCTACCTTTACCGAAAAGCCTTGAAAGAACTGTTCGTAGACGGTATTCAAAAAATCCTGTTTCTGTGAAAAATCTGTGATCGCCGAGGCGGTTTTCTCAATCGCAACGTAAAAGGGATTCAAAGGACGGAGAAACTCAGAACGGCTCGGAGAACGACGGGTGAGGATGTGGATCACCTTCTCAATCTCTTGGGCGATGATGTTCCTATTCGTGAAATCGGGATTGTCAAATACGGTACGGAAGATCCGCTCGGTGAGCAAATGTTGGATGAGCATTTCCTCAACCTGTGCCTCGGTGAGATTCGGGTCAATGGATGCTTTGCATTGCTGATGGAAACTCTGGAAGGCTTGCAGAAATGCTGGATTGTCTTGCATCTCGGTTTGGATACGCTTTGCGACACCGCGTCCCAGCACAGGGACCTTTTCCCGAAATTCTTCCACTGCAGCGTACCAATCGACGATGTTCTCCTCCTGATACCCAAAGAAGGTGTCAAAGAGATTGATAAGATTCCTTGGATCCGTCAGATCACAATCAAGACGGAGGTGCCCGTTTTGATAGAGGAGCGCGCGGTTCGGCGATTGAATAACAATATTTTTAAAAGGATAACCCGCTTCCGATTTCCGCTGCGCTTCGGTGGGAAGATCGTCTTGTGTATCTTTTGCTTCCCAATGTCCGTGTGGCAAACCGAAGGCATCGACAACTTCACCATCAAGTCGGATGCGCCTGTTCGTTTTTGTGTAACGTGTCTTTTCACAGACGAGAAGGAGGTTTACCTGTCGGCAATAGTGCTGGAGGAGGTTTTGGAATGCGATGCGGACTGCCCCTTCGTGCGCTGCACCGATTTTCTCATATTCTTTGAGTTCCACGTAGTAGTTTTTGATGGGTTTATGTGTCGGTTTGATGTTGAGTGTCGGCATGGCGTTTCTCCGTGTAGCGTTCGCAATCAGATTTAAGACAACGCCAATTATACACGGATATAGGGCGCGATTACAAGCAGAAAATTTACTGTCGGCTCCATGGAATATTGACACCTAACTCATCGGCAAGCTGCTCAATCTCCCGCAATGGCTCCTTGTGAAGCGGAATTCCGTTTGCGAGGCGTTCCTGAGTCAATTCCCATTCAATCTCGCCGGGCAGGGTGACGCGCGTAAATCCACTACGCGGCGTGGCTTGACGGGTCATCTGAATCTGTCGGTCGATTTCAGCCTTGAATTCCACAATAGACGTGAAATTGGCAATATTGATAGCCAAGAAAAAATGTGCTGATGTGCGTTTCTCTGGCGGTGCATCCCCGGGCTGATAGTGCTTATTGATACCCATAAGTCCTCCACTTAAGGGACCACATAAAACATCCATCACAATCGCAAGAGCAGAACCTTTGGGACCTGCAGCAGGTAAAATCGCCGCCACTTTTGATGGGTCCTCAGTTTCATTGCCATCTGCGTCAAGTGCCCATCCCAACGGAATTTTTTCTTCATACAACCTCGCGGTCCCAATCCGTCCAGCGGCAGCAGCACCGCACGCCATATCCAACACGAGCGGTGGTTCTTCACCGGCAGGGATGGCATAGGAAAACGCATTGTTTCCGATCGAGACGCTCTTCGCACCGAAGACAGCGACGTTCACACCAAGTCCATTGGTCGTCGCGAAACCGATCATATCGCGCGCCATGGCTCGCATCGCATGGCTGGAAGCAGCCCCGAAATGATTACTGTTCCGAACGATAGCCAATCCAATTGAAGCGGACCTTGCCTTTTCAATGGCAATGTTCATTGCACGAACACCGACAAGATGCCCCAATCCGCGGTCACCATCCAATAGGACAGATGCTGGGTTGTCTTCAAGCCGCTCAAGCTCCGGTGTCGGATTTATATCGCCGTTAATGATACCGCGAACATAACGAGGTACAGCGCGGGTCGCGTGCGAATGAACACCGCGTAAATCCATCAGCACTTGCATTTCCGCGACGGTATCCGCGTCTGATTGTGCAACGCCCACCCTTTGGTACAGTTGACTACACACAATTTGCAATTCTGCTGCGTTAACAATAGCTTCTTGTTCGTGTCGATTCATGGCTATAGCTCCCTATCACGATTTAGTGCTACCATTTTAGCAAAGCCATGTTAAAAAAGCAAATCTCAGAGTCATTTGTGTTTTGGAGTCATTTGCCAGGAACTATAGAAGTTGAGGGCGCGCAGGATTAATTTGAAGTTCTCGCTTTTGTCATCAACCTCCTTGGCACGCTGCTGTGCTGCAAGGACGGTACCAGTAAAGCAGTGCACTTTTTCTACATTTTTTTTGAATAATATGTTAAAATAACTTAACCTATGAACTAAAATAGCCGTATATACGTTATTTTCCTTCGGTAAAACTGAAGTATGGGAGATTCATAATGCTAAATGGGTGGGTTATCCTATTCGGAATTCTCTGTATTCTTTTTGTTGCTGCTGCGTTTGGGCAGGATCAGTCGGATCCAAACATTATAACAGTTACTGAAAAGATAAATATAGCAAACCTAAACAATAATGTAGAGGAACTCGGTGATGCTGTAAAGAAACTCACCGAAAGCACAGAGAAACTTAACGGAAATGTGGAAAAACTCACCGAAAGTGTGAATAGCCTTAACACAAAAGTTGCGGTGCTTGAAGAAAGAACGCGGGGAACAGCTAAAACTTTACACGTGATTCTGGCATCATTTATAGGACCTCTGGTCGTAGCAATTTTAGCAGCAATTGTAATTCCTTTTATCATCCGCAATAGGAACAGTGAAGGTAGAGCAGCTGCTACCAACACCACACAAGTAAACCAGAATGAGGCTGCTTCTACTAACCCTGCACAAGAGAATGAGGACAAAGCTGCTTCCACCGCAACCGCGTCATCAAGGTTTCCCGAGGGAGAAGAGTTAAAAGAATACCTAAAATCCGATTCTTTTACCACAGAAGAGAAAGCCTAATGGAAAACATTAACAACACAAATAGCAATACTGAATCTGCCGAAAGCCATTTTGATAAGGGGAATGCCTTGTCCGATCAAGGGGATTATGAGTCTGCCATTGTGGAGTATGATAAAGCACTTGCCCTAAACCCTAACCTTGCTGATGCCTATTTTAAGCGAGGGATTGTGCATGGTGAAATCGGACAACATTTTGAAGCTATCTCAGACTATGATGCGGCGATCCGTCTAAATCCAAACTATTCACATGCCTACAACAACCGAGGCGTTTCAAAAATTAAGTTAGGCCATCCTGAAGCCGCTATTCCTGACTATGGCAAGGCGATCCGTCTAAATCCAAACGATGCAAGAATCTACTATAATCGGGGCAATGCGAAGGACGATATCGGACAACATTTTGAAGCTATCTCAGACTACGACGCGGCGATCCGTCTAAATCCAAACTATGCAAATACTTATAATAATCGAGGTGTTGCAAAAGCTAACTTGGGGCATCTTGAAGCCGCTATCTCAGACTATGATGCGGCGATCCGTCTAAACCCAAACTATGCACAAGCCTATACCAACCGCGGCAATGCTAAAGAAAAGTTAGGTCGCCCTGATGATGCCAAGCGAGATCATCAGACGGCATTGGATTTGGCGGAGAAGGCAGGAGATGAAGAACTTAAGTCCCGAATTATGACAACATTAGAGGCACCATAAACAGACACAAGCAATTATCCATAAGAAAGCAGACCCCAATTCTGCACGTGGCGAGCATACCTAATGATTTCACCTAACTACACCTCACAACGCATTTGCCTGATTTTGGTGTTAGTGTTTGTTGCTTTCACCGCCAACCCAGGTAAAGAAACAACCTCCGGCTTTTCGCAAGAGGGGATTCCATTCTTAAAACAGCACTGCTTCGGTTGTCATGCTGGTGATGAACCTGCTGCTGAACTTGCCCTCGATTCATTTACAGATAACCTCTCGCTGATTGAGAATCGTGATATCTGGGAACAGGTCTTGGACATGCTAACGACAGGTCAAATGCCACCACCAGACAGCGATCAACCCTCGATGGAAGCGTCGGAGTTGTTTGTTCAGTATATTGAGGGCATCTTTGAACACGCAGATCGTACAGCTAAACCGGATCCAGGTCGAGTAACGGTGCGCAGACTCAATAGAGTTGAATACAAAAATACTGTCCGAGACCTGCTCGGTGCTGATTTCGATCCTACCGAAAATTTTCCAGCAGATGACGTAGGACACGGATTTGACAACATCGGTGATGTATTGACGATGTCACCGCTCCTGATGGAACGCTACCTTCAAGCAGCAGAAGCAATCGCCACACGCGTGATTTTCGCAGAACCACCACCACCATCAAAACGCTACCAGAGAGGCAGCCGTCTCAATCCACACCACGAAGATGTTCCTGACGAACGCTTCCGTATACTCGACCCAACGGCTACAGAGGCGTGGAAATCCGGTCCTTTTACGACGGGCGCAACATATTTTAGAATGTTCCCCGATGAAGAAATCCTCTACAAATCAACACTCTATGCCGAGACTGAAAGTGAGACACCCGTTGAAATCGCCTTATACATTCAAGGTGAGGAACTTGAGGAAGTCTCTTCATCAGATGAATTAGCACGTTTAGTTGGCGTTGACCCTACGTTAGACAACACGATTAAGATTTTAAAGACTTTTGAGATTACTGCCCGCGACTCGGAAAAGACACAGACGATTGAGGTACTTGTTACCGGAATCCCACACATTCAACATGCTGGAATTGCGATGGTTAAGCCTGCTGACGGTGTACTGAACGCCAAACTCCAGATCCGGACACTCTGGGCGGAAGGTCCATTGGATACCCGACCCGACACCCAACTCGAAATTTTGGCATGTACACCGGATATCCCGCAAGCGGAACAGACACGTGAAGTTTTGACCCGTCTGCTCCGCGGTGGATATCGCCGTTCACCGACCGAAAACGAAGTCGAACAACTCACGCAGTTTGTAGAATCACTCCAAGCCGATGGCGCGAAATGGGAAGCCGGTATTCAGGCAGCGATTAAAGTTATTCTCTGTTCACCCAAGTTCCTGTTCCGCTTGGAGTTAGACGACCGTCCACAAAGTCCAGATCCATACCCGATTGACGAATTTCAACTCGCATCGCGACTCTCCTATTTCTTGTGGAGCAGTATGCCAGACAATGTGCTTTTTGAACTCGCAGCGAAAAATCAACTGACTGACAATCTTGAGGCACAAGTTAAACGGATGTTGGCAGACCCAAAAGCGACGGAATTGGCGCGCGACTTTGGTTCTCAATGGTTACAAATACAACGCCTCGCAACAGTTACTCCTGATCGTGAACGATTCCCGACCTTCGGTCGTAGATTGCGAGCCGCGATGTTAAAAGAAACAGAATTCTTTCTCGAATCAATCTTTCGCGAGGATCAAAGCATCCTGACCCTACTTGACGCAGATTACACCTTCCTAAACCAAGAATTGGCAAACCATTACGGGATTACCGATACACAAGGAAACTGGATAGGGCAGAAGAAAACTGTACCCGGCGGTGAAGAGATTAAAGGCTATGATAAGTTTCGGCGTGTTACGCTACAAGGTGCCTCACGCGGTGGTATACTTACCCACGCCAGCGTTTTGACAGTGACCTCTAACCCGACCCGTACTTCGCCCGTCAACAGGGGACGTTGGGTTTTAGAACAGATCCTCGGTTCACCACCGCCGCCACCCCCACCGGATGTTCCAGAACTGGAAGAAGATCATGAAGCTATCACAGGAACTACCTTGCGAGAACGCCTTGAGCAGCACCGAGAGGATCCGGCGTGTGCCAACTGCCACGCCAAAATGGACCCGATCGGGTTTGCTCTCGAAAACTATAATGCAATTGGGGCGTATCGGACTAAAGACGGCGAATTGGAGATTGATGCAACAGCGGAATTGCCAGATGGAACGTCTTTCGACGGCATAGCAGACCTGAAACAGATTCTGAAAGACAAAAAACAACAGTTTGTCCGATGCTTGACGGAAAAGATGCTGACTTACGCCTTAGGCAGAGGATTGGAATACTATGATCGACCGACCGTTGACAAAATTGTTACACAACTTGAATCTGAAGGCTATAGAAGTTCCGTCCTGATTACAGAAATCGTCAAAAGCGATCCGTTCCGCCTGCGACGTGGTACTAAGGATAATTGATAATGCGAATTTTCAGTCATTTCATTCTTCTTGCTATCATAACTCTACAACCCAGTTGCTATATATCTGGTTATAACACACTAAACAAAAATTCTACTTCACAGCAGGAGAAAAAATACGCTTCTCACTTAGCATTGGAGGAAAATTATTCTGTTTACTTAGACGCTACATGGACGACAAAAGACGCTGCTGCGCTTTTAAAAGTCTTTGAATCCATATCCGTAAATCTGAATCTGGACTTTTCTACCTGGAAGATAAGTAACGATGACTTAGAAAATGGTATTAAAATTGAATCGAAAGATAAGTTAAAATTCGTTACTATTAGTAGAAACATCTTTCCAGTTGAAGGATCCCAAGAGGTTTTCTCACCGGACAAGCACCTATATTACGCTGTCGTTCAATTCATAACAGAGAATGGAACAAACAGACCGATAATAGAATTTATATTGCTAAAAAGGTATGGTATACATGTCCCCTCTCAAACTTCATTAATTGATATAAAGACAAGGAAAAAATCAAAAGGTTATTCGGATTTCGACAATGATGACTTGATGCTTATTATATCAGTCCTTGAAGAATTCCCGCGCGCATTACATAAAACACCTCAACTAAAGTATATAGTTCGCAGAATCGATACTGAAAACAGAGGAATCAGTTCAGCACGGCCAGGTCGCGGTTCCATTGAGTTTGCTGAATCTATTTTTCTTCGCGGCCCCTATGCTCATCATGATACGCGTAAAATAATTGCCCACGAAAAGGCACATTTTTTATGGGCTTTTGTTTTTAATAACCAACTTAAAGCGGATTGGGTGAAACTTGGAGGTTGGTATCAAGATTCGACCAGTGAATCAGGATGGTCAACAACTAAAGAGCGGTCAGCGTTTGTAACAGATTACGCTTATACAGAAAATCCAAATGAGGATATGGCGGAAAGTATCGGATTCTATTTTGTATATCCCGATAGACTCCGTTCCTGTTGCCCTGAAAAATACGAATTTATTCATAATCGGATTATGCTTCTATATGGCAAACGTTGGGGCACGCCTAATCCTATGTAAATTAACGTCAGATCGGCTCAAAACAGGAAACCATCATAATGAAAAAACAATACGTTTTGATTTTTTTTACGGTCCTTCTCGGATTGCATCTGTCTTCATTAGACATATTAGGGCAGAGATGTAGTCAATTAAGCTTGCCGGAACATGCTATAACGAGGTTATGTAAACCTGATGGAGGTGTTCCGGTAGATTTAGATTATTCGTCAGATGGTAAGACGTTAGCAAGCGTGCTTTATCGGCCCAGTCAAGTAGTTCTGTGGAATGTTGAAAATAAGACGGTAAAACTAACTATTAATGACGTTAATGGACGATACGTTAGATATTCACCAGATGGTGAGACATTTGTATGTGGCGATGTTGTATACGACGCAACCACAGGACAACCCAAATTGTTACTTCTTGATGGCGACGGATATAGAGATTATGTAATTTATTCACCAGACGGTGAAACTTTGGCGGGTGCAGGTCCAAAAGGAATTCGTTTTTGGAAATCAACCACAGATGCGTTGCCTGCAAGTGAAAACCCTATAAATGTCCTGCCTACAGATCCATCGGTTGTAGATACGCCTGAAGCAAGTCCTACATTGATCCCTATTGCTACCTCATCTACAACAGTCCCTGGGATTCAAGGATTAAGTTATTCTCCAGATGGGAGAGAATTAGCGATAGCCTGTGAACTCGGTATTTGGATATACAACGTAGAATTAAATACTGAAAAAACGTTACTCAAAGGTGGAGCTCATTGTATTGGATTTTCCCCAGATGGTAGTATATTAGCAAGCGGTGCCCGCGAGATCCGGTTATGGGATGCCGTAACAAAGAGGCATAGATTTACAAGTTCTAAACCAAAAATTTACAGTGAATACTTAGGGCAGGTACTTGCTCTTGCATTTTCCCCAGATGGTAAAGTATTTGTAAGTGCCGATAACGGAAGCGATCAAATCCATTTTTGGGATACAAAGACTGGCACATATAAATGGACATTATCAGATTACAAGGATGATCCGATCTCTATAGCATTTTCCCCAGGTGGAAAGATGCTCGCGAGTGGTCATTATTATGATAAAACCATAATATTATGGGACTTAACATCTTACCCCACTGTTAGTATTTCACCAGATTTGGTTACGTCTTTAACAGCCGGTGAAGAATTGACATTCGATATAAAAATTACAAAAGGTAAAGAAGTATCAGGCTATCAGGCAACAATAGAATTTGATCCTGATGCCCTTGCGTACCAAGAAACTGAATACGGGAATTATCTATCTGAGGAGGTACCCACTCAACCTATTGCGAATCAACATTCAGGAACAGTTCAACTCGCGGCACTTTCTTTACCTGGCATTGGTAGTAACGGTGATGGAACCCTCGCAACTCTCAAATTTAAAGTAAACGCACTTGGAAGTTCAAAACTGACTTTACGAGATGTTATCTTATCTGACAATGAAGGAAATAAATCTTATGCATGGATTGAAGGGGCAGAAATACTAAAAAGCGTTGTTACAGAGGATGGCGAAAGTATCACTTGTGCAACCGCTAATATCAAAGATGTGAATAAGGATTGCATTATCAATATCCAAGATTTTGAAGTGCCACCGTTTATTCAGACCACAATTTCGCAAATTTAATCCAAGTTTTGTTTCTGAAATTCCATAGGCGTCAAATAGTCTAACGCCGAGTGAGGGCGTTTTTGGTGATACACATGTTCGATAAAATGTCCAATACGATTTCTCGCTTCATGGATGTTTTCATAGTCGTTGAGGTGAACTTCTTCCTCTTTGAGGGTGCGGATAAGTCTTTCAGCATATCCGTTCTCCCAAGGACACCCGCGACGTGCCACCGAAATCTCAATCCCATGATGCCTGAGCATCGAAACATAGGCATCTGAAAGATATTGAACGCCTTGATCCGAATGATGGATCTCCGGGACACTTTGACGTAAGGCTGCCTCTAAAGGTTTCAAGGTCAGGGGTTGTGTCAAGTGGCGACTCACCTGCCACCCTCTGATCATACGCGTGAAGACATCCATGAGCAAACAAACATAGACGAAGCATCTTTTCAGGCGGACGTAGGTTATATCACCGACCCAGACCTGATCGCATCGGGAGACTTCAAGGTCTTTGAGGCGATTGATCCACGGACGCACACTGTCAACGGAAGTCGTGGTTTGACAGACGCGTTTGACGGACACCGATAAGTTTGTTGCTTTCATCAATCGGGCAACACGCTTAGACCCAACGCCGTATCCCATACGCACCAGCAGCTTTGTGATACGCCTGTATCCGTAGGTCGGATACCGCAGTGCCAACTTCTCTATTTCATCCCGCAGGACGACTTCAGAGGGGGCCTGCTTCGGGTGATAATAGAGGTTACTTCGGGTGAAACCGAGCACCTCACATATCTGTCGAACCGAATAATCCGTCTGGAGTGCCTCAACTATTTCTCGCTGCTGCGTCAGTTTTGGTCTAACCAAGTCGCCGCTTTTTTTTGAATATCTAATGCCACAGTCAACCGTCCGACGAGCTGTTCAAGGTGGGCGATCCGTTCAGCTGCCTCGCTGGACTGCTTCTCTGTGGAGACAAACAAAGATCCTACGTTTTCAACGACTTGCTGCTTCCACTTCGAGAGTTGATCTTCACTCAGGTTGTGTCGACGACACAGTTCCGCTTGCGAAGTTTCACCGCTAAGTGCCTCAAGAACAACCCGGCCTTTAAACTCAGGGGTGAAGTTTCTTCGTTTTCGTTTCGCCATCGGGGCCTCCTTTCAAGTCGTGGATATTATACCACAATCTTGGTTTAGGGAGTGGCCCGAATTTAGGGAGGCAGTACATTTAGTGCATGTTGCCACTAATTTTGGAAGAGGTGGAGAAAATGCAGCGGATGTTAATAGTGATGGAAGAGTCGATATTATAGACCTTGTATTAGTCGCTGGAGCCTTCGGAGACACAGCGGCCGCGCCAGCAGTCTATGCAAATACACAAACGATATTATCTGTTTCTGATGTGCAACAATGGTTGAATGAGGCACATAAAGTTAACTTGGTGGATTCCACGTTCCAACGCGGGACGCTGATGCTTGAACAACTTCTAATCGTGCTAACCCCCAAAGACACTGCCCTTTTACCCAACTATCCGAATCCATTCAATCCGGAGACATGGATACCCTATCAATTGAAGAAGTCGGCAGAGGTTACTGTGTCTATCTATGCTGCAGATGGCACTTTGATTCGTACATTACCATTGGGATATCAACCCGCTGGTATCTATAGAAGTCGAGACCGTGCAGCGTATTGGGATGGGACAAATGGAATGGGTGAGTCAGTCGCAAGCGGGGTCTACTTTTACACGCTTTCCGCCGGAAGTTTCAATAGCACTCGTAAAATGTTGGTAATAAAGTAGCGTGCATTCAATATGGGAAATGCGATGAGAAAATACAAGAACTACGAAAAACGGGACCCTACAATTCGACACAATACGATTCTGCATGGACTCAGTTTTAAGTTTTCAATAGAGTCACTTGAGAACAGCCCGCAATGAATTGTGTGTGGCTCGTAATTCTTTTTGGAGACGTTCATGAACACATCAAAACAACTTTCACGTCGAACATTTTTAGCGGGTCTGGGTGTCAGTGCTGCTCTACCTTGGTTAGAAGCGGCCCGGCCTCTAACCGCTTGGGCAGATATCCCGTCAAAAGAGGGACCGATCACCCGTTACCCTGATCCAGCAGTTGAAGTTATCGACCCACGTTTTGCGAAATATAAAATCGGTAACGCTGTCGTGGAACGTCTGTGGACAGGCGCGCGTTGGTCCGAGGGTCCCGTCTGGTTCGGCGATGGTGGATTCCTCCTCTGGAGTGATATTCCGAACAACCGTATTCTGAAATGGCAGGAAGCCACTGGTAAGGTTAGCATCTATCGGAAACCCTCTAACCATACCAACGGTCACACGCGCGATCGGCAAGGTAGACTCATCAGTTGCGAACACGGCACACGACGCGTGACACGAACCGAATACGACGGCACGATTTCCGTCTTGATTGATAACTTTGAAGGGAAACGGTTCAACGCCCCGAACGATGTGGTTGTCCATCCAGATGGACATATCTGGTTCACTGATCCGGGATACGGTATCATGTTCAATTATGAAGGGCATAAAGCACCCTTTGAACTGCCGACATCTGTTTATCGCCTCAATCCAGAAACCGGTAAGGCAACCGTTGTGACAGAGGAACTCGAAAAACCGAACGGCATCTGCTTTTCGCCTGACTACGATAAACTTTATATCGCTGATACAGGTACACCGAAAAACATCGTTGCTTTCGATGTCGTAGATGGTGAGCGGCTTAGCAATAAGCAGGTTTTCCACGATATGGCACCCGGTGCCGCTGACGGTCTTCGGTGCGATACTGATGGTAATGTTTGGACGGGGACAGGCTGGGTTGGTGAAGGCTACGATGGCGTACATATTTTTGACCCAGATGGAACACTTATCGGGAAGATTCATCTGCCAGAAATCTGTTCCAACATCTGCTTCGGTGGTGTGAAACGCAACAGACTCTTTATGACAGGGAGCCAATCTCTCTACTCGGTTTATGTGGAAGCGCAAGGGGCACCGTATTTTTAAGCGCGCCATAAACACTTGACAAGTCAAATAAAATAAGGTATAATTGTGTTATAGGAGTTATGAAACAAGAATTCATATAGTGACAGCAGAGGATTTTGGCAAGTTTCCTACTGCTTTAACTGTGGGGAGTTGACGAAGGAATAATTATGAACACTCCAAAGCAACTTTCACGTCGAACATTTCTACGCGGTTTAGGTGTTAGTATCGCTCTGCCGTGGTTGGAAGTGATGGGACCCGTTACATCGTGGGCAGCCACACCCGCAAATGCAACGCAGGCAGCTCCGAATCGAATGGCATTCCTCTATGTGCCTAACGGAAAGATTATGGAGGATTGGACCCCGAAACAGGTAGGGGCTGACTACGAACTCACAGAAATCCTAAAACCGATTGAGAACATAAAGGACAAGACACTGGTACTCAGCGGTCTAACGGCTGATAAGGCACGCGCCAACGGCGATGGGGGCGGTGATCACGCCCGTGCCATGGCAGCCTTCCTTACAGGCGCACAACCTCGTAAAACCGACGGTGCGGACATTCATGCTGGGATTTCTGTTGACCAAGCAGCAGTATCGCATATCGGTAAGCAAACCCGACTTCCATCGCTGGAACTCGGAATCGATCCGGGTTACAGATCAGGAAATTGCGACTCTGGCTATAGCTGCGTCTATTCATCAACGCTGTCGTGGCGATCCGCGACGCAGCCGCTTCCGAAAGAGGTTAATCCCAAACTCGCCTTTGAACGACTGTTTTCCACCATGCCAGATGACCAACGGGCAGCGCGTGACCAACAACGAAAAAGTATCCTCGATTTTGTCGTGCAGGACTCAAAAGACCTGATCCGTCAGGTCAGTGGAAACGATGTCCGAAAACTTGATGAGTACTTCTCCGCCATTCGGGATATTGAATTGCGAATTGACGCAGCCGAAAAGTTTCCGCCGATCGAAAGCCCCGATTATACCGCACCGGAGGAGATACCCAAAGATTTCCAAGAACATGTCCGACTCATGACAGACCTAATTGTACTCGCCTTCCAGACAGATGTGACCCGTGTTGTGACTTTCACGTTAGCAAATGAAGGGAGTAATAAGACATATCCGGCTGTCAATGTCACCGATGGGCATCACTATCTGTCACATCACGGTGGCGACGAGGCGAAGAAAGCGAAAATTCGTAAAATCGATATCTTCCATATGCAGCAATTGGCATATTTCTTGGAAAAACTGGACGCAACTGCTGAGGGAGATGGTTCACTCTTAGATCACTCAATGATTTTGTATGGCAGTGGAAACGCTGACGGCAACCGACACAGCCACCACGACCTCCCGATTTTACTTGCTGGTTCTGGTTGTGGTACGCTTAAAACGGGTCGGCATATCCGTTATCCGAAAGAGACCCCTCTCAATAACCTCTGGCTGTCAATGCTCAACCGCCTGGATGTCAATTTGGCAAAATTAGGCGATAGCACAGGTAGTTTGCCAGATCTCTCCTAAAACCACAGTTTCCGAAAACCACAGTTTCCGATATTTTACTGGCGAGGTTTCTTTGGGAAAATACCCAAGCAAAACACCTCGCCATTTTTATTTTTGTCTCGCCCTCTATCCTTCAGTTATTCAACCCATAGATGTCAATTTAGGGGTTCTCACGGTATTTTATAGGAGCAGCATCTGTAGAGCCCCAAAACGCCAAGCAATATCCATAAATTGCCACCTACAGTACAGTTCCAAACCGCATCTAATGTCTGTATAAATTTATCATATTGTGAAGTTTTATCAAGTTGAATTCCCGCCAAATTTTCACCTCATCACCAACATTTTCCCGACAACCCATCCAACGTAACAAGATCCCACCACTTTCGCTCCACGTGGAAGTGTGCCATCAGTCATTCAAAATACAAGTCTTAGATTTCCGAAGGTCCAAACGCATAAACCCAATGATAGTCTGGGTTTATAGCAAAATATCATTACTTTGGAAAAATTATTTTGATAATGGGTTTCATTATCAAAATAGAAGTTTGTTCGCAAATGAGGTTAAAATGTTATAGGACGCAAAATGTATTTTGATAAGGTAAAAAGAAATTACCAATCCTTGAACGGAAATATGCGCGTTTCGGTTGCCATTCCGTAGAAACTCCACAGGCTGCCCGCGACGAATTCGCCAAGGATTAAACCCAAAAAGAAGGGGGCTGCCTTCCGATGCAGCTGCAATCCACCTTGCTTGATAATTAACCATTTTGCGATGGTGCTAATTACGAGCGAAATCCAGAGCCAGTTCATACACCAATCCGCTGCCCCGGAAACAGCATAGCCGACAGCATGGAAGGGCCACCAAAAGAAACGCATCCTCAGAAACATTAAGAGAAACGTGAATCCCATCCCGATGCCCATAAACGTCACTTCTGGGATATTTGGCCCTGTTGGAAAATTAAGTTGTTGTTGCAACCGATTGAAAGGATGGCGTGCAAAACCACCACTTGTCCCGAAATGATATACGTCGTGAAGATATGCCCAGAAAGAACCGATTGAACCGACAAGTACCGCAAGGAGCATCACCCACACCAAAGGTTTCGGATTAAACCGCGCCCGGGAAGCAAGTTGGAACCCTTCTAACTGATGCGGCATTGGATGGCTGCGGTGCGCACGATTGAAGAAAAACAGAAAAGAGAGCGCGGTAAGATTGGAACCACCCATGCCCCGCGAACCCAGAATCGCCGGTAAGGCGTAATCAGGCCCCATGAAATGCAGATCGTGCGCAGGGGCACCGGATTCTACGCGCATTCGTGTGATCCCAGTTGACAACGCGAAATACATCGCGAAAAAAGCAATACCGAGCGAAATACTGATACCTATTTTCACAGAAAAGGCGATGAGATAGATACACCCTAATACAATACCGGCGATAGCAGTCCGGTACCGCATCGGTTCAACGGATTCATCAAGGCTTGAGCGTCCTGTGGCTATCTGTTTAAAGACCTCAGCGAGGTACTTTCGGCTTGCCCATACCGCAAAAATTGCGAGTCCCAGATACGCACCCAATGATTGTTGCCGGTCATAAGGAAATCCCGGTAACCCACGAACCCCAATGATTGCGCCTCCCACGCGCTGCATCTTGCGAAATAGATAAAAGAACCAACAGGAAAACGACAAATCCAAGGGCATAAAGAACCCGAGCCCGATGACGAATGGATAGATAGAAAACGGGGTCCAACCGATGGCGTTCCAGGGTTTTTCGGTAAAAAATTGGCTGATATTCCGAAACCGAACGCCAATGATCGGAATGGTCGGGAAGAGGTAACTAAACCCGTTAATTAGGTTCAGCAATGAAACGAGAATAAACGCCGTCCAAAAGGGTCTACTTCTGAAGAAGTTTGCCCCGCTGTCGCGGGTCATTTCTAAAGGCAACTGAATGATAGGGTAGGCGAGTTTTTCACGTTCAGTCCACTGCTTCCGTAGCACAACGTTGATACAGAGCATCACAAACACAAGCACGACGATGAAACTCGTCCACCACAAAGTCGGACCGAGCCAAGCTTGTAGCACTTCCGGGCGATAGAGCGTCGTTTGTCCTTCGTAGAACCCTTCTAAAATCCCCTTATCTTGGACTGTTCCCCACGGCGGCATGTATCGGTATAGAAGTTCTCGCCATTCGTTTTCAGGGGTATCATACCAGAAAACGTGTCCAATCATCGGAATGAGCACTTGTGTGTGGTCGTGCGATGCGATGGCACTCGCCATACAAAGCATCACATAGATGACAAGCAGCTCGCCGTGCGTTAATGCCCACTGCTGGTTTATCCGGCGTACAAGTAGATTGAGGAGGGTAATCGTAAACACGAAGAAGACTGCATTGAAAAATAGCGACATTGTCGTCGGAAAAAGCCCCCACCAGACCATTTCCGTGTACATAATCCAATAGCAGTTGATTGGGATGAGGATAAGTGATAAAGCAACAGATTTTAGCGTGACACCACGAGTTAAAGCCAAAGGCATTCAGTTCTCCTATCGTTTCCTCAATTCCATTGCAGCTTGAAGCATCTGTATAATTTCCAGATGTTCTTTTGATTCCGCCAATGTTAACGCGGTGTCACCCTGACTATTTTTCAATGTGACATCCGCGCGATATTCAAGCAGAAGCTGGACAATTTGTGAGTGTCCACGCCACGCCGCATACATCAAAGCGGTTTCACCTGTCCTATTTTGGGTATTGACGATTGCGCCTTTCTCAAGCAACTTTTTCGTTATTCCCAAGTTTCCGGTTTTGTGGATAGTGAAAATTAAGGGGGTATTGCCGTTAGCATCTGTTATGTTCACTTGTGCCCCGTTTTCAATGAGAAATGTCACGATTTCAGTATGCCCCCTTTCCGCTGCTATCCCCAGAGGCGTTCTGCCCAAGGCATCTTTTAGATTTACATCTGTGTTTGTACTATGAAGAGTTATAAGATTGCCTGTCCACGCAGCTTTGAAGAGCATTCCCTCAGGTGTATCCGAAAACTCAGATATAACGTGTTCCTGATTTACAGGAAGTCCCTCAAAGACCTGTACAACACCGCTCTGCCAGCGCACCTCAAGTCTATCAACCGTTGTGTTTGCACCTACGCCAAAGTGAAGCCGTGCATCATGGCTGGACAGATAACTCGCGCCCGGGTTGATCTCTCGGGACTGTGTGTGTCCACCCGCCGTTAACATAACACGCGTCCCAATTCCACCTTGATTACTGATAACACCGACGGTTTTAATCCGTATCCAGTTGTGTTGTGTGCCGGTCTCGTTTCGCAGTAAGGTTACGGGACCGTTAGACTGTGTGACAAGCATGTCAATATCGCCGTCGTTGTCGTAATCACCGAAGAGCGCACCGCGGCTTACCGCTGGACTTTGAAAATAAGCACCCGCGCGCGGCGAAACCTCATGAAACGTGCCATTTCCCTGATTACGGAACATTTGATCTGGCTGGCGATATGTTAGAATATCATGCGTGTCTTCAATATTATCAATAATATGTCCATTAGCAACGAAGAGATCAAGCCATCCATCGTTATTGGCATCAAGGAAACCGGTACCAAAACCGACGAACAGATAACTCTCTTTACCGAGGTGTGCTTCATAGATGACATCTGTGAACGTGCCATCGCCGTTATTCCGGTAAAGTGCGTTGGTTTCATAAGAGAGGTTTGTGACAAAAATATCTTGTAACCCATCACCGTTGTAATCACCAGCGGTAACGCCCATACCGGCTTGCGCCACGCCGTTGAAACTGTAAGCACATCCAGCAAGAAGCGAGATTTCACTGAACGTGCCATCGCCGTTATTATAAAAGAAATCGTTTCGGGTATCGTCATTAGCGACGTAAAGGTCAGGTGCGCCGTCGTTGTTGAAGTCTGCCGAGACGACCCCTAACCCCTTTCCGTGAAACAAGCCACCAATACCACCAACGCCAGATTCTTCGCTGACATCGGTAAACGTTCCGTCCGCGTTATTGCGATAAAGTGTATCCGGTGCGCCTTCAAATAGCGACGGATGGCAATAAGTCTGTGCGCCATCTTCCTCTCCACACGGTAGGTAGGGAACATCTAATGAATACACGAGATAATTAACAACGAACAGATCAAGGTGTCCGTCTCGGTTGTAATCGAGAAAGCATGCACTGCTGCTCCACGCTGGATCACCGACGTTTGCGGAGGCTGTGACATCGGTGAATGTGCCATCGCCATTGTTGCGATAGAGAATATTGGCTCCAAAGTTAGTCACATAAAGATCTACATCCCCATCGTTGTCGTAATCTGCGCACGCTGCACCTTGCCCATAGTTTCCTCGGTTGCCAACGCCTGCTGTTGTCGTGATGTCAGTGAAAGTTCCATCACCCTTGTTACGATAGAGCGCGCTTAATGCGTCGTCTGCCGGAAGTGATTCTTCCCAATAACCGCTGTTAACGAGATAGAGGTCCAAATTACCGTCGTTATCAGCGTCAAAGAACGCACCACCGGCACCGAGAGTTTCAGGCAGATGGTATGCACCTTCAGCTCCGTTGATATGTCTGAAATCAATACCTGCCTCCTCGGTTACATCAATGAATTCAATCGCTGTAGATGGCAGCAAAGGTGAGACACATACAAGGAGGACTATCAGATAGTGGATATTTTTACTTTTCATACGAGGGATCTGCGTCTCTGGCGAGTCGGAATCCGATGAAACTCGTGCCGATCGCTGGGTGTTGACCGATTCGCGTGGAGCACCTTGCAAGCACTTCAGGATTCAACCACGAACCGCCTTTCACGACACGTCGACTACCAATTGCTGGTCCTTTCGGGTTTCGATCAGGACTGCGACGGTAAAAGGTTTCTGAATACCAGTCAGATACCCACTCCCAGACATTGCCTGCCATGTCATACGCCCCATAGGGACTTACTCCTGTAGGATACGTGCCGACGGGTTGCAACTGCGTCTCTGATTGCTTCCAAACATTTGCGTGGATAGTTGTGTTCTTGATGCGCTGCCCGAAGGTATTTCCCCAGGGCCATCGCCTTGCTTTTACGCCGCGTGCGGCTTTTTCCCATTCTGCTTCGGTGGGAAGCCGCATACCGCGCCATTTCGCATAAGCGACAGCAGAATCATAAGCGACACCGATGACAGGGTGATTCGGTCTCGTTTCTGCGATGTGGGGCCAGGTGCCGAATTCACCACCATAACTGACAGGTGTATGTTCACTATTGGTTCCACCGCTCTCAACCCAAAATGGATAATATTCGGCGTTGGTTACCTCCGTTTTACCGATATAATAGGCATCCAGATAGATTTTATGTACAGGTGCTTCATTTGGTAAATCCTCCGCACTCCCCATTGTAAAAGTACCAGCAGGGATGAGGCACAAGTCAAGTTCAGCCGAGACGTAAGGTAGGAATGCAAAAAGAACATAAAATAGGATGAAAATATTGCTATTGAGAAGTAGATTTTGACGTAAGACGTTCATATTCTTTATAAGTTTTCTCGGCTTCTGACTTTGCACCAGCGAGCTCATAGGCTTTAGAAAGATTCAAATAGAAACGCGGTTCATTAGGTTCTAACTCGACAGCGATTTGGTATTGCGCAATTGCTTCAGTATGCGCTTCTAACATCAGATAAATCCCACCGAGACTGTTGCGGTAAGTAGCGACATTCGGTTTATGTGCAATCACTTTCTCATACATTGCTTTCGCTTGCGGATAATTCTGCTGCTGAAAGTGAACATAACCGAGTGCTTCATAGCCACGCGTTTCTTGTGGCGCAAGGGCAACAGAACGTTCTAAAGATTGCGTTGCCTCGTGCCACAGCTGCCGCTTCAGTTGGATCCTACCGAGTCGGTACCAAGCATCAGAATTATTGGAGTTGCGCTGCACAAACCGCTTGAGGTGTGTCATTTGCTCTTCCTCAATAGACAGAACCTCAAAACGTTGTAAACTCTTCTGTGCTAATTCTATCTTTCCAATACGGCGATACGCGGTGCCCAAACTAAAATACGCCTTCACATGGAAAGGATCAATTTCAATCAATTCTTTGAAAGTATTAATGGCAGATTGCCACGCTTCTTGTTGAAGAAAGGCAGTACCGAGCGTGTAGCGCGCTGTTAGCGAGGTCGGATCGAGTTTAATAGCGTGCTGAAGCTCACTGATGGCAGCATCGGTTAGATTATCACGAAAATAGGCAATGCCTAATAGGGTCCGCGCGCGCGCATGATGGACATCTATCGCTACTACTTTCTGTAGGACTTGTGCAGCTTGTGCAGTGTCTCCTAAGTGAATGAGTAGCACATCAGCAAGTTCATAATACGCCTCAATATAGTTTTCATCTGCAATTGTGGCTCGTCGAAACGCTTCAGCCGCGGCATGAATTTCCTCTGCCCCTTTATAAATTAATCCCAAAACGCAGTGCGCATCCGCCAACGATGCATCCAGCGCGACTGCTTTCTCTAAAGCGGTTTGTGCTTTTTCCTGCTCTCCGTGCGTGAGTGCGCGTAACCCAACGTCATACAACCGTGCGGCTTCTGGGTGATACCGCGGCGCGCCAATCGCAAGCAGTGTGTTGAGAAATATAAGAAGTGTGAGAGTGTATTTGAACAGTTTCATATACGCAAACTATTTTATCTTAAATTTCAACCGGTGTCAATCTTCTAATTGCAAAGACTTTCACATACGGTTTTCGGAGGAAGTCATTTGCTATATGCGATTTTTCGTTAATGCCATGCGCGCTTAAATTTAACTTGACAAACCGATGTATAATTGTGTATAATAATTACATGTAATTAAATTATATGTATTTAACGAAAAGGAGATTTTTCAATGTCAGAACTTGAGACAAAACAGGCAAGAAGAAAACACCGTGAAAGACGAGGAAGGCGGAAACACGGGAGAGGTGAACGAAGAAGGGATAATGTAGTGATGGTCAGAGTTGATGAAGGTGATCTCAATCGGATTGATGAACTCGTGGAATCCGGACAATTTGGCAGTCGTTCCGAAGCGACAGCTTTTCTCATCAGTGAGGGCATCACGGCTAAACAGGAGATGTTCGATAAGATCGCTGAAAAAATTTCTCAAATTCAGAACTTGAAAACTGAACTTGGGGCAATGATTGCCGAAGACACAAAACCATCCGAAACTTAGGTTATAGAAACGACCCGTTTAATCTGTGGAGGATTAATTTATGCGCGACTCGATGCGAGGTTTCGACAGCGGAAGGTCATCTCGGCGGAGGATGCATCATTATGGGGGAAAACCACGCTTCCGAAAGTTAGACCATGAACCACTGTCAACAACGGAAGATGTCCCTGAGCTCCTGAAAGAACAGGCTGAAGCACGACTTGAAACGGGTGAAGAGATCAAGGTTTCTGTTTCGACGGATCTTCGTTTTGATGGGACCTATGGCAAGGATTGGTTGTTAATTACGAGTAGACGACTCATCGCTTTCAATCAGAATGGTGTTCTCGGGCACGACATGCGCGAGGTGCCGCTCTCATCCGTCAAAAATGTCGAAATTCTGGAGATGTACGGGAATAATATTCTCAAAGTGATTACTGCAGACAATGCTTTTGAACTATCGCGCTACTCAAAACGGTTAACCCCGAAATTCAGTCGTGCTGTCTCGGAACTGGAAGGATTGGTTTCACAAAGAGAAACGAATTCAGACGGTAGACCGCGCGGTAGACGTGGACGTGGTCGGCGTGGACAAGGTCCAGGTGGAATGTCCTCTGAAGCAAAGGGACGCTGTGAGAAGTGTGGTCAACCTATCCCGAGTTGGTCAGATGTTTGTGTCAATTGCGTTCAGAAGGGGAAACTCATCTTTCGGCTCATGAAGTACGCTGTTCCGCTTTGGTATGTCGTTGTGCCTGCATTTCTGCTGATGATGGTTATCCGGTTTGTCGGGGTCTACCCCCCGATCCTCGGTAAAGAATTAGTTGACGCTATTTTGAAACCGGTCGAAACTGCAGTTAGTTCAGGACAGCCTCTCCCTGAAACAACGTGGGGGCACCTTCAAGGAAGCGTCAATTTTTTGAGCGGGTGGTTTGACAACATACCGACTGCTGGTACCTTTGGGCATCTCATCGGGCTTATTCTACTCATGGTGGGAGTTAGGGTCTTTACCTTGGTAACTTCATCTGTGCGCGGATATATGATGGCATGGGTGGGTCAGAATATCACGAGACGGCTCCAAAATGAAACGTATGAACACCTGAACGCGCTCTCTATTGATTTTTTTCATGAACGAGATACGGGAAACTTGATGTCGAGGATCACGCACGATGTATCACGACTCCGAGATTTCATCGCGAGTGGGATACAAGATATTATCGGCGATTCTCTCACAATTATCTTTATGTGCGCGATTATGTTTTCTTATAACTGGCAACTTGCGCTTTGGACGCTGATACCTATTCCGTGTCTTATCTTTTTTACAATCTTCTTTGGGCACAAGATGAGCAAAGTGTACCATGTCTTATGGAAACGTTATGCGAACATTAGCACGATTCTCGCGAGCACGATTCCAGGGGTACGAGTCGTCAAGGCATTTGCCCGCGAACGCTATGAGATAAATCGGTTTAGCGATATGACCCATCAGGTGTTTATGGGTGAAATGAACGCTGCAAAACTTGGAAGTCTTTACCGTCCGATTATGGAGTTCATCACCTATTCCGGTTCTATTTTGATTTGGTTAGTCGGGGGATGGCAGATTTTCCAAGACAATATAACCCTTGGTACATTATTCATGTTCCAAAGTTACATGATGCAGTTCTTTAGACCTGTGTCTACGCTCTGTCAGATGAACGAAAGGTTTATCCGAGCAGGTACCTCCGCCGAGCGTGTGTTTGAAATTATGGATACCCCACCGAGCGTTGCTGATAAAAACAATGCAGTAGCCCTTAGAAATATCCGTGGTGCTGTTGAGTTTAGGAATGTCTATTTCTCTTACGACGGCGAAAAAAATGCGCTCAATGGTGTTAATTTTACAGTGGAGCCCGGTGAGATGATAGGGTTAGTTGGACACAGCGGTGCGGGGAAAAGCACGCTTATCAACCTGATTACCCGTTTCTACGACCCGAATGACGGGGAAATAGTGATTGATGGTTACGACAGTCGCGACATTCAGGTTAAGGCGTTACGGCAACAGATCGGCGTAGTCTTACAAGATCCGTTCCTGTTCCAAGGCACGATAGCCGAGAATATCGGTTACTCAAAACCGGGGGCGTCTCGGATGGAGATCATTGCCGCGGGGATGGCAGCAAATGCGCACGATTTTATCATGAAATTTCCCGATGGTTACGACACAACGGTGGGTGAAAGAGGGGCACGGGTTTCTGGCGGTGAGCGGCAGCGTATTTCTATTGCACGCGCAATTTTAAAAAATCCGCGCATCCTTATCTTGGATGAAGCGACTTCCTCCGTTGATACCGAAACGGAGTCAAAAATCCAAGAGGCGTTAGAACGGCTCATCCAAGGCAGAACAGTATTCGCTATTGCGCACAGATTGTCAACCCTTAAATACGCCAATCGACTTGTTGTGCTGAAAGAGGGCGAGGTTGACGAAATTGGGACGCATGAGGAACTGATTGCCAAAGGGGGAACTTATGCTGGTTTGTGTGAGAAACAAACTGAATTGTCAAAAATTCGCGCATGGTAATCTGAGGCTAAAGGGAGGAAATATTCATGAAGGAAGCAGTTAAGGTTACTGATGGATTAAAGTTCCTTGATGCAAGCGGTGTTAGAATTGAGCGGAACGCGTTTGAAGAGTTGGTTGTCCAACTTCCAGATGGGTCAATTCGGAAGAAGGTCGAACCCGTCTACGCTTTTCCTGTAAGTGAAACCAGCCGATATATTGCTCTAATGGACGAAGAATCTAACGAGATCGGCATTATTGAGGATATAAAGCATCTGCCACACGAGTCCCGAAAGATTCTCGTTGAGGAGTTACAGAGACGCTACTTTATGCCGAAGATTACCAAAATCAACGCGCTGGAAGGGCAGTTTGGAATTACACAATGGGTGGTTGAAACTTCGCAAGGGGATGTGCAGTTCAGTTTGCGCAGTCGGTACGATATTGTCACGCTTGGAAACGGACGTGTTCTGATTAAGGATGCAGATGGTAACCGCTATGAAATTGAAAACTACAATAAGCTGGATACACAAAGCATCGCGCTACTTGAAACCCAAATGTAGGCGTACCCCTGGTAAGGAACAGATAGGAAATTTACAATGTCAGAATTGAATCCAAGGCAACATGGGAGACGAAGTCCACGACATCCAAAAGGACAACGAAGAAGAGAGAATGTGGTGGAGGAAGCCAATGAGAAAGCCGATGATCCAGATCACAGTCATGCTTGTTTTGATGCTGTTTTTTATCGCTGTAACCTTAGTAATCGCGCAGCGTCGAGGTTCCACCGGGGCTACGAAAGTTCCCGAAGGAATAACAGTCCATCGTGACATTACTTATGTTACGGATGGACATGAACGTCAGAAACTGGACCTTTACGTGCCGGACACAGGAGAAAACCTACCACTTATCATCTGGGTACACGGAGGTGCTTGGCTCGGTGGAGACAAGAGACATTACAACCCGAGGGAATATCTTAAGTCAGGCTATGCAGGGGCGAGTATCAACTACCGCTTGAGCCAGCACGCCATTTTTCCGGCCCAGATTGAGGATGTGAAAGCCGCTGTGCGGTGGCTGCGCGCGAACGCGGAAACCTATCGTCTCGATTCAGACCGCTTTGCGGCGTGGGGTTCGTCCGCCGGTGGACACTCGGTTGCTATGCTCGGTACAACAGGCGACGTGAACGAATTTGAGGTGGGAGAAAACTTAGAAGTATCCAGTCGAGTCCAAGCTGTCGTCAATTACTACGGTCCCACAGACTTCTTGCAGATGGATGCACACCGCCTTCCTGACGGGTTGGTGCACGATGCACCTGACTCTCCAGAGTCGAAATTGGTCGGAGGCCCAATTCAAGAACATAAGGATCGCGTGGCGAAAGCGAATCCAGTCACCTACGTTTCTGAAGATGACTCGCCTTTTCTGATTATTCACGGAGATCAAGACAAGCTTGTTCCGTATCAACAGAGCGTGTTGTTGAAGGACGCGTTAGAGAAAGCGGGTGTGCCGGTTACGTTCTATAAGGTAGAAGGAGGCGGTCACGGCTGGTTTAGAGATCCAAAGGTACCAGAATTGACAAAAGCGTTCCTTGAAAAGCATCTAAAATCGACGAAACCTCAGTAGACGCGCTTCTCAACCGCTTCTACACGACTACTTCAGTGTGACTTGAGGATCGTCCTCATACGCTGAATCTATTTGAACCAAACGCTGTAAAACGAGGCAGAACAATCCGAACAGTGCCTTTAATCGTTCTGTTTCTTTGATAAACTAACGTTTCACTGCGACAGAAACGCCATCGCGGAGCGGAATAATCGTCGTGAATACATCAGGCGAACTATAGAGGAGGCGTGTCAACTCTCTAACACCGATCGTGGCGGCATGGAACCACTGCTCCCGCTCATCGAGTCCTTCTGGAGGGCCACCGGGTTCTTGTGTGACGACGCGTCCACCCCATATCATGTTATCTGTAATAAACAACCCACCGCTCCTGAGTCGTGGAATCGCTTTCTGAAACGCTTCAGGATATCCGTCTTTGTCGATGTCATTGTAAATGATGTCAAACTCACCTTCGGTTTCGTCGATGATTTCAAGCGCATTACCGACTCTATAATCGATGCGATCTGCAATACCACCGCGCGCAAGATAGCCTGCTGCGCGATCGGCGTTCTCCTGCGAACCGTCGGTGCAGATGATAGAGGCTTCCGGTTTTTGCAATGCCTTTGCCATCCAATACGCCGAATAGCCGAAGCCTGATCCCATCTCAAAAATCCGTGTGGGATTGGTCAGCAGCACCAATTGATGTAAGACCCGCCCGACAAGTGGTCCCACGATTGGGAAACGATTTGCGCGTGCGTGTGCCTCCATCTCTGTGAGTACTTCATCGCGTTCAGGAATAATGTCAAGTAAGTAATCGTCAATCGACGGGTGAAGAATATCCAAACGTTGCATTTTTTTAACCTTGGGCCTTTCTGAGCCGTTTTTTTCCGTTGTCAAAAAACGGATTTCTGGTTACAGTAAACATCTCTTTGAACCCAACACAGGAGTCGTACTTGGAAAAGCAGCCGTTTCAAACAACAGACGAAACGCTCAGGATTCCATCGTTAAGAATCTCTTTTCCACCGTTCAAGCGGGTGTTCGCGTGGCGTGAGTGGCATAGGTACACGAGCCTTCTGACGATGCGATTCCCACGTGGCATGGATCATTTCAAGGCAATCTCGACCGTCTCTGCCGCTTGCAAACGGATCTCGGTCTTCCTCAATCGCTTCAATAAGATCGCGTAGCATGAGGCGTTGCAAAAGCAATCGTATTGATGCTTTATCCCGTGGATTTCCCTGTTCGTCAAGGTCCTCGGAGGCAAGATGCACCGGTTCCCACGCTTCTGCAGGGGTCTGATGTTGTCCTCTGTGAATAAACATCGTTGTGCCGACACTTTCTCGAATCGCAATTCGTCCTTCGGTCCCGATAATATCAATACCGTAGGCGTCATCGTTGGTCTGCGGTTGCGCGAGGAACTGTACGTCGGCATGGATGCCGTTCTTGAAGCGGAAAGAGGCGTGTCCGCGTTCACCCAATACAAGCCCCGCATCTCGGTCATGCGGGTGAACTTCTTGGGTATGTTTGATGTCATCTACGGTTGACTCACGTCCGTCCATCTGCACGAGGTGTGCGTGGGTCCATTCGACATCGCCGCCGAAGAGGCGCAACCAATCGTAGAGATGTGTACCCATTTCCATCAATGAGTTGCCGACCTTGCGTCCGCCTTTGTCGGTTGCCTTCATCAGCACGACATCGCCGATTTCGCCTTTCTCAATCAGTGATAGGACGTGACGATTGTATGGGCTGGCGCGTTTGATGTGATTAATGGCAAACTTGACGTGATGCTGATCGCAGGTTTCAACCATCTCGTCGGCTTCAATAAGGTTTAGAGCAGTCGGCTTTTCACAGAAGACGTGGATGCCACGCCGTGCCGCCGCAATTGTTGGGGGATAGTGCATTGGTGCCTGCGTTGGGACGATGACAAGATCAGGTTCTTGTTCATCAAGCATCTTTTCGTAGTCGTCATAGATTGCTTTAACACCGAACCGTTCGCTCCATGCCTTTGCCCGTTCCGGGTTGATTTCTGCTCCAGCGATGAGTTCGCAGTTCGTCTCTAACTCCACCGCTTGGGCATGAGAGCCACCCATGCCACCCAAGCCGATAATCGCGATCCGATAGTTGTTCATGCCTGTCTCCGAAGTTTACCAAGAAGAGTGTGCTGGTTTATACCTATCATAGCAACTTCAGCGTTGGAGTGCAACAAAAAAGTTGAAGAAAATGCCGTAGATATAGTTGAATAAAAGAAGGAGAGGCGAATTTAGAAAAAGATAATTGGGACGAAAGAAAGGAAGAATGGAAGGGTAGGTAACTCCGCGCTTCTACTCTTTGCCTTCCAACCACTGATCTGATGAATAAGGAATAAGACAGATGACAAAAGAACGAATTCGGATTTTAGTTGATACTTCACGTGATGCTGGGTGGTCAGACGGATTGATACGAATCGAGCCGGACAATATTTATGAAACCACCAACAACCGGGATTATCTCAGTGAAGCAGTGCTAAAGAATTACGATGTCCTGACGATTTGTAGCAACACCGCGCTAAAATACACCGATACAGAACACCAAATGATTCGCGAATTTGTCAAAAATGGCGGTGGACTTCTTTTAGGTGCCAGCACGATCCTATTCGAGCGAGATGTCCGTGAACCGATCTCAGAATTGGGGATTAATCTCGTCGCATCTCTTTTCGGCACGCAGTTTCTTCCGTTACCTGAAGGACAAGGCGAGACGGATACTGACGCGAATCCTATGCGTGGCTATACAAAGAAAAATCTGCGATTCACTGACCACGAAGTTGTCGATGGACTGGAAATTGATGACCTCGGTCTCACGTCCTGCGGTATCCTCGATATCCCCGTGGATGGTAACGTTTTCCTTGAACACAGCGAGACGAAAGGACCTATTGGAGCATGTCTCCATTTCGGATCAGGACGCGTCCTGTTAATCAACACGCAGCTTTTTCAAAATGAGAATCACCCTGTATCTGGGCGATTCATAGATTGGTTGGGAATCAACCGTGTTTCTTCAACAACAAGGACGGAGACAATCCCTGATGAAATTCCAATTGATGAACAGGTCAGAGAAGACAGAAAAATCAAGATTTTCTATACGCGGTTCGTCGAGGATCGTGTGGACACCTGTATGGCGTTTGCTAAAAAACTGACGGAGGAGATGTTCTCGAAATTCCCTGAAGATGAGAAGATTGAGTGGAAAATCGATCTGATTCCGTCGTGTGTTCATAAATACGGCGGCGATTGGGAGGATTCGGTCATGACAATCGGGGCATGTGTCAGTCCTCCAAGACTCGCCTATTCGCTCGGTGTTGAGGCGAGTGGATTGATCGCCGACAAAACGCCGTTTGGAAAGGCGACGGATGTTCTTTTTGATGGATTCCAGTTTTTCTTTGGTATCTGGGCAATGAAATTACTCGGATTTGAACGAGACGCAGCGGAGATGGTCACTGAAGCCAAGCGGCAATTTCATGAAAATGCCGACGAAAAGTTGGTTGACATCGCTAAAGTTTACGAGCAACAATTTCGCAAGCCGATCTGGATACTGAAGGTGCTCCTCGATAAATATGGTGACGACCTGTTTGTCCGGCTCACTGAGGTATTCTCCAAAAAGCAAATTGACACAGAACAGAATATGCCGCGCACAACCTTTTCACAGATAGACTCACTAATTTATTACCTCAGCCGAGCCGTAGGTGAGGACCTGTTTCCATGGTTTGAAGAGATTGGAACGACCGTCCATCCACTCCCATTATTGCCGAATGATAGCGACGAATTTGTAGCAGCGGTCGGTGGATACCTCAACGGGATGATTCGTGACACAACTATAGATACAAGCGACAGAATCGATGGGATCGATAGCCTTCTCGAAATTGCTGACGAATCTGAGCATCAAATTTCGGCATTGGTTGCTAAATTGGACACGGCGGACAGATACGAACGCCTGATTGCAGCGGCAAAACTAATCAATAGCTGCGATGACCGAGCGGTGAAAGTGCTGGAAGCGTTGACAGTCGAAACGGAGGATAATGGACTTGTGGCAATGGCGGTACTGATGTTGGTTCGTAACGGTGGAGGCGGCGAAGTCGTAGATCGGCTCGTGGAGATTGCGCCGTACCAAGATTACAGATACCAACTTGAAACTGTATATTTACTTGCCAAGATTGGGCACCCAGCAGCCGAAGCGTTCTCATACAAAGGGCTCACAGACAAAAACGGCGCGCCTCTCCTAACGATGGAGGTCAAACGCAATGCGGAATTATATCACTATCCGATCATCGGCGGCAATCGCGTTGCCATTTGCAATGTAATGCTCCATACACACCATTTCCCTCACAACACGCATGCTCCGGGTATTTATGTGAGTTGGGTGCATACCAAGCCAGAGTATCGTCGAAAGGGATTCGCGCGGTGGGTGTTTGGTGTCTCAATGTCGCATGAACTGGTCCGCCAGTACTCTTGTATCTCTCTTCATACTGGCACAGACAACAACGCCCATGGAATGTACAGGAGTTTTGGGTTCGTTGATGGGTTATCAGGCGGAAGTTTCATCAAAACGTTACGGCATGAACAGTCAAAAATAATCGAAGGCTTGGTCATTCGTTCTTATAAATCTGGGGATGAAGCCGCGATGGCAAGGGTACTCACGGCATTTTATGCGGACCGGATGGACCGCAGACCGAGACGTGCTGAAAGGCGAAGAACAACCGAAACGCGGTTGATTTATCTCGCAGAGAAAGATGGTGAGTTACTGGGGTATGTGCAAGCGCAATGCTTTGAGAAGGAAAAGAATGTCTCAATCACTGAATTCTGTCTTGAATCCCAACCCTCTGAAGGTACCACACATCCAGAAGGTTTCCTTGGAGAGGTCGGTGCTGCACTGCTCTGCGCGTTGCACAACGAACTGGTAAAACGTAAATATAAAAAAATAACCTGGCGACCGGAAGGAGAGGCGGAAAAGAATTATGTCAGAACGCTGTTCCACAATTTTGGATACACGTCGACAGATGCTGATTGGGTATGGATGTTCAAAATCATCAATCTGCCGATGCTGCTTGGCGAACTCTCTTCACTGCTTTCCAAACGACTGAACGAGAGCGATGCTTACAAAGACTGGCAAGGGACAATCAACATCAAAGGTTCGGAGCATCAGGCAAGTCTTACCATCAGAGATGGCGAAATTCGCGTGTCGGAGGAAGTTGCCGAAGGGACTGGCATCTGTCTTTCTACAGATGATGACACAATCACCCGATTCATTTTGGGGGTTGTCTCACCCTACGCAGCATATCTACAGAATCAATTACACATTGCGCCGACAGTCAACAGTTCAGTAATAGGTCTGTTGGAAACGCTTTTCCCAAAGCGTTAGAAACCCATCATTGCTCGAACGAACGTTGTATTACTCCTCTTATGCTGAAACAGATTCGTGGTTCTACGGTGCCCTGCGAGGATGACGATATAGAAGCCGAGCCACTCGCCTCTTTTGATGGCTTGGATTTCAAAAATACGAGTTCGCATGTCAGAAAGGTACAGGTTTGGAACGCTAACGTCAGCAGGGAAAGTTTGTAGGTAGTTCTTGAAGTTTTTATCCCGGTTGGAAAACTTTCGATATTGGAATCCTCCAAGGACCCCTAATCTCGGTGTGAACTGATAATCAAGACGGACCCCAAGAATGTCCTCTCGGCTTCGACGGTTAAATCGCAAATATTCAACCGGTTGATCGTCGGTGGGGAGAAATAGGTCTGGGTTGAGTGTTTTGGGAATTTCTTCGGCACTTCGGTCAAAAGCGCGGTCCCAGACGTACTTAACCATCGGTGTTAGCGTTAAATCTGCAGCAATTTTGTTGAGAAGCGGGAGATCCCCAAGCGGAATCTCGTATTTCGCTTTCAGAATAGTGAGTTGATTATGGATATTCCGTTCAGGGTAACGGCGTTTTTTCCAATTCGTATGGTCATAGATTAAACCGGTGTCATTCGGGTCAAGTGCGTTAAGTCCATGATCAGGATAGAATGCACCAAGCCGGACCTGATTAATTGGCACCATAAAGTCAACACGTTCATCCGGTTCAAAGTTCTTTGATATCGGGTCGTATTCAATATCCGTGAAAAGTGCCTTTTCTTTATCCTGTTCAAACTGTTTTTGCATGAGCACCAAGAGTTTGGCTTCAAGTGTCAAGTTTGGCACTGCGGTATAGAGGCATTGAAGCGTTGTTGTATTTACTCGTGCGTTGTAGAAATCGAGTTCGTCATTAATGTGAATCGGTTCCAATTCTCCAACAGGCAAAACAATTGTGTAATCTGGAATATCGTCCTGCACTCGGACAAATTGGTTTTGGAAGTGGACGCTGCCAAAATCCGGGATGTCGCGTTTATAAGTGACATGTAGATATTTAGTGTTATTTTTTCGTCGGCTTGAAATTTCGCTTTCGTTTAACCAACCGACTTGGACAGAAAGATTATCAAACACATTGTATTTCGCTTTGAGGTGATAACCCTGACGGTCTATACCGTATTCATATTCTGGTTCAAAGTCATCCTCAATGGGATCAACGATCCCGTTATTATTCAGATCGATAATATGAGTAAATACAGGTGGGTCAGCATCAAAAATAAGAAAATCTTCTTGAAAGTCTAATACGCCATTCTGGTTTCGGTCATCGGCACGTGGAATTACGCCATCAAAGTCACCGTCATCGGGCCAATCATCGCCATCATCGTCATCCTCAATCAGCGTATAATTGGATGCGTCCCATGGAATTTGTTCAATTTGTTCTTCCAAAGGCCTATCTGGTCTGCCTCGTTCAAGCATGTAAATCTGACCTCGATTCGGATGCGCTCCAAAATTCAGGTAGTTGGTTGTGTAACCTGGATCAATATGATACAAGACACCTTCCAAGTGGAGTTTGCTAAAGCGAGACTTGAGTTGGACGAACCAAGCGGTTTCTCTACGGAGTTTTCCGTTGCCATCTTCATCTGTTCCGTCACCCCCTAAAAAAGCCTCAAAACGTTCACCTTCGGTTTCCGAATATGTGGGAATGCCGTTTGCATCTACTGGGAGTCGGCTGTTGAAATCAATAGTGACACCCGTTTCTTCCTCACCATCTGGACCTTGAATAGTTGTCCTGGTTCGACTAAAGCCTATCTTATCCTTGGGGATAGTCGGGTACTGTTTGTATTTACCATTAATAGAGTAATGTGTCCTGATGGAAACATTACCGATAGTCCCTTCGAGATCAATTCCGTAGAGTGCCGCAGCACGCGCGGCACCGTAGCGGTATCGGACCTTCCGAGGCCTCCCTTCACCTTTCCATTGCGTTGGGTTGTCTACAAATTTTTCCCTGTTTTTGATGTAATCCGGAGATTGACCGTAATTCCCCGGAGCCGCAATTATGTCCCGATACGGTATCTGAATGCGACCATCTTCAGTTTTAATCCACTCTTGTAGGTCGGGGTTTTCTTCTGCTCTATTTGCTTCACTAAAGCCGATAAAGGCTATGTTGTAATCACCTGCAACGACCATGTCAAGGACAACCGATTTGACTGTTCTCGGATCAATGTTAACCTTCTCATCCGTCAGCATAAGATCGTATTTCATTTTATTGAAACCGCTGACAATTTTCCACTTCCCATCAACGGAATCTCGAATTTCGGAAGGACCTCCGGCGTGATCAATTGGAACAAGTTCGTTAGCGAAGATATTAAATCGGTGCGTTATTTCTGGTAGTGGGTCGGGTTCAATGCCTTCCGCTATAGCTGCCGGGGGTAATTCTTCAAGTGCTTGTGTAACGATTGTAATCTTCATGCTTTTGAAAGCTGCACCGACTCCCTCTTGGATATTATCGCTATGTAAATCAGGGTCGTAAGCATAAAAATCGGTGAATGCCCTCGTGTGATTATCTTCAGGCGAGTCATCACGGAAAACAATGGAGATTATTTCAGGCGGTGTATTGGCGACGGTCCCCATGAATGAATTTATGCGGCGTTCTGGATGTTCTTTATACAAATTTACATAAGTAAATCCGACGCGGAAAAACTCACCTAAAAGTCCCTGTCCTCGAAAGCCAACGAGTCGTGCGTTTTCAATGTTCCTGACACCTGACACTGCGTTCAATCCGTTTCGCCGCCCGAGATTCAGTCCGAGTCTCTCCCCTTGTCCTGGGGCATCTGTTATTTTGATAGGGTTAGAAATACGTGAGTGGATGAGGCTAAAAAGATGGTGCTCCTGCGCGAAAGAGATATCCCACCGAAGCCCATCAAACTCAGTTTTGTATATAATATATCTGTTTGGAAACAGGGAAGCAGGTTTGATCCGTAGATGATCGCCAATAATAAACTCAGTATGTCTACCGAGAAAGGTTTCTTCAGCTATGATCGTCCGGTCGAGTTGCGCTGTGAAGCGAAGACTATCAAGTTGACCACCCCACCCGACAATTAATTTACCGTTCGGATCAAATGTTTTCTGATCGGTGTATGTATTGAGTTCACTGCCTTCTACGATTTCTTTACCGTAAAGGTCATAGAAGAATTGCGGTTCTTCTTCCAATTGGTATCTGCTTGAAAACTTAGCTTCGCTCTCAATGGTAGGCAAGAACGGCACATACGGTCCGAGACTGTCGGCACCACAACCATAGAACACAGATACACTCAGGACGCAAGTCACTACAAGCATGAAGTTAATCGCTCGTTTTAACGTGTTCATCGGTTGTGTTCCTCCTTACGGACGAATTAACTGAAGATGTTCAAGTTTATGCCTCCATCAAACCATCTCATTTCCGAATAAGCATTTTGCGAAGTGACAGATCAGGTCCGTAGTGAAAGGTTTATCATTTTTTCTATCCTTATCTCATACGAAAAAGGTGATACCGCCTTCATTTAGTCGCTGCCAGATTTCTTCAATCTGCTCCATAGTGTTGTTTGTGTCTGTGCAATTGGAGAAACAGCAAGAAACCCCTCGGGCACCCACTTAGGGAAATACTTGTTCACCCCATCATTTGTCAACCGCTGGATCGGTTTACCCGCCACATTTATCACGTGAACATCAGTACCTTTCCCGCGCCCCTGCCATAAAATGTAGGCGATCCATTCCCCATCCGGCGACCACGCCGGTTGGTGGTGAAACCGCGGATCGTTAGTCAACTGGCGTAAACCGCTGCCATCAAGGTTTACGATGAAAAGCGCATGATTTTTCAAAACTCTGTCTTGTGCCTCAGAAAAGACGATCTGTTTTCCATTCGGTGACCACGCAGGATTCGCTCCGTTTCCAGTCCTGAGTTTTCTCAGTCTTTTCCCGTTAGATTGCATTGTATAGATACCGTGACTTGTATCCCGATTTGAATTGAAAGCGATGTGTTTCCCGTCTGGCGACCACACTGGTTTTGAGTTAAATTGCCCCCTGTTTGTAAGTTGCTGCAGTTTTTCACCTCGAATGTTCATTTTGTAGATATGGTAACCCTCTTCTCGATCCGATTCAAAAGCGATCCATTGTCCGTCTGGAGACCAGGCAGGATTATTGTCTCGTGCGGGATGGTTCGTCAACCGGCGAGTTTCCATCTGACTCAGATCCATCACATAAATCTCATAATTTCCGTCTCGATCCGACACATAAGCGAAAGACCTTCCATCGGGTGCCCAGGCCGCAGAAAAATCCTTCGCAGGGTGATCCGTTAAGTTTTGGAGATTCTTACCATCTGTATTAATGATATAGATGTCATGATTTCCTGTTCGATCAGAGTTAAAAGACACATATCCAACGTCGGGTTCCTGAGCATAAACCTTCGTCAGAAGCAGCATGCTACTTGCTAAGAACATAACTCCGAATATCATGCCAAAGTCTTTACGTTTCATCTTTGTATTCTCCTTACTTTTTCTTTCGATTTTCCGCCTATCGCTAAATGGATAGGAGCGATGCGGCAATTGAGTAGGGGAAAGCCGATCGCCTCGAACCGTGTTTCTCCAAGGAGAAAGGCTCTCCCATGGTTTACTCAGCGTTGTTTAAAGTTAGCAATTTTCATGCCAACACCAAATATGTCAAATACGTCCATAATCTCGGTATTACGGCTGTTAAATTGCACAAAAAGGGGCAAAAGGTGTAAAAATGCCCGAAGAGGTACAGCTTCCGCAGTCCAGATCAATTGGAGTCGAATTTTTCTGATACGAAAAAGGTGATGCCCCTTTATTTAATCGCTGCCAGATTTTTTCAGTGTTCCCCATAAAGTCGTTTGTGTCTTCATAGTGGGAGAAACAGAGAGAAACCCCTCCGGCACCCACACAGGATAACGATCTCTTGCTGGGTGCTTTGTTAATTGCCGCGTTTCGATGCCATCAGGACTGATAAGATGGATATTTGGATCTCGGTTTGGGTTGCCCCACGGACTTTCAACTTCCAATTCATAGGCGATCCACTGCCCATCCGGAGACCAGGTAGGATGATAAGCCCATGTATTTTCTCGCGTTATCCTCCGATTATTTTGTCCTGCTGCAGTCATGATGTAAATGCCGACCCCCGCAAGATCGGTCATTCTATAGGCAATCTGTTTTCCATCGGGCGACCAAGTTGGATGGCCTCCGCCGAACCTCCTTTCTCTAACGCGTCTGGGACTTTTTCCATTGGACTTCATCAGAAAGAGGTCGTTTCCTTCTTTTCTGGCAGAATAGAAAAGAATTTGATCTCCATCGAGCGACCACTTCGGAAACCTATTGTATCCGGTGTCTGTCAGTTGCTGCAGGTCTCCACTGTTGACATTGATTTTGTAAATGTTATACGTAGACCCTGGCCCCTCCCCTTCTCTGAACGTAAAGGCAATCCACTGTCCATCCAGCGACCAATTCGGATCAAAATCTCCTGTCGATCTCAGATGATTCGTTAATGGACGGATTACGTTGTTATTTCTATTCATCAGATAAATTCTGTCAGTGCCACTCCGATTAGAAACAAAAGCCATCCACTGTCTGTCGGGTGAGAATGCGGATTGCCAATCTCGTGCTGGGTGGTTTGTGAGATTCTGAAGATTTTTCCCCTTTGTATCCATGATGTAAATTTCAGGGTTCCCATCTCGCTCAGAAGTGAATGCGATATGTGTCGCCTCAGAGGCTTGTGCATAAAATCCCACTGCAAGTAGGAAATACACGAACATCACTGTTGCCTGCAACGGGGTATAGATAAGTTTAGCTTTCATTTTTCTCCTCTCCAATGTGTCATTCAGAAATAATCCGTTTGACCCAGGAAGGCACCTGAAAAGGGACTGTGATGTGGAGATAAAGGAGTTATAGAAAAACTTAATCTCCTTTATCCGCAATAGTGTAAAATTGAACCGTCTCAATGCGACCGGCTCCAGTCATTGAGTGTTTTATAATTTTGATAGCATCTGTCTCAGCACTCAGTGGGATTTCAAAAGGGAATTGAATTCCACCCGGTATTTTTTTGGTGGGTTCCCATTGATTTCTCTTATCACGTACATGAATTTCAATGTTTCGGATTTTTCCAGAACCGAGAAGCACAACTTTCCGTACGTTCGCTCTCTCTGGAAGTGAATAAATAACTCCGTGGAAAGTCGCCTTTTCTTCTACATCGCGATCAATCAAAACATACTCCTGCTCCGTTAGGAGTGCTGCGCAGCCAATCTGTGACAGGCACAAAAGTATAAAGAGTAGACATTTCCATCTGTTCATGATCGTTTCTCCTCGCAAATGGTGCTGTGGAGCGATGCGACAATCGAGTTAGGGAAAGCTGATCGCATCGCTCCAAATTTTTCCAAGGAGGGGGCTTTCCCGGTTGGTTCGCAAGTATTAACACGTAAGCATAAGCAATTTTCATGCCAAAGACAATTTGAGTGCAAAAGCGCGCATAAACACCAAATTCTCCCAATTCTATCTGATGCGATGCTTTTCAGTGTTCAATTTTTGGACGATTTTGTTCAAAAAGGGAGATTTAGGACGTTTCGGACACAACACCGAAAACGTCTGATTCGCTTCATGAACGTAGGGGTGAAAAAACAAAAACACATCAGCTCCCACAGAAAACTACAGAATTTTCGAGTCTCTCAAAATTGAGCGAAAACCTAAGCGACCAAAGGTCTGAGAAGCGATTTTGAAAAATTTCATGGGCGGTTAAAATGGTCAAATTTCTGTGGTGAATTCGATAGGTCATCGCGTCCTTTAAGGTGATAGAAGTCGAAGGCGTTAGCAACTTTGAAAGGCAAACAAGACGAAATTGTGAATTATATATTTACTATATGTTAACTACCACAATTTTCAATTTCTGGACAGATCTGTTCAAAGTCTCCTGTGTAGAAACTCTTGACATTCCTCATTTTTTCAAATATACTGAGTCGTAGAAAAAAGAGAATTTTCAATATAACAACATCTTTGATAATACCGCGGCGAAAGCAGACTTGGATTTTCGCTGGACGATTACATTCGTTGAGGGTGTCCGTCGTATTGTCGCTTGGTTGGATGCTCGCGATCGCATTCACGACAAAGATGAACCGGCGGTTTACGGCGAAATCATTGAGAGGTGGAAGAACCTCAGTACGAAAGATGCTTTTTTTAACGCATCTGACAACACAGAGACTTAAATGCAGCATTCAATGTTCTTTTATCTATGGAGAAACTTGAAAGTTTCATATTTTGCGACGATATTGACGCTTTTTACTATGGCAATGACATCATCTAACTCTTTAGCACAAGGGACCGCGAAAGCATCCGCTAAAAAAGTAATATTTGAAACCGATATGTGTGGCGATGTCGATGATGTTGGCGCGTTGGCGGTGCTGCATGCCTTGGCAGATGGTGGGAAAGCAGAAATCCTGGCGATCAGTTTCAATGAGGTGCATCCAAGCGGGGTCAACGCTATTCGTGCCATAAATACATGGTACAATCGCGGTGAAATACCCATCGGTATTTATAAGGGGGATCTCGCTGATCCTGATAAATCGAGATATCTGGATAAAATCGCTGATTTCCCTCGCGGTTCCGTTTCTGTTGAAGTCCCAAGTTCCCTTGAACTCTATTTGAAAGTGCTTCGTGAACAACCTGATAACTCGGTGACGATTATCAGCGTTGGGTTTCTCAATAATCTCTACGATCTTATGAAGGCTGATCCGGATCTCATTACGCAGAAAGTTACGGAACTCGTTGTGATGGCGGGACTTGTAAACGATACTTTTAACACGGTCCGCCACGATTTGGTTGGTAAGACGGAGGATGTTATTCGCGATTGGCCCACACGGCTTGTTATCAGCCAGCACGGGGCATCTGTGCGTACCGGTGCGAGACTTGTAGAGGCATCTGCTGAAAATCCTGTGCGGGAGGCGTATTATCAATGGTTCAACGGGCAGTACAAAGGACGCGCCAGTTGGGATCAGGTCGCGGTTTTATATGGTGTGCGTGGTCTTGGAGATTATTTCATTGAGGTTACAGACGGCAAAGGTCGGTTATTGAATGGATTTGAATGGGAGATGAAACCCGGTTTTCGGTCTTATCTGGATCCGAAGTTGTCGGATAGTGAGTTTGTCCATATTGTTGAAGACTTGATGATTAAACCGCCGGGGAGATAACCTAAAAAGCGCGCCTATATAATTTCAGTTTGTAGTAGCGCAATTCATTGCCTGTCGATTACCGAATTACTTTTTATCTTCATACAATTCTACCTCCATACACTTGCTGGCGAGGTTTGCAACCTCGCCTTTATGGAAGGTTTCAATGAAAAAAACTATCTTGGCAATAACAATTTTCGCGGCTGCATTTTCGCTCGCGGATGCGCAACAAAACTCAGAGGTGAATATGATTGAACGCTGGGGGATATTTGAAGTAACTTTGAACGGACCGGACGCAGGGAATCCGTTCACTGAGGTTGAATTGACAGCGGAATTTAAACAAGAGGGTCGGACTTTCGAGCCGCATGGGTTCTATGACGGAAACGGAATATACAAAATCCGCTTCATGCCTGACGCAATCGGTGAATGGACGTACACGACGAAAAGTAATCGCGCTGAGCTCGACGGTCAGAGTGGACAGTTTACGTGCATCGAACCCTCTGATGGAAACCACGGACCTGTGCAAGTCTATAAAGATTTTTACTTGCGATACGCCGATGGGACACCGTATCACCAATTTGGGACGACCTGCTATGCTTGGGCACATCAAGATGATGCGATGGAGGAACAGACGCTCAAAACGCTCGTTGAGGCACCTTTCAATAAGATGCGGATGTGCATTTTTCCTAAAGATTACGTCTATAACAAAAACGAACCGGTTTATTACCCGTTTGAAGGGAAGCCTCTAAAAGATTGGGATTTCACAAGGTTCAACCCCAAATTCTGGCATCATTTTGAACAACGCGTGCAAGACCTCTTGGACCTCGGTATTGAGGCGGACATCATTCTGTTTCATACTTATGACCGCTGGGATTTTGAGAATATGGATGCCGAAAGCGATGACCGATACATCCGTTATGCTGTTGCGCGGTTGGCAGCTTTTCGGAATGTTTGGTGGTCTCTCGCAAATGAATTTGATATCATACCAGCGAAACAGGAATCGGACTGGGATCGGTTTTTCCAGATTATCCGTGACCATGACCCGTATCAGCGTTTACGTGGGATTCATAACTGCAGGCGTTGGTATGATCACAGCAAACCGTGGGTGACACATACAAGCATCCAAACCTCTAACATGGCACAAGGCATCCGCTATCGTACGCAATATGGAAAGCCTGTTATTTATGATGAGTGCCGTTACGAGGGTGATATTCCGCAAGGATGGGGAAATATCACAGCGGAAGAGATGGTTCAAAACTTCTGGGCAGGTACTGTTTCTGGGTGCTATGTGGGACACGGAGAAACATACGAACATCCAGAAGACCTCCTCTGGTGGGCGAAAGGTGGTGTGCTGCGCGGTGAGAGTCCACCACGGATTGCGTTTCTCAAAGACTTCATGGCAGACGCACCTGCATTTGATACACTTGAGCCGATCGGTGACGATAAGGGACGGTATATCCTCGCGAAACATGGAAAATACTACCTGACTCACACAACCGAACCACAGACAATAACGTTGGATTTGCACGGGGAGCAGCCGTATAAAGTCGATCGTGTGGATACTTGGAATATGAAAGTCGTTCCTGTCGGTACGGCGCAACCCGGAGCGTATACATTTGCTGCACCGCACAGTGGTTTTGCATATCGTTTTACGCCATACGCACCGGGTGAGAAACTTCGTCCGGAGGCGAAAGCGTCTGCTGATGTGCTTCAAGGCAGTGCACCGCTTACAGTGAATTTCTCAGCGGCAGGTGATCTAACACACCATTGGAGTTTCGGAGACGGGGCAACATCCAACGAATCGCATCCGACACACATCTACGAAAGCCTTGGTCAATACGTTGCAACACTCACGGTGATGAACGAGGAGGGCGACACTTCGACGACATCCATCGCAATCCATGTATCACCGAAGGCACCCGCTGACATCGGAACGCATACAGAATTCCCCGGTTCGCGTGATGGACTCGTGTTTCTCTGGCATAACACACTTGAAGGCAGTGGAGAAATTGAGGCGCGTGGAGATGCGACAATCGATGAAGATGGACAGATGGATTTGACCGGCGGTGCATTTCTCACTAAGGGTGTAAATGAGGCACTTCTCGCAGCATGTCAGGCGAGCAACCAGTTGATGCTTGAGTGTCTGGTTACAACGGATAATCTGGATCAGGATGGTCCTGCAAGGATTATCTCGTTCTCAAACGACATTACTCATCGCAACTTTACTTTCGGGCAAGATGGAAGCCGTTTTGCTGTGAGAATCCGCACGCCGCGGACCGGCGCGAATGCTATGGGCGGCGAGTTCTCTTTCGGTAAGATTGAGGTGGGGAAACCAGTACACGTCATCGTCAGTTATTTTGATGGAAACGTCTATTGCTATATCAATGGCGAACTCGTTTACGTTAGCAACGGAATTCAAGGGGATTTCAGCAATTGGGAACGCTATCCGTTGCTTTTCGGTGATGAGGCGAGTGGTGGTCGGAATTGGGAAGGCAAGCTGAGCCGTGTTGCGATTTACAGCCGATTCGTCGGTGTGGAAGAGGCAACGCATAAGTTTACAGTGGTTCCTAAAAACAAATAGACACTTTTCCTTCCCGGTAGAATTTCGCAGTGGTATTCCTGCGTATTTCCCCTTAGTATCCTCCCTCGCCCTTTCGTTAGCGTGTAGATAATTACGGGATTTACTATAAATTGTCCAAAATTTAGTAAAAATTTCGTATTATTTTATAGTTACATACAGACGATATTACAATTTAATTTGATTAATAACGAAAAATATCTTATCATAACTGATGGCGTATCAACTACAGTTATCCCCTTTGCCGTTTGTGCCTTAAACACACTGACAATAATAGCATTAACGACCACAGACTGTTTCACTGCAATACGGAATCAGTGTCTATTTTAGTATATCCAAGCGAGGATTTCTCCACAATGCGAAAGACGCTAATCCGATAGCCATTTACACACATCTGGTACATTTGTAATCAACGTTTGAAATGGAGTTTCACAATATGAATAGAAAAGGTATTGTTTTAGTGTTAGTGGTTGCTTTGTTTGCATTTGTTGCACAGGGCATTTCTGAGGCAGCTGTAAACAAAATATATTGGGTGGATCGTTTTGAGGGGGAAATTTTGCGTGTGAACCCTGACAGTTCAAATAGAGAAACCCTCATCACAGGATTGTCCTCTTTAAGTCTCATAGCGCTGGATGTGTCTAATAACAAGATGTATTGGACAGACTGGAGATTTGGTAGAACATCTAAAATTTTTCGTTCGGATCTCAACGGAGATAATATAGAAGACCTTTTTACAGGATCAGATGCGATAGAGGGCATAGCATTGGATGTATCTAATAACAAGATGTATTGGATAGAGTTTGACAATAAAATTCGGCGAGCGAACTTGGATGACTTTCATGTAGAAGACCTTTTTACACATGCAGATGGATGGATTTATCCAGAAGAATTAGCGTTGGATGTATCAGGTAATAAAATGTATTGGACAAACCCGATTTCGGGTGAAATTCACCGTGCCAACTTGGGTGGTACAGGTCCTGTGGAATACCTTCTCACAAGTGCTGATGGATTGAAGTCGCCAAGAAGCATAGCATTGGATGTATCTAATAACAAGATGTATTGGTCAGACACTGGTACGGATAAAATTCTTCGTTCAAATCTTAACGGAGATAATATGGAAAACCTCGTTACAAGTGCGGATGGATTGAAGTACCCAAGAGATATAGTGTTGGATGTATCTAATAACAAGATGTATTGGTCAGACACTGGTACGGATAAAATTCTTCGTTCAAATCTTAACGGAGATAATATAGAGGTCGTTATAAAATTGGATGGAGTAAGCAGGATGGCATTAGATTTATCTGGAGCTGGTGGGGATACACCACCCCCTACCAAACGACCAGATCTTGTTGTTGAACCGTTTCGTGCAAACAAGACCTCCTTAGCCCCTGGTGAAAAGTTTACTTTATCTGCCACCGTCAGAAACAGGGGAACAAGGCAATCCGTCAGCACAACACTACATTATTACTTTTCCTCTAATGGCACTTTCCTCAGAAACGATGCGCATCATATTGCAGAAACAGATAGTGTGAGTGCCCTCGGTTCTAACCGCACCAGTGATGAAAGCATTGACCTTGATGGGCCCACTACTCCCGGCACTTACTATTTCAAGGCGTGTGTGGACAGCGTGCCGAATGAGATCGACCCTAATAACAACTGTTCCGATGTTGTCAAGATCACGGTAGGAGCATCTCCTGCGGCACAACCAGATCTTGCTGTTGAATCGCCTGGGGCGAGCAAAACCACCCTATCCCCCGGCGAAAGTTTTACACTGTCTGTTAGGGTCGTAAACCGGGGCACAGCCGATTCCCCTTCAACAACGCTAAGATATTATCGGTCTGTCAATAAAGCCGTCGCGACAAGTCAGACACAATTCTTTCGCGCCGTGGTAGGCCCGAAGCGTCCGACATCTTCCACCAATTTTACATCCGGCACCCCGCTCAATCTGGAGGCACCGGATACCCCGGGCACTTACTATTACAGTATTTGCATAGACCCTGTTGAGAATGAGAACAATACCGATAATAATTGTATCACGCCTATCAAAGTTACTGTAGGACAGCCAGTCGCGGGAAAACCGGACTTGGTGGTTGAACCGCCGCGTGTGAGCAAGTCCACCTTAGTCCCCGGTGAAAGTTTCAGATTGTCTGCCACGGTGAGAAACAGGGGAAACGCACGAGCCAACAGCACAACACTCAAGTATTACCTTTCAACTGATGCAGACATTGACAACAAGGATAGACTTGTCGACACAGACAGCGTGAGCGCCCTCGCTGCCTATCGCACCAGTGATGAAAGCGTTACACTCAACGCACCGACTACACCCGGCACCTACTATTACTATGCCTGGGTGAGCGCGGTCGCTAACGAAATCAGCACTGATAACAACTGGTCCAGGGCTGTCAAAGTCACCGTGCAACAGACAGGCGCGGGAAAACCTGACTTAGTGGTTGAACCGCCGCGTGTGAGCAAGTCTACCTTATCGCAGGGTGAAAGTTTTACGCTTTATGCAAAGGTTAAAAACAGAGGAAACGGGCAAGCCAACAGCACAACGCTCCGGTATTATCGTTCAAGTAATGACAACACCATCTCCAATTACGACACACAAGTTGATACGGATACCGTGAACGGCCTCGGTGCCAACCGCACCTCAGATGAAAGTGCCACGCTCACCGCACCGACAGTCCCTGGCACATATTACTACGGTGCGTGTGTGGATAGGGTGAGTAATGAAGGCACAACGAATAATAACTGCTCCACTGCAGTCAAAATCACTGTGCAACAGACAGGCGCGGAAAAACCTGACTTAGTGGTTGAACCGCCGCGTGTGAGCAAGTCCACCTTATCGCCCGGTGAAAGTTTTAAGTTGTCTGCCTCGGTGAGAAACAGGGGAAACGCACGAGCCAGCAGCACAACACTCAAATATTACCTTTCAACTGATGCAAACATTGACAACAAGGATAGACCTGTCGACACAGATTATGTGTTTAGCCTCGATGCTACCGGCATCGGGTGGGAAGGGACTGATCTCAAAGCACCTACTGCCCTCGGCACCTACTATTACTATGCCTGTGTGGACAGCGTTCCGGGCGAGAGGGACCCTAATAACAACTGTTCCGCTGTTGTCAAGATCACGGTAAGGGAGGTAGAAGGACCTGTGATACATCCAGGTTTGACTGTGCCTATTTATTGGATAGCGGCAGCAGGGAGTAATAAAATTCAGCGTGCGAACCCTGGCGATTCTAACATAGGAACCCTTTTCACTACAGCAGATGGATTGAAGGCACCAGTAGACATAGCGTTAGATGTATCTAATGACAAAATGTATTGGACAGACGAGCTCACGCATAAAATTCATCGGGCAAATCTTGACGGATCAAATATGGAAGACCTTCTTACAAAGGCAGATGGATTGAAGGCACCAGTAGACATAGCGTTAGATGTATCTAATGACAAAATGTATTGGACAGACGAGCGCACGCATAAAATTCATCGGGCAAATCTTGATGGTAATAATGTTGAAGACCTCGTCTCCGGAGCGTTGATTTCAGGGGGCGTAGAATTGGATGTATCTAATCGTAAGATGTATTGGGGGGAGGGTTCGGCTTGGGTGGACGGCACGGGTAAAATTTACCGGGCAAACCTTGATGGATCGGATAAGGAAGACTTCCTCACAAAGTCAGACGACAGGTGGCTATTTCCAGCATACATAGCGTTGGATGTGTCTAATCGCAAGATATATTGGATAAATTGGATACGCTCCCCTGAAATCAAGTGTGCCAACCTGGATAGTTCTAAGATAGAAACTCTCATCAGAGATTCTGATTTAGATAATAGAGATGCTATAGTGTTGGACGTGCCTAATGGTAAGATATATTGGACAGTGAATAATAAGAATAAGATTCGGCGTGCAAACCTCGATGGCTCTAATATAGAAGATATCATCACAGGATTGCGTTCTCCAATCAGTATAGCGTTGGGCATTCCATCAGGCACGCCGCCGCCAAACCGAAAGCCTGACCTTGTGGTTGAATCGCCGCCTCGTGTGAGCAAGTCCACCTTATCGCCCGGTGAAAGTTTCAGGTTGTCTGCGACCGTCGCAAATAGAGGCACGGCGGAGTCGGGTTCCACAACGCTCCGATATTACCGCTCTTCAGATCCTAAGATCTCTACAAGCGACACACAAGTCGATACAGATACCGTGAATGGACTTGGGCTGCCAACAGGGGGTAGGAGCACCTCAGACGAAAGCGTCACGCTCACCGCACCCACAACCCCTGGCACATATTACTACGGTGCGTGTGTAGACAGGGTGAGTAATGAAGACACAACGAATAATAACTGCTCCACGGCAGTCAAAATCATTGTGGAGCCCCCATCCGATGACCACGGAGATACGCTGGCGGATGCAACCCCGATCTCTGTTGGCATCGTCCGACCGGGCGTAGTAGACCGCAGCCGGCTCATGCAGGGCGTGATAGGCACCCGTAATGACATAGACTACTTCCGCGTGGAAGTTACCGGTGCCGGTAGGTTGACAGTCTATACAACAGGCAGTCTTGATACGGTGGGTGAACTCCAAGACAGTGCTGGTAACAGCGTAACAAGCAATGACAATGCTGGATCCGGTCGTAATTTCAGAATACAACGCGTCGTGAATTCAAGCACGTATTACGTCAAGGTACAGGGGCGTAGCGGCAACACTGGTTCCTATACCTTGTATGTAAAAATTGCCCTGGACGATCCGAACAGCACTGCTGACTTAATCGCGCAAGGCACCTGGGTCAGTGATAAGACCTTGGATCCTGGTGAGAGTTTTAAATTGGGTGTCGCTGTCATGAACGTGGGAGATGCCCTCTCCCCTGCGACAACGCTAAAGTATTACCGCTCATCTAATGATGACAAAATCTCAACAAGCGATATAGAAGTCGACACAGATGCCGTGAGTCGGCTCGCCGCTGATGGCAGATCAGAAGAACAGATCACACTCACTGCCCCGGATACACCTGGCATCTATTATTACGGTGCGTGTGTGAAAAGTGTCAAGAATGAAGCCCCCACCAATAATAACTGCTCACCGGCTGTGAAGGTTACTGTGGAACCCCCCGATGACTACGGCGATACGCTGGCAGAAGCAGCACCGCTCCCTTTGAACGGCTCTCTCAATGGCGTGATAGAAACAGGGGCGGATATAGATTACTTCCGTGTAGAAATCAGCGAACCCGGAAAATTGGCGGTTTGGACAACAGGGACTCTTGATACGATTGGGCAACTCCAAGATGGTTCCGGCACTGTTTTGGCAAGCGAGGACGATAACGGAAGCGGCAAAAATTTCAGCATAGAACTCGCCAACCCTGTGACGGCGGGAACGTATTACATCAAGGTAGAAAGTTATCTCAGCAATACCGGGGACTATACTATTCACGCAAGTTTCGTGCTGCAACCGGACTTAGTCATTGAATCGGCTTGGGCAGAACCGTCTACCGTAGCACCTGGGGATAAGTTTAAACTCTATTCTATCCTCAAAAATCACGGAACTGGGCAATCGGCCGCGACAATTCTCCGGTATTATCACTCTGACGATGACACCATTGATGAGACCAGTGCTACAAGCGATAGACAGATCGGAACTGGCAAACGAGATCCACTGCCTGCTGATGGCACAATCAAGGGACGTTTCACTGTCACCGCACCGGACACGCCCGGCACCTACTATTACGGTGTCTGTGTGGATCACGTTGAGAATGAAAGCGATACCGGTAATAACTGCTCCGAGGTTGTCAGTATCACTGTATCGCCTCAGACAAACGCTGTTGTCCGTGTTACGCCTGCTTCCCTAACGCAAGGTGTCGGAGAACCGGTCACCCTTAAGATTGATTTTGCCGATGTCCAAGACATACTTGGGTATAATTTCACGCTTGAGTTTGATTCGGCGAAGCTAAGGTACCTCTCAAGTCGCTACTACGGTGCCCTAGGGCCTCGAGGGACACAAGTTGCTGTTCCTCCTCCGAAACTGAGCTTAAATAAGGTGACACTCGGAGCAATGAATATACAAGGTTCCGAGATCAGCGGTACCAGCACGTTTGCATTAATAACATTTCAGATGCTGCAATCAGGAACGTCTACGCTGAAGTTATCAGATGTAAAATTGACTCAAGAGAATGGTAATGTTGTATATCCTCGCGTTGAACATGGACAAATAACTGGAACCGTTTTGCCACCGCAGCAAAATATCGTAAAGTTGATATATTTTTTGCCAAAAGACCGCGATGCCCAGCAGAACATAGATGAAAAGATAGATACCTTAATCCGCGACGCACAACAGTTTTTCGCAAAACAGATGGAACAGAAAAACGTCCATGTCAGAAAAACTTTCACATTTGAAACGGATGCGACGGGGAAGGCTGTGGTGCATCAGGTGAATGGTGCCCTCACGAACGACGAGTATTATGAGAGCACTTGGCATGAAGTCAAGAGCGAAGTTGAAGCTGTGTTTGACACGTCAAGGAGTCTCTTTTTCATTGCTGCCGAGCTTGAGAGTGAACGGATTGGTGATTCCGAATCATCAGTATGCGGCAAAGGTGGTCCCCATCGCTCTTATGAGTCTGGGCGGTGGACATCATTAACCACTAAGATCGGTGGTATAGCACTCATTCCTGCCTCCGGTTCTTGTTTTGAGCGTCCTACCCTTACTTACCACGAACTCGGACACGCCTTCGGATTATTACACGATTTCCGCAGCTACACCTACATGATGGCTTACGGAAGTCGACGCCATCAACTGTCTGGGTGCGCGGCAGAATGGTTGGATGCAAGCCGCTTCTTCAACAGCAATCAACCCTTAATCAACGATGAAGTTACAAGGATAGAAATGTTGCCGCTGGTTGCAAATCGGCAGAAGACTCTCAACTTTACGATAACGGATGCCGATGGCCTCCATCAAGTCCAGTTGATTGTAGCCCCAAATGATGAGAAACCGCCCCCAGGGTATCCATACTCCGAGGATACATGGCGCAAGCTTGACCGTGTAAACAAGCAGTATTTACACGTGTGTAAGCGATTGAACGGTGAAAGTGACACGGTCGAATTTAGGACAGATGGGCTAAATGCCGATGAAGTCATGCTCCAGGTGATTGATAAATATGGCAATTTCGTTAGGCAGAATTTTTCTCTTCCGTCGTATGACCATGGAGATACAGCAGCCGATGCAACACCGCTGCCTTTGGACAGTTCACTCGCTGGAGAGATTGAAACCGGCACGGATGTGGATTACTTCCGGATAGAAGTCAATGTGCCAGGGACGCTGATTGTTCATACAACCGGCAGCCTGGATACGATGGGTGAGCTCCAAGAGAGTTCGGGTGCCCGCTTGGCAAGCAATGACGATGCCGCCGGAAACAACACAAATTTCAGAATAAAACACACCGTGAATGCTGGGACGTATTACATCAAGGTGGGCAGCTACGATGTGGATACCGGAACTTATACCGTTCACGCGCGGTTTGTTACCGACAAGAGAGTAGACGTACGTCAGTTCATGTACTGGACCTCCAGCGTTGATGGGATCCAGCGTGCGAACTTGGATGGCTCAGCGCGAGATCCGTTTTTCTCAACAGAGACTCCGATAGATATAGCATTAGATGTTGCCGGGGAGCAGATATATTGGACAGATACCAATCACAGGATCCAGCGTGCGAACTTGGATGGCACTGGCACACCAGACCTCATCATCAGTCGCAAGGATTTTCCAAACCCAGAGAATATTCTATCCTTAGGAGCGATAGCGTTGGATGTGGCCAACAACAAAATGTACTGGATTGTTCATCCGGAGGAAATCTGGTGGGCGAATCTGGATGGATCAAATCCAGAGAGACTCTTAACGACAAAAAACCCCAATCTGTTGGGACTTGATACAAAACCAACGGATATAGCGTTAGATGTTCTACGAAACGATATATACTGGTCGGAGTTTAGCAATTTTAGAACCAGAATCTGGCGGGCCGACCTGAATGGAAAAAACCGACAAATAATCATCGACTTACCGCATACATCGCATGAGATACAAGGTATAGCGTTGGATGTTACCAAGAATAAGGTATATTGGACAAATTCCCACGACGGTCCGAGTATCTGGTATGCAAATACGCTTGACGGCGACCCAGAATTACTCATAGATTTACCTGAGCAGGGTAATCGTAGTTTGCGAAAACCGTATGATATAGCATTAGATGTTGCCGGGGATCAGATATATTGGACCTATGCCATCGATGCCCTACCCGACATCATAGGATATGGAATTGCGCGTTCAAACATTGAAGGTTTTGGTGAACCGGAAATCCTCTTTACCTACTCCCCCAAGGATTCGAGCACGGGCAAAGTCAGGAGAGATGGGTTACTCCGAATGGCTCTCGGTGTTTCAGCGATGTCGGATACCAATCTAATCGCCGGAGCCTTAGCACCCAATGCGCCCTGGTCGCGTGTACAAGAAACGGCTCTTTTACCGAATTACCCGAACCCATTTAACCCGGAGACGTGGATACCGTATCAGTTGGCGAAACCTGCGGATGTGACATTGACGATCTATGACATCAAGGGACACGTAGTGCGTGCTTTAGATTTGGGACATCAACGGGCAGGTATTTATCGAAGTCGGAGCCGTGCGGCGTATTGGGATGGTCGCAATGCACAAGGTGAACCTGTCGCCAGTGGTGTCTATTTCTACACGCTGAAAACGGGGCATTTCTCGGCGACACGGAAGATGTTGATACGAAAATAATTATCTGAATCAAGATGGTTCCGCCCGGATTATTTCGTTCTCATCGGACTTGGGAAGGCAAGTTGAGCCGCGTGCAGAAATAGATTCCACAATCTCCTTCGCGCCATCAACTGAATCTAAACAATAACCTCCCAACGCAATCAAATCGGCATTGCCTTTCGGTGGGTTGTCAAGGCAGTTTGGATTGAGAACGAAAAGTGGTAAATTCATGTCAAGAGCCATTTTTGCGGTGTAAAACGTTCCACTCATTTTACCGTGAGCATCCCACTCAGGTCCGGATTCAATAACGACAACCGCTTTGGAGAGAGCACATACAAGTTGATTTCGCGCCAGCGCATACCACAAGTGCCGCTTGGTATCTGGATCGAATTGTGAAACCGTGAGTATATCTCGATCCCAATTGAATTTCTTAAAGGCACTTTTTTGACGCAGCTGCTTGATGCCGTCAGACAGGACGAGTGTCGTTGTTCCGCCTGCTGCTAACGCACCTAAGTGTGCCTCTGCGTCAACACCTTCGGCATATCCAGAGACGATATTTATGCCGTTACCTACGAGTTCACCAGCCAGATTTCTCGTAATGCGAATCCCTTTGTCTGATACATCCCGCGCCCCAACAATCGTTACGCTATCTGACGTGAGGCGTTTTTGCTGTCCTTTCGTAAACAGTATCGGTGAAATTTCGAGGAGCTGTGGCGGGAAATCTGGGTGCCCCGGATAGATAATACCGATTCCCCGCTCTTTGAGTTGCTCATACGCTGCGGCTACTTTTTCTCTATCTTCCTCGCGAATTTTTCCGGTAAGGATTTTCGCTAATTTTGGAAACTGCTCCGAGAGATCGTTGTGGTTGCATGGCAACTTTTCTGGGTTTAGGTTTTCTGTCTCTAATATTTTCGCAACGGCAGTTAGCGTCTTAGGACCTATGTCCGGCGTTTTAAAGAGTCGGAACCAGAAATAATCTGTGTTAATTTTCATCTTTTTGTTCTTAAAGGTAGGATACACAAATCAGGATCCTCTTTTGATGAATTATGATAATACAACCCTGTGAGGATGTCAAGATAAAACATCGTGTCACCAGAGACATTCAAAACTTCTGCATTAGACATCAAACGGGTTTTGTGGTATACTAAACATTGAAAATTCTAACGCACACGAAGAACATTATGCCGAATATTACAGAAATGAACCCTACCGAATTCCGGGAGTTGCTCCATACTCTTGTCAACGAGGAACTCTTCAAATCGCGGGAAAGGCTTGCTGCACTACTTGCTAAGGATAGTCCGCAAGAGATATTAGAAGCGGAGGTACCAGATGTATACAACCCCACAAAACATATTAGAGGCGTTCAATCAACTTCCTGAGATTGAAAAGCATGCGATTGCCTCTGAAATCATAAAGCAGGTGGCTCTGCTGGATATTCCACCTTTGACAGATGAAGCACTCACGGAAATTGCTGACGCACTTTTCGTTGAACACGATAAAATGGAGGCAGAGGATGCCGAGACAAAATCGAGGGGAAGTCTGGCTGGTTGATCTCGGAAAGGCATCAACGAGAGTTTCTAAGTCTGTCACAATATGCTAACTCCTAAAGGAGCATTGCATTCCATTGGAATAGGTCGCCAAAGCGTTTAGGATGAAATTAAATATCTATCCTATACACGCGGGCGGCAGTGTCGTGGAACAGTGCGGCGCGCTCGGTATCCGAATACCCCGATGACAAGCGTTTGAAGGCGTTATACATTATATGGTAGGAGAACGAAACCTTGTCAACTGGGAAGTTGCTTTCAAACATACAACGTTCTGGACCAAATTGTTCAATGCAGTAATTCATGAAGGGTGCTATAGACTCGGCTAACTCCTCAGAACCGATTGGTATTTCCCGCTCGTGCCAGTCGAAGCCGGTGCGTGGCATCCCAATGCCACCCAGTTTTATATTAACGTTGGGACACGCCGCGACTGCAGCGATCCCTTCTCGCCAAGTTGCTAATACTTCGTCATCTCTGCCACCGTAGGGACCGACGCGTAGCAAGCCGCCAATATGGTTTAGAATAATCGTCAAATCGGGCACCGCTTTTGCGAAATCAGCGAGTTCCGGGAGTTGCGGGAAATACATCCACCCCTCGAAAGACATCCCCATACGTGCCAGCACCCGTGCTCCTGCACGGAAGTCCTCACGAGCGAGTTGTCCCTCTCTTCTGTAGACGGAGGCTTTTTCTATCTCTGGATGCGGATCCCAAGTGACGGAATGACGGATCCCCCGAAATCGGTTTGGGCTTGCTGCTTGCAAGACTTCCAGCACAGATTCAACACGTTCGCCCAAGTTTAGGTTCGCATGCCCGACGATTGCTGCGGCTGCACGGCTCGTGCCGTATAAACCGCTTGCACTCGCAGCTGCCAACCCTTGTACGAATTCGACCTCACCGACGGGACGCATCTCTTCCGGTCCATCGGCGCGGTACATTGCTCTCGCCTCAACAAACACAGTAGAACGCACGTTATGTCCACTGTCAATGTCTGTGATCAACTCGTGAAGCAGATACCGTTGGTAAGGGATACGCTCAGTTCGGAAATCCCAAAAATGGTGGTGCGGATCGCAAATTGGTAGTTCCGGCTCCAGCGTTGGTTCTTCGGTTAAAGCGAGCCAGTCGTTGTCTCCATAAGGCATAGAAATCTCTCCGTCTTTATAGGTCAGGACCTACGCAAATTGCGTAAAAAAGCAATACATTTCACTGAAAAAGTAGTTATTTCAGTTATTTAACCCCCTAAATCCCCCTTATCAGGGGGACTTCAAGAGGAAGTGCGTAAGTCCTAATAGGTTTCAAATTGCTTGTTCTGTCTTTTAGCGTCCACTGTAGGGTATCGGAGAATTTTTGTCAATACCTTTTGATTCCGCAAACAGGGCTATTTAGTTTTAATCGAGGGGTCTCAATGCCGCCCCTACGAGGCTTGTCTTTTTTTGATTCTGATTTCTACACAGATGCCGCCCCTACGGGGCTAAAGAGGCGGAGGAAGCGCGTTTCTATAAACATATCGTCCCTAATGAAGATTAAGAATTTAATCGGGTAATTTTTTCCGATGTCCGGTGCGGTTAGGAAACCGCACCTACCGGGCTTGGGAGAGCATAGAATTACCCAAATATTTTATTAAACTTCATATGGGACTGAAGAGGGTTTTTGGACATATAGGGTTTGTGTGTAAGATCCGGTTCGGTTAGGAAACCGAACCTACCGGCCTGGGGGTGCGACGGTTGTTTTTTTAAAAATTGATAGTTATGGTGCGGTTGGGAACGCAGGTCGCAACCCCCCTTTATCCCCCCTTATCAGGGGGCAGGTGAGTACGCCGCAAAACCGCACCTACCGGGCCTGGTGGTGAAGACGGGAGACGGTATTATGTTGGTAAACTTTTTTAAGGGATACACGGCTGATATGCGTCACATAAAAGAAAAGAAAGTTTGAAAGTACATTTAAAGTTGTGAAGTGCCCAAAGTTATTGCGATGAAAGAATGTTTTTGAAACTTTACAGACTGGAGGACACTTTAGGGATTTTGAAACTTTCCGATATGCTTTCCTTGCGTATGAAGTGTTTCTGTGGCATAATAGATACAAGATGGTGAAAGGCAGTTTTCAGATTCCGAGACGGGAACTTATAGTAAAACCTATAATGAATTGGACACTCTCAAACAGTCTGAATGCCGCTAAAGGGCATTCAAACTGGAAACCCAAACTAAAAGTTTATGCTACGAATATGTCTGCTTATTTTTAGGATTCACTATAAAATAAAGGGGAGACGGTGGAAATGATGCAGCGATCAGATGAGAGTAATCATTGGATTGTGGAGGAAGGGTCGGGAATCGGAGTTACCTCCTACAAAAGTAAATGTTTTTACACTGCTTGGGTTGCATGTGCTTTGTTGTTGCTTGCCCACCTTGTGATTATAGGGTGCGGACCGTTGACGAGCGATCAGCAATCTAATCTCCCGTTTGAGGATTCTGGCGTAGATTCGCGCCCCGAAAAAGTATGGCCCGTGGAACGGACACTCATCAGCAACGAAGTTAACTGTATTGCCGCTGATCCAGACAATGTATGGATTGCGACGGCGCGCGGGGTTTCACGCTGGGAACGTCAGCAGGATAAGTGGCTCCACTATACGATGGAAGATGGACTGGCAAACGATATGGTAAACGCTGTCGCAATTGATGGGCAATGGGTCTGGTTCGCCACGGATGAAGGTGTGAGTCGCTACGATATGCAAACGGGCACTTTCGCGACCTTCCGAACTATTGATGGCTTAGCGAGCGACCAAGTCTCCTCTATTGCGATAGATGGAAACTACGTATGGTTTGGAACATCCGATGGGCTGAACCGTTATGACAAAACAATTGATAGTTGGGCGGTGCGTACCCGAAAAGATGGCTTGGTCAGTAAAGTAATTACAACAATAGCGGTAGAACCGGAGTACGTCTGGGTTGGCACGGATAGGGAGATAAACCCGGATCCGCATGGATGGGATGAGGATCCACGGTTCAGCAGAGGCGGGGTGAGCCGCTACCATCGAGATACCGATTCTTGGAATAACTATACGAAATCGGACGGTTTGATAGACAGTGAAATTGCCACGATTGCAGTGGACGATGACAGTGTTTGGTTTGGCACTCAAGAAGAAGGTGTCAGTCAGTACAATAAGGTTGATCAGACATTCATCAAAACCTATACGAAAACCGATCTGCTGAAAAGCAATATGATCAGTTCCATTCGATCAGACGGTTTCCAAGTCTGGTTTGGGACTGCTAATGCGGGTGTACATCGGTTCATCAAACCCGTCAATACATGGGTACATTACACCAAAGCAGATGGATTGTCAAGCAATCATGTGAGTTGGATTGCTATACAAGGTAATGATGTCTGGTTCGCGAGCAAAGAGGATGGTGTAAGTCGCTTTGATAAGGTGAGCGGTGAATGGACAATTTACAAGCAAGCGGATTTTCTCGCCGACAACGATGTTCGTGCTATCGCACGCGGGGCGGATGGTAACCTCTGGATGGCGACAGTCGCTGGGATTTCGGTTTACTCTCCGCAAACACGTAGTTGGGAAATCATCTCTAAAGAGGATGGACTACCGACTCCGTATACCACGTCAATACTTATTAGCCAGAGTAGCCATCAGCAATCAGCAGTCAGCAGTCAGCAATCAGCAATCAGCAGTCAGCAAGATAGCAGTCAGCAGTCAGCAGTCAGCAATCAGTTAAAAGATGTTGCTGTTGAATCAGATACCCCTTTAACTGAAAACCAAAGATCAAAGATCGATAACTATTCCACTGACAACCGACAACCGACAACTGATAATTCCTCTGTACAGGTCTGGGTTGGGACCGATAGAGGGCTTGGGATGCGGACATATACGGGCGATGAATGGATATTTCATACACCGCAAAATATCAATCAGCAGTCAGCAGTCAGCAGTCAGCAAGAGGGGGTAGGTGCATCAGAAACCTCTTTACCGAAAGCCGAAAGCCGAAAGCCGAAAACCATTCACGGTGAAGCTTTTGTGATAGCACTTGATACCGATGCGACACAGCCGGGCGGTGTTGTCTGGCTCGGTACCAGTTCGGGACCCGCCATGTATGATCCAGTCTCTCAAAAGTGGACGCTGCTTTCCATAACGGACGCACTCAAAAATCCGATTATCCTGTCTGTGTTTGTTCGTGATGATAATGTTTGGTTTGGTGGGGCTGAGGGTGTTTGGCGATATTCAATCGCCAATAAGCAGATGCACCGTGCTACCGATGGGCTTCCGAATCCGTATGTTAATGTCCTGTTGTCCGCGGGTGAAAAAGGAGAAGAGACGCTTTGGGCAGGGACGCACAAAGGTCTTGCCAAGTATGACAATACCCAGAAGCGTTGGGTACCGCTGTCCTTTAATGACCAATTGCCGTCCCCCAATGTCACCGCGCTCGCTTTTCGAGATGGTATTCTTTGGATCGGTACTCCGCAAGGGTTAGGAAGTTACACGATTGCTTCCGATTCTTGGAATTCGCTTTCAAACGTGCCGTATAACGTTCGCGACATTCTGTGTGAAGCAGACGACACACTTTGGCTGGCGACGGACACTGGTCTCGTTGAATACAGCACACAAGATGGCAGAGAGGTCTTGCATCAGTCCCGTCCGGTGCGGGAGCCATTTCTGGAAACGAGAGTCTCACACATCCAATTTGATGGGGATTACATCTGGTTCACTAATTGGAGATCTTCGCCGAACGGTAGTATTGTGCGGTTTCATCGTCCAACGGCAACGTGGCGGCGTTTCACACGCTTAGATATTTTACAGTCCACTCAGAAAAGATCTATGACCTTTATCCGTTGGACATACGTCGATACTGATGCCGTTTGGTTCACTACGGATTACGGTATTCTCCGTTACGATAAAATGGCGGATACGTGGCAGCATTTTACGACGGAAGATGGACTCTCTACAGACGATGTGAATAGAATTGATGTGAGTGAGCAGAGCGTCTGGGTCATTCCGATGATAGGTTTGGAATTAAACCATTATAGTAAAGCGACTGGAACATGGGAAATCGTTGAACAGGGAGATAACCGCGAGATTGAGCGTGTAAAGGCACTTGGTGTTGATGGACCGGAGGTCTGGTTTTCATCTGGGCGCGGACTCACTCGTTACAATGAAATCACCGGTGAATGGAAGGATTTCGGACCAAGGGATGGTCTGGCAGGTAGAGGCGGGGAATGGATTACTGTGGATGACGATTTTATCTGGGTTGCGCGTTCGGAATGGGATAGAGGCAGCAACCGTCCGTTGTCCCGATACGATAAGAAGACAAAAGAGTGGACGACCTTTTCAACGAATGACGTACTTGCTGCGAATACGATTAGACGTATTATCTCAACAGAGAAGGATGTCTGGATACTCTACAGACCGTGGGATGACGCAGGTGTTACCCGATATGATCGGCGTACAAAGGAGTGGACGACAATCAGATCCGGACGCGGAACGCTCGAACTGGCAGCCGATGATGACTATCTGTGGTTAGCTGCACCCAACGATGGACTTCGACGATTTCATTTTGCCTCTGGTACTTGGGCAAGATTTAGAGACATCAAAGGGCTGCTCCATAACCATGTCGGCGAGTACGGGCTTGCAGTCGATGAGGACTATGTATGGGTGGGGACCTTGCGCGGGCTTTCCCGTTATGACAAGCGGAAGGAATCTTGGACCCCTTTGACAGCACTACCAACCCTTGTTGGACGCACCATCCGGACGGTAGATACGGATGAACGTTTTGTCTGGATCGGTTCTGACGAAGGTATGTCACGCTATGACAAGGTTTTAGGGACTTGGAAGAATTATCGGCAGGAGGGTGGATCCGAAAATATAGAAACCCACGGTGGTCATTGGCACCAACACGGACGGAAAAAGAAAGACAGTCTCTCCGATAACGTTGTGAGTTCTATTGTAACGGATGAACAGTATGTCTGGGTCGGGACACGCGACGGTGCGAATCGTTTTGATAAGATAGCCTTGCGGTGGGATCAGTACAAAACTCACCACGGATTGCCCGCCAATAATGTGACTTCTGTGAGCAGCGACGGCGATAGTATTTGGGTTGGGACTAATTCCGGGATTGGGAAGTATCCGCGCACTGCGGATGACCTCAACGCCTGGATTACCTACACATCGGGGACTGAGATCCAGCCTTCTGCTGTATCCAAAGAGTTTGCAGAATCATTGGTTACCGATCAAATTTGGTGCATCACGGCGAGCAAAAAACACGTCTGGGTTGGGACGCGCAGAGGTGTTAGCCAATACGACATTAGTCGGGACATTTGGAAAACAATCACAGTGAAAGATGGGCTTGCGAGTGATGAAATCAGTTGTATCGCTATTGATGGCGACAATGTCTGGTTTGGGAGCGATCTTGGTGTGACGCTCTATAATGAAAAGACAGAGGTTTGGGCTGGCTATACAATAGAGGATGGACTTGCGAGTAACAAGGTTACGACTATTGGGGTCGATGGGACAGAAGTCTGGATCGGCACCTACAATGCTGGGGTCAGTCGGTTTGATCGGTTAACAAATACGTGGATGACTTACACCCGGAAGGACGGTTTAGCCCATAACGGTATCCTTTCGATGGCTATCGGGAACACCTACATTTGGTTGGGCACATATCGTGGATTGAGTCGTTTCGATAAACGGACAGGAACGTGGACAATCTTCACAGAGTCTTACGGACCGGAGGATATTTTGAGGTGAAGATAGTTATCAGTTTTCGGTTATCAGTTTTCAGTTAAGAGATTATGATTTAAGAAACGGGTCTTGTAGCCGACAGCCGATAATTAACGACTGAACAACTGTTTAAAAAAAGATTTATGGAAATAAATACAGGTGTCCGAAAATGCCTGATCCCGGGCTTTCTCCTCTTACTGTTGAATTGCTTGCTCGTGTTTCGTGCTGAGGCAGAGGATGCTTACAGTCTATTCGGTAAATTGTTCCTATCCGGACGCGTCGAATACGATTTCACAAATAGACGGAACTTCCTCGCGGATACAGAGGAAGAACGAGTTAGACAAGATCGTTTTGATTTCGACCGCCTCTTTCGGCGCGGCTTCCATAGCGTGATGGTGATTGAGGAGACCGCGGGCAGGGTCAAGAATATCCTGAGTCTCGGTGAAGTGCCAACGACGTTCACGAAGTTCACTTTCGATCAGATCGACCTAAGTGGTGTGCGCTGGGAAGTCCGCTCTGATCACACCGATTGGACGATCTTGATGGTCCCGGGTTTGCTCAATCGGCTGAACGGTCAAGAAGGAAGAACCGATGGATCGGGTATAGGCTTACGCGAGGTCACAAAGTTCGGCAGGTCGCAGTTGGGACTTTCTTGGTACTACCGCAAGGTCCCCGTATGGGCGGTAGATTTGGAAACCAATTTCACGAACTACGGTATCAAAGCCGAGGTGGCTGTCACACCGAAAAATGCGTTGCAAAAGAACTTGGGTTCACGTTTCGATGCGACGACAACAGTTTTCAAAGCCTTTCAAACTGTTGGTGATACAATTTTTCAGGCGGAAGCGTTTCGCGTCGGTCCCAGATTCGATGCTTCCCGTTCAGTTGGTGATAACGATGACCAGGACCGCTACTCTGATAACACACCCTCTGATCCACCCTCTCTAATTATTCCCGGTGACCTTGATAAAAATAACAACGGTATCTTCGACTACGAGGATGATATTCTGCTTTTCGATGTCGATGAGGATTTCCTTGACGAAAGCGATCGGAATAACAACGGCATTCGTGATGAAGAGGAGAACGATAAGGACCCCAATTACGAGTTCGATGTCGGACTTCAAGGCATCCGTCTTTTCATGAACCGCAAAATAAGTCGTCAAGCAAGTGTGGTTGACTTAGATTTTGGGCTACAGATTGAAGAAAATATCAGACTCAGGAATACGCCATCCTCGACGAAAGCGTTTGGCAATCTGATTTATCGGAAGGAACTCGCGCGGGCTTCCTCGCTCGTTTTTGAGAATGAGCTGAAATTGGTAAAAGATCGGATTCCTGACGAGACGTGGTATTTTGCTGGGTTTTTAAGCGGAACGGAGGAGCATCTCTATCGGTCGCAGCCGGAGGTACGAAAAATGGAGAGAGACGGCGGGGTGGAATTCTTCGGTATTGATGGCGGCACCGAAGTCGAAAAACGACGCAAGGACCCACTGCTGATGCAGAACGACCTTATTAACACTGCCAAAATCACGTATGAATACTTGGGGATTGACCGGATGATTACCACGGCTCGCGCCAAAATTCAATACGACTACGATTTTGAAAAGGACAACCAGCATTACGAGGTAGGCATTTTCAAAACCCTATATCGGATGCGTCCGACCAAATCGCTTGAGATCAGTCCAATGTTTAAGTCCACCATCCGTAACGGCTTTCGGATGGCGGAGGACCGGCTTGAATATCTTTCCTTGAGCGGCGAAATCGACGGTAGGGAAGCCTTTCGCCGCCTCCGATTGCGGGAGATTGAACGGACAAATGTCCGGGATATGGCTTCAGCACTTATTCTTAAGGTCGTGTATCAGTTTACGAAGACTATCAAACTTACCGGTGGTGGGCAAATTCTGTTGTTCAATGATATGCGTGATAATGATAACGACTTTGTTCGTCAAGCACTGTTAGCGGAGATGGAAAAGAGTTTTGTCGCTTACGAGAAGCGGCTCTTCCTTCATATCGGTGCACGCTACATAGATCAGCGCGCAATTGGGGATGTGAACGATCAGAACTATATGGAAATTTTTGTGCGTGTCTTTGGAAGATTCTAAAAAAATACAAAAATTGTGAAAAATTATCCATAATTTCGCGAATTTCCGTGAAATTATGCATTTTTTTGTAAATTAATTTGACAAACCTTTTTTTAGGGTGTATAATACTATTAATACGTATTTAGAATTAGTATTTGATAGTCGTAATTCGCAATATGCGCATTATAGTAGATTTTGTAATTACTTATACACTCAGCATCGGTGTGGTTGGGAACCACCGCTACCCATAGGTGTCAATTTAGGGAGTTTTCGCCTTATTTCGTCGCTGCTCTTTTACAGATACCGCCCCTACGGGGCTTAGGGCTGTGAGGTCCCGTTTTTCTACAGAGATACCATCCCTACGGGATTCAAGAGGTTTTTGAAGTCTTCAAGGTTTCTGTGTAAAACTCGGTGCGGTTGGGAATGCAGATCGCAACCCCCCTTTATCCCCCCTTATCCCCCTTCCCAGTAACGGGTGGGGACCCCGGGGGCAGGTGAGTACACCGCAAAACCGAACCTACCAAGGTTGACAGTGTGTATTTATTTTTGGAATTTACTATAACATTCTGGCTTGTGATTCAAATTCACTTTTAACTAACATAAGGATGAAATCAGATGAAAACCAAAAGATTACACCATTTAGAACTTGAGGTGATGAAAGTGGTATGGAAATTGACGCGTGCCACGGTCAATGACGTTCTTGATAACATTGACCGCAAGCTTGCCTATACCACTGTCGCCACGACTATGAAAAGTCTTGAAAAGAAGGGATTTTTGTCGCATCAAGTTGATGGTCGGACGTTTGTTTACCAGCCTTTGGTCAAAGAGACGGAGATTACGCATACGATGCTCAACGATTTGCTGGAACGCCTTTTTGACAACTCAGCCGAAAAACTGGTGAACACGCTCCTTGAAGTGCGACAAACCAGCGTAGATGAACATAATCGCTTACAAGCATTGATTAACAACTATCAACCTGAAGGAGAAAAAACTGATGAGTAAGCAAATCCTACTTTCATTACTCAACTGCTCATGGCAGTGGATGTTATTGGGTGGTTTAACATGGTTCATTACGAGTCGCCTGTTCCACAGAAAGCATCGTTCTAATACAACTGTCCATCTGTTATGGTTGTTATCTTTACTCAGTCTACCGATCCTGTTCGGTTTAAATCAGTTTGTGCCAGCACTTTCAATCGGCGGAAACCCGGTCCCGGAATTAGTGGAGGCGAAGCCAATAAACGTATCCGGTTTAGCTGCGCTGACTACAGATTTACCAGAAATTCCATCCGTTGAAAGCGACACACAATCCAAGAATCAACTGTTTGCTGGCGGTAAGTCCTTCGTTGATTGGGCAAAGACTGACCTATTACTGTGTGTCTGGGCAATCGGTGCATTAACTATGTTAATTCGCTTCCTGTTTGGTTTATACCGGATTCATCAACTCCGACGCAGTGCAGTCATGGCTGCTGATTCATATCAGGCAATCTGTGAACGCTTGATGCGGCACCTGCGCATAAAGCGTCCAGTCACGGTCTGCTTCTCGGATCGAGTCATGTCGCCGATCTCATTTGGTTGGTTATCCCCCCACATCCTGATTCCAAGAAAACTGAATTTGGAGCAGTTTGAGTTAGTCGCTGCTCACGAATTGGCACACGTACAACGCCTTGATTGGTTAACGAACCTCTTTTCACACTTGGTTGGCGTTATCTTCTTTTTCCATCCGATTTACCATTTCCTTAATCGTGAACTCGTCCGCGTGCGGGAACGCATCTGTGACGATTGGGTTATCCAATTGACGGGTGCCAGAAAAAACTACGCGCAGTGTTTATTAGATCTGGTGCGTCACGAAGATCGGACTGTCTCACTCGCGTTATCACTCAATCAGCCATCACAATTAGAATCTCGCATTGATTCTATCTTGAAAAACAATCGGCAGTTAGATGTAAAACTGAAGCCGCGTTTGCGCCTGATAGCGGCAACCTTGGTTCTAACCTGCCTACCATTATTGGCGATGGCACAACTGGTCCCGTTGAAAACTTTCCAAGTCTCACTGTTCGCTCAGACCCCTCAGAAATCAGAAAAAGTGGTTGATAAGACTGAGAAAAAACAGGTGATGGAAAAAGCGAAAGATGGAAAAATGGACGGGAAACAGTACAAAGATGATTTACGCATCAAAGTGAAAGATCCAGCACTGTTTGAACAGTCAGAAGAAAACAAAATATTCTCTGGACCGCAGCCTGGGGAAAAACTCCCGTCATTGATGGTGACCGGCATTGACGGCGAATTTGACGGTCAGACGTATGATATCACCGCTGAGACGGATGGGAAGCCGCATGTATTGTTCTTGCAAGATACCAATGGAGTTGGCGTAAAAGGGCTTGTTAAGGTGTTTGAGTTGCTGCTTCAAATTGATGCTTTCCAAAAGGCAACGGGTGCCGAAAAGTCTAATGAAGGGCTTCAGATAGGTGTTGTATTCCTGGCAAACAACCTTGATACCTTACCTGAATGGGCGTATGATATGTTAACAAAAGAGATCCCAAATGAGGTATTAATAGGGTTATCTCCGGATGGACGTGAAGGACCAGGAAATTATGGATTGAACCGCAACGTGGCGCAGACCGTTCTTATCGCTAAAGATGGGAAAGTCCTACACAACTTTGCTTTCACACAACCGATGCTCTATAGCGATCCATACTTCCTTGGTGCCGTCGCCGACGGAATTGGAGCAGATGCCCCTGCGCTGGAGAAATGGTTGAATGAAGAAGGGAAATGGTTAACCGGCGATGAAATTACAAATCCAACGTCCGCAACAGTAGAGAAATGGTTGAACGAAGCATCTGCTGACGAAGAACGGATGCAAGGCAATAGGCGACGGATGAATCGAGAAGGTGCTCGCAAGAGTGAACAGGATCGCTCTCTTGAAGAACTGGTCAAGCAGTTCGACAAAGATGGTGATGGCAAATTGAATGAAGAAGAAGGCATGGCAATGCGCCGCGCCTTAGTAAATCAGGAATCTGAAAAAAGACAGGAATCTCAAAACCGATACCAGAGCGAGAATGTTGAAGTGAAAAACCCCACTGAGTTCAAGAAGGGACAGGGCGCAACACTCTTCTCTGGTCCACAACCCGGTGAAAAACTGCCACCTTTGATGGCTAAGGGTATCAATGGTGACGTTAAAGACAAAACTTATGATGTCATCGCCAAGGCAGGTGGACAACCCCTCGTTCTCTTCCTGCAAGATGAAAGCGGTCTCGGCTTACGCGGGTTGGTTGGCATTTCTCGTTTACTCGCTCAAATCGTTGAGAAGTCTGAACAGAAAATGCACATAAGTGCGGTGTTTTTGGGGGACACACCGGATACCGTTGAGAATCAAGCCAGTAGGTTAGTATCACATATTCCAAGTGGGGTCTTACTTGGTATTTCCCAGGATGGTCGTGAAGGACCGGGCAGCTACGGACTCAATCGCAGTGTTGCGCAGACGGTTATCATCGCCAAAGATGGAAAAGTGTTACACAACTTTGCTTTCACGCAGCCGATGCTCCGTCCAAACCCATACCTTCTTGGGGCTGTCGGAGAGGCAATTGGTATAAAACCTGCCACACTCGAAAAGTTGTTGAACGAAAAAGGGCTTGTGATTAAAATTAATAACCCTACCGTCAGCGATAAAATGGGTAAAATGCTCTTAAACGGAACCGTTATTCAGTTTGACGAAATGGGTTCTCGTCTCCGCGACTTACCTAAAGAACGGAAGTCTATGCTTACTATCCAATCTGGTCGAGATGTACCTCATGAACAGATCGTCAAAGTAATGGATATAGCAAAAGAGGCAGGTATTGATAAAATTGGATTCGCAATTGATTCAGCTGAAGGTGAGCGGATGCAGCGTGGAGATACTTCCGAAGAAGCACGAGCCTTGATGAGACTGCTTCGAGAGATGCTCGAAAAAGGCGAGATCACTGGCGAAGAAGCCCGCGAACGATACGAGAAAGCATTTCCTCGTAGTAAAGAAGATTAAGCAATCAGGATAGTTCGTAGGGACGGGGAACTGTCGTGCCTGTCCCTACATGAAATAGAGAAGAGGAAATATGAGGGCAGCACAATGAACGTAGTAAAACGATGTGATGGCATGAGTCGCCGTGATTTTCTGCGCGTTGGTGGATTGACGGCGCTCGGATTAGGGTTAGGTGATTTTTTCCACCTCCAACGCGCCTTTGCCGTAGGGGCGAGGTCACCGCGAAGAGACACCCAAGCAAAAACCCCCTACACAGCAAAAGCGAAATCCTGTATCCTGATATGGCTTGATGGGGGTCCCAGCCATCTCGAAACCTTCGATCCAAAGCCAGACGCGCCACAAGAGGTTCGTGGACCCTTAAAAACCATTCCCACAAACCTGACAGGCGTACGCGTCAGTGAATGTTTGGAACGAACGGCAGGCATTATGGATAAAATTGCCATCATTCGCTCGATGACCTCGCCGCTTGGGGAACATAGCCTCGGCACCCAATACTTGATGACAGGATACAAACCGACACCAGCGTTGGAGTATCCGACCTTTGGTGCAACGGTCGCCTATATCAGATCCCAAAGCAGTAAGAACACCTCAGGAGATGCCTTAACTGCTTTACCACCAAACATTGCAGTTCCGAACTTCACAGGTCAAGTATCGGGAAGCGGATATTTACCGAGTGCTACACGTCCCTTTGCTGTTGGCGGCGATCCGAAGAGACCTGACTTTAAGGCGCGCGACCTTGACTTCTATGAAGGGATTGATTTACAACGCGTTTCTCGGCGTAGGCAGTTCGTCGATGCGCTCAACGAATTCAGTCGTGCCAAAGACGCTGGCGCGACACCGGTATCGGATCCGGAGTTAGAACGTGCCTACAACCTGATTACATCGCCCGAAGCCAAAGCGGCGTTCACGCTTTCCGAGGAGCCGCAAGAGGTGCGCCAGCGATATGGGCCGGGCGGTGTGAACGGAATCGGGCAGAGTTGTTTATTGGCACGACGGCTTGTTGAAAGAGGTGTGCCATTCGTGACTGTTAACCATACTGGGTGGGATACACATCAAGATATCTTCACACTCAAAGAACGTTACCCTACGGATCAGAATGCGCATCTACCATCTCTCGATCGCGCATTGAGCGCGCTGATTCAAGATCTTACCGATCGTCGCATGTTGGATGAAACGCTCGTGGTGGTTATGGGCGAATTCGGACGTACCCCGAAGATTAACTCGCAAGGCGGACGTGACCACTGGCCCAACGTGTTCAGCGTGATGTTGGCTGGTGGCGGCGTGCAAGGCGGTCAAATCGTCGGCAGTAGTGATGCACTCGGTGAGTTTCCAAAGGAACGTCCCGTAACGCCATCGGATCTGTCAGCCACAATCTATACGTTGCTCGGTATTGACCCCAGTTTTGAGTTGCATACCAGTGACGGGAGACCCGTCCGCGTCGCGCCTGACGGTGCCAAAATCGTTTCGGAATTAATCGCTTAATCCAACTGTCGTAGAGGAAATTATCTGTGAGAAAAATAATTTGCAGCTTATTAATCGGGATTGTTTTGGCTTGCGCGCTTTATGCGCAAGACGAAATAAAACAGGATTATTGGAATCAGTTCCGTGGTCCAAACGGAGACGGCAAGGCAACTGAGGCTAACCCCCCTATCGAATTTAATGAAACGAAAAACGTCCGTTGGAAAGTACCCATCCACGATAAAGGATACTCATCGCCAGTGGTTTGGGAAAATCAGATTTGGGTGACAACCGCGCGCGAAGATGGAAGAGAACTCTTTGCGATTTGTGTAGATTTAGAAAATGGGGACATCCTACACGATATAAAAGTCTTTGATGTCGCGGAACCGCAACTCGAACACGGGGACCTCAACAGCCATGCTTCACCTACCCCAATTGTAGAGGAAGGACGTATCTATGTTCACTACGGCACTTATGGCACCGCCTGTCTGGACACGAAAACGGGTAACAAACTTTGGGAACGTCGCGATCTCAACTGTGATCATCGGGTACGCCCCGCCTCTTCGCCGATTATTGATGAGGACACACTATTTCTCACTTTCGATGGCGTTGATGTGCAGTTTATTGCAGCACTCGATAAAAACACCGGCGACACTTTGTGGTTGCAGCATCGAAAAGTTGACTCAAATTTTGAGGATGTTCTCAAAGCAAAGGGTGTTAAGGATATTGAAGCAACGAAAAAAGAGAAGCCAAACGATAACAGGAAATCTTACGCAACCCCTACAATCATTACGTTCCAAGGAAAGAAGCAGTTGGTGAGTCCTGCCGCGGAAGTCACGATCTCATACGACCCGAAAACCGGCGATGAACTCTGGCGCGTTCGGCATGAAGGGTGGGGTTGGAATGTTGCATGCCGTCCGATTTTTGCGCACAATCTTGTCTATTTTACAACCGGCGTGGAAAAATTGTTGCTGGCAGTTGATCCATCTGGCAGGGGTGATGTTACCGATTCGCACATCGTGTGGAGCAATCGCAAGGGTGCCCCTGAAATACCGTCGCCACTGATCGTAGACGATCTGATGTTCATGGTAAATGAGGGCGGTGTGGTCTCTTGTGTAGAGGCGAAGAATGGAGATCTTGTATGGAAAGGTCGTGTCGGTGGAAATCACTGGGCATCACCGCTATATGCGGGTGGGAACATCTATTTTTTTAGTATGGAGGGGCGAGTATCGGTTATTTCTGCGGCGCGAGCGTTCAAATTACTCGCACGGAACGAGTTTGATAACGAATTTATTGCATCTGGTGCCGTTGCTGGTAACGCGCTTATTCTGCGTTCGCTTACTCATCTCTATTGTATTGAAGAAACAAATCCAAATGAAGTAAAATAAAATACAGATTATAGTAAGTCCAAAAATTAATGAGACATTCTTCAGCGGGCGAGGGAACCTCGTCCCTACGACAGAAGCATTTCGATGTTTTTAAAATGTATTTTTAATTTTAAGTTTTACTATGGACAGAGACGAAACAAATGAAAATCATTCGGTTAGCTCTTATAGTATTGATGTTATCAACCGTGCTATTGTTGTGCGGTCACGTCCATCAGAATGTATCCTTTGCAAACAACGATCAGACTAATTTTGCGTCTGACCGTGTTGACTTTGAAAATGATTTGATACCGATATTCACAAAGTTTGGGTGTAATGCGGGGGCATGCCATGGTGCAGCTGCTGGTAGAGGTGAGTTTAATTTGTCACTTTTTGGCGGGAATCCACAGGCGGACTACAAAGCGATTGTCCGGCAGTTCGCGGGTCGGCGTGTCAACCTGATGTATCCTGAAGAAAGCCTGATTATTCTAAAACCGACAGCACAAACCAAGCATGGCGGTGGTCAGGTCTTAGACGAAGACGGAGAAGGTGCGAAATTGCTCCTCACTTGGGTCCAGCAAGGCGCGACTTACGAAACACTACGCCACTTGGAACGTGTAGAAATATCTCCACAAAAACAAGTGATCTCGAACCTTGAGAATCCGGTTCAACTGCACGCAACTGCCCATTTTTCAGATGGGACAAAAGAAGACGTGACACGATGGACTGTCTTTACACCAGAAGACACTTCATCGATTGAAATTGACACAGCCACTGCCGTCGCCAAAGTGCGTCGTCGTGGTCGGCATATTATCCTTGCTCGTTATCTCACAGAGGTCGTCCCGATTGAGTTCATCACCCCCTTGAACGAGGTTTCCATACAACAGAATGTCTATGAAAATAATGCAACGCACACGTCTCCAGAATCGGTGGATACGATTATTGATGATGAAATCCTTAAATTGCTCTCAACGCTCCGATTGCCAGTGTCACCAACTGTTGATGATGCGACCTTCTTGCGTAGGGTGACACTTGATCTCACCGGACACCTCCCTACCCCAGAGATGGTAACCGTATTTCTTGGAGAGCCAGATACAAATAAACGGGAAACGTTGGTGGATACGTTGCTTCAGTCAGACGAATTTAACGAGTACTGGACATTGCAGTTGGCGAAGCTGTTACGGATTGGCGCACAGGAAAAAAATACAGAAGGCGCGTTTGTCTATCACCAATGGCTTTCGGAACAGATTCGCGATGGTATTGGATATAATCAAATAGCACGTTCAGTTATTTTAGCAACAGGCGATTCCCACGAGGTCGGTCCGGCAAATTTTTACCGCACAGTAAATGGACCGCGAGAACAAGCCGAATTCATGAGTGAACTTTTCATGGGAGCTCGCCTCCGATGCGCGAATTGTCATAATCATCCACTGGACAAATGGACACAGGACGACTACCACGGGTTAGCGGCAATCTTTGCGAAAATAGATAGCGAGCAGATCGTTAAGGTAAAACCGTCGGGTGAGGTTATCCATCCAGCGACGCGGGAAAAAGCGATAGCGCGGATTCCCGGGGCTCGGTTCCTGTCTACTAATATTGTTGATGGTCGAATTGAACTGATGGATTGGTTAACAGGTCAGGATAACCCGTATTTCGCTAAAGCGATTGTCAACCGATTATGGAAAACTATGATGGGGCGAGGATTAGTTGAACCTGTCGACGATTTTCGGTCTACCAATCCAGCGACGCATCCTGAATTACTTACAGAACTGGCTGACGATTTTGTGACACACGGTTACGACCTGCGGCGGACGCTTAAGCGCATCGCTCTCAGTGAGGCTTATTCTCGCAGTTCTGATGCACTTCCACGAAACAAGACGGACGATCCCTTCTATTCCCATGCGCTACAAAAGCCGCTTGAACCAGAGGTGTTAGCGGATGCCATTTCAGATGTGCTTGATGTGCCTGATATTTATGGCGATGAACCGGAAGGCACCCGTGCTGTTTCTCTATTCAATCCAAACACCGAATCCGAAGCACTTGATATTTTAGGGCGATGTGGACGTGAAACCTCATGTGAGAGTGCTACTGAAGTGACGGATGGACTTCAGCGTAAATTGCACTTGTTCAATGGTGCCCTTCTCAATGCACGCATCGGTGTTCCAGATAGTCGGCTTGATAAACTGATGTCTGCGGGAAAATCACCGATGGAGATTCTCAACGAGTTCTACCTTGCTGCGCTGAGTCGGCATCCAACAGAGGCTGAACAACAGTTCTGGGAACAGCACATTGATGTCAGCGCGTCTGCAAATTCGCAACGAGCAGTCCTCGAAGATATGGTGTGGAGTTTGCTAACTTGTAATGAATTTGTGACAAATCACTAATACAACAACGCTGTTTATAGTAGAATCCGAAAATATGTTTACACTCTGCGATAGGACCTCACATTATATCCTCGTAGGGACTGGGTAACCCAGCCCCTACGATCCCTACCGCGTGTGGAAATAATTATGGACTTTACTATAAATAGAGTCGGATCGCATCCATCGTTTTATAGGTAAGTTTCGTGCTACGTCTCTTTTTTACGATTTTGCTTGCGCTCAGCTGCGTGGTCTCCATTGCCACCACACAAGAGGAAATTATGCATAACCAAGGTGCTGCCGAGGTAAATGACAAGGCATTGATTGTGGATATCGTGCGGGCAGCGGGCAGCCATCCCGGTGTCAATACAAACCCATTGTTGGATAGTCAGGAAGCATCCCAATCCACCCAGACAGATGAAGCGATTAAGAAATGGATCGATGCAAATGGAGAATCAATCGTTGGGACTCGCGGCGGTCCCTTTAATCCTACCGACCAATATGTAACAACTTACAAGAATAATAAAATCTATATTCATGTCCTTTCTTGGGGTGGAAAGAACAATATCATACTTCCAGCAATCACTGATCGGATGGTGAAGAACGCTTGGCTCCTCGAAAATCCGGAAGCAGATGGTGCCTCTTGGGGAATCGTGCGCCAACATCCATGGGGGCTTTTGATTGTAGTCCCGGAAGACCATCAAAATGGTGTTGATGACATTATCGTTCTTGATATTGAAGGGGATCCTGCTACTCTTAAGAAGCCACAATTGATTGAGGCTGATCCGTCAACAGTTATCCATCTTTTCGGGGGCAGTGCCAAGGTAGATGGTGGCCTTGCGCACTTGCAAGCGCAGGACTGGATTGAAGGTTGGAATAAACCATCCGCTTCACTTTCATGGAAGGTGAAACTCCCAAGGTCTTCTGATTATACGTTGGCGGTCACCTATACAGCGGATGCCGATGCAATAGGCTCGAAGTTCGAGATTGTTGCAGGACAAAACAAAATCACCGTGACAGTCCGCCGAACGATCGGATGGGCAGGAGATTCACAGAACTTTGAAAGAATACCGCTTCAGGGAACATTGTACCTGCCCATAGGTGAAAGCACAATTACGCTTCGTCTTATCGGAGAAGCAAAATCCAAGGCGAACGTGAAAATCCATTCTCTTGAGTTGATTTCGTCCGCCGCGGCAAAGACAATGATTGCCTCAAGGGGGAAGGCGCGACAGATGCGTGTAAGTACCGATTGGTTCATTGAGGCAAAGTACGGCGTGATGTTCCACTGGTCAACAACGACGCAGCCGTTGCGGGGCTCCCAAAAACCTTACCCAGAGGCAGTGGCGGCTTTTGATGTCAACGCTTTCGCAGATATGGTGAGTGAAACCGGAGCAGGCTACGTCATTTTCACCGCTGTCCACGGAATCATGCATTTCCCTGCTCCTTTAAAATCGATTGAAGCGGTTATGTCGGAACGCACGTGTAAACGCGATCTGATTGGAGAGATAGCGGATAAACTAAATGAACGCGGCATTCCGCTCATGCTTTACTTCCATCACGGTGTTGGAGATTCCGAGTGGGGGAAAGCCTCTGGATTTCTGAGTAAGGATAAATCTCGGTTTTTCAAAATCGAGCGTGATATCCTTACTGAAATCGGACATCGATACGGTAAAAAGGTTGTGGGATACTGGTTTGATGACCGGTATCCGCTCCAACCCTTTGAAGCATTGTATGAGGCGACCAAAGCCGGTAATCCTGATCGTATCGTCGCTTGGAACAGTTGGATTCTTCCTAAAACGACCGAATTTCAAGAGTACTACGCTGGTGAGTTTGGTGGCACGCTCGTAATGCCACCTACAAGTTTTTTTGCTGAAGATGGCAGCGCAAGTGGGCTACAACCGCACGGTCTCATCTTTCTTGACGATCCTTGGCAGCATGGATATCCAGATACCGATATTGCCCCACCTTTATTTACAACGCAGCAAATTATCGATTATGTGCAGACGTGTATTGCCCAAAAACTCGTAATTACAATGAATATAGGAATCACTCAGGATGGAAAGGTCTCGCCCGCGACACTTGAACAGATGAAAACTTTGCGGCGAACTATCCGAGCGGAATAGTTTTCAGTCCTCAGTTAAAAGTCCGTTGAGAACTACTGACAGTGCTCGTAATTTCAGGACGTATTGGAGATTAAATGATGAAGCGTACACAGCACTCAAACTTAGCAATATTTATCTTTAGTTTCATATTTGTCCTGATGTCTACGCCACTTGCTATCTCGGCAGATTCTGAGACTGAAATCAATTTTGAAATACAAATCCTGCCAATCCTCCAAAATCGTTGCTTTAGTTGCCATAGCGCGCCAAAAGTAGATGCCAATGGGAACGCTACAAAACCGAAGAGTGGTGTTCAACTGGACAGTGTTAAAGGCATTGAGACGAGCCAGCACGGAGAGATTATTGTTGCTGGCGAACCTATGGATTCTCTGCTCTACCAGCGTATCACCTTACCCGAAGGGGATACCGGTATTATGCCTCCACAGGAAGAGGGCACGCCTTTGACAAAGCAGGACACTGGCCTTATCCGAAAGTGGATTGAGCAGGGGACAACCTATGGAGAATGGAAGGGAAATCAATCGGAATCTAAGTCACCAATGACTGACACCCATCCACACCAACCCACCGTCATGCCACCAATTACGTCTCTCGCGTTTTCACTGGATGGAAAATCTGTCGTTGCATGTTCCCAAGCGGGATTACACGTTTACGATTTTCCTACACTCAGTCTACAGAGGACAATTGAGGTATCAGCCCATAATACACACGATCTCGCGTTTTCACCTAATGGGGATCAATTGGCAGTTGGCGGTGGGAATCCAGCAATCGAGGGCATTATAGAGATTTTTTCATGGCCTGGTGGGAAGTCGCTGCGTATATTTAGAGAGCATCGCGACTCCGTCACGGCTGTTGCTTGGCGGGATGTGTCATCGTTCGCGTCGGCAAGCTTGGACCGACGTATCATTGTTTGGGACTTGTATACTGGCACCACCATCCGGCAGTTGGAAGGTCATTCAAAAGGGGTGTCGTCCCTCTGTTTCCTGAGTGATAAGGATATACTCGTGAGCACGGGGATAGATCAGAGTGTCCGCGTTTGGGATTTGATCTCTGGTGAATTGATTCGCAGTATGAACAATCATACGCTGCCAGTTCATGACCTTGCACTGCGTCCAAGTGATGCCGGACTACCCGTAATTGTTTCAGCAGGCACTGACCGTACCGTTCGATTTTGGCAGCCGACTATTGGTCGGATGGTAAAGTTCGCACGACTGGAGGAAGCACCGCTTGACACGGCATGGTTGAACGACGGCTCAAAGGTTGTTGCCGTGTGTACCGATGGTGCTGCTCGTTTCGTTGATCCAGATTCAGTGGAAGTTACGAGTGAGATTCACGCGCTAAACGGTTGGGCGTACTCGCTTGCCGTTCATCCAACGGATGGTAGTGTTGTTGTTGGCGGTCAGAACGGACAGGTCCGACGTATTATACCGAAGTGACCGAAACCGCATTGTTTACGCCATTTCAATGAGGGTGCCTAACGCTTTTGCCTCCGCCTCTGCGAGTACCACTGATGCAGCGACTGCATCTTGCACCGCCACGCCTACGGATTTGAAAAACGTGATTTCGTTGTCCGACCCGCGCCCGGGTTTGTCGCCGTTGACAATTTCGCCGATTTCGGCATCAATTTCGGCGTTCGGAATAATCAAGTCTCCCGCCTCCTCTGCGCAGGCTTCACGCGAGTCAACAACAATTCGATCTGACCGCCTTATTGTCGTGGTATCGACTTCCCGTTTTTCTGGCACAAATGTGCCAACGGCTGTGATGTGTGTGCCCGGTCGTAGGTCTTTCCCGTCGAAAAGAGGCGTTGCCGATGTCGTCGCGCAGATGACAATATCGGCATCCCCAACGACTTCTTGTGGCGTGGATACAAGGTTGACTTCTGGTGCGTCTGTCCACCCCGAAATTTCGGTGGCGAGTTGTTGCGCCGAGGCTTGTGTCCGACTGACGAGGTTCACACATGCGATGTCTCTGACCGTCATCACCGCCTGTAACTGTGCTCTTGCTTGGACACCCGCTCCGAAGAGTCCGACCTTCTTTGCGCCTTGTCGGGCAAGCAGATCTGCTGCTACGCCGCCCCCGGCTCCTGTTCGGATAGCAGTGAGGCTGGCACCATCCATGAATGCTTTCGGAATTCCTGTGGCTGGGTCGAGGACTAAAACCGTGGCGATGATACGGGGTAGATTGAGATTCGGATTATCGTCGTAAACGGAGACGACTTTGATGCCGAACTCACTGCGTTCAGGTAGATAGGCAGGCATAATGAGTGTAACGCCTTTGTCAGTGGAAAGATGTTGTCGTGGCGGTGCGGTTACCTTGTCTGCTGAGAGTTGGCTATAAGCGTGCCGCATTGCATCGATCGCCTTAGGCATCGGTAAGGCTGCGCGGACATCAGTTGCGGAGAGGATTCTAATAGGCATGCAATTACTCCACGCGAACTATCGCTTCCCCTAACACATCCATACTCGGCATGATGCCCAAACCGGGTTGGGTTGAGGCTGCCATCTTGCCGTTAACCCGTTGTGGAGCACCTTCTGCCGTGCTGACGGTGACGTAGCTGTTGAAATCGGTTGCTGTGAATAGGAACTCTGTGGGAGTGCTATGGGCGAGATGGGCAATTGCTGCGGTTGTGATGTCGCCTCCCCAGCTATCTTCGATTGTCATTGCAACGCCAAGTTCAACGCATAGGTCTCTGGCGAGTTTTGCTTTGGTCAGCCCACCGAATTTGCTGATCTTGATGTTGACGACATCCATCGCTTGGTCGGCATGACCGCGTAGCAATGCGTGGATGCTGTCAATCGTCTCGTCGAGAACGAAGGGGTGGTTTGTACGCTGACGGATGGCGAGACATTCTTCATAGGAGAGGCAGGGTTGCTCAATGTAGACATCTACATCTCGCACACCCCGGACGACGCGGACGGCTTGGTGCATCAACCAACCGGTATTCGCATCGGCAATGAGCACATCTCCCGGTTCCATCAGTTCGGCAACGGCGTGGATACGTTCAATATCGGTGTTTGGGTCGCTACCGACTTTCAACTGGAATTTTCGGTACCCTTCCGCACGATAGGTCGCTACTTTCGCTGCCATTTCGTCCGGGGATTGTTGAGAAATCGCACGATAGAGCATGAAATCCTGTCCATACTTTCCACCGAGGAGGGTGCAAACGGATTGGTTTGAAACTTTGCCGAGGATATCCCAACACGCGATGTCAATTGCGGATTTCACATAGGGATGTCCCTTGAGTGCGGTGTCCATGCGTTGATTGAGCGGAAGCAGTTGGGTCGGATCTTCGCCGATGAGGTGCGGTGCGAGTTCAGCGATACCGGTACGGGTGCCTGTTGCATAGGCAGGAAGATAGAACGGTCCCAACGGACACACCTCACCGTAACCTGTAATGCCTTCGTCCGTTTCAATTGACACAATGGTACTGTCGAAGACGGATACAGATTTGCCGCCCGACCAATTATAGCTGCCTTCATGGAGTGGAAGGTCAACTTGATAAGCGTTAATAGACCGAATTTTCATATTTTTAATTTACCTTGCGGTTCGGTGAAGAAAATTGGTGTTCTCATATTGTGGTATGTCGGGATTCGGAAATCCCTCCTACAAGTGAAATGTTAGGATAGTGAGTGGAAATCCTCCGAAGCGCACCGCAGTTTATTGTAAAAATAATAACACGTTTAACAGAAACCGTCAAGAAAGAAGCCGTTTGATAGGACAACATTATGAAATCAATAATTACCGCTGTGTCAGGACTCACAGCGGCCGGACTGTTATGGCTTTTCTTTAGACCGCCTTTTGGGAAGAATGTCGTTCGCCTGAACACAGATCAGAAGGTTGTCGCGCTCACATACGACGATGGACCAAATCCGCCTTATACTGAGCGGTTACTTGATGTTCTCGCCAAGCACAACGTCAAAGCCACATTCTTCATGATTGGAAATCGGATTGAGAGGCATCCTGAAACAGTTCATCGGGTTATCGCTGAGGGGCATCAGATTGGCAACCACTCTTACAGCCATCCGTTGTTGGGTTTCCTGCCGCCGACCTATGTCCAACGGGAAATTGAACGTACGGACCAGCTGCTTCGGCAATTCGGAATTGTGGGGGAGATAGTGTTTCGGGCACCCATATTAACAAGGTTTCTGCCGGTCGCTTATGTGCTTGCGAAAGGGGACCGTTCACACACCAGCTGCAATGTATGGAGTTGGGATTGGACCACACAGAATCCGCACAAGATCACTGAAACAGTATTGAAGAAAACACTTTCATCTACAGGGGCGGGTTCAATTATCGTCTTACACGATGGGAAAGCGGAAAATAAAAACGCAGTCCGTTTAGGGACAATCGAAGCGACAGACCGAATCATTACCGCCTTGAAACGGGATGGATACAGGTTCGTGCGGTTGGCAGATGTCAATAGTCAGAGTTAACAGTTGTCAGTTCTCGGTTGTCAGTTAAAGAGGAATCTTGTCCAACCAAACTATCGGCGGTGGGGTGTTTGTTCCTTGACGACCTGTAAACATATTTTCGGATTTTACTATAACTGATGGCTGTTAACTGTTAACTGACGACTATTCTTCAGTCTGCCGCTTCCACAGAAATTTTTGCGTGAAAAGCGTTTATGTCGCCTATCTCACCCCATTGATGCCCAGTTGCACATAACTTAAAGCGTTGACCACGATCAAACTGATAGGTAATTTGCCCAGTTTCATCAGGGAATACTCCCCAGACTCTGGTTAGCGCGTCAAGTGCCTTTCTGTATTCGTCACTTCTTTGACTGTGCCATTTTTCAGGATCAATACCATCAGGCACTTTTTCTGTCGGTAGTTTTTTGTCTCCGTCAAGGAGATGGAAAGTTCCTATTGCGTCGTCTCTCCCGACTTGGATGTCGGCAGTGAGCGTGCCGCCATCTTCAAACGCCGTGGCATCAATGTAGACAACGGTGTAGCCCTGATGCGCTATCTCCGGGGTACGAAAGGTATCTACTACCTCTTGTGAAGGTTGTTCCGGCGTGAGGACAAGGGTCCCCAATCCGGGACGTTTTCCTTCCATGGATGCCTTGAGAAAAAATAGATAAGCCCCTGTCTCGTCATCAAACTCGCCTAAGCATTCGGGAAAGAAATTGTAGTCTATGCCGCCGAGCGGTTCAAATTCATGCGAGATAACCAAACAATCTACCGGTGACCCTTTTTTCCAACTTTTCATAATTGCCTGTGCTAAGGGGTGCGTTGTGTCAAACGTTTTACTTTCGCGTTCGCGTCGCTTCGCGATCGGTTCTCGTAAACTGGGGCTCCGTCCTAATTCCGCATTGGTTACCCAGGTATTGATGAAGTTTTCGTTCAAGAATGCGATGATTCGGTCTTCAGAGAGCTCACCTGCCCTCAGGCATTTGCCAGTCCCTCAGCAGGATTCGTCGAAGAGCGGGCCATCTACGGAGATGACATGGATCGGTTTCTGCTGTACGGGTGCCATCTCCAATGCCTCTTCTAACGATACCCAGTTGATTTCCTGAACCTTGTAGAAACACGATATGAGTGCATGTTCGGCTTCTTCTTGTGTGATTGACCTCACAAATTCGGTATCGTGCGGTGGTGTGCCAGCAGAGAGTTCCACCTGCGGACAATAGCCGATATCAGCATAAGTGCTCCCGTCCTCTTGTGTCCAACCGATATCGAAGTTCAGTGTTGTTTGAGGGACGTGCAGCGTGAAGGCGGTAACCTTCTCTTGGAACCGGTCAATAAATAGATGTCCAGCAAATTGTGAAGGGGTCAACCAACCGCGATTCATGACGAACTGCCCGTGGATACGGAACAGAATCTCGGCGCATTCGGCATTGTAAGCCCGGAGGCATGCCCACATAGCACGTTGCGGATCTCCTGAGTTAATATGCAACTCCAGTTGTGGATGGGGAGAGAGTTGCCGCAGCAATGTTAACGCGGCTTCTTCTTGAATCTGCCAGCAGTCACCCACCGAAACCGGTTCCGATGGGAGAAACGCTTGAAAAACGGATGCGGGATACTGTTTTTCCGGTTCAGCGGCCCGAATGTTCACCAACTCGTCCCATGTCTCGTGGGAGTTGGATTGTGTGTATTCAAACGGTGCGATGAAGCCTTTGACGTTGAGTTCTGCGTCTTCGTCAAGATTAAGCGTAATTTTGTTCGATAATGTTTTCATTTCAATTCCCTTCTACAGAAATTTTTAGGTAGAAAGCGTTCATGTCCCCTTTTTTACTGAACCAGTCGCCAGTGGCACCGAGTTTAAAAACTTCGCCTCGCTCAAAATGATGGCGGATTGTTGTCGCTGTATTGGGTTTAACGCCCCACGCTGAAACGAGTGCTTCAGGTATTCCTTCTGTCGGGAGTTCCGCGTCGCTATCAAAGAGATCAAACGATCCAGCCGCGTCTGCACTCCCGACCTGAACATAGATAGTAAGCGTGCCACCTTCTTCAAACGCCGTGGTATCAATATTAACGACAGTGTAATCTTGATAACCGTTTCCCGGTGCCCGAAAAAGATCCAATATTTCTGACGATGATTGGGGACTGTCGAGTACAACACGCAAGCCAGTTGAAGATGTGCCTTCATTTGAACTTTCCTGTACGGAAACTGTTGCGCGAAAAGCGTTGACATACGGTTCCTCTGTATCCCAATAACCAGTAGCACCCAACTTAAAAAGTTGACCGCGATCGAAACGGTGGGTGATCTGCCTTGTGGCACCGGATGCAATCCATGTCCGAGCGAGCGTGTTTTTAGGTATTTTTTCTTCTGTGGAAAGTTCACTATCACCGTCAAACAGGCAGAACCCACCTTCCCCTTCATCTCTGCCAGTTTCAATGTCAATAGTGAGTGTGCCACCATTTTCAAAGTCCATGGTATCAATCAAGACAACGGTATAATCTTGATAACCGACTGTTGGGGTCCGAAAAACGTCTAACACCTCCTGCGAAGGAGACTCTCTGGTGAGGATGAGATTCCCCAATCCGGGTTGTTTCCCGGCTAAGGCTTGCTGGAGGAATATGAGGTAATATTCATACTGCGGGAGTCCTTTGCGATTACTGTCTTCATAGAGTTCGTTGACGAGTTGTCTGCCCATCAATTCAAGATATGACGAGATAATCAAACAGTCTACTGGTGAATGTTCCTTCCATCCCTTCATGATGGCTTCCGCCAAAGGATGTTTTCTATTAAACAGTGCTCTGGATCCTTCTTCAAATCTCTCTGCCGCATAGTCTCGCATTACGGACGTCCGTTCTAATACGATATTCGACACCCAAGTATTAATGAAGTTTTCATTCAAGAATTCAATGTTTTTATCATAAGAGAGGACACCTGCCCTCAGACCTTTGCCGCTCCCTCAGCACGCCTCATCAGTGAGCGGTCCATCTATTGAGATAACATGAATCGGCTTCTGTTGTGTTTGTGCAATTTCTAACGCCTGCTCCGGCAGCACCCAGTTAATTTGTTCTGACTTATAAAAACGCTGTGTTAGGATGCGTTTCGCTTCTGCATCGGTAATGGAATCCCGTATGAATTCGACATTTTGGACTGGAACCTGTGTTCCGACACGGAGTTCCATCTGCCGGCAAAGACCGGAATCAATAATAGAATTCCAACTAACATCAAAGTTTATTGGCCCCTCAGGGACGTACATCTCGAAAAAAGTAACTTTCTCTCCAGTTCGGTCAATCACAAGATGTCCCGTAAACTGCGAGGGTGTAAACCTGCCATCTTCAAACTTGAACTCTGCATGAATCCGAAACACAATGTCGGCGAATTGATCGTTGTACGCGCGCAGGCATGCCCATAACCCGCATGAATCACTGGCATTGATGCTTATATCTAAATTTGGATTCGGATGCAGTTGCTGAAGTAATTCCGTTACACCATCTTCCTGAATCTGCCAGCATTCACCTATTGAAACCGATTGCGTTGGAAGAAAAGACTGAAAAACCGATGTAGAATGGTATTTTTCGGGTTCAGCGACACGAAGATTCGCCAATGCGTCCCACTCAACGTGGAAGTTGTTTATCGTATATTCAATCGGGGCAATGAAGGCTTTCACGGAGACTTCTGTGTCTCCATCAAGATTAAGCGTGATTTTGTTTTCTAAGGTTTCCATGTCAGTTCTCCTCTACAGAAATTTTTGCGCGAAAAGCGTTGATACACGGTTCATCTCTCGCCCAATGTCCGGTAGCACCCAACTTAAAAAATTGACCTCGGTCGAAAGTGTGCGTGATTTGACGGGTGTCACCGGGTTCACCCCACACCCAAGTAATTTTGTCTTTAGGTGATTCTTCTTCTGTGGAGAGTTCTTTATCACCATCAAACAAATAGAATGCTGCTTCACCCTCTTCCCTACCGATTTCAAAGTCAATGCTGAGTGTGCCGCCGTTTTCAAACGCGGTGGCATCAATCACGACTACGGTGTAATCCTGATAGCCTACCGTTGGTGTCCGGAAAAGATCCAACACCGACTGCGAAGTCTGCTCAGGAGTGAGAACAATGTTCCCCAATCCGGGCTGTTTTCCTGCCAAGGCTTCCTTAAAAAATGTTAGGTAATACTCAGCCCGTCGGAGTCTACTATACTTAATATCTTCGCTGAGTTCATTAGCGGGTTGTCTGCCCATGAGTTCAAACGTCGACGATATAACCAAGCAATCCACCGGTGAGCCTTTTTTGGATCCGGTTTTCCACCCCTTGATAATCGTTTGTGCTAAGCGGTGCGTTGTGTCATAAGTCTTACCCTCGCGTTCGCGCCTTTTGGCAATCGGTTCCCGTAAACTCTGGATACGTCCTAATTCACAATTGGGGACCCATGTGTTAATGAAATTTTCGTTCAAGAATTCAATGATTTGCTCATTAGAGAGGACACCTGCCCTCAAGTATTTCCCACTCCCTCAGCAGGATTCGTCCAAGAGCGGTCCATCTATTGAGATGGCATGGATCGGTTTCTGTTGTGCGGGTGCTATCTCCAACGCTTCTTCCAGCGATACCCAGTTAATGTGCTGCGATTTGTAGAAGCAGAGACTCAATTTGTGCTCCACTTCTTCTTGTGTAATAGATTCAATGAATTCAGGGTTTCGCCCAACGCTTTCTATGCCAGCACGGAGTTCCATTTGCGGGCAGAAACCGCTATCCGTAATATGCCCCTCCTCGTCTGGATCAATCTTCCATTTAGCACCAAAGTTTATGGTGCCTTCAGGAACGTACATCTGAAAGAAGGCAACCGATCTTTTGATTCTATCAATCACAAGATGCCCGGTAAATTGGGAAGGTGTGAACCAACCATCCTTTAGGTCAAATTGCGCGTGGATGCGGAACACAATGTCGGCGAATTCAGTGTCATAGGCGCGGAGGCATGCCCACAGTCCTTGAGATTCGGTTTTATGGGGCGGCAACTCCGCACGCATACCCAGAGATGGACTCGGATGAAGCTGCTTCAGTAATCCCAGAGCACCGGCGTGCTCAATCTCCCAAGGTGTACCGATGGAGACGGCTTCCTTCGGAAGAAAGTCGCAGAAAATTGAGGCGGGATACTGTTTTTCTGGTTCAGCGACGCGCAGATTTGCCAGCGTGTCCCACTCTACATGAAAGTTGCTCCCAGAATACTCGATCGGAGCGATAAAGCCTTCGACAGACACTTGGGCATCACCGTCAAGATTAAGTGCAATTTTATTTTTGAAAGTTTTCATTTATCGTCATGAACTTCCTTTTCGGTATAAGATACCATTGCCATTAGAAGGCGGCAATGATTCGCTTATACACGTTTTTGGATGCACTTTTGCCAGTTATATGAGCGACGAGCATCTTTGTCCCGCAAACTGTTAGTTTGTGGACTCAGGACACAATCTAACAGTTTGTGCTACAAGGAATTTCCATTATTTGACTCCTATGAACCAAGGTGTTGATTGGGATTTCTCTGCGTTATTTTTCGCTGAATCCAGGAAATTTTGCATCCAAAGAATCCTCAAGAAACTTTAGGTAAGCATCCTCATCTGGAATCCCTCTTTGCGAAGAGTCATGAAAGAAATCATTGAGTGGGAGTTTCCCCATCACATCAAGTTCAGGAGCAATAACTAAACAGTCCACCGGTGAATGTTCTTTCCACCCCTGCATAATTGCTTTTGCCAAGGGATTTGTTTTATCGAACGTCCTGGATTCATTCTTAGGTCTTTGTGCCATGTAGGCTTTCTGCCGAGGGGTCCGTTCTAATTCAACGTTGGAAACCCACGTGTTAATGAAGTTTTCGTTCAAGAATTCGATAAGTCTATCCCAATAGAGGACAACTGCCCTCAAACCTTTGCCACTCCCTCAGCAGGATTCATCGTGTAATGGACCGTCTATAGAGATAACATGAATCAACTTCACCTGCTCCTCAGCCAATTTCAGTGCTTTCTCTGGTGGCACCCAGTTTATCTGCGCTGCTTCGTAGAAACGGAGTATCAGTGCACGTTCCGCTTCTTCTTGGCGGATAGCCTCAGTGAAATCGGTATTTCGTACAACATCTTCTATTCCTGAACGGAGTTCCATTTGGGTACATAGCCCCGCATCTGCGCTTCCATAATAAGATCGATCTTTGTCTTTTTTCCAAATGATATCGAGATTAACCGTGCCTTCAGGGACATACATCTTAAAGAAAGCTACCTTGTTTTCACGCCTGTCGATTATCAGATTCCCTTTAAACTGTGAGGGTGTTAACATACCATCTTCAAAGCTAAACGCAGCGTGAATCCGAAAGACGATGTCTGCGAATTTATCGTTATATGCGCGGAGACATGCCCATAATCCTCGTGGATCGTCAGTATCAATGTGTGTTTTTATCAATTTCGGATTCGGATGCAGCTGCCGAAGCAACGTCATAACACTTGCTTCTTCAATCTGCCAGCAATCCCCCACAGAAATCGCTTCGGACGGTAGAAAAGATTTGAAAACCGATGCGGGATAATGCTTCTCCGGTTCAGCCACGCTTAAATTCGCTAAGGCATCCCACTCCACATGGTAGTTATATTGCGTGTATTCGACCGGTGCGATAAAACCTTTAACGGACACTTCCGCGTCACCGTCAAGATTGAGCGTAATTTTGTCTGGTAAAGTTTTCATTTTTATCCGTCCTGCGTCGTTCTTGGAATGATGTCGTGAACACCGCCTTCACGAATACTTGCTGAGGAGACTAACACGAATCTCGCTTTTTGACGAAATTCCGGTAGTGATGTCGCCCCACAATTACATAGAAGTGATCGGATTTTTGCGAGGGTTGTTTTCAAATTATCGTTCATCTTTCCTGCGTAAGGGACATAGGCATCGGCACCCTCCTCGAATAATAATTCTGGGCTGCCGCCTTCGTGGTAGCGTTGCCAATTGGCGGCGCGTTTTGTGCCTTCTCCCCAATATTCTTTCACCGTATTCATACCCAATTTTCTCAGTTTACTTGGACTTTCATCAAATCTTGCGAAATATCTGCCCATCATCACGAAATCCGCACCCATGGCAAGTGCCAAACCGATATGATAATCTTGGAAGATACCGCCATCTGAACAAATCGGCACGTAAACACCGGTTTCCTTCAAGTACTGATCCCTCTGCCGAGCGACCTCAATAACGGCAGTTGCTTGCCCACAACCGATGCCTTTCTGTTCCCGTGTTATACAAATGGCACCCCCACCGATACCGACTTTTACAAAATCAGCACCGGCTTCTACCAAATACATAAATGCATCGCCGTGAACGACATTCCCGCCGCCTACTTTTACAGTCTCATTGTACTCATTTTTAATAAATCGAATGGTGTCTGACTGCCATTCTGTATACCCTTCTGAAGAATCAACACAAATAATATCGACACCTGCTGCGACCAATGCTGGTACTCTCTCTTTATAATCTCTTGTATTAATTCCGGCACCGACGACAAGTCTTTTCTGAGAATCTACTGATTCAAGCGGATTTTTCTTATGGTCATCGTAATCTTTCCTGAAGACCAGATGTACCAGTTTACGATTTTCATCAACGACCGGCAGGCAATTTATCTTGTGTTTCCAAATGAGGTCGTTGGCATCTTCAATCGTAATTCCCTTTTGACCGACAATCAGTTCAGGAAACGGTGTCATGAATTCGCTTACTTTAGCGTTTAAATCCACTCGGCTCAATCGATAGTCCTTATCCGTTATGAGTCCGAAGAGTTCACCAGAAGACGAACCATCTTCGGTTATAGCAATCGTCGAGTGCCCTGTTTCTTCGGTGAGTTTTACAACATCGCCTATTGTATTATCACATTTCAAATTTGAGTCGCTGACGACAAACCCCGCTTTGTGGCTTTTAACCGCCCGGACCATTGCTGTCTGCTCTTCAATACTTTGGGACCCGTAAATAAAGGAGATCCCACCCTGTCTTGCGAGTGCAATTGCCAAATTGTGATCCGAAACGGCTTGCATGATGGCTGAAGCAAATGGGATATTCACTTCCAACGAGGGTTGCTGCCCTGCTTTAGACTTCACCAGAGGGGTTCTCAGGACAACGTTTTCAGGGATGCAATCCTTCGTGGTTAAGTTGGGTAAAAGCAGGTATTCGCTGAAAGTCCGGCTTGCTTCAGAAAAAAAGTGAGCCATTGTTCAATCCTCCTTTCAAAAAACAAAAATGGTTGTTAGTTGTGTGCTGTGGGCGCAAACTGGAAAGTTTGCGCTACAATGTACTTTTATCAAACTCACATTATAATTACGCTAATTCGGAAACGATGTCGCACAACTCTGCGATTTCATCAATAGCGATGCCCTGCCAGTTTTCTACTTCCGGTCGGTGTGGGTCGTAGACATCCGTTAAATCAGCACGTTATAACAATAGATATATTATGGTTAACCGACAGAAATTTGGTTTCTTCAGATTTTTAAGAAATATTCGGGAGACAGTTAGACAGTTCGTCGGTTGGACTGGATATAGTGGAATCCAATTTTTTCACATCCCAGACTGCAATGAAGGTCCGGTGCGGTTAGGAAACCGCACCTACCTAATTGCGGGGACGATGAACTTAGGAAAGCCCATTGGAGTATGCTCAATTGATGCCTATGGAATGGACTGTTGTAGAACTATGAGGGATTCTGGGTTTCATACGCTGCAATGTCTGCTTCATATTGCAATGTCCAACCGATTTCATCGAGTCCGTTCAGTAAGCAATACTTCTCAAAATCGCCGATTTCAAAAGTGTGGGCAGTGCCGTCAGAACAGATGACCGATTGCTCCTCCAAGTCTATCATCAGCTGGTAGCCCTCGGTGTCCTGTGCCTCTTGGCTGAGTGAGGTGATAACGTCCGCAGGCAATGCTATCGGAAGGATGCCGTTCTTATAGCAGTTGTTACGGAAGATGTCGGCGAATGAGGGGGCGAGAATCGCTTTGAAGCCGTACTGCTGGAGTGCCCACGGTGCGTGTTCACGGGAACTGCCACAACCGAAATTCGCGCCAGCAATGAGAATACTGGCACCAGCATAGCGTGGGAGGTTCAACACGAATTCTGGGTTCGGATCGCCGTTTTCAAGGTAACGCCAATCGTTAAAGAGAAATTCACCGAAGCCGGTGCGCTCAATCCGTTTCAGGAATTGCTTCGGGATAATCTGGTCGGTGTCAACATTAATCCGGTCGAGTGGGACAACACGTCCAACGTGTTCTTTGAATGCTTCCATTCTTCTGTTTTCTCCTTCTGGTGTTTTCTGGCATTTTCAGATAAATTTGGGTTTTATACTGCCGAAGAATTTCATTATAACACCTCAATAGGTTCCTTTCTTTTCGTTTCGGTCCGATCAAAATCCGTATCGAAACTGATGAGTTGCATCTCATATTTCGCGGCGACAGTGTATTGGTATGCATCGTCAAAGTCAAGGTTAAATTTATCGGCTGTCAGATCCAGCGTTTTAAGATCTTCCAGAGGCAATGAGAGGATGCCGATCCCGTCAACAATTATATCCTCTAAGAACGAACTAAAGAGCGCAAAATTCTTCAACCGATACAGAATAATGCCTATGGAATGAAGCGACAAATCTGTTATGAAGATTGTGCTCAAGTCAATATTCTGTAAGAATGATTGGACATCGTCCTTTTTGTCTTGTCCCAACAGGGCTTCAAGAAAAATATTGGTATCCGCGAGGTACACTAATCCCTCCAATCTGACGCTTTTTTCTGAAGTTCAAGGGCTGTGTACTGATCACGATACGCCTTTAATCCGCCAATCCATTCTAAGTTTGGACTTTTTTTGCGTTTTGATTTTTTTTTCGTCAGCAGAAAATCAATAAAATGAATGGCTTCTTCCTGCAACTCAGGGGGAAGCTGCCTGATTTTTTCAATGATGGTAGATTCCATTGTTACCTCGATATTTTCCTTATATTGGGGTTGGAAGAAAAAGATTCGCCTTCCAACCTTCCAGCTTTCCACGCTTCCTACTGAAACTTTCGGATGTCAACGAAGTGACCTGTTACTGCTGTCGCTGCTGCCATCTGTGGACTGACAAGGTGTGTGCGTCCACCTTTGCCCTGTCTACCTTCAAAATTCCGATTGGATGTGCTGGCGCAGCGTTGCCCAGGCATCAGAATATCGGGGTTCATACCGAGACACATACTACAACCGGCTTCACGCCATTCAAAACCTGCCTCACGGAAAACCTTATCAAGACCTTCTGCTTCCGCTTGGCGTTTGACTGCTTGTGATCCAGGAACGACCATTGCACTAACGGTATCTGCGACTTGCCTGCCCTTGGCAACTTCCGCAGCAGCGCGTAAATCGCTGATTCGGGAATTCGTGCAACTACCGATAAAAACCCTATCTACATCAATATCTGTAATAGGGGTGCCGGGTTTGAGATCCATGTACTCCAAGGCGTGCTCAGTGGCAGTCTTCTCGTCCGCCGTCGCCATATCCACCGGATCTGGGACGCGCCCTGTGACATCGGTTACCATGCCGGGGTTTGTCCCCCATGTCACCTGCGGTGCGATGTCCACTGCATTGAGTTGCAGCGTTCGGTCGTAAGTTGCACCTTTGTCAGTCGGAAGCTGCTTCCAACGTTCAACCGCTGCATCAAATTCTTCGCCTTTCGGTGCGAAACGTTTGCCAGCAATATATTCATAGGTGGTGTCGTCAGGGGCAATCATACCGGCGCGCGCGCCTGCCTCAATGGACATATTGCAGACGGTCATCCGCTCCTCAATGCTGAGGGCGCGGATAGCAGAGCCTGTGTACTCGACCACAGCACCGTTGCCGCCGTCGATACCGATATGTCCGATAATAGAGAGGATGATGTCTTTCGCTGTCACGCCGTAGGGGAGGGTGCCATCAATCCGAATCTCAAAGGTTTCCGATTTCTGTTGCAAGAGACATTGCGTCGCGAGGACGTGTTCAATCTCACTTGTGCCGATACCGAATGCAAGGGCACCGAGGGCACCGTGCGTTGAGGTATGGCTATCGCCGCACACAATGGTTTTGCCGGGCAACGTGATGCCGAGTTCGGGTCCGATGACGTGGACGATGCCTTGTTCAGGGCTGTCGATGTCGTACAGCGGGACATCAAACTCAGTGCAGTTTTGCGCGAGCGTTTCCATCTGCTTTGCCGCAATCAGGTCGGTAACAGGCAGCGACCTATCCGTTGTTGGTACGTTGTGATCCATCGTCGCGAACGTCAGATCGGGACGGCGGACCTTTCGGTTGTTGAGCCTCAACCCTTCAAATGCTTGTGGGGATGTGACTTCGTGGACGAGGTGCGTGTCGATATAGAGGATCGGCACCTCGTCTGCGGAAGCGCGTACGAGATGCGCCTCCCATATTTTTTCGTACATCGTTTTTTTCATAGTTTTCTTTTACCTATTAATTATAATTCAATTCAATTTGAGAATTCAGATAACCATTAAATTAGAAGTAGCCTCTCCTAATTACATCATTCTCAGGGCTCTCGTCAACAACCTTACGGACATGATCTAAAAATCTGAGGAATACCTCCGCCGAAAAAGGGTTGTGTTCTAAATATTGAGCAAATTTCCTTCTATTTTCTTTTCTCCCTTCAACACTACTGAACGCACGACGAACCTCAGAAGAAAGCCTCTTTGCTTTACGTAATATAAGAATTTCGTCAATAGCTGTAGTGTTAGCACTTATAGGGAACATATCAAGCCATTCACACAATAAATAATATTTCGCTCCCGGAACAGCAAGTTTAACATCTAAAGCGGTCGCGGCCGCTTCTTGAAACATTGTTTTATCAAGGTTTGTTTTGCACTCCGCCGCAACATAAGCGATATTAGTTTCTTCCGTCACATTGTTATGAAAATCCTCATAGTGCGATGAGCGAACAAATAATCTTCTACTTATGGCAAAATCATGATCTTTATTTCTGAATCGCATACCCCCACCTACTCTATCTTCCCTAATACCTGACTCAAATCTAATTCCCGAAAAACAAGTCATTGGCCCAAAATCTAAATCATAGGTTTGAAATAAATCAGAAAGTGTTGATGTTAATAATATGGGAAGGAATTCTTCAATAATGGTATTATCAAGCTTAAGCTGACCTTTCTGCCGATAAAGGAAATTGTTGTCGCTATCAAATATTACATTTAACTCAATATATTGTTTGTATTCATTGAGTATGTCAACCATATCAACGACAATGTTTCGATGTTCACCCGAAACTAACTTTAGGTGCTCTAACCATTTTTTATATAGTGTCACTGCTTCCAAGATACGGGAGCGGTCAGTTTCAGGAAGTTTTTCATTTTCAAGCAATGCGTTTAACTTATCACCATGAGGTGTTGGTAGAACATACACACTTAAACCCCTTTCGTACGCTTAGCATTGAACAAAGGTGATGGATGAACGTCGTAAATATTCTTTATAGCTAATTTTATGTCTTTTTTCGACTTTTCGGGGACTGTTGAATATGAAGCTTCCAATGTTTCTTGAGCCACCTTCCGGGCTTTCTCTAAATATACTTCAGGTAATAGATGTTCAAAAGGCGGGGAAAAGTGGAGAATATCTTCAAAAATACTTTGCCCAAAACTATTACGAAATACCCTTTGTTGCTTGAGAATTAAGTTAAATCCCAAAGATCTATGACAAACTTCGGCTACAATCTCACCGTTAAAGAACCGTGTTCCTTTTACCTTCGATTCTCTACCTACCACAAAAATTAATCTTGCTCCGGAACAACATACTCTCGCTAACTCACTGAGTGTTTGAGCCATGTCAAGACAAAACTGTACAACCGTCAGAAATCTATTGGCTCTATGTTTTCTATTAGCACCGAACTCTGATTTTGAGACCCTTAACAAATTCCAGTTCAAGGCTTCCATTGATGCCCGATATTGCTGGTGGTAATTAAAAACGTTAATATATGGCGGTGAGGTGATCACAAGATCGACCGATTTATCGCATAAGGAGACTTCACGGGCATCTGAAAGAAAAACCTCAATAGATTGATGTGAAAACGGTAGTTTAATCACAAGTTGCCTGAGATTTCCCCAAACTTTAAAAATTTTCTGCGCTGATATATCGGTTTGATAAAAATCTAATAGGGTAATCAAAGTTTCCAACAATCCGCTCTGAAAACGGTCATTCACCTTTGACAGCAATCCAACAAGCTTAAGTTTAACCGTCTCAAAGTTTGTGTTACTATGAACTTGTTCAATATTCTGAAAAAGTGGTAATCCGGGCAAAAATTCATCATGAAGAAGATTTGACACTGCCTGTAAATGTGAACGGCGTAAATCAATAGGAATGTTTATAAAACGGTAAGTCTGCGCTAGCATGACAGCAGCAGGGTTAATTTCGGTGCCGCTAGCTTTCAGTCCGGCCATTCCCGACTCCAAAAGAACAGTTCCACTCCCAAGAAACGGGTCAAATACAGTGACATCGCTATCAGAATAATTATCCAAGAATACCTGAACCAATTGAGGTGAAAATTGCCCTTTCCAACGTAAAGGATTACTCCGATGCTTATTCGTAATATTGAGATCCGCCTGAAGTATTTCCTCTGTATCAAAGGGGGTATCTGCATAAATTCCATTCAAAATTGGCATTATAATACCTACAAAATTCGCTTGTTCTCTGCTGTCCAGTTAATGGATTGTCAAATTACAAGCAGATGAGTTAATAGTAGAATTATTCATCACCTGTCGCAATGTGAAATAAATCGCACGACTCCAAGTCTCCCTTAATTTTAGATTCGAGGATAATCCAGTAGATTTCCAGAAATTAACGCCAAGACTATCCGCAAGTTATCCTTTATTCAAACGGTTGCAATATGCCATCTTGGACTATCATTATTTTGGGTTCATAGACAGCATCTCCGTCGGCATTAAAGGAGAATTTGCCCAAAACTGTGTCAAGATCTCTGATGTTCGCCAAGGCATCGCGAATCGCAGTTGCATCGGTTGATGCTGCGTTCTTGATTGCTTCCACTAAAATGTAGACGGAGGCATATGAGGATACAGCAAAAATGTTTGGCTCCATGCCGAAAGTCTCGCTGTAATTCTGAACGAAGGCTTGATTTTTAGATGTATTATCTGTGCTGAGCCATCCTATAAAGGTTATCGCGCCTTCGGCGGCAGCACCCGCGGCTTGGACTTCAACATCGGTGAGTGAACTCACAATAAAGGGAACAGATATGCCAAGTTGGTCCGCTTGCGTTAATATGCCCGGTTTTTCAGGTGGCAACGCCGAGACAAAGATGGCATCGGGCTCCAACGCCTTTATTCGAGTTAATTGCGCGGAGAAGTCGGTATCGCCACTGCGGAAGGATTCTGTAGCGAGTACTTCAATGCCCCTCGCAGTAAATGCTTCTTGCAATGCAGCGTCTCGATCTGTAGAAAAGCCATCAATTTCATCATACATCGTAGCCACCCGTTGATAGCCGAGTTTCGCGTACGTTACCTCTATACCTTTAGGAACCACAACGTCTGTCGTGAGCGGGATCCGAAAGACGAAATCACCGATTGCACTAAGACCACGTTCCCCCGATGTAGGGCTAATCGCTACAACCCGGTTTTCTTGTGCGACTGGAAAAGCCACTTTGGTTGCACTTGAAGAGGCGGGGCCGAGAATAACGGACACGCCATCCGTATGAATCAGTTTGTTGAAAGCATCAACTGCTCCCTCTGGCGTACTGGTGTCGTCTTCAATAATAAACTTGAATTGGGTATTGCTGGGTCGCGATTCGGGGATCGCTCCTACAAGTTGTGGGTTATTAATTTCACTGAGAGCGAGGTCGAAGCCTTGTTTCATGAGTTCGCCTGCGGAAGCCAAGTGCCCTGTCAAAGGTAAAACGACTCCGATAGAAATTTCGTCGCTTTTATCTTCTACCTGGGGTGTGGTAGGATGGACAATTTGGGATACCCGCTCACAGGCGGAAAAACCTATTATCAAGATGGCAATTGCCACAATCAACATAAATGATTTCATTCGATATGTTCCTTTCTTTTATTAGTTGTCAGTCATCAGTTACCAGTTGTCAGTTAAGAGGTGGGTTTGTTAAATTAGAGTCCTCTTTAACCGAGGACCGACAACTAACAACCGGGACCCATTAAACCCGCATAACGACGGGGAAGATGAGTGGACTCCGTTGCATCTGTTTTGAGAAAAACCGGCGGAGCGCGCCTCGGATTTCGTCTTGGACGGTCTCCGTTTCGTGCTTCTGTTCATCGCTCAGATTTTCAATGACGCGTAGGGTGATTTCTTTTGCTTCTTTTATCAGTTCTTCTGATTCGTCCATGTAGACAAACCCACGCGAAATAATTTCTATTTGTCCAGCGTTTAGCCCCGTTTTGGAGTGGCTATGGGTTTCCGTCGGCTGTTGGAAATCTTCAGGCAAGAGGTTTTTTGCTGAAGTTACACCCTCCTGCTGATCGCTGACGGAAACTGATGGTTGATTGCCATCACCTATGTCGCTGTGTAGCACGACAATAGGGACAACGATGCCGTCTTCGGCGAGTTGGATACGGTCGCGTAGGACGATATCCTCAAGTCCAATTTCCGGCTTGCCGTCAACGAGGACGCGTCCGGAGCGTCCCTCACGTCCAAAAACCTCGCACGTCTCAGGTGTAAGATGAATGAGTTCGCCGTCTTCAGCGACTTTAATGTTGTCGCTGGGGATGCCGACAGACTCAGCGAGTTCAGCGTGTCGTACAAGGTTCTGGTATTCGCCGTGCATCGGGATAAAAAACTTGGGCTGTAAGAGATTGAGCATCAATTTTAGGTCTTCGGTTGATCCGTGGCCCGAGACATGAACGTTGGCGTTACGCTCATGGTATATCTTCGCGCCGCGTCTGATCAGATGGTTCACTACATTCCCGATGGCCTTTTCGTTGCCGGGTATGATTCGGGCGGAGATGACGACCGTATCCCCCTGTTCCACCTTTAAAAATGGGTGATTGTCGAGTGCCATCAATGACATGGCAGATCGAGGTTCACCTTGGCTGCCGGTACTCAAAATCATAACTTCGTGCGGTTTGAACATAGACGCGTCGCGAGCGTCAATGAGATAGTCCGGGTTCAGGTTAAGATAACCGAGTTCGGAAGCGGTACGCACGTTATTGAGCAGGGAACGTCCACTGATAGCAATAAGCCGTCGATGTATGTTTGCCAAATCGATGAATTGCTGGATTCGGTGTAGACTTGAAGAAAAGGTACAAAGGAAAAGTTTCTGCTCCGTTTTCTGGAAAATATTGTCTATGGTATCATAGATGCTCCGCTCAGAAGGGGTTTGCCCGGGTCGTTCTACATTTGTGCTGTCGGAGATGAGCAGAAGCACGCCTTCTGACCCCAAGCGAGCGAGCGTTTGGATGTCACTCAATTTTCCATCGACAGGAGTCATGTCAAACTTGAAATCGCCGGTATGGACGATAACACCGACCGGTGTGCGGAGCGCGATCGCGACACTATCTGGAATGCTGTGTGTGACATGGATGAATTCAGCGGAAAAATCGCCTAATTCGACGGTGTCGCCGGGGGCAATGATATTGAGTTGTGCCTTGCCGAGTACGTGGTATTCACGTAATCTCCCACTTGCAATCGCGAGCGTGAGTTGCGTGCCGTAGACCGGTACATCTAACTGGCGCAAAACGTAGAATAAGGCACCAATATGATCCTCATGTCCATGGGTTAGAAGGAGGCCGCGAATCTTCTCTTTCCGTTCAACGAGATAGTGGATGTCTGGCAATATTAGATCAACACCGGGCATGTCTGCATTCGGTAGCATGAAACCGGTATCAATGACGACAATGTCGTCCTCGGTCTCATACACCATCATGTTGAGCCCAAATTCGCCTAAGCCTCCTAACGGAATGATCGAAACGTTTTTCTCAGCTATCTGTTCACTATTAACTGGTGTGGAATTTGTCATAAAAAGTTATTCAGCCGACTACTGACTGTCGTTTAAGTTTAATAATTGCTTTATCGCCAATGGAGATCAAAATAATCGTAAGCAGTTGAGGTCATCTGCTGCATTCTGCCGGTTTCAACATCTAAGGTGAAAATTTCACTGGTGCGTCGTCCATCCGAACTTTTACCGATAAATGCGACCCGGCTTCCGTCCGGATTCCATGTTGCGTCACGTCCATTGTACAAGCTCAGATTCAGATAGTCCTTAAATCGCCCGTTTTCTACAGTGGCAACGCATATCTCGCCTGATGTATAAAACAGAAGTTGTTTACCGTCTGGTGACCACTCTTCAATCGCTTGACACGGTGGCTCGTCACGTTGTAGAAACCATTTCCTATTTATACTGACGACCTCCGGTTCTGCAAGCGCGAGGAGACCATCGGTGTTAAACGCGATCCATTTACGGTCTGGCGACCACTCGGGCCAGCTTGTTTCCTTTGGCAACACTTCAAGCAATCTTCTTTTCGGTTCTTTAATCTTTTCGCCTTTCGCATCCCAATGTAGCCACCCCTCTGCCCACTGCTGGGTCCGCCACCGCTTTATTTTTCCATCAACCGTTACCATCCAATTTTCCAGACGATCTTTCGGACGGTCAATCTCAACGACAACCAGAAGGGCATGACTTAACGGGGACCACCAGAAATCGTGAATATTGTACTCTCTTTTGATGAGTCGTTTGTTCTCGGTCCCATCCGCCCACATCACATATAGCGATTTCGCGCCATCTACACCGGAGATGTAAGCGATACGCTCGGCATCCGGTGACCATCGCGGGTTGCGCGAAAGTCCATCATCGGTGAGTCGGCGGAAATCGGTGCCGTCTGGATTCATCGTGCAGATGTTATACTGATAGAACTCCCACCAATTAGATGTATCTCGGACTCTCTCCAGTGTTCGTGTTGTCGCACGGAAACCGTCCTCATTCAGAAACGGCTCACGGATGGCAAAGACCAATTTGCCCGGACTCCCCTCTGCAAACACGCCTCCACCTGCCGTGACAACTAATATGAGTACGCCAATCAGAGATTTGATAAGCATAAGTCTATCTTCTTTGGATGACTGATTACTGATAACTATTTAGGACTTACGCAATTTTCCCGTGTGATGTGCCGCAGGCGAGGTTTAAAACCTCGCCTGCAGGGGGTTTGCGTAAGTCCTCCTATTAAACAACAATGTTGATGAGGTTACGCTTCGGCACAACGATAACCTTCCGAACCGGTTTCCCTTCAATAAATCGCTGGACCCGTTCATCTGCGAGTGCGGCTTCTTCAATTTCCTTATCAGTTGCATCGGCAGGAAGTTCAAGACGACTCCGCAGCTTCCCGTTAACCTGTGCAATGATGGTTACAGTGGCACTCGTCAGGACGGATTCGTCGTGTGTGGGCCACTGCTCGTGCGCGATGAATCCTGTTTCACCGAGACGATGCCACAATTCTTGAGCAATGTGGGGTGCGTAAGGTGAAAGCAGATGCAGGAAAACCTTCAAAGTCTCTTTCGGCAGCGACTTCACTTGTGTGGCGGTGTTAACGAAGATCATCATCTGACTAATCGCTGTATTCATCTTATCAATCGACTCCGTATCCTCTGTTACCTGCTTGATAGTTTTGTGGAGTTCGCGCCAGAGTTCAGATTCCGTTGTACCAGCAGCGTCCGTCAATTTCTCGTTGAGTTCACCGGTCTCTTCATCAATAACAAGCCGCCAGACGCGCTGAAGGAATCGGTAGACCCCTTCTACCCCCGCATCCTGCCACGGCGTACTGGCTGTGACTGGACCGATAAACAGCAAATAGAGACGGAGTGCGTCCGCACCGTAATTGTCAATAACGTCATTCGGATTGATGACGTTAAAGCGCGATTTCGACATCTTTTCTATTTGCACATTGAGGGATACGCCGGAAGTTTTAACAACCGATTTTCCATTGTTCTGTTCAACTTCGTGTGGATAGTAATATTTACCAGCATCGTCTTGATACGATTCAGCGAGGATTGTGCCTTGGTTCACCAAACCTTGGAATGGCTCTTTGGTGGAAACGAGTCCACTATCGTAGAGCACTTTGTGCCAGAAACGTGCATAGAGCAGGTGCAAAACAGCGTGCTCGGCACCTCCCATGTAGAGGTCTACCGGCATCCAGTAGCGTTCGAGTTCAGTAGCAAAGGGTGCTTCAATATTCTGGGCATCGAGGAAGCGGAGATAATACCAACAAGAACCTGCCCATTGCGGCATAATGTTCGTCTCTCGTGTAGCGATGGTACCATCAGGTAGCGTTACCTTCAGCCATTCCTTATCGGCACGGGCAAGCGGCGGTTTGCCGTCTTCCGTCGGTTTATAGGCATCAATCGACGGCAATTCAACAGGCAATGCTTCGTCTGGCAGTTGAACAATCGTTCCATCGTCGAGATGTGCCAATGGGAAAGGTTCACCCCAATACCTTTGCCGTGAGAAAAGCCAGTCCCGTAAGCGGTACTGAACTTGACGCATGCCCGTTCCTCCGCTTTCGAGCCATGCGATCATCTTTTCTTTCGCTTCAGCAACTTGCAAGCCGTTGAGGAAATCTGAATTGACGCAGATCCCGTCTCCTTCAAAAGCCTCCTCTTCAATAGGTTTTTCACCGCCGCTAATGACCTCAACGATAGGAATGTCAAAAGTCGTAGCGAATTCGTGGTCGCGTTCATCGTGTCCCGGCACTGCCATAATAGCACCCGTACCGTAAGTCATCAGGACATAATCAGCGACCCAAATCGGGATAGGTTGGTCGTTGCAAGGATTAATGGCATACGCCCCCGTGAAAACGCCTGTTTTCTCTGTTGCGAGATCCGTGCGTTGGAGATCGGATTTGTTGACGGCTTCCTTGACATACGTTTCAACAGCAGATGCAGCATCGGGGTGCATTATCTCGGAGACGAGCGGATGTTCTGGTGCAAGCACGCAATAGGTTGCCCCAAAGAGCGTATCTGGACGCGTTGTGAAAACGGTGAACATCTTATCGCTGTCTTTGATATTGAAGGTGATATCTGCACCTTCCGACTTGCCGATCCAGTGCCGTTGCATCTCTTTGAGCCCCTCGGGCCAATCCAATAGATCAAGGTCTTCCAACAACCGTTCAGCATAAGCGGTAATTTTGAGCATCCATTGGTGCATGAGGCGGCGTTCAACGGGGTCTTCGGTTTCGACGTATTTTCCATCTTTTACTTCTTCGTTTGAGAGGACGGTGCCTAACGCTGGGCACCAGTTGACCGGCACATCGGCAAGGTATGCTAAACCCTTTTCATAGAGACGGAGAAAGATCCATTGTGTCCATTTGTAGTATTCAGGCAGGGATGTGTCAATTTTGCGAGACCAGTCGTAAGAGAGACCGATGCGTTGGATCTGCTGCTGAAAAGTTTCCGTGTTCCGTTTTGTAACGTCCGCTGGATGTTCATTTTCGCGTACTGCGTACCGCTCTGTGGGAAGTCCGAAGGCATCCCATCCCATCGGGTGCATCACATGATAGCCCTGCATTCGCCGAAAATTGGCGAGTACATCAGTCGGCACGTAGTTCTTGGCGTGTCCCATGTGAAGTCCGGCACCTGAGGTATATGGAAACATTCCAAGCACATAAAATTTCGGCTTCGCCTTTAGTATCTCGATGTCGTTTGGAACTTTAAATGCTTCTTTTTTTTGCCACTCGGCTTGCCAATAGGGTTCTATTCTCGCCGGGGCATAAGGATGATTCTCCATTTCGCGTTCGTCTCCTTTTTTATCTTATACATATTAGTTTTACAAGAATGAATTTTAACACAACTCTGCGCTATTGTCAAGAAGGCTTTTTTCAGTGAGGTTGCCATAAACTTTTGAAAAAAAATCAAAAGTATTGTAAAATATTAAAGTTATACTTTATACGTAAAGAAAGCATTCCGTCTACAATACAAAGATTTGATGACCTCTTTAACGTTCGTTTGATGAGGGAAATTTATGAAAAATAAGCTATCTCGACGGCAATTTCTACGTTCCAGTACGTTCGCCACGGCATCCGCAGCAGTCAGTCTCGGATTTTTAGGGTGTAGCAATGCGCTAATTCAAAAGGTGCCAGGCTTTAGACCTCCCCCGCCCTTCCAGTTTGTGCCGAGTGCGAACCGACTTCTCGACCTCCCGGAAGGGTTTACCGCTCACGCTTTTTCAAGAACGGGTGAGCAGATGGACGATGGGCTTTGGGTGCCGGGCGGACACGATGGCATGGCAGCTTTCCCAGGTCCCAACGGTAAGACTCTCCTCGTCCGAAATCACGAATTGCAAGCGACTGCCAAACCTGTGGGACCCTTTGGATGGAATAACGAAAAGATTGAGCGTGCTGCTATCGACAAATTCTATGACGCTGGATCCGGCGAATTACCCTGCCTCGGCGGGACGACGACGCTCGTCTATGATACGCGGACAAAAACGCTGGAAAAACACTTCTTAAGTCTGATAGGGACGATCCGGAATTGTGCTGGTGGGTTGACCCCTTGGAATACGTGGCTTACCTGTGAAGAGACGATGCAAAAAGCAGACCCAGAAACGACTTATGAAGCGGACCACGGGTATAATTTTGAGGTGCCTGCATCTACTGACATAGGATTAGCCGATCCGATTCCGTTGATAGCGATGGGGCGTTTCAACCACGAGGCTGTCGCTGTTGATCCCAAAACCGGAATTGTCTATCAAACCGAAGACAGGGGTGATAGTTTAATCTATCGATTTATCCCTGACAAACAGGGTGAACTCGCTGCGGGTGGTAAGCTTCAGGCGTTGAAAATCCGGGACCTCAAGAGTGCAGATACCCGTAACTGGCGAAATCGGAATCAAAAGATCTTTTGGTGGACGTATAATCCGGTTCCTGTGGGAGAAACACTGGCAGTCGAATGGGTGGATATTGAAAATGTAGAATCGCCAAACGATGACCTCCGTATACAAGGGGCTGATAGTAAAGATGCAGCCAAATTTGCACGCGGCGAAGGGATATGGTATGGCGACAATCAAGGGAAGGGAGAGTTCTATATTGCCTGTACGAATGGCGGTATTGAATACAAAGGACAAATCTGGAGATATATACCGAGTCCTTACGAGGGCACGAGTCGAGAAGATCAAGAACCGGGAACTCTCCAGCTCTTCATCGAGCCAAACGATGTCAATCTTATGGAGAATGCGGATAACTTGACAGTTACACCTTGGGGGGATTTAATCATCTGTGAAGACGGTCCCAACGAGGAGTTTCTCATCGGCGTAACACCTGAGGGAAACATCTACCGGTTCGCTCGAAACGCTGGTAATCTGTCTGAACTCGCGGGTGCGACGTTCTCACCGGATGGCACAACGCTCTTTGTGAATATTCAGAGTCCTGGGATTACGTTGGCGATTACGGGTCCTTGGCATGAAATTCGGAAACGTTCTGATATACTCTGGAATGAATCTCAGAAGACAGCAACGAGCGCGTCTCCTATCGGCTAAGAATCAAGTTTCTGCTGTTTGAAACCTGCCAAATACATACGAAACCCAACACACTCTCACACCGACAACGTTTGAGGTGTTGGGTTTCGCTATATCTATCTTATACAGATAATTTCATCTAATTTCATCGAAAATCAGGTTCTCCATATAAATTAGAGGTTCCCTGTTTTCCCGGCTCTACCGAACCTACGTGCTTTTGACAAAATATTGACACGCCCTGCTTGATTTCCTTTGGCAAGCATGGTATTATATGAATAGTTACTTGCAGTGGTAGACTGTTACAAAGTTTTCCGATTGCCACGATAGCATTTTTTGAACAAAGCCTTCACGTTTATATTATGAAGTGCAATTAAAGGTAGTGCTTTAGATGACAGAGATAAAAACAGACCTTTACCTTGGGGATTGCTTAGAGGTACTTTCCGATTTTAACGCAGATTCATTTGACCTGATTGTAACCTCTCCTCCGTATGCGGACCGGCGTTCTAAAACATACGGCGGAATCAGACCCGATGAATATGTCAATTGGTTTCTACCGCGTGCTGAAGAATTTTTGAGGGTCCTCAAGCCATCTGGCACATTCATTCTAAATATCAAAGAGCAGGCTGTTGACGGAGAACGACATACTTACGTTATAGAGTTGATATTGGAGATGAAAAAGCAGGGGTGGTTGTGGACAGAAGAATTTGTTTGGCACAAGAAAAACTGTTATCCGGGCAAGTGGCCCAACCGATTTAGAGATGCTTGGGAAAGATGTTTGCAATTTAATAAAACTAAGAAGTTTAATATGTATCAAGAGGCAGTTATGGTGCCGATGGGAGATTGGGCGAAAAAAAGGTTGAAAAAACTCAGCGAAACGGATCAAAACCGAGATACATCAAAAGTAGGAAGTGGGTTTGGTAAGAACGTCTCAAATTGGGTAGACCGGAAAATGGCGTATCCGACGAATGTTTTGCACTTAGCGACGGAAACTGGAAATCGGAAACACAGTGCCGTTTTTCCTAAGGCGTTGCCCGAATGGTTTATCAAACTGTTTACGAAAGAAAATGATTGGGTGCTCGATCCGTTTGCAGGTGCTGGTACGACGTGTCAGGTTGCGCAAGCGTTGTTGAGAAATTCCGCTGGCATTGAGATTTTGCCTGAGTATTATCAATTAGCACAGAAGAATATAAAGCAAGGACCACATCTTGAAAACCGGTTTTGGGCTCAATCCAGTTCACTCCCATCTGTATAACCAAAACAACACATACCGACTTTTCAACGTTAGCGCGCCCGCCTCTTGGCAGCTAACAATCGAGACATCGAAGCCTCTGTTGGCTGTGGGAGTCCCGCGTCTTCTGGAATGCGTTCGTCCAAAGGTCCAGTACCCGTTGGTGTTTGTATAACTTGGCTAACCTCGGATTCGCCACGGAATCGAGCGAGAAACTCAGCAATACGCCTGTTTGCTATGCTGAAACGGCGGAGGATCATCTCCAACACAAACAGAATAGCGGCAATAACTAATAGAACTCGGGCAAGTGAGACCTGCCTTTCGATTGGCGTTCCAGCAGGTGTTGCTATCTGCGTAGGTGTAGGTTCGTGGATACCGGTAGTACCCGCTGCAAGCGTTTTCAGCAAGGCGGTATCAGTTCCAAATTCCGCGTATTCCGCTGGATAAGGGAGCGACAAGGCTTCGACACGTGTATGCCCATCGTCTTCGCGCCGAGCGGTGACCATATAGGACCCGCTATCCTGCATCTGAAATGTGCCGTTGTAGCGCGTCGGTGTCAATTGTTGGACTTCAACGATTTCGTTTGCGCCGTCCGGGCTAACAACGTGAACCGTATAAGATGCTTCTGATGGTGTCCGTGTGTCAATATTAACCTCCCCTACGCCGTGGTTTGTGGACAACACGAGATCGAAGTCGGCCCCTGTGTCGGTCGCTGGTACCGTCCAATTGATAACTTGTCCCCAAAATTTCCCAAAATTACCCCACGGGATCCATTCTTTCGACCATGCAGGTTTGATATCCGATGTCCACGCGATTGCTTTCCCCAACCCAAAATTCCAAGCTGCAAGGATTGGTTCGTCTTTATGCGAATGGATGAGTACTTGCGCAGTCTCCTTCTCTGTCGTCGCGATATAGCCGTAGAGAAGCGGTGGCGTTCCGATGCCTGCTACAATCGGTTCATCTGGCGAAACAATGACAGGTTGGAAGGGTTCTTGAAGAGTGTAGCGCTGTGTTTCTCGAACGGCTTCCGTCAAAACCGCTGGCAATTGCTGGACATTTTCCACGAAGACGGCACTTCCACCGCCGATCTCTGCGAACTGTGATAAGAGTTCCTTGTTCGCATCGCCTATAGCGATTGTCGTCGTGCTGATGCGCGCCTCAGCAATTCGTTCTGCCAATTCCAGAAAACCGGACGTTGTACCACGGGATTTACCGTCCGACAAAAGAACAATATACTTCTGTTTCGCATCGTTTGCTTCGAGCATCTCGGACGCTTGTTCAATAGCCTCCTTCATCTTCGTGGTGCCGCCCGTCGGTTTAAGCCGCCCCACAACTTGACGGAGCATACTGTGTTCGGATGTAAGATTGGAGATGGTATGAACGTCCGTGTTGAAGCCGAGGATTCCCGCGACATCCTCCTCATCAAGACTACGGATACCGGTGCGAACGCCTTCAATGGCGAGTCCAATTTTCTGCCGCGCTTCAACGTAGTTCGCCATACTGCCCGATGTATCAAGCACGAAAACGATGGCAACAGCATCCTTTCGCTCACGCGGTGTCATTTCCACCGGGAGTACACGTTCCAACACCGTGTCGGTATAGCCTCCGGGTCCATAAGCACGTTCACCACCGATGACAACTAATCCGTGCCCAAGATTACCGACGTAATTTTCGATGCTCTGCAACTGTTCTGTTGAGAGTGCCTCTGCGGCAACATTGCTCAGAATTAGGACATCGCTGCGTTGGAGTTCCACGAGTTCTGTTGGCATTTCTGAAGGAGACATAACCTCGACCTCGAAGCCGTTTTCTTCAAGGACAGTTTCTAAATATGTGGCATGCGATAGATTGCTCTCTAAGTATAGGACGTGTGGTTTTTCAGCAAGTTTTACAACGCCGTATCCCTGATTGTTTTCGGGGATTTCGTCGGTTACGTTCAGCTGTAAGGTGTATTTATGGTTTCCTTCCGTTGAAATCGGTGGCACCGGAAAAGAAAAGGAATATGTACCGCTCGATAGGGTCCATTCAAGCGTATTGATCGGCATACCTTGGTGATAGAGCGTCGCAGTTAGTGTCGGAATACTCCCATCAGTTTCGATCACTGCGCCAATCTCAAAATTTTGTTCTTTGCGAACCTGCGTAGGTACTTGCAAATGCACAATCCGAACGGCATCCTTAACGGCATCAAGGGGGAGAGTCAATATTTCTACGTTGCTTGCTGTGAGCAAAGGTAAATAGTCTTTGAGAGGCGTGCCACCAGCGTTATGCATTCCGTCGCTAAATAGCACTATGCGCCGATGGTGATTGTCTGGTAACAGGGCAATTGCGCGCTTGAGTGCGGTGAGTATATCGGTGCCATCTCGTCGATCAGTCTGTTCTGCAAGCGTTTCCAGCGACACAGTAGACGCACTGTCTAATAGATGATCTTGTTTCTGGCGGATTTCCAATAGAATTGAGGTTTTCTTCGCAAAACCGATGATGCCGAACTGGTCGGTGGGTTTCAACTTCGCGACGGCAGCACCTATCTGTTTGCGTGCTTCTTCGTGTTGTGAACGCGGAATGCTTTCGGAGGTGTCAAGCAAAAAAGCAACGGCAAGGCGTTGCTCCTTGTGTGTTCGGTGCAGATTGGCTAAGGCGAGGATTGCACAAAAGAGTGCAGCACCTCTGAGGATGAAGGTCGCCTTTTTTCGCCACTTCACCGTGCTGAGGCGTGCCCTTCGCTGCACAAGGATTAGCAGAGGAATTACAGCGAGTAGAATCAAGAAGAGCGGCGCTCGGAAATCCATTTTTTAACTTACTTTGCAGTTCGGTAAGATGAGTTTGAAGTTTCAAGTGCCCATTCCGTATATCCGCATGCGCCGTTGTTGCATGCTGCGTTTTCGCGGCTAATTTTAACACAAAACAACTTTTTAACTTACTTTGCAGTTCGGTAAGGTAAGTTTGAAGTTTTAACTGCGGAGTTCTTCAAAATACATTTCTGCTGCTTGCGTTTCTGCGGCGTGCGACATATTGTAGCGTTCGCACAACGTAATATATTCGTCAATCAGTGTTTGCCGTTTTTGGGATGGCATTTCACCACCAGCAACGATCATCGCTTTGTAGGCAGGGATAGAGGCTTTTTCGACACGCTCCCGAATTTCTGGTTTTTCAGCGAGTGTCAACGCTTGCTGGAAATAGTCAAAAATAGTCTGCGTGCTCTCCGCATCCAACCCTACATCTTCTGGTGTTGGGAAACACCGTGGATGGAGACCTCTCGCCTCAACGTTGTTATGAAGGAAGTTGATATATTCCAAAATCGGTGGTGCCGCGGCTTCGTAGTGGAGGTTCACAAATTCGTTTAAGTGGGCATCGGCATCGAGGTGTGGATTCCAAATGAGTTGTGAGATTAGGTAATTCCGTAGATCAGAAAATTCGCCTGTTAACCCGTTACCGTTCGCCTGCATGAAGACCCCTTTGGCGTTGTTGCGTAAGAAATAACGGACATTCGGAGCAATACTTCGGAGATTCGGGAAGGGTAAATCGTAGGCACGGAAATTGGTGTTGTAATTCCAAATCCAGATATCGTCACAGATTTTCGCCCATTCGTTGGTGTCTTGGCAAAAGGCTTGATTTTGCTCGCAATCCGGATTGTCAATGGCGTGTAGAGTGCAGCATTCAATACTACAGAGTTGGATCTGTACATTGTGGCGCGGTTTCACGGTCTTCGGGGGTTTGCGGGTATACCAGTACGCCAAAGTCCCGACTTTGACATCAGAGTATTCTTTTTCGATGCGTTCTGCGACGGCATTGACAAACGTCAACTGTGAACCCATCGGTGTCTCTTCTGCTTCGTTGAGTCCCTCACATGTTTCGCACCGGCAGTATGCCGCTGTGTCCGCTTGGCTCACACTGATATTCGCGGCTCCGGGACGTTCCGAAAGTTGTCGAATTGCGGATGCCGCTGCAACTTCAATGACTTCGGGGTTCGTCACGCAGAGCTGCGGTCCTCCGCCGTGGGTATTCGTATCCCTTTCTCCATCTACGAGTGCATAGTACTCTGGATGGCTCTCACCGTAAGTTCCATAAGGCACGAGTGCATGGAACGAGTGATTGATAAGTTGCTGTTGGGTTTTCCCACCAAGGTTTTCCGCATCGGTGACAGTATTGACTTTTCGTTTCGCCGCGAATTCCGGTGCATCTGAGTTCTCCCGATAATAACTCCAACGGAATGAAAAGGGTGGGGAGTAGGTATAACTTCCGCATGGTATTTGCGGGGCGGATGCATCGGGGATATAGGTATGGTCAGCCGTTAGGAATCGGAGACCGAGCAATTCTTCAAGAAACTGGTATACAGCGTAAAGAATGCCGCGCGGCATACCACCGCTAATCTGAATTTGGCTACTATCAACAGTGATTTCGATGTCTTCGTCGCCCAGCGTAGAGGATGCCCCGATTATAACCTGTTCATCGTTGCGCGCGGTATCCAGCGGTAACGTCAATCGAGTTGCTTGGTTGAACCATTTTTGGAATTCCTCAGCGGCGTATTGTTCAGAAGCAGTAGCGTCATCGGAGACAGTAATGTGCCAATTCTGCATTGCTGAAATCGTTAAATTCCCACCAGTAGGGTGAAACACGAGTGTTTTATGAGTTGACATAATTTCTCCCTCAACTATGCGTTCACAGTGTTTTGTTCGATAGCGTCCGCATCCGCCTGATATTTCTGTTCGTTGAACAACGCGATAAAGGCAATTGCAGCGAGAACTGTTACAACAATCGGCACCATAAAGATTTTTGCCCATGCGTGTCCACCTTCTGCATAAGCGAAGTAATCATGCACACGACCGCTGACAATATGTCCTACCAACATTCCGAATCCGTTCGTTACGAAGAGAAGCAATGCTTGAGAACTCGCACGAATATCCTTTGAACTGAGTCGCTCCACGGCAATCATTCCACCGACGAAAAAGAATGAATAACAGATGCCGTGCAACGTTTGTGCACTGATAACTAACCACACGGGTTGCCCGATGGCGAAAATAGCATAGCGGACGGGCCACGCAAGGATACCCAAGAAGATAGTAAATCGCATGCCGAACTTGCGCAGACACGGGAATAGCAAGAGCATCAACAAAACCTCAGCCACTTGTCCGAGACTCATTGCCCAATTTGCGCTGCTTCCTGCTAACCCAACGCCGTGTTCTGCCTCGGTCAGGAACAGGTAGGTCAGGTTGTAATAGAACGGAAGTTCAATCGCAACGACAAAAGAGATAATCAGGAGCACCGCGAAGTTCCGATTTGAAATGAGGGAGAACGCTTCAAGAAAAGCGTAAGGATTCTTCGCCTCTTTGCTGGGAGGTGTATTGGGCAGTGTCAGACAGTACGCCCCCATAATGAATGAAAGGATGGCTCCAAAGAGAAGGCAGTCCCCGACGCGTGGAAGCGTTGCTTCTTGTTTTTCCCAAAACCAGAGATATCCGCTCAGTATCCAACTAATAGCGATCCAACCGAGTGTTCCAAAGACTCGAATATTTCCGAATTTATCTGACTGACCCATGTGGTGGAAGGCAATCGCGTTGGTCAGTGCGATGGTCGGCATATAGAGAACGGCGTGCAGGAAAATCGCGCCCCACATCATCGGAAAGGTCGTCTGCTTCCATGCAAAAAGGAGGCACACTCCGCCGAGCAGGTGCGAGATCGCTGCAAAGACTTGCGCTGGCATGAGTCGGTCTGCAACCCATCCCGCAATAATCGGAGAGATTATCGAACCAATAGCCGTCGTGCCGAAGACGTAGCTAATCTGTTTGCCGGTGAACCCGAGGTTCTGCATGTGTCCAGCGATAAGCACTGCCCATGCCCCCCAGATCGCAAATTGTAGAAACATCATCCCAGATAGCCGTACATAAGCACCCAATTCTGTCCGTTGATTTTCCATAAAGGGTCTCCTCCCTAAGCCCAATGCTCAATCGGTTCCGTTGACTGAACGATGTGCATTCCTGCTTCCGAAAACTCGGTAAAAGCAGCGTCTGCTGGCTCTGTATAGTCCACGACTCCCGGCACAACAACGGGTGAAGTTAAGTCCTCCACCAGATAGATTTTTTTCGCTAACGCAATATCGGTTTGCTGGATTTCTGTGAGGAGATCACTGATCGTCCACGTAACACAGTGACTCTTTGCTTGTCCTGCGATAATCACCCGGTCATATTCGAGAAGCATTTGGAGAAAGACGGTGTTTTTTTCTGCGATCGGTTTCCCGTCCGCGTCTTTGAGAACTTCCGGACGCAGGACTGAATAGTTTTCGGTTAGCGGATTCTGTCCTTTCGTTTCGTAATGTACCTGACTCTTGCGGGTGATTGTATGGAAAAAGCAGGCTTCATCAACGGCGGAAACGACGGCATGTCCGATCCCACCGAGCATCGCATGGTAGGGCCATATTGTGAGCGGATATTTCCCATCCGCAGTGAGCGTTTCGACGTAGTGTTGTCCATAAGCCTCGAGCCATGCATATTGATCTGATTTTCCCGTTACGCTTTCGGAAATAGCAGGATTGACGTGCCATCTACCTGCTTCAATGTCCGCTTTTGTAATCAGTGTCTGTAAGGGAGCGGGATGTTCCCCAGCATCGTCAATCCAGAAAATTTCGTGAAATATCTGCATTGCCGTGTGTGTGTCAAGCGTGCAAGCGATTTTGCTGATGTGTGGTAGGTTACGATAGATAAACTGACACAAGCGGATGTTATCTTCTACTGCACCATTACCAGATCTACCGCCGACGAAAAGTTCATAGTCGGGGATACAGAATGTGTTTTGGACATCGACAAGCAACAGACATGTCCGAAAATCATCCTCAAATGCTGGTCGGATGCGGTGCTCCTTCGCCCAAACCTGTGCTTCGTGTTGACGTTCTTGATAGGGAATCCGCCAGACTTGGTCTACCTGATCAGCATCAAAATGCAGTGGGAGTGGAAACCGTGGTACAGCCATTTTTTTCCTCTATTGTGCAGATATTTCTGCCCATCTATGTCTTGTTGTCTATATGTTTGAGTCATAGGGTGTTGCTTGCGGACTTTCTATACTGAGATTTTATAGGATTTCGCTGTTTTTATCAACAAAAATCGCTTGATAAATATCATAAGATATGATAGAATAAATAAGAAAGACTCCCCAGTTGGACCTCTTAAACCTTATTTTTCGGGCATCCCGTAAAAAAGGAGAATACCAATGCAAACCTATCCAAAGGGGATCCAAATCCCTGAACAACTTGCACGCTCGCAAGCACGCCACTAATCCTTAATTGACTTCATCGGCTGAATCCAGATTTATGGGAATCGTAGGATTAGGCGGATTAGGATATTTTAATAGAACAGACGTAAAATCTCTTTTGGCTGGAGCAATAAGATGAGAAAATTTTTTAAGCCACTCCCAGATTTAGATGAAAGGCTTGATCGCGTCAACGAGCAGATGCGGCAGGCGCGCAGACGCTTAGATTGGCAAACTCGTGAGGCACGTATTCCGCTTGATATTCAAGAGGACTTCGGCATTTCTGAGCTGCAAGGCGATGTGATGCTCGTTTCACGTGATGATGACTTACATGACAAAGTGAGGAATCTCATCCGATCCGAGGGCTACGGATGTGATTTTCCAGAGCGATCCTCGGAAGCCATCGGTTTGTTGAAGATGCGCAAATATCAGATGGTAATTGCTGACTACACCCGCCGCCAGCGAGGAAGGCTCTTTGAATATATCAAGAGGTATCAGCCGCATGTCAAAGTTGTTGCGATTGTCCGTAATGACAACGAAGGACGACAGGTCATGAGAGCCGGGGGCTACAGCTACCTGTTAGGACGTGGTTTTGATCCTGAGCAGTTGCGTACCTGTCTGATAAGTTCTCTTAAATTAAAGCATCACACCTGTTGGTTATTGGCACACGGCGAACGTTGTAACCGCTCGTGTGTTGACAGCTTCCAATCCGATGAGGATTTTGGGGAAATTGAGTAAGTCCCAATTCGCATGGCAACAAATTTAGAATTTAAAGCGCAGTGTCAATCGCTTGAGAGTCTCTATCCGAGGCTTGATGACTTAAACGCGACACATCGTGAAACCGTACACCAAGTTGATACGTATTTTCATGTAACAACAAAGGGAAAAGATTTTTCAATATCAGAGGCATGTGAGCCGCGACTCAAATTGCGCGAGATTGATGAGACGGCTGAGGCTTGGCTCATCTATTATGAGCGCCCGAATCATGAAGCGTCGCGTTACAGTCAGTATCAACTCTGTGAAATTACGGATCCGAGGTCCCTCAAAAGGCTACTAACTGCCGCATTGGGGGTCAAGGCAATTGTCAAGAAACAGCGCGAACTCTGGATGTTCAATAACACTCGTATCCACCTTGATACGGTTGCGGATTTAGGTCAATTTGTGGAATTAGAAACGGTGTTTCAGGGACAAACAGAAGTCGAAGCTGTAAATGAACATCACCACGTTAAAGCCATACTTCATTTAGATACGACCGATCCGGTTGCTGTCTCCTACAGCGACCTCATCATACAAAGATCATAACTGATTTCGGTGGAACTTGTCAGCGATTGGAGAGATTTATAAAGATGGATAGTTCAGTATATCGGAAAATTTTAGAAGGTTACGCGAACGTAGACAGTGCTAAACGAGGTAAACTCTTAAGAATCTATCTACACATCCCGTCATTGCCGAAATTACGGGCTGTCCGCGCGTTACTGATGGAACTAAAAACAGGAACAGGACGTGGAAAGGGTTCGTTAATGCGTTTCTCGAACCGAAAATAGCGTAACATACCATTGATCGTATAATGCTGAGTTCAATAATAATCCAATCGTGTACTTTGCAAGGCGCGCGTTGACAGCGCGCCTTTTCTTTTTACAATTATATGAAAATTTTTACTTGAATTTTGAAGTCGGTGGGGGTAAACTTAATACGTTGAATGATTTATTTAGGTATGTGAATTTTAGGTATATGAATCGGTCACTTGAATTTTTTCCAGAGGAGGAATTGTGGGATGAACGCCACTATTAAGTTAACAACCGAACAAGTTATAGATTTTATCCATCAGATGCCCCCGAAGGAAAAACGGGCAGTCCTGATTGCGCTTGCAGAAAAAGCCAGTATGGGTGAAGAAGAACGAATGAAATATGCCGAGTCCCAAGTCCGACAACTCTGTGCATCCCGAGGTCTGAATTGGCAGACTATGACGGAAGAGGAGCGAGAAGACTTCATTGACGACCTTGTTCATGAGGACAGGGAATGCAACCAATAGTGGTTTATGATACAAATGTTTTGATATCAGGTATGGTTTGGGGTGGTGTCCCCTATGACAGCATTGATCTTGCAAAGAGAGATAGAGTTGTAGGAATAACTTGTGCTGAAATAATTGATGAGTTTGAAGAAAAACTAACGACTAAACTGAATATCCCGCCATCGCAGACCTCAGAAATAGTAACGAATCTCCTCGGTTTTCTCCGGACAGTTAAAATTACCAACCAACTCAAAGGTATCACTACTGACCCTGATGACAACAAGATAATAGAGTGTGCTGTTGTTGGCGGTGCCACTCACATCGTCACTGGCGATCGAAAACATTTGCTACCCCTTCAGAGTTATCAAGGTATTCTTATTGTCAGATCCAGAGATCTTCTTACGCAGTTCCAATGAAAATTTTTCATAAGCGGGATCTGATTGCCTGTACCAGAAGTGGGATCATCAGTTCGTGATGTCCTGTAAATGTATATCCTTTTCCACCCATCTCTGTTGGGCGTTTGACGACATTTTCTACGGGGCGATATTGTTGGTTCATGTCAAAATTGGCAGTCGTGAAGTGGGATACCGTATGCCCCAGATTCCGAGCGATCGTCAACGCCTTCAAGAAAACCTCCGGTAGAATCACAGCCGAACCTAAATTCAGGACAACGCCCCCGTCTTCCAAATCTGTTACTAACGTTGTCAATAATCGGAAATCGGTGAAACTCGCAGCGCCGATAGTTGCACCCTTCGCGCTCGGATGCTGATGGATAATATCCGTGCCAATGGCGACATGCACTGTGATTGGCACATCGTATTGGATACCGGCGGCAAGAAGACTATATGGATTGTAGGGCGCGTCCATTTCTACAAGTTGTCTGCCCAATGCTTCACCCATCCCGATATTTGTATCTGCGGCGTGCTGAATTGCCGCGTTCATCAGTTGTCCTGTTTCCTCCCACATCCCGAACTGTCCGGTCTGAATGTAGGCAGAGACATCTTCAGAGGTCTCACCGATGAGGGCTATTTCAAAGTCGTGGATACTGCTTGCGCCGTTGAAAGCAAATCCGGTAATCACTCCGCGTTTTGTCAAGTCTATTAAGAGTGGACTTAACCCACACTTGATGACATGTCCGCCCATCATCACGATGACCGGCTTCTCATTCTCGGATGCCGTAACGATGTCATCAACGAGTGCCAAAAAATCCTGTCCTTTAAGGATGTTCGGAAGACTCGCCAAAAACGGAGCCAAGTCTGTTTCTGATTCTGGGAGCGTCGCGAAGTCCTGAACGGAGACTTTGTTGATACGATTCTGAAGTGGATAGGTCTTCACGGAAGCCATGTCAATTGGTTTCAAGGATTTCTTCATGTTTTTTGTCCTTAGGCAATTGTATATAAAAGATTATTCCAATAATAAACCAAAAAAGCAATACTGTGCGTTGGTGTAGAATGTTGTCTGCGAGTCCATAAACGAGTGCAGAAATGAGAAATCCGCTTGCCCCAATAAATGTTCCTGTGCCCCAAAATCCGCTTGCCTGCCGCATAGCAAAAACCTGTTGACAGATAATTACTACCATCCACAAAAACAGCAAGAGCGAAGGAATCCCATGCTCAACGGCGATGTGCAAATAGATATTATGCGCGTGGTAAGGGATGTTATATTGCTCAGGCGGTCCATTGCGTTGATATTCATAGCGAAATCTCCCCAATCCAATGCCGGTGAGTGGATACTTCCGAATAAGTTCAAGCGAGGTTTGCCACCACTGCGGACGTTCTCCCATGAATCCCACTGGATGTTCAATCATCGTTTGGAAACGCGCCTTAATATGCTGCGGCATGACGAATAACGAGGCACTGAGAAGCAGGGCAATTATAGTAAACCCTAACAGTATACGCTTCCACAGGCTATCTACCGGTCCAAATTTCCGTAGTCTCCTCATAACGAGGTAAACACCGAGGCAAACTGTGGCGATGGTAACGCTCACCCAAACGGCACGTGTAAGGGTCAACACGAGATTCGCACTCATCATAATTACAACGACACCAAGTACTAAGGTTCCCCATATTGGAATTTTCTGTTCTGGATATTTCCGCCAACTTGCTATAAAGTAGCCTATCACAAATGGGAGACTGAGGGCAAGGTATGCGCCTAAGTCATTTGGCATCTTGAAGGTTCCAGTGAGCCGTTGTTCAATCATGTACACCATGAGATGTGTCTCATCTTTACGAATCGCATAGCGTCTTTGGCGCGCCGGATCATCAATCCGCCATTCGTTTGATTGTTTTGAGGGCACGAACAGTGCGGTTTGGGAGAGCGGCACGTTGCATTCTCGCAATTCGGTGCGTAAGTCATCAGATATTTGTAAATTTGGGGCTTCGCCAGCCTCAAGCTCCTCCTGAAATTGTAACCCAATCCGTCCCATAAAATCAATCGCTAAGCGATTGTCGTTTGCGTAATACCAGAGTCCGAGCACTGAGGATATACCTGCCGCGGCAATAAAGACAATAACAACATGCCGCCACCGGGTGCCCAAGGGGCTGTGAATAACGGCATAAAAGAGTAGAACCGCCCGGAGATGTTTCCAAAAATAACCAAGGCTACTGGTGGCAGGATGTGGTGCGAGGAGCGAGGCTATCAGTGCCAATCCCAGAAACAACGCAATTGGGATATCAAGTGGTGTGCGCTGCCAACTTAGTTTCCGCTCTGAAACGATTCGTCCTACCCATCCCAATAGCACAAATGAAAGCCCGATGTTGAGGAATGCTGTCGAGTAACCGAACGGCAAGGCAAGCACAAAAATCAGGAATCCAAGGTAAAGGGCAGCGTTAAAGATTTCTACCGATGTCCACCGTAAATCTTTTAGGTGTGTAATCTGTGCCAAAAGGGGAAGTTTCAATCCTGACATAACATAGAACGATACAAAAAATGCTTGAAAATTCAACGGAGATATAATACAATACCTTTTAAGAAATCCAGTGTCCGTATAGAAGTTAGGGCATTGCGTTTACCGGCTGAGGTTCTCTAATTCAGAACGTTGAATTTGTAGAATTGGTTAAGGGTTGATTAATTTTCATCTGACCGTATCTACGATCTTTAAAGGGGATTCCACCATGCGCTTTACATACAACCTCATTGCTTTATTATTAGGGTTTTGTCTTATCGGATTGCTTTTCACGCCAACTACGCCGGCGTTTATTGAGCGCGAATATACGATCCGTGAAGTCCTTGATGCTTGTACGAACATCGTTTTTGGTGAAGTAAAGAGCGTTGACAAGGGGCGTTTGCGGGGCGTTGTTACCGTCGAAAAAGATGTCAAAGGGAAAAGCGAACTCAAGGAAATCAAGATGAACTTCGCTACCGGACATTACAAACGGGGTACCTCCCCAGAAAAGATGGTCCGACTCCTCAAACCTGGGATGCCTATCATCGTTTTCTATCGTGAGCATTACGGTATAGATAGCATGTGTTTTATTGATAACACATGGTTTCAAATGCGGGCGTATCGCGGTGGATATAGTGGCTCTTGGTGGACCTTCACGCATATTGATCCGATGATGTCTCGGACCTTTGATGGCAAAACGAAGGCGTTCCAAAAGATAGTTCTTGACATGTTAGCCGGTAAAATGTGGGTTGCCGCGCCAAAAGATGCCATAAAAGTTCTCGTCCTGACGGGGAACAGCACACATCCGACATGGAGTCAAACGCCTGTTTATACCAATACTGCGACGTATGAATATCAAGCAGTCCGTTCGGTAAAGGAGGTTGGCAAACGCTCTGTTGCCCACGAACCTACCAAAGAACATAAGTTGCCGCAACTGGAGAACGCGGATATTTTGTGGATCGGATACGAAGAAATCTCCAGTTATGGTCACTATCTCCTTTCTGGTGAAGTAGAAAAAAAGATTAAAAACTTTGTGAAAAAGGGTGGCATTGTTGTCGTTACGGGACAGGACAGTAGTGCCGAAAAGCCTTGCGGTGTCGGGTGGTTGCAAGGCAAGTTGAAGGGTGTTGAAAGTCCGCCAACCCAACATTTCGCCGTTACTGAAAAGGGCAAGTCTCTCTTCTCTATCCCGAACGTGATTACGTCTGGCAAAATCTTTATTGATGACGCGTGGGTGGACTGGGACCGGAAAGATGAAATTTTTGCAACGACCCAGGACAACAAGGAACTCGTTGTTGGCGTGAGACGGTATGGCAAGGGATTATACATCATTACCAGCCTTCGCAACGATAGCCAATATACAACTTCGATGAACAAAGCACTCATGGAAAATATCATGCATTATGCTGTCAACCAACTCAAGTAGGAGATTTTTAACGGACAATTCGTATCTATAGGAATTTCGCCACAACCAGCGTAATGTCATCATTGGCACTTTCGTCTTGTTGGTGTGCCTGAAGATCAGACAGAATCTCCATCTTTATCTCTTCGGGGGACAAATGGCGTTTTTGTGAGATGAGTGCTTTGAAACGTTCAAATCCGTACATTTCGGCGTTAGGATTGAACGCTTCGGTGATGCCGTCTGAATAAAGCACTAATAAATCTCCGGGATACCACTCAATCTCAGTGCTGTAATATTGCGTCGGTGTCTCGGACATTGAGATACCGACGGGTAGAAACGAAGATTCTAACTCAAGTAGGTTGCCATTTTCATCGTTAGTGCTGTTCTGCTCCGCGCGATAGAGAAGCATCTGTGGGTGACCAGCATTGGCGAATTCCAACCGATTGTCTGGGTGAATGATCAGATAACAACAGGTCATGTAGATAAATGCTTGCGCGTCCTCTTCTGTGACTCGGGTAATGGCTTTCATGACTTCTGATACAGAAGCGTCAAAGCGGATCTGCGTTTGCAAACAACTTTTGGTCATCGCTGCGACCATTGCTGAATGATAACCGTGCCCCATGACATCACCGAGGAAAATCGCAACACTGTTGTCGGAGAGTTCGAGATAGTCGTAATAATCGCCTCCCACGGTGTTCGCTGGTCGGCAATATCCGGCGGAATGCACACACGGGTGCGCAATTTCTTTGTCTGGTAGGAGAGACTTTTGGACTTCAGCGGCAAGCCGCATTGATTCTTCCTGTGCGATCTCTTTGCGGATGGCGCTCATCTGAATTTCAAGGTCGCGTCGGATTTTATCGTTCAAAACCCGAAACATCCCACTGCCAATCCTCGGTTCTCGCGCCATAGCGTTGTAGAAATCGTGTCTGGTGATTCTCAGGAATTGCGTAGGTTTCACCGTTTTTACTGTGGCACTTCGCGGTTTGTTGTCAATCAAGGCGATTTCCCCGAGGCAGTACCCTTTCTCATCGAAGAACAACACCTCTGTCCCAGCCTTGATAATGCTGACTTCACCATCCACCAACAGATAGAGAGAATCGCCTTCGTCCCCCTCCTCAAATAGTGTTGAATCAGCGGGATAAGCAACTTCGCTCGTAATGTGACAGATCGCTTTTAATTCGGCTTGTGGGAGTTCTGCAAAGAGTTCCGTCTTTTTTAAAAATTGTAACTTATCTTCTTCTGCTAACATTGTCAATTCAGCCTTTGACTTTTTGTAGGAAATGTGTTATTTTTAATAATTGTCAGTTCGGTTTTTCTGCGAAAAACCTTTCGGTCGTCAGTGAAAGAGGGTTGTTGTGGAAAAGACAGTTCGCTGGACTGCCACAAGAGGTCTCTTAACTGAAAGAAAACTGATAACTGACGACTCTTAAAACTGCAAACTATTTTGCCACAGAAAAGGGAATTATGTCAATAACTGATTTTTTTCGGGGGAAAGTTTTGTTCGTTACCGGTGGCACCGCATTTTTGGGGCAACCGATGGTGGCGAAAATTTTGACCACACTTCCCGATGTTGAAAAAATTTATCTGCTCATCCGAAGCCGGACGGATACCGCTGGGAAACACATTTCTGCTCAGGAACGCTTAGAAAACGAACTTCTCACCTCGGACGTTTTTGCCTCCCTTCGGCACTTGCATGGTGCAAATTTTGATGCATGGGCGAAGCAGAAACTGACTGCTGTCGAGGGTGAACTTACCCATGAGCACCTTGGATTCAACGATCTTGAGTATCAACAACTTCAGGACGAAGTCGAGGTCTGTATTAACATCGCTGGTCTTGTGCAATTCGATCCACCTTTTGATGATTCTCTCTGGGGGAATGCGCTCGCTGCCAGACACGTTGTCAACTTCGCAAAGGGCTGTCGGGATGCTGTGTTTCTCCATGTTTCAACAGCGTACGTGTGTGGCGACAATCCGGGGCGAGTTCTCGAAGAACTGCCGCTGCCATACCTACAGTACGCGGCACAACATCGAGAAAAGACCGGAATGGCTATTCCAGAGACGCTCTCCGAGGAAATCGAAGGGCTGCTTTCTTTGAGTGCTGCGATCCGTGCTGAAGCCGATTCACCCGAAAATCTGGCGCGCTTTCAGCAGGAAGCGGAACAGGAAAGAAAAGGAGCGGGATCGCGTAAAGGGCTTGAGGCGCACGTTGAAGAATTGAAGGCAGAATGGCTTGAGAATCGTTTGGTCGAAGAGGGGTTGAGGCATGCCCGTTCACGCGGGTGGAACGATACCTATACCTACATGAAATTCCTTGCCGAACAAGTGGTTATGGAATTGCGGGGTGAGCTACCAACGGCTATTGTACGCCCCTCAATTATCGAAAGCAGCTTCGATGAACCTGAACCCGGTTGGCTCGGTGGATTTCGGATGTCTGAGCCTCTGATTGTCGGTTTTGGCAAAGGACGACTGCCCGATTTTCCTGCTGATCCAGACATAATTCTCGATATTGTCCCCGTCGATTTTGTTGTGAACGCTATGCTGGCAGCTGCCGAAGCAACAGCACGACGCGGTGGTGTTGAGGTATATCACGTTGCGACGGGAACACAGAATCCTCTCTATTTCCGGGATATTTTTGAGGCGACTTACGAGTATTTCACTGAATACCCGATGTTGGAAGATGGGAAGCCGATCCCTGTACCGATCTGGAAATATCCGAGTTTAGAGGAGTTTCAACGCAAATTAGATAGCCGGATGCGTTTGGCGGATCTCGCCATTTGGACGCTTGGTAAACTCCCAATACGCGCTGCGAAGCGGAAGCGCCGTCAGCTTGCCCTTAAACAGAGCGGTATCAAGACACTCCTGCATTACATCAGAATCTATGCCCCTTACACGCGGACGAACTTTGAATTTGAAACGGAAAAGACGCGCGGGCTTTACGATGCACTTTCACCGACAGAACAGCAGCGTTTTAACTTCGATGTCTCGCGGATCCACTGGAAGCGATATTTTCAAGAGATTCACATTCCCGGTATCAAACGGCATGTGTTGAAAATTGAGGATGGCGCGGCGGACGATGTGGAGGCACCTTCCTCTACAAAACAGGGAAAGACGAGTTCACAAGATGAATCGGAGGAGTCTGCTGCGTCCCCTGAATGGATCGACCCGAAAACAATCGTAGATCTGATTAAGATACAAGCATCTCGCATTCCAGATAGAATTGCCCTGCAGATGGCAAACGAGGACGGGTGGGAAGAGTACACTTATGCGGAGACCTATACGTTGTCGCGTCAAGTCGCTTGGCAGCTATGGAAGAGCGGTTTGCGCAAGGATGACCGGGTGGTCCTTGTCTCTGAAAATCAGCCTGAATGGTGTATTGTCTACCTCGCCGCTGTCCAGATTGGTGCTGCTGTCGTGCCTCTTGACGCGCAAACACCCACCCACGAAATTTTAGCCATCACTGCGTTTACGGCTGCGAAATCAATTTTGGCATCTGAAAGCGTATTGGAAAAATTAGGTGTGGTGTTATCAACGTCGGAAGTGCTTTTACAGAACATCAATAAGAACTGCGAGATTGTGGGTGCCGACCGCTCAGAAGACCAAACCTCAACCCCTGATATTCCAGCCGATTTCCCGAATGTAGAGGTTTCTCCGGACACCGTTGCATCAATTATCTTCACCATGGGTACGACTGTGGAGGCAAAAGGTGCAATGCTCACGCACGGTGGTTTTATTTCCAACGTGCAAGCGGTGGCAAAAGCACTCCCACCAACAGATACAGAGCGAATTCTGTCAGCACTCCCGTTGTATCACGCCTTGAGTTTCTCATGCAGTCTGTTGATGGCACTTTACAGTGGTACAACGGCAATCTATGTCAATGCGCTCCGCCCTACAACGCTTTTAAAGACAATGCGTGAGGCGAAGACGACAGCCTTTATCGGTGTCCCGCGTCTTTTTCAGATGCTCCAAGGCACGATTGAGCGGCAAGCGACGAGAGAAGACACACCGGGTGAGACATTGGCGGAAAAAGCACAGGCTGTTATGGGTGGACAGATTCGAGTTCTTGTGAGCGGTGGTGCCTCGCTCTCCGATGCGATTTACGATGGATTTCAAAAGTTCGGAATGGTGCTTTACCAAGGCTATGGGATGACGGAAACGGCACCTGTATTGAGTGTCAATCCGTATCTAAAAAGCAAACGCGGCTCGGTGGGACCAGCAGTGGAGGGTGTGGAACTTCAGATTGAAAATCCGGACAGTGAAGGCATCGGAGAAATCATCGCTAAGGGACCGAGTACGATGAAGGGCTACTATCGGAACCCTGATGCCACAGAGAAGGCTATCCGCGATGGATGGCTCTATACAGGCGATTTGGGGTATATGGACGCAGATGGTTATCTCTATCTCACCGGACATTGCAAGGACATTATTGTTCCTGCCTCTGGGAAAAATATCTATCCTGTCGAACTGGAAGCACTCTATCGGGATAACCCGGCTATCTCCGAAATATGTGTTATTGGCATTCCATATCAAGATGGATCGGATACGGCTGTCCACGCGGTGATTGTGCCAGCAACATCCGACGAAGCAACAAAGACAGAGATTCACAACCACCTCCAAGCGCGGGCGAAGCAGCTGCCGAGTTATCAGCAATTTCATAAATCTCATTTATGGGACAATCCGCTACTAAAGGGTGTGGATGGCACGATAGATCGCCAAAGTCTAAGATGCAGCTTGGAGGCGCATCTTAAAAATATGGAAGACCTTCAGGAGGCTTCAGAAACGGATGTAGAAGGTGCAGCACCAAGAGAAGACATACCGGAAGAGATCCTCTCTACCCTCGCACGGTTAGCGCGCATGCCAGCACACCAGATTCAGCCGGAAAGTCGTTTGGATACCGATCTGGGGCTTGACTCACTTACACGACTTGACCTGTTGTTAGTGCTTGAATCCAGACTCGGTGGAACAATTCCAGACGCGCTTCTTGCCAATTTGGAGTCCGTTGGCGATGTCGTTAAGTTAATTGAGACCTTTCCCACAAGGGCTGCGGCGGAAACAGATGGCTTTCATGAAGACAAGAAACCGGAACTTAGACAGGTGCCGCGGTGGTATGCTCGCGCCTTCCGCTCTGTGATTACCGGCATCTATAGACGTTATTTTTCGTTGAAGTGTTATGGGCTTGAACATATCCCGCAAGGTAAACCTTATATTATTATGCCGAATCACACAAGTCATCTTGATACACTGACAGTGATTTCTGCCCTCGGAACGAAGGCGTATCAACTTTGGACGCTCGCCGCGCGGGATTATTGGTTTGCTACCCGTCTCCAAGGCTGGTTTGCTCAAACGTGCCTCAACGCACTTCCGATAGAGCGGGAAGGCAATTTCACCGAATTCCTACAAGACCTCCGGGCAGCGAATGAAGTGATGGTGCAAAATAACGGCTTGCTGATCTTTCCTGAGGGGACACGCTCGCTTAATGGTGAACTTCAGCCTTTCAAGCCCGGGGTGCTCAGCTTGCTCATCTACGGGCCCGATGTTCCGGTTATACCGACTTACATTGATGGGACGTATCACGCATTACCGAAGGGGCGTAACTTGCCCAAGAAATACCCTGTTCGTATCGTTTTTGGGGAGCCGCTTACTTTTCCGCGTAAGCACTGCGAAAGCGAAGCTGAAACATCAATTGACCCCGACAAATACCAAGAATTTTTGGAATTGGCACAAAACCGCGTCGCAGAACTTGGGGAAACACTGAGGGGACAGGAAGACGCTTAGGAAGTCTTATTATGTCGGATCCGAACTCGAAACTTTTAAAAGCAAGTTTTGGCTTGCAAGCTACGCCAAAAACAACCGCATTCTTTGATGTAGATGGCACCCTGTTGAAGTCCACGATTGTGCATTACTACATCTGGATGCGCACTGCAGAGATGCCATTCCTGCTTAAACAGTTGTGGCTCATCGGTTTTCTCCCGAAAATTGTTTATTACCTGATTTTGGATAGGGTGAGTCGCCCGCGTTTCAATCAGGTGTTTTATCGGAACTATCGTGGGATGAATGTTGAACGGATTAAAGGATTGTCTGCCGAAATGTTTGAGGCTTACCTTCGCCCGAAAATCTTTTCCGAGGCGGTATCCCAAATTCAGGAACACAAGGAGCAAGGGACAGCCGTGGCTCTCGTAACGGGATCGCTTGATTTTATTGTCCAACCGATTGCGGACTATCTCACGATTGATTTCGTACTGGCACCGCAACTTCGTGAAGAGGACGGACGGTTTACCGGTGAGCTGACGACCGATCCGCTCATCGGAGAGGAGAAGGCAAAAGCGATCCGAACTTATGCTGAGCAACATGAAATTTCGCTGGAGGAGAGTTATGCGTACGGCGATAGCCAATCCGATCTACCTATGTTGGAATGCGTCGGAAATCCTGTCGTTGTGAATCCAGGGAAAGCACTCCGCGAGAAAGCACTCGCTTCTGGTTGGGAGATGCACGAGTGGCTATAGAATGGTCATCGGTTATCGGTTGTCGGTTGTCAGTTAAAGAGCAGATTGATTTGATAAAAAACTTCTTTAATAGAACTTACGCAAATTGACCAGAGAAAAGGTATATTTTGCTGAAAAGTTGTTATTTCATTGTATTTAACCCCCTAAAGCCCCCTTATCAGAGGACTTTAAGAGAAAATGCGTAAGTCCCATTTAACTGATAACCGACAACTGAAAACTGACAACTATAAAAAAGGAGAATGATTATGAATGTTAGACGTTATTTAGAATCCATGTCCGAACCGAACGATACGATGTTTGTTGAAATTGAAGATAGGCACCGGTTTACCCGCCGCGGTGACGACTGGCTTAAATTCCGTGAAGATCTGATTGAACTCTTGGAACAGACGATTTCTGAGGATTTATCGAAGGAATTCGCGGAAGCGACAGAGGATTGGGTTTCGGATGGAAACAATACTTAAGCAGACTACGAGTTTCAGGGATGACCTTCTGAAAGACCTCAAAGATACCGAGTTTGCAATGTATTATTTGGAAGCAGCCCTGGCAGACTATACGGAAGATGGCGACACCGAAGCATTTTGGACAGCACTACGGGATGTCGCAGAGGCACAAGGTGGCATTGGAAAACTCACCGAGCGGACAAAGATTAATCCGTAAGAAATCCATCAGGGGAGAGGCGATAATTTTGTGGATTAGTTTCAACCTCATAATGTGAGTGTGCTTTGTAAACCCAACCGCTAATCGGTCTCACCTGCGTCTTGTAGTGCGTTATTGATGAGCGACTCGCTCAGGTGTATTCCATTAGCCTGCAACCGAATTAAAAGCGGCTTGATGACATCAATCAAGCCTTTTTTCTTTGCCTCAAGCAAAACGCCTACTATGCCTTTAGTCATTAATCCGATTTTTTTCGCCTTCTGTCTTCCCCTCTTTTCATCAAGAAGAACGAGACGTGCGTCATGTTCATTAGCAAGAGCCAATGCCTCGGCTTCGCCATCATCAAGTTCCGTATGAACCGCAGCGGTTCGCGGATCCGTTAAATCAACAGTCTTAATCCAGGGGGCATTTTCGAGTGCCTCCCGGCGGACTATCGGATCCTTTTTGAGAAACTCCTTTTCAACTTTTCTTGGAATTCACACCTCTGTATAAAGATCTCGCAACAGAAAAAGTAGGTCGAGTCCTAAGAGTCCAACAAGCGGACTGTTATTGCTAATAACTATCTGTGTTGGCATTCTTAAGGTCCGCTATTGACAAGCTCTTCTTCATCAAGAGTAAGGAGAGAGAGTCCGTAATCTCCCATCAGATACCAGAATTCTTCGCGTGGTACACCTGCCAGACGTGCTGCCAGGCCGCTGCTGAGTTCGTCGTTTCCATAATACTTCATTCCCAAAGCGATTCGCGCATCTTTATCAATTTCAAACGGTTCGCTCCGCGGTGTCAACAACGTTACAATCTCTTTCGGCAAACGACTCCCGATCTTCTCCTCAAAGGCCGCAATGCTCCCGTGGGTATTGTGAAACGCAGCGGCGACATCCACTTCTTGTAGGAGCGCAGCTGTCAAGTCGGTCTTCGCTTCTTCCCAACCTTTCGTCAGCAACCATGCCTCACCCCTTGTGTAATAAGATTCGGGGACCTTTGGTCTGAGTTTTAGTGCCTCGGTATAATCCGCAATTGCGCTGTCTAACTCGGCTTTGGCGCGATACGCGTTGCCCCGATGCGTGTACGCCTCCACAAGTTCTGAATTGATCTCTATGGCTTTGTCATAATCTGCTATCGCCTTGTCCAATTCGTTTTTGTCGTAGTAAGCCTGCCCCCGATTGAGGTATGCTTCGGCAAATTCTGGGTTGCAGGCGATTGCCTTACTATGATCTTCAATCGCCTTGTCTATGTCGCCCTGTTCGTTATAGATGAGTCCGCGGTAGGTATAGGGCTCAGCGAATTCTGGGTTGAGTTCTATGGCTTTGTTATAATCTTCAACCGCCTTGTCAACCTCGCCTTTATCACGGTAAGCTTGACCGCGCCCCGTCCAAGCCTGTGCAAACTCTGGATCCAGTGCTATCGCCTTGTTATAGTCTTCAATCGCCTGGGCTACGTCCCCTTTGTTGTGGTAGGTTATACCGCGTTCTTTATATCTATCGGCAGCCTCTTCGGGTTTGAGATGTATCGCCGTGCTAAAGTCCTGGATGGATTTCTCAAAAACCAGCAGATTGCGGTAAGCCATCCCGCGTCCATAGTAGGCAAATGCATCGTCAGGCGTGAGACTTATGACTTTGCTAAAGTCATCGACTGCGCGGTAAAACTTGCCTTTATAGTAGTAAGCTACGCCGCGATTCGTATAGGCAAAGACATCCTCTGGATTGTGTTCTATTACTTTCGTAAAGTCCACAATGGAACGCTCATAATCTGCTTTTTTGCTTTGAGTGAACCGGTGCTTGTAATACGCCTCGGCACGTTTTTGATTGTATTCTTTTGTCATGTTTTCTTCTCTACGATGCGGATGACTTGAGGAATCTGACTCTCTGCTTGTCTGAATCGCGGATTTTCGCGGATTTCACGGATGACGCGGATTTACTCCTGTCTACGGAACCCGAGATTTGAATTACACAAATTCAAAATTGGGCTTTGTTCTATTGCGGTGTTAGCAGTTCAGCGATGTCCTCCGGCAACTGAATACCGGTTTTCTGCTCAAAGTCTGCAATGCTTGCGTAGTCGTTATGGAATAACGCGATGATATCCGCGCCTATATCTTTCGCAGTGGTAAGGTCTGATTTGGCTTTCTCCCATTCCTGCAGATGTAACCATGCCTCACTGCGATTGCAATAGGCTACACCATCTTCTGGGTCCAGTTCTATTGCCCTTGTATAGTCTTCAATAGCGCGATTGGTCTCACCCTTTTCATAGTAAGCTACACCACGATTGTTGTAGACACTGGCATCTTTTAAATTCATTGCTATTGCTTTGTTATAGTTTTCGATAGCGTTGTCATACTCACGTTTTGTTCCAAAAGCAAAGCCGCGATTGTAGTATACCTCGGCAAAATCTGGTTTAAGTTCTATCGCTTTGTTATAGTCCTTAATAGCCTTATCAACCTCGCCTTTTTTGCCATAGACGTTACCACGATTATGATAGAACACGCTATCCTTTGGATTCAGTTCTATCGCTTTACTAAGGTCTTGAAGAGTAAGATCGAGATATCCTTTTTTGTAGTAAACCGCGCTGCGATTGTTATAGGTGTTAGCATCTTTTGAATTCAGTTGTATTGCCATGTCGAAGTCTTTGATAGCGTTATCAAGTTCCCCTTTTTTGTCGTAGGCAATACCTCGACTCTGATAGGCTTCAGCATAGTCACGTTTAAATTCTATTGCTGCGCTAAAGTCTTTGATGGCATGGTCAATTTCATCCTTTTTATCGTAAGCATTACCGCGGTTACGGTAGGCTTCAGCATAATCAGGTTTCAGTTCTATGGCTTTTGTATAGTCTTTGATAGCTATATCAAATTCACCTTTTCCTCCATGAGCACTGCCCCGATTGTGATAGGAGAAAGCGTTACCAGGTTTAAGTTTCATTGCCGTATCAAAGTCCTTGATGGCTTTATCAAGTTCACCTTTTTCTCCGTAAAAAATGCCACGAGTAATATACGCTGCGTCATAATCAGGTTTCAGTTCTATTGTTTTAGTATGGTCTTTAATAGCTTTGTCAACATCGCCTTTTTTGCCGTGAAGATTGCCACGACTGTAATAGGCTTCAGCATAATTAGGATTGAGTTCAGTTGCTGTGGTATAATCCTTAATCGCGCGGTCAGCCTTGTCTATGTCATTATAAGCGTTACCACGAATGTAGTGGATTTCAGCATCATTTGGATTTAGTTTTATTGCCGTGGTAAAGTCATTGATTCCTCGGTCAAAATCTCCTTTTCTGCAGTACGCCATGCCACGGCCCCTGTAGACTTTGGCATCATTTAGATTCAATTGTATCGCAGCAGTAAAATCAGCAATCGCTTGGTCAGTGTTTTCTTTCGTCAGATAAGCACCACCACGGTTGTAATGAGCACCTGCATGATTAGGTTCAAGTTCTATTGCTTTATCGCAGTCTTTAATAACAAGATCAACCTCGCCTTTGTTACCATAGGCAGCTCCGCGATTATAGTATATCTCAGGAAAACATAGCTCTCGTTTTATTACCTCATTATAGTTATCAATTGCTCGATCGGGTTCACCGTTTAGGTTGTAAGCCAACCCACGATTGTTGTAGCCTAAGGCATCATCTGGATTCAGTGCTATTGCTTTGTTATAGTTTTTAATTGCTCGCTCATATTGACCTTTGTGATGGTAAGCCACCCCGCGATTGATATAGGCATTGGCAAAATCTGGATTCAGTGCTATTGCTTTGTTATAATCCTTGATTGCCCGATCAAAATCAAGTTTGTTCGCATAAACAAGTCCGCGATTGTTGTAGGTACCAGGATCGCGTGGACTTAATTCAATTGATGTTGTGAAATCTTTGATAGCTTTCGTATGTTTACCGGTACTGCCGTAGGTAGCACCACGATTGTTATATATGCCAGCATGGTGTGGATTCAGAACAGATGCTTTATTATAATTTTCTATAGCTATTTCAAACTCATTTTGGAGATAGTATGCAGTACCACGGTTGCAATAGGCTTCAACATAAACTGGATGCAATTCTATCGCTTTGTTAAAATCTGCGATGGCAAGATCGTATGCTCTCTTTTTAGCATGAATGATTCCACGGTTATTGTAAGCGGCAGATGATTTAGGGACAAGGGTTATCACATTGTCATAGTCTTCAATTGCCTTCTCATAATTTTCTGTTCTCTCATAAGCAATCCCACGATTATTATAGGCATCAGTGTAGCACGAGTTCAGTTCAATAGCACGCGAGTACGCCACAATAGCTTGGTCTATTTGCCTTAGTGTTAGCAAGAAATTGCCCTGTTTGAACGCGAGTTCCGCCATGGTTTGCAACTGTATTTTGTGGACAACTTCTCGGATGCCTTCCACTACACTTTGCCAACCTTTACTTCTGGGGTTCCATTCGTTAAGAGGTCTCCCTTCGGCAGGTAAAGCTTGAAAGTCGCTAAGTTTTTGAGATTCCCATTCACTAAGGAATGAGTTTTCAGCAGACAAAGCTTGGACATTGCTCAATTTATAATTTTTCCAATCGCAATCTTCAAGAATAATCAAGATAGGGGTTATGTTTTTTTCTAAGACTAATGCCAATTCTTCATTACAAGTTTTAGAAGCCAGGCTCTCAGAGGAAACGAGATAAAGCCATATATCTGAATCGGGTAGGTTAGTAGAAAAAATTTCTTCACGCCATTTGTCACCTGGAATGATTTCATTGTCGTGCCAGGGGTCGATTAAACCCTCGCGCTTCATTGGTTCAAGGCATGTGAGCAGTTTATTCTTTGCTTTCTTATTTTTATGTGAATATGTAATGAATCCTTTTAGAGGCTTGCTCACGACTTCTCTCCTCCGCAATGCGATTTACTTGACGGTAATGATAACATACAAAATGGACAGATGTCAACTGAATTTGGAGGTTTGAGACCCAATTAATTTCAAGCGTTACATACCGCTCCGCTGGATCGTAATCCGCGAAATCTGTGTAATCCGTCTAATCCGCGATTCAGACAATTTACTGCGCCGCTTCCTCTACAATAGCAATTTCTTCTGCTGTTAAATTATACAAGGCATACACGCGTTCATCAATCTCTTGCTCCAAATCAGCAGTATTTGCATCCGAATCCGCAGATTTCACCTCAAGGATCTGGTTGACAATCTTAATGATTCCAGTCTGTTGCTCATAAGCAACTACCGGTATAGGAAATTCTTTCACGTAATTGTTAATCCAACGACTTGTCCCCATGCCGCTTGTCTCTGCAACAAGGCTCAGATAAAAACGAATTGTACTTGAATTTAAGATGCCGAGAAGAAATTTTGCGTCTATATCTGAAGGCGGTAATAAGAAATATGCAGAATTTAGGAGATAGATTTCATCGTTACAGAGCGAAAATCGCCCTGAATCTGATAATTCAATCCATACAATTTTTTCTTTTTTGAAGTCATCATAGAAGGAGCAAGCTCTTAGATTGGTCCAGTGTTGCCCTTGTGCACCACGATTTTTGAACTTATCCCCAAATGAATCCAAATATTCATATATATCAGGATAATCTTTTCCTACATTAACTCCGTTTTTAGTCAATAAAACGTACTGTTTCGGTAAAGTGTAACTGTAGCGAGAAATATCTCTGCCTCTCAAAATGGGTTTTATGATTTCGGTATTGATAGGATTTTTCTCACAAAACTCTCGTTTTTGATCCTCGTCTATAAGAAACGCTTCATTGCTGCCAGTTGCAATACCAAGTCTTATTTTAGTGTTCAACTCTTCAAGGGTTTTTCCTGATGACTCCAATTTCTTTTGAAGTTCAACAAGTTTTGGTTCTGCAAGATTCCACGACTTTGAATCAAAGTACACTTGAGGATAACTAAAGCCGTTGGCTCTTACAAAGTCCTCAAAACTATTACCTGAAAAAGGGGAATTAACAACAATACAAAAATCATCAGAGGAATTTGTCGGTTTACGAGACACAATTATCGAAACGTTAACAATAGCACTCTCGAAAACCTGTGAGTCCTCAATATTTAACATTCTGATCAGAATGTTTTTACTTTGAAGCAGATTTCGGATTGGTGCTCCATATTCCGCTCTCAAGTATGAATTCGAGGTAATGAAACTGAGGATGCCGCCTTCATTTTGTAGTCCTATTGCTTTCTCAATGAAATAGCAATAGATATCCGCAAAGGGTTGGTAAGACTGATAATCATTCTTAATTTTCGCTCTAAATTGCTTTGGAATCTTATCATGGCTAATGTACGGTGGGTTGCCGATTACCACATCGAACCCGTCTGTGATACCGAACATCCATTCTGGGTCAAAGAAATCCGCTGCAGCGTTTTGGTCGTAAGGATCCCATCCCGCGATCTTCTCAGTCGTCTCACTCGGAAATCCGTCCTGTTGCAGCAACGCGCTGATCTCGGCGCGCAGGTCTGCATCCTGTTTTCGGTAGCGTTCCTTGGTGCGCGGGGTGCGTGCAGTGAAATGTCGGCGGCGCACCTCTTCCAATGCCTTCTCTTTGCTGTCTATCTCTGGGTTGCGAAAGGTCATCTGTGCCGGTTTCTCCACACCGAGGAGCGTATTGGCAGCGACGAACTTCGTCTCTAAATTTGGCAACGGACGCACGCCTCTATTTTCACGCGTATCGTCGATTTTCTGCTCCACAATCAGCGAGATAAAGAAGCGGAGTTTGGCGATCTGTGTGGCGATGGGTTGGATGTCCACACCGTAGATGCAGTTCTCTATAAGATAGAGTTTTCTGCCGTAGTCGAGTTCGTTGCGTTCAAACGCCTCATTGATGTTTTCAATTTCGCCTTCTAATTCGTCAATGGTGCTTTCTCGGATAACGCTGTCGTCAATTTTCTCTGCCTCTGTGATGGTGTTTTGAACCCTGTCGATTTGCCGTTGTCGCCACTGTGCGTTGCGAGGGTCGAGTTTGCTGAGCAGAAAGACGAGTTTGTGGAGGACACCCATCGGGAAGGCACCGGAACCGCACGCTGGGTCGAGGATCTTGAGGGTGTCAATGGCAGTGATGAGATGTTCCACTTCGGCATCGGTGAAGTGGTGGGGTTCGTCGTTATAGGTGAGGAGATGGCGGAGTTTGGTTTCTATGTTACGGCACAACGGAGTGTGCCTACTACTTTTTTTGAGGTAGGCGATGAGGGATTCGTCTACCATGTAGTTGACGACCTCGCGCGGGGTATAGAAAGAGCCGGTCTGTTTACGCGCAGTCGTGCCGGTTTCGGGATTGTAGGCAGCGAGCAGATTTTCAAATACCTGTCCGAGCAACTCGGGATCCAATGCGACTTCTTGTTCTATCGGCGTGTTCTCAGCAATCGTGAACTTGTAGCGGTTGAGAATGTGGATTAAGCCGCGTACAGTATATCGGCTGTTCTTGGTGTCATAGACGGCATTGAGATTTACCGCTTGGGGTTCGGAGAAGAAGAGTTCATTTGGGACAGAAAGCGGGTTATCCGATCTGTCGGAGAAGCCGTCTACACGCAGAATTGTTTTTGCGTCGTCTGGATCGGGTTTGTCTAAACATTCAAACAAACCGCCATTGAGGAACGGGATTGACGCAAATAGACGCAATGCCACGTCTGGATCCTTGAAATACCGTTTGTAGCGATACAGCGATGTGATGTTATAGTGCTGCCGTCCCTCACCTCGGAACTTGCGATTGTTCGGTTTTTCTGGTGTGTTCATCTCCTGGTTCAGCGTTGCGAAAAACAGGTTTTGGAGGATTGCCTTGTAGTAGGTGCTTTCTTGGGCATCGAAACTCGTCAGGAGTTCAGAGATGTCCTCTTCGGCAAAAAGCACGTTCGGCACGAGGTCTTTCTCCTTGAGAAACCAGACGAAGATGAGCCGCGTAATCAGGCGGATGACACATGTGGCATTGCGGACAGATGCATCGTCCCCGGCATCGGTTGAACCCCGCTGTCCCCCCTTATCAAGACGGAATGTCACCTGCTCGACCGCCCAGAAATACCAATCGGCGATCTCTTTGAAGAAACGTCTGTTGAGTTCAGAGGTGTCCAACGTCTGCTGCCACGCCTGATGGAGTTCAAGGAAGTTCGTGAATTCGTGCTGCTGATAGAGGGCATCAAGCGACAACTCCGCTAAGATGTCAAGGTGGGCGCGGTGCGGATTCACAACGTCAATGTCCTTGATGAGTGTCACTTTTTCAAGCACATCAAGGTCAGCGTCGCGCTGACTTGGTCTGCGGTTAATAATGGAAAAGGTCAACGCGTTCCCGTGTTGAAAAATCAGCAATGCTGGTATAACGTAGAGCTTGTTGATTTCACGCGTAATATTGGCGAGTGCGGTGCGGGAATAGGTATCCCCTTTAAGTTTGATCGCGAGAAACAGATAGGATTGATAAATACTTTCGTCAACGCCTGGATCCTCATTGAAGGTGAGCGTCTCTTGCGTGTGTTGTCTGATTTCGTCAGCGGTGAGTTGGAAGAGGAAATCAACGGTTTGCCATTCGTGGAGGGACGCTTTCTGTGGGTTTATGAGGTTGTCAGGGTCAAAGTCTTCGCGAAATGCTTCGGTTGTGTTGGTATCGCGGTTGAGTGTGCGTTGGCTTTGGTAGCCTAACACCTTGAGGAGGTGGGTTGCGTTTTCATGGAGTTCGCCGTCCGTGAAGTTGTTAAGCGCGCGTTGGATGTCGGTTCCGATATGTGTTTGAGGCATCGTTGTTTTCCTTGAGGGTTATATCTGTTTAGTTTACCCGATTTTTTAGAGAGGTGCAAGTTAATTGTCTGAACCGGAATTCGTTTGACAAACAAGCCTTGTTCGCGTAAAATGAAACACAATATCTTGTTAAGGAACGATATGCACCATGTCAAATCCAATTGCTGATGCGCAAGCCTTAGAAACCGAGGGTAAACTCGCTGAAGCCATCCAAGCCTACGATGGTATCCTCGGCACCACGGATGATACAACCATCCTCGCGCTCACTAATTTCCGGTTGGGGACAATCTATCGGACGTGGCGAGAACTTTTCACGGCGCAACGGTTTCTGGCGAAAGCACATCAACTCGTGCCAAGCGATATCGACATCCGAGATGCAATTGAGGAACTCAATCAGCATTTTTCGGAAAATCGGGAGGCGATTGCCGAGGAGATGTCCCGCAAAAATAGCGACCAGATTGTGTCTCTGTTTCGCATTGCTACGGGGATTAAGCTCATCACAATGGATAAGGCGGTTCAAGCGTATCCGTTGCTGAAAAGCCGTACTAAGATTTTTCCGAACGCTGCGGTTGCCAAGCATCTTCTCACCGATATCCAGATCACGGAAGAAGAACGAAATTCAGCGATCAATTTCCTGTTGGAGCGGGATTGGCTCGTCAACACGAGTGCATTGCTCTACACAATAGCCGAGAGCGGGTTGTTCGCTTTTTATACGGAACTTGCGCAGTTGCACGCCATCAATGCGGATTACTCGGAGGCGGTGACGTGTTATGAACAGGCGTATTGGTTGGACCCGTCACAGCATCATCTGCGCTATCAGCAAGTTATCTGTCACGCCGAAGCGGAGGCGTGGGATACAGCAGTTGAAGTGCTTGAGGGACTTTCGGCTGAGATTCCAGAGGACGTAGACCTCGTGGCATATCATACGGCTGTTGCGCAGAGTTATCATCATGTCTATCAAACCAGCCAAGACGAGGATGTCAAACAGAAGGTCGTGGCGGCGTGTGAGGCGGTGTTGCGTCTGGACCAGAAGGCGAAAGAGATTTCAAAACTCCTTTCGTCGTATCAGGGGAAAAAGAGTTGGTGGCGTAGGTAGATAGTCGTCTCTACGGGGTTCGGGTGCGGTTAGAAATCACACCATAGGTGTCAATTTAGTCTTTTAACAGCGTTCCATAACAGATATTATAAACATGCCGCCCTTACAGGGCTTGGTTTTTTGGCCGCATGCTGCTATAAACATGCCATCCCTACGGGATTCAAGAGGTTTTTTGTAAAATATTGACAAAAAGGGATGCGTCTGGTAAAGTATCACTATATTTAAGGTTTTTCTAAGCGGATTTGTAAACGACGCGCTAAGATTTGTGGAGGGAAAAGATGCCAGCACGTTTAGCAATAGATGGCGGAACCCCCGTTATCGCAGAATCGATACCCGGTGGAATGCATGGACCCAGTGTGATAGATGAGCGTGAGATCAATGCTGTGACCGAGGTCTTGCGCAGCGGGAAGCTTTTTCGGTTCGTTGAGGATTCAAATGTCGCCAGTTTTGAGAAGGAGGCAGCCGCACACCTCGGTGCAAAACACGCTTTGATGGTGAACTCAGGCACCTCAGCGATCATCTGCGCGTTGACTGGAGTCGGTATCGGACCGGGAGATGAGGTGATTGTCCCGGGCTATACCTTTATTGCAACCGCTGCCGCGATTGTCGGTGTCGGTGCGATTCCGGTGATAGCGGAAATCGACGATTCACTCGGTTTAGACGTTGCCGATGTAGAACGAAAAATTACGCCGCATACGAAAGCCATCTTACCGGTACACATGCAAGGCGTGCCGTGCCGACTTGAAGCGATCGTTGAACTCGCGCAGAAGCACAATCTCTTAGTTGTTGAGGATTGCTGTCAGTGTGTCGGTGGACAGTATAAGGGCAAATATGCGGGAACATGGGGAGATGCGGGGGCGTGGAGTCTTAACTACTACAAGATCATCTCTTGTGGAGAAGGTGGACTCGTCTTTAGTGATGACTACGATGTCTATGAACGTGCAGCGTTCGCAGCAGAACCCGGTTTGCCGATGTGGATGAGCGATTCTGAATGGCAGAACAAACCCTTCTCGCGGCAGTGTTACCGGACAAGTGAAATTTTAGGGGCAATTGCGCGCGTGCAACTCTCAAAATTAGAGGACATCTTGGGACATACACGCCGACTTAAGAAGGCGTTCACGGCAGAACTTGCTGAGAATCCGAAAGGTTATATTCGACAACACGTCGATGATCCGACTGGTGAGTGTGGTATTAGTGCTGCGATTATTGTACGCGACGTGGAACTCGCCAAGAAATATGCCGAAGCACTCAAGGCAGAGGGACTCAACGCAGGTACTGCCTATAACGAGGGATTCCCGGATCGGCATATCTATACTTATTGGGATTCCATCCTGTTCAAACATTCGCCGGACGCGTCCGGGTATCCGTGGAAGGATCCGCGCTACAAAGGAGATGTTGAATACTCACGAGATATGTGTCCGCAAACGTTGTCTATCCTTGGTCGTGCACTCCGGTTTGGGTTTAACGTGAATATGCAGGAGGAGCATGCGCGATTGATAGCGGCTGCTATTAACAAAGTGGACGATGCCCTTGGGTAATCAAAGCACTATTCTGGTGAGACGGGAATGACGTAGGTGCGCCGACCGACTTCGGTGAAGCCCAATTTTTGTGCCACCCGAAGCGAGGCGATATTGTCTTCGCCGCAACTCCAGGCAGGGACTTTACCTTTCGCCTGAATTTCTTGGGCGACGAGGGATGCAGCAGCGGTGGCGAATCCTTTTCCACGCCACGCCTCCAGTGTAGAGACTCCGATGTCGGCATGTAGTTTCGTTTCAGCGTAAGTGTGCGCAATAGCGACTATGTTACCCCCCACAACGGCTCCAGCAGCGATCCCTTCTGTCAGCATTGCGTCGTGTGTTTTGTAACCGTTTCCTTGGACTTCGGTGGGGGCTTCCGTTAGGCGGTTCACATCTTCTAATGTCAACAGACGAACGACCTCATTCGGGTAGCTGTGGACAGGCTCTAAGAGGGCGTGACAGACATCACCGTAATAACGGATAGATGTACCCGTGTCCGCTTCAATAAGTGCGCCGAGAGCTTCAGCACAGGAATTGTCAACGTTGATACAACCCCATCCGTCGGTTGCTTTCAAGAGTTGCCACAGTGCCTCAGCATCAGTGCCGAAGCCGGCAGGTTCGTCAGGGCAGTAAGCATCGAAGACCACTGCAGCAGCAACACCCGGCAGCGTGCCGACGACATAAGCCGAGCACGCTCCCTGTTTTAAACGGGACGCAGAGATAACCGTCGTCGGTGTGTCCCCGATGACATCAGCCAGAACAAGAGATTCTTGAGACGTAAGTTTAGTCATTTAATAGTTGTCAGTTATCAGTTATTGGTTGTCAGCGCGGATTGGAAGCATAGAAGAATGGAACGTGCTGCTTAACCTAAACGCACCTAACCGAACCGCAAAGAAAATTAAAAATATGAAGATTACGATTTTGGGTTCAGGCACTTCAACAGGCGTTCCTGAGTATAAATGCGACTGCGAAACCTGCCAAGACGCGCGGGATGTTAGTTCAAAAAACTATCGAACCCGTTCATCTGCCCATATTGAAAAAGATGGGAAAAACCTCCAATTCGACCTCGGTCCTAATTTCATGGATCAGATCGTCCGGAATCGGATTGAACGGATAGATGCTGTTATTTTCACACACCCTCACGCCGATCATGTTAGCGGAACCAACGATATCGTGATGCCGTGCCGAAAACAGCAGATGGATATGCCGATTTACGGTCCTGAACAGACGATTGGCATCTTGCAACGAAACTTCGATTATATGTTCACAAAGGAGACGTTCCAAGGTGGAGGGGTCGGTCATCTACTACCGAATGTCGTTGAGAAAGATAAAAGATTTTCGTTGCTGGGTTTTGACATTACACCGATTCCGGTTGAACACGGAAACGTTGACACTTACGGCTATCGGATTGACAATTTCGGGTACCTACCGGATGTGAAACGACTTCCGAAAGCGTCGCAAGATTTATTGAACGGGATTGAGGTGTTGGTTATTGATGCGCTGAGTTTTAATCCAAGACACCCAACGCATCTTTCGGTTGGTGAAGCGTTAGAAATTAGCGATGCGCTGAAACCGAGAGAAACCTATTTTACACATATTATGCACCGGTTAGATCATCGATATTTCCCGGAGCAGTGTAAAGAAGTGGATATTGAACTGCCGGATAACGCCTATCTCGCTTACGATACGCAGGTAATTGAACTGTAGTATATGCCTCGGTCCGAAAACCGAGGCAACAAATAGACTCCGTTACCGTCCCCATCCACCTTGCTGTGGTTTTCGCTGCTGCAGAACAACGCGATCGCCTGCCTTGAGTCCACTTTTGACAATCACTTGTGTTTCGTTCTGCATGCCGACTTCAATCCCCGTACGTGTGCCTTTACCACCATCATCTAACATGACAGATTTGCCTTTCGACATTGTGATGGTAGCACGGACACCGTCTGCTTTCTTTTTCCCTTTTACGAGAAGGGACAACGTTGTTGGCCCGGGACGGATACCGCGCTGTGAACCGTCAAGGCTGATAGTGACATCATTGGCACCAACGTTTGACACAGTCCCTCTGAAGATTTTCTCGCTGATCGTCTGAATCTCAATCGGTTGCTTTACCTTGTAGGGTTTGGTATCATCAACTTGTGCGGTAACGGTTGCCGAAGCCTCATTTATAAGCGCATCGATCGGTAGCAGCAAGACATCCTTCTCCTCGTAGGTAATGATGTCAACATCTGTACTCATGCCGGGACGAAGTTCCTCTGGGGACCCACTAACTTCTATCATCACTTCAAATGAGATGATGTTATTCTGTTCCTGCCCACTCGGTGAAATCTCATAGACTTTGCCATCATACTTTTTTGTTTGGTAAGCGTCCACCTTGATTTCTGCGCGCTGATTGAGGCGGAGGCGTTCCATATCGACTTCATTGATGAAGGTTTTGACGACCATTTTGGAGGGATCAACGATCGTCATAATGGGCGGGCTTTGCGAGAATGCGGAGCGTCCAGAGGTCACAATTTCACCCACTTCTAACTCAAGGAGTGTAACGATTCCTGCCATCGGTGCCTTGATTACGGTCCAATCAAGCCGCTCTGTCTGGTTTTTTAACGTACTCTGCCGTCGGAGTCGGTTCGCTTTCGCACTGACTTCGGATTGTTTCGTCAACAATTTCTCGTTGTCGAAAGTCTCTATCAGTTCCTGATACCGAGTTGTGGAATTCTCAACACGGAGCTTCGCTTCCTCCTCTGCTTTCTGCCGCATGTTTTTGAGGTGCTCAAGGTTCTTTTGCTCGGTTGCCAATGTTGTCTCACGTGAATTAATGGCAGAGTCACGTATTTCTACTGTTTTCTCCTGTGAAGTAATCGATTCTTTCTGTGAGTCCACCCGCGTACTGGCATTTTCATGTTGGACTTCCGCATTGGCGTGCTGCGCTTGCGCGTCTTCCAATGCCTTTTTGGAAATCAGTTTCTTGTCATAGAGCTCCGTATTCCGCTTGAGTTCTGATTTCGCGTTATCCAAGGAAACCTTTGCGGATCTGAGCGATGCTTCATTTTCGGATAGCGTAATTCTTGCCTGGGCAAGGGCGATCTCGGCTTGAGCCAGGGCAATTCTATCCTGTTCAAGGGAGTTCTTAGTTGTCTGAATATTTGTTTCCGCTTGACTGACTTGCGTTATGGTTGAGGCTTTGGTGGTCTCAAAATTTGCCTCAGCGATTTTCAAATCTGCGTTAGCCTGTGTGAGTTGGCTGTCAAGTCGCTCATCTTTAAGTTTAATATTGAGTTGTGCTTGCGTGACTTGTGCTTCAGCAGCTGCGACATCGGCTTCTGCCTGTTTCTTCTCTTCTTCATAGAGTTCCGGGTCGAGTTCGAGCAGCACCTGGTCCTTTTCAACAGGATCGCCGTTTTTAACATAGAGGTTAATAATTTCACCCTCCACGTTGGACTTTATCTCTACGTCAATGAGAGGTTCCAGGTTACCGGTCGCGCTGATGCGCGTTTGGAAATCGCCGCGTTCAACAACCTCAATTTTCTGGTCTAATGCTGGATCTTGACCGTTTCCCCCACGACCAAGGACCACCCAACCGATTGCAACGACGAGTACCAAAACAACGGCGGCAGCAATAATTACTTTCTTCAAGGGTAATTCCTCCTATAGTAGTTGTCGGTTGTCGGTGCGGTTTTTCTACGAAAAACCTTTCGGCTGTCGGTTAAGAGAGTATCCTTTAGCAACACCCTCTTGTAACCGATAACTGATAGCCGAAAGCAGACGAAGTCTGCGAACCGAGAACCATTCCTCAAATAGACTAATCGGTTCGGAGTGCTTCAACGGGTGTGAGTTTCGCTGCCTTATTGGCAGGATAAAGCCCGAAGAAAACACCGATAGCTACAGAGACGAGTAAGGCAATAACCATTGTTCCGAATGAAATCACTGAGGGCCAGTTGCTTCCTTCCCAGACAAACTTGGAAATGAGAGCGGCTGTTCCTTGCCCCATGAAGACACCGGCAATTGCGCCGACAATTCCGCCGGAGAGCGTCAGCACGGCTGCTTCAACCAGAAACTGTGCTAAAATGTCATTGCGGGTTGCACCGAGTGCTTTGCGCAGTCCGATTTCCTTTGTCCGGTCAGTTACGGAGACGAGCATGATATTCATCACACCGATACCAGCCACCATGAGTGCGATACCGGCGATACCGCCCATCAGTGCCTTCATTACTAAACCGACCTTATTGGCGGTTGCCAATTCCTCTGTAGCTGTCCAATAGTTATATTCTTCTCCAGTGTTGTTGTGTTGTCTTCCCAAGATTTGTTTAGCATCGGCTATAGCGAGCGGAATCGTATCTATGTCAACGGCTTCTACGCGAATGCGTTCAACATCATCACGACCTTTAAAACGTTGTTGTAGCGTTGTTATCGGGATAATGAACCGGTCATCCCAGCCGGAAGTGTCCATTGCATCGCCCTTTTCTTCCATAACACCAATGACTTTTAGACGAACTTCATAAAGCCCGCTTCTTCCGCGCCAGTAAGAAGGGCGCGATGCTTTAATCTCTTTTCCGACGGGGTCTTCGTCGAGGAAAATCTCTTCCTTGATTTTGGAACCGATAACAGCGACGCTACTTGCATCTTCCACCTCTTCTACTGAGAAAAACCTGCCGCTCGACGGATACCAGTTATGCGATCGATCGTACCCAGCCGTTGAAGCAACGATGCGTGAGTCCTTAGTCCTACCTTTGTAACTCACGTTCCAGCCGGGCATATCATCTTCAGCAACGACATTGACGATCCCTCTGGCTCTCTCAAGAATCGCAAATGCATCTTCAGTTTCCAAGTCCTCAGCGCGGTTTCTTCTCCATCGGCTTTTTCCACGTACAACAGATCCAGCAGCACTGCTCAAGGTTCCCGACTGTTTGTCCCAATCGTCCTTGTAGATTTCGATCATTTTCGTGCCGCCTGTTCGCTCAATTTCGCGCAGAACCATGGCACTCGACCCGTCTCCAACAGACACCATGCTAACAACGGAACCTACGCCAACGATAATTCCTAAAATCGTCAGTGCCGATCGAAGCGGATTCCGTCGTAAGTTCGAGATGCCGAGTATAATACACTCCATCAAATTCATACAAGTTCCCTCCTAATCAGTCCTAAGTGCCTCAATCGGTGAGAGCGAGGAGGCTTTTATCGCTGGATACAGTCCAAAAGAGATACCGATTATCGCTGAAAATGAGACTGAGATCAATATCCATTCTGTGGAGATAACCGAGGGCCATTCGGGAACAATTTTGACGATGTTGACAGCGAGCAGTGCCATCCCTTCGCCAGCGAACATACCCAATAAAACCCCCAGCACACCGCCTACACTACACATTGCAATCGCTTCCATTAGAAACTGTACCATGATGTCCAAACGTTTCGCACCAATGGCTTTTCGTAAACCGATCTCACGGGTTCGTTCGGTGACAGCAACGAGCATCATGTTCATAATCCCAATGCCACCGACAAGCAGCGAAAATCCGGCGATACTCCCTAATGCGATTTTTATGACTTTACTGATTTTATCTAACTGTGCCATGCCTTCCCGCATATCCCAGATAGAGAAGAAATCGTCTTGACCGTTATGCATCTTTCGAAGGACGGTTTTCACCTCTTCAATCGCTTGTGGGACCTCTTCAACGGTTTTCGCATGGACTGAGAGCATCACAATTCTATCGTTCCCGGTAAAACGTTCTTGTGTTGTGGTGATCGGGATGAACATCATGTCATCAAGATTCCATCCGAACCGTAGGCTGCGTCCTCTGGTTTCCATTGTACCGACAACAGTAAAACGTTCGGTTATCCGGTTTTGTTCTTTCCTTCCATACCGATCTTCACGCCCCCCGGGCCCTTTGCCAATTTTAATTTCTTTTCCTAAAGGGGACTGATTTCCGAAGAGGGCGGCAGTCACCTCAGAGCCAAGCACACAAACCTTGGCTTCATTGTCAATATCTTCGTCTGTAATAAAGCGACCCTGCTGAATGTCCCAGTCCATTGCTTCTGAAAACGATGCGTTTACGCCGTTATACCCTGTCCGGTGTTCTGCGCCACCGGCGGCTTGGACAAGCACACCTCGCCACTCCGGGATCCGCGGTACGACTAACTTTACAGATGGACACTCTGCTTCAATTGCCAATACATCGTCATATTCAAAGTATTCATTACTACGATTCGGTACCCATCGCCTGCCGATTCGTTTATGACTGCTTCGGTACATCGTAAATTGGTTTACACCGCCGAGTTTTTGTGCGTCTTGCAAGACAATCGTCTTTGCACCATCGCCGATGGCTATCATTGCAAGTACCGAGGCAACACCGATAATAATGCCCAGCATCGTCAGCAAGGAGCGCAATTTATTGCTACGAATTGCGGAAATTCCAACGGATATCCCCTCAATTATGCGCATTCTATGCCTCCAAAATTAAATATATTTCTATACTTATTGGTTAGACAAAAAAGGGCTAAATAAAGTTCGATTTTTTTTCGTAGCGATTTTTTATTTTCTCTATAGGAACGATTTCCGAATCGCGGTGCTTATGGCATTTGTAGGGTTAACTATTTTATTAGACGCAATTGCGTGAAATAGGTTTATCGTGAATTTTGATCTGAAAAATGGAGATTGTGAAGTTTAATAGTGCGCAGCGTTCTTGAAAAGCATTTCCCATATTGGCTGGATAACCGATTTTTTAGTCTTTACGGAGTGCTTCAATTGGTGAGAGCGATGATGCTTTTATCGCTGGATACAGCCCGAACGAAATACCAATCGCAGCAGAAAATGAGACCGAAATTACGACCCACTGCATGGAAACAACGGCGGGCCATTCGGGGACAATTTTAGCGATTTTGACGGCGAGTAGTGCCATTCCCTCACCGGCGAAGATACCTAACGCAACACCAATCGCACCGCCTACAGCACACATTACAACCGCCTCTATTAGAAATTGAATTAAGATATCCAGAGGTTTAGCACCAAGTGCCTTTCGGAGTCCGATTTCCCGGGTGCGCTCCGTAACGGCAACTAACATCATATTCATAATGCCGATGCCTCCGACAAGCAGTGAAAACCCAGCGATACTCCCTAAGGCGATTTTAATCATCTTACTGATTTTCTCTAACTGTGCCATGCCTGCCCGCATCTCAAAGATTCTGATAAAATCGTCTTGGTTTTTATGTCGTTTTCTGATGACGGCTTTTACCTCTTCAATCGCCTTCGGAACGTCTGCGATGGTATGGGCATAGATCACGATATCCTGAATCCGGTCGTTGCCAGTGAATCGTTCTTGTGTCGTGGATATTGGCATAAAGACAAGGTTATCGAAACTCCAACCGAACCGTAGGCTTCTACCTCTGGGCATGAGTGTACCAACGACGGTAAAGCGTTCCGTGGATCGCTTGCCCTCTTTCCGCCCCCATCGGTCGTAATGGCCCTGTCCCTTTGCGATTTTAATTTCTTGCCCTAAAGGCGATTTGGCACCGAATAGAGCGATGGCGACCTCATCGCCAAGGACACAGACTTTTGTTGCGTTTTCAACGTCTTCGTCCGTAATAAAACGTCCCTCTTTGATATCCCAATCCATTGCGGTTTTATAACTGGCATCTACACCATTGTAACCTGCTCGGGTTTCAGCACCGCCTTCGGCTTGAATTAATACGCCTCTCCAATCCGGGATTCTCGGTGTAACTGCGCTTACGGATGGACATTCTGCCTCGATAGCCAATACATCTCCGTATTCCATGTATTCGTTGCTGCGGATGCGGATCCATCTGTTATTCTCGCGCTTATACCATGTGCGGTACATCGTAAACTGATTCGCGCCGCCGAGTTTTTGTGCATCTTGCATCACAATTTCCTTCGCGCCATCCCCGATGGCTATCATCGCCAACACGGCTGCGACACCGATGATGATTCCGAGCATCGTCAGCAAAGAGCGCATTTTGTTTGAACGGATCGCGGAAATTCCAACCGATACTCCCTCAACTATGTGCATTTTTCTCCTTAGTCTTTTTGCTATGGTTGCTTTACCTAATTTTGATTACTGCTATTATTTGACGTTGTGAGGAGCAATAAGTTTATTAATATGAGTTCGATAATAAAAATATGGATGTGCCCGTAGGTGTTTTTGCTGGGGTGTTTCCCACAGGTTGAGCGGTAAAAGACCAAAAAACCTCCGGTTTATACGAAAAATGTCGATTTTCAATGGATTATGCGTGTAGATAGAGATAACGAAACCCAACACCTTAAACTATCGACGTGAAAATATGTTGGGTTTCACTCGTATTTTGGTAATGTCAGGTTTCTCGGTGAGTTTGAAGATTATCTTGTCTATGCGGTTTTCAGTAGGATTCCGTTCAACCCAACCTACGAATTTATGTCAAACTCACGTTTATTATGTGTTAGTCGTGGACTTTGGGATTAGGGAATGGAGACTAATGAAAAAAGGCGCGCTTGGGAAGCGCGCCTGCAAGAATAGATGATAGGCGGAGGGTCAGTTTTTTCAATCTTTGCGTAGTGCTTCAACGGGTTGGAGGGTGGAGGCTTTTATTGCCGGATACATACCAAAGGCGATACCGATCGCCGCTGAGAATGAAACCGAAATCATAATCCACTGCATAGAGATAACGGAGGGCCATTCGGGAACGATTTTAGCGATTTTGACGGCGAGCATCGCCATACCTTCTCCAGCGAAGATACCTAACCCGATGCCGATTGCTCCCCCTACACCACACATTATGACAGCTTCCATGAGAAATTGGGCAAGGATATCTAAAGATTTAGCACCGAGTGCCTTCCGAAGTCCAATCTCTCGGGTTCGCTCCGTAACAGCGACTAACATCATATTCATGATACCAATGCCACCAACGAGAAGTGAGAAGCCAGCGATACTACCCAAGGCGATTTTAATCATCTTGCTGATTTTCTCTAACTGTGCCATGCCTGAACGCATCGCCCGAATTCTAATGAAATCATCTTGGTTTCTATGTCGTTTTCTGATGACGGTTTTCACCTCTTCGATCGCTTTCGGAACAGCGTCAACATTATTAGCAAAAACCATAATACTCCCCAGCTCATCGTCACCTGTAAAACGCTCTTGCACAGTTGACACAGGGATAAAAGCAAGGTTATCGTAACTCCATCCGAACTGGAGACTTGTGCCCCTCGGCATCAGCGTGCCAACAACCGTGAGACGCTCGGTGGACCGCCTTCTCGTTCTTCGTCCCCATTGATCGCGGTAGCTAACCCTTTTGACAATTTTGATCTCTTGTCCTATCGGGGATTCACTACCGAACAGCTCGGTCGCGAGTTCATCCCCCAAGACACAGATTCGTGCAGCGTTTTCAACATCTCCATCTGTGATGAAGCGTCCCTCTTGAACATCCCAATCCATTGCGGTTGTATAACTGGCATCTACACCGTTGTAGCCAGCACGGGTTTCACTGCCATCCGGGGATTGCATCAAAACGCCTCTCCAATCCGCAATTCGAGGCGTGACTGTACTCACAGATGGACATTCTGCCTCGATAGCCCGTACATCTTCGTATTCCATGTATTCGTTGCTACGGATGCGAACCCATCTGTTGTTTTCTCGTTTGTATGATGTCTGGTAAAGTGTGATTCGGGTTGCGCCGCCCATTTTCTGTGCATCTTGTATCACAATTTCTTTGGCACCATCACCGATCGCAATCATCGCCAGAACAGATGCGATACCGATGATAATACCAAGCATTGTTAGTAAAGAGCGCATCTTATTTGCGCGAATCGCGGAGATTCCAATAGATAGCCCTTCAATTAAACGCATGTTTCCTCCTGAACTTTTTTGTCTGTTTGTTGTCATATAAAGTGTTTATTCCGATTGTTTGACATAATTATCGTAAATTGGTTTATACAAGTTTCAAAATTCAGAATTCTAAACACTCATTTCAAGCGATATGGTGACCCAGTTTGCTTTGGAAAATCGCGCTAATTTTGTATTGAAATAGGTATAAATCTCCGCTGCTTATCGCAACGCGCGATGTCTAAATACAGACAAGAATTTTTACATTTAATTTGACAAACGCGAAAAGATGGTGTATAATTTAAACAATTCTAACGGCAAATATAGGGGCAATTGGCAAGTGTACATCAGACTTGTAGATGCAGTTGTTAAGTGCTCATCTGTCGTTGGTAGGTCTGAAATATTAGAAGCATTTCGGGGCGTAGCGCAGCCCGGCTAGCGCGTCTGCTTTGGGAGCAGAAGGTCGGAGGTTCGAATCCTCTCGCCCCGATTCAGAACGAAAACGAACAAAATTTTTAACACGAGCGCCTATAGCTCAATTGGATAGAGCAACGGACTTCTAATCCGTAGGTTGCAGGTTCGATTCCTGCTAGGCGTGCTTTTCAGACCGCTCAATGAAGAATCGAAATGTGGTGGATGTAGCTCAGGGGTAGAGCACTTGACTGTGGATCAAGTGGGCGTGGGTTCAAATCCCATCATCCACCTTCATAAGCGTCCGTAGTTCAATTGGATAGAGCAATAGTCTTCGGAACTATAAGTTGGGGGTTCGAGTCCCTCCGGACGCGGATCTTTTTTAGATAGATGCTGGGTGCGCTTTGAGAGCGCACTTAACAATTAGCGAGTGGGTACTTACATAAATCGCGTCTACGATAATAGCGGAAATTGGCAGGCGCGCCGTTAGCTCAATTGGCAGAGCATCTGACTCTTAATCAGGCGGTTGAAGGTTCGATTCCTTCACGGCGCATCTTTCGTGTCACAGAGCAAATTCGGGCGGGTGCTGGAATTTGGTAGACAGGATAGACTTAGGATCTATTGGGGTTACGCCTCGTGAGGGTTCAAGTCCCTCCTCGCCCATCGTCGTATTTGAGGGTGGCGGGTTTTTGCCAAATTGGGGGCAGGATTGGGCAGTTCCAATAACATAAGAATCTGGTACATCCCTTATGCTCAAGTTTCCTTAGAATTTCTAAAGTGCTTTACTTTAGCGTTCTGGAAGAACGGCGGATATAAAGTTAATTCTAATTTTGAAAGTATTCGGGCTTTGAATGCTTAGCGTGAGGACAAAAAAACTTGAAAGTTCAAATTGAGAGGTTAGACACCACGCGAGTCCGTCTGGACATAGAGGTTCCTGTTGAAGACGTTAATGCAGCATTAGAAGAAACTTATGAATCGTTGCGTACCCAAGTCTCCATCCCCGGTTTTCGGAAGGGGCGCGTTCCTATAACGATTCTTAAATCGAGATTCCCTGAGTATGTCAGTAGCGAAGCTATCCGATATCTCGTTATTCCTGCTTACGAAGACGCAATCTATACCGAAAACTTAAACCCACTGGCACAACCTATTTTCACACCGTCGCTCGACGAATTGCAAGTCAAGGAAAACGAACCTCTCGCATTCTCAGCCACCGTAGACATTCGCCCCAATATCAACCTCCCGGGTTACGAAGAACTTGAGACCGATAAAAATCCTGTTGATGTGCCGCGTGAAGATGTTGATGTCTATATTACACAATTGCAGGCACAATCTGCGACTTATGAACCCCTTGAGGTTGAACGTTCGGTCCAGGAAAAAGACTGCGTACGTGTAGACTGGGACTGCTTACTTGATGGTGAGCGAATTGATAACGAGTCGCAACAAGATGTTGATGTAGAACTCGGCGTTGGCACTTTACACGCAGAGCTTGAACGGGCATTGCTTGGCATGCAAATTGGGGAGACAAAAACTGTAGATATTGAATTTCCTCAAGAACACAGTGTTAAAGAGTTCGCTGGTAAGTCTGCTGAATATAAAATAACACTGCACGCTATCACGGAAAAGCATCTTCCTCCCTTGGATGACGAGTTTGCGAAGGACCTCGGTTACGAAAACTATTCTCAACTTTATGGAATAATATGGAACAATCTCGTTGAAGAGGCGACAAGTATACACGTTGATAAACAGAAGGCAGAGTTGTTGGATCAACTCATTGAAAAAACCGAGATTGAGATTCCAGACCCCTTAGTTGATCAATATGTTCAGCAGACGCTTCAAAACGTGAAACAGCAACTCGCGAACGAGCGTAGAAGCCCTGAAGAAGCTGGAATTGACATGGATACGCTACCGGATGATTTACGTCGGGATGTCATTCAACAAACAAAACAGTCATGGATTTTCGAGATAATTGCCGAACGGGAAGGAATTTCCGTGTCCGACGATGAATTGGAATATGAAATTCGACGTGCTGCCGAACAACAGAACCGCGACGCTCAAAAATATGCTACCCTGCTGAAATCAAGCAACCGATTGGAGGATTTCCGCGGGCGGCTACAACACGAAAAAATTTATCAGTTCCTGATTCACCGATCATCTGCTAAACAGTCACTCATAATTGCCTGACAATAGTTGCCAGTTATCAGTTATCAGTTATCAGTTTTGGAGTTCTGATCTGCTTACATTTTCTTCTCATGCGAAAGCCCCATTGGAGTCGCAGATTAAAAAAGGTAGCAGTTGAATCACTAAAGTAACTGAAAACCGACAACCGATAACTGAAAACTACTAAAAAATATGAATCTTGTACCTATCGTCGTTGAACAAACCAGCCGGGGCGAACGGTCGTATGATATTTATTCTCGCCTGCTGGAAGATAGAATTATTATGATCGGCACGCCGATTGATGATGATATTATTGCAAACATCGTAACAGCACAGATGCTTTTTCTTGAGGGTAAGGACCCTGATGCAGATATTGTGCTCTATATTAACACACCCGGCGGTTCGGTTTCCGCAGGTTTGGCGATTTACGATACGATGCAGTATATCAAGGCAGATGTACAGACATGGTGTTTGGGTAGAGCGTATAGTATGGGAGCTATCTTGCTCGCTGCGGGGGCACCCGGCAAACGCTACGCGTTACCGCATGCTAAAGCACTGATTCACCAGCCGATGGCAAGTGGTATCGGTGGGCAAGCCTCCGATATTAGCATTCATGCTCAAGAAATTTTACTGGAACGCGATCGGCTTTATGCTATTTTAGCCGAGCATACCAGCCAAGATGTCGAAAAGATCGCTACCGATGCCGACCGCGATTTTTACATGACTGCCGAGCAGGCACTTGAATACGGTCTCGTTGATCACGTTGTCTCGCAACGTGCCACAGAGAGGCAATAGCCATCAGCAGTTAGCAAAGAAAAGAGGCTTTACTAAACGATAATCTCTTAACTGACGACTGAAAGATTTTTTGAAAAAAATCGCCCTGACGGCTGATAGCCACTAAAAAAGGAAATCTCAATGTCACAATCCGCCCATCGTGAAGTGTCTTGTTCTTTTTGTCTCCAGGACAGTACACAGATCCGTCTACGACTCCTCCAAGGTAGAGAAGCAAATATTTGTGTTGAATGTATTGTTCGCCTATCAGCATCCACGGTGGATAATGCTTCATGTGCTTTTTGTAGGCGCGATAATACGCAAGTAGAACGACTCTTTAGTGGACTTGAGGCGAATATCTGCGAAAAATGTCTTTCCGAGTGTATTGATGTTTGTAATGACGTTCTCGCTCGCAGACCGGATGGTAGTATTGATTTTGCTATGGAGGACTTTAAAAGCGGAGAGACACGCGAACAGCAGGAATCTGGTGGTTCTCAAGGACAACCTCCACAAACACGCGGAGGCGGTACCCGTGCGCAAACGGAAACTGACACTGCAGGCACGGCACGCTCGCAAACAAAAAATGAACAAAGTCCGCTTGGAGAACCCCCCTCACCGAAAGAAATTAAAGCGAAACTTGATGAATATGTAATAGGTCAGGAAGATGCTAAAAAGACATTAGCTGTTGCGGTTTACACACACTACAAGCGATTACACCACAGCAGCAATACAACCAATGATGTTGAATTAGACAAGAGCAATATTTTACTTATCGGTCCAACGGGCACCGGGAAAACGCTCCTTGCCCAAACCCTTGCGAAAGTTTTGGATGTGCCATTCGCTATCACCGATGCAACAACGCTGACTGAAGCTGGGTACGTCGGTGAAGATGTCGAAAATATCATCTTGAAACTCGTCCAAGCTGCAGATGGTGATGTTGCGCGTGCTGAAACAGGTATCATTTATATTGATGAGATTGATAAGATTACGCGAAAATCCGAAAATCCGTCAATTACGCGTGATGTCTCCGGTGAAGGCGTTCAGCAAGCACTGCTTAAGATTCTTGAAGGCACAACCGCGAATGTCCCACCACGCGGTGGCAGAAAGCATCCACACCAAGAGATGATTGAGGTTAATACCAAGCGGGTATTATTCATCTGTGGCGGGACCTTTATCGGGTTAGAAAATCTGATTAAGGATAGGCTCGGCAAGCAAAGTATTGGCTTCGGTTCGCCTATCCAACCCAAGAGCGAGACAAAGATTCATGAAATCTTTGCTCAGGCAACGCCGAAAGATCTCACAAAATACGGTTTTATACCGGAGTTAATTGGACGACTGCCAGTTGTCACAACACTTCACGAATTGGATGCTGAGGCACTCGTTCGGATCCTCACTGAACCTAAGAACGCTCTGGTGAAACAATATCAGCATCTTTTGGCTTATGAAGGTGTGCAATTCCACACAACTGATGAAGCATTAACCGCTATCGCTGATGAGGTGATTGAACGCGAAACTGGGGCGCGCGGGTTAAGGGCGGTTTTTGAAAAGATTATGCTCGAGACGCTCTATCGCCTCCCTTCGCTTAATGATGTTGAAGCGTGCTATGTTACTGAAGATTCCGTGCGTAAGAGTGAGCCACCGCAACTGACTTATAGAAAATCCGAAGCACTTAAAACTGCATAACAGTTATCGGTTATCAGTTTTCGGTTAAGACTTGTAGCGGTTGCGTGTTGCGTAAATTTCACAAATCGCTCTTTTATTGACAACCATAAAGGATAAGAAGTATGAATCCGACAGCAACACAAGAATACGAAACGATAAGTTTGCCGGTTATTGATTTGCCCCCGGATTTCGATAGGTATTCTCCTTTTCCGAGGACGAGATCTCTTTTAATTGTCGCCCGTAGAACAGGAGTCCAGGCAACGCATGCTGCGCTTCGCTCAAACAAGCGGATACTCCTCCTCCACCAAAAAATGGCGTTGGAAGAAGGGGCGGAAGCAACCCCGGAACACCTCCGCGCCATTGGTTCCGTCGCAAATATCATTGAATCTTATGAGCCCGGTGATGGCACAATCCGTATCGCCATCGCTGCAGAACATCGTGCGATTGTTCTTCGCTATATAAAGACGGATGATTTTTTGAAAGCAGACGTGCAAGTCGCTTATGAGGAGATAGGTTTAGCGAGTGCAGCCGAGTCTCTGATGAAAGATACGAGGAAACTTTTCAATGACTACGCGAAAACACGGCAGAAGGAGCAAACGCAAAGCTCACAACCCCATGTTTTAACATTGGAAGAGGTGAAACGTGCTATTAAGGAGCAAGAAGAACCTGGACATCTCGCGGATACTATCGCCGGGTTTCTGAACCTCACAGCATCGGAACGCCAAGCCGCCATTGAAGAGCTTAACCCGATTAAACGGTTGCAACTCGTCATTCAGTTTCTGAGCGAGGCATTGGAACGCAATGAACTCCGCGATGATATTCACAATCAGGTCCGCGAATCTGTTCAGAAGACACATCGCGAATTCTACCTTCAGGAACAGATGAAGGTTATCCAGAAAGAACTTGGTAGAGATGATATTGCCGAGGTCGATGAACTCCGAGAACAGGTGAAAAATGCCGGAATGTCCGAGGAAGCCGAGGAAAAGGCACTTAAGGAACTTGACCGACTCGCACAGATACCCCCGCAGTCCGCTGAGTCCGGTGTTATCCGCACCTATGTGGATTGGATACTCGCGCTGCCGTGGAAAGAGAGCACCGAACATCAACTCCAACTTCCCGAAGCCCAACGCATACTTGACGAAGACCACTACGGATTAGAGAAACCGAAAGAAAACGTGTTGGAATACCTCGCTGTTCTACAACTTGTCAAACACCTCAAGGGACCTATTATCTGCCTCGTTGGTCCTCCAGGGGTTGGAAAAACCTCGCTCGGTAAATCGGTTGCCCGTGCGACAGGTAGAGAGTTCGTCAGAATGTCACTCGGTGGTGTTCGAGATGAAGCAGAAATCCGAGGACACAGGCGTACCTATATTGGGGCAATCCCTGGACGTATCATTCAGGGACTTCGCGATGTGAAGTCGAAAAATCCACTGTTCCTGCTTGATGAGATTGATAAACTCAGTTCAGATTTCCGAGGTGATCCGGCATCTGCACTCCTTGAGGTACTGGATCCGGAGCAGAACTCCACTTTCCGCGACCATTACATGGATATCGCATTTGACCTTTCCGATGTTATGTTTATAACAACCGCCAACACCCGTGTCACTATTCCGCCTGCGCTTCAGGACCGGATGGAAATTATTGAATTGCCGGGTTATACCGATTTTGAGAAGCATAACATCGCTACGTTTACACCGAATGGACTCATCCCGAAGCAACTTGAACGCCACGGGCTTTCAGGCGATAATATCACCTTCACAGATGAAGCCCTCTTTGAAATGATCCATAAGTACACACGTGAGGCGGGTGTGCGAAACCTTGAACGTACAATCACGACCGTCTTGCGAAAGGTTGCCAGAGAAATCGTTACTGAAGAGACACCAGATCTCAATATTGAAGTAACACCGGAGAATTTGAGTGATTATCTCGGACCCGCTAAGTGGACACGCACCAAAGCTGAAGAACGCGATGAAGTCGGCGTTGCCACAGGTATGGTGTGGACCCAAATCGGCGGCGATATTGTCGCTGTTGAAGCGACGACGATGCAAGGAGAGGGTAAACTCAACATGACAGGACAACTTCAGGAAGTGATGCGTGAGTCTGTCCAAACCGCAGTTGCTTATATCCGCTCCCGCGCGGAATCCTTCGGGTTATCTGACAATCGGTTCGACCAACAGGATATCCATATCCATATTCCGGAGGGTGCTGTGCCGAAAGATGGTCCTTCTGCGGGGATCACTGTCGCAACGGCGATCCTTTCTGCGCTAACTGGGAAGTCGGTCCGTAAAGATGTTGCTATGACGGGAGAGATTACACTCCGCGGTAGAGTGCTACCGATCGGTGGTTTGAAGGAGAAAGCACTTGCTGCCTATCGCAACGGCATCTTCGACATTATTATCCCCGAGGACAATGAAAAAGATGAGGCTGACATACCGACGGAGATTCGGGACGCTATACGTTTCCACAAAGTCAACGATATGACACAAGTGCTGGAACAGGCATTGACGGATCCCATCGTGGAAGCCGAAGCTCCAGTAGAAGTACCGGTCGTCACCCAGCCACCAGTGTAACAAATAGTTATCAGTTTTCGGTTCTCGGTTCTCGGTTAAAGAGTCTCCTGTGGCAGCCACAGAGACCTCTTGTAACTGACCACTGACAACTCTAAAAAAAATGCGGTTAGACAAATTCCTGCAAGTTAGCCGCCTTGTAAAACGGCGGACAATAGCCAATACTCTCTGTAGTAAAGGTGCGGTCAGTGTCAACGGACACGTTGCGAAAGCGGGAAAGATGCTCGTTGTTGGAGATGTTATCCGCTTATCGGGACCCGCGCCCTCTGCTGCGGAGGTGCATCCGGCGGATATCGGGGAGGTTTCTGAATCCGAATATGAGATTCTTGAGCTACCCTCTGGAAACGTCTCGCGTGCCCGTGCCGCAACACTCTATCGTCAATTAAATCCGTAGCCTCTATCTCCTGATTGAACCGCTACACAGATGCCGCCCCACGAGGCTTTGACCACAGTTCCAAAAACCGAACAACGATAGGTTTGGATTCTCTAAGGGATGTTTCGTTCCAATCTGGATTGATTGACCGCAAGGTAATGTAAAAAAAAATGATTCGCACAGAGTTCCAGATCCAATCCGAAGCCGTTGCGCACCGAACAAACCTACCGCCCACCGCTAATAAACCAATAATTGGGATAACGATGGGGGACGCGGCTGGCATCGGTCCCGAAATCATCGTCAAGGCACTGGCGCAGAAAAACGTATATTTGCTGTGTCAACCAATTGTCATCGGCAGCCCTGCCATTTTTCAGGATGCATGTTCACGCTTCACAACACCCTCCGGTACATCGCAATTAAAACTCAATATCATTGAAACGCCGATACAGGCAAAGGCAAGACACGGGACAATTGATGTCCTTGATGTATCTTCGCTATCCCCTCAGGATATTTCGGTGGGTACTATAGATGCGCGCGCGGGTGCCGCTGCTGTCAAAGTGATCGAAACGGGGGTACGTCTGGCGATGGCAGGTGAGATTGACGCGATCACAACTGCCCCAATATGCAAAGCCGCTATACACCGCGCAGGCATACCCTATCCGGGACACACAGAAATGCTTGCTGCCTTCACTAACACACCACACGAAGTGATGATGCTCTGCACACCTGAGGCATTGATGTCCCAACAGACTAACGATACCAACAACAAGGTTGCTTTTGCTGTCTCTTTCGTAACGAATCATATCGCATTGACTGACGTGCCGAAATACCTTTCCGTCCAAAGAATCGTGGAGGTTATTCGTGTAACTCAGGAGGTGTTGGTGCGCTGCGGTATCTCCGAACCGCGACTTGTCGTTGCTGGGCTGAACCCACACGCAGGTGAAGAAGGGATGTTCGGGAAAGAGGAAGAACATTTTATCCGTCCAGCCATTGAACAGGTCCAGGCACACGCGCATCCCGGCACGATAGATGGACCGCTCCCGGCTGACGCACTTTTCGTCAAAGCGAGCCAAGGTGAGTGGGACGCTGTTATCGCTATGTACCATGATCAAGGCAATATCCCGATAAAACTTCTCGGATTTGGTGATCTTGTGAATGTCACCTTAGGTTTACCGATAGTCCGTACGAGTGTGGATCACGGGACTGCGTTTGACATAGCAGGCAAGGGGATCGCGAGTGAAAATAGTTTGGTGGCAGCACTCAACTGCGCTTCACAACTTTCTAATTTACCTTGCGGTTCGTTTAGAGGGGTTTAGCAGGAAAGTTCTTGTCCGTATATCCAGTCCGACGCGATGCTTGGACTTACATTCTCTGGACAAAGAAGAGAAAATGAAGTTTTTCCATACACACTACATCAAATAGAAGAATGATTGTCAGTTAGAGAGGTTTCTGTGGCTGCCACAAGTGTTGTTCCGCTCCACTTGGGAGAAACACCCAAGCAAAACACCTAAAGGACTAAAGATTTTTATTGTCCAAACCCCGTTGATTGACCGCAAGGTAAATTAAAAAAATGAAAAAGATTCGAGTTTTTTTACTTTTATTTTTTGTATTCTATACTGCTCCGATATTGGTCTCCGTAGCACAGACACAGTCCGGCTCGCCGCTCAAGATTCTGGCAATCACAACCGACACGCTTACGGCACGCTTCACACTCCCCGAACTTCAGGTAACAACACATTCCAACGCTCCTGAAGAAGGAACTTCGGATCTGGTGTCCGAAATTCATTTTGCAGGTGCAGATTGGACACTTGATGTAGGCAAACCTCGTCTCCCTATCTATGCACAACGCATCGGAATCCCTGTTTCGGGAACACCAGTTGTCACCGTCATTCAGGCACGTCCAGAGATAAGAAACGTTGAAAATATCCGTGTCACACCCGATGATCCGATTTATCCTGTGCTAACGACAAACCCTCGGACCTCACAGGGGTTTTATCCTACACAACTTGTAGAGGTTATTCCGGTCGGTTTTGTGCGCGAACAGCGTATCGCGAGTCTGCAAATCAACCCAGTTCAATACAATCCGGCAACAAAGCAGTTGAGAATTTACGCGTCTGTGACGTTCCGTATCGATTTCCCTCCGTTCTCAGGAACCGTTGGTACCGTTTCTGCTGCACCCTCCACTTTCTCAAGAACCTCTCCGGTCTTTGAGAAAATGTTTCAGGGAACATTGCGAAACTACGAGCAAGCAAAACCGTGGCGCAGCCGTAGGGGCGAGGCACCCTCGACTCTGCAACATGGTAGTTCCCGCGGCGGTGGTGCTCCTAAAGCACCTACATTGACAACGAACACGTATCGTTTCAAAATTCCCATTACCAGAACGGATCTCTATCGCATTAATTATAACAACATCAAAGCATCCGCTGGTATTGAACCGGAAGACATCAATCTTGATACCCTTCGATTGGAAAGCGGCGGACAAAAACAGGGCATCTATGTTTTTGATGATAATGGAAACGATAGACTCGACAGCGGCGAGCGGATCGTCTTTTACGGACGTGCGTTGTCTGACAACAAATTTACCGACACAAACGTTTATTGGCTCCGTTTCGCTTTGCGAGGAGAGCCGACGACTGGTATTGAAACATCCCGTGTTGAAGAACGGGATGCAACGCCGCTGTCCCCAAACTTGATAGCACCAAGTGCCTTTTTAACACGTATCCGATTTGAAGAGAATAGACTTCATGATGTCTTAGCTGGCAACGATATTAAGTCCGAACTTGCCGATCACTATTTCTGGGTTGCCTTCCGTGGTGGAAACACTAAGAATTTCGAGAACATAGAATTGCCTGAGGCAGTACCGAGACTTCAAATTGACCGTAACGCCAACTTGAACGCCACCTTACGTATCAGGTTCCAAGGGGCTTCCCGTAGAGGAACTGCACTTCACAGAGCACGCGTCAGTTTCAACAACGGCCGACTCGGTAGGAGTGTGGAATGGAAGCGTCAAGGTTCACCGACTGCAGTCCGCAGTATTCCACAGGCGCGTATCCATAATGACCCAGTGAATGTTATACGTATTGAAGCATTGGATGCCAACCGTACCCCTCCGGGATCCTACGACTTCTATCTCGACTGGTATGAGTTTGATTATTGGCGAAACTTTCGGGCAGATGGCAAGAGTCTTGAATTCAATACCAATACCGAACCGCGCAACCGAGGCAAAGTCCAATACCGCGTCGAAAACATCTACAATGACACAATTGACGTATATCAACTTAATGAGAACGGCATTGCGAGTAGACTCACTGGTGGTGAGGTTTCCCGTGTCGGTGCCGGTCATAACATTCTTTTTGAGGATACAGTCGGGCGGCATACGCGTTATTTCGTCATTAGTCGTTCGGCTTACCGGAGCATCAATGCTCTTGTTTCAACGCCGCCAACGCCATTGCGTAACCCTTCTAACCAAGCCGACTATGTCGTCATTACGCACCCAACCTTTGCCGACGGTATCCAATCGCTCGTTGAATTTCGGCGTTCACAAGGGTTGACAACCATGGTCGTTGATATTGACGATATCTATGATGAATTCAGCGATGGCGTCTTTAACCCGCTTGCGATCCAGAAATTCCTGCGATATGCGTATACCAGTTGGCAACAGCCTGCCCCGACTTATGTGCTGCTCGTCGGAGATGCACACTATGATTACAAGAATGCCATCGTCAAACTCTACCGAGAAGAGAGGAAGACCTATAACCTTTATCCGATCTTCGTGCCGACATACCACGGTTGGGCACCCGAATGTGGTGAAACTGCGATGGACCACCGGTTCGTCAACGTGAGTGGTGAGGACCCACTCCCTGATATGCTCATTGGGAGGCTCTCTGTTCAAACCCCGGAAGCCCTGACGACGATGGTTGAAAAGATCATCAACTACGAGCAGAATCTTAGAACGGGACTCTGGCAAGGTACCTTGATCCAAGTCGCAGATGATAACACAGACAACCCAGGCGATGGGGTCTTTGAGGCATCACGCAATCAATTAATACGAGATATTATACCGGTCGGGTATGATACCCGCCAAATCTATCTCCGAAGGCTCAAAAGTCCTGAACGCACACGTGCCCTAATTCGTTCGGCACTCAGTAGAGGTGCGATTGCTATTGAATATACTGGACACGGTGGGATACAGACGTGGGCAGATGAGTCCATTTTTCGTAGTGAAGATGTCGTCAGTTTACGGAACCGATACCTGCCATTTGTTATTACAACGACCTGTCTTAATGGACAATTTGATAAACCTCAACAGGTTGGAAACTTCTGCCTCAGCGAGCACTTTATGTTGGGAAAATACGGAGCGATTGCCACACTCTCGGCGACACGGCTAACTTATGGGACAGCAAATGCCGAGTTTGACAAAGACCTGTTTGAATCCTTTTTCGGGGTTGGTCGTGAACCAATACTTGTTATTGAGGGTGGCGGTGAACTTCCACCAACGGTGGGACACATCGTTGCCGATGCGAAAATTAGTTTTATGACCCGCATCCGAAATCAGCAGTGGATCCCCGGCACGGAACAATATACGCTCTTCGGTGATCCAGCGTCCCGCCTTGCGCGTCCTGAACTTGATATAAAGGTCGAATTGGAGCGCATCGCCCTCAATGATGGACATGAAATTGTCATCAAGGCGAATGAAGTCGGGACAATTGAGGGTTCAGGGATCGGTGGTGCAGGAACAGGAACCTTCACACGGGCATCCGATTTTAGCACGGAATCACTCTCAGCTTTTGCGGTTTTCGCAAATAATTTTGACGACGATCTTAACAATGAACTCATATCGCGTGTTCGTGGCAGAGTCTGGCAGGGAGAATACGGGACTATTCGCATTGATGTCCCAAACAGCGCACGCCCCGGTGGCGGTGTCGCGCGGATCTTCGCTTATGACGAGACGCGCGCTGCTGTCGGAGGCACACGCTTTTGGGTCGATACACCGGTCGTACACGACATCCGAGAAACGCTTGATATTAAAGTCACGGACACGCTCAATATCAGTGTGCTCGTCATTGATGACAAAGGACCGGGAGGCATACGGAGCATAAGTATTTTGTGGGATGATACTGCTAACTTTAAAGACGATGTAATACAGATGGTCCCCGCACGTAAGCCCCCTGGCGATGTGCCGCTTGGTGGGCAATGGTATGAGCTTGAAAGACTTATTCCACTACCACATGGTGGACGGCAGGTACGCTATCGGCTCCGGATTACTGATAGCACGGGGCATCAAATCGCTATTCCATCAAAAACGGACCGCAACATCGTCAGGGTGCCGGAAGGTCCTAACATCGCCGTCGGCACGGATGAGGCAGACAGAGCACCTATCCAATATACGTTTGATAAGGAAAAAAGCGGCTACCAACTCGTCGCGGAAATTATCAACAGCGGTGGTCGCGCCGTTCTCGCAGATATTGAGGTGGTTTTTGCCGAAGGAAATCCCGATGCAGAGGGAGATAGCGTAATTGATGAAGATGCCGACATCATAGGACGCATAACCGTCAAACCCACGGATTGGATAGACGGCACGCACGTGTTACAGCGCACTACTGTAATCTTAGACCTCGACAAACCTCTCACGACAGGTGTCCACAAGATTTACGTCCTCGCGGACCCGGATGATCCGGAGATTGACGACGAAATCAGGGGAAACATTCAAGAAGCGCGTCAGTTTGATAACAAGCAACACGTCTCCTTTATTGTCAATGAGTTTAACTATAAACCGCAGGAGGAATTGACAGCGTTTAGTTTGGATAGGGTGTTCGACATCGATTTCCCCACAGGCGCGCTCGACGCTGAACCGCAGAGTAAGACTGGTATTCCGCTTTCTGTTTCTTCACAAGCACCTACCGATCCGTCTCAACCGGATATCCAATTCGCACCTATTCCGCGCGTCGCTGCGCTGCGCCGTGGACTCATTCGTCAGGGAACTGATGTCGCTCAGTATTACGAGCCTGCCTTTCGCACGGGGGAAACAGAACTTAAAAAACCCGCCGAGGTCAAACTTCGCTTTGATGTGAGTGCTTTGGAGGACACCGTACGTGAAGAGACCTTACTTCAGGATGATAATCCGGCATTTAAGACCGCACTGGCGGAACTCGCGGATCAGTTGGCAATCTATGCTTGGCAAGCGGATTTCTCAGCGTGGCGGCGTTTGACATCACAGATTAGCTACACACCTGAAGGCGACTTTCTGCTTGAGAACTACGTCACCCCAACGCAGATGGAGAATGCAAGCGAACAGAAATTGGAGGCTTCCGCTATCAGCATCAACCCAAATCTTACGCCTGCTGGTACTTGGGCACTGCTGTTTTTAGATGCTTTTGAATATGAGGTGTTTCTCAAGCGCAAAAGTGAAGCTTTTTTCCAAAAACTTGATAAATCTGGGCAATTGGACAACCCATTTAGGGAAGAAGGGTTTGGTTTGGAGTTACGGATTCCGAGGCAAGAAAGCACGCCTCTGGGGGTCAATTACACCTTTGAGTTTGCCGATGCACTCGTTTTTGAAACCGATTATAACACGCAAGGCGATGTGATCCTGACTAATACATGGAATGCGAATCGCGGCAACGGGAATGCTACGGTGAACGTTCGCCCTGGTCCCGCAGGAGAATTTGAAGTGGGCGATTGGTTTATCTTTTTTACCGGTGTCGAGCGCTATGAAATCCGTGATGCTTCCAGCGAACCGGTCCATTACCCTAACGGTGTCAAAATCCGAGGCAAAGTAAATCAAAGGCTTTTCCTAAATCACTTGGGATTGGATATTCTTGTCACCGGAAGTTCTGAAAACTTCGAGTTTGGCGATAAGGTAAAATTTAGTAGTGCACAAGTCGGAACGATTACAGCGGACGTTAGTGAACTCACACGGTTTGCTTTAATGCGGAATACCGATACCGAACCGCCTACTTTCAGTATATGGGTGGACGGTCTCGAACCCCAGACCGGCAGTGTGATTCCACCGCGTCCGAAGATCTCTATTGTGCTACAAGATACAAACGGTATTGATATAGAATTCCTCACGATTGCCAGACGAAAGGACGGTGCCCCTTTCGAGCTGCTCACCGACTACGAGCTCCGCACACAGGGTGGCATTCAAACTGTGCCAATTGATTACCAACCGGTTCTATTTCCCGGCGAGTATACCTTCAATATCACGGCACAGGATTTCAATGGAAACGCCATTGGTGGTGACGAGGAGATCGTCACCTACAGGTTTTTTGTCACTGAAGCTCCCGATCTTACGCCGCCTACTATTGAGGTCCGGATCACGACTCCCGGTACAGGTTCGACACGAGAACCGCTTGATGAGCCGCTGATAGATGGCACAGAACTTACAGAGCAGCCCCGCTTCAAGATTAGCCTTACTGATGATAGTGCCCTTGATGAAACTGCTTTCCGTCTCAATTTCGGAAGTGTGTATGAGACGCTTGAACCGCTGGACGCAAGCGATTACGCCGAAACCTTTGATCCGGCTGCCCCTGCAAACGCCGCTATCACTTATGCGCCGGATCTCGCGAATGGAGAGTATCAACTCCATATCACCGCTGCGGATACCAGCGAAAATGCGGCGGAGCTTGTTACCACTTTCATCTTAAATGAGGAGATCACACTCAGTGAGGTTTTCAACGTCCCGAATCCGACACATGATGGAAAGACCTTTTTCACCTATCATCTCGCACAAGCACCGGATACGGTCACAATCAAAATTTACAGTGTCAACGGTAGGCTCCTTCGTACGCTTGACGATGCCAGCGCAAACCGAGGTGTCAACGAAACCTATTGGGATGGGAGAGATGAAATAGGGGTGCGGTGTGCTAACGGCGTGTATCTGTACCGCGTCATTGCCCTTACGGCGGATGAACGCCGGATCGAACAGATTGGAAAACTTGCCATTTTGAGATAGTTGTCAGGATTGGATAGGACTCGCCACCGTGCTGCGCCGAGGTGATACTCCTATCCGCCAAGTTATATAGAATATACTAAGGTTTGGACGATTCTTCTGTAGCATAGACTGTTAGTCTGTGCGATGCGTCGGTGCTTTTTTGCTATTTTTCGCAATGTTCAGAGAAAACCTAACTCAGAGAAAAATAAATGCAGCTCCACTAAGGAGCAGCCCCAGCGGGGCGGAATGTCTATAGAAACGCCATTCCCCGAAGGTATAAGCCCCAGCGGGGCGAAATGTGCATCTCTGTCCAGAGGCATTCAACTTTCAAATTGTCTGAATCGCGGATTTTCACGGATTACACAGATGACGCGGATTTCAAAAAACGGTTTTCCTTCAACTGCTGGGGGTTAGCATTGCGGCAATGTCTTCGGGCAACTGAATTCCTGTTATCCGCTCAAAGTTTGCCACGCTTCCGCAGATGTTACGAAAACCTATGGAGATATCTACACCTACACCTCTGGCAGCTGACAAGTCCGATCTGAAGTTTTCCCATCTTTGTAGATATAACCATATTATCCCGAGATTGCTGTATGCTTCGGCGTAATCAGGATCAAGTTCTATTGCCTTGGTAAAGTTGACAATAGCAGAGTTAAGTTCACCCTTTGCCCCATAAGCAACACCGAGCTTGTTATAGACATCAGCATGATCGGGTTGATGTTTTATTGCCATAGTATAGTCTTTGATAGCGTTGTCAAAATCGCTTTTTGCATCGTAAGCAGTGCCGCGATTGTAATAGGCATCAACATCATCGGGTTGATGTTTTATTGCCATAGTATAGTCTTTGATAGCTAAATCATGTTCACCTTTTTTCGCATAAGCAGTGCCGCGATTGTTATAGGCATTGGCAAGCTCAGGGTCGAGTTCTATCGCTTTGTTATAGTCAGCAATGGCAAGGTCAAACTCACCCTTTGCCCCATAAGCAGTGCCGCGATTGTTATAGGCATTGGCAAGCTCAGGGTCGAGTTCTATCGCTTTGTTACAGTTAGCAATGGCAAGGTCAAATTCACCCTTTTCACCATAAGCAGCACCGAGCTTGTTATAGACACTGGCAAGTTTGGGATTGAGTTTTAGTGCTTTGTTCCAGTCTTCAAGGGCTTTGTCTATCTCGCCTCTCTCGCGGTGAGCATTCCCACGATTGTTATAGGCATTGGCATCCCCAGGGTCAAGTTCTATCGCCTTATTACAGTCAGCAATGGCAAGGTCAAATTCACCCTTTGCTCTATAAGCAGCACCGCGATTGACATAGATCCTGGCATCCTCAGGGTCAAGTTCTATCGCCTTATTACAGTCAGCAATGGCAAGGTCAAATTCACCCTTTTCACCATAAGCAGCACCGCGATTGTTATAGGCTCCGGCAAGTTTAGGGTCGAGTTCTATGGCTTTGTTACAGTCTGAAAGGGCGCGGTCAAGTTCACCCTTTTCACTATAAGTAGCACCGCGATTATTATAGGCTGCAGCAAATTTGGAGTTAAGTTCTATGGCTTTGTTATAGTCTTCAAAGGCATGGTTAAGCTTGTCTGTTTCTTTGTAAGTGACACCGCGATTATTATAGGCTGCAGCATTGTTCGGGTTAAGTTCAATTGCACGTGAGTATGCTGCTATCGCTTGGTCCATTTGCTCCAGCATCAATAGGAAATTACCCCGTTGAAATGCTAAAGAAGCCAATGTCTCTATTTCTTCAAGTGTTATACGGGGGGAGGGTTTTGCCTGAACCTGCATTTTGTTAATGACTGCTCGGATGCCATCCGCCACACTTTTCCAGCCTTCACTCTCACGTTTCCATACTGAAGAATCAGTAATCGGCTTGCCCCTATCTGGTAAAGCTTGAAAGTCGCTGAGTTGATGATGAGTCCAATCGCAATGATCAAGGATAATAGGAATAACCCTTATCTTGGTGTCTGTGTTCAAAGCAGCAGCCAATTCCTTATTGCAATTTTCAGAGGCAAGACTATAAGCGGAGGTAAGGTAGAGCAGAATGTCCGAGTCAGCAAGGTTGCTGAAAATGGCATCATGCCACTTGTCGCCCGGCAGAATTTCGTTGTCATGCCAAATGTCTATTAAGCCCTCGCGCTTTAGTATGGTAAGATGAATTATCAATTCGTCCTTTGCTTCCATATCTTTATGCGCATAGGTAATGAAAATCTTTAGCGGTTTGCTCATTGGCTCTTCTCCACAATCGCGATCTCTTCAGCAGTTAACCCATATAAAGAATATACCACACGGTCAATCTCATTTTCAAGGGAAAGGACATCCGCATCCGGAGTGGCAGTTTTGACGGCGATGATTTTGTCAACTAATTTTTCTATCTGGCTGACAAGAGGTTGGTTTGCATCTGTAATAGGCGGAATAGGGAAGGCTTTCATAAACTCACTCTTAAATCTGACTCCCTTTGAACCTAAATGACCTCCCGCATAATAATTTTTAAACGCGAAAAGGAAGAACTTTGAATTGAAAATACCCACGAAGTAAGTAAGGTTTTCACCCGTTAAAATTCGGGTTGTATCAAGCGAATAAGAGTTGTTGCGATCAATAAGGAACGTTCCTTCCGTTACCATCTCTTGCCAAACAATTTTTTTCTTCTCAAATTCAGCGTAATAGGCACAAGCTCTGAGGTTCCACCAATTTACTCCCTGGTCGTCTCTATTGAATAGCCCTTTACCTTTCGTTTTTATTTCCCCTGATTCTATCTGTTCTGCTATATTTTCAAGGTGATTGTAGATGGCAGGATACTTTTTGGGAATATCCAGATCGTAACCGGTTGCGAGCATGTAAAATTCGGTTCGTCGCGCGTGGTAACGTTCGATGTCTCGTCCACGCAAAAGGGGTTTGATGATTTCGGCTGACTTTGGGTCTTGTGCCACTAACTCTTCGCGCGTGGCTTCGTCTATGATAAACGCTTTGTTGAAACCTGTTATAATTCCACGATAGATGTTTATATCCCAATCTTTAAGCGGTTTGCCGACAGCCTCTATTTTGCGTTTCAAGCCGAGTTCCGTAGCGGAGAGTATCGCCCAGGGTTCGCCTTTAACCGGTATCTCCATAGCCACGCCGTTGCTGTTCAGGTATCGTGCGATGTTACCGGTCTGTTTGTCAAAGTCAGTGCCGAGGGTTGCGGCTCGGAAGGCAGTCGGATCACCGGAGGCTGTGTTTTGTAGCAGCAGAATGTTGGTGTCTACGGTAGCATCAAAGACATCGGGTCCCATGTCTAAAAGTTGAACGGGTTGGGTGTGTGCAATAAAATAATCCCTCAATTTTTTGCCATAAGCTGCACGCATCCATTTGTTGGAGGTAATAAAACAGACATGCCCATCCGTTTTCAAGAGTTGATTCGCTTTTTCATAGAACAGGCAGTAAATGTCGCCTGTTTTGATAAAACTCTCAAAGTTGCAGGGTGCATATAAACGTCCCAATCTCCCGCCCTCTTTTTGTAATTGGATATACGGGGGATTCCCAATCACAACATCAAACCCGTCGGCGAGTCCAAACATCCATTCTGGGTCAAACCAATCTGCCTTTGCATTCTGATCGTAAGGCTTCCAACTGGCGATTTTGCTGGCATCCTTAAAGTTCGCATCAAATTTTTCTTTACGTCCGTTGTACGTTTTCTGCTCCTTTTCTCGCAGTTGCTGACGTTGTTTGGGGGTGGGCAGCTGTGCAATTTTTCGTTCTATTTCTCGCTGTTGACCTTCTATCCATCTGACTCTCAACTTCTCCAGTTCCGTTTTCAACTGTTCCCTGCACTCGTCTTCTCGATCTTCAAGATCAAGTTTTTGCTGTCGGTTGTTTGCGAGGAAATACTTTTCACGAATCGCCTCAATCTCTTTCAGCGATTGCAGTACAACATCATCTTGGAGCAATTCCCTTGTTTCGGTTATCTCCAAGCCGATGAGTGTATCGGCAGCAACAAAACGCGTCTCCAGATTCGGCAACGGTTTGATACCGAAGTTATCAGCCCCTTTGTCCGGCTCCTGCTCAATCGCAAGCGAGATGAAAAAACGGAGCTTGGCGATTTGACAAGCCACGGGCTGAATGTCCACACCGAAGATGCTATTTTGAATCAGGTACAACTTCCGCCCGAAGTCCGAGTCGCGGTAACGCTCAAATGTGCTGCTGATCTCAGTCAGTTCAGTATCGCGTTCCTGTTGATTTGACGTGTTGAAAGCCTCCGCTGCTCGCGCGCCTGCCAGTTCTTTCTGTAATTGTTCCCACCGACTGTTATCTGGGTCAAGCCTTCTCAAGGCAAGCGTGAGTTTATGCAGGACACCCATAGGGAATGCCCCGGAACCGACTGCTGGATCCAATATCTTGAGTTCAGCAATTGCGCGCACAATCCTATCTGTTTCGGCATCATCAAACCCTTTCTTGGCATCGTCAAACGCCTGTGTATAGTCAAAGAGGTCGTGGAGTGGCTTGTTCCACAACTTCGCGTCGCCATCGGTCGTATTACACTGTTGAGAGAGCGTAGCGACGAGCACTTCCTCTACCATATAGTCAACAATGACGCGCGGGGTATAGTAGGAGCCCGTCTGCTTGCGTGCTGTCGCACCCGTTTCAGGATTATACGCCGCGAGCAGGTTTTCAAACACTTTACCGAGCAGCTCCGGGTCAAGTGCTACCTCTTGCTCTATCGGTGTGTTTTCCTCAACGGTAAACTTGTAATGTTCAAGTATGGAAAGCAGTCCTCTCTCCTTTTGAAAAAAAAGACGGTTGGGGATGCACAATTTCTTGTAATGTTTATCAGAAAAACAGTCAACACGGTAGCCGCCATCGTTCGCGCCTTTAAAACTATCAAGACAATCGAACAAACCACCGTTGATGAACGGCGTTTCGGAAAACAGGTACAGCATTTTATCAGGGTCATGCATCTCTGCTTTATAGCGATACCGTGAGAAATCGCGATGGGTTTTGCGCTGACCTGTGCTAAACCCACGTTTGTCCATCTCGGTGTTTAACGTGGCAAAAAAGAGGTTTTGTAGGACAGCGCGGTAGTAGGAGTCGCCATTCTCAAAATCATCATCTTTTAACAAGGGGCGGATCTGTGTTTCGTTGAAGAGCGCGTCAGCGACCAATCCTTTTTCCTTCAGAAACCAGATAAACAGCAGGCGTGTGATGAGACGGATGACGTGTTCTTGCGGGCTGAGCGTTTTTGTTTCATTGATTGGGAATTTTGTCTCGGTGATTGCCCATTCAAACCAGTTGAAGAGCTGCCGATAGAATTGCTTGTTGAGTTCTTCGGTGTCCAGTTTGGCGAGCCATGCTGCGAGTAATCCGTCGAAGTTTTTCGGTTTGCCCTCCGTGTCCATCCACTTTAGGCATGCCTCCAGTGAGAGTTCAGAGAGAATATCCAGGTGTGCGCGATAGGGGGCGTTAAGACGAATGTCCTTGATTAACGTGACCTGCTCCAACACATCGCGGTTTTCGTCGGACTGATGTTGGCGGCGACCTACAAAAGCGATAGTCAGCCTGTCGGCAACGCGAAAGAACACCACGGTCGGCGTGAGGAGCCGCTTGTTAATTTCTCGTGTGAGCTCGGCATATTTGCTCCGAGAGTAGTTTTTATTTTTCAATGCGACGGAAAAGAAAAGGAAACTGCCCGCCCATCCTTCTTGAAGGAAACCTGTCCCGAAATTCAACGTCTGTTGTGTTCCGCCCGTGATCTCGTCACTTGTAAATTGGAACAGCAATTGCACCGATTCTGCAGTGTTGCGAAATGCCTGCTCTGTCTTGGTATTTGGGTTCGGGGCAGGGAAATCCTCAATGAAGTCGTCTACTGTGCCGGAGAGTTCAAGCGTGCGTTCGCTGTGGTATCCTAAAGCCTCTAACAATGCTTTTGAGGTTTCAGCGAAATCGCCGGTAGGTATTGCTGCTAAAGCGGCTTTGATTGTTTCTTTGTCCATAGTTAACCGTTGCTGCAGGCACATACCTTCATTGTAACGGCGAATAATCGGTTGGCTCAATAATCTTTGAACTCGCCACGTTCACCAGCGGGCCACCGACTTCCGTCAGGCGTTTCGCTTCTTGCCATTCAGGATCGGCAATGAACGCATCCCAGGCACGCTGATAGTGTCCCAGATCTTCAAACGCGAGCATGTAGATGAGTTCTGTCGTTGTCGCCTCGCCGATGGCGGTTTCCCAAAACCCGATGACTTTCATACCGTGCTTTTCAAACAGTGGAACGGTGATATTGGCGAATCGGTCGTTCAGGTTTTTCATTTTCCCGGGCACGACTTGATACGTTCGTAATTCATAAATCATGTTTTTAATTTTCCTTGCGGTTCGTTCAGGCGGGTTTTACGAAGGACGTTCCTCTCCGTCCATTCGGTTTCCCTGCGCGTTGCTTGGGCTTACGCGCTTTTCTTAAAGAATTCAAACACTTCCCTAATTTTCCTTGCGGTTTTAATAGTTGTCGGTTATCGGTTTTCGGTTTTCAGTTAAGAGGTTTCGTTTAGCAACACCCTCTTGTAACTGACGACTGATAACCATTCATCTAACAACCATTTTTTAATTTTCTTTCTTGGACGAGACCACCGGGCATCGGCTCAACCTATTCATCAAAGGATTCCGTATTTGTCATATACCTCGCGCAGCGTCGCGCCAGCACGGAGTGCATCGCGAGTCAGGTTTTCACCACTGACCTTTTCCACTGCAGCCGCAATTACCTCTGTTTCCACCGCTTGTGGAATAACAACGATACCGTCCGCATCGCCGAATACGATATCGCCGGGGTTGACTGTGACACCACCACATTCAATCGGAACGTTATACGCGACCACATCACCGCGCCCGCTGGAGTCAACAGGCGACAACCCAGTTGTGAACACAGGAAACCCCATCGCTAAGATCTGGCGGGCATCTCGGATAAACCCATCAACGATAGCGCCACGCGCGCCACGCGCACGCGCAGCCGTTGAGAGAAGTTCTCCCCAAATACAGTTACGGGTACTCTGGTTCGTCGAACAGACAAACACATCGTCCTGTTTGAGGCTATCCACCGCTGCAATCTCCTGCTGATACGGTTCGTCTGGAATTTCGTAGACATCCACACACAGCACCGGCATCGCTCGCCCTACGACGACGGTCTCCGGGTGAAGGGGGCGGATGGTATGTCGCAGTGCCTGCTCGCGGTAACCAGCCGCGTCAAGTGCATCCGAAATCACAGCGGCGTATAACTGGTCTTCCATCATATCAAACAATTCTGTGTCGTTATCCCACTTTTTAATTTTCCCTTGCGGTTCGGTAAGGCAAGTCTAAATCTTAGCGTGCCTCTCCGTATATCCGCCCTCCACTTCGTTATGGGCTGCTGAGATCCATCGAAAGTCTGCGCGTAATGAAATTATGCCTTAAATGGCATAATTTGTCTTTGCTTTACATTTGGAGTGCAGTCCAGGGGTTCATACATTAATAATTCTCGTAGCCGACTTCTTGGAGACGTTCTGCTTTCTCCGCGACACCATCACTTAATTTCGTTTTATACGCTAACAGTTTTGCTTCCAGTTCTGGGACTTGGAGGGATAGGATTTGGACAGCGAATAGTCCTGCGTTCCTCGCACCACCGGAACCGATTGCCATTGTTCCGACAGGAATACCCGGCGGCATTTGGACTGTCGCATATAGCGCGTCAACGCCGTTGAGCGGTCCGCCGTCAATCGGCACGCCGATGACTGGCAGCGTTGTATGTGCTGCGATCACACCAGCGAGATGCGCTGCACGTCCGGCACCGGCAATGATGACCTTTCCACCTTCCTCTTTAATCTTTTCTGTCCACGCCATTGTCCGTTCCGGCGAGCGGTGCGCGGAGGAGATCGTTATCTCGAATGGAACCTCGAACTCTTCTAAAACCTTTGCGGCTTCTGCCATTTTCTCCAAGTCGGAGTCACTTCCCATGACAATGCCGACGAGCGGAGTTTTTTGTTCTTGGAGAGACATATATGTATCTGTACCTCTTGGTTTTAATGGCTATCGGCTATCGGCTTTCAGCGGTCAGTAAAGAGATATTGATTTAATCAAAAACCTTTTAACTGACGGCTGATAATTGACAGCCGACGGCTAACGATAAATAATATGTGAATTTCTTTCAATAATAAGGGGTTCGGTACCGCCTGCTGGAAACTGATCTGCCCACTCATTCGGATCGTAATCACGAGTGACGAAACAGGCACGGTGCACTGGCACTGCGTGCTGCAGTCCGATCCGCGTTGCCATTTTCACACATCCATCGTAAAACGGAAACTCACCCTCGGTGGGATGATTTGTCAGGAAACCGACATCCGGTTTATGTGTCGCCACGGCTGAAATTAGTTCGTCATGCTCGGCGAAGTTGTTAATCGGATCACCGCTGAAATAGAGGGTTACACCGTTGCTGACGATGACGTATCCCAAGTGCGTAACGTCGGGTGGTGCTATGTCAGCAGCGGCATCGCCTTCAGGGGGCTTCGCATAGACGGCGTGCACCGTAAGACCTTTGAGTGTGGTTGATTCTCCGGCGCGAATTTCTGAGATGTTCGCTGCCGCAACATCTGTCTCTGACGAGATTTGGCGGACACTCTCTTCGGGTCCAACAAACCGCGTCGCTGTGGAAGTTTCCCAGATGCGGCGGATGGATTCCGGACAGGTGTGATCACCGTGTGCATGTGTTAAGAGAACGAAATCGGTTGGAAGTGCCGATTCATCAAGCGGTGGCTCGGTATGAATAAAACGGTCCGCGGGACGTTCGCGCGGAAAATAGGGGTCGATTTGGACAATAGTGCCAGCTGGATCTTTCAATGCGAAACTGCTCTGTTCAAACCAGTGAACAGCGACGGCACCTTCTGGTACTTTTAAGTCAACGAGTGGATGCATATTTTTTAAATTTCCTTGCGGTTCGGTCAAGTGAGATTCTTATTTCACGTTCCAAGGCGTAATATAGAAGAAACACCCAAGCAAAAACACCTCCAAATGTAAAGCAAAGACAAATTATGCCATTTAAGGCATAATTTCATTACGGACTACGGCTTTTGGGTGCTAACTTTCATCAGAAACCCGATTTTTAAAAACCTTTTTTCTATAATAGAGATAGACCGCCAGCACTCCTGCGATTGATCCCAGCACATCTGCGACCCAGTCTGCGAAGGTTGCGAATCTGCCGGGGACGAATGTCTGATGCCATTCATCGCTTGCACCATAGAGAATTGAGAGCACTGCTGCCGCGTGCCATGCGAACCGTGATGGTATTACTGAAGGACTTGCCTTCACAAACGCTCGTGTTAGCAATCCGCCGAGTATGGCATATTCGATAAAATGATAGAGTTTGTCAATCGTCAGCCACTCAAATTCCGGCATCGGAAGCGGTGGTTGCTTCATAGACGAGATAGCGAAAATGAGTGCCATGTACAGAAACGGCGGTCCCCAATTTTTTAATTTTCCTTGCGGTTCGGTGAGATTCGTCTCGGATTTCACGCTCGTCTCCGTAGATCCGCCTTCCACTTCGTTTCAGGCTTCGCGTTTTGTCTAATTTTTCGTGAATATTTGCCTGAATGGTTATCTGTCTAGGGCGTTGAGGATCGCGTCTACGTCGTAGACACAGCCGCCCCATGTGCCGCCGCCGACAGATTGCAACGCTGCCCAGAGTCGTGTGTCGTCCGGTAACGCCTCGTCCGACGAGAGATCGGGTCGTGCTTGACGTTTCGCCAACACGCGTTCACCCGCTGCTGCACCAAAATTTTCGTTTCCATGCCCGACCAAATCAATGCTCCCTACCAGTTGCCGGGTATCAATCTCAATCTGAATTATATCGCCATCAAGTACCTTCCCGATGGGACCGTCCGCGAGTGCCTCCGGTCCGACGTGTCCAATACAGGCTCCGGTGGATACTCCAGAGAACCGCGCGTCCGTAATCAAGGCGATATTTTTTCCGAACGAGAGGTGTTTGAGTGCTGAAGTCACCTGGTAGACTTCCTCCATGCCTGTGCCTTTTGGACCGCGACAACACAATACGATGATGTCGCCGGGTTGGATGCTGTCCTCGGTTTGTCCTTTGAGGGTCTGGATTGCCTCGGATTCTCGAACAAAGACACGCGCAGGTCCCGTCATCCGATAAACGCCGTCTGCATCAACGACACTTGGATCAATGGCGGTGCTTTTAATGACGGATCCCTCTGGTGCGAGGTTACCGCGTGGGAAGGTAACAGTGCTTGTCAGTCCGGCAGCCCGTGCAGCATCCGGATTCAGAATTACTTCATCAGGGGCAATGTTATCTTTATCCTCCAATGTTTGGCGGACGCGTTCGCGCCGTTCAGAAGTTGCCCACCAATCAAGGTTGCTGCCGAGAGTTTCGCCTGTCGCTGTTAGCACGTCTTCATTGAGACATCCCAATTCACGTAGATGGAGCATCACCTCGGGGACACCACCAGCGAGAAAAACTCTCACGGTCGGATGACCAACAGGTCCATTCGGTAGGACATCGACGAGACGTGGGACGCTCTGATTGATTTCTGTCCAGTTGTCTACTGTGGGACGGTCGAGTCCAGCGGCATGTGCAATTGCGGGAATATGCAACAAGAGGTTCGTCGAACCGCCAAATGCTGCGTGCACGACCATAGCGTTCCGAATAGCCTCTGGCGTAACAATATCGTTCATCGTCAACCCTTTTGCAGCGAGATTCACAACAGCACGTGCCGAACGCAAGCCCATATCCGACCAAATATTCTGACCAGAGGGTGCTAACGCTGTATGTGTCAGGCTCATCCCCAATGCTTCACCGACGACCTGTGAAGTCGCTGCGGTTCCCAAGAATTGACAGCCACCGCCGGGCGTTGCACAGGCACGGCATCCCATATCCGCAGCGTCTTGCAGACTAATCTCACCGTGTGCGAAACGTGCGCCAATCGTCTGGATTTTGCCAGCGTCTTCACCTGTCGTAGGTGGCAATGTCACGCCACCCGGAACGAGGACAGCCGGTAAATCTCGCATTGCGGCGAGTGCCATCATCATTGCGGGCAAGCCTTTATCACAGGTAGCAACACCGACAACACCTTTTCGCGTCGGTAGTGAACGGATGAGTCGACGTAAAACCTGTGCTGCGTCGTTGCGATAGGCGAGACTGTCCATCATGCCGACGGTGCCTTGGGTGCGTCCGTCACACGGATCCGAACAATAACCAGCAAACGGAATCGTCGCGAGTTCTTTCAGTTCATGCGCGACTGCCTGCATGAGAAGCCCGACTTCCCAATGCCCAGTATGATACCCAAGTGCGATCGGACTGCCATCGGGAGCGCGGATCCCGCCTTGTGTGCTGAGGATCAAGAATTCCTCTCGTCTCAGTTCTGTCGGTGCCCAGCCCATGGCAGCGTTGTGGGTCAAGCCAAATACATCTCCACTCGGTCGATTGAGGAGCATTTCTGCCGTGAGTGGTAGACTGCCTTCGGGACCAGCAGCGTGTGTTTGGATATCATAAATCTCGCTATCACCAGTTTCTAAAATGTCTGTGTAGTTAATCGGTTTTGCCATTATTCGTTTTCAGTTATCGGTCATCAGTTATCAGTTTTGGGTTCTGATATAAGTTAAACCTCTTTGAATCTTCACAACACCTCTGAAGTGTAAAAAGGTTGAAAACTGAAGACTGACAACTATTCCTCCTATTCAAACAATTGCGCGACTGAGCACGTAAACCCCTCAACAACATCCTCACCTGTCAATGTGTCTTCAAAGGTAAGCAGCGTGAAATCCGTTTCAGAACGATAGATCATGACGGTCTTTGCAACCGGCTCAATAACCCATACAAGCTTTGTTCCAGATTTCAGATAAGCTAACGCCTTTTCGGTGACATCATACTGTTTATCTGTCGGTGAGACTATCTCAATAGCGAGATCAGGAGCAACAGGCATTCCTTTATACTTATCATCTGACAACCGCTCTGTCGAGACAAAAGCAATATCAGGTTTTACTACCCGATCACTTAATTGAAATGTCGTTTCTGCAATATATAAACGCCCTAAGTTATTTTCCCGAACGTGTGATGCTAAAAGAAAATGGATGTTAGATCCTATTTCACCATGGACAATTGCCGCAGCTGCCATCGGCACTAATTCTCCTTTTACATATTCATAACCTTCAAAGTCGTTTTCAAGAAATTCTTCCAGCGTTATAGAGTTTCCGTGTACAGTGCTGTCTTGAATCGAATCAGTATTCGTATATGAATTAAGCATCGGTTTTCACCTCCCTGATAGCGTCTATTTCCTATTGTGTTGAGAGCAGTTTTACAATCTCAGTTCTGCCTGCTTTCACTTCTGCTTCGTCCACCTCAATTTGCAGCATACCCAGTATGATTTCGGTAAACGCCCAGTCCAACTTTGCCGCGTTTATTGCCGTGCTGCCCATATTATCTCGAAGTGTAGTATCTGCCCCCTTCTCAAGAAGAAGTTTCACTGTTTCAACACGTCCGAGAAAAGCCGCTGCATGCAATGCCGTGCCACCGTCCCGACTTTTCGCATTGACATCCGCGCCGTTTTCAAGGAGAAGTGCCACAACTTTCGTGTGTCCCATTAGTGAAGCAATCGCCAGCATTGTGCTTCCGGATTGCGGGTCCTTCGCATTGGGGTCTGCACCATCTGTTAGAGCCTGTTTAACCACTGGGAGATTTCCAGTAAATACCGCTCCGGATAGATCCTGTGCGGAGGCTATGTCCTTGCTATCAAATTCTTTGACCCCGAAGAGTTTCGCAATTTCGTTCCTACCTTTTTGCATGACAGCAATATTTTCTTTCTCAACCTCTACACCCATTAATCCGCCAATAAAATTAGTAGTTCTCCAATCAAGATGCAAGGCATCCGCTGGTGTTCCGCCATCGTCGTTGCGTACCTGTAGGTTTGCACCGTTCTCAATAAGAAGTCTCGCGACATCCGCTCTACCGAAAACTGCGGCACCGTGCAGGGGTGTGCTGCCATCGTCGTCTTTTAGATTAACGTCAGCACCATTTTCGATAAGAAGGCGAGTCGCTTCGGTTTGTCCGTGAGACGCGCTCCATGCCAAAGGGGATATATTTAAATTATCGTCCGGTGCATTGACATCGGCACCTTCAGCGATGTAGCGTTTCATCGCTCGGAGATCACCCGTGCGCGCGGCATGCCACAGTCCGTCCTCGGGCAATTGAATGAATTGTGTCATGTCAAACCCATCAGGTCCGATAACGAAGGGCGGACGTGGTCGTTTTCTCCAGATGGGCATCGCATCGGCAATCTCATCCAATATCTCGCTTTTGCGGGTCCTAATGAAGCCACGAACTCTCGTAAGTTCGCTCTCAAAAGTCTGTTTTTCACCCCGGCCACCCCATTCCTCTTCCTGAACAACGCGTTGCTCTGGCAATAGATGCGGTGTAATCATTTCAGCAACTCGGTCTAATTCAGTAATTAATTCAACCTCGTTCCAATGGCTTTTAAGAAGTTCCATCATCGTTTCCGCATATTGTTCGCGTCCTGTTCCAAGTTGATAGAGTCTGTACGCAATCAACCCTTGTGTCTTGACTGAAATCGGTGCCCGCGAATTTCTCTGGAAGTCAAGCATGCTAAACTTCATAAACAGCGAATCTGCACCCCACGGTAGGAAATGAAACTTGTCCGTCTCCGGATTCAGATAAATGAAGTAGTTATTATTATTTCCAGCATAGCCATCCCAGAAACCGAGTAGACTTTCGACTGCCCAAAATCGGTAAAAGCTCTCCAAATCGACGAGTTTGCCGATGGCTGCTTCTGTCACATTGTCATCTGAGAGAACATTAATCAAAGCGATAATTTTTTCTCTGCCGAGTGCATCGTCGCCGCGTTTGTGTTCAAAACTGTTTTCCCACTCTTCGTTAAAATCAACGACAGTGCCTTCGTAGAGAGGCCCGTCGTCATTTCCAAAGGCGCGTTTCAAGAGTGGCTTACGGAAGGTTTCCACATGAGAATATATTCCCAAACTTTTGCCATTCACCGTTACCTTCGCATACGCGCACCGGGGTGCGGGGGAACCAATCGCGTTGAACAGGGCATACCCCATAAATTGACTCACTTGGCTTATATCCTGTTTGTTGTTATTAAGCGTCAGGTTCGTCAGTCCTTCAATTCCACCCTCTTTGTCAATGTGATTTAGTTTGATTTTGAGGGAAGGACGGGTACGGCTTTGCGAACCGATGAACCCTTTTTTACGAAGTCCTACTTTGGGAAAGACTACGCCGTCAATACTCACACTTGCTTCAACATAGGTATACGGATGATCCAGCGGACCGAACTGCCGTTTTTCGTTCAGGGCACTCATAAAATCCCGTGATTGATACCGGATTGTGTTCCAATCCCGTTGCGAGACCGTGATCTGCACATCTATCACCCGGTCAGTTGGGAAGATGTCATTCAATGTCAGTTCTTTTGCGCTGGTATTATGGGCGGCTATCGCTAAACAGAGGAATGTTGCTGTACATAGTATCCATTTTTTCATTTTGTTCTCCTATTTGTTAGATTCCGGTTTGTAATACAATTAGTATAACAGATTTTTGGTTTTTATGCTTGCAAATTCTGGGCGCGGTGGGTATCATGGGAATTCAATCTCTGTGAGGGCGACCTCTGGGTCAAGATTCTTCGATAATAACGGTCTGCTCATTGAGATTCAGAATAAAACACTACGATTAAATGACCCTGCCTCCTACAGAAGAGGGATTGACAAATTTCGGTGTGTCGTATACACTCAATAGCATGGAAACAGCAAAAACACACCGCACAAGCGGCACCATCGTCGGGATTACAGGCGGGATTGCCTGTGGGAAAACGACTGTCTCAGACCTGCTCGCAGAAAAAGGCGCGATTCAGATCAATGCAGATGAAATTGGACACCAACTCCTCAAGGCGGATAGTCCTGTTATTGATGAACTCACCGAAGGGTTCGGACAGGACATTCTGGACGCATCTGGGGATGTGAGTCGGAAAAAACTCGGAGCCATCGTCTTTAAGGATAAAGCCGCCCGTGAACGCTTGAACAGCATCCTGCATCCGTTGATTATCGAACGCTCACGGGGAGAGGCACGCCGTCTCGTCACGGAAGACCCGACGTGCGTCGTGCTACTCGATGCACCGCTTCTTATTGAAGCGGGGGCTTATGATACTGTGGATCTGATTGTTGTCGTGACGGCATCCTCGGAAACGCAATTGCGACGCACACTGGAACGCAGTGTAGCGCAAGGGAGACCACTCACGGAAACCGAGGTACAGGCGCGGATTGATTCACAGATGCCTATTTCAGAAAAAGTCAAGTATGCAGATGTTGTTATAGAGAATGAAGGGACGCTTGAAGAGCTTCATAGACAGATAGATGAACTTTGGGGGAAACTTCAGCAGCGTGGTGAGTAAGAGGACTAATCCCACATCAGATTGATAGCACTTGCCTTAATGACACAGTAAACGGCTAATCCTTCTCTCAATTGCAACTGCTCCCGCGCTTCGTGCGTGATTTTCACGGCAAGGTGATGTCGTTCAACGAGGATGGATACCCATGTTCGGTCGTTCTTGACATCAAGATTCCGAATTTTTCCGGGTAATACGTTGCGGGCACTAATCGACAAATTCGGCTCAAGCGAGATAATAATATCCTCAGCCCGGATAGCAACCGGAACGACTTCACCAATTTTAATATCAATATAAGGTATCATCAGGGATTGGTTTCCGATTTCCAACACAGTCAAACCGCGAGCCTTGTCTGAAGCCGTCACAGGAAGGAACAGAATATTTTCGACCCCAGTCAATTGTGCGATAGGCATCGCGGAAGGTGCCGTTAGCAATCGGTGCGGTTCACCACTCGCCACAATTTCGCCATCAGCGATGAGAAAAGCTTCGTCAGCGAGTGTCATCGCCTCGGAAAAGGCATGGGTAATATAAAGGATGGGTATCTCAAAAACTTCCTTAACGTGATGTAGATAGGGTATAATTCGATCTTTTAGCGCGCTATCAAGCGCAGCAAGCGGCTCATCCATCAGGAGCATTCGTGGCTCCATGGCGAGTGCGCGTGCGATCGCAACTCGCTGCCGTTGACCGCCAGAAAGTTCATTCGGATACCGCTGAAGCAGTTCGGAAATTTCGAGAACATCTACCGCATCCGAAGATTTTCGTGGATTCGGTTGTCCATATCGGATGTTCTGGGCAACCGTGAGATGCGGAAAAAGGTATCCCTCCTGAAAAACATAGCCGAACCGTCGCTTTTCAGGTGGCACATTAATTTTAGAGGCAGAGGCGTAAAGGATCTCGTCTCCAAAAGCGATCTCCCCCTCATCGGGGGTCAGCGTGCCGCTCACGCAATTGAGAAGCGTGCTTTTCCCACTTCCAGAAACGCCTAAAAACGCTGAAACCTTCGTCTCCAGTGTGCAATCGACTGCTAAAGTGAAACTCCCGAGGCTTTTGCGAAAATCGAGTCTGATTTTGGTACTCTCTACCATTTTTTAATTATTCCTTGCGGTTCGGTGAGGCGGGTTTGAGAACAGTAACACTTTGGGTCACTCCAATGTCCCGCCATCGTCATAACCACTGTCGAATCCATCGTCATAGCCGTCAGAATCCGTATCGTCAGAGGCATCATCATCATAGACTTCTTCGAGCATTAGACCCGTTAAAAGCAGATCCTCATAGCCGTCATCCGTCGGCACCTCTTCATTCTCAGAGGCATCATTTTCGGAACGCCGAGACAGATACCAGACAAACAGGACACATCCAATAACAGTAATGACAATTAAGCCTATTCCCCAATTCATATCAGTCTCCCTTTATATAACGTGAGTTTCCACCTTTGTAGCATAATCTTTTAGATTGTGCTTATGTCTGGGCAAACTCTCACTGCGAGGCAAGTTTACGCTACAAACCTCAATCATCTGAAAAAACTCCTATCGGAGGGTGAACCTTTCGGTTAACCAGAGTGCTATGAAGGCAACAACGGTTGAAATAAACACCAGTCGATAGACGGAAGCATCTTCTCCGAGATGTACAGCACTGAAAATCGCTAACGCCATCGTCTGGGTTTTGTCGGGAATGTTTCCTGCGACCATGATAGTGGCACCAAACTCCCCAAGACTTTTGGAGAAACCGAGGATTGTTCCACCGACAATTCCGCGATACGCAAGTGGGAACGTTATCGTCCAAAACACCTTCAGTGGTGATGCCCCAAGCGTCCGTGCTGCATTTTCAAGCTCCAGCGGGACAGACTCCATCCCTGTCACGATACCACGCACTAACAACGGAAATGAGATAATTGAGACTGCAATAATAACAGCCACTTGCGAAAAAACGATCTCTATACCGAAAATTTGATAGATAAATCCACCGATGAAGCCGTGCCTGCCGAATAGAATAAGGAGTACATATCCGCTGACGATCGGCGGGAGTACCAACGGGCACATCACAAGTGTATTCAGGAACGCCTTACCCGGGAACGTACGTTTCGCAAGTAGCCAACCGACCAATAGCCCGGGTGGAAACATTATAACAAGACTGAACAACGCAACTTTAATAGATAAAGAGAGGGCGGCAATTTCGGCGGGGGTTATCCTCATTTTCGTACCAGAAATGCAAAGCCGTGCTTTTCAAAAATTTCACCGCTCTTCATAGAATGTAGATACGTAATAAATCTACGCGCCAATTGCTTTCGGGGGCTACTCTTCATAATAACAGCCGGATAGACGATTGGTGTATATGCTTCAGGCGGTAACTGATAAAGCACCTTTATATTCTCAGTCAGTGTTGTATCCGTTTTATATACAATGGCAATATCCACATTTCCAGCGGTGACATAAGCGAGCGTTGCACGCACATCCATGCCAAAAATCAACTTTGAGTGTAATGTCTCCCATAATCCAAAGTGAGTCAAGGCTTCTTTGGCGTAAGTGCCAGCAGGCACTATATTTGGATGTCCGATAGCAATTCTCGAAATCTCAGGCACAGCAAGGTTATCAAGCGTTTCCACAGAGATTTTCGCGGTTTTATCAGAGACAAGCACTAAACGATTGGTTAATAAATCTTGGCGACTTTCGGCTTCAAGCAGCCCATTCGTTTCTAAGGCAACGACTTGGCGAGGGCTCGCCGAGATGAAGACATCCGCTGACGCGCCCTTTTCGAGTTGGCGTTGCAACGTGGTAGAGGCTTCAAAATTGTAATAGACCTTAATGCCACTTTCCGCTGTAAACGCTGTCCCAATTTCACCAAGTGCATCCGTCAAACTGATGGCGGCGAATACGCTTAATTCAATCGGTTTCTGCTTATCTGTTGTACACCCCGAAAGCACAGTGAACACTAACACTAAGCCAATTGCAGTGAGAAACTTAACACTTTGCTGCACTGTTTTCTTCATACACACCCGTTGATAGAGAAAAAACTCTTGACAAGGATAACAGATTTGCTAAACTAAGTCAAGTCTGTTGAAAATAGGACAGAGGCACTCGACTTCAAAGTCGCAGGCGGGAGTAAATAGCAAACTTTTCTTGCAATCCCTTATAAACCTGTGATATTCTATTTATAGAATAATAGATGATAGGGGAAAACAATGAAATTAGGTTTATGCACCATCGCCTTTCAGGAAAAACCTTTGGAAGAGGTTATAGATATAGCGGCGGATCACGGCTTTGATGGTATTGAACTGTGGGGAAAGCCACCGCATCTACCAGAGGACTACGATGAAAGCTATGTCAAAAACGTTAAGGACATGGCACACCGGAAGGGATTAGCGATTTCAGCGTTTGGTTCATACGTAGATCCGTTGATGCCTCTCCACCAGAAGCACTTTGAGGAAGCCTTTAAAATCGCGCACGAATTAGGTACCGATCTCGTCCGGATCTGGTCAGGCGGCGGTCCCTCCAAATCAATTGCTCCGGCGGATAAACGCTTGATTCAGTTTCGATTGGTGAGCATCACACAATGGGCAAATTTTCGCAGTATCCGACTCGGCTTGGAAATGCACAACAATCAATTCACCGACAGTGTAGACACCATCTTGGAGACGATTGAAGGGGTTAGATTGCCTGCTCTAAAGACCTATTATCAACCCCTCGCGCGCTCAGATGCCGATGAGCCACACACTGCTGCTGAAAAACTCGCCGAACATATCGCAAACGTTCATGCGCAAAACTTCGACGAGAGTGGCAAAGGATGTGCTATTGCAGACGGCGTGGTGGATTACGCCCGAATCGTTGAGATACTCACTGCCGCGGGATATGACGGATACTTAGAGGTAGAATTCGTTCATGGCGATAACAAATTAGAGGCACTCCAACGCGATCGAGACTACTTAGCGAGTTTGATTAATGCAACAAACGGGGATGCGTTGAAAGATCTGGACATGGATCCGGTGTAAAATTAAGAATCGTCTCGCGAGCAAAGGGCATCAGACACTACAGCCCCGAAGGATCTCTATGCGGTTAGAGGTAGGCATCATCGCCCTGGTAGAAGAGGTCTTTGGAATAGCAGCAGAACGCCGTGCCGAATTTGACTGGCTCCGCAATAAACCACGACCTGAAGACTTTGGTGAACATTACGACGCTGTGATGGCACTCTATGCTGAATTAGAAGGCGTATGGGAAAACACGACAGCAAAAACCGATGGTTATCTGATCCCTGATGCCTATTTTCCGGAGCCGTATCACTTTATTTTTGAATTTGATGAGCTTCAACACTTTACGCAATATCGGGAGCAGACCTTTCGATTTTATCCAGAGAACATCCGGCTGGGTTATGAACCTCAGAAATATCGCCAGTTCTGCCAACAGCACCATACGGCAGCACTCGCGAAAGGGCCGGATCGGTTTCGACGGCGGACAGCAGACTTCCCGTACACAAATGGTCGCGCAGCGCAGCGCGCTTTCTTTGATACATTTCGGGACTGGTTGCCGCTCCTGCACGGTCTCAACCCAACCGTGAGATTAGCCGAATTTGAAGTAAAACCTATTCTCAATGACCAATTAACAGGCAATGCGGCGAAAACTTATATGGAACGCTTACTTTACGAACGCCTTACAAAATCTGCAAATGCCAAAAACAGTATAAAAGGTAGGACAAATAACACTACATGAGCAAGCGAAAGCCTGAAAAGGTGAATCTTTCAGAATATCCACTGCTTCAAGTAATAGGACAGACACCGCTCGCGAAAATAGATATCTTTGCTGATGAGTTGCCGAATGTTGACATCTATGCGAAGTTAGAAACCTATAACCCCGGAGGTTCGATTAAGGACCGACCGGTCTTAAGAATACTCACCGAGGCGATCGCGTCGGGAGAACTCACACACGAAAAGGTTATCCTCGACTCCAGTTCCGGCAACGCTGCAATCGCATACGCTATGATAGGCGCAGCCCTTGGCTACAAAGTTGAACTTGTAATTCCAGACAACGCCAGCGAAGAACGGATAAAACGTATCCAATCACACAGGGCAACCATCATCCATACCGACGCTATCCTCGGTTACGATGAGGCACTACGGGAAGTTGATCGGCGCTATGAAGCACAACCTGACCGGTATTTTTTTAACTCGCAATACGACAATGAAAACAATTGGTTGGCACATTATGAAACGACCGGTGTCGAAATCTGGAACCAAACTGGTGGAAAGGTTACACACTTCGTCGCTGGCGTAGGGACTGGTGGCACCATTACGGGTGTCGGCAGACGACTCAAAAACTACAATCCAGACATCCAAGTCTGTTCTATTTCACCAGAAGTGTTTCCCGGTATTGAGGGACTCAAACCGCTCGGGGATCCAGACGCGATTGTGCCAACAATTCTGGACGAATCGGTGATTGATTGCCGCATCCCCACAACGATTGAAAACGCTTACGAAATGTGCAGTCGTCTCGCGCGACGCGGTTGGTTCGTCGGGCAATCTTCCGGCGGTTACCTCTACGGCGCATACAAAGTCGCCCAACAAATTCAGGAAGGTGTTATCGTCACAGTCTTTAATGACTTGGGTGAACGCTACTTCAGCACAAGACTTTGGGATTAATCTAAGGAGTTCTAACGATTACGTCTGAGCGGCGTTCTTGTCGTCAACACTTGGAATAATGCCAGAACAATGGACGCAGCAGCTCAGAAGCAATAGTTTAAAAATATGGAAACGACAGTTATTCCGTTTCGCGGCTTACGCTATAACACAGCCAAGGTTGAAAAGATCGAGAATGTGATAGCGCCGCCCTACGATGTTATTAAACCTGAAGAGCGGTTCGCTTTAGAGGCACGCCATCCCGCCAATATTATTCGCTTAATTCTAAGCCAACCCCATAAAGACGATACTGACGGTGTGAATCAGTATACCCGCGCCGCTGTGCTCATGAACCGATGGATTTCAGATAGCACCCTCGTCCGAGACACAACACCCCGCTATTATATCTACGATCAATCCTTTAATGCTCCAGATGGAAAAAACTATACACGTCGTGCTTTAATAGGACTCGTGAAACTGGAACCTTTTGAAAACCGAGTGATCCTACCGCACGAAAAAACACACGCAGGACCGAAAGCCGACCGGCTCAATCTCATGCGGGAATGCCACGCGAACCTCAGCCCTATTTTCCTCCTTTACGCTGACCCCAACGGGGACATTGAACAGATAATGGAAAGTTTCACCGACGAACATCCACCGGCAATTGACTCTCCAGAAACCTTCGGCAGCACACACCAATTATGGTGTTTAGATGACGCAGAACGGAACCGTGAGATCCAAACCTTTTTCGTTTCAAAACCGCTCCTGATTGCCGATGGACACCATCGTTACGAAACCGCTCTCGCTTTCCAAGATGAAATGGCTCATACTGGGTCATCCGGCTACGGTTATATGATGATGAATCTCGTCAGAATGGAATCACCGGGTTTGGCTGTCTTGGCGATTCATCGACTGTTGCACAACCTCAGTGAGGAGCAGATAGCACGCGTTATCGCTAAACTACCGGAAGTGTTCGAGGTACATGAAGTTGACACACAAGCAGATCTCATGGCAAAATTAGAGGCACTAAAAGGACAATCTCCCTCGGTTGGCATGTATACACCAGATGATACTTATCGTCTGCTAATTCCACATTCAATAATACCTCAGCAATTAGACGTAACGCTCGTTCAGGAAACGCTCATCAAAAATCTATTTCAGATTGAAACAGCAGCGGAACATCTCAGTTACACGGCTTACGCGGATGATGCCGTTGCGCATGTGAAAGGTGGAGCGGACCGCGTCGCGCTCCTAATGAACCCGACTCCTGTTGAACAGGTCTTAGAGGTTGCTATGGCAGGTTCGACAATGCCACAGAAATCTACCTACTTCTATCCAAAGATGGCAACTGGATTCGTTTTAAATCTGTTGAACGAGTAAGGTTGCGATGGAATAACTTTTGAAGGTAAAGCGATGTACTACGAACAGGATCGAGATACTTTAGCATTTTCGCACCAACTCTATGCCGAGACACCTCGCCAACTCGCATTTCAAGCGACGAGCGTGTCAGAAGCAGAGGTATGGCAGCGCGAACTGCGGGCAAAACTCATCGAATTAGTTGGTGGTTTTCCACAGGAAGCCTGCGACCTACAACCGCAAGTTCTGGACGGTTGTGAATTTCCAACCTATTTCCGCGAAACGGTGCTGTTTCAGAGTCGTCCACACGCAGCTATTTTCGGGTACTTTCTTTCTCCGAAGGACCTTGATGCTTCAACCCCAAATCCGACGATCCTCTGTTTAGCAGGTCACGGACGCGGTGTAGATGACATCGTTGGAATTGAAGAAGATGGCAGCATGCGCGCAGAATATGGTGGCTATCAAAACGACTTTGCCCTTCAATGTGTGGCAAATGGGTATACTGTGCTCGCCATTGAACAGTTCGGGTTTGGACACCGACGCGATGCCGTCGCGCATCAAAAAGGGGGTGGAAGCTCCTCATGCCAACCGAGTGCGGGTGCCGCACTCCTGTTAGGACACACAATGGTAGGTTGGCGGGTTTACGATGCTATGCGCGCCTTTGATTATTTGGCAACTCGTCCTGAGGTCGATATGAACCGTCTCGGCATAATGGGCATCTCTGGCGGCGGTACAACAACCTTCTTCACTGCTGCAATTGATGAACGGGTCAAAGCGGCGGTTGTCAGCGGTTATTTCAATACATTTCGGGATAGCATCCTGAGTCTCAGCCATTGTATAGACAACTACATACCAAATGTGCTACAATATGCCGAGATGTACGACATTGCCGGGTTAATCGCGCCACGCGCGATGTTCGTTGAATCCGGCACGGAAGATACGATTTTTCCCATTGAAGCCACACGCTTTGCTGTTAACGAGGCAAAAGCGATTTACAAATGCTTTGATGCGGAGGACAAATTAGGACTTGAGGTCTTTGAGGCAGGGCATAGTTTCCACGGTGTCGGCGCATTTGAGTTTCTCAAACAGGTCCTATAAAAAAGGGGAATAGAGTGGCAATTGAACTGTTTTCGATCGGGACAGAGTTAGTCCTTGGGCAGATTCAGGATACCAATGCTCACTGGATCGCACAGCAAATCCTTCAGATCGGTGGTGAATTACGACGGGTCACGATGCTACGCGATAACGCCGATGAGATGCACGAAGCACTGGATTCCGCAGTAGAACGGGAAACATCGCTTATTCTCACAACAGGCGGCTTGGGACCGACCCCCGACGATATGACGGTCGAAGTGGTCGCTTCCCTCATCGGCAAAAAACCTGTGGTGAGCGAAGAGACCGTCGCCGAATTTCGGAAACGCCGCGAGATGTCCGAGAACGATGCCCTCAGTGAAGCACTCACAAAAATGGCGACTGTGCCGGAAAGTGCCACCGTCTTGCAGAATCCAGCAGGATGGGCACCCTGCGTCAGCGTTGAACACAAGGAATCAACGCTCATGATGATGCCCGGTCCACCGCGTGAAATGAAAGCGGTTTTTGAAACCCACATTCAACCCTTGATTGCTGAACGCTACCGCGCAGAGATTACCACAACGCGGGTCTATGTAAGTATGTTTGAAGCCGAAGTTTCACCACTGATGCAGAAGGTGATGGAACGCCACCCAGATGTTTATCTAAAAGCGTATGTCTCTCTGCGTGAAGCGGATGGGGACACAATGCCGGTTGACCTCGTTTCAACAAGTACCGACAAAGCAGATGCCGAAACGCAACTGCAACTTGCCGCGTCCTATTTCCAAGAACTTGTTGTTGAAGCTGGGAAACGTTTTAGTTTTGAAGATGAATAAGTAGGCGGACTTCGTAAGTGCGCCAATCTGTAGATGCTTTACCGTATGCCGTAGTGCGAAGCATCCACCCATTACACCTATAAAAAAGGAGATTTATACCGTGAATCGGAGACCTTCAGGAAATAAACGAAAGCCGCAGCAGCGATATGGCAACCCCGGTCGCTCGAAAAAGAAGTCGAAATCCAAAAAGCGACGGGAAGCTGATGCCAATCTTGATACGGAAATTCAATCCGAAGATGAAGAGCAAAAGCCCTCTAAGAACGATAAAATAGAGGTGGAAGGCACTGTCGTGGAGCCCTTACCTAATGCGATGTTCCGTGTGGAATTGGACAATAAGCATCAAATTCTCGCACATATCTCCGGTAGAATGCGCAAGTTCTTTATCAAAATTTTGCCAGGTGATAAGGTGACTGTGGAACTATCCCCCTACGATCTCACGCGGGGGCGTATTACCTACCGAAAAAAGTAGTTTCTAAACCGACTTGCAGGCGCGGTTTTTCGCCGCGCATCGGTCCAGATCCTTGCAGGAATACCTTTAAAGCACGCACCTGTTTAGAGAACAAACCGTTTTTACCACTCTATGGAAAATTCCTATGAAACCTGCTGCCTTAGTTCACATCAATACCAATGACCAAAAGGAAACAGCGCGGCTCCTGGAGGCCATTGAGGCAAAACAGGAGCAGGTAGAGGAACTCACAATAGCAATCGAGACACTTAAGTCAGAAGTCACTCTGTTTGAGCGACGTTACAATGCTCATATCAGCCGTTACTATCTTGAGCTTGATAAAGTCGAACTCGAAATGAAAGAGTATCGTCTCCGACTGCAACTGCGTCGGGAAAACGTGAGTGAAGAGGAGATAGAAGCACGGGTAGAATCTTGCTTTAGAACGAGCCGCGCCCGTGTTGACGCTTATGAGGAAGCAGAGGAATCAGAACCAACACCTCAAGAGGATAAACTTCCTGACACCAAAGCGAAACATCTACAAGACCTTTACCGTAAACTCGCCAAGCGTTATCATCCGGACAAGGCTGTAAACCCGAAGGAAGAGGAACGACGAGATCAGTTAATGCCGCTGATTAACCGAGCCTATAACGAGCAAGATGTTGAAACTTTAGAGCGGTTAAGCCTCGGTGAAACAGAGTTACACGCCTCCGAAAAAACGGTCGTTGAAAAACGCGCAGCACTACAAGCAGAACTGCGAAGCCTCAATCGCGCAGCGAGTCAATTGCAATTAGAGATAAACCGACTTAAGACGGGGCGGAGTTACCAACTCAAACAACAGGTCGAAAGTGCGAAAAAGACAGGAACAGATCTGCTTACTGCACTCGCCAAAGACTTAGAACGAAAAATCAAGGCGAGTCGGGGACAACTGGCACGTCTGATTAATATATGGCACCGTTCACACTCAGCTTAACACATTCCAAAAAACTCGTAAGTGCGATTTCTCGGCACATATATCACAGACTTCTCAAGAGGAATTAATCATGCAACTCAAAGACAAAGTCGCTATTATCACCGGTGGGGGACGAGGTATCGGCAGAGCGATCGCCATTGCTTATGCCGCCGAAGGTGCGCGGGTTGTTATTGCAGCACGAAGCACCGCACAACTTAACGAAGTTGCCGCCGAAATAACCGAACAAGGCGGGGAAGTCCTTACCGTGCCAACCGACTTGCGAGTCCGTCCAGAAGTGGAAAACCTTATTCAGCAAACCGTTGACAAGTTCAGTCGAATAGATATCCTTGTCAACAACGCAGGTATCAATCCAAGAGGTCCGTTTCTGGAGAGCACAGATGAAGAGTGGGAACAAGGATGGCAAATCAATGTCATGGGCGTTGTGAATTGTTGCCGTGCGGCATTGCCAATCATGCAACAACAGGGAAGCGGAAACATCATCAATGTCGGATCCGGTATGGGACAGGTCGGACGCTCAAACCTCAGTGTCTACTGCGCTTCCAAAGCGGCACTGCACGGGTTGACACAATCAATCGCTGAAGAGGTCTGGGAGGACGGTATTATCGCCAACGTCCTTATCCCTGGTCCTGTGAAAACAGAACTCTCAAAACCTGCGTGGGAGAATTCGGGAACCTTCAGAGCACAAAGCGATCCGTGGAAGGAACCGGAACAGGTTGTCGCATCAGCGCTTTTCCTTGCGACGCAACCACCCACCAGCGGTATGACGGGCCAGATTCTGAGCATCATGCGTCGAAACAGCCCCTAAGGATTCTGCTGCACTGTGAGTTTCAATAGGGCAAACAATTGAGGGACACTTTTTCACTTTAAGTTCACCTATCAGAAAAATTATTCTACATGACACAACCACTCTTCTAATTCTCTTCTGTCTGGTCCTCACTGACGATTGACCTTGGTGTATTTTACGCCCACTGGAATCCAATCTTCTGGCAACCCCTTAAATGCTATAGAGTATTTCTTGCTACAGGCATAACAGATTGAAGCATATTCGTTAAGTTCAAGGCTTAAAATCACTTCATTGACTTGAGGCTGCAACGCGATTGCTCGTGCCTCATCCATATCCTGGTCATAATCCTCAATTAGGCAATCTCCAGAAATAAGCCCATATTTTGGAGACAAAATGTACACATCCAGCAATGCTAATTGGTGTGGATATTCACCAAGAAAACGATGTAAAATGTGAAATAGCCTGCCTTTATATCTGTCAATTGCAGGTAACAAACCAGGAGAATGATCTTTGTCATTTGAACAGTCTAGAATAAGTAACCTTCGGTTCATACTATTTCCTCCCCAGTATTGTCCCAGATGAGGGACCTTTGTTATACATGAAAAATTCTTAAACGTAGAAGAAGTACCTCTACTTCTCCTATCCGTTGAAAAAAGGTTAGGTGTTACCTCCGGATCAACATTTTTCGAGTTGCTGTGAAATCATCGGCTGTTAATGTATAGAAATAGACTCCACTCGCCACAGATTCACCAAGATCGTTTTTACCATCCCAATACGCTGCACGACTCCGAAATTCATAGATACCTACAAGCTGAGGTCCCAACTCCAGTGTCCGAACCAATCTCCCATCAGCGGAATAAATGGATATGGTGACATTCGCAGGTTCTGCCAATTGATATGGTATCCATGTTTCTGGATTGAATGGGTTTGGATAGTTGGGAAGCAGCCTTGTTTCATTCGGACGTATCGCCCCTAATAGATGTTGGAGGAATTCAAATGCTTTCTGGGCTGCAAGCGAGTTGTCACCCATTGCAAGTAATAAGTCAATTTGTGCCTGAATTTGACCTCGGTCAAGTCCAATAAACTCACTATTGATAACAGATATGGCTGCATCCGCGGATTCGTCAAGATTTGCTATTACAAGCAGTAGGTCCCTCCAATCAACAGCGCCATCTTCATTGACATCGGCGCGCGGGTTGACGATAGGCGTTTTCCCGAAATCGGCTAATATCAACATGAGATCGGCGATATTCGTTTGTCCGTCCTCGTTGACATCCTCCGCCGGATATGAGTCTGCGACTGGCTCCGCAAGGACTTCAATGGGTGTGATGGTGAGCATTGCCGTGGGTTCTTTCCATGCGAACACTGCACTTACATCACCAACACCTTGAATGCCCTCGTGCGGTGTAATCACGCCCCCTTCTGTCGGAACGCGTTCATTGCTGCCCTTCGGATCTACCACCGCATCTAAACCAAGTGGCCCCGGGATATCGGAAGCCAGCTCCGTATTGTCTTCACTCCCAGCGTCATAGGCAATCAAGTCAAGACTCATCGACACAGGCATTCCTGCTTCATCAAACAGTGCCACGTCGGTAGCCGCGATGAATGCATCATTTGTTGAAACTAACATCGAACCAATGGAGATGGAAGAGTTCACCATATCAGCCGTCACCGTAACAGTAACAGCACCACCGGAGGCAACCATACTATCCGCTACCATACTTTGCAGACCCGCGGAGGTTGCAAAGGCAACCAGCGCAGAGGTATCTCCACTTTCAGCAAGGGCGACAAGTGCGGGACTCGCTGCATCACCGACTGGAGCGAAATTTATACCTGCTGGGTGTGTGACAAAAAACGGTGGTGAGAGAATTTGTCCGCCCATGCCAGGTTCACCGGTGGTGAGGTTCGTGAGCGTAATTTCAAACATTTGGCTCACAGGCATTTCAGGCTTGGTGCCTTCTTCAAGAGTCTCACCAGTGGTTTCCTCGTCTCCACGCACAGTTACATTAAATGTTTGACTGATAGAACCGGACGTATTTTTAGCCATAACTATAACTTCTGTGGGCCAAATCCATTCAGAACCAGCATCCAATCTCAGGACCCTGTCACCGTTAAAATCTACGATCCGTATATCAAACCCTTGAGGATTTCCAAACGGTATACTTTGAGTACTGTACATCAACTCTTCGCCTTCAAAATATTGACCTAAAGGTAATAATTGTGACTTGTTGACCGATATAACTAAGTCCGGAATAACCTTTTTGACACTAGGCGAAGATAGATCAGGATTCGGTTTATAGGTACTAACACTAATATTCCCGTAATCAGAAATAAAGAACGTTTCACCGACCTCCATTGCAACAATTTCAAAGTATGCTCCGTTAGATCCGCTTGCTATCACTTGAGTAAAGGGACAACCTTTGTAATACTTTGTCCATGTCTCGCAATCTTTCAATTCAAATCTCGCTTCAAATGGATCAAATTGTTCATCAGCAGATTCTTCTCGTAGTTTCTGTAGATAACCCTCATCCTTGAACCAAATTGTTCTAGAATATCCAGCAGGAATCCTTAGTGACTCAATATCACCATAAGATCTTAAACTGTTGTACAGCGGGGTTAAAGACTCATACACATACAAAGGTCTAGACAAAGAAACACTTCCCGCCGCGTTAGACGCAGTTATAACAAAAGTTGTAACTCCTATTTTATGTGGAATGAATTCTATAGTAGTATTTAATTCGCGTCGGTTTACCTCTGATATGGTAGCTACGCCAGTATCCAGCACCGCGAACTCAAAATCTTCAGCACCTATAAAACTATGATCGTGCCATACAATAGCCTCGCCAGCATATCCGCTTGCATTTATTCTCACAAATTCAGGACGCTGTTGTAGGGGTTTTTTTAATTCCGGCGGTTCTACCTGCGCGGTAGCGAGATAGAGCAAACAGTTGAAGAACACGATGAGAATCAGAAAACGTGCATAAGAGCGTTTCATAACTTTTCTTTCATTTAAAGGGGTTTTGCTAAAGGGGTTTTGCCAAATAATACTGGGAAAACATACGGAAAAATCTTCTCAACCGCCCATCACCACTACTATTTGAATCATACATAACATTTTCCGACCAAAAAGTGAAAAAATATCCAAATTCACGGTTCGGTATACTTAACCAATTTTTGCCTCGTATAAGCGAACCACGACTCTATAACTTTTTCTTTCTATAACGGGAACCTAACGCGCCGCCCCTCCTGTGCAGAACGATATGCCCCCAAAATCATCTCCACCGAAACGCGTCCATCCTCCACTGTGACATCAGGCTCCGTATCGTTCTTCAGGCAGTCGATAAAGGGGCGCGGTACACCGCCAATTCGTTCCCCGTGGCCATCTGGAATAGGGATACCAAGGTCTTTCCATGAGGGTTCGTCTCGTGTATACAACTTAAGCGCAACAGCGTCTGCGGAACGCGGGATATTGCACGAAGGTGCATCGCCATAGTTCTGAATTACCACACCTTCATCACCGTAGATTTCAGTTGTATTCTCACCGGCGAGTGTAACAGATGTGTTCAGCAGAATCGCCATTTCTCCACCTGCAAACCGATAGACAGCCAACCCTGTATCATCAGGTGCGACATCGGTCAAAATATTATCAATCTCGGCAATAACACTCGTCGGTTTACCGAGCATCCAGTGGATGAAATCGGTTGCGTGAGAGGCATCGTCCATGAACATTCCCATGTTCTTCTCTGGATCGATGTGCCAACGATTGGGTCCCGTCACAAAGGCTTCGCTAAATAAGGCGTTGATACAGTGCCGACGGCGTAGGACCCCGATTTTACCCAAAACGCCACTGTCGATCAGTTCTTTCATCGCGATGTTTGCTGGGTCGCGCCGCATCTGATAACCCATCATAAATTTCACGCCTGTTTTCTCGACGACCTCGGCAATCCGATCACAATCTTCTAACGTGAGTGCCATCGGTTTTTGGCAGAGGATATGCTTCCCCTCCGACGCTGCTGCCGCCACCATCTCCGCGTGGCGATTCGTTTCACACGTCACAATAACGGCGTGAATTTCAGGATGGTTGATAACATCTTCGAGATGTGGTGAGTAACGCATGTCGTATTGTGTAGCGGCGGCTTCTCCACGTTCAGTGTTATCGTCCCAACACGCAACAAGTTCAACATCGTCAAATGCTTGCATCTGGTTGCAGTAAGCGTTGGCGTGTCCGTGTGCGAAACTTATTATACCGATACCAATCTTTGTTTTCATCTATAATTTATCCAATCTGTGAGTATCTGTTGTGAATCTACCTCGGGGTTAAAGACCTGTAATCCCTCAGTGCGAGCAGCCCTGAGCAGTCGTTGATCAGATGCGACGAGTACTAACGTATCGCCTATATTATGAAGTCTTGTTCCTATATCCAAGGCAGAACTCAACACTAACGCATCAACACTATTGAGAGAGTGGATTTCAATCAAATCCATTGAGTCCCATACAAGCGAATCTGGAACCGAAATTGTTTTGAAATTTGATTGACTATTGATCACTTCATGTCTTAAATGGGTGGTAGCCCTTTCAAACTGATGACTTGTGATGCGCCCGTCGTTTCGTTTGCGGACACAGATCCAAAAGACTTCCATTGCGCCAATTGTCAAGCACGATAAACGTGCTAAAGGTACATTGCGAAAAAGAAAAAGCATTTTATCGCTACCAGATTCACGAGTATATTTTTTAACAAGCGCACTCGCATCGAAATAGAAATAGTACAATGTTACTTCTCCCGTTCTGCGATAATTGCGCGGCTAAATTCGTTGTCCTCAGCACGGATACCGTGTTGTCTCATACTTTCATGAAGTTCTTCAATAGAACCGGGATCAAAATCAAGCGGAATCCCCATTCTTTCAAAGAGTCTGTCCAAGATTTCCTCAGTAATATGAGCATTTTGCTTTTTGTTTCGTCCGTAATATGCCATCACCTCTTCGCCTGTTTTGAAATCGTTCAGAGGGTTTGGGACTAACACATTAACAAGTGAAGAAAGTTGCTCATTCACCTCTGTAATCATCTTCTCTAACCGATCCAAACGTTGGATAATATCTTCAAGCGTTGCTTTTTCCATCGTAAAACCTCCTATATCTTTTTATGCTGTTTGTTTTAAGAATACCACAAAAGCCTTGGGATGTCCTGTTAACACATCATCACTCCTCCAAAACAATCCGAACCTCTGTATCTACGCCGTGCTCACCAAAATTTACTTCAGCAGAAATCGGACCGAGAGATTCTAACGGAAACACGTTCTCTGTGATATGCTGTGTTACTGTGGCATCCAATTGCTGCCCTGAAAGAGAGGCAAGCGTTGTTGCGACTGGGAGGAAGCGTTTTAATTCTGGCACAAGCATATCTGGCTGAATGAATATTTGAAATCCACTCGTATCTGCGTTGAATGTCAGGTCGTTCAAAGCGGGTGCGTTCCCCATAATCGTATCAATCACAGATTTTAACCCAGCAAGCGTTGTGCTGAAAACGAAATAATCATTGACGATTGCATATCCACCTGTAATTGCCAATAGAAAATTGATGCGGAGTTGCACGGGTTGCAGTGCGATACCTTTGTAATCTTGCGGTTCAAGGAATTCAAGCGGTTTACCTACAACAGAAATCTTTCCGTCCCTCACAATTCCCAAAACAGCGTTTAATGCGTCGGGAGCTTTGGTATGAGCAGCGAAAATCAATGAAGGCATTACCGATGCTTGACTGGCTTCAGGTGCAATTAACAGGACAGTTAAGTCGGTGCCCAAAATTTGGGAAAGATCCACATCACCAAAGAGTTCCTTCATCTGATTTGGAACGGGAAGTGTCGTAGCAAAGGCGGTTCGCTCTGGAAACGTAAGGAATGGTTTCGTATTTTCCCTAACTGGAACGGAGCGGGGGTTAGTATTTGCTTCCGTGCGGAGCCGATGTCGTGAAAGAATCACGCCACCTTCATATCGGTTGCTGAACGTCCAGAACTTTGTACCTCCAAGCAATCCATAAATTTGCTTAACCGACGCATGAGCACCCACATTCTCTAACATAGGTCCCAACCTTTGCCCATCTACATAACCCGTACTTTTGCCCTGAAGATAACCTTCCTGTATATCCGCCGCCATTGGGTGTTCGGCGAGAAATCCCTGTTTTTCTGGTGCAGTTTTTCCGCTGGAAAGACCGGTATAGATGTCAAGCGTCTCTACCAATAACAGCGGGTCGAGACTTAACATACCGATTTTTCCGATGAAGGTATAACTAAAGGCGCGTGGATACCCTATAATGGTATTAATCGTGAAGTCACCGTAATCGGTTTGGATGCGTTCGTATTTTGGATTGATTGCATCCGTCGCTGTAATCGCCTCAATGCTCAGCTTCTCCTTTCCTCCCATTGCACTAATGAGCAGAAAGGAGAACTCGCCCTCACGCTGATAAATAGCGAGAATGGTTTCCTCGCCAAAATAACCAGTGATCGTTTTGAGGTCGAGTTCAGCGCCCATCTCGTATTCCCACAACTGCTTCTGATAGACAAGCTGCTTCCACCATCGCTCTTTTTTAATTTCAGCGAGAAGCGGCATCTTAGCCGTCTGTTTTCCAAACTCACTACGATTGAAAGTTTCTACCAAACCTTTCAACTCCTTAAGCGTCAGATAACAGATTGGAGATTTCGGGAGGAGTGTGATAAGATGCTGTTCCGGTTCCCACAACGCGCGCTGGTGATAGATAATGGATAGCAAAATGATAACCCCAATAAGGACGATTAGGCTGATGAAAATGATTTTTTTAGATTTGTTCAGAGGCATCGGCTTTTGAGACCTTTGTCATGATAGGGAGATTTCCGTGAGTCGTAAGTTTTGCTAAATAGGACCAAAAAATCCGTGTTAGCAATTTCTGCTGCAGCTTCATCTTTAGGTTTATTGGATTATACCACATTTTCGTTCTCAGTAAACAACTTAATCGACGACAGCGTTTAGCACGTTCACAGAACATACCGATAGTTTACCCAGCAGGAAATGAAAAAACAGGTTGCCTGAAACCGAAGAACAGTGTAAAATAGTAACGCTATTTCTTGAAAGAGGGTGAACAAAGTTCCGACCAAAGATCTCAAAATTCGGCCATTCACTATTTTCCTTATCTGCGTGTTAGTGCCTGCCAACTGCTGGTGGGTATCCGCCTCTATCATCCGTGGCGGTGGTAGTCCAACGCAGGTTTCGCTTTTCTACAATGCCGTTATCACCATTTTAATCTTGTTAGGTATCGGGCTTCTCTTGCGTCGGTTGCATCACGCCTTTGCGCTCAACCGTGCTGAATTGCTCGTCATCTACACCTGCATCTCAGTAGGTGCGGGGCTTGCTGGGGTTGACCGATTCCTCGTTCTTATGCCGATTATCGGGCATGCACACTGGTTCGCGACCCCAGAAAACGACTGGGCAAACCTGTTCCATCTGCACGTTCCACAATGGTTAGCAGTTAGCAATAAGCGCGTGCTTGAAGGGTATTACAACGGATTTGCGAGTATCTACGAATCGCGTTACTTAATCGCGTGGCTACCGGCAATCTTTTGGTGGACGGTTTTCTTAGTCGCGATCCACCTCGTGATGCTCTGTCTCAGCCTGATCTTTCGGAAGCAGTGGGTTGAATCGGAACGACTCAGTTATCCTATCATTCAACTGCCGTTCGAGATGACGACCCGCAGTCGTAACTTCTTCCGCTCGCCGTGGATGTGGCTTGGGCTTTCGATTGGGGTCACAATTGATATTATCAACGGGTTGAACTTCCTGTTTCCTGCCGTTCCAAGCCTCGGTGGGAAATTGTATGATTTGCGTAAGATTTTCACAGAGCGTCCGTGGAGCGGTATCGGTTGGAGTCCGCTTGGTGTTTTTCCATTCGGTGTTGGGCTTTCGTTCTTTATCCCCTTAGACCTCTCCTTTTCATGTTGGGCATTCTGGTTGATATGGCGAGCAGAACGCCTGTTAGGTGTTATTGCGGGGTGGCGTGGACTGCCGCGCTTTCCCTACGAAGCAGAGCAATCACACGGCGCATATTTAGGGCTTTGCGTTGTCGCTATCTGGATGAGCAGACGCTATCTGAAAGGGATCGCCCACCAACTCATCTCCCCAAAATCAGACGAACCGATTTCATATCGCCTGATTGTTCTCGGTTTCCTTAGCGGAGTGGCATTCATCATCGGATTTTGTCTGAAGATGGGGATGAGTTTTTGGATCATCATTGTTTACTTCGCCATCTGGTTCGCGATTGCAATGGCGATTACGCGTCTGCGTGCGGAACTCGGTTCGCCGGTACACGATTTGCATTTCATCGGACCGGATGAAATGTTGCCGAGATTGTTAGGCATTCGTCGATTGGGTTCAGTGAACTTAACGGGGTTTGCCTATCTTTACTGCCTGAACCGTGCACACCGTTCACATGCGATGCCACACCAACTTGAAGGCTTTAAACTGGCTGAAGGTGCCAACATCCCACTGCGAAAGTTTGCTGTCCTCATGATGTTGGCTTCCGCGCTGGGCGCGCTCGGTTCGTTTTGGGCATATTTGTCTATGTATTATGCAGAAGGCGGTTTCGCCGGATTCGGACGCGAATCCTTTAATCGGTTAGAAACATGGCTCACCTACGCCGCGCCTCCAGATGTACCAGCAATCGGTTTCGCATCGTTAGGGTTTGGGTTGACGCTACTCCTTGCCGCAATGCGGATGCGGTTCATCTGGTGGAATCTACACCCTGTCGGTTACGCGATCTCTGGGAGTTGGGCGATTAATCCAATGGTAGGTTCAATTTTTGTCGGATGGCTACTCAAATGGCTTGTGTTGAAATACGGTGGACTCCACTTGCACCGGAAAGCGGTTCCGTTTTTCCTCGGCATTGTGCTCGGTGAGTTCGTGATCGGTTCGTTCTGGAGCCTCCTCGCTGTAGCACTCGACCAACCGATGTATCGCTTCCTCTTTTAAGTCAACAACGAACACGAGGTGAAAAAGGCGTTGCTATTTTTTCTATTTATGGTATAATGTTAAAAACGCGACACCTTGGAAGAAAACAATTGGAACTACAGCAGAAAGCGAAAATTATATCAGACGCACTTGAGGTGTTATTCGGTGTGCCGACTCGCGACGGGACAGGAGACGTGCTGGAAAGTCTCATCCTAACAATCTTGTCGCAGAACACAACAGATGTCAGCCGCGATAAAGGGTATGCCGTGCTCAAAGAACGATTCCCGACATGGGAGGATGTGCTACACGCCGATGTTAAGGCGATAGAGGCAGCGATAAGGGTCGTCGGACTGGGAGAACAGAAAAGCAACACTATCAAAAATTTCCTTACATGGCTCCAAGCCGAACACGGTGAACTCTCATTGGAATTCATGCACAATATGGAAACGGAGGAAGCGTTAGAATTCCTGTGTCAACACAAAGGCATCGGTATCAAAACGGCATCCGTTACGCTCTCCTTCGCGTGCGGTCGAGAGGTCTTCCCAGTTGATACACACATCCTGCGCATCTCCAAACGTCTCGGACTGATTCCACCGAATTGCAGTGCAGAGAAGGCACATCAACTGTTACCACCGATTGTGCCAGAGGGAAAGGCGTATCCATTCCATATAAACCTGATTTATTTCGGTAGACAAATTTGTGATGCCCGCAAGCCGTTATGCGAACGGTGTTCATTGACGCAGCACTGTCTTTACTTTAAAGATAACTTGCAGGCTTAGGGAGTGCTTCCCTGTATCGGAGGGAAAATATGTTTAATTGGAGAAACTTGTCATGGAAACATCTATTTGTGGTGTTATTGGTATTACACATCCTTCCGCTCTGGATTTTTGCGTATTTCCCTTCCCAAGACGGTGCAAGCCATGTCTACAACGGTTTGGTGCTGAAGGAATATGCAAAGCACGAAAACTATAAGCTGCGGGATGCGTGGGAATTGAATATTACCGTTTTCCCGAACTGGTTATCCCACATTTTGCTCGCAGCACTCCTCTATATATTTCCACCCGTTATCGCTGAGAAGGTCTTTCTTACAATCGCGATAGGCATGGTCCCATTCGCTTTCTTCTATTTCCTAAACGCTGTCCATAGAGGTCAAGAAGGGCAGTACGTATACGCTTGGCTCGGTTTTCCATTTGCCCTCAATTATCTCCTTTATATGGGTTTTTACAACTTCCAACTGAGCATTTCGTTTTTCTTCTTCAGTTTCGGGTTCTGGTGGAAACATAAAGACGACATCCAAGTAAAACATCTAATCTGGCTCTATATATTGTTACTGCTGACTTATCTGTCGCACATTGCCTCTTATGGTCTCGTCATGTTGGGTATCTCTATAGCAGGGGGATGCTTGTTCGGGGCACCAGCGATAGCCACAGCGTGGCGCACACGCGGTGAAGGGTTCATTGCACTGTGTCAGAAGTTCGTCGTTAGCCTCAAGCCTCTTTTTCGCTTCTTTCTCTATATGGTGCCGATGTATTTTGTGCTGATAGAGTACTACCTACAGAGTATAAAACGACATCCACAAGGAAACCATCGCGGCATGGAGTGGATTTGGGATTACTTTTTGGGCGTTAAATCAATCGTCTATTTCACCGACTGGCATGTTCCTGTCAACCGTTTCCTACTCGCGGTGTTAGCAATGGCAATTGTTATCTCCATCGGCTACCGAATTTACCGAAAGGAGTGGGTGAAGCAGACAGATGCTTTCCTGCTCATCGCCATCGTGTTTACCTATATGTTCATCAGGGCACCGTGGAGTTACGGACCGGGCGGATGGATCAATGATAGGATCCATCTCTATATTCTGCTAATGTTGGGAGCATGGTTAATTCCGAATATGGGTAAACTCCCCCGCTATGTTCTCACAACTTATCTCATCCTTTTCAGTTTAGTTCACTGCGGTAGGACTGCCTACGACCACGGGCGCATCGCTCCAGAGATTGCCGAGCTTGTATCGGGAGCACACTTGATAGAACCGCACACAAATTTTAGACACCGCAGCACAGGTTGGCACAAATCGGTCGCTCAGTTTGAACATTACAATTCGGGTACAAAGAAATGGGAGCTCAAGAATCAAGTCAAATATGTGACACCCTTTGTGCACTCCACAGCCTTTTACGGTGTCTATGCGAAGGACGTGGGACATCTTGAGAATTACGAGGCAGCCTATTACTACTTCCCCGTAAACCGTAAAAACGCGAGCGCACCCATAGACTATTTCGTAGCGTGGTACCCGCCAGATACGGAGGCATTCCGTAGGGAAACCACCAACTATGAAATTATCCACGAGACCGAACACCTTCAAATCTATAGAAAAAAGCGCGCCCCAGGACCGATGCTTGAACTTTGGGATAAAACCGAAGAGGGTAATCTCGTCATCCGTTTTGATATGCAACCCAACAACGGCGAAACAGCACCGGATCATCACGCCATTGGACCCAACACAGTATATGAGAGTGGCAAATTCGGATGGGATACGCTCGCGCCCCATGAAGCATACAGCGGGAACAAGAGTAAGACTGAACTCTCGCAGGATGCTGTTTGGAGTAAGGAGGATGCTGCTTTCAAACTGGATTTGCCTAACGGAAACTATCGTGTAACCAACACTTTCTCAACAGCAGGCAATGCTAAGCATACAGTCAACTTATTAGCAAACGGAACACCAGTGCTCAAAGGACTCACTGTAACAAAAGAAGTTGAAGTGCATCAACACACCTATACGGGCGAAGTTACCGATGGTTACCTCACCCAAGTCATTTTCACCCCCAAAGACCGAGTAAAGACTGACGTTGAATGGAACAAGAAAGATCACTTCTGGATTTGGAACGGCTGTACAGTCGAACAAATACAACCAAAATAAAGCATACCTTATAGAAGTGCTATATTCGCTGGCGAGGTTTTCAACCTCGCCGACAGAAAAAAGGAGAATTGATTGAATGATTAAACCACATGGAGCCGAAACCTTAAAACCGCTTTACGTTTCGGATGATGCAGAACGCGCTGAATTGACCAAAGAGGCGGAGCAACTCCCGTCGGTACTTCTATCTTCAGGTGCCGCTGCATCAGCCGTTATGCTCGCGTCAGGGTATTTTACACCGCTGACGGGCTACATGAATATCACTGAAGCGACGAGTGTCGCCGTAGATATGAAACTGCCAAACGGACTCTTCTGGCCCGTCCCTGTGATGAACATCGTTCCGTCGGAACAACTCACGGATGCAGTAAAGAACGCCGATAGAATTGCCCTACGCGATCCGAACGTTGAAGGGAATCCACCACTCGCTGTTATGAAGGTTTCGGCAATCGAGACACTTTCAACAGAACAGAAACAACTTCTCATTGAAAAAACTTTCGGAACTACCGACCCGGAACATCCGGGTGTCCCCGCTTTCGCAGATGTCGGAGATAATGTTCTCTCCGGTTCTATTCAAGTGCTGAACTACTCCTACTTCCGCGAAGATTTCCCGGACACCTTCCGCACAGCCGTCGAAATCCGCGAGGACATCGCGGCGCGTGGATGGAATACAGTCGTCGCTTTCCAGACGCGGAACCCGATGCACCGTGCCCATGAGGGGCTCTGCAAAATCGCACAAGAGGCAGTCAATGCCGATGGTATTCTAATTCATATGCTTCTCGGTAAGCTAAAGCCTGGGGACATTCCCGCTGCTGTTCGTGATGCTTGCATCCGTACGATGGTGGAACACTATTTCCCCGAAAACACTGTCTCTATTACGGGTTACGGGTTCGATATGCTCTACGCAGGACCGCGGGAGGCACTGCTCCACGCCGTTTTCCGTCAGAACTGTGGTGCCTCGCACTTCATTGTCGGACGGGACCACGCAGGCGCAGGCGACTACTACGGCGCATTCGATGCACAGGAGATTTTCGACACAATCCCTGAAGACGCACTCGAAATCGGTATCTTCCGTGGTGATTTCACCGTATGGAGCAAAAAGCGCAATAAAATCATCATGATGCGCGACTACCCGCACGATGCAGACGATTATTTCGAGATCTCGGGAACAAAATTGCGTGAGATGCTCGCCGCTGGCGAACCACTTCCACCAGAAATTTCACGACCCGAAGTTGCGGAGATCCTGATGGAATACTATCAGTCCGAAGCGAACGCTTGATTGATGCTATCCATAGGCGGGACTTCCTGTCCCGCCTCTATTATTGTCTACTGTCTTAATTTACAAACACAATTATTCTAAGGAAGGGTAAATGAGCACTTTTGGTATTGATAAACCTTTGCTTTCCGAAATACTGACGGATATAGGGACTGGGAGAATACAACTCCCTGATTTTCAGCGAGACTGGATATGGGATGATTACCGGATCCGAAGTCTCTTGGCAAGTGTGGCTCAAGCCTTCCCTATCGGAGCAGTTCTGACACTTGCGGTTGATGGTAAAAATTCCCTTACAAGACTCGTGGAAGGGGTTAACGGGGCGAACGTTGTGGAGTCACCTAATACGCTCATCCTTGATGGACAACAACGGTTAACAGCCTTATTTCAAACCTTAAAGTCCGAATGTGGTGTTTACACTTTAAATGCTAAGAGAAAACGAGTTACTCGGTATTACTATCTTGACATAGAAAAATGCCTTAGCGACGAAGTTGACCGCGAAAAGGCAGTTCTTTCTTGTAGGGACAATCGCAGAGTCCAAAGAGTATGTGGAGAAGTCATTGATCTCGACTCCGACGAAATGGAATACGAAAATTCCATATTTCCAGTTAACAAAATCTTTGATTCAGACGATTGGGGAGACAAATACAAAGATTATTGGCGTGGAGACTCTTCTAAACGTGAGTTATTCAATACCTTCAATCGCGAAGTGATTGGATGCTTCAAACAATACAATTTGCCTATTATTCATCTTCGCGAGGATACCCCGAGAGAGGCCGTCTGCTTAATATTTGGAAAGTTAAACACCAGAGGCGTAACGCTTACAGTATTTGAATTACTTACTGCTTCCTTTGCTATAGACAATTTTCAACTTCGTGAAGACTGGGATAAGCGATTCAAACGTCTGAAAAAGGAATCAGTTCTCGAAAATCTTGATAGTACCGATTTTCTGAGGGCACTTACACTGCTTTCTACCGATGCAAATCCAAAGATAACAACCGCCAACTGTACGCGACGATCTATATTGCAGTTGAAGGCAGCAGATTACCAAAAATGGGCAGATATAACTGAAGATGGTTTTATTAAAGCGGCTGAGTTTTTGCGTAAGGAAAAAATATTTAGGGCGATAGATGTTCCCTATCAAACTCAGCTCACTACCCTTGCAGCAACCCTGGCTAGTGTTAACATATCTTATGAATCTGCATTAAATGATGAGGAATCAACAAAAGAAGAGTTATTAAAAGCATATAGGGCAAAAACCGATGAAGATCAAAAAATTCATCATTGGTACTGGTGCGGTGTATTTGGTGAGATGTATGCTGGTGCTGTCAATGCGCGAATAACTAAGGATTTCTCGGAAGTAATCTCTTGGCTAAGAGAAGAAACTGGTTTACCTTCAACGGTTCGAGAAGCAAATTTCCAATCGAATAAATTACTTGAGGTTCAAACCCGCAGAAGCGCAGTATATAAAGGCACTATTGCATTGCTTATACGTAATGGATGTCTTGATTTTCTCACAGGATCCTCTATTGAGAACAAAGTGTCGTCTGACAGCGATATTGACATTCATCACATATTCCCCAAAGATTGGTGTAAACGTAAAGGTATTGAATCCAATATCTTCAATAGTATTGTTAACAAAACTGTCCTCTCGCGTGCTACAAATCAAAGCATAGGTGGGCAGGCTCCTTCAAAGTATTTACCAAAAATAAGAGGGGCAAATATAGACGAGGCGAAAATGGGTGAAATACTTACATCTCATCTCATCTTTCCCGATTTCCTCCGGATTGATAATTTTGCGGGTTTCTTTAAAGTCCGCAAAGAGGCATTGCTCAATGCAATCGAGAAGGCAATGGGAAAAAAAATAATCCGTGAACCAGATATATTTGATATAGACGCACTCTTGAAGGGATCAGAGGCACAAAATTGATAAAGGACGTAGGTTGGTTTGAGAGGAACATGAAAGGCTGAACATTTATGATACTGTAAATTTCGCATCTTTCAAGAGACGTGAAGAACTCAGAAATTTTAGCGAAACCCAACACTTTAACTTACTTATCCGTTTGGTAGAGGTGTTGGGTTTCACTATCAATCCTCCACATGAGGGATCCTATAGAAAAATAGGATGGTTTTGGATAGAGAGCATTTTGCTTTTACCGTTCAATCCAACCTACACCTAGTAGTGAGTCCATTTTAAAGTGAAGGGTATAGTGTTTTGAGTTTGATACGCGCATCTTCGGTAGTAAACTGCCATTGGACAGTCGCCCGTTGATGATTTCTTCGGTTCTGCCACGCCTGAATCTCGCGTTTTAGGGTTTCTTGATCCCGTATACGCCGCGAAAGACATTGTCGGCTTAGCACAGAAAGTTCAATCTCCGCCATGTTTAGCCAACTCCCATGCTTTGGCGTATAGTGAAACTCAATCTTTTCAGCAATACGCCTGGCTTGATCCGCTTGAAAAGCTTTATACAACGAAGCCGGCTTATGCGTATTGAGATTGTCGCAGACGAGCGTAATCTTTTCGGCATCCGGAAAATGAACATCTACTAAGTCTCGACAGATATGAGCAAAATCAATGCTTGTTCGTCTATCAGTGACTTCAACATGTCGAAATCCCTGAAGCGGGGCAAAAATCATGAACAGATTACTAACACCATTGCGCGCATATTCA